>CP131612.1:1200000-2400000 GCA_030686115.1 Psychrobacter cibarius
TGGCTTTACCAATACCATGAAAGCGCTCGATAGGTAGCGTACTGATAAAGGCATCAGCGTCCGCTGGCGTGATGATAGCCGTACCATTGGGCTTATTGATATCAGAGGCAATTTTAGCCAGCATCTTGTTAAACGACACACCTGCTGAGGCCATTAATCCAGTATGCGCTAGTATTTGTGCCCTTAGCCAGTTCGCCATCAAGGTCGCTGAGCCTTTATGGACTTGTAGCCCTGTAACATCGAGATACGCCTCATCTAGAGACAATGGTTCAACATGTGGCGTTAAGCGGTACATAATCTGGCGAATATCGCTACTAACTGCGCGATAAACCTCAAAGCGTGGCCTTACAAAAATGACTTCTGGGCAACGTTTACGCGCCTCATAACAAGACATGGCAGAGCGTACACCAAATTTACGCACCTCATAGCTGGCTGCCGCGACCACGCCGCGACCACTTGGATCGCCACCAACCACCAGTGGCTTACCGCGCAGTTCAGGAAAGTCACGCTGCTCCACACTGGCATAAAAAGCATCCATGTCTATATGAATGATTTTACGAGGGCTAGCATTTATAGAAGTTGTCATACTCACTATTTTACCTGATTCAAGCGCTTTGATTGAGTGTCAAAATTTGGATTTATCGATAGACTCCTTTGCTAGGTTAGCAGGACGCTAGCAATGATATATGAATAATTTTATATGTCATAAATCTTATATATCATAGAGTTAGTTAATAATAAACAGTAGTATTCATTCAAAAAAATCGCATTTAGCAAACATATTTTTGCTCTTAAATTATCTAAGTCTACTGTAAATCAAACTCATTTGTACTCTTGCACCACCTGTCGTATCCACCTCACCGTTTGTCATAAATCTCACATTTAGATGTTACAGTTTTGATTCTGGTGTTTTACAATATAGTATCCGCGCTAATGGATGACTGTAAAACAATAAGTAATGCCTTGTGCGCCTCTATGACCATGTAAAAAAGACATTGCTTATCGCTCATGCCAAGGTCGAAAATGGAGTTTTGGTAAAATTAACTCTTTAAGAGCTTGATGTTAGAGAGTTTAGAATGACTAAGGAGCTGATGATGAATAATGAACTAAAAGGGAGTGATTTAACAAGGGCGATGCTAGCACGCGGCGATAAAAAAGTATGGTGTGCGGTTTGTGATGATAGTGATGAGCAAGCAATGATGGATCATTGTGGTAATGATTTTACGGCTTATATCGTGTCATTTCGTGACGGACATTTTTATTGTAATGCTGGCATGCCGTGGGAGTTTGCCGTGCCCATTAAGATAATTGCGGTGCTGCAATCTGAAATAGAGAAGTAAGTGAAGCAATAATATTACCGGCACAAAAAAACCTCCTAATGAGGAGGCTGATTTGTTACTAATATTGGTACCAGTGGTCGGACTCGAACCGACACGCTTATTAGGCAACGGATTTTGAATCCGTCATGTCTACCAATTCCATCACACTGGCATGTTAGAAGATAAGGTCTATTAGATAGAGATTATCGAATTGGGCTACAGGGTTAACTCTGTATAGGCTGCGTATTATAGCAGCCTATTTTTATCCGTCAAGAATTATTTTATATAATTTTCAATTAAATTGGTTTAGCCTACAAAAGCACGTTCAACGGCATAATCTGCTTGGACACCCATGCGTGGTGAAACAGTCAAACCAAAATCATCCAAAATCGCTGAAACTTCAGCATTAAATGGCATGCTACCGCAGATCATGACACGGTCGTCTTCTTTATTCATCGGTGGTAAGCCAATGTCTTCAAAGAGCTTTCCTGAGGTCATTAAGTCAGTCACGCGACCTTGATTTTTGAAATCCTCACGAGTCACTGTTGGGTAGTAGATGAATTTTTCACGGTACCATTCACCAAAGATCTCGTCGTTAGGTAACTCATTTTCAAACATATCACGATACGCCAAATCATCGACATGGCGCACACCATGTACCAAGATGATTTTTTCAAAGCGTTCATAGACTTCAGGATCACGTGCCAACGATAAAAATGGCGCCAGTCCAGTGCCTGTAGAGAGCATATAAAGGTTTTTGCCAGGCAGTAAATCATCTAGTACCAAAGTGCCCGTTGGTTTTTTGCTCACCAACAGCTCGTCACCAACTTTAATATGCTGCAAGCGCGAGGTTAATGGACCATCTTGAACTTTGATAGAAAAGAATTCTAAGTGATCTTCGTAGTTCGGGCTAGCAATCGAATAAGCGCGCAATAGTGGTCTGCCATCGACAACGATCCCGATCATCGCAAATTCGCCATTACGAAAGCGCAGGCCATCGTCGCGAGTTGTCTTGATGCTAAATAGAGCGTCATTCCAGTGATGAACCTCTGTGACCGTTTCGGTGCGAAGTTTTGACATAAAGTCCTCGTTAATAAGTTGCTATCGGTTTTATTAAGTTTAAATGAGTGTTAAATTAAAATTTTCAATGAAAAAGGGTATAGAAAGGTAGTAAATTTTCAATCACTATTGGAACAGCCAATCGTTTAAAACATCTATCATGCAAAGTAAGTAGCATAGCCGATGTTTTAACCAATGTTATGGGGCGATATTCTAACACCTTATTAAGCATTTAAAATTAGGAGAGGGACTGATAAGGTCTAAGGATAGATACGACTGAATCTGTCACCTGTCAAACCACGACAATGGCTGTTGCTGTAGATGGCTTATAAGGGTTGAAAAATAAAGGCTCTCATCGAATTTATGGCTCATAATACCAAAATTTAAAATAAAAATCCGTCTAGCAGCGGCGATGCGGCATGATAAAATGGAATATCGTTAGTGAGTAATTTTGTATCACTGGATAATATGCGCTAAACGTTCTCATAAAAGCAGATGCTTACTATTGAACGGCTTTTTGGAGAAACATGATGTCCGATGATAATATCTCTTTGGCGGGTTACCACCATGCGCCAATGATTGGCTACCATCGTGCGCCGCTATCACAGAAATTTGGTGCGCCACGCCAGCCGAATTTGGTTGCGCTCATCAGTATCATTGAGATGATAGCGCCTTATGACTCGCCAGTAGCATTTGCCGGTTTAGACGCGTTCAGCCATATCTGGATCAGTTGGCAGTTTCATCATAACTATACTAATAAAGACACTCATATTGGCAAAGGCGGCACTGGCTTTCGTGCGCAAGTCCGCCCACCAAGGCTCGGTGGCAATCAAAAAATAGGGGTATTCGCCAGTCGCAGTATGTATCGACCTTCAGCGCTTGGGTTATCTGTCGTCAAGCTTGAAAGTATCGAGGTTTGCGATGGGCGCGTGTTACTTATTATTAGCGGTGCCGATATGATAGATGGTACGCCGATTATCGATATTAAGCCCTATGTCGCTTATAGCGATGCGCTCAGTAATGCAAAAAGCGGGTTTGCGCCAACTGCGCCAGACTTATTAGAGGTAATTATTGCGGAGTCTGCTTACGAGCAATTTATGACGTTGGTTGATGCTGGACGATGCGATAAAAATGACAATGACAATGAGACTGAGACTGAGACTGAGAGTAAAAATAATAAGAAAGCTATTCATGCAAAAAATAATAGTGTAGCGACGCTTATTCAACAAATGCAAGAGCAGTTGCTCATTGCTGATATCGAGACTATTAAAGCGTTAATTGCACAAGACCCGCGTCCAGCTTATCGTCGCGCGGAGATAAATACGCCGTTTGTCATGCGTTATAAGTCTGTCGATGTGAGCTTCCAGTTGATAGAATCAGGGCAATTGCAGATAACGGCTGTTGTCAAAGTGAGCTTATAGTGCCCAGTGACGCCATTACTGCCGCATGAATTATCCATAAATCACTCCTCAATAAATAACGCATCAATAAATAATGCATCAATAATAAAAGAAGAAAAATATGTCTGCTCAGAAATATTCAATCGTGATTGATTTACGTTGGTGCTTAGATGAACTATTGGCAGATAAGGTAATTGATCAGCGTGGCTACAATTTAGTGATGACGAGCCGCCGTGATAAAGCGCAGCATCCACTCCTGACCATCAGTGAATTTGGTCTGCCAAACGGTCATGCACTGGATAAAAATGTTGAGCATAAATTGACTTTGGTATGGTTGAATCAATGGTTAGCTGCCAAAGCAGGCATGGCACTTGTCCGTATTGACCCGTTAAAAGTCGATGTCCCAGCCGTCACTCAGTTGATGTCCTTTGAATATGCACGCTCACAGCATATTTTGCCCATTGAAGTGACGAATGATGAAGTCGTCATCGGTACAGACCAGCCGTTCTGTACTGAGTGGCAGACAAGTATCGAAAAATTAATCAAGTCTAAAACTTATCGTACGGTTTATATCAATCCTGAGCAAATCAATCGCTACCGTCAAGAATTTTACCAAGTCACCCAAGCGATTGCAGGAGCAAATAGTGTCTATAAGCGGGCGGCGGCTGATGTCACCAATGTCGAGGCATTACTGCAACTGGGCGACAATACCAACCCTGATGCCAACGATCAACATATTGTCAGAGTTGTCGATTGGTTGTTGCAATACGCTTTTGAGCAGCGAGCCAGTGATATCCATTTAGAGCCTCGCCGTGAGACGGGTAAAGTCCGTTTTCGTATCGATGGCGTGTTGCATACCGTCTATGAGATGCCTTTGGCAATCATTGTCGCGGTGACGGCGCGGATTAAAATATTAGGACGACTAAATGTGGCAGAAAAACGCAAACCACAAGATGGTAGGTTGAAAACCCGCACTCCAAAGGGTCTAGAAACTGAGCTGCGCCTATCGACGATGCCGACTGCCTTTGGCGAAAAGCTGGTGATGCGGGTATTTGATCCTGAAGTGCTGGTGCGCTCGTTTGCTCAGCTTGGTTTGTCAGGTAAGCAGCTCGATACTTGGCATGAGCTGACCGCGCATCCAAATGGAATTATCTTGGTTACGGGTCCGACTGGTTCAGGCAAGACTACAACGTTGTACAGTACGCTTAAGCAGCTCGCCACCGAGCAAGTTAACGTCTGTACGATTGAAGATCCCATCGAGATGATTGAGCCTGCTTTTAACCAAATGCAGGTCAATCCAGGGGTTGATTTGCATTTTGCAGATGGTATTCGCTCTTTGATGCGCCAAGACCCAGATATCATTATGGTCGGTGAGATTCGCGATGCTGAAACCGCCAATATGGCAGTACAAGCATCACTCACTGGACATTTGGTACTCTCGACGTTGCATACCAATGATGCACCAAGCTCACTTACTCGCTTGCATGATTTGGGCATTCAGCCGTTTTTGACCTCAGCGACGATATTAGGCGTCATGGCGCAGCGTTTGCTGCGCACGTTATGTCCGCATTGCAAAAAAGCCCTAGACGTAGTCCCAGACAGTGAAATTGCTGTTCAGTGGCAGGAACTGGTTCAGCCTTGGCGTGCGCCCGCTCCAGCGCAAATTTATACGGCGCAAGGCTGCGAGCATTGTCGCCATACGGGCTATCAAGGTCGCGTTGGTTTATATGAAATCATGCCATTATCGAATGAGCTAAAAAAACTGGTCGCCGCCGATGCCAATTTAGATGTGCTTAAGCAGCAAGCGTACCGCGAAGGTGTGCAGCCATTGCGCTTATCGGGCGCAAAGCGTATTAGTGAAGGGGTAACGACCATAGAAGAAGTAATGAGAGTGGTGCCATTGCATTGATGTCAAATAGCCAGTGCTTGCTTTAGCAAAACGTTGCCTTGTAACTTAACTCTTTAACGCTCCCAGCGTACATTTTGGCGAATAATTTTGGCTGGTGTACCAGCAATCATGCAGTTGGGCGTCTCAACTGGTTTATTGACAAATGCCCCTGCTGCAATGATACAACCACTGGCGATAGAGACATTTTTAGAAATGGTCACATTGGCGGCAATCCAAATATGGTCTCCTAAAATGACGTCTGTATGTGCCTTATTCACTCGCGCGTTAGTGTCTATATCATAGACCTTGTGAACGTCAGTCGCTCGAATTTCGATACCACGTGATATCATGCATGATTGACCAATGGCCACACTTTTATCGCGCGCCAAAATATAGCAATCAATAGCGGTGGTATGATTGCCGATATAAATATGCAGATGATTACCGACAACCAATAATTGCCCCGAGAATTTAACGTGCTCTCCAATCGTGACTTGGTTGTGATTGCCGTTGATGTCAATTTTTAACTGATTAAATTTGCCGCCCTTACCGATAGTAATTTGATTGTCATGACCTTTACGAATGGTAATGGTCGAATTGCCAATGATGCGTGCATCTTTGGCAATATTGATATGATTATTGAGCCCTTTGTCTTGTAATAAAAACCGCTTTTTATAGAGCTGTTTGGGTAATAATGTTTTTATAATCGGAGAAAGGCTGATGGTTTTTTTATGGTTCATAATGATGGGCTTATGAAAAGTGAGTAGAAGGTGTAATGTTTTTACTAGCGATGACTTTTATGATTGATTGGCTGTTTTAAATATGGTTGAGGAGCGTGTTGATAGTGTACAGCTAAACTTTGCTTGAAAACAGCTGCCTTTGGAGCAATCAATACTCTAAGGTTTTAAACCCAATATTTTTTATTCATTCATTTTTAATAACGAGATTACTTATGTTTACTGATAGCCATTGCCATCTTAATCGCTTAGATTTAACCAAGTATGATGGTAAATTGTCTGGCGCGATTGACGCGATGAAAACTGCTAATGTCACCCGCGCAATGGCGATTATGTGTGATTTTGCCGAATATGATGAGATTGCTCATATTGTCAGCACTTATGGTGATGAGGCGCTAAATCTTGGCATGAGTGTCGGTATTCATCCTTGTGAAGATATCAGTGTCTTGCAATCAGCGACAGTTGAGCGTTTGATCGAAACGGCTGATGCTGACTATGTATGGGCGATTGGGGAGACAGGATTAGATTATTACTGGTCAACGGAAAATAAAAAAGAGCAGCAAGCCAGTCTTGCTCGCCATATTCATGCCAGTCAAAGCCTGAAAAAGCCACTCGTCATTCATATGCGTGATGCCAAAGAAGATACGATTGATATACTAAAATCAGAAGGCGCTGAACATGGCATTATTCATTGCTTTACCGAAGATTGGGAGACGGCCAAGCGTGCACTTGACTTAGGGTTTTATATCTCATTTTCGGGCATTGTTAGCTTTAAGAGTGCTCAAATGATTAAAAATGCAGCAAAAAACATGCCTAGAGATAGACTGCTTATCGAAACCGATAGCCCTTATCTAGCACCGGTGCCCAAGCGTGGTAGACCGAATGAGCCTGCCTACGTACCGTATGTCGCCAGTTGTCTGGCAGAGATGTATGGCTGTAGTAGCAATGATGTTGGGGCATTAACTGCAAAAAACTTTGAGAATTTACTGGCACAGTATCACTAAAATGGTTATGCTATGACCACTCAGTCATTTATGATACAGTCCTATTGCTTTACGTTATTTGTATTTATGATGTGGAGCGTAAGCCTATGATTATCAATGACTATTTAGCAAACATAAGCATATCTCCTTTGGTGGTTTTCGAGCAGACTTTGTATGATGTTATACGCTTGTCGCCGATGCATTCATCCACACGATGGTCATATGCTTAATCTTGTCAGGTTTTAGGAGAGATTATGAGTCGTCAGCATCAGTTCAAGGCACGAGAAGAGAATATCTTAGCGATGGCAGAGCAATTGCTACTTGAGTCAGGCGATGGTGATATTACTTTAGACAGTTTGGCAGACCAGCTGGATCTGGCTAAAGGTACACTGTATAAGCATTTCTCCAGTAAAGATGAACTCTATTTGCGTATTATTATCCGCTATGAAGAACAACTGTTTGAGATTAATCGTATTGATGATTGTCCATCAGCAGGCGTTGCTCGTATGATCTTTCAGCAGTTATTTAATCCACAAAAAGCCATGTTGCTCAATCAAATCGAAGAGCGTTTGGCGGCATCAGTGACGGGTCTTAATCGCTTGTTTGGTGAGCTATATGATATTCGCCGTCAGCGTATGAAACGCTTGATTGACATTATCAGTGCGTATTTACAAGAGCAGCATAGTAGTTTGAGCACGCGCGACTATTTGTCCTCGATTTGGGCGATGGGTCAGGGCGGTGCTGGACTATTAAATTCAAGCTTTTACCAGCGGTATTTGGGTCGCCGTGATACCCTACGTTATGCCTTCGTTCAGCAAATGCTTGAGTTGCCGAGCCATTATCCTGCGGCTGACGATGAGGTGATGGATGAAGATATGCAGGAGTTGGTCGAGCAAATCGATACTGAGTCAGAAGAGCACCGTAATACCAGTTATTAATATCTTTATTCAACTTATGGTCTTTTAACGCAAGTTTTTTAAATTCGTGTTGCTATATTCATTATCGCAGCACGGTGTATCCATGCTAAAAATGGGTATATGCTTACCAGCTTTAGCGCCCAATCATAGTTTTATTCTTCATACCACAACCTACTCATAGGTTTATAGGTGCAATATGCCGGTCACTGCCAAGATTCCGTCCAGCTCAGCGGTCACTTGCTATTCACACTTAAGTCATCAATATTTGCAGTATAAAAACACGGATAGATATCTCTTACCTCTGGTTTATCAGCATAAATCCTTTCTAGTACAAAACGCTCACGTTTCCCCTTATAAATCCTCAAGCCTTGCTCAGGCACAACAGGGATTTACCCTTGTCGAAATTGTAGTGGTGGTCGTTATTCTATCTATCTTTGCTGGCATGATGAGCTTGTCGGTGGGCAGTAGTGAATCGCGTAAAAACCGTGCTTTTTATGAGTATTTAACGGATTCACTGAGCTATGTGCGGTTGTTGTCTGCTGAGCGTATGCAGCCGATGGGTTTAAGTTTACAAGCGGATAAACAAGGTCAAGTAGCTCCTGTGATTGTTACTTTATCAAATCCTTATATTGCCTATCAGACCAATGATACCCCGTCAAATAGCATGGACAGCATGCCTAAAAATTCGATGGAATTGTCTGCTGACCTGACAAGTAGGTCGGGGGCGATGGGAAAGCAACAACCAGTGCCTAGCTGGGAGATTGAGCCAGAAGTCAGTTTGCCAGAGTTACCTGCTGGGGTTAGTTTAAGGGTGCAAAGCTTGGAGGCTGGCAATCTATCAATGCCTGAACAGGGGCAAACATTGCAGCCTTGGTTTGCTAATCAAGCAGTCCCACAGATATTATGGTTTGGTACAGGGCAAGCAACGCCCGTCACCATTGAGGTGCTGCACAATTCGCGTCTGGTGGGCGAGGTCATTACTATTATGCCTGATGGTAGTATGACGATCGGACAAGGACTGTAACTGATGATAGATAAGGATGACATTATATCTGCTGATATAAACAAAAAGCCAATGCTATCGCATGAAAGCGGCTTTACTCTGATTGAGGTAATGGTAGCGTTAGCGATTTTAGCGGTTGTTGCTGTGGCTGCTAGCCGTGCCAGTAGTGCTTATCTCAGCTCAGTGGATGTCTTACGCACACGCACACTGGCACATTTTGTCGCACAGAATGCGGCCGCTGATTTGCGTATTCAAGAGACTTGGCTGACGGCCAATCGCACACAAACAATCAATGCTCAAGGGCGTGATTGGCAAGTCGTGATGACGGTCAGTGATGCCATTACGCCTGCTTTAAAAGAGGTGAATATCGCTGTCGCACCCATTATAGATGGACAGACGCGCACCGCCGTGACTGATATCAACGTAATATTGAGCAATGCGGAGCAAGACGTTGGCAGTTTGGACTTAAGCAGTTTGGGTGCTGATATTGCAGGGCAGTCTGGAGGCAATCCGTGAAGTCGCAGCGTGGATTTACGCTACTTGAATTGATGGTCGCCATGGCAATATTTGCGATGCTGGCGGTGGCTGGCTGGCAAGTGTTTGATAGCGTCAACCGCGCCCGAGAACGTGCACAATTTCATGCTGATAACTTAGCTGTTTTGCAATATGCTTATTTGCAGCTACAGCAAGACATGGGTCAAATTATCCCTTATCAAATACCAAATACTCAAAATATCAGTGTGACAAATAACAGTACAAATGCCAGTGATAGCACAAACAATAGCGCCCAAGCCAATGAAACAGTGCCTGAGCCTTTTATGAGCTTGGATGGTGAGCATGTCAGCTTTGTTCGTTTTGCCGACCCCGATCCACGTTATCAAAGTAGCATGAGTGTCCAGCATATCGAATACATTTTTGCAGATGAGCGTTTAATTCGCCGCCAATATACCAGCATCGATGGTGGGCGCGATAGCATCAGCCTAGACAGTGTATTGCTAGAAGGCGTCACCGCAGGGCGTTGGCAAGCATATTTACCTGAACTGAGCACCAAATTCCCAGATGCAGACAGCAGTAATAACGGCAATAGCAGTACAAAGACAACCTCTGGGCAGACGGCCAATGCCATAAACGTCAAGCCGGCAGTGGTTTTATTGCCCAAAGGTATTGCTGTCAATTTTACTTATCAGGATATGCCTATCACTTGGCAGTGGGCGCTTGCTCCCCAACCAATACCAATTAACAATACCAACAAAAGCAATAACAATGCTGCTAATAATGGCAATGGTAGCAATAACGATAGTAGTGATAATACTAATAATGACAACCCGAATAGTAATGTAAATAACAATGCAGGAAGTAATATTTAACATGTACAACTGGGTCAATAATAAAAGCGGCTTAAGTCAATGACAACGCACTCTCAGCGCGGAGTAGCGCTGCTCACTATCTTACTATTGGTGGTCAGTATTACCGTGGTGGCGGGGGCGATGCTTGCCAGTCAAAAGATTGCTATTAGGCGTAGCGGTTTATTGTTTGATCAAAATCAGCTGTCACAAGATATCAATGCTGGTCAGCAATTAGCCATCACGATGATTCGTGCTGACGATAAGCTGAATGACACAGATAGTGAGCAAGATATTTGGGCGCAGCCATTACCGCCTTATCTTTTAGCCAATCATAGCATCAGTATTGAATTGCGCGATGAAGCCAGTCGTTTTAATATTAATAATTTATATCAGAATGGCGCGGTTGATAGCGCCGCTGTAGCCATATTTCAAAGACTATTGACACAATTAAATCTGGAACCTGATATTGCCATTGCTGTTCTTGATTATCAAGATACGGATAGCGACGTTTATCAAGATGGTGGTGATGAGAGTGTGGTTTATTCTCAGCAATCAAGTGGCTCAGCGAGTAAGACTTTGCCCAATCAAGCATTGGTGAGTGTCGATCAGTTGCAAGAGATTCGAGGGGTAAATGCTGAAGTACTAGCAGCACTACGTCCTTATATTACGGCGGTTCCTTATTATGTGCCTATTAATGTCAATACTGCCAGTCCAGTTTTGCTGGCTGCACTGATAGATGGCGCAACCAGCCAACAGATGCAGGGATTGGTCGATATGCGGGCAAAGCAGGCGTTAGCCTCTATCGATGATGTGTGGCAATTGCCGATGTTGAGCAGCTTAAATGATGATCAGCGAAAGGCGTTAAAACCACTGCTCGCAGTCGATAGCCAAGCCTTTATGGCGCTTATTACCGCAACGGATAGTGCAAGTCTTGGTCAACAAAGACAACGGTTTGCAACCGTATTGATTAGTAAAATTGCGACTGATACTGGCGCGGCAGCAGGGAGTAATGCGAATAGCAGCACGCCTAACAATAATAATGGTAATAATGAGAATGGCAATAATAAAAAAGCCAAAGAAATTAAAGTGGTGACACAACGTTTATGGGCATTTAGACCCAGTTTCTAACGTTGAGCCACCTAAAAAGAGTCTCAATCAGTGCCGAGGTAGAATAGCTGACGCCACTTAATCTCCTAAGTGCGTCTCTTCCGTAGATTTCCAGTTATAAGCCCCATAAAACAGCATCTGTGCTTGGCGAGTACAATTATGGAGCATCAGCTGTTTATTTTCTTCAATCTCGTTCAGATCGATTTCATCATCATGGTCTTCAGTATAAGTCAGCTCCAACCAATCGATAATCCAAGAAAAGAACATATTTACCCCAGCTTCAGCCAGTAGGCGACGGTCATAGGCGTTGATATGAGTAAAAGCAGGCTGTAGCGCTAAATCATCAGCCAAGCTTTGAGCATGTTTTTTGACAAGTTCATTAATGGCTTTGCGTACAGCTTCTGAGCCACCGTAGCGCTCACTGACTAAAAATTGCCAGTAATAAGGCTGATCACTGACCATATACAAGAACAGCTGAATGCTCTTAGCAATTTGGCGATCAAAGCTACGTTTACGCCCAATTTGCAAGCTATCGCTTAGAATCGCCAGCGTACCGCCTAGTTCTTCTACCACCAATGCTCGACCAAGCGATTCCATGTCATCAAAATGCCGATAAAATGCGGTCGGCACCACGCCAACCTCACGCGTTACTTGCCGGAGGCTGATTGAGCTAAAAGACTGCCCTGTCATACATAAATCAAGCACGGCATTAAAAAAGGCGTGCCGAGTTTGAAGTTTCTTTTGTTCGCGACTGCTCATAATATTTCAAAATTGTCCAATAAGGGTTTATCATACTCATTTCAGCGTAAAAATACGACTGAAATACGCAACTTGTGTTAATTTACTAGACCTGCATAGGTTTGTTAAACCATTGTACCCCAATGGCCTTGTAACTCTTGTGCCAATCGATACGCCTCATGATCATTCATCCCAGTGATAAAGTCCAATATATTTAAAATATTGTGATAGACATTATCTGATAATAGCCGCCGATGCTCATCGAGATGTGGCTGTAACAACATTAGTAGGCGCTGCTGCTCAAAGGACATGAATTGAGGATCAGATGTTGCTCTACTACCTGTCCAAGCCAATGGCATAAAAGCATCTAATAAACGATGCAAGCATTGATTGGCCATTAGCTCCATTCGGACTTTGCTTGGGTGATTGAATATTTTCTCACGTGCCAACTGTTTGGCTTGGTTGATGCCACTTTGCACACTGATATCACAGTGGTCAAATAAACTGCCTTGCAGTGTACCAGCCAGCAATGCATCACTGTTGGCGACAAAAGCATCGGTCACGGTATTGACCAAGCGCATCATCGCGCGGGCTCGCAATGACGCTAAGCTCTGCCTGACAGACATGTGTACGGGCAGATTGATACTGTTAGGGCGCTCACCAATCAGCTCATAAAATATGGCGGCAACCTCACTATAGGTCAGCATATTGAGATTGATACCATCTTCTAAATCGATCAAGGCATAGCAAATATCGTCTGCCGCTTCTAGTAAATAAGCCAGCGGATGACGCGCAAAACCATCGTGCTGTGTTGAACGTGGTAAATGCAAACAGGCTGCCAACTCTTCTAACTGAGCTGCTTCGCTATAAAAACAGCCAAATTTTTGTACATTTTGATGGTATTTATCATTGACATCGTTGCTGTGAGTGGCAAGCCACGGATACTTCATAAAAGCGCCTAAGGTCGCACAAGTGAGACGCATGCCACCTTTATCAGGATGGTGCTCATTACGCGCCAACAGTCGAAACCCTTGTGCATTACCTTCGTAGGCCAGCAAGTCCAAGCGCTCGTTGCTACTTAACTTTTGTAATATCGCTTGAGTGTCAGGCTGCCTAAACCAATCTCGAATGGCATACTCTCCCGCATGACCAAAAGGCGGGTTACCAATATCGTGAGCGAGGCAGGCGGCTTGTACAATGACACCGACATCGGCTGGCGATACGCCTGCTGGTAGACCGCTGGCTAATTTATCATGGAGCTTTTCTGCTGCCATCATTGCTAAAGAGCGTCCAATAGAGGAGACCTCAAGCGAATGAGTCAGACGTGTATGGATACCGAGCTGATTGGTTAATGGATGGACTTGGGTTTTTTGATTCAACTGCCGAAAGGAGTGCGAAAATACCAGTCTGTCGTAGTCTTTGTGAAACTGAGAGCGAGTACTCGTATTGGCGTTAAGCTTTTTGGCAGCACCAAGGCGCTGTGAGTTGAGAAGGTGAGACCATTGCGTGGTAGGAGACGGCAAAGAGGTTGGAGTAGTTAGCATATTGAAACATCCGAAACCAAGGGAGCCTCTAGCATAGCAAAATAGCGCCCTTGGTACAGATATATAGTCAGAGAACTACATTAAGATTTCTGGCAGTTGAAAAGCACTTCTTCCTCTTCGATAGCTACATTGCTGCCCAATGTTTTATTTCGCAACGTTGCCTTGTCACCATTTACCTGCCATATAATGCCATGGGTGTTATCCAATCCGATATCACTGGTATAGATAGTTTTTTCGGTACTGGCGTCGCTATCAGAGGTAGCGGTCAAATCGTATTCGATACCATCGATGAGTAGGTGCACTGTCTGTGGTGTAGTATCATCATGGTAGGACACGCCGATAGTAGCAGTAGGCTCACAAGAGAATGGTGTGCTGTTGCTGGCATGTTCTGCATGATCGTGGCCTTCATGTTCTTCGTGATCGTGCTCATCATGTCCTTCTCCCTCGTGTTCTTCGTGCTCATGTGTTTCATGCTCATCGATTTGTACTACATTTTCAGATTCTGGTGTCTCTTTATTAGGCTGACAGCCCAATAGAGAGCCTGTCATGATACTTCCTACAAGCGCAACACTGGCAAATCTAGAAAAAGAGAAATAGTCAGTCACAGTATAAGTCCTCAAATAGTAAAATAAAGATATGTTATAATATAACAATTATAAGATAAAATAAAGCCGATGATGGAGAATTTCCAACATCGGCTTATTAACTATCAGTCAGGATGTACCGCTTAACGTTACACGTTAAATCTAAAGTGCATGATATCGCCATCTTGTACGATATAGGTTTTGCCTTCTAAGCGTGATTTGCCAGCGGCAGCTGCGCCTTTTTCACCGCCATACTCGATAAAGTCATCATACGCAATGACTTCGGCACGAATGAAACCGCGCTCAAAATCGGTATGAATCACGCCAGCTGCTTGCGGAGCCGTTGCGCCAACTGCAACCGTCCAAGCGCGCACTTCTTTAACACCAGCAGTAAAGTAAGTCTGCATATCTAGCAAATCATAACCACCGCGAATGACTTGATCAAGTCCGGCTTCTTCCATATCCATCTCAGCTAAGAAGTCTTTTTTGTCGTCTTCATCAAGCTGAGCGATTTCAGATTCGATTTGGTTGCATAGAGCGATAACGATAGAATCTTCGCCAGTCGCATAGTTGCGTACCGCATCAAGGTAAGGGTTGTTTTCAAAGCCATCTTCACTGACGTTAGCGATATACATGGTTGGTTTTAGGGTGATTAAACCATAACTTCTGATGAGTTTTTTCTCATCAGCATCTAGGTTCGCTGCGCGTGCCGCTTTACCTTCGGCTAATAAAGGCTCAACTTTTTTAAAGATATCAAGCAATGCTTGCGCGTCTTTGTCGCCACCTTTAGCCTTTTTGGTTTGGTTGTGGATGGCACGCTCAACGGCCTCTAAATCTGCCAATGCCAATTCAGTATTAATGGTTTCGATATCATCAATAGGGCTGACGCGACCATCAACGTGGACGACGTTGTCATCATCAAAACAGCGTACGACGTGCGCAATCGCATCAGTCTCACGGATATTGGCTAGGAACTGGTTGCCCATACCTTCGCCTTTTGAAGCACCAGCGACTAGACCTGCGATATCCACAAACTCCATCGTCGTTGGCAATACGCGCTCAGGCTTAACGATATCAGCCAGTTTTTTAAGGCGTGGGTCAGGTACTGGTACGATACCTGTGTTGGGATCTTTGGTACAAAATGGAAAGTTTTCAGCGGCGATACCCGCTTTGGTCAACGCATTAAACAAGGTGGATTTACCCACGTTTGGTAGGCCGACGATGCCGCAATTAAAACCCATAACATTCTCTCAATATAATAATAAAATCAGTTGGTATAAAGATTGGTTAAATGATAAATCAAAATTGGGCACATTGTAGCAAATTTACCTGAATAGGGGTGAGGTTGTTGTATTGTATACTGAGATTTTGCTTCTTCTCATGACTGGCAATTTTGCTGTTTTATCGATTATGGTAAGCTGTGCTATAAAACGATAGTTTGGCTTGTAGGTGTATGACAGGTAAGCGCCTACGACTCGTTACACTGTACGAGTAATCTTCATTATGAATACCAAGCGCTCTCAGTAAAATCTGCAAACCACTATGTATAAATACGCCATATCGATATAGGCCGCTAAAATAAAATGAAAGGCAAAACCTTATAATGACTACCACGATCTTTGACACGCGCCACTACAATTATCCGCAGAACTTCATCGAGATTAAGCCCAAGCTGGCGCGTCTGGAAAAGGCCATTAAAAAGCTAGAGGAAAATTTAATCGATGCTAATAATGATGCAAGTATTGAGCTACTAAATGAAAGGCTGAATGGTGAATTAGGGTTAAAAGTAGACTACGCTCGTGAATTAAATCCTGACCAATTATTAGCAGCCACAACTATCGAAGGCAAAGTTTTGGTTATAGCAGGAGCTGGCTCAGGTAAGACTAAAACGCTTACGTATCGTACCAGTTATTTATTAGAGAGTGGGGTCACGCCCAAAAGCATCTTGCTACTGACCTTTACGCGTAAAGCCGCCAATGAAATAAAAGATAGAGCTAAGTCTTTGCTTGCGAATACCTTATTTGATAAACAGTCTGATGAAGACTTGGTAAAGGATAAGCTGCCAACTGATAAACGGCTCAACGATATCACCAGTGGTACTTTTCACTCTTTTTGCAATATGCTGCTGCGTCAATATTCAGGTTTATTGGGCATTAATCCGCGATTTACGATTTTAGACACGGGCGATAGTGAAGATGCCATCGACTTAATTCACAAAGAAAAAAAGTATCCCGCGCAAAATAAGAGCCAAGCATTCCCGCGCAAAAAGACACTGCAAAATATCATTTCTAGCTCTCGGAATAGACGTATTCACATCTGTGATTTAATCGAAAGCAGTTATCCTGACATCGCTGTGCATATTCCTATTATCGAACAATTGGCAGTTGATTTCCATGAGTACAAGCGTGCCAATCATCTCTACGACTTTGACGATATTATCAGTCAGGTCGTGCGCCATTTGAAGACGAATGATACCTTTCGCCAAATGCTACAAAACCAATATCGCTACATCATGGTCGATGAATATCAAGACACCAATATTCCGCAAAAGCAGCTTATCGATCTGATTTGCGCACCTGCGTCGGTCTCGCTGATGGTCGTTGGCGATGATAATCAAAGTATCTATGCGTTTCGCGGTGCTAATTATGAGAACATCTTGCTCTTCGGTGAGACCTATCCAGAAGCAAGCCTGATTAAACTTGAGCAAAACTATCGTAGTACGCCTGCTGTTTTAAATTTTATCAATGCATTGTCCGCGCAAATCACGTTAGGGTATCAAAAACAATTGTACTCTGGTGCATTGATAAGTGGGCATAAGCCAGTGTTTAGCCGCCTAAGCAATGAGACAAAAGAAGCGAAATATATCGCCGATAAAATCATCGAGCTAAAGTCGGATCATGACTACGATGATTTTGCGGTACTGTGCCGCACATCTTTTCAATCTAACTATGTCCAATTAGAGTTTATGGAGCGTCATATTCCATTCATTGTGGTGGGCGGTATCAAGTTCATTGAAAGGCGACATATCAAAGATGTTTTGGCCTTTGTTAAAGTCCTCTATAACCCGAATGATACGATTGCTTGGCATCGTATTTTAACCTTATTCCAAGGCGTGGGAATAGTCACCGCGACGTGTTTGACCCAAGCGATTAATGCCGATAACAACTCCTTTGAGCCACTACTCACGCCAAAGTTTGCTAAAAAAAGCGCACAGCTTGAGCCTTTATATAATACGCTGACTAAGGCAAATCAGGCTGAATCCGTCGAGAGGGTCATTGAGCATATTTTAGAGTTCTATATTCCTGTCTTAAAAACAATTGAAGAAAATTGGCGAGAGCGCAACGAAGACTTTCGTGTGCTCAAAAATTTGGCAATAGAACACAGTAGCCTTGATAACTTCTTAGAAAATTTGGCACTCGATCCGCCCAATGATTCGGTCGCAGCCATGGATAAACCAGAAGATAATGACACAGATAAAGTGACGATTTCGACCATTCACAGTGCCAAAGGTTTAGAGTGGCCAGTGGTGTTTGTTAACTCATTGGTCGATGGTATCACGCCGCACTATCGCTCTTTGGATGACTTTGAGGCGCTAGAAGAAGAACGAAAATTATTCTACGTTGCTTGTAGTCGCGCCAAGAGCAGACTGTATCTAACGGCACCTGATTACTTTGCCAGTTATTCAGGGTATTTTGACAAGCCGTCGCGGTTTATCGCGGAGCTGTCTGCTGATGAAGTGACGGTAGAAAATTCTAAACAAGTGAGAGAAGAGAGTGATGATCCAGTGTGGTGGTGATTTTTTTGTTTATCGATAAATAATGTAAAAATACAGGCATAAATAATGCACGTTTGTTGTTAGAATGGTATCGGCGACCGATTCTTTACACCAACCTTCGTACTACTCAGCATGGACTTTATCATTAATGAAGAATTTTATTGCCGACGTGAAGGCACTTTTTAGACAAAAATATGATGCCGACGCTCAAGGTAATAAAGCAAATAAGCCCGCCTTTATAGACTTACCACCTGATATCAAGCCCGATAACCGGCATAGAGTAAGTCAGTCTAGTCAAAATGATGATACAGATGATTTCGCGTCATTTATCATCTCATCTGGTAAATCTAACAATGTTTCTGGTGTTTCAGCCAATAAGCAGTTAGGACGCTGGTTCAAAGAAAATGAATCCTTTGATATTAAAGGACGCTTTATTGACCGCGGTTTTTATTATGTTGGTGGTCAGCTTACAATGCTAACGGGGTTTGGTATTGAACCTTCGCTAGTCGATGACAGTTTACCTGCCAGCTCTCCAAACATCATCCACAGTATTTCGCAAATTTATTATGATGAGTCGCTTGGTTATTGGCCAAGTTATGAGCGTTTGTCCATTAAATGCCGAGGCGCTTATCTTGATTGGCTAGCTTCAAATCGCGCGCATCCAAGTACGCCTATTGGCTATGTATTCATTTATTTTGGCGGTTTTGAGCGCCGTATCATTGAACATATTAACGATGATGTTGTCTCCGATACTGAGTTTATGGCTATCTATGAAGAAGTGACACGACTCAATCGTATTTATGGCAGCCAGTCTGCTTCGTTCGACAGTTATTCAGCACATTTTTTAGCATTTATGACTCTTATTCGGTCCTTGTTATTTGAAGACAAAGCGCAAACAGGGCATTTACTACCACCGCCTGTCACTAGCCAAAACCTAAACTTTAAGATGCATTTGGCAAAGACGGTAGCGTTGCAATTGCCTATTCCTGCGTCATTAGCATGGGAGTGGTTGGTATATTCTAATGAATACAATTTTAAAACTCCCGCCAAGCGCTGTGAAGATACGTTCAAAGATTTATTTAAAATTCTTTACCATGACGCTTATCCAAACGGTTTTGTAGTTTCTGCCAATAAAACTAGGCTCAAGCTCATCTATAACGCTGCTAGTCGTTCTATCATTAGCGTAGATCTTACACTTGATGACTTGCCAGACCCAAGCATCCTGCGAGCACCTGTCAAAAAACTTATAACTATCGCTGAACAATGCAATGATGCTTTAGATGCTTACAGTCGTTATCTGGGAAAAGAAGGCCGCTCGGCTGATGATATTGCCGCTGTTATGCTACTGCCGAAACCCTTGCTTCATAACTATCACCATCCTGCAATTGAAAAATTTAAAACATGGGCACAGTCCATTATAGAAAACGATGAAGGGCTGACAACGACTAAAGAGTTATGGGCATATTTGGATGAAACTTTGTCGCCAACATCTAGCAAAGCGCTGAGTAAAAAACAAAATGAGCTGATTATTAATTTGGTAGAGCTTGCTGGTTTTGGTATTGCTCCAGACCAACGTTATCATCAGACGCGCTTGCAATCGGACGGTTATGCCGTGCTATTTGTTTGCGATCATGATGCGCATTGTGAAGGTTTCGAACCGAGCTCGTCGTTCTATCAAATCAGTCTAGCTATGAGATTAGGGGCAATGGTAGCGACTATTAATGGTTATGTTGATAAAAGGGAAGTGGATACACTATTGACGCTGCTCAATCAAGACAGTCAACTGACCACTATTGAAAAAGAATCGCTGACCGCTTATTTGCTATGGCAGTTAAATACCCCAGCAAATATGGCAGGTCTAAAAGCGACATTGGCTGATCTTGACGCGCAATATATTGGCTTTATCAGCCGTTTTATCATTACTGTTGCTTTAGCGAATGGCAATATTGAACCCAGTCAAATCAAACAAATCGAAAAATTATATCAAGCTTTAGGTCTGGATAAAACGTTAGTGACTAGTGATATTCATCAGCTAACGACGAATAAAAAAGTAAACATAGGCATAAAAAATGAGCCCGAAACCAAAGATAATAGCAGCAAAAGTAGCCGTTCATTTAGTTTTGATGCTGAACTGTTGGCGCTACATGAACGTGAGACTGCAGTGGCTAAAGCGATGCTAAGTAAGATCTTTGCTGTAGAAGATGAAGAAAGCGAAGATGATATAAAAGATAGTGTACTATTAAAAATAAGCAGTAAGACGGCGACTGAGCATCAGAGTAACGTGCCTGTTAACAAGCATAGTTCAGGTAATGAGGCGGTCATAAAGGGACTAGATCGTAGTCACAGCCAACTGTATCAAGAGCTTATTAGTGCCGAAGTATGGCAACGTGAAGCCGTCAACGAATTATGCGAATCGTTAAATCTAATGATAAATGGCGCTATCGAAACCATTAACGACTGGGCATACGATAAAGTTGATGCACCCGTATTAGAAGATGATGATGAAGTGGTCGTTGATTTTGAGATTGTCGACGAGTTAAAAGCGTTGAATTCATAGCACATAAAAATTAGCACACTAAAAATAGTGGATTAAAAAGGAATAAAGATGAGTGGTAAAAAAATTAGAGCCAAAGAACGCGACGCGATTATCCAGTCGCTCAAGGCTGGCGTTACCCCCAAAGTTGGTATTCAGCATATCCAAGTGGGACGTATTAATGAGCTCAAAGCTTTGATAGATGATATTGAACGTGTGGCTGATGGCGGTTCTGCGTTTCGGCTGATTATTGGGGAATATGGGTCGGGCAAGACTTTCTTTTTGAGCGTGGTTCGCGCCATTGCACTTGAGCGTAAATTGGTCACGGTGAATGCGGATTTATCGCCTGACAGACGCATTCAAGCATCGTCAGGCCAAGCGAGGAATTTATATTCTGAGCTGATGCGTAACTTATCGACGCGCAATAAGCCTGATGGCAATGGGCTTGCTAGTGTGGTTGAGCGTTTTATTACCGAAGCACGAAAACAAGCGGACAGTAGCGGAGAGGCTATCAGTGACGTTATCCAGCAAAATTTAGCTGAATTGACTGAGTTGGTAGGTGGTTATGATTTTGCAAAAGTCATTGAAGCTTATTGGCAAGGGCACGAAGAAGGTAATGACGAGTTAAAAGCCAACGCTATTCGCTGGTTACGTGCAGAATACGCTACTAAGACTGATGCCAGACGCGACTTAGGTGTGCGCACTATTATTTCCGACTCATCCTTTTATGACTCTTTAAAAATCATGAGTTTATTCGTCCGTCAAGCTGGTTATCAAGGATTGCTCGTTAATTTGGACGAGATGGTCAATCTATACAAGCTTAACAGCACTCAAGCGCGCCAAGGTAACTATGAGCAAATATTGCGTATCTTAAATGATTGTTTGCAAGGTACAGCTGAGCATTTAGGGTTTTTATTAGGGGGTACGCCTGAGTTTTTACTCGATCCGCGCAAAGGCTTATACAGCTACGATGCTTTGCAAACTCGCTTAGCGGACAACAGCTTTGCCAAGCAGGCAGGGGTAATTGATTATTCTTCTCCAGCGTTACATTTGGCTAGCCTAACGCCAGAGGAGCTGTATATTTTGCTAAAAAACCTACGTCATGTTTATGCAGGCGGCGATGAGTCTGCATATCTAGTGCCTGATGAATCACTACAAGCTTTCTTGCAACACTGTAGCCAAACGATTGGCGATGCTTACTTCAGAACGCCACGTAATACCATCAAGGCATTTTTAGATATGCTAGCTGTCATCGACCAAAATCCTACTATCTCATGGAATCATCTGATTCAATCCGTAGCTATCGACCCTGAAACACCTTCAGATATGGACATCGATATGAGCGACCTTAGTGACATGGATGAAGATGATGGACTAGCAGACTTTAGCTTATAAGACGAATGCCTACTTTGAGAGATTTAATTTGAGAGATGCCCATACTGAGCTTGATAAGCGTATACAACGCTGGATATTTGACCAAGGCTGGCATGGACTCCGGGAAGTACAAGCCAAAGCCATTGCGCCCATTTTATCAGGGCAAACGGATGTGCTTATTAGTGCGGCAACCGCTGCGGGTAAAACAGAAGCTTTCTTTTTGCCTGCCTGTAGCGCTATCGCTCATCAAGACAAGGGCGTTGGTATTCTTTATATCAGTCCGTTAAAAGCTTTGATTAATGACCAGTATCGACGCTTGCAAAGTCTAGCAGAGCTGCTCGATATGCAAGTGACGCCTTGGCATGGTGACAGTGCGCTAGCTAAAAAGAAGCAACAGAAAAAGTCGCCATCGGGTATTATTTTGATTACCCCTGAATCGCTTGAGTCTCTACTAATACGAGATGCAGGCTGGGTGAAACAAGCTTTTGGCGAGCTCAAATATATTGTCATTGACGAGTTTCATGCCTTCTTGGGTAGCGAGCGTGGTCAGCATCTATTGTCACTTTTGACCCGTCTTGAGCATGTAGCTGGACGGCTAGACGCGCCTATTCCACGAGTGGCATTAAGTGCAACTTTGGGCGATATAGAAACTGTGCCTTTATCACTACGCCCCAATAATTCTTTACCTTGTGTCATTATTAAGGATACTGAATCGACTTCCAACGTCAAAGTTCAGCTAAAAGGTTATGTAGACCCTAACCAAGTAATGCACAAGCTTCAAAGCAATGGGTCTAAGAGCTATTATGATAATAATGACATTGATGAGAGCTATATAGCTATTGATTCGAAAAGCGAAAGTGCTCAGATTAGTGAGTTTAAGGATGATAATTCTCTAATTCATAGTTATCAGCTTGCTCATGATGCTCAATCACAAATATGCACGGATTTATATCGCTTCTGCCGTGGCGGTAATCATCTTATATTCGCCAATAGCCGTAAGCGTACTGAACTCATAGCTGCATTGCTAAGTGACAAGTGTGAGCATAATATCGTTCCCAATGAGTTTTTCCCCCACCACGGCTCGTTAGCAAAAGAATTAAGAGAAGGTTTAGAGCAGCGTTTGCAAAAAGAGGATTTGCCGACTACCGCCGTCTGTACCATGACTTTAGAGCTAGGTATAGATATTGGTAAAGTTGATTCTGTCGTACAAGTGACAGCTCCGCATTCAGTTTCAAGCTTACGGCAACGGCTTGGGCGCTCGGGTAGGCGCGGTGGTTCGTCAGTGCTGCGTATGCTTATCACCGAAAAGCAAATCGATATCGATACCAGTTTGGTGGATAGACTGCGACTACAGCTTATACAGTCATTAGCAATGATAAGACTGCTTATCGCTAGCAGATGGTTTGAGCCTGCCGATACGTCGCTCTATCACTTCTCAACGCTCCTTCATCAAGTGCTCGCGACTATCGGTCAATGGGGTGGTATCCGTGCCGACCAAATTTATACTTTGCTATGTAGACAAGGACCTTTTCAAAAGATAACGCCTACTCACTTTAAATCCTTATTATCACAAATGGGCGCGATGCAACTGATTACTCAGCTTGGCAATCAGCAATTGGTATTAGGGATAGTAGGCGAGCGTATCGTTGGTCATTATACTTTTTATGCGGTGTTTAAAACGCCAGAGGAATATCGTCTTGTGGCTGGTAGTAAAACACTAGGCACATTACCCGTCACTACTTTGCTGCTACCCGAACAATACATCATCTTTGCGGGTATACGCTGGCAAGTCAAAGATATCGATATGGATAAAAAGGTCATTTATGTGGTTGCTGTCCAAGGCGGCGGTCAGCCTCCAAAATTTGATGGCGGCGGAGATATGTCGATACACGACCGAGTCCGTCAAGAGATGTATGACATATTAACTAAAGGTGACTATCGTATTTCAGTCGGCGATAAAAAAGTCGATTTTGCTGATAAAACGGCGCGTGAATTGTTTACAGAAAGCATTGAGACTTTTGATAGGTGTCAATTGCGTCATCGGCCAATAATAGATCAAGACGGTAATACTTATATTTTTACATGGCGCGGAGACAAAGTCGTTCATACCCTAGCAGCTTTGCTTATGCAGCATGATTTCTCTACTGAGGTATATGCAGGAGTTATCTGTGTTCATAAAGTCAATTCGGTTCAGGTTATTAGGTTTTTGAGAGATTTAGCCTCCAGTAATATGCCGTCTGCGACTGAGCTTGCCGAAAACGTACCCAACAAGATGATTGAGAAATTTGATGAATATTTGCCTGAGGATTTATTAAATCTTGGCTACGGTGCAAAGGCTTTTGATACTGATGGTCTCAGTGACTGGTTGCAGCTATTATTTGAAAGAGAAGTTGACTACAAATAAAATTTTGGAAGCTACGCAACGCACCACCTTTTTGTAAAATATGTTTATTACTTCAATAGCGTTTCTAAATAACCGACTAGAATTACCTATATTCAGTTTAGAAAGAATAATTTAAAGACAAAACCTTCGTTAACTTATTAAATTATTCCTATCAAAAATACCTTTTCAAAAACCCCATAACCAAAAGTATTTAATAGCAAAAATATTTATGAGATTGGGGTTTAATATTCAGCTCAATACGTTACTATTA
The DNA here is from genome assembly GCA_030686115.1 of Psychrobacter cibarius. Lineage (NCBI taxonomy): Bacteria > Pseudomonadati > Pseudomonadota > Gammaproteobacteria > Moraxellales > Moraxellaceae > Psychrobacter > Psychrobacter cibarius. The sequence continues at coordinate 1,224,962 of CP131612.1, forward strand.
CCACCTTATTCCGTTAGACCCTCATATTTGATACTCTGTATTAACACCATAAGAAAAGGATAGGTTATGCGCTATGAAGTGATCGTTATCGGTGCAGGTATGGTTGGCACGTCAGTCGCGTGGCATTTACAAAAAAATAATTCAAAAGTACTGATGTTAGACAAGAAGTTGCCAGGCTCAGAGACCTCGTATGGCAATGCAGGATTGATTCAGCGCGAAGCCATTCATACCCATCCTTTTCCTCGTCAATTGACTGAAATGATCAGAGTATTACCGAACCAAGGCACTGATATTCGTTATCGTATCCCAGCAATTTTGCGTTATCACCAAGCGTTGTTGCAGTATTGGAAATACTCTACGCCCGCTTCGGTCAAAAAAATAGAATCAGAATGGCAGACATTGATTGCGCATTGTACCAATGAGCATCAAACAATGATTTCAGCATCTGGTGCTGACGAGCTAATTACTCGTGATGGTTGGTTACAACTGCATCGTTCTGAAGAGACGTTTAAAGAAGCGCAAGCATCAGCCATTGATGCGCGCAATCAAGGAGTTGAGCATAACGTATTGAACCTTGAAGCGCTAAAAGCCATGGAGCCTAGCGCTAATTTTGAAGGTTTCGTTGGTGCGATTCATTGGAAAAACTCTTGGCAAGTGTCAAACCCAAGCTCGCTCGTAAAAGCCTATGCAAAAAATTTCCAAGAGATGGGTGGTACGATTAAAGAGAGCGATGTAAAAGAAATCGTACAAGACGGTGAAGGTTGGAAAATCATTACTGATAATGACACTTATTATAGTGATAAGTTGGTTATCGCAGCAGGTCCATGGTCTAATGATTTGATCAAGCCACTTGGCTATAATCTGCCATTGTTCCCAATGCGTGGCTATCATCAGCATTTCAAAGTGACAGAAAAGAACACCATCAATCACAGTATGTTTGATATGGACAAAGGCTTTGTGATGGGGCCAATGCAGCAGGGTATCCGTATCACGACCGGTGCTGAGATGACTACCATGGATGCACCAAAGAACTTTGGTCAATTAAAAACGGTTCTGAAGCTGGCAAGAAAAATCTTACCATTAGAAGATGCAGTAGAGTCTGAAGCATGGGCAGGATCGCGTCCTTGTATGCCTGATATGAAGCCAGTTATTGGTCCTGCAGACAAGCATGAAAAACTATGGTTTGCCTTTGGTCACAGTCATCAAGGTTTTACTTTAGGGCCTATGACAGGGCGTCTGGTTGAAGAGATGATTCATGACAAGCCATTATTAGTAGATGTTGCGCCATTCAGTGCTCAGCGTTTTTCTAATTAACAGCGCATTTGACAGATTTAGCACAGACTTAAATTAATAAATTGAAGGTATATAACATGATAAAGAAGCTGCATAGCAATCAACGTATGAGCAAAACTGTAATCCATAATCAGACTATTTATTTATGTGGTCAGGTAGGTAATGCAGAAGACGATATCAAAGCGCAAACATTGACTTGTCTAGAAAAGATTCAAACGTTATTAGAAGAAGTGGGTAGCGATAAATCAAAACTACTGTCAGTAACGGTTTGGATAAAAGACATGGCAGACTTTGCTGCTATGAATGAAGTTTATGACCAGTGGTTTGAAGGCATTCAGCCGCCAGCTCGTGCTTGTGGCGAGTCTGCATTGGCACGTCCTGAGCTGTTGGTTGAGATGATTGCCATCGCCGCTGAGTAAGTAACAGATTGATTGTAGTAGTTGTTTAAAAAAGGCCATGATATCGCTATCATGGCCTTTTTTTGTTTTCCTGTTTTCTCATAGATTGGTTGTGAATATGTTTTTATAAGCGATCAAAGTAGATTAAGCTATATTTATTCAACTTATGTTTTATAATATTATGTTTTTCTCACGTTACCTGTTATTATACGCCAGCAACAGTTCTGAGATAATAAACAGCCTCTCAAAACCATCATTTTTTAGCATTGATGGCTAAGCAAACTGCTGGTAGTTATATTTTCAATGTCTTTTTAAATTAATAATAGTTTGTTTCTTATTGAACATTTTGAGGAAATTCACGTGGAATTCATAGGTGTTATTTTACTTGTCATCGCAAGCATCATGTGCATTATTTATAGCATTAAGTTAATTATTATAGCCTTCCAAGAGTCGGTGCTCTGGGGGCTGTTATATCTATTTCTTCCATTTGCCAATTTATACTTTATTATCACTCGCTGGGCAGAGTGCAGTTCACCATTTTTGAGATCACTCATAGCCGTTGCATTTATGATTGTGGGCGCTTTGATGGCTTCATAATAATAGCAACGTCATCTTTTTTTAGTCAGAGTATTTTCGTCAAACAGTTAGCATCCTTTCCATACCGCTTGGCGCTTTTCAACAAAGGCGTCAATACCTTCACTCACATCGCCTGCCATCATATTACAAGTCATCACTTCACTGGCATAGTCATAAGCATCTTCGACGCTCATATTCAATTGCTTATAAAACATATCTTTGCCAGTTCTTACCGCTACTGGAGATTTGGTAGTAATCGCCGTTATCAACGATTGCAAGACTTGTTCTAATTGCTCTGATGGTGCAACTCGATTAATCAATCCATATTGTAGGGCGGTATGTGCATCGATAAACTCACCAGTAATCAGCATCTCAAACGCTTGCTTACGAGGTAGATTGCGACTGACGGCTACAGCAGGTGTGGAGCAAAAAAGCCCAACGTTTATCCCTGAAGTGGCAAATTTGGCTTCATCAGCGGCAACGGCTAAATCACAGGCAGCGACCAGTTGGCACCCTGCTGCTGTCGCGATGCCCTGCACTTTTGCAATCACGACTTGTGGCATACGGTTAATAGTGAGCATCATGTGACTGCATTGTTGGAATAGGGCGCGCTGAAAGGCTTCATCTGAATGTGCGCGCATCTCTTTTAGATTGTGACCGGCACAAAACGCTTTACCATTTGCTGCAATGACGACTACATGGATATTGTCATCTTGAGCGATACTGTCCAGTTCCGATTGTAGCGCAGAGAGTAGCTCAACGGATAAGGCATTGAATTGCTTTGGTCGGTTTAAGGTGAGAGTGACCACACCACTTTTTCTATCGTCTTTTCTAATAACGGGAAAGTCGTCCATGTCTAAGGCAACGTCAGAGTTTGTCATTTATCATCCTTGATAATGGGTTGTTTCATTTGGTAGATGCTATGTATAGCTACCTAAATAGTAGCATGGCTTACCTCTTATATAATAGGTTGCTCATGTAGAAAGCAGACAAATAAAAATAGCGATCTCATATTCTGAGGTCGCTATTTGTTTATCAGTCAGATACAAGTCAAGGCTGTATTAAGCTGTATTTACACTGAACTTAGTATGCGCCTTCGCTATAAATAAGCTCGTAGCTGTGGCTGTATATCTCGACGATATTGCCAAACGGGTCTTCCATATAGATCATGCGGTAAGGCTTTTCACCAGGGTAATAATAGCGTGGTTTTTCCATACGCTTTTTACCGCCTGCTGCAACGATGCGCTCAGCCAACTCTTCAACATTTGGATCTTGAACACAAAAGTGAAAGATACCTGTTTTCCAATATTCAAAGTTATTTTCAAGGTTTTCTTGATTTTTAAATTCAAAAATCTCAACACCGATACGGTCACCAGTAGATAGGTGAGCAATACGGAAACTGCCCCAACCTGAACCGAATACTTCAGTACACATCTCACCAATCGGGCTATTATCTTCAACAATCTCTGTTGGCTCCATGATGGTGTACCAACCCATTACTTCAGTATAAAATTTTACGGCGGCTTCTAGGTCGGGAACTGAAAGGCCGATGTGCGAAAAACTCCTTGGATAAACGTTGTTCATAGCTTTTGCTCCTGTTAGTTGTACTCTTATTTAACATGAGGCCAGTATACAAACATACGATTATTATATAAAATTATCAAATATTATATAAATAATTATGTATCGTAATGATAAATATCACATGGTTGCGCACTTTTTGTGCGCTTGCCGAGTTCGGGCACTTTACTCGTACGGCTGAACGCTTACACATGACCCAATCTGGTGTGAGTCAGCATATACGTAAGCTAGAAGATCAGTTGGACACAGACTTACTGATTCGTCAAGGAAAGCAGTTTTCACTGACCAATGCAGGTGAACAGCTCTATAAAGAAGCAGGGGAGATATTGCAGCGCTTATCAAATCTGGAGCAGCGCATCGGTGAAGATCCTCATTATGAAGGGTTGGTACGTTTGATGTCGCCTGGTAGTGTGGGACTCAAGCTATATCCGCAGCTTTTGACACTACAGCAGCAGCATTCAAAACTAGTGATTGATTATCGCTTTGCACCCAATGCTGATATAGAGCGGGCACTTGCCAATCATGAGATTGACATTGGTTTTATGACGGATGTCTCAGATGAGGAGACAGTCAGTTGTAAGTCTATGGCTCAAGAAGCGCTAATATTAGTGACACCTGCAACTACGGTAGAGCCGAGCTGGGAGTATCTCACCGAGCTTGGTTTTATTGATCATCCAGATGGTGCACACCATGCAGGTATGCTGCTAAGCGCTAATTATCCTGAATTCCAGCACATCAATGACTTTGAGAAAAAAGGCTTTTCTAATCAGATTGGTTTAATTTTAGAGCCAGTCAGTAGGGGTATAGGCTTTACGGTGCTACCTGCACATGCAGTGGCTGCTTATCCAAAGCCTGAGCTTATTAAGAGCCATCATCTGCCTGTTGCAGTTAGCGAGACGCTATATCTTGCAGTAAGACGACGGCATACACTCTCTAATAGAATGCATACTGTCATTGATGAAGTAACGAAATGGCTATAGCATTAATACATGAATAATTAGCCTTACATTTTGTTTGTAATACAGTTTGGCTAGCAACAGTATCTATATATGAACGTTAAACACGCCATAATTTATTTAGATATATTTTCGATTTATGCTACATCTATGGACTAATAATGAATATACAGCTATTAAAAAAGACATGCTTTAATATTGTAATGATTTATATGATAGCTGGACTACCAATACCTGCTATTGCCGAAGATTCAGTGTTGATAAGTGATTTGGCTACTATTGAGTCGCTAGCACGGCAAGGAAATGCTATTGCTCAGTATAATTTGGGTGTTATGTATGCAGCAGGTTCAGATGTTGAGCAAGATAATGTCAAAGCTTTTGAGTGGTTGAATAAATCTGCCAGTCAAGGATTAGCTGAAGCGCAATATAATATCGGTGTTATGTACAATCAAGGTATAGCTGTACCACAAAGCCATGAAAAAGCCTTTACCTACTATAGCAATTCTGCTAAACAAGGCTATAGCAGAGCGCAATATAATCTTGGTAATCTTTACTCTAAAGGTGAAGGTGTCGTTCAAAACGATATCAGCGCCCTTGAACATTGGCAACAGGCAGCTGAGCAAAATAACAAGTTAGCACAGTTTAATTTAGGCATTGCTTATGCCGATGCGAAAGGTGTCCCTAAAGATAATATAGCAGCGTTTAAATGGTACAAAAAATCTGCTGAACAAGGCGTTGCTGGTGCTCAATTTAATTTAGGTGTTCTGTATCAGCAGGGTCAAGGGGTTTCTAAAAATAACGCAAAAGCGGCTGAATGGTTCGAAAAAGCAGCTAAGCAAGGCATGGCAGAAGCTCAGTTTAACCTTGGTTTTATGTATTATAAAGGCGAGGGTGTAAAATTAGACTATAGCAAAGCAGCGCATTGGTTTGAAAGCTATAGTCAGCTAGGATATCAAGACGTGCAAAACGAATTAGCAAAAATTTATATTCTAAGTGATGGTGTCTATGGCGATAGAGTAGGTGGGTTAGCAGGGTTAAAGCGTATCTGTGACACTGGCATCCAGAAATATTGTGATATGTATACAGAATGGAGCCAAAAAACAGATTAAATGGTTTGGCTCTGTTCTGCTTTAAAATGATAAAAACATCTATCTCATATTCATACCTAAGCGCATAGCCGCAGCGATATTGACAGCCGTGGTTTCAATATTGTCATAAGCCTGACTCAGTACGTTTTCGATGGTATCTACTTTTTGAATACTGGGCATGATGACCTCGAACTGGCTAGTTTGCGCAGGTTTGAGTCCGTCAACACTGCCGCAGATAGCAATGACCGGCGTATGGCTGGCTTTGGCAAGCTGACTGATGCCACCTGCAACTTTACCCATGGCTGTCTGCGCATCAAGCTTACCTTCGCCAGTGATAACGAGATCAGCCTCTGCGATATGCTGCGATAAATGAGCCACCTCAGCAACTGTGTCAAAGCCTGATTTTAGCTGAGCTTGAAAGAACGTCATCATCGCGTAGCCAAGACCACCAGCTGCTCCAGCGCCTTCGACATGTTGGCAGTCCTCATAACCGTGATGACCGCACATGGTGGCAAAGTGACTGAGTGCTTTATCTAAAGCTTTTACTTGCTCTGGACAAGCGCCTTTTTGTGGACCAAATACTGCGCTCGCACCCAAAAGACCACATAATGGATTGGTCACATCACAAGCGACTTCAAATACTGTGTCTAATACCTTTGCATGAAGATTTATATTATCAAGCCTATGTAGGCTGGCAAGTGCACCACCACCATGAGTGAGTAGAGTGTTATCGATATCGTGAAATGTGATGCCTAATGCCATTAGCATGCCAAGACCTGCATCATTGGTTGCGCTACCACCTAGACCAATCACGATACGTTTAGCCCCTTCTTCTAACGCATCAGCAATCAGCTCGCCGACACCGTAACTGCTAGCAATGACAGGATTGCGTTCATCGCTTGTCAGTAGATGTAATCCGCACGCTTGAGCAACTTCGATGACAGCCGTAGCGTCGGGCAATAACAAATACTTTGCCGTTATCGATCTCATGAGTGGGTCGTGTACCACCACTTCTTTCCAGCGTCCGCCTAATACATAAGACAATACCGCAGAGGTGCCTTCACCGCCATCTGCCATCGGCAATAACGTATAGTCAGCGTTTGGAAACACCTGACTAAAACCAGACTGAATGGCGCGGCAAACATCCAGTGCTTCTAAGCTTTCTTTAAATGAGTCGGGAGCAATTAAAATTTTCATGAATGTCTCTTTGAATCTCTTTAAATAAATACCAAGGTTAATAACCAGATAAAGACGATGCTAGTCACGCCTTGAATACCCGTTGCCATAGAATGGGCTTTGTAAGCCTGCGCCACACTCATACGACTAAACTGACTGACAATCCAAAAAAAGCTGTCATTGGCGTGCGAGATAGTCATGGCACCTGCACCAATGGCCATCACACAAAATACGCGACCAAGCTCACTGTCGAGACCAATTTGATCCAATAACGGGGCGATCATCGCAGAGGTGGTGACCAAGGCGACTGTGGTTGAGCCTTGTGCCGTTTTTAACGCAGCAGAGACAATGAATGGCATAAAAATACCAAGCCCTAACGCAGACAATGTCGTACCTAAATAGTCGCCAATCGGTGTGACCTTTAGCATGGCACCAAATGCACCGCCTGCGCCAGTAATCAATAGGATAGGGGCTGCCACAACCAAACCTTGAGAGATGCTGTCGCTAATTTGCTGTGTTTTTTGCTCAGTGTTAATTAGTAAGAAAGACAAGAATAAACCAATCAGTAATGCCGTGAGTGGATTGCCGATGAACACTAAAATATCTGTCAACGTGCCACTGCCAAATGGTGCACTTGGGAAGTTAGCAACAGACGATAAGCAAATCAATAGGATAGGGACAATAATAGGCAAAAACGCCATTGTTGCTGACGGCATGCTGCTATAGTCGTCGCGTGTCTTCATGTTTTCAGGCAAAGTCGCTGCTGGCGCGTCCAGTGCGTCGATATTGTCGGGAGCGACATTTAAGAATCGATTAGACCACCACCAGCCAGCCAGTACAGCAACCGCTGTCACCACCACACCGACCATAATAACCAAGCCTAAATTGGACTCTAACCCTAAGTTACCTGCTGCGGCAATTGGACCTGGGGTTGGTGGTACAAAGGTATGGGTTGCGTATAAGCCTGTCGCTAAGGCAATGCTCATCGCCACACTGGACACGTGTAAACGCTCGGCCAATGTTTCTTTCAATGAGTTTAAAATAATGTAGCCAGAGTCACAGAATACTGGCACTGAAACCACAGCACCAACGATAGACATGGTCAAAGTAGGGAAGCGTGGTCCCAAAACTTTGATGACCGTTTCTGCCATTACAATGGCGGCACCTGTTTTTTCAAGGATTAGCCCTATGATAGTACCGAAGACAATAACCAGACCGATGTAACCTAAAATACCGCCAAAGCCATCCGAGATGGTTTTAGCAACAGTATTAAGCGGCACTTGGTAAAATAGCGCTACTAAAAAGGCTGATAATATCAATACTAAAAAAGGATGCCACTTTAACTTTGCTGTGGCAAAAATAATAAAAAGAATGGTCAGCACAAGCCAAAATACGATCATTACTGTCTCTACATGTAGGGTTGATAGCGATAATTGTGGATGCTGCTACTGAGCTATTATTTCATTAATAGCAGCATCAATAGGTATATGGATTTTTAAAGGGGCATATTCTATAGTAAATCCAAGCTGCTAGGGAATCTATTCGGCTCATATTTGATTTTATTCATGGTAAAGCTTAGATACTCTGCTAGTATGTGCTTTTTGCTTCACACGTACCATTATCAGGATGCCTACCTTGACCATATTTACCGCGCCTACTATAGCCAATATAGAAAATGATGAATTACGTCTGCAGCTACAGCAGATTATAGACCTAAAAACCAAGCCGCTGGGCGCGCTTGGGCGAATAGAGGCACTCGCTGTGCAGTTGGGCATGATTCAAGGAACGATCACACCGCATATTGAGCAAGCGCAAATACGAGTGTTTGCGGCAGACCATGGTTTAACTAAGCATGGTACATCAGCGTTTCCTAGTGCTGTCACTGCGCAAATGGTTCATAACTTTTTGCAAGGCGGTGCCGCCATCAACGTACTGGCACGCCAGCATAATATTGAGTTAAAGGTTGTTGACGCTGGGGTGGATGCCGACTTTGCTCCTCATCCAAAATTGCTGGATTACAAGGTTCGTCATGGTAGTCGTGATGCGCTAACAGAGCCTGCGATGACAGAAACAGAGTGTTTAGCAGCGCTAGAAAACGGCATGAAAGTCGTCAAGAATCTAGCGGGCAATCTGTTGATTGTTGGTGAAATGGGCATAGGTAATACTTCAGCAGCGAGTCTTTTGCTCGCAAGACTGGGCGACTTGTCTATTGCTGATTGTATCGGTCGCGGTACAGGACTTGATGATGCAGGATTAAAGCATAAGACGGATATTTTGACGCAAGTATTAGAGCGTCATCAACAGGCACAAGCACCGTTTGATGTACTCGCTGCATTGGGCGGGCTTGAGATTGCTATGATGGCGGGTGCGCTGATTCAGGCTGCTAGTGAACGGCGTATTCTCCTGATTGATGGTTTTATTGCCAGTAGCGCATTATTGGTGGCTGAACGCCTAGCGCCCGGTGTTGCTCAATACGCGGTCTTTGCTCATCATTCTGTTGAGCCGGGGCACGCGCATTTATTGAAATCACTAAATGCTGAGCCTTTACTTAATATGGGCATGCGCTTAGGCGAGGGTAGCGGGGCTGCGCTCGCGTATCCATTGTTGCAATCCGCTTGCGCCATTATCAATGAGATGGCAAGTTTTAGTGACGCCGGTATCAGTGAGCAAAACAACTGATGTCACAATCATTAAACAAACCATCAAATCAGCTAGAGCCATCAAAACCGTCTTTGCCTAGACGAACCCTTGTTCAATTGATAAAGCATGAATGGATCTTGTTACTGGTCGCCGTTCAATTTTTAACAAGATTACCAGTACCGCCATTTAAACATTATGATCCGCAATGGTTGCATCAGAGTAGCCGCCATTTCCCCGCAGTCGGTTTACTGGTTGGCTTACTCTGTGCTGGCGTGTTTTGGCTGGGCAGTCTGTTATTTACGCCCCTAGTTGCTGCAGTGCTGAGCACAGCTTTTGGAATTAAGCTCACTGGCGCTTTTCATGAAGATGGTCTTGCGGATAGCTGTGATGGTCTAGGCGGTGGTCTGACTCGCGAGCGCACACTGACTATTATGAAAGACTCACGCCTAGGTACTTATGGTGTATTAGGTTTGGTGTCGGCGCTATTACTCAAAATTAGCTTACTTGCCTCGATGCCCATACCGATAGCTGTCATCGCGCTTATCATAGGACATACCGCGTCGCGTTTACTTTGCATTAGCCTGCTGTCTTTACTGCCTTATGGTGGAGAGATAGAACACGCAAAAGCCAAACCGATGGCGCAGCAGTTGACGCCAATACAAGGGCTATATAGCAGTGGCTGGCTAATATTGGCTATTATTTTAGTCGCCCTTATATTTCCCAATACGATGCAGCAGATTGGGCTTGCTCAATGGTTGTTAGCATTTATATTGGCGCTGATAGCCACTGACTACATGCGACGTTTATTGCGCAGGCGCTTGGATGGTTACACGGGCGATGGGCTCGGCGCGACGCAGCAGCTTAGTGAAATTGCTATTTATATCGGACTGGCTGCTTCTATACCGTTTATCTGATATAAAAATGATGCTCAAAATAGGATAGTAACAGCAAATGATTTTTCATATTTGGCGTCATCCCAAACCGATGAATACTGAAGGAATTTGTATTGGACAAACTGATGTCGGCGTCGATAAACGTAAGTTGAAACGTCTTGCCAATAAAATCGAGCGCTTTGTGCGTTTGCATCAATTGCCAAAAACAATTTGGGTCAGCCCCTTACAACGTTCACTAAAAGTCGGGCAAATATTAGCGCAACGTGGTTTTGAGTGTCGAGTCGCACCTGAATTGGCTGAGATTAATTTTGGCGAATGGGATGGATGTCGGTGGGCGCAAATCACCAAGCAAGAGATTGATGAGTGGTGTCATAATTTTGCACATTTTGCCCCCAGTCATGGAGAGAGCTTGCAGCAGCTATTTGAGCGTGTTGAAGGTTGGTTGGTTAAGATTTCAGCTGAACAAGAAGATAGCCCAGTATTAGTCATCGGTCATACAGGCTGGATAAATGCAGCCAAGATAATAGCTGCTGACCAAGAAGTGCCGAAAACAGCCGCTGAGTGGCCGCGCTCTGTCGCATATCTATCCTGTAATCGTATTGATATTTAATTAAAAAAACGGCCATTATGTTGACCGTTTTTAAATTTTGAATGCTTTTGAGTGCTTTTGAATAATTTAGGAGGCTGCTAGCTTTCAGCTTGTAGCTCATCGATTTTTTCAAAGTAGGCTCTCTCGTTTTCTGCTAATCCTAGGTTTGAATCAAAGCTCACATAAATGCCTCTATCATCCAGTGTTGCATACCAGTGGTCTGCATCATTATCAGTTAGGATTTGAAAGTATTTATTATTAACGATTCTACCCACCTTATAAATTTCACCTTCGCTATAAAAGTGATTGCCTTGGGTACATCGTAATTTGTCGTCAGTATTTATCATGTCATTGCAGCCTATCGTTATCTAAATAAAATCTATCAATCAAATACAACGAGCATATCAAGTCAGGTGACAATAATAAAGATGACTTTATAGGTAGTATCTTATTGTTAAGTATAGGCTTTCCAAGCTATTTATTACAAATAGTTGCTAGAATATATCACTGTTCAAGATACCTGATAAAATCTTAAATTAAACGCGATAGCAAAACGCAAAAAAGCCAGCAACATGACGTTACTGGCTTTTTTAGACTAGATCTAGATATTCAAAAAATTACTCTTCTGAATAATCTTCGTTCTCGTCTTCAACTTCTGTTGCTGACTCTTCGTTGTCGCCATCTTCAGAAAGAATGGTAACTAGAATAGTAGCGGTAACGTCATGATGTAGCTGAATATCAACATTGTATTCGCCAACTTGACGTAAAGTGCCTTCAGGAAGCTTGATTTCAGCACGGTCTACTTCTAGACCTGAGTTAGTCAATGCTTCAGCAATATCGCGAGTACCGATAGAGCCGAATAGCTTGCCTTCGTCGCCTGATTTAGCACGCATGATGACATTAACGTCAGTTAGCGCATCAGCACGTTCTTGAGCAACAGCTACTTCTTTCGCTTCTTCAGCTTCAAGCTCGGCACGACGTGCTTCGAACTTTTCAATGTTAGCTGCAGTAGCAGGTAGTGCTTTACCCAAAGGGATAAGAAAGTTACGTCCGTAACCTGGTTTCACATCGACAGTTTCACCGAGTTTACCAAGGTTGACGATACGCTGTAACAAAATAATTTGCATGAGTCATTCCTAGTTAAAATTAACGGTTAACCCTGATGGTTATCAGTGTATGGAAGTAGCGATAAATAACGAGCTTGCTTGATAGCAGTAGCTAGTTGACGCTGATATTTAGTAGATGTACCGGTAATGCGGCTTGGTACGATTTTACCATTATCACTGATGTACTGTTTTAGCAATTCAACATCTTTATAATCGATGTGAGTGATGCCTTCAGCAGTGAAACGGCAGAATTTGCGACGGCGATAGAAACGTGCCATGAGTATTCTCCTTTAATTAGTCTTCACTGTTGTCGTTGTCGTCATTATCGTTTTCACGACTGTCTGGACGACGAGTAGTTGCTTTGCGTGCGCGTTTTTCATCGGCATTCTTGGCTAACTGCGACTCTTCAGTGACAGCGTCGTCACGGCGCATAACTAGACTACGAATGATCGCGTCGTTATAACGGAATAATTCTTCAAGTTCAGCTAAAGTTTCACCGTCAGTTTCAATGTTGAAAAGAACGTAATGAGCTTTGTGAATCTTGTTGATTGGATATGCCAATTGACGGCGGCCCCAATCTTCTAAACGATGAATAACACCGTTGTTGTCTTGAACTAACTTGATGTAGCGCTCAACCATGCCGACCACTTGGTCGCTTTGGTCTGGGTGTACAAGTAACACCAGTTCGTAATGTCGCATTATGACTCCTTACGGATTAGTAGCTATTAACCCTATGTTAATAGCAAGGAGATTTATAAGGTAAGCCCGATTTCTAGCTATTATTATAAAAAATAATAAGAAATAAGCTTAGTTTATAAAGCGCCGTATTATAACAGTACTCGGCAACTAACACAAAGGTTAATCACTGAGCCACCGTTAATAAATTATAACAATAATTAAAAATGCTCGGTTCATAAAAAAGCAGCGATATCGCGCTGCTTTTTTATCAAAATAATAAGATGGATTGTTAATAAACAAGCTATTTTATTTTTGGTTCTTTCACTAACTGACTGCTATCTGCTTTTACCACTAAGGTTTTGGCCAACTTGTCATGCCAACCGATATTTTCAGGGCTTTTCGATGCCATGTAATAATGAATAGCAATAATCACGAACCCTAAGAAGCTGGTAAACGAGAACAATAAGTTATAAATAATAAACAATAACAAAGTACGCACACCAATAAGCTTGGTAAAAGAGGGCAACCGATGGGTGGTTTGATCCACCACGCGAATACCCGTAATCAGCTTACCGAGTGACTGACCACGCAGTGTGATAAATACCAATTGCAGCGCAAACAAGCCAAATACCATCACTTGCGACATCATCAATGTGCTACTAGGAAGACTCTCCATCAGTGTCATTGAATACTGATAAGCCGCATCCATGTCTTGGATATTTTGGAATTTGGTATAATCCACGTCCATTTTTGTCAATGCCATCACTAGCGGAAAAATAGCCAGTAGATAGAGTAGTCCATTGATGGCTGTTGCTAATACTCGCGACATAATCGGTGCAAGTACCACATTGCCGACGACTTTGTCTTTGCTCGACGCAGCCTGATTGCTATTAGCCTTGTTTAGTGACACATTATTGTGCGGTGTGTGCTGACGATTGGTGGTCATGTCAGCTTTCACATTTTTATCCGTGTCTTTCGGACGTTCAGGCTTGCCATACAATCTATCTAATGAAACTGATTTGCTATCCGAGCTATTTCTAGCGTTGTCTTCAGGAAAAACAGTTACATTATTGATAATAGAGTCATTAACCTTAGGCTTGCCAAAGTTGGTAGGTCGATAAACCGTTTGATTATTGGTCAAGTTACCGACACGCTGCCATTGGTCTAAGCCTTCATGCCACATCAAATCATCCAGCAGTACTTCACCAGATGCCAACATGATATTCAGCTGCTCCAAATTGTAAGGACCAGCTTGTACGTTATTTCGAGCAAGGAAAATCTGCATAATTGCCTGCATAGTTAGTCATATCTTAAGTCACTATATATGATACATAATATTAGGGTCTATTTAATATTTTTCAAATAGACCCTAATCATTGTTTCTTTAATGACTGTGTGAATTACTGCTGTGACTGAACGTTACGGCTTACTTCGCTTCTTCACCAGCTAAGAAGAACCAAGTATCTAGTACAGAATCAGGGTTCAACGACACTGAGCTGATACCTTGTTCCATCAGCCAGAACGCAAGATCTGGATGGTCTGATGGACCCTGACCACAGATGCCGACATATTTGTTTGCTTTACGGCACGCATCAATCGCCATGGTCAATAGCTTCTTAACCGCAGGATCACGCTCATCAAATAGATGTGAGACGATACCTGAGTCACGGTCAAGACCAAGTGTCAACTGAGTCAAATCGTTAGAGCCGATTGAGAAACCATCGAAATGCTCTAGGAATTCATCTGCCAATAGGGCGTTGGTTGGTAGCTCACACATCATGATAACGCGTAAACCGTTTTCGCCACGTTTTAGACCGTTTTTCTCAAGTAATTCGATGACTTCTTTGGCTTCGCCAACGGTACGAACGAATGGAATCATAATCTCGACGTTGGTCAAGCCCATCTCATCACGTACGCGTTTTAGTGCTTTACACTCAAGCTCAAAGCAGTCACGGAAGTTGTCAGACACATAACGACTGGCACCGCGGAAACCAAGCATTGGGTTTTCTTCTGATGGCTCGTATAATTTACCACCAAGCAAGTTAGCATATTCGTTTGATTTAAAATCTGACATACGAACGATAACTGGCTGATCCATAAAGGCAACGGCTAGCGTTGAGATACCTTCGACCAACTTATCCACGTAGAAATCTACCGGTGACGCATAACCAGCAATACGCTCTTGGATGGCTTGGGCAATTTCGCGTGGTAAGCTGTTCATGTTCAGTAGTGCTTTTGGATGCACGCCAATCATACGGTTGATGATGAATTCTAAACGCGCAAGACCAATACCTTCATTTGGCATTTGCGTGAATGAGAAGGCACGATCTGGATTACCAACGTTCATCATTACTTTGAAGGCAAGCTCTGGCATAGACTCAACAGAGTTGGTCTGTACTTCAAAGTCGATTTGGCTTTCATAAATGAAGCCAGTATCACCTTCGGCACAAGAAGCAGTGACGTCTTGACCATCAACCAATAGCTCAGTCGCATTACCACAACCAACAATGGCTGGAACACCTAGTTCACGAGCAATAATCGCTGCGTGACACGTACGACCACCACGGTTAGTGATGATAGCAGAAGCACGCTTCATGACTGGTTCCCAATCCGGATCCGTCATGTCTGATACTAATACATCGCCTTCCTGTACTTTGTCCATCTCATTTAAGTTGCTAACGATACGGACTTTACCTGAACCGATACGCTGACCGATTGAACGACCTTCACACAATACTTTAGCGTTAGTCGTGTCGATGATATAACGTTCCATAACATTGCTGTCTTGGCGGCTCTTAACCGTTTCTGGACGCGCCTGAACGATGAAGATTTCGTTGGTATCGCCGTCTTTTGCCCACTCGATATCCATCGCTTGGCCATAATGCTTTTCGATTGTTACGGCTTGTTTAGCAAGAGAGGTTAGCTCTTCAGTTGATAATGAGAACTGCATACGATCTTGCTTTTCAACATCGACAGTTTTTACTGATTTAGTGGTGCTACCTTCATCACCATAAACCATTTTCTTATGCTTGCTGCCTAGGTTACGGCGAATCACCGATGGTTTGCCATTGGCTAGTAATTGCTTAGAAATATAGAATTCATCTGGGTTAACCGCACCCTGTACAACCATTTCACCTAGACCATAGCTTGAGGTGATAAAGACCACTTGATCAAAACCGCTTTCGGTATCTAGCGTGAACATCACACCCGCCGCGCCAGTTTCTGAACGTACCATACGCTGTACAGCAGCAGATAATGCAACGCCTTCATGCTCAAAACCTTTGTGTACACGATAAGAGATGGCACGGTCGTTATAAAGAGATGCAAATACTTCTTTAATTGCAATTAGGACGTTATCAATGCCGCGAATGTTTAGGAATGTCTCTTGCTGACCCGCAAATGAGGCATCTGGCAAATCTTCAGCAGTAGCAGAAGAACGCACAGCAACCGCGATGTCTTCGCCGCCGCTCATCGTTTCAAACGATTGACGTACTTCTTGCTCAAGATCACTTGGCAGCTCTTGCTCAATAATCCAAGTACGAATCTTTTTACCCGTTTCTGCAAGTTTTTTGACATCATCAACATCTAACGTTTTTAGTTCGTTGTTGATTTTGTCAAGCAAGCCAGTTTCGTTCAAAAAACGGTTGAATGCATTTGAAGTGGTGGCAAAGCCGCCTGGTACACTAACACCCAAATCAGACAAATGGCTGATCATTTCACCTAATGAGGCGTTCTTGCCGCCGACCATTTCAATGTCGTCTTTTCCTAGCTGATCAAGATTAATTACAAGTGCTGTAGATTGCGCTGCCATGATAACTCCAGAAAATAAGGTTATTTAGTAAAGATTATAACGGTGAATTATACCGCTATATTTGGAGAATTTCGAGGGGTTGAACCAATATTTTTGTCAAAAAGATACAAATTGTGGGCTTTGCTACATAATTAGTAGAAGGTTATTCATTTTTCTATTTTTGAGATGACGTAAAAATGCGAGTAAAGATCACTCTAATTATCAAGATATGTTTATAAATCGGTTGATAAATAGGGGATTTAAAATAAATAACAGAAGAGCTTTAGGATATTCTTATAATATTTGCCTTTTATATATAGCAGGTAATGCTGCGCTAGTATGAGTAACCAGTCAGCACAATAATGGTTATTAATCGGCATGATAAGATTAAGGGCACTGTGGCTTTCTAAGTGTACGCCTGTAACATTGATTTCTATTAGGCCGCTATTATGCGTATAATGTAGAGCATAAATAGTAGCGGTTTATCCTGATATAAATGTGCAATATTAGCGCTTATACAAAACGAAAATTACGTCTGAAAATCAAGTCTAAAGCCGATCAAAAATAAAAGCCAAATGAAGATTACCATTGTGTTTTCAATCGAGGTGCCAACGTTATGTACTCAAGTAATCCAGCTGAACAACTGAATCCCACTATTCAAAATTGCAACGCATTAAACTTAGACAGCTCTCAAGCCGTTCGAACCGCGTTTTTTATCTCAGATGGCACAGCGATTACGGCGGAGACGCTTGGCCGCGCTATCTTGAGTCAGTTTGCTTCAGTACCTTTTGAAACACGAGTGTTGCCATATGTTGATAGCTTAGAGCGTGCAGAAGACGCCGTTGAGCAAATTAACATGGCGTATCAACGAGATGGTTTGTTGCCATTGGTCTTTGATACGATTGTTAACCCTGATATTCGTGAAAAGATCAATTCTGCCCAAAGCTGTAACTTGGATATGTATGAGGGTTTGATAGGTCGCGTCGCTGAAGAAACAGGTGTAGAGCCTGACGGACATTCGGGTCATGCACACGACGATGTGGATTCTGAGACTTACAAAGAACGTATCGACGCGGTGCATTTCGCTTTAGACAATGATGATGGTGCGCGTACGCGTCATTACGATGCGGCCGATATTATTTTGGTGGGCGTATCACGTTCAGGCAAAACACCGACTTCTTTATACTTAGCCTTACAGTTCGGTATTCGAGCAGCAAATTATCCTTTGACCGAAGATGACTTGTACGATAATCAATTACCAAAAGCATTGCGCGAGCACAAAGACAAGCTGTTTGGTCTATTGATCGATACCGATCGTTTGGTGAAAATCCGTCAAGAGCGCCGTGCGGGCAGTCGTTATTCGAGCTATCAGCAATGTCAGCAAGAGCAACGGGCGATACAAGGGATTTATATCACGCATGGTATTCCAAGCCTTGATGTCTCTGAGATGTCTGTTGAAGAAATCGCTACGCGCATCTTGCAGATGACGGGTCTCAAACGCCGTATCGGCTAATAAAATATGAAAAGAACCAGTATTTAAAGCATCACTATTATTAATAATCATCATTTAATACCATCTCATTATCACATAGAGAATATTATGAGTTCATCTTATAAGTCTAGCAAGACCCCTTTATTATTGGCCAGCTTGCTGAGTGCGGTCAGTTTACTGAGTGCTTGCCAAACGTCACCTTTTTCACGTGAGCCAGTGCCTGAGCCACGTTATATCCCAACCATTGTATTGGGTGAAGCGCAAACGCTAACAATCATGCCCAATCGTGTGGCCTGCGCCTCGGCATTACCGATGCAGTGTTTACTGGCCAAATCAAGCAAAGATGGCAGCGTGTTTCAGGTACCTTATGATTGGATTGATGACTTTAAACCAAGCCTTGGCACAGAATATGTGATTAGTGCGCGTCCGCAGATTGACGAGGGTCAGAAAATCGCGACTGGGCATTGGACACTGCAAAATATTGTGTCACAACGTATGGTGGGCACGCCTTAGTCGTGTGGTTTTGACTCAAGCAATTGTTGATTCATACACAGTCTAAAAATCAAATAAATAAGTAAATGTAAAGAGGACACGATGGGAATTAAAAAACCAAGCGACGCGACCAATGATATTGGTAAAGACATTCATACTGAAGTATCGAATAAAGAAAGCGGTCGCGTGCCGAATCCTGAGCATACTGAAGGCAAAAATAAAAAACAAAATATTGAACAAACCCATGAGCAGGTCACTGATGATGTCATGCACCATCCTGATCTTATTAATCCGCTCGATGATACGCGAATCGATATCAAGTCTGGTTATACGAAAGATTCACGTCGCTTAAAAGGCGATAATCACGAGTATGAGTATGATGCGGTCGTTTTAGGAGCAGGTCCTGCTGGCGAAGCGGCAGCTATGAAACTGACTAAATCTGGCAAAAAAGTGGTGGTCATTGATCCACGTGATCAGGTAGGTGGTAACTCTACCCATGTGGGTACGATTCCAAGTAAAGCACTGCGCCAATCGGTATTTAACCTCATTAACTTTCGCCGTGATCCTATGTTTACCAAGGCGATGGAGTACAAGCAAGTTCCTCTAAATAGAGTGCTTGCCAATGCTCGAAAAGTCATTCGCAATCAGGTTAGTACGCACACACGATTCTATGAACGCAATCGCATTGAAGTGATTCAAGGTTGGGCAAGTTTCATTGATGCTCATACTTTGCGTGTTGAAACCGATGACAATGTCTTTGAAACCATTACCTTTAATAAAGCCATCGTAACGGTTGGTAGTCGTCCTTATCGCCCTGAAATTTTAGACTTTAACCATCCGCGCGTTTTTGATTCTGATAAAATTTTGCAAATGGATTATGTGGTCAAAAAAATTATCATCTATGGGGCGGGCGTGATTGGTTGTGAATATGCCTCTATCTTTACAGGTCTTGGTTATAAGGTTGATTTGATTAATAACCAAAATCAATTGCTCAGTTATCTCGATAGCGAGATTAGCGATGCTATCGCGCATGACTTTAGACAATTTGGCGTATTGATTCGTAGTAATGAAGAGATTGATCATCTTGAAACGCATGACGATTATGTCGTCTTGCATCTAAAGAGTGGTAAGCGCATCAAATCTGATGCCATTCTTTGGTCAAATGGGCGCTCAGGTAATACGGAAGGTTTAAACTTAGAAGCGATTGGTCTAAAAGCAAACAGCCGTGGTCAATTAAAAGTTGATGATACCTATTGTACTGAAATCGAAAATATCTATGCGGCAGGCGATGTGATTGGTTGGCCATCTTTGGCTTCTGCCGCTTATGACCAAGGACGCTGTGCGGCGGCCTTTATGGTTGGTGATAGCGATGCGGAACCAGTGTCAAGCGTGCCAACTGGTATCTATACGATTCCTGAAATTTCTTGTATCGGTAAAACTGAGCAAGAGCTAACCGACGAAAAAGTCCCATACGAAGTGGGTCAAGCATTCTTCAAGCATTTGGCACGAGCACAAATCATTGGTGAACGCTCAGGTGTCCTAAAGATTTTGTTCCATCGTGATACGTTGGAGATTTTAGGAATCCATTGCTACGGTAACCATGCATCAGAGATTATCCATATTGGTCAAGCCGTGATGAAGTGTAAGAGTAATAATACACTTGAGTACTTTGTGAATACTACTTTTAACTATCCAACGATGGCAGAAGCGTATCGCGTGGCGGCACTAAATGGTCTTAATCGTGTTTTTTAAGTGATAGAATATTGAAACGTTATAAATAAAAAAGCGTCTGCTATGTTAGCAGGCGCTTTTTTTGATTCAGGATTATTGATTTGGCTTTTATTGATGGCAGTCGCTAATGACATGCAATCGTCTTTTGCTTTAGGACACTGTTTTAAGTGCTTTATTCGCATCATGCCAGCGCACCCACATAAGTAGCGCAAAGTAAAACACCCATAAGGCGGCTAGTGCATAAAATCCAGTAGAAACTTGGGAGATACTAGCTCCCATTTGATTAAGCTGAACGGAGGTGTTGATACCCGGTGTCGTGGGTACGAACCAACGTATGATTTGTAAAACTGTGGGCAGCTGATCTGCTGGCCACGGATAACCACTGACAAAAAACATCGGTAGTGAGCTAAAAATTAGGATTTGCATACTACGTTCGCGCTGGCGAAACCAGAGTCCAAGCACGCAACCAAGTGTCGCCACGGTTGGACAAAATAACAAAAGGAACAGTAAACTGCCAAGCATGTTTTGCCCGCGCGGATAGTGGTGTAGCTCAAATGTCCAGCCATAATAAAAGCAGCCAATAATGAAGCTAAACATACTGAGCGCAGCAATTCGCCCAAGCCAACCACGGATACTCGTCGCATGTCGCCGCTGCTCATACCATGTACCAATTAGCATCGCTGTGGCGATTAATAAGGTTTGTTGCAAAATTAGAATAGAGACCGCTGGCACCACGTAAGCGCCATAACCTTCCGTTTGATTGTATAAAGGGATAATTACTAATGGCACCGCTTGAGTATTAGCAGCCGCTGTTGCTGAATAAGCACCTTGTGCCACATTTTTTTTGACTTCAATCCCTGCTGATACCGTACTGACTGCTTTCAAAAACCCCATCTGTACGTTTTTATTTAACAGAAAGTAGCCGCCATTACCCAATACGCTGACGTTCGCCGCTTTTCCCGATAGTACTTGCTGCTCAAGCCCACTTGGAATGACCATGTACCCAGCGATTTCATCTGACCACATGGCCTCTTTAGCCTGCTGCTCGTTGAGAAAAAGCTGTGTGTCTAACTGCGGACTGGCACTCGCATAGCGAACGATGGTTCGTGTTAGATTACTATTGTCGTTATCAATGATACCAACAGGTACATGGTTGACCACTTCTGTCGAATACGGCCAAGGATAAAAAAAACCATAAATAATAGGGGCAATCAGTAAGAGTAATAGCACACCTTTATCAGAAAAGATGTCCTTAATGGTCTGTAAAAAACTACCTAAGAAACTTGGTGTTGAAGACTGCTTGGTTGAATCTGACGTTGTCGAAGATAAATGGTCTTTTGGTGGTAATGACATTAGCGCGCCCCCCAACGTTCAGGATGCGCCAGCGCGCGTTTGGTTAATAAAGTAGTCAGGGTCATCGCAATCGTCGTGGCAATAGCCAGACCATAGACGATCGGTAATGACACAGCAACAGGCGCTTGCATCTGTAATTGTGCAATGTGCAGCTTTAGATAGTGAGTGAGTGGCAGTGCATCTGACCAATGCCGAGCACTGTCACTGATAGCAATATAAGGAAAAGTCACACCAGCAAAGGCATAAGAAGGTGCTGAAATAAAACCAGTAGCAGACAAGCCCATGCGTAATGAAAATGAGCCTAAGGTAAAGATAGCACCCAGCCAAAACGATAGCATTATTAATAATATCAAACCAGCATAAGTTGCAAGCACTGAGCTCATGGCAACAGATTCTTGCGGCGTGGCAAGCCATAGAGCCAAAATCGCCCAAATGCTAAAGGCCAATGTCGGCCAAAAGTATTTGCCCAACAGACCAAACAATAATACTAAAACGTTTGCCCTTTCCATCATATCTTCATTCGCATGGCTAGAGACAGAGATTTGATCATTTTTGCTCAAGTATTGGTTGTTTTCTACGGCATTTAATATTTGCCCTGATGTTGACTCGTTTTGCGTGGTTCGCGTCAAATCAGGATGACCTGTACTGATAAAGCGATACCAGTGGCCTAGTCGTTTATCCCGCAGCTCACGACCAATCGTCGTTGCACCGATCACCATTGCTAAAATATGCAGCAGCGCGGGTATGACGGTTGAAGCCAAAAACTGCTGATAATCAGTGGCTGCGTTAAACAGGCTGATACGCTGTATGCCAATCGGTGAGTAAGCAATCGCAGCTTGCGACGGTGCCATGCCTTGTTTGACTAAACGTTGTATCTCAACGCCTGCCGATAACGTCCCAGCGACCGCTTGAACGCTGGTTTGGATAATGCCCGAATGTGTGCCGTACTGAGCATTTACTTGTAAAATCAATGGAGCAGGCTTACCAGATAAAATATGCCGAGAAAAATCTTCAGGGATAATGACAATAGCGTAAATATCACGCTGCAAAATAGCCGCTTTTGCCTCAGCCTCTGAGTAATAAAGCTGTTTAACCGTTAGAGTAGGGCTGGCTTCCAAATAGCGTACCGCGGTATTGGCAATCGTGCTATTGTCTTGGTCTATCACCCCAATGGGCAAATCCGTAATCTGTGTTTGTGAAAATATCCACCAAATCAGTAAAACGGTTGCCAGTGGTATCCAGACCACCATACTAAAGTCCCACGGATTTTTGGTCAAAAACCGTCGCTCATAGGCAGCACTACGTAAAAAAGCCTTACTTAACTTCATCGGGTGCATGGCTTACTCTTGGCTTGCATTAGTAAGTGCTGGATTGACGCGTACAATAACGCTCATACCTGAGCGAATACGTGCATCGGGAGTCGTCGGACGTGCCTTTACTTCAAAGGTACGTACATCGAATCCATCATCATTATTGGTCGGGCGCCAAGTGGCAAAGTCAGACAATGTTGACGTAGCATAAACGGTAAACTGTTTGATATAAGGCTTATTTGCTGATGACAGCGCAGGAATCGTACCAGTAAATTTCTGACCAATCGCAAACTGGTTTAAGTAGGATTCGGTGACATTAAGTACGACCCATTGCTCATCGGTATTGACCAACGTCAAGATAGGCACGCCTTGTCCGATGACTTCACCCGCGCTAATAATGACATTGTCCACAATGCCTGCAATAGGGCTTTTTAAATTGGCTTCTTCTTTTGCCACCAGTGCTTCTTCTAGTTGGGCATCGACTTGCGCTACTTGCGCTGTCGCCGCTGATTTATCTTCACTGCGTGCGCCTTCTTTTGCCAAGTCGTATTGTAAGCGCGCCGCTTCAGTTTGATCTTGAGTGGCCAGATATTGCGCATATGCCTCATCGCGTTTTTGCCGTGCCATAAGACCTTCTTCATAAAGGCGGTTGACACGCTGGTAAGTGTTCTCTGCCAAATCAGAAGCAGCTTTGTTGGCTTGCCACGCCGCTTTTGCTTGAGCGATCTCTTGTGGACGGGCGCCATTTTCTGCTTTATCTAACTGACTTTGTGCCATTTGCTTGCCAGCCAGCGCTTGATTGATCTTTGCGTTAATCTCAGGCGAGTCCATTTCAATCAGCTGTTGCCCGACTGTCACTGCATCACCTTCTGTGACCAGAATTTTGGCAATACGTCCCGGCACTTTTGCCGCGATGGAGGTTTGCTGCATCTGCATTTGCCCTTGCAAAGTCACGACTTCAGGCTCGCTATGCTGATTGCTTTTATATAGACCATAGGCAATAACACCTAATACAATCAGAACCAATAGCGCCAGAAGTGCCTTTTTTATCATGGCAGATTTATCCGCTTTTTCTGCATGGCGCTTATAAGTAGGCACTGCTTGCTCATTTTCAGCATCAGTTGCTTGATCGTTATGGTTATTGACTGAGTCGGTAGATTGCTCTGAGTCGTTTAACTTGCGCGAGTCGTCTGATTCGTTGGTAGATTCAGTCATGACAGTGAGATTCCTAAAGCAGCAAAATTGAGGATAAAGGGTATGTTATTAGTACATTCGTACAGCATAAGGTTTGGCGCTTTCTAAGGCTTCAGAATTAAAAATCGCACCAAAGGCGACGATAAATGCTGAATAATAAAGCCAAAGCATAATGACCACGGCAGCTGAAAGCGCGCCAAACTCAGCGCTATAGTTATTAAAGTTTTGCACATAAATCGAAAATAGCACAGACAATACAATCCAAAGAATGGTCGCCAGAGCTGCTCCTGGCACCAGTTTTTTTAGCGCGACGGCGTCACGGTTTGGGGCTAGACGATAGAGGCTTAAAAAGCTCAAAAATATGATACCAGCCAATATAGGCCACCTGCTCCAAAGCGCAATCGTTTTAGCTATTTGCGGGAAGGGGAAATAGGCTGCCCCTACAGGAATAATAGCAATAGAAGAGACCGATATAATCAAGATTACTACCGCGCCAAAGGTTAAGCTGACTGCTAAAATATTACCTTGTATGAAGTTACGCTCTTGAGTGATATGAAAGGCAAGATTGATAAGAATAATTAAAGATTTAACACCTTTAGAGCCAGCATAAAGGGCGAGTAAGGTCGATAAGACAAGACTGAACGTGAGTGCGGATGTGGTATTAGAGACCAATGCGCTTAGGCGTGAATTGAGGACTTCATACACCGTATCAGGTATAAACGGACGCAAAATCGAGATTTGCTCTTGCATCTCAGCTGGTGAAAACGCGAGACCATAAAGCAGCACAAACACCGCCATTACTGGAAAAATTGATAAGAAACCAAAAAATCCCACGCTCGCGCAGTGTGCCCAAACATTAGAGTTGTTCGCAATACGCCACGTCTTTAATGAAGGCTGCAGCCAGTTACTTATTAATTTAGAAGTCGGGTTTTTCATAAAACAGTATTCACAATAGAGTTAGCAATAGTATGGTTAATGGCAGCTTCATGATAGTTAGTATGGTCAGGCTACTGTAATAGTATTGCGGCGTTAACCTCGCTTGAGGTATCAAATATATATCTTCGCTCAGCTGCCTTGTCATACTTTCAAATTGAATCAACTATATAAACGCTTATCCACACTATCTATCATTTTCAAATTAAATCATTACTCAGTATACAAAGTCGGTAATCGAATATCAGCAGCATTAAGATAGGCGTTAAAGGCAAGAGGTGTACCACAGCTTTGCATGAGTGCGGCCAGCGATTGTACATAGCTGTTCGCCGCTTGCGCTTGTTCAGTACGTGCTTTAAGCGACTGCGTTTGTGCTTGGACTACCTCAATCGGTGTATTTACACCTTCTTGTAGCCCCAACTGGCGCAAACGCAATACTTCTGCGGCCAGATCTACATTGCTTTGTAATGCCTGATAACGAGATTGGGCATTATTAACATCGTGCCAGTTTTTTTCGACCAGTAATAATAAATTGTCACTGACTTCGATTTCAGACAGATCCGCTTGGCGTATTTTGGCATTGCTCGATGCGAGTGATGCATTTTTATCAAGACCACCCCACAGCTTCCAGCTGGCTGATATACCGGCTACCCAACTGGGGTCTTTTTCAATTTGTCCGTAGCCATAGAGCATGACGGTAGGCTTGTGACCAGTATCTGATAGCGCGTGTAGCTGCTCAGCTTGTGCGCGTTTGGCGGCGACTTTTTGTAGACCTGGGTGATTGGTGAGTGATAAATTCTGAAAATAGTTTACATCGGGTAAAGGACGGCTAGAGACGAATAACGGTGTCGTGGGTTTGATACGATAATCGGTACGCAATAGCCGCTGTAAAGCCATCATCGCAAGACGAGCATCGTTATTGGCATTGACGGACTCACTTTTTGCATCGGCAAGCGCAGATTGTGCTTCTAAGCGATCAACACGTGAGATAAAACCTTCTTCAAAAAGCCGCTGCGCCACATGGTCAGTCTGCTGCAAGGTATCATAAGCATCTTCGCGTAAATAAGCGGCAATGATGGCCAGCTGTGCCTTAAAATAACGCTCAATCAGGGTGTTATAAAGCTCGTTTTTATCCAATAGACTGTCTGCGACGGCTTCTTGGGTACGGGCATTGGAAGCACCTGTCAAAGCGTTGGTACGTCCAGCAGTATAGATGGGCCAAACCACGCCCAGACCTGCACCAGCCGTTGAGCCTGAGCGCTTTAACTCATAAGAATCTGGGATACGCTCACCGACCAATTCACCAAAATTTGGCAAATCTGGTAGCGGTGGAATAGGCGGAATCACATTATCGACACCATTGTTAACGTCATTAACAATACCGTTTTTCAATGATGATAAGTCAAGATCCGCGTCTAAGTTGTAAGCGTTGGCTGATAGTTGGGCAAACACCAATGGATTGTCTAAGGTTTTGAGCGCATCCGTTTGGTATTCACTAGCAGTAATCGCCGCTTGATTGGCGGCCAGTTTCGGTGACACTTGCAATAAAATATTTTGAGCTTGCTCAAGGCTTAACAGGCTAGATACTGCTAATGGATAACTATTATCAATACTTTTATGGGTAATGGGATCGATAAGCGTTGTTAAGCCAGTTTTTTGCTCGGCTTGACCCATGTCTGTATCTGTCGTTGACCTTCTATTTTGAATCTCATTTTTTTGAGTACTGTTTTGAGCGCTGTCTTGAACGCTGCTTTGAGTACTTTTTTGAGTGTCAGCGTCGATAATTTGCGTCACTGCAACGGCTGTGACCTCATTCGGTGACTCGATATTATGATCAGTAGCGCTTGCAAAAGTAGGCGCCGCTAAACCCATGAACGTAATCGTCATCACCGCAGTAGACAGAGTCGATAAAGCAAATTTCATAAGTCACATAAGCCATTAATTAGAATGCAAAGTATTTTAGAGTCAGGCAAAAAAGTATCAAAAATATCAACTGTTATGGTCAAACCCTGTCCAAACAGTTCAATATGGGCAACCATTAACAGAAGCCAATATTTTGTTATGGGTAACAAGCGCTACACTGTAGTGGCACAATGGTGACGGGTCAATGCTCAGTATTTGCTTACTGTGCGTTGAATAAGCCGTGATTTTATGTTAGAGGTCGGGTGTTAAGACAAATAATAACATCATTTGTTAATTAATAATAAAAGGTTTATCAAGTCATTAGCACTTAAATCGATTTTAGATCACTTTTAAAAGCTTTTAGCGAAAATGATGGTTAGTGATGATTGTTGTATTACAAAGCAGCTTATAAACTATACATAATAGTGGTGTGTGCTATATTTCAGCACCTTATAGCGTTGAGCAAGATTAAAATGAACGGCATTTATTTTAACTGTCGGCAGTTGCTCATTAGCGCAGTGCTAATGTAAATAAAACTGGCTATTGCGATAGGCGTTACTCGCAAAAAGTACGTACTATCAATCAAAACTCAGCTATAAAATATAATTGTAAAAAATGAATGCGACAAAATAGGATGTGAGTAATGGCAGGATATATTTTGGCTTTGGATCAAGGGACGACATCGAGTCGAGCGATATTGTACGATGATCGTGCGCGTCCGATAAAAATGGCACAGCAGCCTACCACTTTACAAACCCCAAAAGCGGGCTTTGTCGAACAAGATGCACAACAAATTTGGCAAACGCAGATTAGCTGTGCCCATGATGTGATTAATCAAGCAGGGCTACTTGCTACCGACGTCACCAGTATCGCGATCACCAATCAGCGTGAATCTATTGTCATGTGGGATAAGCAAACGGGTAAACCTTTAGCCCCTGCCATCATTTGGCAAGATCGCCGTACGGCGAGCTACTGTAAAACACTCGCGGCTGAGGGTGCCAGCTGCATGATGAATGACAGCCATGATGATGTGGCAAGCGAAGTGCAACGCATTACAGGGCTACGTTTAGATCCATATTTCAGTGCCAGCAAAATCGCTTGGTTACTAGAGCACAATCCGAAATTGAGCGTACGAGCCAGCAGAGGAGAAATAGCGGTTGGTACTATAGACAGTTGGCTCATATATAAGCTAACCGGTGGCGAGCATGTCATTGATGTGACCAACGCTTCCCGTACTTTATTATATGATATCCACAAGCTTGAGTGGTCAGAAGAGCTGTGCGCCCGTTTTGCGATACCCATGAATATTTTGCCTAAAGTCCTACCATCTGATGGTGACTTTGGTAAAACCAAAAAAGGACTATTTGCCAAACAAATTCCTATTCAAGCGGTATTGGGCGATCAGCAAGCGGCACTTTTTGGACAAGGCTGCCTCGATGCTGGCATGGCTAAAAACACTTATGGTACTGGGTGTTTTATGCTGATGAATATTGGTCAAAAACCCAAACTTAGCGAGCATAAACTACTAACGACAATCGCTTGGCAACGAAAATCCACATCGGCTCGTCCAGACAATTTATCGTTCGATCAAATTGTACAGTCAGGCAAACGCATGTTGCAGCCACCCAGAAAGGAAGTTACTTATGCCTTGGAGGGTAGTGTTTTTATGGCAGGTGCTATTGTCCAATGGTTACGGGACAATCTGGGTATGATTCAACAAAGCAGTGAAGTCGAAGATTTAGCCCGCCAAGTTGATAGCAGTGAAGAGGTGGTGTTACTGCCTGCATTCACAGGATTAGGAGCACCCTATTGGCGCTCCGATATCAGCGCGAGTATTACTGGTATGAGCCGCGGCACGACTAAAGCCCATATTGCTCGTGCTGCGTTAGAGGCAGTTGCCTATCAAACTTATGATGTGCTCATTGCCATGCAAAAAGACAGTCCTCATCCATTAACTGAGCTAAGAGTAGATGGTGGCGCGGCTAACAATGACTTATTGATGCAGTTTCAAGCTGATTTACTCGATGTGCCTGTCCTGCGTCCCAGAGATACAGAAATCACTGCCAAAGGTGCAGCATTACTCGCGGGGTTAAAAACGGGGTTATATGATGAAGGGACGATGCAAGCATCATGGCAAGTCGATCGTGTTTTTGAACCCCAAATGTCCAGTGATATCCGTGAACAGCATCTTAATAAGTGGCAACGAGCCATCGATAGAGCACTGACATCCTTATAAGTATTGAATAAACACATTAAAATATTGTAACAACTCAATGAAAAATTACTTAAAACACTTCACTGTCCTACAAAATCATTATAAAGATACAGGCTGTAACGCAAGGCAATCGCAATCTGGACACAATTTACACAACCTATCTATCTGTTGTCATCCATAAATTTCTATACTTTAGGCGACTCAAGTAACACATGAATCGAGTAAGACCGCTAATTTTTAGCACTTAATAAATCTAAAATATAACAAATTAATTTAAGGATAAAATTATGAGTAACTATGACGGTATTGATCGCAGTGAAGTAAAACATATGTCAAAAGAAGCTAAGCAGGATCTGAATGCTGATATCATCACAGGTGAGCCAGGTTCGCATCCAGTAGGCACAGCTATTGGTGGTCTTGGCGGCGCAGCAGCGGGTGCAGCAATCGGTACAATGGCAGGACCACTTGGCACACTCATTGGCGGTGCGATTGGTGCTATCGTTGGTGGCGGTGCAGGACATGCAGCAGCAGAAGCGATTGATCCAACACGTGAAGAAGCTTACTGGCGTGCAGAATATGCAAATGTCGATTATTACGAAGAAGGTTATGACTTCGACCGTGATCTACATCCAGCTTATGCAGTAGGGTACGCCAACCGTGCTCGTTATCCTGCGGATGCACGTTTTGAAGACCATGAAGCTGAATTAGAGCGCTCATGGCATGAAGTAAAAGGTGAATCACGCATGGAGTGGGAAGAAGCACGCAAAGCATCGTATGACGCATGGAATCGTGTATCGTAATAAGCGAAACTAACAGCACATTTGATTTAAGTAAGTAGACAGTATATAAGCTTACTACCTTATCACTGCGCTTAGTCTGATTGTAGACTTGGGTCTGCTGATAGACTAAATACTTTCAATTTATGCTATTTTAAAGTCTTCAAAGATTTCTTTGGAGGCTTTTTTGCTGTATATTACTAAGTATGAATATATTAAGCAGCCAATCATCTTTGGAAGCAATATTCTAGAATAAAAATAATAGGTAATCTATGAACAATAATGCGGAAGCTAAAAGCGCCAGACAATTTTATATTGCCACTGCCAACTTGCTCAATTTTGCCAACCCTAACCGAATTTATTATGACAATGCGCCAGCTTACAGTAACGATGAATACGAGCACAAGCTAAGCGGCATCACCGATTTATTAGCAAAAGCACATGCTGATATTATTGCGGTGCAAGAAGTCTGGGATAGTAATGCGCTTGAAGCATTGGCGGTGTCGTTGGGATTTAACCCCGAGCATGTTGTTGTTCCGTTGGCAAGCAACGACCGTTCAAGCCCTTATACCCATGGCAAAGGGGCGCAAAACACTCCTGCCGTTGGTATTATTAGTCGCTTTGAGCAATTAGAAAGCCGCTTGCTTGAAGATATTGCGCTAAAAGCGGTGATTGATATCCCTGATATTGGTCCTTACCAGCGCTTTAATCGTCCACCATTAGTAGTACGGGTCGATGCCTTTGGTCAACCGATAACGATTATTACGGCGCATCTAAAAAGCAAACGGGCATTTTTCTTGCGTGATGAAAGTGGCAATTTGTTAGAAGACATGGACGATCCAAATATTCGAGTCCGTGCCAAGCTCCGTAGCTTATGTATGCGCGCCGCAGAAGCAGCCTCTATTCGCATGTCTATTATAGAGCGCTTACGTCATACTCGTGAGCCATTGATTTTGTTAGGCGATATGAATGATGTCACCGGTAGCGTCACCACCCAATTGATGGCTGAGACTGGTGAAGTTAATTATGACAAAGGCATGCGCGATGTTGCATTATTCGATGCTGCGCGTATCCAAGCACGCTATGGATGGATGAAAGATGTGGCATATACCCATATATATCAAGGTATGCCAGAAGTGATTGATCAATTATTTGTTTCAGAAGAGTTTCTTCCTGATAGTAAATTTTCACTGGGTCAGGTTGAAAGAGTAGACTATTTCAATGACCATTTAAAGTGGGACTATGCAGATAGAGTCATCGATCATGGTATTATAAGAGCGAAAATTAAACTCAATGATTAAATTTTTTACATTACGTGGTTAACGCTATTAAACGGTTGACCTATACATTAATTTTTAACCCATTTATCTCCCTTGCTTGATAGTGTACAAGCGTTTATGATGCCTCTCCATTAGACATAGTAGTGCTAATATCAGTGCTACATTATTAGCTAATAGGATGTAATTCTTCAATTTAGGGCGAATACTATCTATTGAAGATTATATTTATAAAATAGGGTGTAACATTAAGAGACTTATGATGAGCGAAAATAAAGACGAAAAGATTGAAGATGTGTTGGTAGATTCGGAACTGGCAAAAAAACTGGTACCGAATAAGTTCAAGTTTACCAGCCAACAAGGCCGTGCGCGCCGTCAAAAACTTTTGGCTGGTGCTAAGAAGTTAAGTGAAACACAACCTATCAATGACATTACTTTGGCGGCTGTATGTGAAGAAGCAGGCATTCCAAGAGCTTCTGCTTATCACTTTTTTCCTAACATCGAAGCGATATTTTTAGCATTGCGTTTTTTGAATGCTATCGAAATATTAGAAATAGTAGAAACAGTCGATATTGGTAATTATGACAGATGGCAGGGCTATTTGACGGCGCTTATTGATAATTGTGTGACGATATTCCATAACGACGAAACCAAAGCCAAGCTCATTTATGACACGAACACGCCTGATTTTGAAGGTGATAGTTTTGGTGAAGATATCGATCATCAGATCGTCGATTTGGTTTATAAGCGTTTATCAGAGCGCTATGAGATGCCGAGTTTCCACGATATTCAAGACACGCTATTGATTGCTTATAGCATTATTAATGCGATATTCACATTGTCTTATCGTCGTCACCAAAGCATTACCAATGAATATATCCAAGAAGCAAACACTGCGTTTATCGCTTATTTGCGTTGCTATCTACCAGAAAAGCTACCGCGTAAGAATCGCTAGTTTTTTCGCTATTTAGATGATGTATAGACATTAGAGTGTGATTAAGATGCCCTAATGTCTGCTAAGCAAATACAAAAAAGCCGACATCATATGTCGGCTTTTTTGTATTTACTGCATTGATGAGCAGTGGTAGTAATAGACTTAACGGATAGGGGTTAATACTTGCCCACGGCAAATATCAGCACTCGCATCTAATGTCTCATATTGCTTATAATAGCTGACGATCAGCTCTTCCAAAGCGACGTTGGTCTGTGAATCATGGGTATTGACGTATGCTTCGCGAGCTTGTTCAAGCCAACGATCTGCCATGCGAAAATGGATGCCTGATTCCCGCCAGCCGCGCTCGCATTGGTTCGTAGCGGCCCAAATTAAAGCGACCTCGCTGAAAGCTATCTCTCGTGGTGCTGACTCGATACCACCGCTATCTTTTAGCGCGCTTAAGGTTGCCCATAGATCGGCGCGCATGAGAGCAGAGTTTGAGGGTATGTCTTGAATAAGGTTGAGATCTTGTTCCTTGCCATTTTTTAAGGTAGTTAAAATCGTCTCTGCCGCCTGTGCGGCTTGCTGTCCAGCAGGTGAACGACTATTCATGCTGTCTTGATGGATGGCGTAGTTAAGCCAAGCCTGAGCTTTATAGGCAAAGTATTGTTGACGTGCGCTCATGTTTTTTTGTTGATACGCTTGTAACTCTTTCAACATACAGCTCATAGCACGTTGGCGCATACTTTGGTATTTTGGGTGGTGAGACTGAGTTTGAACATCATTGGCACAGTGAGTAGCGTCATGGGTTACTGCCACTTCAGGAGTATGATGACTCGCTGATGCAACCGAGGTCATTGTCAGGAAGAAAACGGTTGATAATAAAGCCTTTATGGGCTGTTTATAATAGGCTGCTTTGTTGGCAGGATTAGGCATGATGCAAAACCTCATATTAAGCGGATCAGTATCAATATTGGTATTGGTACTTGCGGTTTTTGGCGCTGATCTCATCGCTTATTAAAATATATCTGTCATATAATATGATGAACAGCGCGATAACGCCCGCATTGTCGTCAGATGATAACACGACAATGGGGATAAATTACAATGTAGAGTGAGTCGTCAAACGCTGGTTCTTACGTGGATCATCACGTTTGAATAGGTCTTCGTCAAACTTGAAACGTAATCTAAAGTAAGCGCCTTCCATAGTGCTATCGTCATAAGCGATGTCTTCATCCTCAAAGCCCATGAAGTTATAACCTAGTGACAACCAAAGATTGGTCATTGGGCTATAGCCTACTTCCGCACCGAGCATATAAGACATATCATCTGCTTGTTTGTTCCAATAAGTGCCTGCTTGCAAGCCCACATCCCAGCGCTCACTGATGTCATATAGACCACGAGCATAAAGCGCATGGGCTGTATTGTCGCTACTGATATTATCAGCATCAAACTGAGTATATTTACCCGCGTAACGACCTGACAACGTCAACGGACGCGTTGGATGATAGTTACCACTCAATGACCAGATAACGGCATCTTTTTGATAGGCGTCATCGCCAGTACTGTTATCATCTAAGCGATACTCAAGCTTGGCTAACATGTCTAACTGATTGCTATCATAATCACGATAGGCAGCTCCTAGCTGGAAACGATTAATCGTGCGATTGCCATCGTCATAATCGACGCGTGAGTAGATGTCCTTGGCCAACAGAGTCACATCATCGGTATAGCGATAAGCAATACCAGCGCTACCTAGCAATGTGTCACTAGTCTCACCCCAACGCTTCTCAAAACGGGCTGAGGCTTTGTAATCTTCTTTCGCAAGATACTCTACACCAATGCCAGCTGCCGTTGCGGTGTTTTCGGTATCGCCCTCTAATGATTCAACACGCTCAAATAAAGTATTGATGGTTAAACCCTGCTGGACATACCATTTGTTCTTAAGACCAATGGCCGCTTCCGCTTCGAGAGCACTGATAGCATCGCGCATGCGGTATTCGCTATAGACTTTGCCGTCTTTCATGTAGTTGGCGTCAAAACCAAATACGGTACGCTGACGTTCTTCAGTATCATCAAGACCATAGCTACCAGATAGACTGTTGATCAAGTCATGACGGGCGTATAAGCGGCCTAAACCACCTAGCGGCGTCTCGCCTCCGATGGAGGTGGCATTACGATTACTGTTATCAATATCTTGCTCATATTCTGCAAATACTAAAGAGTCATTGAGCTTGGGCAACCGTGCCGTGATACGAGCGCGGGCGGTAGTACCTTCAATATCTTTTTCAGAATCACTGACATTATTTAGCGCCGATTGATTGATAATATCGTCATTAAACATGGTGTTGTCAGTCACATCTACGACGTCTGTTACCGCTTGGATATTGCGTGAAGCTGCCGTTGCATCTTGCTTATAATAACGTAAGCCAATCTCGCCAACGATGTTGGTGCTCAAACGCTGTTCAATACTGGCTAAGACACCTTGGCGGTTAGCATCAGTGGTATGATCTTTAGTGCGTACGCCTTCTAGTTTTAGCGCGGTCTTTTTGTCATTAATTAAATGAGTGACTTCGACGCCCGATTCAGCGCGCCCAGCAGTCTGCGGCGAGGCACCAGTCACGAAACCTTCGTCAGTATCGTTATAATAAGCTTTGGCACGAGTGTTTTTCTTGTTATCAAAGTCAAGCTCGATACGCAAGGCATTACCTTCTGCGTCTTGACCGTCTAATTCTGTTGCATTGATTTGATTGCTTGGCTGAAAATTTGGATTCTCAGCTTTATTCATCGCGTATTCAGCGACCAGTTTTAGCTTATCGTTAAACTTGATAACGCTGTTGACGCTAGCCAGCTCTTCTTTGTTAAGAGGGTCAGCACTGTTGACATAGCTACCACCGATGGCGATTTTATCAGTCAACTGCTGCTTGGCAGCAATGCCACCGACCAAGTATTTTTCGCCGCCTTCGTCTACTTCTACAGTGACTCGTAGATAAATAGGGTTGCCATCGATGTCTTGGCTAGCGATAGGGGCTTTTAAAAATAAGCTGCGGCTGATAGGGTCAATTTCATAATCGGCAAAGCGGGTAAGGGTCTCACGGCTAATGATCAAGCCTGGATTGTTGGCGTCACGAGTGATCACTTCGACAGTTTCCGAGTTTTCTAATACGGCGTCAAAGTTTTCAGCCAATGGATAAGGGCCTGAGATACCAAGACCACGAGTCTCATTGACGCGTTGGCTGGAACTGGTCTCCGCGATAAAGGCGGTAATGCGAGTATTGCTATCTTCATACTGGGCTTTTAGGCCAGTCAACGTACGGTTATATTGACCTAATTTAATACCTTCATCGTTATCAATTTGAGTTTTTAAGTCGCCATACATAGCAAATGAGCGACCCTTGTCCAAGCGCACATAGAGTTTGCTGGTAGATTGTGCATCAAAGCCTTTGGCTGATGAATCACCATAGACAGGATAGTATTCGCCAGGCTCGATATCACGGAACAGACGCTCGCCTTTTTTGTCGCTGTCATAAGCCAAAGTGAGCAAATAATCGCCACGTACTTTGCCTTTAAGGAACATCGCGGCGCGACCAGAAGCGGTATAGTCATCGTTACCAGCGAAATCATTGAGCTCTTGCTCAAAAGCGCCTTGGGCGTCAGTAATGCTGCTGCCATCAAAGTCTTTAAGTGAGATCGCGCCTTCGACGATGCCGACGGCAATGAGAGGACGTAATTGCGCGGTAAATTGTAACGGGATAATCTGTTTACTGCTACCAGTGTCGATGACCAACTCACCTTTACCCGGTACACTCGGTGCAGTCACGGGTATGAGTAGCTCACCACCTGAGACAATAACTTGCGTACCAGCTTGATCTTTACTGCTGTCATTAAGATTGATACGGCCGATATTGGTATCGATAGTGATAGGTGTTGAGGCGATATACGGACGGCCATCACGGTCTTTTAGGCTAATAACGACTTGATAATCGCTAACGCCATCTGCCGGTACTAGCTGCGCTTGAGTGCGATAGTCAATGGCTTGTAAATTGTCTGGCGTTGATACTTTAATGGTTTGCTCAGAGATAATTTTGCCATTCACATCAGTAGCGACACCGCGCAAGGTATTGTTGCCACGCTTTAAGTCGACGGCATAGTAATCAAAGGCAGTCACATTCTGTTTTTCTTGCTCAGCTGTTTTGCCGATTTGTTGTTCTGATACTGCTTTTCCATTGGCATATAGGGTAAATATTGAACCCAGTGGCGCTTGTACCTGTACCATTTGTTTATAAGTGCTGAGCTGTTGACCTTCGTTTAAATTGATAAAAGCCACGTCATTGTTAGCCACTTCTTTGAGATATTCTTCTAGCTCTTTTTCTACTGGCGGTGCTACCGTAGTTACGGTCATATCAACACGATTGGCGGCTGGATTGATCATCTCATTGACGATAGCAGAGTCACAGTTGCTGCCCAGATCTAAGTCGCCATTGATGTTGCAGCCACTGGCGTCTACATTATCATCGTAGTCACGATTGTAGTCAGGATCTAGGGTTAGCTCGGTTTTTACTGCTTGCTCAAGGCTATCATTCTTAGCGCTCACTGATTTGCTACGAGCGACAAGCTCCGTATTCAAACGCTCAGTGCTATCGCCCATACCGACCACGATACCGAAATCGGCACGATGTAATTCGCCATATTTTAAGTCAACGAAACGGCTGCCAGCATCGCCAGCATTGCGATTACTTTGGGTGACCATCTCGGTTGAGTGAGGGATGGTGGTGCGGTCAACTTTTAAGACGTGAGTTTTGGCACTGACACCATAGAAGTTATATTTACCTTCAGGATCAGTCACGACAAAGTTACCGTTTTCCATGTAGATACGCACGCCTGCAACGCCAAGTTCGCCATCTTCTTTTTGTTGAATGCCATCACGGTTGATATCGTGGTAGACCTTACCGATGATGATGCCATCAGTATTCATGACGCCGCGCTCTACTTCAATCTTCCACTGTGCTTCTCTTGAAACTAAGCTTTTACCTTGTTCATTGCTAGCAACGGCAGTCGCGCGGTTGATGCCATCACCGCCTAATGATGAAGCACCGATTAAGACACGATACGTGATTTTTTTACTTTCGCCATTTGCCATATTACCTAAATTTAGCACCTGATATTTACCATCAGCTTTAAACTCAGTGGTTTGCGCTTGGTCGATATTGATATCAGTAGTTTGGTTGACACGTACACTACCATCTACATAAGCAAAACCACGTGGTAGGGCGTCTTTTAGTTGTACATCGTAAGCGGTAGAGTTGCCACTATTGGTGATATTAATGGTGTAGCTAACATAATCACCAAATTCAGCGCTTTTAACGTCGCTTTCTTTGGTGACGACTAAGCTTGGGCTATCATCGACGATATTGATTTGTGTATCTAAGTCATCGATACGTACGGTGAAGTCACCTTCACTTGGTAGCTGCTCAGCGCCAGTGCCGACAGAAGGCGCGATACAGGCATCTAGACTTGCAGTCAACGTATCATTTGCTAGAGTCTGAATAAATTTGTCATTGACAGCGTTGGCATTGTTTTGTGTTGGTGCTGATAGCTGATATTTACCAGTACTATTGCCCGTCTCAATCGCTTTCAATGCGTATTTGTCACCCGTCAACAAAGAGGTAATCGTGACCCATACTTGATCTGGCTTATCTAGCTGAGCGTTACACTGCGCATAGCTGGCATCGATATAGACGTTTTCCTCGATTTGTGAGGTGGTTTTGTTTGCGTCAAATTTAGGCGTTGTAAATTTGATTTCAGGCTCAACGATGATTAGTCTATCCGTTGCGTTGACACTCGATACGGATGGGTCTTCTAGAACGACAGCGCCAATTTTAATATCTGCAGTATCGCCACTTTTGCCGTTAACATCTGATAAAGCTTGCACGATAAACTGGATACTTTCACTGTGTCCAAGTTTGATTTGTGCGCTTAAATTATCGAAAATAACTTCAGTATCACCACTATCAACGACGCCGTTTTTATTTAGATCTTGATAGACTTTTAAGTTTGAGAGCGTTGGAGATACAGCTAATGTTAGCTCCACAGTCTGGTTGCTATAGCTGGTATTGCTTAGGACGTTTACCCAGTTAACCAAGGCGTTAGGCATAACGGTGAGTAACGGCTGTTGAGTGAGTTCAATACCGTATTCAGGAAGGTCTGAGGCTTTGACTTGTACTTGGTTTGAGGTGCTAGATATTGTGACGTCAGTCTGATTATTGACGTTATAGCTAGCATTTGCAATATTGTTGATGATTTGCAGATTAGGGTTTGCTGCATCAGCTGCAATCGCGATATTTGATTGCATAAGCAACATTGCCAATGACAGCGCAGAGATCTTCGCTGAACACAATGCAGTACGATTAGACGGTGTCATGGTAGATAGAGTCATATGTCGCTTATCCAATAAAATATCAGTGAGGGTAAGGGTAGAGATTCTCTAGCTTGGCTAATATAAAAGAATTAGGTCAAGCTAGAGGGGATCTATAAGCAACTTTTGCTGCTTATAGACATTCAAATTAACGGTTATTTTTAACTTTAACTGTAAACCTTAACGTCGCTGTACCCTGAGGAGATAATTTATCAGTAGTAATATTCATGGCTGCTGCAATAGCAGTAGCATTTGCAGTGGCATTACCAATAGAAGAGCTAGTAGTAGCAGAAGAAGTAGCCGTACCACTTACGTACTCAGCTCCAGCTGCGAACTGTGAACGCGCATCTGAAATAGTCAAACCTGTAATGTTAAATCCAGAAGCATTAGCAGGGTTCGTTGTTTGTATAGCAGATGAGGTGTTTTTTGCATCAATTCGATAAATAATACATTGATCAGGTTTTGCATCAACTGCATTTTTAGTGAAATCAATATCACCTGTATCTGTAACACTACCGTTACAATTGCTATCTAATGCTTGAAACTTTTCTAAAGTTAACCCTTTAACGTTAGTCGTATCGGTAACTGTAGTAGCAGCAGGTGCACCATTACCAGTAGGCGTTAAAGTGACGACAGTAGTTTCAGTGGTGCCTTCAATTGCACGATCAGCTACAGTTGTAGGAGAAGTTACATTACCCGAAGAAACATTATAATTAATCGCTACTGTGCCACCCTTTGCGATACCACCAGGTAATGCAGCGTTGTTGATAGTGTATACATTATTGACAGGAGTAATAGTTGTTGTAACAGGTGTCGGATTATTACCAGGTGGTGTATAAGTGATACTGACAGGACCAGTAACAGGTCTGACATTTGCATTGTTACCACCATCAGCAATCGTAAAGGTCAGTGGACTATTGTCAGTACCCTCAACATCTTGACCGTTGTTGGTTATGATAGTGGTATGTGTAACTTGACTTGCAGTACCTGATGCTGTGGCAATTTCTCTAGTTGTTGGATTGCTTAGTACAAGCGCCCGATTACTAAAGCTAGTTGTTCCCGCAGTATCTTCACCAACTCCGCCAGTCTCATCAGCAGTACCGGGAACTCTGGTAACATCATTGGCAGTGACTGTGCTGTCTAAGATATCGTAGTTGGTATTAACTACAGGATTAACAGGTAGCGTTCCAACAGCACCAACAAACTTATCATAAACCACCACGTTGTTAGTGGCAGATTCATTCGCTCCAGCATATTTAGCTTTATCAACGTTAACTTTGAAAGTAACATTCTGAATGGCAGTAACCGCTAAACTTGGTACTGCGATATCGATAATGACGCGACCATCAGCAGTTCTACCAGTAGAGGTAACAGTCGCACCATTCGCTGTAACGCCAGCACTAGTCAATGTCATGCCTGAAGGCAGTACATCTCTAATAACGAAGTTAGTTGCAGTATCACTATAGTCAGTCGTTACGTTAGTCACGGTAATACCATAATCAATCTGAGGACTAGCAACAGATAGATCGACATTACTAGTCGCTGTTTTGGCGATTTTGAAGGTAGGTAGTCTAACGATAGTTTGGTTTTCATTAACTAGGGTAGGTACCTTTGGAGTTGTAGTTGCATTAGTTATAAAAGTACTAGTAGCAGTTAAAGTGCCAACTGCAATGTCACCACCAGTACGTGTGCTAGGTGTAGTCGTTGTATAACTAAGGCCTGCTTCTAAGCCTGGTAATAATTTAACCGTTCTATTAGAGCCTGTTAGAGTTCCATTCTGAGCCTGCCCAGCTGCTGATAATGCTTGTGATTGAGCAGTTGTTAAAGCAGCACCACCTTTTTGGCGAATAACAAATGCGACGTCTACATTGGCGGGAAGAGTGTAGTTAGGCGTGGCAGTATCAATGGCAGTATCGTTACTACTAGTAGTATTGATAGTATAGGTGTCACTAACATTACCTTCGTTAATCAATACATGCTTAAATTCAACGTTACTACCTGGAGTAGTAGATACATTTTCGTTCTTATCGTCAGTAGCAGAGACACCATCAATGGCGAATAGTGAGAAGTTTGCTGTCTCTGTAACATTAACAATGACTTTATTAGAAGTGACCGTTGGTTGGGCAACAGTTCCAACGCTATAGCTTGCTGTCGCTTGGTTTTCGATAGCAGCTGCGCCGTTGCTTGTAGCTCCCGAAGTGGTTCCAGCCATAGCCCCAGTAGAGATACCCATTACCGCAGCAACACCAACGGCTAACAGGCTATAATTAAAATTATTTGATTTCATATAGATATCCTAAAATTAGAAGAGCAATATTTTGTGAGTTGAAGGAGAGGGCTAGTTGACAATCGTGTTAAGTGCCACGGCGGCAGACTTCTGTGCTGGTAATAACTTGATATTCCAGCGCAGGGTACGGTACTCAGAAAACGGAATTTTGACCATTTTGCCATTGACTTTACGCATCAGTGGCATATCGGCATAGTTCCTGCCATCGATACTGGCTTGAGCACTAGTAGGATTAGCTTCACCAGTGAAAGACATATTGGCAGGGATAGGCAATACGACCGCCAGATCTTGGATATCTTTGTTAATTATATTGCTATAGGTTGCTTTGTACTGAATGACCGTACCCGCTGGAGCATTACGAACTGGTAGATAAGAGATCTTACCTTCGGCGTTTTTGGTGACTTGATTGGCTGTTAAATCCATTTTTAAGGCATCATTGGCGTGAGCGGCACTTAATGCTATTACCGACGCTAAGCTTGCTAATATGGCACTGCGTAAAAAATTAAAACCTTTCATATCGTATTCCTTGCTTAAACCATTATTATCAAGTCAATCTTGACTTCGTCCCATGCAATGTAAAAACTGCAATCAACTATGAATAAGAGATGCTGATAAAGTTAGAATTGTTCCTTAATGTGATTGTCACGCAAACAATACAAATATTCACCACAAAAACGACAAATGGTATTTTGGAGTACACAAACGGTAAAAGCCCTATCTATAGAGATAGGGCTTTTGTCAGTAAAAAATATTTTTTAGAGTTGATAATATAGCAAGGGGGAATAGTTACTAAGGATTCACAGTAGTGCCATATTTGGTATTGAAATACAAAGTTGCTTTCGAGGTTGTGGTGCTTGAGACAGTATTGCTTAAGGTAAATTTATCAGAAATAATAGTTCCATTTTGCCCTATCGACCCTGTTTGATTTGTTGACTGAAATGTCGACGGAGGAACTCCTAATGCTTTAGGTAGATGAAACTCGGATTTCACTTTGACGTTCTGTAACACATCAGAAATTTGTATATCTGTCAAACTAATGTGCCCGCGATTGTAAGCTTCGATTTTATAAGCAATGCATTTTCCTGGAATTACGTTGCTACTAGGAGCAGATGTGCTAAAGCCTGTACTTGGGTCTGAGGTGTTTGTAATAGATGTATAGTTTAGACTACTATTACACTCATGCACATACTGGTATTTGATAAGCACCAATGCAGTGTTATCGGCTTTTACTTCACCAAAGTCTAAATTATTATATATGTATGTGTTATTAGTAAGCGTTACTTCTCTGGTATTAGCAGTGGTATCTACACTATAACTCCACGAAGTTGGCTCGGTTTCTACTAAGCAGACTCTGGCTGGCAGTGCACCTGATTGAACAACAAAATTGTATTTACCTGAGCTTGATACTGTTTGTGGATTGGCTGAGCTTGTGTCAACTCTAACGCCACTGCAGTTTGTTAAAGTAACTTGCAAACCGCTATCGAATATTCCCGACTCATTACTATCTAAGATGCCATTAAAATAAGCGCTGTTTCCAATAAAGGTGCTAGTGATATTCTGTTTAGTAGCGTCTGCAGCAGTAATTCCGCCATTGTCATCAAAAACGGTTCCTGAAAAGTTATAAGATTTTGGTGTGTTGGTAATAATGCAAGTAACCTCGTCACCATAATTTAAGTTTGATAACGTAAAAGAGCTTGTGTTTCCAGAAGGCATGCTGGAGGTGCTACCAGTCGTTGCATTAGTACAAACGTAGGTCGCATTATAATTTGCTATCTCGCCAAGTGTTGTACCATTCATAACTTGTTCAGTAATCGTGTAGCTATTACCTTCTGTTAAGGTCAGTAATGAACTGGTACCACTGGTGATATTAGATCCAGTACCCGTCGTGGTAAAACTATTGGCTGCTATGGAGCCGCCAGTCACCTTTATTTCAAACTGATCGCGTTTAGTATTAGTATCATTGATTCGAGTACCAGTTAACGCTTTTTTCACAATGAGTTTCGGTGGTGCTAGACAAAAATAAAAGTCGGAGTAACCAATAGTGTGAGGGCTGTTTCTTTGTGTAAAAGTATTGTTATGCTTCAAGTTAAGGGAAATATTAGCTAGATTGTAGTTCCAAGCAGCATCTATAGTACATTCTCCAACACCGCAGTTAAGACCTGAGCGAGCTGTCACAACATTACCAGCAAGATTTCTCGTATGAAAACTTGTATTAAATGTCAACTGTCCTTGATTAGCAGAAATATCAACTTCTTCGATATAAGGTACTTGTCTAGAACTAACTGTAGAATCTAAATCTTGTATCTTGTACCCAACTTTACTTACTGCTCTATTTATACTCACATTCATACTGTGATTGGTTTTGACCCCAGGAGAATCATGATCTAGATTAATCGCTGTAGTGGTAATGCCATTGAGAGAACCATAAAAAGGTGGGCTAGCAAAAAAATTATTTAAATCTAAGAGTATAGGGAAAATAATGACAAATTCTTTGTTACCTGAGCCCTCGGTAAAAGTAAAAGTTCTATTATCACTTCCAGGAGTCCAATTAAGAGCTTGAGAGGTTACAGGCTTACTTTGAGTAGAGGCTGGGGCGTTAGCTCCAATATAGTACATTTTATGATTCACAGGGCAACTTGCTAACTCAGAAGTTGGAGAAGACTCAAAAGGATTAGGGTCAGCCGCAAAGGC
Organism: Psychrobacter cibarius; assembly: GCA_030686115.1. Lineage (NCBI taxonomy): Bacteria > Pseudomonadati > Pseudomonadota > Gammaproteobacteria > Moraxellales > Moraxellaceae > Psychrobacter > Psychrobacter cibarius. The sequence continues at coordinate 1,268,728 of CP131612.1, forward strand.
GCCATTACTAACCAACAGCAAGCCCATAGCGGCTATCAATGCCAGCACCCGATATATATGTTCACTGAATAGTTGTGAAATTATTGAATTTAGAACGTATGGCATTCTATGCATATGGTTATCCCTATAAGAAGCTAAAACTTGCTATAAGCGTTTAACTAGTTCTTAATTATTTCACTAACTAAACTAATGTATATATTACGTAACTTAACATATTAAGCAATAATTTCGTAAAAGTCCTACGAAGTAGATGAATGGCAGATATTTCATGACCAGCTACAGTATCTAGTTATAGATGTCAGCTCGTTAGCAAACAATCCTTATATTTCTTTGAAACATTTCTAAAAAAACTAATGATTATTTATTTCAAAAATACTTGTCATATCACCATTTCTTTACAGCTATAAACAACTGCAGCATAAAAGCCTATAATAAAGAGTTATTATCATTTGATAATTGAATATAAAAGTTGGGTTGGCATTTTATTATCTAACCACTTTTAAATACTCAGTTCATATGCGATGGATAGTAGCGCTGTTTTTATTTTGGCTATGTGAGGCTGCTCCAGATGATGAGTCGGTTAAATACTGCTGCATAACCGCACCCTACTATAAATCTCACTTCTTAAAATTAACAAGGAAGTCATTGAGAAAATTATTCCCGCACGACAATATTGAAGTAACACTTTGATTTAATAATATCCTGTTTTCGGGCAGGACTGACTGATAAAAAAGGACAATAGTGATGAATTATTATAAGGATGCTGATAGCACCGAAACCCAAGAGTGGCTGGAAGCGTTTGAATCTGTTATCAAACATGCAGACAAAGATCGTGCTCAGTTTCTGCTAAAAGCTTTATACAATATGGCAGTTCAAGAAGATCTGCCGTTCAATCGTCTTGATACCGCTTATATCAATACCATCGCCGTTGAAGATGAACCGATGTACCCTGGCGACCTAACCATTGAGCGCAAAATTCGTGCTTTGATTCGCTATAACGCATTGGCCATGGTCATGCGCGCGAACAAAAATGACGACGATTTGGGGGGGCATTTAGCGACGTTCGCTTCTAGTGCCACGCTATACGAGACAGGTTTTAACCATTTTTTCCGTGCTGCCAGCGATCATTTCGGTGGTGATATGATTTATTATCAAGGTCACTCAGCACCCGGTATTTATGCGCGTTCTTATTTAGAAGGTCGATTGACCGAAGATCAGCTGGATAATTTCCGTCGTGAAGTCGGCGGCAAAGGCTTATCAAGCTATCCGCATCCGTACCTCATGCCAGATTATTGGCAATTCCCAACCGTATCGATGGGACTTGGTCCGATCATGTCTATCTATCATGCGCATGTACATCGCTATATGGAAAACCGCGGTCTGCTAGAGAAAGAAGGTCGTAAGATTTGGACATTCTTGGGTGATGGTGAGACGGATGAGCCAGAAAGCTTGGGTGCGATTTCTCTCGCTGGTCGTGAAAAGCTAGATAACCTAATCTGGGTCGTCAACTGTAATTTACAGCGTCTTGATGGTCCAGTCCGTGGTAACGGTAAAATTATCCAAGAGCTAGAGTCTGTGTTCCGCGGTGCCGGCTGGCGGGTGATTAAAGTTATCTGGGGTGGTAAATGGGACAGCTTACTTGCCAATGACAAAACGGGCGTGCTCAAACATCGTATGGAAGAAGTGGTCGATGGTGAGTATCAGCTATACGAAGCCCGTACAGCTGAGTTCACTCGCAAAGAGTTCTTTGGTAAATATCCTGAGTTAGAAGAGATGGCTGATGCGCTATCTGATGAGGATATCTCGCGCTTGAATCGTGGTGGTCATGATCCAATGAAAGTGTATGCTGCATTCAGTGAAGCGATGAAAACCAAAGGTCAGCCAACCGTTATTTTAGTCAAAACCGTTAAAGGCTATGGCTTATCGGCTCAAACACAAGCGGTCAATAAATCACATCAGATTAAGAAACTCGATCAAGAAGCGTTGATGTATTTCCGTGATCGCTTTGATTTACCATTTACTGACGAGCAGCTAGAGACGCTACCATTTTATCGCCCTGAAGAAGGTTCAGCGGAGATGAAGTACCTTAAAGGTCGCCGCGAAGCGCTAGGTGGTCATTTGCCAAATCGCCGCAGTGGTCATATCCCATTGAATATTCCTGAATTGTCGATGTTTGATCGGGTATTAAAAGGCAGCAATGGTAAAGAGCAGTCGACGACCATGGTATTCGTACGCTTGTTGTCAGCCATGCTCAAAAACAAAGACATCCAAGATCGCGTCGTGCCGATTGTACCTGATGAAGCGCGTACTTTTGGTTTAGAAGGTATGTTCCGTCAGTTGGGCATCTACTCAGCTGTTGGTCAAAAATATACGCCAGAAGACAGTGAAGCTTTGATGGGGTATAAAGAAGCCATCGACGGTCACATGTTAGAAGAAGGTATCAACGAAGCAGGCGCAATGAGTACGTGGATTGCGCTTGCAACCAGTTATTCTGTGAACGCGCTACCGATGATTCCGATGTATATCTACTATTCGATGTTTGGTTTCCAGCGTGTGGGTGATTTGGCTTGGGCGGCAGGTGATTGTCAAGCACAAGGTTTCTTATTAGGTGCAACAGCTGGTCGTACCACCTTGAACGGCGAAGGCTTGCAGCATCAAGATGGTCATTCGCAGATTCTATTCAACGTTGTGCCTAACTGTGTGACTTATGATCCTTGCTTCGGTTACGAGCTAGCAGTCGTCATGCATGACGGTCTACGCCGTATGTATGGTGAAGGCGAACGCGTTTATTATTACTTAACACTCATGAATGAAAACTATGAGCAACCTGAGATGCCAGAAGGTGCCGAAGAAGGCATCAAGCGCGGTATGTATTTGCTTGAAGACAATGGTTCAACCCAAGTGCAGCTATTAGGATCTGGCGTTATTTTACGTGAAGTACAAAAAGCGGCGCAGATTCTAAAAGATGAGTTCAATATCACCTCCAACGTCTGGAGCGTGACCAGCTTTAACGAGTTGACTCGTGACGGCATGGTCTGTGATGACTACAACCGCTTGCATCCAATGGATGAAGAGCGGGTGCCATGGGTGACTGAGCAGTTAGCGCCGCATGAAGGTATCGTCGTCGCTGCGACGGATTATATGCGCAATTATTCGGAGCAAATCCGTGCTTGGTTGCCAGATAATCGTCCTTATACTACGCTAGGCACAGATGGCTACGGTCGTTCTGATACCCGTGAAAATTTGCGTAGTTTCTTCAACGTTGATGCGGCTCATATCGTGGTTGCGACGCTCAAACGCCTAGCGGATGAGGGTGAAGTCGAGATGCGTTTGGTGAAAGATGCCATCTCAAGTTTAGGCATCGATGTGGATCAACCACCTGCTTGGCAACAACAGCCTTATTATGATCATTCTCCCGATGCACCAGCACCTGGTAATGTCAATCCAAATCCTGTTCCTGAATTTGTCGCTGAAGATGATGATGAAATCAGTAATGAAGGTCGAGCTGAAGACCAAGCGGATGCGACTTTACTTAATAACGGTGATGTCAAAGAATAATAATCATAAGACTAGGAGATAAATCATGGATATTAAAGCCCCCGATTTGGGTGTTGATAGCGCCGAAGTCAGCGAAATTATGGTAGAAGTGGGTGATGTCATCGCAAAAGATGACAACATCATTCTATTAGAATCTGACAAAGCCTCGGTTGAAGTACCAAGTTCCGCTGCTGGCAAAGTCACCAAAATCAGCGTTGCTGTTGGTGATCAGGTCAGTGAAGGTATGGTGCTTATCGAGCTTGAAAGCGTAGAAGACAGTGCAGAAAGCAATGTAGACACTAAAGAAAATAGCGCTGCTGACGAGAAGCAAAAGGCAGATGAAACGGCTGCTAAGCCAGAAACAAAGGCTGAGCCTGCGGCAACTGAATCAGCCTCGTCTGACTCTAATGACAAGCCTGCGTCTAACGCTGGTAAATCGACCACTCATGCATTGCCAGATTTAGGTGTTGATGAAGCGCAAGTTTCTGAAATCATGGTCAGTGTTGGTGACATCGTGACTGCGGATCAATCAATCCTATTGATTGAATCTGATAAAGCATCGGTAGAAGTACCCGCACCAGTCGCTGGTAAGATTGAAAAAATACTGGTTGAAACAGGTGACATGGTTGCTAATGGTCAAGACTTTATCGTTATCATGAGTAGTGGTACAGATGCTGCTGATGAAAGTGAGTCTACATCAGATAGCGCTGAGCCAAAGCCTTCAGCACCAGCCAAAGCAGAAGAAAAAGCTGCTGCTAAAACAACGGGTGAGCCAAAACAGGCAGAAAAATCTACAACGCCTAATGGGGTCGCTAGTAAGCAAGCTGACAAGTTGACTGAAGCACAGGTCAATGAAAAGTTGGTTGACGTATATGCAGGTCCAGCCGTACGTAAGCTGGCGCGTCAGTTAGGTGTCGATATCACCCAAGTGAATGGTTCGGCGCTGAATGATCGTATCTTAAAGGAAGACTTGTTTGCGCATGTTAAAGAAAGCTTAAGCACTCAAAAAGCGGCACCTGCCAATGGCAATGTAGCCAGCGCTAGCCTGCCAAGCTTACCTAATATGAGCAACATTGAGATTTGGGGTGAAACAACAACCCAAGACCTTAGCCGTCTACAAAAAGTCTCGATACCGCAGCTCAACTACAATACCTTGTTGCCACAAGTGACCCAGTTTGACTTGTCTGATATCACTGAGACAGAAAAACTGCGTGGCGAGCTAAAAGGTAGCATGAAAGCAGAAGGTATCGGCTTCACGATTTTAGCGTTCGTGGTCAAAGCGACGGCCTATGCTTTAACGCAGCATCCACGCTTTAACAGTCATTTAAGCGACGACAATACGCAAGTTATCTTGCGTAAAAGCGTCAATATGGGCATCGCGGTGGCAACGGATGATGGTCTCATCGTACCTGTTATCAAAAATGTGCAGGATAAAGGCTTGAAGCAAATCGCCATTGAAATTGGTGAGCTTGCGGTAAAAGCGCGTGACAAAAAACTCACTACTAAAGATTTGCAAGGCGCAAGCTTTACCATATCAAGCCAAGGCAACTTGGGTGGCACTGCCTTTACGCCATTAGTAAATTGGCCTCAAGTGGGTATTTTAGGTGTGTCTGAGGCAAGCATGCAGCCACGTTGGGATGCTAAGAAGCAAAGCTTTGAGCCGCGTCTCATGTTGCCATTGTCACTGTCTTACGATCACCGTGTGATTAATGGCGCAGATGCTGCCGTATTTACCCGTTATATCGCAACATTGCTGGCTGATCCGCGCCGTATTTTGCTATAAGAATCGTTTGTACTAAAAGGCTCTGAAAAAAGAAGACTGTCTTAGGATGGTCTTTTTTTATGATTAAAATTTGATACTAGGGCGTGTTGAACATTGGGAATAAAACGATGGCAAAAAAATAGCAAACGGTTAGTCTTTAAGTTCTCACACAAAAAAGACCTCGTTTGCTATGCCTCGTACAATGCTCAAAGATCAACACTGGACAAGACTAAGACCTATATTACTAGAACTTAATATCTATGACAAAGGAAATCTTAGACAAACAGTCGAAGGCGTATTATATCGTATGCGTGTTGGCTGTCCTTGGCGTGATCTGCCACCTTACTTTGGTAAGCCTAATACCGTCTACAAGGCTTATCAGCGCTGGTTTCGTAGCAATAAACTGATTGCACTGTTCGCTTTATTAATTAAAGACTCAGACTGTGAATGGGTATTTATCGATGGCACACACATTAAAGCGCATCAGCACAGTAATGGTAGCAATGAGGTGGAACAAGCCATTAGTAAAAGTGTGGCAGGACGCGCCACCAAGATTCATTTAGCGGTTGATGCTCACGGTAATCCTATTACTTTTATCTTATCAGATGGCACGACTCACGATGTAAAGGTAGCACCAGATTTAGTGGATAAGATTAATTTAAGTGGTACAGACATGCTATGTGCCGATAAGGGCTATGATTCTGATCCGCTGCGAGACCATATTGAACAAGCGGGTTGCTTCAATAATATTCCTAGAAAACAGAATACTAAGTTCACCAATAACCATATGGACTGGCACTTGTACAAGGCTCGGCACTTAGTAGAAAATGCTTTTGCTAAGTTAAAAAACTACAGGGCGGTTGCAACTAGATTTGATAAGCTCAAACAAAGTTATGAGAACACAGTGGCTCTCGCTTGTGCCTATATCTGGCTGAAATTATGAATGTTCAACACGCCCTAATAGTCACCAAATTTTTAGCAGTTAATGACTTTAGCACAATCGTTTTTATCTATAATCTTTTTATCTATAATCATTACCGCTTGAGCTTTAAGCACAAAAAAGCCGGCGATTAAGCCAGCTTTTTTTATTCACATTACTTTATGTTATATTAGAAAGTCTTAACAAAAGCAACGCCATATACCCAAGGGCTGATGTCAACTTCACCAAGGTCAATGGTCTCACCATTAGCTTTTACGCTGGCGTCTGTTTTGATGTCCATATAGCGAGCATCAATACGGAAGTATTCAGTTGGGGCAAAAGGTATGTCAAGACCGATGTGACCAGCAACGCCGACGCTATCATCAAGTTCTAATTTTTCGAAAGCATCGCTATAGATTTTTTCTTTAAAGAAAGTTGTATAGTTCACACCAACACCAACAAATGGTTTCACATTCATAGGCATGTTGTAGCCATCGAAGTGATACTGTACCGATAGAGTCGGTGGTAAATGCTGAGTTTTAGCATCGATAGTAGCATCGCCAGCAGTTAAGGTAATGTCATGATGGAATGGTGTAGCCGCTAGTAATTCAATACCAATGTTATTGGCAACGAAATATTCGCCGCTAATGGTTGGTTGGACATCACTGTCTACGTCGACACCAATAGTGCCATCTGCAAGTGTACCGTTATCGCTCTTTGGGTCAACCATGTGAGCACCAGCAGCGACAGACCAAGTACCAGCTGGTACAGCAAATGCTGTGGTCATAGTAAGTGCAGCAGCAGTGGCTAAAACTAGGGATTGTAGTTTCATCATTTGATTCCTTAACGTGATAGAAGATTATCGGTGGCTATCTAACGAGGGATGACATTAGGTACCGATACACAATGTTATGATTATTGACTAACCTGTAACATTACAACGCCATTATAATACAAAACCATATTTACTGTAAGGTTTTAAACGCATATTAATGGCTTTTATGGCATAAATTTACCGTTAAAGGTATATTTGTTGAGGTAATTAAACATTACTTAGGACAGTTAGTATTTGTGAGGCAGGACTTAGATTCTATTATACGATGTTACACAGAGGTGCGGTGCTAGAATTTGGTCGATAGTCAATGATGCTAAACTCTCGCTGATATTTTTAGAATGTTAAAATGTCAAAAGCTTAGAGTCGGTAATGATAGTCTCATTACTTTTCGAATGAATAACGAGAGTGGGAAAAGAGGGGTAATATATTATGCTTGGCTATTGTAGTAATTCTCCTCTACGCTGCACAAACGCACGTTCTGTAACGATATTGGATCGGATGGACTCTTGCTGTCCTGAATGCAACTTATTTTTGCTGCCTGCTCAAGATATCAGTGAGCAATTACGTGCTGATGAACGATTCTTACGCTTCGCTATCATCGCCATTGTGCTGGTACTAATTTTGTTTGCCTACATGTATTATTTAAATTTAGTATAATCATCGATCATGATTCATACTAAATAAGCCAGTCCTTTCATTAGTAATACTCTAAGAGCACTAAATCGCTAAGTAGTGATGGGTATGAAATACTGATGGTGACCGAGCATTAATGTCATATTCTGTGATGACTGCTTTATTATATTAATATAAGACCGGTGTTTCACCGCATAGGGACGGCATGCTATTCCAATCTATACGGCGCTTGCGTCTTTTCGTTTACGATATTCTGCAAAATGATGAGCACGATACGCTGTTTAGCCGTTGCGTTGACTATTTTTTAATATTTTTAATCATGACCAATGTAGCAGCGGTCATTGCTGAGTCGGTTGACAGTTGGTATTACCCTTATCAAGAGTATTTTACTTGGTTTGAAAATTTCTCTATCGTGGTGTTTTCTATTGAGTATTTGCTGCGTTTGTGGAGTGTGGCAGAGGAAAAGCCAGATAACACCACTTGGCGTCAGCGCTGGGAGTGGTTAAAAAGTCCTTCTGCGTTGATTGATTTAGTCGCCATTGCGCCAGCTTTCCTGAATTTCTTTGTTACGATTGATTTACGCTTCTTACGTATTTTACGTTTATTCCGAATTCTCAAACTGACCCGCTATTTTGCTTCGTTACGCATCTTATTGGTGGTCATTAGCAAAGAAAAAGGCTCGTTCCAAGCGGTTATTTTTATCTTAATAATTATGATTGTGACGGCCTCTAGCGGCATTTACTTGGTTGAAAACCACGCCCAGCCAGAAGAATTTGAGTCGATACCTAAAGCGATGTGGTGGGCGGTGGTGACGCTAACGACGGTGGGCTATGGCGATGTTACGCCGATTACCAATGCGGGTAAAATATTGGGTGCGGTTATTACCATATTAGGTGTGGGTCTGGCGGCATTACCTGCAGGTATTTTAGCGACTGGTTTGGCAAATGAGCTTGCTCAGCGCCGTGAAGAGCTTGAACAGGACTTTCGAGCACAGTTGATTGATAGTGATTTTGATTTGGTGAAAAATCAGATGATGATCGATAAAATTCGCCGTGAGCTGGGACTGGATAAAGAGCAGGCGCAAAATATCGTATTACAGGTATTACGCGAACAAGAGCTTGAGCGCCGCGAAAGAGAAGTGGAAGAACGACAAAAGAACTTTTGCCCACATTGCGGTGAACCACTGTAAGTCTTTTATAGTAATTATTTTAGGTTTCAAAAAATGGATATGTAAGAAAAGGGTGCAACGTGATCAGAACGTTGCACCCTTTTTATTAGCAATAAAAGGATAGTTTATGGTATTTAGATAGCTTGTGGAATGGGTAGCGCACGTGCCAATTCATGGGCGACTTGCTGCGCCGCCGTTGCTAAATCTTCGGCAGGAAGGGGTAAGTTTTGCAGTGTGAGATGCCAATCATCCACTTCTCGGCGTAAATGTGCCACCCAAAGCGTCGTGCAATCACGTGGCAGTTGCTTTAGATTGACTTCAAAACATCGATTGCCTTCATCATCGCTTAGATGAATCTCGCCTTTTTTGACTCTTGAAAACGGATGACCGTGGTAAGAGTTGGCTATCATAGCAATGTGGGTGATATGTGCTGGGATTTTATCTAAGTAAAGCCTGATTTGCTCTTGGTCAAGAGGTGCCAAATACATCGCTTGTTCGCCGCGATCTTTGCCATTGAGACTGTCGCCTTGATGTTTCACTGATTCCGCTTTATCGCGCAATTGTTTGAACCAAACGATATCACTGATGGTGCAATTTTCGTCATATAGTACGCAAGCCAAATCAATATCAATAGCGCTCTGGTTTTTTTTAAAGCGCTTAAACATGCCTTTTGGCTCAATCTTGGTAAATTCATAGTTTAGCGCAAAAAATAAGGTTCCAGCATCTAAGCCCAGTCCTCTTAAACTGTCTGACAGTAATGGCAATGAGGCAGTGGTCGGCATAACATTCCTTATCTATTTTCGTTCTTTATTTTTAAATAGTGGTAATCGTCTGAATACGGTTAGATTTGAGCGTCATTACTCGCAGTTGTTATTTATGATCAAAAAACTTATCCAATACGGCTTGATGTAACAATGCTGGTTTGGCATTCAATAAACCATTGCCAAAACCACGCAACCACCAAACCAGTTGCGACGTTAGGTTGACAGTGGCTTGAATGGTCAGCGTGTCATCATCCAACGTAACAGTTTGATCGTCACTGAGCTTGCTTTCAGTCAGGCTTTTGCCCGCTTGTTTGGTGAATTGTAGCTCAATAGCGGTGTTTTTGCCATGATTAGGCAGCTCACCGAATAAGGGATGGCTAAAGCCCATACCACCCGCATCCAAATAAGTATCGAGTTGGAAACTCTCAGGTGTTTGTGCGGCGCTTTCAAGAATGTCAACGCTAGCAAATCGATGTAGGGCAAAGGTACGAATGGTAAAGTTTGGATCATCAGTACGAGTTGCCAGCAGATAAATAATCACACCGCGCTGGATGATAGCGATGGGATTCAAAAGATATTCACTGGCCTGTGATTTATTGCTGCGGGTATAGCTGGCTTTGATTTGTAATTGATAAAATAGCGCATGGTAAATATTGTCTTTGCTATCCAAGTCAATATGCGGCGCGATTAGTGGCTGAGTGGCAGGCTCGATACGCACTCTGTCGATCCATGAATGGGTGACTTTACTGTTTTTTAGCTGCCGCCTTGCCAAGTCAAACCACGGGAATAATTCATCTAAAATAACAGGTGGTAGTAGCTGAGTTAGATTGGCTTCAACCATATTAAAGGCGACTGCTTGCGATAGATTCATGTGCGGTAAGCTTTGGAGTGGCGCGTCATCACGCCAGCGCCAGCCTTGCGGGTTGGCGTTGTTTTTTTCTATGGGAAAGCGTTTTGCCAGCGCATTTAAGTCGCGCTGGACAGTGCGTAGGCTGATGTCAAAGCCTGCCATCATCAGCTGCTCGTAGATATGGGTTGTGCCCACCCAGCGGTTGCGCTGTAGTTGCGATAGCACTTGCCACTGGCGCGCTGTCGTCGCCGCGCCATGGCGATTATCGTTATTATCTTCTGAGACATGACTGTCCGCTGCCGCTACAGTATTAGCTTGCTCAACAGAGCTCGTTTGAGCATGAGAGTGGTCGGCGTCAGTAGAATGTACAGTCATTAAGCGATAACCTTTATGAAATTACGAGTTGGCTTTTGTATAGCTTAGCGGAGTATTAACCATTCATCATCGCAGAAAAGCATCGTAGCGTCTAGGGCATGTCTTAAATTAGCACACTGACTTATTGATTGGTTTTGACAAGGCTAAATTTCACTATAAATCAGCTTATATGGCGTCAATGGGCGTTTTAGTGGCATTGTTATCGATACCTTGATTGATGCTTTGGTTGATACCTTGATCATCATTTATACTGACTTCGTTGTGCTCCGCCTTGTCTTTGTGTTTTTCCTTTTTTCTCTTGTCCCGTTTTTTTTGACGTTTTGCTTTCTGCTTTTTTTTATCTTTCTTTTTGGACTTTTTATCATTAATATCATCGTCATTGTTATCTTGATTTTCATCCCATAACATCAGACGACTTAAAACTTTGCCAAATAACGTGTCTTTACGATAGCGACCTTTCTTGTTCATGGTATCGATAGGTAAACCAGTCATCAGCGTCAAGGCTTCGCTCAGTGTATAGACACCATAAATATGAAATTCGTTCGCTTTGACGGCAGCAATGATGTCGTCACGCAGCATGAGCTGTTTGACATTGGCCATTGGAATGACCACGCCTTGCTGCCCAGTCAATTCTTGCTCGCGGCATGCATCAAAGAATCCGGCGATTTTAGAATTGATGCCACCAACCGCTTGCACTTCGCCCAATTGGTTCATAGAGCCAGTAATGGCAAATGATTGATCAATCGGTACGTTTGCTAAGGCAGATAGCAGCGCACAGCCTTCGCTGACGGTGGCACTATCGCCATCGATGTGGGCGTAGCTTTGCTCAAAAGCGAGCGAGGCGCTAAAGTTGAGCGCATGATGTTGGCTGAATAAGGCGCGCAAATAGCTGGTCATAATCAGCATGCCTTTGGCGTGTAAACTACCGCCCAAATCTACATCACGCTCGATATCGAGAATCTCACCGGTACCGATATTTGGTTGAATGACGGCAGTCAGGCGGGCGGGCATGCCAAACTCGCTATCGGCATAGCTGACCACTGTCAGCGCATTGACTTGTCCGACCGCGCTGCCTGTGGTTTGAATAAGCTGCTGACCGTTTTTTAGCTCATCCCAATAGAGGTCACGCAGGTATCCTGAACGCTCGTCCATATCATCGATGGCTTGTGTGACATGATAGGCATTGACAATGTTTTTTCCGCTTAAATGCGCGTGGCGGTTAGACTCATGCAACAGCTTGATTAATAAATCACTGTGCAAGCTTAAGCGGTCTTGGTCTTCTGCTTGTAAGCTTAAATGCTCAAGTAGGGCAGCTTGCGCGCTACGATCAAACGGATAGAGATTGGCATAGTCAATGATGTCAGCCATTTTCGCGACTAACGCCAATTCATGCTCACTGCTGCGAGGCACATCATCGTGAAAATCTGCACGTACTTTAAATACCGCATCAAACTCAGGCTCAAGCTCTAACAGCTCATAATATAAGTCTGCTTCACCAAGCAAAATCACTTTAACATCAAGGTCAATGGGGGCAGGTGCTAACGATAAGCTACCTGTTAAGGTTAGCATTTGTTCAAGGCTTGAGAGTTTGATTTTGCGTGATTGTAGCGCCCGCTTGAGACCCTGCCAAGCATACGGATGCTCAAGTAAGTGACTCGCTTCTAATAGTAAATAACCACCATTGGCACGGTGTAGAGCACCTGCTCGAATCATACTGACATCAGTGGTGACCGTGCCCAATTGGGTGATTTGCTCGACATGACCCAATAAGTTCAAATGCGTTGGCAAGTCTTCAAAGATGACGGGTGCACCGTCGTCCGGCATGTGACTGACAATGACGTTGACCGCATAGCGACTTGGGGTTGTGGCCAAAACTGCTGTCACAAACTCTTCGTCATCGCCATTGACGATGCGCTCGACATGCGTAACCATGTCGGCAAATACGGTCTTGAGATAATCAATGACCAGCGGGTGACTGGCAAATTGCTCATAAACAGGGGCAAATAAAGGTTGCAGTGCACGACGTGCAATATTGCGATGCAGGGCTTCTATCGCATTATTGGCTTCGTCTTCTAACTGCTCTAACGCGATGGTCAACTGACTTAAGCGTTTTTGCATATGGTTTTTTTGAACAAAGTTATTTAACTCAGCTTCGTATTCACTATTGCCGTATTCAGTATTGCTTTCATTCTGCTCTGCATTCGTAGGATCGTTATACTCGGTGCTAGAAATGCTCGCTTTGCTACTATTATCGCTCACGGATTTATTTTTATGGCTAGCAGATAATTTATCATCACCACCACTAGTTTCTGTCGCGAGTTGACTGGGATGTACAAACACTGCTTTATTATCAAAGGAGCGAAACGTCAACGCCAAATCATATTGTTTGCCTTCTGCATTGAGCACATCATAAGCCTGACTTTCTTTTTGATGTGTGTCATTTTTGATGGCTTCGATTTTGCTTTGATATTGGTCACTACGAAAGCGTTGGCTCAATCGTTTTTTGGCTTGTTGCCATAATTGATTGACTTGCTGCTGCAATAAGGAGGCTTGCCCCGCAGGTAGTCGCAGCGCTAAAGGGGTACGTGGATCGGTAAAATTATGCACATATACCCAGTCGTCAGGTGTGGGTGCATCGGCGGCAATACGCGTTAGCAAGCGGCTGATGACGGTGCGTTTGCCCAAGCCATTTTCACCAGCCGCAAACACATGATAGCCACTGGCTTTGATATCTAAAGCTGTTTGTAAGGCTTTTAGTGCACGCTGCTGACCAAAGCCAACGTCTAGATCTGGTGCCGTGCGAGTATCCGAGGGTAATTCATCAGGGTCGCTATAGCGTTTTAGTTGCTCAGCGGTGACAAGGCAGCGCTGCTTGATATCAATAAAGCATGGATGCGGTGCATTCGGTGTTGCTGATTTGGTGCTTTTTAATTCAATGATGGGTGTTGCCATATTATTAGCGTCTTTTTTATTAGCGTCTCTTGATAATTGAGAGGTAGGGATGTGTGGCTGTTCGGTCATAGGCATAAAGTATATCGTTTGTAGAAAGTGGCGTGGTAATATTGATTGTTGTGCTAAATTTTTAGTACTGAGCTTGATTATTAATACAGATATTTTACAAGATATAGCCATGCTTTAGATAAATCATTAAAAGCAGTTTTGTATCATTAGCAAGGTCTGTTAAAAATGTATGGATAAGCAATCATTCACTATCATTTAGGACGATCAAAGAACAATAACGCCTCAATATAGGCTCAGATAGTATAAGATGTCTCACATTGGCGCAATCTGCAACTATTCAATGGGCAGACTGCATGATAAAATAGACGGTTCACATGTCAAAACTGGATAACTCGTTGTATGTCAGACTTTACTAAAACATCTTCATCTTCTGCTCACACGGGCAATATCCGTATTGATCCGACTGGCTTTGTAAAGCTTGGCGCACAGTTGCCAGCGCTGGCGAATACCTTGGCACAAGCAGTCAATGAGCTCAAGTTATCCTTGAGTGAGACGCAGCAGCGCACATTATTATTGTACTTAGACCAGCTTTTGTTGTGGAATAAAGCGTATAATCTGACCGCCATCACTGATCCAGAAGAGGCTTTGATCAAACATATAATCGATTGTTTGGCTATTATAACGCATTTACCGTCAGGGTCACTGTTAGATATTGGCACAGGGGCAGGGATGCCAGCGGTTATCATCGCGATTTGTCAGCCAGAGCGTCAATGCACCGCACTTGATAGTAATCAGAAAAAAATTCGTTTTATTAAGCAAATCAGCAGCGAGCTTGGCTTGAATAATATGCAGCCAATCGCTTCTCGTATCGAGGCGCATGAAGCCAGCTATGACGTTGTGACTTCTAGAGCCTTTGCCAGTTTGATCGATTTTGTCGAAGTGGCTCAGCCGCGCTTAGCAGAAACAGGTTACCTATGCGCGATGAAAGGCAAAGCACCAAGTGATGAAGAACTACAAGCACTAGACAATGACTGGCATATTAAGACGATTAAGCTTAAAGTGCCTCGTTTACATGATAGTCGTCATTTAATTGAATTGTCCTATAAAAATGTCTAAGCTATGAACACCTTTTAAATGATACGTGTCGGTGACACATAGTTTTGTTGATATCTGAATGGCAAGATATTCAAAATATGGTGATACAGATAGTGCTAATTGTATAGAGATACTCGTACTGTTTACACTTATGAGTAGGGCGTGTCTTCATTTCAAAAATGGAGATAAAAATGAGATAAATTGCCGTCAAACAAGAAAAATAGCGTAGATAATATCGGGATATTAACAAGCTATTTGACGATGTTTGGCAATATTTATCCATTTTTAGCCCATTTAGATGACTATTGAGTGAATTAAAGACACGCCCTATGATGCTATGCAAAGTTTAGCGAAAAATTGATTGTGTAAGCCAAAAGTAAAATAACAGTAATAGACCCTAATTAAATTGAGTGAGTGTATGGAAATCATAGCAATTGCGAATCAAAAAGGCGGCGTGGGTAAAACCACGACGGCAGTAAATTTGACCGCCAGCTTGGCTGCGAAGCGCAAGCATGTACTGCTGATTGACTTAGACCCACAGGGTAATGCGACAAGTGGTACAGGTGTGGACAAAAACGAGCTAGCCCTGACGATAGCAGATGTGTTGCTTGATGGAATATCGCTATCTGATGCTATTATTACCAGTCCAGCAGGGTTTGATGTGATCGGTGCCAATCGTGATTTGGCTGGCATGGATATCACCCTAATGAATAAGACCAATAGTCATGAGCTGCTTAAAACAGCAATGGTGGCATTGGTCAATGATCAGATAGCTGCTAAAAAACCTGCTTACGATTATGTGGTTATAGACTGTGCACCCAGTTTGAATTTGTTGACGATTAATGCGTTAGTTGCTACAGATAGCGTTATTATTCCGATGCAGTGTGAATACTATGCACTAGAAGGCTTGGCTGATTTGTCGCAGACGATTGAGCGCTTGACGGAATTGAATCCAAAGCTATATATCCGCGGCGTGGTGAGAACATTATTTGATGCACGCAATACACTGGCTCGCGACGTGTCTGCCGAGCTGGAAGCACACTTTGGCGATATTATGTATAAAACTCATATTCCAAGAAATATTCGCTTGGCAGAAGCGCCAGCACATGGTTTGCCAGTTATCGCTTATGAGAGATGGTCAAAAGGTGCGCGCGCTTATCAAAAATTGGCGGCTGAAATCATGAAACAAAGTGACTAATATGCATGCATGTATGCATGTTTTTTAGCACCAATGATAGACTGCAAGCAAAAGCGTGCAAACAGATATTGAACATTGAATATTGTATTTATGAGTAATGAGTAAGCTGTATTAATAATTATTTGGCTTTTATTTTAGCGTTAGAGGATAGGTAATCATGGCGAAGAAAAGAGGGTTGGCTGCCAATCGAGGCTTAGATGCCTTATTGGGGTCAATCAAAAAAGAAAAGCAAATCACCGCCTCTGCCTTGCAAGACGACATGGCGGCGCGTGAGAGTACTTTGCCAGCTGAAACGATAAACGCTGATAGGTTAGATATTAGCACGCCCGCTCAATCTGATAATAAAAAGACCAGTGAAAAACCAACGACCAAACCTATTGCCTCTGACACCACTGCCAGCAGTCGAACCACACGGTCGCCGCGCACGATGAATAAAGGTACGGCTAATAAAAGTCGTGTTAATGGAACAGATTCCATTGCCTCTGAAGACCAGATCAGTTTGGTGCAAATAGATGTCACGCGTTTGCAAGCGGGTAAGTATCAGCCGCGCCGTGATATGAGTGAAACGGCGCTTGCAGAGCTGGCTTCTTCGATTGAGCAGCATGGCGTTATGCAACCGATCGTTATCCGTCCGTTATTGGCCAATGAAGACAAGAGTGAAGCATTCGTTACCCATGAGATCATCGCTGGTGAGCGCCGCTGGCGTGCGGCAAAAATGGCAGGTAAAGCCGTTATTCCAGCGATTGAACGTGCTTTATCTGATGAGCTTGCCATCGCACTGGCCTTGATTGAAAATATCCAGCGTGAAGACTTGTCTGTGATTGAGCAGGCCGCTGCATTACAACGCTTTCATACTGAATTTGGTATGAGTCATGCGATGATTGCCGAAGTCGTTGGCAAGGCGCGCACCACCGTATCAAACCTGCTGCGCCTCAATCAGCTGCATGATACAGTTAAAGACCATTTGGCAAATAGCGCCCTAGATATGGGTCATGCGCGCACGCTCTTGGCATTATCCTCTGAGCAGCAGCCGATTATCGCGCAAAAAATTATCGATGGCGGTATGACGGTACGCGACGCTGAAAAGTTGGTTAAATCGATCTTGCAGCCTGCACCGAAAGCCAATCGTGCTGAGCAAACGCAATCTCGTGAGGTTGAGCGCTTGACGCAAAGACTGACAGATATGTTAGGGGCTGAAGTCAAACTCAAACACAAAAAAGATGGTCAAGGTAGTGTTGAGATATTTTTCCATAACCAAGATCAGTTAGCAGCTTTGATTAAGCACATAGAATCACAGGCTTGATATCGCTAACGAGTTTGTCATGATGCTGTAAATTTAAGATATTTTGATAACCGCTATTTTTATAAAAATATAAAAGAGAGTCAATATGTGGGAGTTGGTAAAAGCGGGTGGTTGGTTGATGACGCCTATCGTGGTGTGCTCAATATTGGCATTGGTTATCATCATCGAGCGTAGTCATACCTTACAGTTTAATAAAGTTGCTCCGAGTAGATTGCGCGAACAGCTAATCACGCGCTTACGTGAGAATGGGGATATTGGTCGTACACAGTTGATGAATGTCAAAGAAAAAACACCTTTGGGAGATATTTTAGCGACAGGGCTACTGTATCGTCAATATGGCTTAGACTCGATGACGATGCATATGCAAAACCGCGCTAGCGTACAAGTGCATCAGTTAGAAAAAAACATCAATATGCTTGGGACCATAGGGGCGATTGCGCCACTACTGGGGTTGTTAGGCACGGTGTTAGGCATTATTTCGTCATTTTTGGCGATTACCGATGGGGCGATGCAAGACCCAACGATGCTTGCTGCTGGTGTGTCACAAGCGTTGATTACGACTGCTGCTGGTATGATCGTGGCTATTCCAGCACTGGTTGCCTATCGTTATTTTCAGCGCCGTATTATCGATATTAATGCCCAATTTGAGACGCAAGCGGGACTCATGATTCAAGAGTTGTATGATTATCATTTGCTGGAAAATACATCTACTGCTGGATTGAATGTGCCTGCACATCGTGCGCCATCGGCTGACGTTGTAGATAATGAGTATGCAGTGGATGGATTAAGCTCAAATAATGGTGTTGCTGTCACTTCTTAGCATTTATTTCTTAGTATTTGTGACTGTTCAACACGCTATAATAATCCATCAAGCACATGAGTATTCAGTAAATTAAAGAGAGTGATATGCGCTTTAGAAAACCGACTGTTGAGCCGCTCGAAATTAACTTGACCCCGATGATTGATTGCTTGTTGTTTTTGATTGTGTTTTTGCTGCTGGCAACGTCGTTTAATCATTTTAGTCGTTTAAATATTATTCTTCCTGAAGCTGAAGGTGTCGCGCTGACAGAAGAGAAAAACAGTATCGAAGTGGCGGTACAAGAAGATGGCAGTTATCTGGTGAACGGTATTACGCTTGCTAGTAGCAATGAGGCAGAGTTGACCAGTATGCTACAACAAGAAGCTGGTAGTAATCGTGACATGCTATTTGTTATTGCTGCGGATGCCAATGCCACCCATCAATCGGTTGTGCGAGTGATGGATATTGCGGGTAAACTGGGATTTTTGAATCTTAATATCAGTACGGTCGTGCCACTTGGTCAGCCGTTACCGCAGTAGCCTATAGCTACTTTAATGCCATTGATAGATGCTCTTATAAAACTGTGATTTTAACGCAGTCCATTCATATGATGACCCCCAAATTGAGGCTTTTATGAGCCAAGCATATCAACCTGACTCTGCAAAAACTGCTGCTAAAAAACTATCAGCAGAGCCGTCAAACATACCTAAACATAAGACCTTGCTGCGTTTGTTGAGTTATTTAAAACCATACTGGTGGGCATTAATGCTTACTGTTTTGGGCTTTGCAATTAATGCGGCGACAGAGATTTGGATTGCCAAATTACTTCAATACATTACCGATGCCATTAATCAGAACGATCAAAGCAAACAGGATTTATTTCCATTATTAATCATTGGTCTGTTTTTTGTCCGCGGTGTTGGTAGCTTTTTGGGTAATTATTATTCTGCTCTGGTCTCACGTAATTTGGTATATGAGCTGCGAGTGGAAGTCTTTAATAAATTGCTTCGTCTGCCAAGCTCTTTTTACTTAGCCAATCCTGCTGGTACCATTTCATCCAAGCTGATATTTGATGTTGAGCAAGTCACCGCCGCTAGTACAGACTCTATGAAGACGCTACTGCGTGATGGTCTGACAGTCGTCGCCTTGATAGGTTTCTTGCTTTATAGCAATTGGCGTTTGACGTTGATTTTATTCGTTGTACTACCGCCAATATTGTGGCTTATTCGCATCGCCTCAAAGCGTTATCTAAAGTTGTCTAAGGGTATTCAAGAGACGATGGGTGATGTCAGCCATATTACCAATGAAGTGATTGGTGGCTATCAGGTTGTCAAAAACTATGGTGGTCAAGCATACGAAGCCGCACGCTTCGATAAAACATCGAAAAAGAACTTACGCCAAGGCATGAAGGTCGTGGTAACCAACAGTATCAATACGCCAGCAGTACAGCTGCTAATGGCTATAGCCATGTCAGTTGTGGTGTGGCTCGCACTACGCCCATCGGTGATAGACAATATCTCAGCGGGTGAGTTTATCTCATATATCGCGGCTGCAGGTTTGCTCAGCAAGCCGGTACGCTCATTGACTGACATCAATCAAAAACTGCAAAAAGGTATCGCGGCAGGTGAGTCTATTTTTGCCTTGTTAGATGAGCCAGAAGAAACAGATACTGGTGTGCTTAGCCCTGCTCTGACGGGCGAAATCAAGCTGGACAATGTCAGTCTGGTTTATCCTGATTCAACGGTCGCTTTGCGTGACTTTACGTTAGATGTAAGAGCGGGTGAGACGGTTGCATTGGTAGGGCGAAGTGGTGCTGGTAAATCCTCTTTAGTAAATTTATTGACGCGCACCTTATCGACCTCTTCTGGGCAAATTACCTTGGATGGTATACCGATTGAAGACATTAAGCTTGAGAGCTTACGGGCGCAGATTGCGATGGTCAATCAACAAGTAGTCCTGTTCAATACCACGGTATTTAACAATATTGCTTATGGTGGCTTAGCCAATAAAACCCAAGCGGAGGTTGAGCGTGCCGCAAAAGATGCCTTTGCTCATGATTTTATTATGAAAATGCCAAATGGCTATCAAAGTGAAATTGGTGCTGAAGGTTTGCAGCTGTCTGGCGGGCAGCGTCAGCGCTTATCGATTGCTCGTGCGCTATTAAAAGATGCACCAATTTTAATTTTAGATGAAGCAACCAGTGCGTTAGACAATGAATCAGAGTATTACATTCAGCAAGCGCTTGATAATGTGATGAAAGATCGTACCACGTTAGTCATTGCACATCGACTGACCACCATTGAATCAGCCGATCGTATCGCCGTATTAGACAGCGGTCAAATCGTTGAGTTAGGCACGCACGATGAGCTTATGCAATTGCAAGGTCATTATGCGCAAATGTATGAACGCGACTTTGAATAAAATTATTGGACTATTTTTTTGAGCAGCTCTGACGTTCAAATCGTGCTAAGTTAAAGTTTAGCTGAATAGGTAAGTGGTCAAATTATCATGAGTATTGAAACGACAGTGACGCGTGCCTGGCAACGTCAAGCCGCTTGGCTATGGCTATTGCTACCTATTAGTTGGTTGTACGGACTTATCACCACGCTGCGTCGTCAAGCTTATAAAGCTGGGCTGTTAGCAAGTTATCGTGCGCCTGTTCCCGTTATGGTGATCGGCAATATTAGCGTGGGCGGTAGTGGAAAAACACCATTGATTATTGCTTTGGTTGATTATCTACAAGAACGCGGAATAAAGGTAGGGGTTATCAGCCGTGGTTACGGTGGCGACACCAGTCAAATGCCCGCTTTGGTCGATGCCGCCAGTTTGCCCAATGTGGTAGGGGATGAGCCTTGTTTGATTGTTAATATGACAAATGCACCCATGGCAGTATGTCCTGATCGTAAGCAAGCAATTATGACCTTGTTAGCTGCCCATCCTGACTTGCAATTCATTATTGCCGACGATGGCTTGCAGCATTATGCACTGCAACGTGACATTGAATGGATTGTGGTCGATTCAGCACGGGGCTTTGGTAATCAGCAACTCCTGCCAACAGGGTTTTTACGTGAACCCATGTCGCGGTTGCAGGGTGCAACTGTCATCTACCATGAACCACTAACAACAGATTCAGTGGACAAGAATAAAAATAATAGCAATCTGTACCGAGCCCATCGTTTGACAATGCACTTAGAGGCGGATGCTCTGCAACTCTTATGGCAACCTACTTTATCTTATTCTCAAATTGATATGCCTAAAAAAGGTTGTAGAGTGCATGCGGTGAGCGGTATTGGTTATCCGCAGCGGTTTTTTGATACTTTAAATTCGCTTGGCTTCGATGTCGTTGGACATGCTTATCCTGATCATTATGATTTTGAGTTGGCGGAATTATTGCTGTATACCGAATATCCAATCGTAGTCACCAGTAAAGATGCGGTAAAAATGAGAGCGTTGCTATCGAAAGCCACTACTGATGAAGCGTTAAATGATGAGTATCAAACGCTGATAAACAGACTATGGGTGCTGCCAGTAACTGCCGAACTCTCTGACAGCTGTTATGATAATCTGCAGCAGCAGCTAAAAAAGCTAGGTATTGATATCGCAAACAATGACAATAACAGTACCAATAATAATACTAAAGCAAATAATAGATGATGCTTTAAACCGTATAAAAATTGCTATAGGAAACCCCATGTCGTCAGTGATTATGCCCGCCAAAACTCATATTGTTATCCCTGCTCGTCTTAAGAGCACAAGGCTGCCTGGCAAGCCATTATTAGAAATACATGGTAAGCCGATGATTCTTTGGGTTGCTGAAAAGGCGCAAACAGCGCACTTCGCTGATGATATGTGTATTGCCACAGATGATGACGATATTGCCAAGATATGCATAGATGCAGGGTTTGATGTGGTGATGACCAGTAGCGAGCATGCTTCAGGCACTGACCGTTTGGCAGAAGTTGCCGCCATCAAAGGGTGGGCTGACCATGATATCGTGGTCAACATGCAAGGCGATGAACCGTTAGTACCACCGTTATTATTGGAGCAGGTAAAGGCGCTTTTGGTCGCAGACAGTGATAGCGTGATGGCGACTTTGTGTGAGCCTATCGATGACTATGAGACCTTTATGCGTCCATCAGTGGTTAAGGTTGTCAGTCAACACGCTAATGACTTGCAACGTGCGCTTTATTTTAGCCGAGCACCCATTCCTTGCGACCGTGATGTCGTATTGTCCGATGGCGATCATAGAAACCCACCAAAAAATGCTTATCGTCATTTAGGGTTATATGCTTATCGCGTCCGTTTATTACAGCAGTTTGTGCATTGGCCGCAAACGCCACTTGAGAGACTTGAGAGCCTAGAGCAGTTACGCGTTTTAGAAAATGGAGCGCAGATTGCTATTGCAGTTGCCGCTTGTCAGCTACCTGCAGGGGTCGATACCCAAGAAGATTTAGACCGCTTAAATGCGATGAGCTTGAGTGAATTTCAGAGCCCCACTGGATAAATAGCCTAAGCAAAAATATTTCATCTAAAGCGTCATGAACACGCTATATCCTGAATAATCAAGCGAAGTGATAGGACGTTAGCTATGAGTGATAAGACGCAAAATACAGGCACAATGGATAGCACAGACCACATATATTTTGCCGCGTTATTGCCATGGCAGCAAAATCTGTGGTCGCAATTGACCAAGCGAGTTTTGACATCACAGCAATCTTTGCCACATGCACTATTAGCTGCTGGTATGCAAGGTATGGGCAAACGGGCTTTTGTATGGCGTTTGGTCGCTTGGTTGTTATGCCGTGAGCGTGATAGCCATCCCACAGGGGCTTGCGGCGCGTGTGAAAGTTGCCAATGGCTAAGGTCTGGCACGCATCCAAGCTTACAGGTATTGCCACTGATCAGTATGCCAATCAGTGCAGACAATGCTGATAATAAAGAGAAATTAAGTAACGCTGCAAAGGATAAAAAATCACCCAAAACAGCCAATAACAGTGCTCTTAAGATTAAAGTGGATGATATCCGTAACTTGCAGCCTTTTATCTACCAAGGTGGTCAAGGGATGCGTATCTGTGTGTTAGAGCATGCAGAGAAAATGACGATTGCCGCAGCCAACGCGCTACTCAAAACCTTGGAAGAACCACAAGCTCAAGTCCATTTATTTTTGATCAGCGATACTCCAGCACAATTACTGCCCACCATTAAAAGTCGGGTGCAGCAGTTGCCATTACAGACCATTCAGTCTGTAATCGCCGTTGACTATGTGACACAGGCACTTGGCTCTACGGTCAATCGTGAAGCGGTCGGAACGGCTGCGATTGAGCAGCTTATCCAATTGGCAAATGGCGCACCTTTGGCAGCGATAGCCATGGCACAAGCGCCATGGTATAGCAAACGTGCATTATGGTTGACGACGTGGCAGGCATTGCGTAGTGGTAAACGTAGTAGTGTGGCAGCCAGTGACTATTGGCAAAACCAACTGAGTATCACAGAATTTATTCAGCTGTCTGAGCTGATGCTACTTGATATGCGCCGTGTTTGCTTAGGGCTGAATGAGCTTCAAAAAGACGTCAATCTATCCGCTGCCTTAGAAAAGTATCCACCTGATAATAATGGCCTCGCACTTTTTTCTAATAGCTTACAGCAGACAAAAATCGCTCTGCAACAAAATGTGCAAGAAAAATTTGCCTATGATAAGCTAATGCAAGAATTGGCTTGTTTATAAGAAAATCTGCCTTGATAGCAAATAAAAATACCAAACTTAATGAAGGAAGCTGACTATGGCCATGCCAGGACGCGGCGGGATATTAACCTGCCACATTGAAAATATCGAAATGTTATATGCCAGCTACTTGTCCTTTGTCAGTAATGGCGCATTATTTGTGCCATCCAATGACGCTCAGCAGCTAGGTAACGAGGTATTTATCGCCATCACTTTACCCAATTCTAGCGAGCGTTTGCCTATGAATGGCAAAGTGGTTTGGATTAACGCCAAAACTCAAGGTGGTCGACCGGCAGGTTTTGCGGTACAGATTGGAACTGATATTGCAGGTCAAAGAATTAAAAACGAAGTTGAGCGATTATTGGCGGGTAAAATAGATGGTTTGCAGTCCACCTATACCATGTAATTGTACTTGTAATGGTTTTGATAAGTATTAAACGATAAATAAACAGTATAAAAAAAGCCACCTTATATATCAATAAGGTGGCTTTTTTTATGAGCATAAGACTAGGGCGTATCTTCATTTTAAAAATGGTGATAAAAATTGTCGTCAAACAATAAAGGTAATGCAAATAATATCGAGATATCAATAAGCTGTTTGACGATGTTTGGTAAAATGTAGCCATTATTAAATAATTTAGAGGACAATCGATTGAATTGAGGAAACACCCTAAATAAAGCCACCATATCTTTTAATAGCGCGGTGGCACATACATATCATCTGGGATAGGCTCACGATAGTATTCGTCATCACGTTTACGATCGGGTAATTCTACCTCATCACGTGGCACTTCCTTATAAGGAATTTGTTCGAGTAGATGAGCAATACAGTTTAGCCTTGCGCGTTTTTTATTGTTACCTTCAACCACCCACCAAGGTGCTTCAGGGATATGCGTTCGCTCAAACATGGTCTCTTTAGCCTTGGTATAGTCTTCCCAACGGCGGCGTGACTGTAAGTCCATGGCTGAGAGCTTCCATTGCTTGAGCGGGTCATGAATACGGCTCATAAAGCGTGAATGCTGCTCATCATCAGTGATCGAAAACCAGTACTTCACCAAGCGAATACCTGAGCGGACTAGCATACGTTCAAACTCAGGCACCGACTGAAAAAATTCTTCATACTGTGTATCGGTACAAAAACCCATCACACGCTCAACCCCCACACGGTTATACCAACTGCGGTCAAACAGAACAATTTCACCAGCAGCAGGCAAATGGGCGACATAACGCTGAAAATACCATTGTGATTGCTCACGTTCCGTCGGTGCAGGTAGGGCAGCCACTCGACACACACGAGGATTTAAGCGCTGCGTGATACGCTTGATAGCGCCACCTTTACCCGCCGAGTCACGACCTTCAAATATGACGACGATACGCTCACC
Organism: Psychrobacter cibarius; assembly: GCA_030686115.1. Lineage (NCBI taxonomy): Bacteria > Pseudomonadati > Pseudomonadota > Gammaproteobacteria > Moraxellales > Moraxellaceae > Psychrobacter > Psychrobacter cibarius. Next base: position 1,294,031 of record CP131612.1, read on the forward strand.
GCGATCAACGACCCAGTCTTGCAACTTAATAAGCTCGCGCTGTAGCCTTACCAACTCTTGAAAGTACATACGACGATCAAGTCTTTCTTGCTCACTCATTTCGCGCCCATCAAAACGAAAGTCACGCACATAATCATCTATCTCATTTTCTAGCTCTTCATCATAAGTATCGATGAGGTCTTCGTGCATCTTACGACGCAACTGATCATTAAAAACCTCCTTATCCATACGCTCGATAAAACTGTGTTGTTCAGGTGAGCTAAGTTCCTGACGCTCTTGTGGCGTGAGGGATTTGGGATTGATGGACGAAGGTATCTTACCCATAAAAAACTCCTAATCAGTGTTGTTATGATTTTTATTGGTTATCCTCTTACTTTAGCATAACTACCGATAGAGCTATGCGTTGGCTACGTTTCATTATTGTGTTGTTAGCAAGACAATGACTAAGATCCAGTTTTGAGTAGTGAATGGGCATAAAAAAGCACTCTCTAATCCATCGATTAAAGAGTGCTTTAAAGTATCTATGCTAACTATTGACTGATGATACCAATCAAATAATAGCAGTCAAAGAGTTATTTCTCTAAGATACAAGTCACGCCCTGACCACCAGCTGCACAGATAGAGATTAGTGCACGACCTGAGCCTTTTTGATCCAATAGCTTCGCTGCAGTGGCTAGGATACGACCGCCCGTTGCGGCAAATGGATGACCCGCAGCTAACGACGAGCCATTAACGTTTAGCTTGTTACGATCGATAGAGCCTAGTGGTGCATCTAGTCCTAGGCGCTCTTCACAGAATTTTTCATCTTCCCAAGCAGCTAGTGTTGATAACACTTGTGATGCAAAGGCTTCATGGATTTCATAAAAATCAAAATCTTGTAGTGTTAGACCTGCACGCTCAAGCATACGCGGTACGGCATAAGCAGGTGCCATTAACAGGCCTTCTGTGGTGCCAGATTTACCAATGAAATCAACGGCAGCCGTTTCTTGATGAACGATATAAGCCAATGGCTTAAGACCACGCTCTTTTGCCCACTCATCGGTTCCTAGTAGGACACAAGAGGCACCATCAGTTAACGGTGTAGAGTTGGCTGCTGTCATCGTTGGCTTGGCGTTCTTTTTACCAAACACAGGCTTTAATTTAGCCAGTTTTTCCAAAGTGGTATCTGGACGCAAGTTGTTATCGCGCGTCAGACCTTTGTATGGAGTGATTAGGTCGTCAAAGAATCCTTCATCATAAGCGCGCGCTAGGTTTTGATGACTGTTAAAAGCAAGCTCATCTTGTGCTTCGCGGCTGATATTCCACTCAAGAGTGGTGATGGCTTGATGGTCGCCCATTGATAGACCAGTGCGTGGTTCACCGTTTTGTGGCGAATCGATTAAGTCTTTTGGATTTAGACCCATTAACGCTTTTAGGCGTTGTTTGTTGTCTTTAGCCGCGCCCAGTTTGATCAGTACTTTACGTAGACCATCACCAATCGCGATCGGTGCATCAGAGGTCGTGTCTACGCCGCCAGTGATCGCTGAATCGATAAGACCCAGTGCGATTTTATTGGCAGAAGCAAAAGTCGCTTGCAAGCCAGTACCGCAAGCTTGTGAGATATCGTAAGTTGGCGTATGTGGGTTGAGCGCTGTGTTAAGCGTGGCTTCGCGAGTTAGGTTGATGTCACGGCTTAGTTTCATGACGGCACCAGATACCACTTCACCCAACACTTCGTCTTGTAGGTTATAGCGTTCAATCAAGCCATCTAATGCAGCTGTCAACATGTCGGTGTTGCTAACGTCAGCGTATGAACCGTTTGAGCGTGCAAATGGAATACGGTTGCCACCTAAGATAGCCACACGATTTTGACCAGCAACGGCTTTGGTTTTGCTGGTTTTTTTGGCAGCAGACGCTGGCTTTTTCGTAGTAGAAGCTGGTGATTTATCATTCGCTTCTGTGGTGCTAGAAGACTCTTTATTACTAGAAGACTCTTTATTACTAGAAGACTCTTTATTAGACGTGTCTGTTGCTGTCGTGCTTTTAGCTTTTTTAACAGCCGTTTCTGTTTTACCGTTTTCTGATTTATTATCAGTAGATTTTGACGCACTGGCTTTTACCACTGTACTTTCAACAACAGGGCTATCAGGGTGATTGTTTTTATTACTCATAATATTATCCTTAAAAAATATGGGCAGAAGAAAAGAGGGTAACAATAGTAAAGCTAATAATAAAAATGATTATATTAAGTAATTCAATAATCGAAAATAAACAAGAAGCAAATATTATCACTTATTACGCAGCATAACTGTTTATGATAAGACGTTTTTACGACCTTACTGTATATCTTTGGCAAACTATGTGACGCTTATCTAAGGTCGGTATCAGCTTTGAAAGACATCAATATGACTTTCGTAGACTGGCTAGTATCAATTATTGGCATTGCATAACGATAGATTTGATAATATATTGTTATCGATAATTGCATTTGCTATAACTTATAGGTCTGATTTTAGCACAATGTGGTGATTTTTAAATCCAGAAAAAGTGACCGTCTTGTATACTGAGTTGTTTACAGATTGTTGTAGACATTATCGGTTTTTGGACTTGTTTAAGATGGCAGTGTATAGTTAGGCCAGCTTTAGACTCATTTACTAAATATCAATAATTATGAGATTGTTGAGTCTATATAATAGGCACATTACATTTATTACTATTATTCTAACCGTTCGTTATAGGGATTATATTATGTCAGACCGTTATGGTGATTTTGTTCAGTCTTCTATTGGCAAAAAAGTGGCCAAAAATTTGGGTTTACCGTTACCTGTTACCCTTGATCGCTTCGAAAGCGGTGAGCCTTTAGTACGTGGTAGCGTATTAGTTGGTCGTGCTAATGGCGATGATAAAAGCGTCAGTGAGTCTGTGGCGCGAATTTTGTCAGACGTACATGCTGATGTTTATGTAAACAGCAGTGATGATATCAAAGATGCCCTTGCTGATGCAGGCGTCGAAGCAAAAGCCAATACGGGCGGCGATGATAAATTTAAAGTTTTGTTGTTTGATGCCAGCAATATTAGCAATGCCGATCAATTAAAAGAAGTGTATGAGTTCTTCCATACTGTGGCTCGTCGTGTAGAAAAGTCTGGTCGCGTTATTATTATTGGTCGCCCACCAGAAAATATCACTGACATTGATACAGCTTTGGCTCAGCGTGCGCTTGAAGGATTTGTGAAGTCTGTCGGTAAAGAGTTCAAACGCGGTATTACGGCACAGCTTATTTATGTGGAAGACGGCGCAGAGCAAAATCTAGATTCGACTTTACGCTTTTTCACCTCAGCTCGTTCAGCTTATGTCTCAGGACAAGTCGTACGCGTTAGTAAGGGTAGTAACGTTGATGTCGATTGGACACAGCCTCTTGGCGGTAAAACCATGCTGGTAACTGGCGCAAGCCGCGGTATTGGTGAAGCAATTGCTCGTGTATTGGCTCGCGAAGGCGCTCACGTTATCTGCCTTGATGTACCGCAGCAGCAAGCAGACCTACAAAAAGTCGCTAGCGAAATTAGTGGCTCAGTATTGACCGTCGACATCACCAGTGATGACGCTGGCAAACAAATCGCCGAAGCTGCACAAAAGCGTGGCGGCTTAGATTCAATCATCCATAATGCTGGCGTCACTCGTGATAAGACTTTGGCAAACATGGACGAGAAAAAGTGGGACATGGTTATCGATATTAACCTAGGTAGTATTGCTAGGCTGAACCGCTATTTGCTAGACAACGACGTATTAAAAGACAATGCACGTATCGTTTGTGTGTCATCGATTTCAGGTATCGCTGGCAACTTGGGTCAAACCAACTATGCCACCTCTAAAGCAGGGGTGATTGGTTTGGTGAATGCCACTGCTAAGCAGTTAGAAGACAACGCCAAAGGCATGACGATCAACGCTGTTGCTCCAGGGTTTATTGAAACGCAAATGACCGAAGCTATTCCATTTGCTATCCGTGAAGCGGGTCGCCGTATGAACTCTATGAGCCAAGGCGGCTTGCCAGTAGACGTGGCTGAGACCATCGCATGGTTTGCATCACCTGCTTCTGGTGGCTTAAATGGCAACATCGTTCGCGTTTGTGGTCAAAGCCTATTGGGTGCTTAATATCACTTTATAAGTAAGTGTCAATTATAAGTAAGTGTAAATGATGATTTAGATGATGATAAATGCTTGATATTAATCAGTATTTTTAATTTTCCTCACATATGCTTACGAAAAAATTGCTCATAAATCGTAATAAAGCTGCCCAAGGGTGGCTTTTTTATGATAAAAACACAGAGAACCAGTAGCCAAATTATTTTTTGCTGTGAGAGTTGCTTACATTGTCTAAAACCACGCCTATGAATTGTGCCTAATTTAGGCATAATACTGGTGGCATTGCTCAATGATAGGCTGTAACCACTAATGTCATAGCATCTTTAGATACACCAAGAAAATTTGCTCAAGCCCCACTTAGGATTTATTATGTCAGACAAACATTATGATGCGTTGCCGAAAGCGCATACGACCTATGCCAATATCGTTAAAAGTTTATTGCCTATTGGTAATAACGGCAAAATCAGTAAAGACCAATTGCCGCAAGCGACTTACTATGTGGACGATTTGCACATTGACCAGAGTAACTTAAACGATTATCGTAAAATTTGTGGTTTTGCAGATAATGGCAAAGTACCTATTACTTACTTTTCAGTGCTGTCTCAAACGCTGCAAATGAATATGATGGTCAAAGAGCCATTTCCATTTGCTATGTTGGGTCTAGTGCACGTCGATAATAGTGTGACTCAGTATCGTCCTATCGGTGAGCGTGAAACGGTTGCTCTGTCAGTCACCTTTGATAATTTGCGTGACCATGCTCAGGGTCAGCAGTTTGATTTTGTGACGACGGTCAAGTCAGAAGATAAGGTGATTTGGGAAGGTACTTCGACGTATCTGTCACGTAGCAAAAAACCAATCAGCAGCAAAGACAAAAAAAGCACTCCACGTCCAATAACGGTTAAGCCATCAGTCAACCCAGAAGGCGTGCATAGTATCTTTGAAGTGCCAGAAGATATCGGACGTCGTTATGCTTTTGTTTCAGGTGACTTTAACCTCATTCATCTCCATCCATTATCTGCGCGTGCGTTTGGCTTTCCTAAAGCGATTGCTCACGGCATGTGGTCAAAGGCCAAATGCCTTGCTATGATGGACGAGTTGCCAGATGCGTGTACGGTTGATGTGTCATTTAAACTGCCTATCTTTTTGCCAGCCGAAGTAGAGCTGATCGCTGATCCGGTAGCTGCACTTAAAGACACAGACGATACCTGTGAGTTTGGCTTATTTAGCTCTAAAAATGACAAGCCGCATTTGGCAGGTACGGTTAAATTACAGAGTGGCAATGAGTAAAAGCCAGTAGAACGACTGTCATTTAACTAAAAAATATCCCAATATGGTCACTTTTCTTGATAGAAAAGTGATAGCGTTAACCTCGCTTGAAGTATTGCTTATACATCGACACGCGGTTGCTTTGTACTTATTTTAACTGGAATTGACCATAGTCAATATAACGAACAAATTTATAATTATGACTTCACATACCGCTGTACCAAACTCAGATCAACTGAATCATTCAGTAGCTATTGACACAGTATCGAATGCTGGCAATAGCGTTTTAGACAATGGCGTTGATCTTAGTACTATTCTTGAGCCTTATTTTCGTCCTGATGACACTACCATTGTATGCGGTGCACTCGATGACGAAAAAGTGGTTGCCTTAGCGAAATCAGGGGTTGAGTTAGTGATTAACTTACAGCCAGATGATGAATTGAGCTTTGATGAAGCCGCAGCGGTCGAGCGAGCTGGCATGCACTATGAGCATCTGCCTATTAACGGTGCTGCAGACTTAAAGCAGCTCAATATATTGGCATTTGATAATATATTGCGTCAACATCATGGCAAAAAAACAGCAGTGCATTGTGGCTCAGGAAATAGAGTGGGTGCCGCAATGGCGCTACGCGCAGGATGGCTACGTGGACGTAAAATGGACACCGCTATGGAACGTGGGCGCAGTCATGGTTTAACAAAGCTTGAGCAAGAAGTTCATAATCGTCTGTTGGTACCGCGCTAAGACCATAAAGATGACAACGTATTATTGAGCAGCATTGAATGACTGAGAGGCGACCACTAGGTTGCCTTTTTTATTAAGGCGCGTTGTTATTTTAAAAATGAGGACACGCCCTAAGCAAACGAAAAGATAAATTGCTAATATTGAGATATTGAACAGTTACGCCTTAGCAAATAATGTATTTTTTATCATATGAACACTTAATATTGGGGGCTAAATAGTTTTTTACTGTTTAGCTTTTTTATAGAAATGGAGCAGGGTAGCCATGATCGACAATAATAATAAAACTACGCAGATGTTTGATCATCAGATAAATATAACGTTGCAGCAACGTTTGCAGCAAATACTCACCGACTTACAGCTTGATGATGTACCAGCAGGGGGTGCCGTGGTTGTCTATCAGGCAGGAGAATGCATTGCACAGGCGAGTGTGGGGATGGCACGTCCAGAGATGTCGTGGCAGCCTGATACTTTGGCGATTAACTTTTCGACGGGTAAAGGTGTATTGGCGACGCTCGTACATATATTAGTTTCGCAGCAGATGCTTGATTATGACCAGCCTATTGCCCATTATTGGCCTGCATTTTCTGCACAGAATAAAGGGAATATTACGCTACGTAGCGTGATGTCACATCAAGCCAACTTATTCTCAATTCAGAGTATCGATGCGGATAGCGAAGCTTTGCTTGATTGGGATCAAATGCTCAATAAAGTTGCCGCGATGCCAATCACAGCACCAGACCATGGCGAGCTATATGACAGCGCTTATAGTGCTCTGGTCTATGGTTGGGTATTGGGCGGGGTCATAGAAGTCGTTACTGAAATGCCTTTAGCTGAGGCATTGCGCTATTATCTCACTGAGCCTTTAGGTATTGCCGATAGTTGCTATTTTGGTGTACCAGAGAATAAAGTCAACCAAGTAGCAAGACTGGCCAAAGACTTCGAAGCATCAAATGAGGCTGGCTCACAACTGCGTAATAAACGTCATAAACCAACGCTAAAAGCCGACTCACAAAGTACTTTACGTACTTATGCTAGTCTGCCTAGCTACACTTGTTGGCAGCAGCAAGCTTTAATGGATGGCAAAGCGGTAGACCTAAGTTCAGATGATGAGCAAAACACTTTACCGATATTAGACACGGCTCATATTAATCGTTTGTATTTCAATAGCAGTCAGCTTAATCTAAAAAATTATAAGGCAGCACTCATACCTGCTGGCAAACAAGCGATCGATTATCACAGTCGTGAGACACTACAGGCCATTATTCCAGCAGCAAATGGTGTCGCTTCAGCTCAGGCATTGGCGACCATCTATGCCATGTTAGCCAATGGCGGAACATGGCAAGGACACACGTTTATTAATAGCGCCACTTTTGAGCAACTATCCAAACTGCAAGTCACAGGGCTAGATGCTGTTATGCCAGCAAACATGGATTGGCGCTTGGGTTATCATCGGTTATTTAGTCTTTGTCAGCATACAGACAATGAAAAAGTTGATGCAAACAAGCAAGGATTTGGACATATGGGCTATAACGGTTCGGTGGCTTGGTGTGACCCAGAGCGTCAGTTGTCATTTGCCTTTATTCATAATTTTGACACCACGATGCTGAATGATGTCCGTCAGTTTGCACTAACGGAAGCGGTACTTAACTTAGTCGATTCAGAGCTTTCAAAACGCTAGATAGCTCTATGAGTAAGGTTAATGTGATTTATTCGGCGTCATTTTAAGCAACCTTGTGGCGCTAAGACCATGAATAAAGATTGACGCCAAAATGACAATTGAACAGACGACCCACAGTTTAAGCGCATCTTCATCACCGAAAAAACCTTGGTTGAGCGCATAAGATAAATAATATAGCGTACCAATACCACGGATGCCCAAAGCAGAGATGGCATATTTTTCAGTGTGTGCCATGTTTAGTCCTGATAAAGCAATAAACCCACCAATGGGACGTATCAACAAGAGGAAGGTGAAGCTGACGATGTAAACACGCCATGTGAGCTCAACGCCCGACTGCAATCCTTGACCAAGAAACATGCCGAAAGTGACCAGCACTAGAGACATGAGTAAGCCTTCTGATTGTTCTGCAAAATCATGGAGCTTGTGGTGATAGCTGTGCTCATGTTCTGAGCGGCGAAAGGCAAATGCCGCGATAAATACGGCGATAAACCCATAACTATGTACAAATTCGGCAAGTCCATAAGCCACTAACGTTAGCGCAATGACCACATAGCCTTGAGAAATAGTGGTGTTTTGGCTGTATTTTGAAAATACCAGCTTGGCCATAATTTTACCAACGACAATTCCCACCACCAGCCCAGCACCAATTTTCCATAAGACATCATGAGTGAACCATGACCAGAGCATCTCGAGGGTAAAGGAATTGCCTTGGCTAAAAGCTTCCGCTATTTTTATGGCCAAATAAACAAATGGGAAAGCGAGTCCGTCATTCAATCCTGCTTCTGAGGTCAAAGTAAAGCGCGGTGTGTCTTCGCGACCTGTATTGGGTGGCCCTACTTGAATACTAGAAGCCAATACGGGATCGGTTGGAGCCAGTACTGCGCCCAGCAATATAGCAGCTCCCAGACTGAGACCAAATGCATAGTAGCCCAGTACCGCCATCGCAAAGATGCCAATCGGCATGGTAATAAGCAACAGACGCACGGTCGGCCGCCACAATTGCCAAGAGAGCTTCGTATCAATTTTGATACCAGCACCAACCAAGGATACGAGCACCACAATTTCGGTTAATTTTTCGATAATTAAGCCGTTATTCATAGGGTCTAAAAATGATAAGGTCGTCCACCAGTACCCCATCAGCAGCCCAAAGCTGACCTGCAACATAGGCAAAGAGATAGGCGTGCGCTTAAATATAATGGGGAATAACGCCCCCAGTAAAAAAGCGATACCGCAGACCAATAAAAATAAATTGTAGTTTTCAATCATAAGGTAGGTGCACGCTGTTATGTTTATCTTAAAAAGTTAGAGTGAGGTCATATTTACTAGTCCATTATAATGACGCTAAAAAATAATGATTACCGCAAAAAATCGTTATCAAAACGACATATGCGTTGTTTTTTGGTGAAAAAAAAGCCTGCATAGCGCAGGCTTAATAGATTTTTACCAATATACTTTAACGATTAATAATTGAAGGCTTAACGCTCAACTTGACTCACGTCACGTACCGCACCAGTATCGGCACTGGTAGTCATAGCAGCATAGGCACGTAGCGCAGGGGTCACATGACGGTCACGGCTTATAGGCTTCCACGCATCGCGGCCACGAGCTTCCATCGCCTCGCGGCGAGTGGCCAAATCGGCATCACTGACTTGCATGTTGATCGTACGATTAGGAATGTCGATATGGATGGTATCGCCTTCTTCAACCAAGCCAATGGCGCCACCTTCCGCTGCTTCTGGGCTTGCATGACCAATGGATAAACCTGATGTTCCACCCGAGAAACGACCATCAGTGAGTAGGGCGCATTCTTTACCCAAGCCTTTAGACTTAAGGTAAGTGGTCGGATATAGCATCTCTTGCATGCCAGGGCCACCTTTAGGGCCTTCATAGCGGATAATGACCACATCACCTGCCACGATCTCATCAGCCAATACCGCAGCGACAGCATCATCTTGTGACTCAAATAGGCGCGCGCGTCCAGTAAATACTAGAATGCTGTCATCCACACCTGCGGTTTTGACTACACAGCCACGCTCAGCGATATTGCCATACAATACGGCCAATCCACCATCTGTAGAATAGGCATGTTGGGCACTACGGATACAACCTGACTCGCGATTGACGTCGAGGTTCGACCATTCTTTTGATTGTGAAAATGCCTCAGTGGTACGTATGCCACCCGGTGCTGCAAGGAAGCGTGCGCGAGCCTCTTGATTATCAGGGTTCATGATATCCCACTTATCAATCGCGGCTTTCATCGTTGGACTATGGATGGTCGGTACGTCAGTCTTCAGTAACCCAGCACGATCAAGCTCGGCCAATAACGCAAAGACACCGCCAGCACGATGCACATCTTCCATATGGTATTTCTGCGAGGCAGGGGCGACTTTTGCAAGGCAAGGTACACCGCGGCTTAGACGATCGATATCTGACATTTTGAAATCGACTTCTGCTTCGTTGGCAGCCGCTAACAGATGCAAAATAGTATTGGTTGAGCCGCCCATGGCGATATCTAAGGTCATCGCGTTTTCAAAAGCTGCTTTGCTAGCAATTGAGCGTGGCAATACTGAATCGTCATCTTGTTCATAACGGCGTTTGGCAAGCGATACAATGGTACGACCCGCTTCTAAAAACAACTCGCGACGCAGCGAGTGAGTCGCTAGTAGTGAGCCATTACCTGGTAGTGCTAAGCCCAACGCTTCGGTCAAGCAGTTCATTGAGTTAGCAGTAAACATACCAGAGCATGAACCACAAGTTGGGCAGGCTGAGGCTTCGATAGCGGCTACATCTGCATCACTAATGCTGTCGTCAGCGGCATCCATCATCGCATCAACAAGATCAAGCTTACGAATGGCACTACTGTCACTACCATCGGTATTATGGCTCTTACCAACTGTACTGGCTAAAATCTTGCCCGCTTCCATTGGGCCACCTGAAATAAACACTACTGGAATATTTAGGCGCATGGCTGCCATCAACATACCCGGCGTTATTTTATCGCAGTTGGAGATACAAACTAAGGCATCTGCGCAATGGGCATTGACCATGTATTCTACAGAGTCGGCAATCAAATCGCGACTTGGCAGTGAGTACAACATACCGCTATGACCCATGGCAATACCATCATCGACCGCAATGGTATTGAACTCTTTAGCCACGCCGCCTGCTTGTTCAATCTCACGTGCGACCAGTTGCCCCAAGTCTTTTAGATGCACATGGCCGGGTACGAACTGGGTAAACGAGTTGGCAATCGCAATGATTGGTTTACCAAAGTCGCCATCGGTCATGCCAGTCGCACGCCATAATGCGCGCGCGCCTGCCATATTACGGCCGCCAGTAGAGGTTTTTGAGCGATAATCCATGTGATATTCCTTACAAATAGGCGAGGTTTGTGAAAATGTGCACCCTCAATTTTAATATTGATAGTGTGCTTTTTATAAAATGCGAGGACTAGTGAATAATACTAGGTCGTTACCATACCATTAGATATGAGTCACTGAAAACTACTCATTGATAATGCCAAGTCAATAGTAGTCATAACATCGTAAATAATTGGAAGATAAGGTGTTATTCGACGCGCTCTACTATCGCCGCCTCAAACCAAGGTAGCTCTGTTTTGTCCGCTTCCAATTTAGCGATAACCACTAACGCATGAGTCGCTGGCAAGCATTGATAATCAGCATTTGCTTCAATACGAAGTAGTTGCTCATTGCCTTCAGCTTGTTCATCTATACTGATTAAGGTTTGCTTATTATTTTTGTAGAGTACATCGATACGACCAAAAAACTGCCAATCTTTAAAAGCGGCTGTAATAGCATCTGCTTCATTCTGAGTATAAAGTTGTTGGGTGTCTTTGCCCGTATTGGTCCAATGCAAGCGTACGGCTAACTGCAACGCTTCGCTAAAAACCACCAATGACCCGATGATTTTGACATGCCAAGGGCTGATGATTAGTGCTTCGTTAATACCAATCAGCTTGGCTGCTTCATGAGCGCTCATGGGCGTATTGAACTGTGACAGGAGGGCAGGTGTGAGCGGATTCGCTTGCTTAATAGCATCATTTAAACTGTCGTAATGATATAAAAACGGTAATGGTAAATCCTGTGTGACCGTCTTTTTAGTGATTTTGCAATTGTGTATTTTCCAACCAATCGTCTTGTCGCTCAGTGCTTCGGCCAGAATGAGCGCGTTAGGTTCAATGCTTTGAGTAGGGGCTTGAGTCTCATTTTCAGTCTCAGTGTTGCTTGGTTGTTTTTCATTATTGAATACAGAGCCAGCTGTGACAGACGTTTGCGCTGCTTGAGCAGGTTCTGTATAAATGTTACTCATATTTGATTGAGTTGGCAAAGTAGACGAATCCATAAACGTAGTGTTGTTAAAGTAGAGGGTTAATATAACATTTAAAGCGCCTGACTCGCCAACCAAATTAGTGAGCTACCGCGATTAGCTTACGTATTGCTAATTCTTAATAACGAGTGCTATCGCAACTTGTGCTTAAACGACATTTCGTCCACTATATTACAGGCTATTTCATCCCTTCTAAAAGCTGTTGAGCAACCAATAATCAAACAAGTAAAGGAAAAAATAATGACCCAAGCCAATGAGCAAGCCGCGTATGACGATAACAATATCTTTGCCAAAATGCTAAACGGTGACATTCCCTATCACAAAGTTTATGAAGATGATAAAACCCTTGCCTTTATGGATATCATGCCACAAGCAGAGGGGCATGTGCTGGTGATTCCTAAGCAAAAAGCCGTTGATTTGGCGGATCTTGAACCAGAGTATGCTGCCGCGGTGTTAATGACCGCTAAAAAAGTCATGCAAGCACAGCGTCAAGTGTTTGCGCGTGAAGGCATTATTCAGATGCAATTAAATGGTAGCGAGGCGGGTCAAACCGTTTTTCATTATCACGTGCATCTCATTCCATCGAGTATTCATGAGCTCGGTCGACATGCAGTGACCCAAGCTGATCACACAGAACTGGCTGAAACGGCTAAGCAACTTGCTGCTGCCATTACTGTTTAATAATAAAAAACCGAGATATTTGTCGAATTAACAAGCAAAACATAAATTGTTCCAGAATAAAATAAAAAGGTCGCTAACAAGCGGCCTTTTTTATTACTTGGTAATAGTCATGTAACAATCGTTAAAGTCATGTTACAAGTTGGGCGCTTGTCTGGGGTTTTTGAACATAGTGTGATAAAAATTGTATTTGTTTAATAATAACTGATGCATTTTCGCCTTTGTAAGTAACTTTTTATAAAAAAGGCACTGCTCCTTCTGATTATTAATCTTGATATCGAAGATTATTTTTTATTGCTACTTTTTGGGGATATCACTTTCTATGAGTAAATTACCTCGCTCCACTATTTTGTTGCCGGTTTTTGTACCGGCAGCAGCGATTATGCTGTTATTGGTGATCGGTACAGCCATCAACCCTGACGCTGCTGGCGAGCTGTTCAGCAAAGTGCTGGCATTTACCACCGACACTTTCGGCTGGTTTTATATGTTGGCAGTCGCCATATTTTTGATGTTTATCATCGCCTTGGCATTTTCGCCTTATGGCAGTATTAAATTGGGCCCTGACCATGCGGAGGCTGAGTATAAGTTTCTGGAATGGTTCGCCATGCTTTTTTCCGCAGGCTACGGTATCGCGCTATTGTTTTATGGCGTAGCAGAGCCGGTATTACATTTTGCCAGTCCGCCACTTTCCACGCCGCAGACGATTGAAGCTGCTAAAGAAGCCATGCAAATTGCCTATTTCCATTGGGGTTTCCATATTTGGGCGATTTATGGCGTAGTAGGTTTGTCGCTGGCGTATTTCTCTTTTCGTCATGGCTTGCCATTGTCGGTACGCTCAACGCTATATCCATTAATCGGTGACAAAATCTATGGCCCTATCGGACATACGGTTGATGTGTTTGCGATCGTGGGCACGATGTTTGGTATCGCCACCAGTTTGGGTCTATCGGTGGCGCAAATTAACGCGGGTCTAAATTATTTGCTACCAGAGATGGTGCCAGTTAATACGACCGTGCAGGTTATTATCATTGCTTTAGTAACAGCAGCTGCCTTGGTGTCCGTGTTGGCAGGTATGGACAAAGGCGTCAAGCGCTTGTCTATCTTAAATATGGTATTGGCAACGGCACTGATGTTATTTGTTTTTATCGTTGGTCCGTCGATTTTTATTCTCAATGCTTTTATGGAAAATACGGGCAGCTATCTGGGCAATATCGTTGAGCGTACTTTTAGCTTGCAAGCGTATCAATCGAGTGATTGGATCGGTAGTTGGACACTATTTATTTTTGCATGGACGATTGCTTGGGCGCCTTTTGTGGGTCTGTTCATTGCCAAAATCAGTCGCGGTCGCACCATTCGTGAGTTTGTATTGGGCGTCATGTTAGTGCCAACGCTATTTACCTTCTTTTGGTTTTCGGTGTTTGGCGATACGGCACTGCATATGATTATGGTTGATGGTTACGACGCGCTGATTAGCGAAGTGCAAAACAACCAAGCGATTGCGTTATTTAAATTGCTAGAGAATTTACCATTCACGCAGATTGTCTCATCATTGACAGTACTGTTAATTATTACCTTTTTTGTGACGTCATCGGATTCAGGGTCATTAGTGATTGACTCGCTCGCTGCGGGTGGACGTAGTGATACGCCTTGGTGGCAGCGCTCGTTTTGGGTGGTAACCGAAGGGGCGGTCGCGGCGGTTCTACTTATCGCAGGCGGTCTGAGTGCACTACAAACAGCAGCTATCGTTAGTGCTTTACCGTTTGCAATCATTATATTAATTTCGACATTTGGTATGTGGCGTGCACTACGTATTGAAGGACATCGCAATCAAAGCCTAGCCAATGACAACCATCTGCCGCCACATCTACTTAAGCTTGACGCATGGCGTGATCGTATTGACTATATCACCAATCAACCAACGCGCGAAAAAGTGCTGGGTTATATCAAAGGTACGGTTTTATCATCGATGCATGAGGTGGCAGAGAAGTTTGCCGAAACAGGCTGGTTGCCTGATGTAAACTATGATGAGGTCAATAACCGTGCTGTATTGGAATTGAGACGCGGTGATAATGTAGAGTTCTGGTATGAAGTTCGTTTGTCAGAGCATGAAATTCCTGATTATTATACCGAAGATATGGCCAATGAATTACCACAAGAGCACCATCATCGTGCTGAGGTATATTTGCGTCGTGGCGGCCAAACCTATGATTTATATGGCTATCAATCAGAGTCGGTGATTAACGATATTATTGATCAGTTCGAAAAATATCTACACTTTTTAAATGTGTCGCCAGATAGTTTGCCGTGGCGTATGCAGGAGCATGATGAGGACATCACACTAGAGCAGGGCAGTGTGTTTGATAAGTAAGGGTGTACTGTTGAAAAAGTCGTGTTTCTTAATGCAAGTTATTCACGTTAATAGCTTGCAATATGTGTGCGATTCCTTAGAATAACGGCTTGTTTTTATTATCTTATTTTAATTAATGGCAAGCCGCTTTTTATGTCTACTGATTCTCCTGATTTACCGTCGTCTTTACCAGTATCTGATCATCCTTTATTGCAGCCATTGGTCATTGGTGGCTTGACGATTGAAAACCGCCTCATGGTTGCTCCTATGGCGGGCGTGACGGACAATCCTTTTCGGCGATTGTGTAAATCCTTTGGTGCCGGTCATGCGGTGAGTGAAATGATTATCGCTGACACGGCGCTTTACGCGCGCAAAAAGTCCTTGTATCGTGCCAATTTTGACAATGAAATTGCGCCTATATCAGCGCAAATTGCAGGGGCTGAGCCTGATAAATTGGCAGAGGCGGCACGTTATCAGATTGATAATGGCGCGCAAATTATTGATATTAATATGGGCTGCCCTGCCAAAAAAGTTTGCCGTAGGCTGGCAGGTTCGGCACTGTTGCAAGACGAAGATTTGGTTGCGCGCTTGTTAGATGCGGCGGTAAATAGCGTAAATGCCCCCGTGACCTTAAAAACGCGATTGGGTTATGAAAACGGTCGTGAGAATATCTTGCGTGTGGCGAAGCGTGCTGAGCAAGCAGGTATTGCGGCGATTGCCATTCATGGGCGCACGCGCGAGGATATGTACACTGGCGAGGCGCGTTATGAGCTGATACGCGAAGTCAAAGAAAGCATCAATATTCCCGTCATTGCCAATGGCGATATCGATAGCGCGCAAAAAGCCCAGCGTGTCTATGAGCTGACAGGTTGTGATGCTGTGATGATTGGGCGTGCTGCCCAAGGACAACCGTGGATATTCCGTGATATCGAGCACTTCTTACGCACTGGTGAGAGTCTTGATGCACCGAGCGTCAGTGAGATAAAAGAGATCGTACTGGCGCATTTGCAAGAGCTATATGACTTTTATGGTGAGTACTCTGGCTGCCGTATCGCTCGCAAGCACATTGCTTGGTATACCACAGGCATTCCTAATTCTAATGCTTTTCGCCAAGCAATGTATGGCGAAGAAAGTACCGCTGGACAGTTTCGCGTGGTCGAAGATTTTTTGCAGGCGCACGAATAGTAAGTGAGCAAACGGCTCATGCTAAGCGTCTGTTAAATGATAAAAAAGCTTTAAAGCTCGTCCACTTTAGCGGTATGAGGTTCTTTTTTGAGTGTGGTATTTTCTTTTTGCCAAGGAAATTTGCCTTCTAATTCTACTTGTAGTGACAAGCTCAAAAAAGTCCGAATGAGTACGATAAAACCTAGTACTAGGACGCTGCGTAACGTCGGTTCTGTGACGACAGTCGCCATAATATCAGCGGCGATGAGGACTTCTAATCCTAACAAAATAGATTTACCGACGGTTTGTCTGATTTCGATATAGGTCTCGTGATTAAAACCACTGGTTAGGCGAATCCCTCGATAAAAAGCAAAAAACAGTCCAAAAAACATAATAAGCACACCTATGATTTCGACTATCTTAGCAATTAAATCAATGTAATGAGCTAGAGTTGCAATCAAAATAGATACTCCTTATCGATGCTCGGTGAAAAGCGTAAGTCTGAGCAATACTGCGATTATACGTTTATCGATCCTTATAATCGGCAAATTATCTGGCTGAGACGGCGGTTTTGTTCACTTTAAGCCATAATTTTTTGCTATGCTGTAATCGAACATTCATAGGCATAGAAACAACAAAAAGGATTTTTTATGGCCAATCCCTCAAAAAAAGCAATCAACAAAGCGGTCAAAGATAAGCATATCATTATCACAGGGGCATCAAGCGGTATTGGTGAGCGTACCGCGTATTTACTTAGTGAATGCGGTGCGCATGTTATCTTATTAGCACGTACCGAAGACAAACTAAAAGCCGTTAAAGAAAGTATCGAGGAGCTTGGTGGCAATGCCAGTTATTACCCTTGTGATTTGACCAATATGGATGATATCGAAAAAGTTAGCACGCAAATTTTGGCAGATTTCGGACATGTTGATGTCTTGGTCAATAACGCTGGTCGTTCAATTCGGCGTTCGGTTCACGAGTCTATTGATCGTTTCCATGATTTTGAGCGTACTATGGATATCAATTACTTTGGCGCGGTTAAAATAGTTCTTGGGTTTTTGCCGACGATGATTGAACGTCAGACTGGTCAAATTGTGAATATCTCCTCTATTGGCGTATTGGCAAACAGTCCGCGTTTTGCCGCTTATGTTGCCTCAAAATCGGCATTGGATGCTTTTAGCCGCTGCTTAGCTGCTGAAGTGAAAGGCGATAATGTGACGATCACCAATATTTTTATGCCATTGGTGCGTACGCCTATGATTGAGCCTACTAAGTTGTACCGCTACATGCCTGCGTTAATGCCTGATGAAGCCGCGATGATGGTTGCCAAAGCGATTGTCCATAAACCAAACAGTATTGCCAGCAACATGGGTAAATTTGCGTCAGCTACTTATTCACTGGCACCAGCAATCAACGTTGGTATTCAGTCGATGGGTTATCGTATTTTTCCAAGCACCCGCGCTGGACTGACTACTGATAAGAAGCCAAACCTTGCTCAGCGTGCCTTTGCCAGAATACTTCCTGGTGAGCATCATTAGAATAGGCTGTGTATGAGCCTTAATTTAGAATAAAAAAGGACGCTGCAGTGTTCTTTTTTAATGCCTTAAAAATTATTATTGTTGATGCAAAATAGGAGAGAGGGCAGTAGCAGCCTTTTGTTCTTAACGCTTTATTATGATCAAAATCTATTTATAACTGTCTACCATAATCATTCTTATGAGAACTAAAGTTTATTCAACTCAAATTTAGA
Source organism: Psychrobacter cibarius (assembly GCA_030686115.1). Taxonomy (NCBI): domain Bacteria; kingdom Pseudomonadati; phylum Pseudomonadota; class Gammaproteobacteria; order Moraxellales; family Moraxellaceae; genus Psychrobacter; species Psychrobacter cibarius. Next base: position 1,312,122 of record CP131612.1, read on the forward strand.
TTTAGCACTCACATTAAGTCATAAGTCGTTTCGGGTCATAAATGAGTCAATCATGGCAGCTCAAATCGTGATTGCCATGATGTTAGATCCTGTACGAGTCAGGATAATGTTTAAGGCATATGTCAGTCGGCTTATCATTAAAGCTCCGTCTCTAACACTTATGTCCTGTAAAGTACTTTAACCACATGCCAGCCAAATTTGGTTTTTACCAAATGTGGGGTGAAGAGTTTGCCGCTAAAGCAGATTTTATCAAATGCTGGTACCATATCGCCTTGTTGAAACTCACCTAAGCTGCCGCCTTTTTTACCTGATGGGCAGGTTGAATGTCGTTTCGCCAGCACATCGAACTTAGCGCCTTTTTGAAGCTTGGCAATAATATCTTCAGCCTGCTCTTTGTGTTTTACTAAAATGTGTAATGCGCTAGCTGTACGAGCCATAATGTAAACCTTTCATAAAATATCGATTATCGGGGCATTATATCACGGCTTATCTTGGTTGCTAACTTCACTTGTATGCGCTACTTTTTCAAAAGTCATTATCTACACAGGGGCTACTATTTGGATGAGAATCGGTGTCTTTTGAATGTTGCTGTTATTACATCGGTGCAATGCATTTGGGTAGTTTATGAGCCCAATCAAGCCTAATGGTTAGGCATTAAGCGCTTTGCTAACTTTTTAATATCGTTAGTCTCAGCAGGATCTAGTGACTTGGCATACCATAGTGATCTGCGATTAGCTCAACAGTGCGCGATTGGGCGCGGCGCGAATAACCCTGAACAACTATCATGATCTCATCCACCCCTGTCTGCTCCTGAAGATCCTCTAAACCTTTTGCGACCTCATCAGCAGTACCATGAAGGGTTTGATCGGTATACTGCTCAATAATCTGGCGCTCTTGCATATTGCCTTGAAAAGCGGCCACTTCATCAGGAGGCAGTAAAGCAAAAGGCTTACGCTGAAACATTCTTAACATTGCCATGGCAGAGGATGTTGACTGGCGACGTGCCTCTACAGGATCTTCATCCGCAATCGCGCCAATGCTGACTAAGCAGTATGGCTTGGCTAGAATTTTTGAAGGACGGAAATTCTCTCGGTAAATGCGCATGGCACTTAAGACATCAGCATTGCCAAACTGTAGAGCGAACGCATATAGTCTGCCAAGCTGTGCTGCCAAATGCGCCGAGTAAGTCGAGGACCCCAAGATCCAGACATCCGCAGCAGTCTTTGATGGGGGTACTCTATTTTGCTCGGCTTGCCATGGGCCTGGCACCGCATGAACCGCATTATAAGGATGGTCTTTTGGAAAACTGTTTTCTAAAAAGCCCAACAACTCTGCGACTTGCTGAGGAAATTCATCGTTTGCTGCCTTATGCCGACGCAAAGCGGAAGCCGTTGCACCATCCGTACCCAGTGCCCGTCCCAAACCAAGATCAATTCGTCCTGGCGCCATCGCATCGAGCATACCAAATTGTTCAGCAATGACCAAAGGCACATGATTCGGTAGCATGATGCCGCCTGCACCAAGTCTAATTCGCTCAGTTTCCCCAGTAAGCCGAGTCACCATCATCTGCGGCGAAGGCACCGAAGCACCAGGCATGGCGTGATGTTCAGACATCCAATACCGCTGAAAGCCTCTACTATCTGCCAGTTTTGCAAGAGCAATCATCTCTTGAAAGGTGTCCTCTACCGTGTGACCAACGCTGGTGGAGGCATTGTCGAGCACCGAAAGAACAAAAGGGGCAGTGCCAGAATTATTTGGAATATTCATAAACGATCGCAGTTATAGCGTATTAATGAGGTATAACACCTCTTGGGTATTGCCATATAAGAAAGATTTAAAGACTCAGCCATCAAGCACTAGAATTTATAGATCTGACCATCATTAGGAACAAGCGCACGCTGCTTGTCTAAGTGCTTTTCTTCGATAAAGCGGCGCAGCTCTGCTTTTGTGAGGGTGGCATGATTCACCGTATCCATGTGCACGCTAACAATCTGCGCGTTAGGAGAGTATTTATACGCACGATATACATCGTCTTTACCCATAATGATCGAGTCATCCACAAAGGTAGTTAGCTTCGCATAGCCTGTATTCAGGATGACGGCATCAGGATTATAGCGAGTGAGTGCATTCTCTACGTCTTTATTCCAAATGGTATCCCCTACTACATAGACGGTCTTATAGTTTGGTTTCTGGAACACAATCCCCATCGTTTTGCACAGCAGTTCAGCCAATGGCGCTACTTTATACATCTCATCAGTGCCATGCTGCCCGATGGTTTTATTTATTTTAGTACCTTTAAATACAACGCCTTGCTCGGTTAATACTCTAACATCGGTAAAACCATCTTTACGTACGATTGCCGCATCGGCTGCATCTTGGGTGAAAATTGGCATGTCACGAGGCACGAGGTTGCGTGCGGCATCATCCCAATGGTCAGCATGAAGATGCGTCAAGATAATGGCATCCGCCTTAAGCACTTCGGCAACAGACATTGGCAGATCGACCATTGGATAGCGTATTTGGCTATTTACTGTGCCATCAAACCCTGGATAAGCGTTTTTAGCCGCTAGCATCGGATCCACTAAAAATGTGGTCCCGTCATAATCAAGCTTGATCGTGGCATTACGGATTTGCTGAAATTCAACGGTATTGGTCGCTGTCTTTTTTACAGCGTTAGAATGTGCTGCTGGACTGGCAAAGGTGGTACATACCGTTAACAATATCATGCCACTTAATAGTGTGGTGCCGGTCAGCGATTTTGCGATATTCATAATGATTACCTTATCAATAAATCTGTCTGAAGACTTTGGATTAACGCGCAATCCACGTTTGGGTATCAATCACTTCGCCATATAGAAACTCAATCGCTGCCATGATGGTGGCATGAGCCTGCGCTGCAGGTACTTTCGTGCCATTAAATTCAAGATCAAGCGTGGCACAGGCATCATGGACGGTAGTCGTGGTATAACCGAAGTCTACTGCCGCACGAACGGTGGCATCGACACACATGTGGCTCATGGCGCCAATCACAGTCACTTCTTTGATACCTTTTTTATCCAATAGCTCTTTCAGATCGGTCTCACGGAACGAATTGGGATAGTGCTTAGTAATGACAGCCTCACCCTCTATCGGTTTTACCTTTTCATTGATCTCTACACCATCAGTACCAGGCGTGAAGATCGGGGCATCAGCAGGCATTTCATGACGGATATGAATGACGGTATGACCTTTTTCTCTCGCAGCCGCAATCACCAAAGCGGCATTATCAGCGGCTTCGTTAATACCTACGAGTGATAAGTTACTTTGTGGGAAGTACTCATTTTGAATGTCGACAACGATCAGTGCTTGTGTGTTCATGATAATTCCTTTTTGTTTATGGAAGTGACTGTATAGGCGTATATTTTACAAGTACTATGCTACACTAACGAGTGGCTACATCGACACATAAGAGGTTAATAACGACATATGAATCAAAAACATGCGATTGAAATTGGCTTGATCGTCTATGAGAAAGCACAAATGGCCGCTGTCCTTGGACTAACTGATTTATTAACAGTTGCCGGTAAAATCGCCGTCAAACGTCAAGATATAACAGATCTGCCTCTACAAGTGAGTCACTGGGAGATTAAGGGTGCTGAGCAGCAGCCTACTTGCACTTTTTCGAGCAATCCTGATAGCGTAGGAAAATTAACAGCCGTCATCATTCCACCCACGTTAGAAGCACCGATTGCAAAGCAAGTGGCAGAACCTTGGCTAGAATGGCTAAAAGAGCAGCATTCGACAGGGATGATACTGTCGTCCGTCTGCGCCGGTGCTTTTTTATTGGGCGAAACAGGACTACTCTCCAAGCGAAAGGCAACCACGCATTGGGGTTATGCAGAGGATTTTAAGCAGCGTTTCCCTGATGTGGAGCTTGATGTGGATCGTATTATTATCGAAGACGGTGATATTGTGACCGCTGGTGGCGCGATGGCTTGGACAGATTTGGGGCTTAGGATGATTGATCGCTTTCTTGGTTCTCAGGTGATGAATGAGACCGCTCGTATGTTATTAATTGACCCTTCAAGGCGTGAACAATGCTATTACAGCGCGTTTTCGCCAATACTCACCCATGGTGACGCAGCCATATTGAAAGTACAGCATTGGCTGCAAAAAACAGAGGCGCAAGATATTGATTTGTCCACACTAGCCAATTGTGCGCAGTTAGAGGAGCGTACTTTTCTGCGTCGTTTTCATAAGGCGACGGGTATGACATCGACAGAATACGGTCAGAGATTACGCATCGGAGAAGCAAAAGACTTTCTACAGTTCTCGTCATCTCCTGTTGAGCAAATAGCGTGGAAGGTGGGTTATAGTGATGCCAGTGCATTTCGTAAAATATTTAAGCGCATTGTTGGTTTGACGCCAAGTGAGTATCGACGCAGATTTAATACGAATAAGGCGTGATAGGTTTAGGTAATGATTTTTTAAAGGTAGGCACATTGACTGCTTATAGGTAAGAGTTAGATGTAATAAAACGGCCACTGATGTAGCCATAACCGTTTTATTCTTTAACTATCATTAACGGGAAGACACTCCTTTAAAACGCAGTAAACGCAATGCATTAAGTGTCACCAGTACTGTAGCACCAGTATCCGCTAGCACAGCAATCCAAAGTCCTGTCACGCCGAGCACAGTGGTTATCAGAAATATGCCTTTTAACCCAAGTGCAAATATGACATTTTGATGGATATTTCTCATGGTAGCGCGGGATAAGGCAATAAGGTTAGCAACGTCTATCACGCGGCTTTTTAATAGGGCAATATCAGCCGTTTCGATCGCCACATCCGTGCCACTGCCCATCGCAATGCCAATATCTGCCGCTGCCAAAGCGGGTGCATCATTGATACCATCACCAATCATCGCTATTTTACTATTGCTTTGCATCTCACTGAGTAGACGTAGCTTATCTTCAGGTAATAACTCCGCTTTCCACTTTATATCTAACTGACTAGAAAGCGCTTTTGCCGTACGGCTATTGTCACCTGTGAGCATGACAGAGCGCACGTTCATCTTATTGAGGTGGGCAATGGCTTGCTGTGCATCTTCTCGTAACTCATCACGTAGAGCGACCAATCCGAGCGCCTCCCTCGTTTGCTCATCAAACAAGATAGAAACAGTTTTACCATCATTTTGTAGCATCTCAATTTGAATCTGCTGCTCAGTTGGCAACATCAATTTCTCAGCGACGTAGACTGGTGAGCCGATGGCCAAAGAGCGTCCAGCGACAGTGGCATGAACGGCTTTGCCTGCCGTAGCAAAAGCATTAGAGGCATCAGGTATTACTACCTTAGCGGCTTTGGCATGATCCACAATAGCGATAGCAAGTGGGTGACTAGAAGCAGCATCGACGCTTGCAAATAGTGACAGTAGTTTATCGTGACCCTCAGCAGCGGTATGCGCTGTTTTAAAACCAATAACATCGGTTACGCGTGGTTTTCCTTCAGTCAAAGTACCCGTTTTATCAAAAGCGACAGTACTGACCTGACCCACCAACTCCATGACATTACCGCCTTTGATAAGCAGTCCATGGCGCGTGCCGACCGCCAAACCTGAGGCAATAGCAGCAGGTGTTGACAGCACAAGGGCACAAGGACAAGCTATCAATAATAGCGCCAAACCACGATATAGCCATATTCCCCATTCTGCTCCCATCAGTAGAGGTGGGATAATAATCACTAAAGCCGCAATCGCCATCACGATAGGCGTATAGTAGCGGCTGAATGTCTCAATAAATCGTGCAGTCGGTGCTTTAGACGCTTGCGCTTGCTCTACAAGTTCAATAATACGCGCAATCGTATTATCTGCCGCTGTCTTTTCTACGCGTATTTGTAGTACCCCATCAACGTTGATAGATCCAGCAAAGACCTCATCGCCTATGGTCTTGGCAACAGGAACAGATTCTCCTGTCACAGGTGACTCATCAAGGCTAGATATCCCTTGAATAATCACCCCATCAGCAGAAACTCTATCACCGGGACGCACAAGCACCTTATCGTTAATCTGTAATGCAGTCGCTGCCACCTGACATTGTTGTCCTTGCGCGTCCAATAAAATAGCCGTCTTTGGCACTAGTGATGATAACGCTCTGATGCCAGCGCGCGCACGATCAGCTGCGACGCTTTCTAATAGCTCACCAACTGAGAATAAAAAGACCACGGCAGCAGCTTCTTCTGCCTCTCCAATGATAAGGGCGCCGATAGCCGCAACAGACATGAGCATTTCAATTGAAAAAGGTGAGCCTACTAACGCCAGTGCAAAAGCTTTACGGGCAAATGGTAGGACTCCGATAGCCACAGCGGCAATAAAAGCCCATGCGCCATATTCAGGGAAAATTAAAGACAACATATATGCGGCACTCATCAAAAGTCCAATACCAACGACCTGTTTGCCTTTTATGGTTTGCCACCAGCGCTGATCGTTTACTGTTTCTGGTCCACCATCAATTCCTATCTCATTTTGTTGACTCGTTAACGCCAATATACCAAACCCTAAGCGCTTAATAGTCTTTTCGATATCTTTAACGTCAGTACTCGTATCAGGTTCTAGGGTTAACTCTAGCTTTTGAGTCGCAAAATTTAGCTGAACCTCAGAGACACCAGGCATACGTGTTAGTGCCCGCTCAATTTTGCCAACACAACTGGCACAGTCCATACCTTCAATATGATATTGCATAGTTATTTATCCTCTTATTAAAGACATTATGAACCCTATAGTAGCTTCAGGGTCAAGGCTTTTAACGACAAAGGGGTTTGATTTTTTATCAGCAAACCTTATAGTTACTTTATTGTTTTAGATAATAGAAAATACTATTTAAGGAGATACACATGCTAATCAAAATTGGTGAGCTTGCCACGCGCACAGGGGCGACGGTCGAAACCATTCGCTATTATGAGAAAGAGAGGTTATTACCAGAGCCTGCGCGTAGCCAAGGCAATTATCGTTTGTACAATGAGGTGCATTTTGAGCGTCTACAATTTATCCTGCACTGCCGTACGCTCGATATGACTTTGGATGAAGTACGAACCCTGCTTCAATATAGAGACAAACCTGATGAAAACTGCGGTGAGGTCAATGTGCTATTGGATGAGCATATCGATGCGGTAGAAACACGTATGGAAGAATTGGTTCAGTTAAAGCAACATCTACTAGCGTTGCGGCAAAAATGCGCAAGTGAAGCGCTGGCTGAATCCTGCGGAATATTGCATGCGCTTGCCGATAACTCCTGTCATAAATAAAGTATTCATTTTGGTAACATTATCCACTTTTTATACGTAAAAGTAGACCTATCACCAAACGCGCGTGGTCAATAAATTCAAAATGATTCAGCCCATAATCCTTTCTGTTAATCGTATAGACTGCGCGTCTATCAGACTGACTCATTGCACTTGTGCAGGGAAGCCAGCCTTTGCTAAAGCAGCCGTCATCTGCTCAACACTTGCGATGGTTTCGATACTGACCACTTTGGCTACTAAATCAATGTCAATCTTGGCGTTTGAGTCGATATCGTGAATGGTTGCTGTCACACCACGAGCACAGCCGCCACATTTCATATTTACAATCCATAGTTTCATAGCCTTTCTCCAAATAAGTTTTTATTTCATCACTAAGCTTAAGCCTTGTCATGATGGTAAGGTCAAACACATTTTAAAAAAACAGGCTTGACCTTACCATCATGTCAACCTCTATGCTGTTGATAACAGATTGAACATGATAGAGGGTGTTATGAACTCAGAAAATAGTAAGTCTTATCTTTACAATGAAACATTGCCAATTGAGGGTATGACCTGTGCTTCCTGTGTGGGACGAGTGGAAAAAGTATTAAAAAAAGTTGAAGGTGTTGAAAATGCTGAGGTGAATCTAGCGACTGAAAACGCCATGATTTCCTCGTCTCAACCTTTAGATCTAATTGCAGTAACCAAAGCCGTAGAACGAGCCGGTTATAAGGTCTTGGCCTCTCAGCCGATTGAGTTGTCGATAGAAGGTATGACTTGTGCTTCCTGTGTTGGACGGGTAGAAAAAGCCTTAAAAAAAGTCGAGGGCGTACAACAAGCAAACGTCAACCTTGCTACTGAACGCGCATGGGTACAAGGCAACGCTCAAGTACAGAGCAGTGATTTGATTCAAGCCGTTAAAAAAGCGGGGTACACGGCTAAGCAGATTGAGCAGAATGCGCGTGTTCAACAGGATAAAAAAGCCACGGAACAGCAGCAGCTGAAACGAGATTTAGCGATCTCTTTAATTCTAGCCGTGCCTGTTTTTATTCTAGAAATGGGGTCACATATGATTCCAGCTTTTCATATGTGGGTTATGGACAATATCGGCACGCAACAAAGCTGGCTGATTCAATTTGTTTTGACCACGCTGGTACTTATCTTTCCAGGGCGACGTTTTTATCAAAAAGGTATTCCAGCATTATGGCGCTTGGCCCCAGATATGAATTCATTGGTGGCGGTTGGCACACTGGCAGCTTATAGTTTTTCGCTAGTCGCAACATTTATTCCACAAGTTCTACCTGAGGGCACTGTGAATGTGTATTACGAAGCGGCGGCTGTGATTGTGAGCTTAATTTTATTAGGGCGTTATTTTGAGGCAAAAGCCAAAGGGCGTACCTCTCAAGCCATTCAACACCTAGTGGGTATGCAAGCAAAAACAGCACGTGTTCACCACAATGGGCAAGTGATTGAAGTGCCGATTGCAGAGGTGACCACAGAAACGATTGTTGAGATTCGTCCCGGTGAGCGTGTTCCAGTCGATGGTGAAGTCGTTGAAGGTCAAAGTTATATTGATGAATCCATGATTACAGGTGAACCCGTTCCTGTCAAAAAACAAGTCGGTGATCAAGTGGTAGGAGGCACGGTCAATCAGAATGGAAACTTAAATTTTCGGGCAACTGCCATTGGAGAATCGTCGGTATTGGCGCAAATCATTCGCATGGTTGAACAGGCTCAAGGGTCTAAATTACCGATTCAGGCATTGGTTGATAAAGTCACTATGTGGTTTGTCCCCATAGTCATGCTCTTGGCAATGCTAACTTTTATAGTCTGGTTTATTTTTGGTCCTGAACCTGCTTTGACGTTTGCTCTCGTCAATGCCGTTGCCGTCCTAATCATTGCTTGTCCCTGTGCAATGGGCTTGGCAACCCCTACCTCGATTATGGTGGGGACAGGTCGCGGTGCAGAAATGGGCGTCTTATTCCGCAAAGGTGAAGCATTACAAGCTTTACAAGACGTTCAAGTCATTGCGGTCGATAAAACTGGAACATTGACTGAAGGCAAACCAACCTTAACAGATTTTTATGTCCAACCAGGGTTCGAACGTGAGCAAGTCTTGCGTATTGTGGCATCGGTTGAAGCAAAATCTGAACATCCCATTGCCCTAGCCATTGTTCAGGCCGCAGAGCAACAAAATATTAGCTTATTACCAATTACTACTTTTGACTCTGTGACGGGATTTGGAATCAAAGCAGAAGTGGCAGGTCAAGCCGTTCATATTGGTGCTGATCGTTATATGCAGCAATTAGGACTTGATGTTACTTCCTTTAAAGACGAAGCCGCGCACTTAGGACAAGAAGCTAAAACCCCCATATATGTCGCGATTGACCAGAAGCTAGCAGCCATTATTGCCGTTGCAGATCCTATTAAAGACACCACTTATGCCGCTATTGCAGGTTTACATCAACTGGGCTTAAAAGTAGCCATGATTACAGGCGACAATCGGCATACTGCGCAAGCGATTGCAGCAAAATTACATATTGATCAAGTGATCGCAGAAGTGTTGCCTGATGGAAAAGTAGATGCGATACATCAACTGCAACAACAATATGGACGAGTGGCTTTTGTTGGTGATGGTATTAATGATGCGCCCGCTCTTGCTCAAGCTGATGTCGGTCTGGCGATTGGGACAGGGACGGATGTGGCAATTGAAGCCGCAGATGTAGTGTTAATGTCAGGTAGTTTACAAGGGGTTCCTAATGCGATTGCTTTAAGTAAGGCCACCATCAAAAATATTCGACAAAATCTATTTTGGGCATTTTTCTATAACATTGCTTTAATTCCAGTTGCCGCAGGGGTTTTATATCCAGCATTTGGAATTTTGTTGTCACCTATTTTTGCAGCAGGCGCAATGGCGCTATCCTCTGTTTTTGTGCTAGGTAATGCCTTACGCTTAAAGTATTTTCAGGTGCCAACGATTAAAGCATAGATTATATTAAGATAGGGTTAAAGTAGCCGTTTGGCTTTAACCCTTTTTATATCAGGAGCAAAGTTATGAATATCGGTCAAGCGTCAGAGCAATCGGGAATCTCTCCCAAAATGATCCGCTATTATGAACAGATCGGGTTGCTTGATGCCGCAAAACGCTCAAATTCAGGGTATCGAATCTATTCTACACAAGATATAAAAGACTTATGCTTTTTGAGACAGGCTCGTGATTTAGGTTTTTCGTCCAAACAGATGAAAGAGTTGCTTGATTTGCGGAAAAATACAGATCGGCAGAGTGCTGATGTTAAACAATTGACACTGAAACACATAGAAACCTTAAATCAAAAAATAGCTCAATTGCAAGATATGGTGAGCTCACTACAGATTTCAGCTGATCATTGCTCAGGTGATGCAAACGCAGATTGTGCCATATTAAAAGATCTTGAAAAGAGTAAATAAAATAAATTAGATATAATCTTACCTGTTTTTTATGCATATCTCAGTCTGAAAAAACATGTGTCTAAAAGAATACTTTCAGAAAAAATTAAGGCTATGGTTCCCTAGTGAGGACTTGAACACTCGGCTGTAGTTTAAAGATGACAATGGTTTGAGATATTTAGATAATTAAAGTGTACTTCGGTGTGTACATGCATTGGGATTTTCGAGGGTATTTCAAGTTACTTTTAATTTATCATAACGTCTGTTAAGCGAAGCTTATTTTCTTGTCAGATCATTGTATCCCATCAATAGCTTATTGCGCTCAGCTGTTAGGCTTTAACACTAATGTGGTGCGATTGGACAGTAGTTAATTATCAAAAAGCATGTTAGGCGTTGATTATAATAGGTATATTATCAGTCACAAACCTTATAATTCTAAAAAATAGAGTAAAAATGCAAAATTTAATCGAAGCAAAACAGTTAAGCTTAAACTTCCCTGATTCGCCTTTGCCATTGTTTTCAGGAATTGATCTATTCTTGACTGATGAATTACAAGCACTTATTGGCAGAAATGGAGTAGGAAAATCCTATTTAGCAGCAATATTAGCGGATAAATTAAAACCTAGTGAAGGAAGCGTACATCGCTTTTGCAATATAGGTTATGTGGCTCAAGGTGAGACAGTATTAACAGGAACAGCAGGTGATATTTTAGGTACAAGTCAGATACAGCAAATCAGCAACCGAGTCCTAGATGGTAAAGGCACACTAGAAGACTTTAGCTTTATGGATGATAAATGGAATTGGGAGGTTGAAACAGAAGCGCTTTTAGCAGAAGGGGAGCTAACACTAGATATACTTGATCGTCCGTTTAAGACGCTAAGCGGTGGCGAACAAACACGTCTAAAGCTATTGGCACTTAAAAAACAAGGTTGTGATTTTTTAATACTTGATGAGCCAAGCAATCATTTAGATCGTGATGGGCGTACGTGGCTTGCGCAGTGGTTAAAAAATTTTAGCGGTGGCGTTTTATTAATAACGCACGATACCATCTTGCTAGAGCATGTACAGATTGTTTATGAGCTAACTCCCACAGGACTATCTGTTAGTCATGGTGGTTGGCATGATTGGCTACAAAGTCAGGAGCAATTGCTTCTAGGCGCTCAAAGAGAGGCAGCTCAAACAAAAAAAGAGTTGCAACAAGCCAAACGTGATCAGCAAATTGCTCAAGAGAAAACTGAACAGCGTCAAAGTCGCGGTAAAAATCAGCGCAAAGATAGCAATCAAAGTAAAATTTTTTTAGACCGTGAATTAGGACGTTCTGAAGCTACACAATCACGCAAAGCTAAGCTTCATGATGATCGAACACAAAATGCAGCTGATCAAGCAGCCAGTGCTAAGGCTCAGCTAGAGATCATAGAGCCGCTAGCAATTGTCACCGCACCCCCTGAAGCTGCTAGCAATCCTCTTTTGCATTTATCTAACATCGTTCTACCGTTTGGTGCGACAGCGCCTATTAGCCTAATTATGAATAAAGGTGAACGTATTGCTATCACTGGTAAAAACGGCAGCGGAAAATCTACACTATTAAAAGTAATATCAGGTCAGCTTGAGGCAAAGCAAGGTGAAGTAGCAGTGACTGAGTCCTATCGTTTTATGGATCAGAATTTTTCTTTTCTTGATAAGGAGTTATCAGCACTAGATAATTTTCATCAGCAATCACCTGGCTGGACAGAAGACTTATATCGGACTCGATTAGCACAGCTTAGAATCAAAGGTGACGCTGCAATAAAACCAGTTCATACCCTAAGCGGTGGTGAGCAACTCAAAGTCGCTTTGGCGTGCTTATTTTGTGGTGCTACTGCGCCTGCATTATTACTATTAGATGAGCCAGACAATCACTTGGACATAGAATCAAAAAATTTGCTTCAGCAAGCATTACATGATTACACAGGCGCGCTCATTTTAGTTTCTCATGACGAAAAATTTATAGAAGCTATTGGTAATATGGATTACATAAAATTAGAGAATACAGTTTAGAATGGCATACCCCAAGGGAACCAGCTATTTCAGCCCTCATGCGTATTAGTAGACTACTTAAAATAGACTGCTATAATGGAACCACTTATAACAGACTATAAAAAATTTAACACGACAACCTCCTGTCCTATTTAACCAAATACCCGCCATAATATCCAAAATAATCCAGCCATAATGATGGCAATAACCAATAGCCGTTTCAGCCAATAGGGCATCAGCGGTTTTTTATAGCCTAAATCATTAAGCTGGCTGTCCACACCATTTTGCAGGCTCTTGAATCCTCGACTTTGCTTAGTCGTTTTGACGCGATTTTTGATCAGCTGTCCAGTTTCATCCTCAGCACCTTGCTCTCTATCAAAGCTAATAGCATGGTTAGGAATGCCTTGCTTGCTGGCGATAGTGTTGAGTTTTTGCTGCTGCTTTACCTTTAATTGTGTCTCATAGGCATCAATCCTATTCTTGGCGTCATCCATACTAATGCCTTCATCTGCCGCCAAAGCCTTGATCGCCATCACTAAATTGTTTTTTTCGATCATCATGATGACGTCTCTTGGCAGCTTTGGGTTGACTGGTTTTGAGCTAGGGTCGGGGTTAAACATGACTGTCCTTATGGCGATATGAAAAATAGGTATCGATAGTGTTGATTATTATAACCATTTTACAGCAGTAATATTCAATCAAAAAAATACCGCAATCACGATAATGACTGCGGTATTTTGATAGCTATCCTTTATTAGTATTTCTGCCAATTTTTGATAGCCTATAGGTCTTTCCAGCGTTGGATAGACTCTTTGATGACTTCTTTTGCTTCTGCAACATCGCCCCAAGATTCAACGACCGTAGTGCCTGGTTTTTTCAGATCTTTATAGTGGCTGAAATGGAACTCTAACTGGTTGATTAGCTGCTTTGGTAGATCCGCTAGGCTGTTATAAGCATTGCCTGTATCACGGTCGTCAGCAGGTACGACGACGATCTTGTCATCGACTTCGCCATCATCAACGAACTTCATCACACCAATGACTTTGGCTTTTAAGAAAATACCAGTTGGTAGCGGCTGCTCAGTCAGTAATAACACATCAAGCTCATCACCATCTTCGTCAAGCGTTTGCGGGATAAAACCATAGTTACAAGGCTTGGCAAAAATCTGTGGATCAATACGATCAAGCTCAAATACCGCCAGTTCACGATTCCACTCAATTTTATGGCTGCTACCAGCTGGGATTTCTACTACTACGTTGATAATGCCGCCGTCTACATCGCCTGCGTCCAAAATTTTGTTAAAATCTGCCATAAAGTACTCCAATTTGCTTTTGTTTTAAGTGCTTGAATAATAAGTGATGATAAAAGAATAACGTCGCGGCACTGCGATATTATCACTGTGCCCAATATGTGCCGCCTGCGATTATAACAAGTTTGACTCAAATTTTCTCACAATGCTTAAGTCTAAGCGTGCACGATATTATGCAAAAAAAGATTATGCAAAAATGGACTCAAAGAACCCACTTGGGTACGAGTGCACGTAGCTCAATGAGTCCGGCATGACGCTTAGCAATGTTATCAATAAGTTTTTGGGTCACTTGCTCATAGCTTAAGGCTTCACCAGTTTGTTCATCTGACTCTTTTTGCATAGCCACAAAGTCGGATAACCGTAACATTTGCATCCCCGCATAGCCGCACGGATTAATCGCATTAAATGCGGACAAGTCACAATTTAAATTAAGCGCAATACCGTGATAGCTAAATCCATGTTTAATTTTGAAGCCTAACGATGCCATTTTTCCAAGCATAATTTTATCATCGACGGAGGTACTGTTGGCTGGTGCATCGGTATCGGTATTGTCATCCGCTACAGATGTATCAGCATATAGATAAACACCGGGTGCGTCACGGCGCGCATGGGCGCTGATGGCTGTTGTGTCTGATGAAGCAGGATTTTGCAAACAGTCATTAATGACATCTTCGATTGCTTGCTCGGCATGCGAGACCAAGTTGCGCACACTCCAGCCCAAGCTATTCAAATCGAACAACCAATAAATAACCAGCTGGCCGTGACCATGCCATGTCACTTGACCGCCGCGATCCGTTTTTATAATAGGCGTATTGGTACGTTGCAAGATATGCTCTTCTTTACCTGCTTGCCCTAAAGTATAGACATCATTGTGATCGACAATCCATAATTCGTCAGGTGTGCGCAGTCCTTGCTGTTTTTTTAAGTCAATACGCGCAAGTGTACGTGCTAGCATCGCATCGAGAGTGGGAACGTAATCGGCTGTTGTTAGAGATTTGCTGATCAGTGTGTCATTAAGCTGTTGCGTGGTGTTTTGCATGAGAGTCGCAGTCTTATTGTGGTCTGGTTCGAAGAGGTGTATCACTGATATTCAGTCGTGATATCGATAGTGAGTGTAGCAGTTTTTGCGATTGGTACCCAAGATTATCTCTGGTCACGCTGTAAAACTCAACAATCAAAACACTGATAAATGCCCTAACGGAGTAGCCATAATAAGCAAAATTTCTCAGTGCTTAATATGAAATTTCTAGCATTGTGATGCGTGTTTATAGACAGTTATTTCATACAGACGCAGGAGTCAACTTAATGTGCTGTTCATTGATTCGTTGATGCGCTACATTAAAGTGCAATGAATGGAATCGCATTACTTATGTTCAGGGGTTGCCATCAATGTAACCCGCTGACTAGGGCGTGTCCTCAATTCAATCGATTATCCTCTAAATGGGCTAAAAATGGCTAAATTTTGCCAAACATCGTCAAATAGCTTCTTAATATCTCGATATTATTTGCGCTACTTTCCTTGTTTGACGGCAATTTATCTCATGTTTATCACCATCTTTAAAATGAGGACAAGCCCTAGAAATACAGAGTCTCTAACCCAATATAGTATATTGACTCCAACGCAGATGACAAGGAAGATAAATGACAGATAATAATCAAAACATGAATGAGCAGACCTCAATCGACACGGATATGTTGCAGCAACCAGTGCCAAAATCGCCTAGTATTGCTCATACGGTTGATGAGATGCGAGCGCAATTTTTACGCTTACAAACACTCAGTCGCACGCAGCCAATCAATGACTGGGCCACTCGTGAAACCCAACTAGACAGTCTAGAGGTTATGCTTAGCGATAACCAAGCCAGTTTCGCCAAAGCGATCAGTGCCGACTTTGGTTATCGTAGCGAATCAGAGACCCAGTTTGCCGAGTTGTTTCCTAGCTTTACTGGTATCAGTCATGCCAAAAAGCACGGTAAAAAATGGATGAAAGTTCAGCGGGCTTCTATTTCAGCGCTGTATATGCCAGCTCATAATGAAATCCAGCCTCAGCCATTGGGCGTGGTTGGTATCATGGTGCCTTGGAACTATCCGCTATTTTTAGCAGTAGGACCGATGATTGATGCACTCACTGCTGGCAACAGAGTTATGATCAAGATGAGTGAAGCGGCACCGCAGTTCGCCCAAGCATTTGCCAGTGCGATTGCTCGTTATTTTTCACCAGACATGATTTGTGTCGTACTGGGTGAGGTAGACATTGCAGTTGCTTTTAGTGAGCTGCCTTTTGATCATCTGCTTTATACGGGCTCTACGGCTGTGGGCAAAAAAGTCATGGCGGCGGCGGCTCCTAACTTAACACCCGTCACGCTCGAGCTGGGCGGTAAATCACCGGTCGTCGTGTTAGAGGGCGCAAACTTAGAAAACGCCGTCAATCGTGTGATGATGGGCAAAACACTAAATGCGGGTCAGACTTGTATTGCCCCTGATTATGTACTGATTCAGCGCCAATATCATGAAGAGTTTATTCGTTTAGCAAAAGAGTGGATGGAAAAGCACTATCCAAATATTGAGAGCAATCCAGATTACTCACGTATTATCAATGGCGAGCAATTTAAGCGTGTCAAAGGCTATCTAGATGCATTATCGAGCGATGGGATTCATAAGCTTACTGATGCTGAGTCTAATATCGAAACGCGTCTAATGCCGCCTGTCATCGTGAGTGAGCCTGCCCCTGATAGTGATGTGATGCAGGACGAGATTTTTGCGCCGATTTTGCCATTGATGCATTACGATACGCTTGATGATGCCATTCATTTTGTCAACGAGCGACCACGCCCACTGGCGCTATATGTTTTTGGTGATAACTATAACGCCTTAGAGAAAGTACGTAACAATACGGTCTCTGGTGGCCTATGTATTAATGAAGTGCTGATACATGTTGCCCAGCATGACTTACCGTTTGGCGGGGTTGGCGATTCAGGAACGGGGGCTTACCATGGTAAAGCGGGATTCGAGCGTCTTAGCCATATGAAACCAGTATTTGTACAATCCAAGCTGAATGGGTTGAATTTGTTGTTGCCACCTTATGGCGGGTTGTTTAAAAAAGCCATGGCAATGTTTTTAAAATAACAAATGCTAAAGCGAGAAAAGTTGACATAGCTTTCTTTCAAGCAAACAAAAATACTTAATCATTGTGAGCAATCATATAAGCAACGTCAAAAAATAGCATCTATCTCAATAGGTGCTATTTTTTTGTATAAAAGTAAACGATAAAAAATTAATGAGCATTTGTCATCTTGTCTATAAATCGCTACACTTTGTAGTGAGTCTAAACGATTGCAATATTAGTTTTAGATGAAGACGTTGCCTAGTCTTCAACGACTGAATGAGCCATCAGCGACTGAATGAGCCATCAGCGACTGAATGAGCCATCAGCGACTGAATGAGTCATAAGCAGTACACGCTTGGCGTAAAGCAATAATATTATTGACTTGGGCGTTAATTTCCATAATAAAAATTATAAATAGGACATCTTATGCGCCAATGGATTGCGTTAAGTTTACTATGCATGAGCGTATTGTTACTGCCAGTATCGGCATCAGCAGCTTGTGATGCACCAATCAAATTTGGCGCTCTGACATGGGAGAGCGGTCAGTTTATCTCTGGGGTGCTCAAGTACATCGCTGAAGATGGCTATGATTGTACAATTGAAGAAGTGCCGGGTGCTGGTCCTGCACTCGAAACGGCATTGTCACAAAACGACATTCAAGTGATTGGGGAGCAGTGGGTTGGACGCTCGCCAATCATGGAACAAGCCATCGAACAGAATAAAGTAGCAGTCATCGGTGATACGCTCAAAGGCGGTGCAACTCAAGGTTGGTATGTACCCAAATATGTATTAGAAGAAAACCCAGGTCTACGCCGCTATCAAGATTTGCCTAAATATGCTGAGCTGTTTAAAGATCCTGAAGACCCTAGCAAATCACGCTTTATGAATTGTCCGTCTGGTTGGACGTGTGAGATTTTCAATACTCGCTTGCTGAAAAATACTGGTTTAGATAGTATATTTAACAATGCCCATCCCGGTACTGGGGCGGCGCTCGACGCTGAGATTGCTTCTGCTTTTGAGCAACATAAACCACTACTATTTTATTACTGGCAGCCTACGGGCTTGATAGCAAAATATGACTTTGCGCCATTAGAGTTCCCTGCTCATAAAGATGCCTGTTGGCAAGACTTATTACGAGCGGATGGCACCGCCGATTGTGTGTCTGGTTTCCCTGTCTCACCTTTAGGTATCGCAGTATCTACCCCCTTTATTAAATCCAATCCAGAGCTTGCTGATGTCTTTAAAAAAGTTCAGTTTAGCTCCGATGAGCTCAATGGCGCTATCTTGGAGATGAGTGAAAATAAACGTAGTGGCGATGAGCAAGCACTAGCATTTTTGCGTAAATATCCGAGCGTCTGGCAAGCATGGTTGTCTGATGAAGCAGCCAGTAACCTTGCGGCTAAGCTAGGCATCAGCTTAACGGGCGAGGCTATTACTGCGGATGCAACCGCCTCTAGCACTAATCGATCGACCTCATTATCGAGCTTTCCTGCTTGGTCACTTGAAAACCCGCTTAATAATACATTGGCAAGCGTTGTCCAAAATTATGGCGATGTGTTTCGTACCGTCAGTACCATGGCGTTAACCTATCTATTGCTGCCGATTGAGCGTCTATTAACCACTATGCCGCCTTGGCTCATCATTGCGCTTGTGAGCGTATTGGCATGGTTTGGCGTCCGTAAAATCTGGTTTGCACTGGCATGCGCCGCCGGACTGTTTCTCATTGGCGCATTTGGATTATGGGGCGCATTAATTGATACCTTGGCACTGCTCATCGTATCAGTGTTGGTGACCATTGTGATTGGTATTCCTATTGGCATTGCTATGTCGGGCAGTAAAATTCTTCGCAAGGTTGTGACGCCGATACTGGATGTGATGCAGACCATGCCAAGTTTTGTCTATTTGATACCCGTATTGATGCTATTTGGGATTGGCAAAGTGCCTGCGCTATTTGCCACTATTATTTATGCCTTGCCGCCACTGATTCGGCTGACGACATTGGGGATTACCCAAGTCAATCACGAGATGGTCGAAGCAGGGCGCTCGTTCGGTAGCACACACTTGCAGCTGCTCATTTGGATTAAATTGCCGCAAGCATTACCCAGTATCATGGCGGGCGTGAATCAAGCAGTGATGATGTCGCTCTCTATGGTGGTGCTCGCTTCTATGATTGGCGCACCGGGTCTTGGCGAAGATGTGTTGCAATCGATTCAAACGCTTAATATCGGTCAAGGCTTACAAGCAGGCACGGCGATTGTCATCGTTGCCATTATCATTGACCGTATCACCCAAGCATTTGGTCAAGGCAAGCGTGCTCGGCAAAAAACCATCGATGCGGGTAGGCATCCCACTGGTTAATTATCAGTGCCATGGTCGAATGTTCAACATGCCCTAATCATAATGATAACTAGAAAAATAAAAATGAGAGCCATCATGAATCATATTCAATTGGAAAATATCAGCAAGATTTATAATGCCAATAGCTCGCAAGCAAAGTCTGCATTGGGATTATTAGCAGAAGGTATGGATAGCATTCAGGTAAAGGAACAAACAGGCTATTCGGTCGGGCTTTATGACATCAATTTGAGCGTTAAAGCAGGTGAGCTGCATTGTATTATGGGCTTGTCAGGTTCGGGAAAATCAACCTTGATACGCCATATCAATCGTTTGATTGACCCAACCAGCGGTAAAATATGGGTTGATACTTCTATTAATGCCAAGCCGTCTACTAGTAGTACTAAGCCCTCCACTAATGCCAAACTCTCTCCTGATTTATTAGAAAATGGAAAATCATCGCCTGCTATTAATATTTTAGAGCTAAATGATAAAGCGCTACAGCATTATCGCCAGCAGACAATCAGTATGGTTTTTCAGCATTTTGGTTTGGTGCCACATATGACGGTGCTGCAAAACGTCGCTTACGGCTTGCGAGTGCGAAAAATGAGTATCAAAGAACGCCACGAGGTTGCTCGGCATTGGCTTAATGAAGTTGGGCTAGCAAATTTGGAGAAAAGTTACCCTGATGAGCTGTCAGGAGGGATGCAGCAGCGTGTCGGGCTGGCGCGTGCCTTAGCAACCGATAATCCGATATTGCTGATGGACGAGGCTTTCTCTGCCCTTGATCCCCTCATTCGTGCCCAATTACAAGACCAACTACTTGAGCTACAAGCACGGCTAAACAAAACCATCGTCTTTATCACTCATGATATCGATGAAGCGATTAAGGTCGGTCAGCGGATTAGTATTTTAAATGGCGGGCGTTTGGTACAAACGGATACACCCAGTGAATTGCGCCACAACCCAGCTGATGAGTATGTGGCTCAATTTATGGGTGCTAAAATTTAATTTAAAAATGACACGACGTTTTTTTAAATGTTGTTTTATAAATTACACCTGCAAAATGATAGATTTCTGTCTATATCATTATTCTTACACTGTTGTTAAAAAAGTGTAGCAACCCATTAGTTACTATTAAAGTAAACTCCATCATCGATGTATACTATTAAGATACTCTAATAGTGTATTAGCTTTGCTAAAATCTCGATTTATCTACTTTCATTGACCACGTAAGAAGACCATGAGCGAGCATAAAAACTCAGTTTATGATCGTAAGACTTCGTAAAAAGGACCTCGCATGCCGCATAAGAAAATTCGCCATAATGATCGTAGTCATACTAATAAGTTAGCGACAGACTCACCATGTGATTCATCACGTTGGCTAAAGAGCATCAGTGCCGTTGGTGTCACGACAGTGCTGAGTGCTGGCATATTGGTCGCTTGTGGACAGATGAGTAGTGCGGAGAGCAATGCAAGTAGCACGACTAAATCAGCCAAGCAAAACAGTGGAGTGACTAGCTCACGTGACATGTTGCCTTCCGATATGCTTGGACAAATGCGAGCGCTGCCGCAATTGACAAAAGGCTTAGGTGACACGGGCACAGCAGTCATTGATCCTAATAAACCAACCTTGATTAAATTTTGGGCAAGCTGGTGCCCATTATGCTTGGGCACGTTGGCAGAAACCGAAGAATGGCGCACCGATCCCAAGTTCGCTGATTTAAATGTCGTGACTGTTGTCAGTCCCGGCCATCTAAATGAAAAAGCCGATGGCGACTTTAGCACTTGGTATGCAGGCGTCCAAGCAGACTATCCAAAGCTACCAGTATTGTCTGACGCTTCAGGCGAGCTGATTAATAAACTTGGTGTGCAAGTTTATCCAAGCTGGGCGATACTTGATAAAAGCGGCAACTTGGTGCATTTGGTAAAAGGTAATATATCGGCAGAGCAAGCCTATGCCCTTGCTGAAAATGCCAATAATGATTTTGCTGAGCTTAAAGCAGGGAGTGCTAAACCAGCAAATGCGCAAACCTTAGACAACAACAGCAAGATTGAAACCATCAAACAAAAAGATGGCGTTTATTATAACGATAAAGGCAAAGCGATTAATACGCGCTCAATCTACTTGGCAGGTGGCTGTTTTTGGGGCGTAGAAGCTTATATGGAGCGCGTCGAAGGCGTCGTCGATGCTGTATCAGGTTATGCCAATGGCGAGACGGCTAATCCAAGCTACGAGCAAGTGATTCGTGGCTCAGGTCATGCCGAAGCCGTCAAAGTCACTTACGATGCGGATAAAACAGACCTTGATACTATCTTAAAATACTACTTTCGCGTGATTGATCCAACCAGCCTCAACAAACAAGGCAATGATCGCGGTGTGCAGTACCGATCAGGCGTTTATTACACCGATAAAGAAGATAAAGCAGTGATTGATGCTGCCCTCAAACGTGTGCAAAGCCAGTATAAACAAAAAATTGTGGTAGAAAATGAGCCGCTAGACAATTTCTACTTAGCTGAAATGTACCATCAGGATTATCTGGCAAAAAATCCAAACGGTTATTGTCATGTTGATTTAAGCCTTGCCGATGATAAACTAGAAGGTACTGCGCGTACCAAGCTTGCACCTGTAAGTACCGTTGCTGAGACTTTAAATCCTAAGCGTTACGCAGGATTTGATAAAGGCGCGCTCAAAAACACCTTGACCAAAGCGCAGTACAATATCACGCAAGATGCCGGTACTGAGCGCGCCTTTAGCCATGAATATGATAATTTATTTGCGCCGGGTATCTATGTCGATGTGGTGAGCGGTGAGCCATTATTTTTATCAACCGATAAGTACCAGTCTGGCTGTGGTTGGCCAAGCTTTACTAAGCCGATTGATATGCAAGTCATTACTCAGCATGAAGACACCGCTTTTAATATGGTACGCACTGAAGTTCGCTCGCGAGTAGCAGACTCACATCTGGGTCATGTATTCCCTGATGGGCCAAAAGATCGTGGCGGGCTGCGCTATTGTATCAATGGCGGGGCGCTACAGTTTATTCCAGTCGATGTGATGCCGCAGTCAGGCTATGCGCCATTAGTGAAGTTGGTTAAGCCTGCAAAACCTTAATTATTAATACTGATAATCGACTTTATAAAAAAGACGTTAAGATAATTCTTAGCGTCTTTTTTATGATTGATGCCTTGAGCATAATTACTATCACAGCATGATGGTTCGTTTTATTATCGTTGTATTTTTGCTGTTATAGCCGTTGAATTATGAAAAACCAACCAAACTTCGTTATACTCAAAAGCTGAGCGTTTTCTATTATTAATACTTTTATAGTTATGTATACCTATTTCGTCGCTGGATTTGTTTGGCGGCTTTTCATTTTTGTATTTAAGGCTGTAACATGACCGTTACTCATACCTCTAAACCTTTTGAACCTATTATTACCTCTTTACTCGATAATGATTTATATAAATTTACGATGCTGCAAGCCATGCTGCATCAGTTTCCACAGACACATGGTGTTTATCGCTTTCGCTGCCGTAATAATAAAGACACGCTGTATCCATTGGCTGATATTAAGGATGATCTAGAGCAGCAGTTAGACAATTTATGTGAATTACGATTTTTAGAGGATGAACTAGAGTACTTACGTGGTTTGCGCTTTATGCGCTCAGACTTCGTTGACTATCTAGAATTGTTTAAGTTGAAACGTCGTTTTATTACCGTCAGTACGGATGATAAAGGTCGCTTATTTATCGACATCGAAGGTCCGATGATTCAAGCGATGTTCTTTGAAGTGTTTGTACTCGCCATCGTTAATGAGCTGTATTTTGATGCGCTATCGAATGCCAGTGTGATTGAAGAAGGTCAGCGCAGATTGGATGAAAAAGTCACATTGTTGCATCAATATGCGACAGAGCAGGAAAAATGTGATGCTAATACGCCGCCATTAATCATCGCTGATTTTGGTACTCGTAGACGTTTTAGCAAAGCTTGGCAAGCCCATGTGGTTGAGACTTTGCATAAAGCTGAACCAAAAATAGTAAGCGGTACTTCCAACGTGTATTTAGCGAAAAAGCTCGGAATGACGCCAATCGGTACGATGGCACATGAGTTTATGCAGGCATTTCAGGCTTTGGATGTGCGTTTACGTGATTCACAAAAAGCGGCGCTTGAAGCATGGGTACATGAGTATCGCGGCGATTTGGGTATTGCGCTGACCGATGTCGTTGGCATGGATGCGTTTTTACGCGATTTTGATTTGTATTTCGCTAAGCTGTTTGATGGTTTACGTCACGATAGCGGCGACCCGTATATCTGGGGTGATAAGGCGATTGCTCATTATAAAAACCTTAAAATAGACCCAAGAACGAAGATTTTAACCTTTAGTGATGGCTTAGATTTGGATAAAGCTTGGAATTTACATCAGTATTTTAAAGGTCAAATAAAGACCAGCTTTGGTATTGGTACCAACCTCACCAATGATATGGGTATCACCCCGATAAATATCGTCTTAAAGTTGGTGGAATGCAATGGGCAGCCAGTCGCTAAACTGTCAGACAGTCCAGGCAAGACCATGATTAATAACGACACGTATCTTGCCTATTTGCGCCAAGTATTTGAAGTCGACGAGCCTGAATAGAATTGACTTAACTGTCGCTATTCTCTGTTTTATCTTCTTCTTCAGCAAAAGCGGCATCTAGTGCTTGCTGTACCGCATTGATACGGGTTTCGCAAACGCGATAAGCAGCAATTGACTCTTCCACTGTGGTCATCAGATTATCAATATCTGGCTCATCTTGTTGCTGTAATTCAGCGGCATTGGTTTTTAGAATATCATAAGCCGCCTTAAAGGTTTTTGGGGCGGCTTTTTTGCGTTTGCGAGTAGGGGTTGTCATAAGGTTTCCTAATTTTAAAATAAAGTCTTTGATTAAGTTGAATCGACGGTAGGTTGTACTTCTTATTTATTAATGTTTACGTCAATAATCTGTGCTTTTGCTTTACCGTCCTTTAAGAGGATGTGCACCGTTTGTTCTGGATGGAGCTGCATACCGCTGGTCAGTATTTGCTTATCTTTTGCATCAGTAAGCATGGTATAGCCTTGCTTGAGCACCCGAGAAGGGCGATGCAGGAGCACAATATCACGCAGATGTTCGCTATCACGCTGTGCTTGTATTAACTGCTGCTGTGCCGAATGCATAATCGTTTTTTGGTTATTTTGACTGGCACTAGCAGCCACTGTTAACTGCTGATAGGCCGCTGCTTGAGTCTGTGTGCGTAGCTCGCTGGTGAGTCTGGCGGCTTGCTTGACCTGTCGCTGAGCGCTTTGCTGAATACTACGCCACGCATAATCACTGTCTTTTTGCAGAGCGGTTAATTGACCAATTGTTTGCGATTGTATTTGGCTCAACTGGCGTGTCGTTTGCTGCTCAGCGGTGTTTAATTGACGTTGGGCTGCTTGCTTGATTTGCGCTTGGTATTGCAGCGTTTGAGTGACGAGCTGGGCTAAATGCGTCATGATAGCGGCAATCACCTTTGATGGGGTATCAAAGCTAGTATGCGCGACTTCATCTAAGATCACTTTATCACGCTCGT
Source organism: Psychrobacter cibarius (assembly GCA_030686115.1). Classification (NCBI taxonomy): domain Bacteria; kingdom Pseudomonadati; phylum Pseudomonadota; class Gammaproteobacteria; order Moraxellales; family Moraxellaceae; genus Psychrobacter; species Psychrobacter cibarius. Next base: position 1,337,159 of record CP131612.1, read on the forward strand.
GACCAATGCCAACCCAGACAGGGATAGGCTGCTCTGCAACCAATGCTGCCAATTCATAATCATTTAGATAGGCTAAATCACCGACCGCACCGCCGCCACGAATAATGACTAATAAGTCTGGCAGGCGCTCATAAGTATCAAAAAACTGCTGCTGGGCGTTAACGATTGCTTGGCGGATTTCGCTTGGCGCATGATTACCCTGAAAGGTCGCGTTATGATAATGGAAATGACAGGCACCTGTGCGCGCTAAGCGATCAGCGTCGGCTTGAAAATCACCTAATCCAGCGGCTTTTTCAGGGGCAATGACCAGCACATGCTCAATATCAAACGGAACAGGCAGCTGTTGATTCAGGTTTAATAAGCCTTCTCCCGTCAAGCGATCGACCATCTCTGCATATTGTCGCGCCAAGTCGCCTAACGTGTAGCTAGGGTCAATATCTTCAATAGTGAGAGAGAAGCCATATTGCGCATGGAAGCCTGCGGATACTTTGAGCAATACTGTCAAATCACGATCAAGGGGCATGCCAGTTGCGCGCTCAAATTTTGCTAATACCCGCGCGGCTTTAAAGCGCCAAAGATTGCCGCGGCAGCTAGCAATGACCTTACCGTCATCATCTTTTTCTGCCAATTCAAAGTAATAATGCCCGCCTTTACTAGATAGATTGCGAATCTCTGCTTTTACCCATACACGGTGGTTAAAGGTCTGTTTGATAACCATATCAACGGCTGATAAATAGTCACTCAATCGCAGAACGGTATCTTCTAAATTGACTTCAATATTATTTTCTTGCTCAGCTAACTCGGCTTCCAAGGTCGCTAAATCTTTAGCAGGCGCTAATACCTTAGCTGGTTTCATATTTGACAGGTTGGGTTTGCGCATAATAATAGACCAAAAGTGAGGGAGCTTAAAAACGGGCTGTTTATAGAGTAAGAGTCATAAAAAATCAGAAAGGGTAGTTTACCCCAAAAGCGAGCACACAAAAAGAGAAGCCAACCCGTCAGCGACTAATATATTCTTATCGCTGATTGGTTGGCTAAATACTTTATTAAATAACAAGCCGCCAAATAAGTGCTTTATGAAATAATAATTATTTTATTGGCAGCGAAAGTTGATTTTATACTCGTAATCGTCGTCACGTGATAAGTTCGGCGAGCCCGTACCAAGGATCGTACCGAGGACGGCACTGGCTTGCCCAATCATCCGACCGGTATTTTCATCTAAAATACCGTTATAAGTGACTTTGTCATCGACGATAATAACTTGCTTACCTCTGCAAGTTTTTTGTGCGCTGTCTATCGCATTTTGCTGTGCTTTTACTTTGCTATCGGCGATGCCAGTCGTCTCATAAATAGAGTTGGCACGCTGGATAACTGGTGATGAAGGCGTAGTTTGGCAAGCACTTAGGGCGAGTGCTGCCGCCAAAGTAGCAGTCAGTGCAGCGGTTTTATTAATAGTATTCATAAACGATTCCTAATGTCTGTCAGTCATACATAAAGTTGAATATCACAGCAAAATTGAGGATACGCTATGCACGTATCCGTCCATAGGTGGCTCAACAACTATGATGAATCTACCCTATTCGGCTCTGGGGTGTCTAGTCGGTTATTGTGTACGGTATTGCAGAGACCGCACATATTCATCATATATTCATGGGCGACGTTTACTTATGATGAGCGAAAATGAAAATAAGCGGTACTATGACACAGCAAATCACTTGAAATATAAACCATATCTAGGATAATTGACCTATTCATTTTTAATCAATAAGTAATTTTATGCCATTAATTCCTGCTCCTGCTGGCGTGCTCGAAGTCGACGCGCTTTGGCAACAAGATAATCCTAACAATCCAAATACCGATACAGTGGCGTTACTGTGTCATCCCAATCCGTTATTCGACGGCACGATGAATAATAAAGTGGTGACGACGATGTATCGCTTTGCTCGTGATAATGGTATGCACGTGGTACGCTTTAACTTTCGCGGTGTCGGGCAGTCGACTGGCGAGCACGATTATGCGTATGGTGAAGTCGTAGATGCAATGACCGTGCTACAATGGATTGCAGAGCAAACCAATGCGCGCAAGTTATGGTTGGGTGGTTTCTCTTTTGGCGGTTATGTGACAGCACGGGTGGCTGAGCAGGTGCTTGAAGCCCCTCATATTTGGGGGCTAGGCGATTTTGAGATTACTAAAATCGCCCTTATTGCTCCATCCGTTGAAAAAAATGACAGCAGTGACATAAGCTTACCAGCCGATAAAACGTTTGAGATTTATGGCAATGCTGATGAAGTGATTGACCCTGATAATATGCAAGTATTTGCGGAGCGATTAGGGATTGCTGTCAGCGTTGTAGATGGCGCAGGGCACTTTTTTCATGGACGTCTGTCAGAGTTGAAAGGCCTATTAGAAAAGCATACCTTTGGTAGCGACTCTTAGTTATTACCTAGGGCGTGTCATCAATTAGCACATTAGTACGTTTAGTGGTCTTAAAATGGCTAAATTTTGCTAAACATCGTCAGCAATTTTGTCAATATGTTCATATTAACGGCAATTGCTTCCTTGTTTATCTACAATTTTTCTCATTTTAAGCCTCACAATCTAATTGATGACACACCCTAGTAATATTAGGATAGAGAACCGCTATCAAGTAATGAGCTCTGATCGCTTCATTTTGACGAGTTCATGCAGAATCAACCATTACCTTACTATTTATTTTGTCTAATGATGAGTCGTATTATGAGTTTATCTCCATTGCAACGTTACGAGCAAGCCGTCAGTACAGATGAGTTTACTCGAGATGAGCAGCAATTTAAGGCCATGAGCTATCTTGATGAGATACATCATCAGCTCATCAATAGTGCGCCACAGAAGAAAGGCTTTTTTAGCTTTCTAAAGTCCAAGCCGACAGCACCAACGGGTTTGTATATGTGGGGCGGGGTAGGTCGTGGTAAAACATGGATGATGGACATGTTTTATGATTCATTGACCATTGATCGCAAGATGCGTCTGCATTTTCATCATTTCATGCAGCGCGTTCATCAAGAGCTAAACAAGCTGCAAGGTGAGAGTGACCCATTAGAAAAAGTCGCCGACATCATTTATGCAGAAGCGGTTATTATCTGTTTCGATGAGTTTTTTGTTTCTAATGTTTCTGATGCCATGATTTTAGGTGATTTGTTCACCATGCTATTCAATCGTGGTATTACATTGGTCGCCACCTCAAATATTGAGCCATCAGGATTGTATAAAGACGGCTTACATCGTGACCGTTTTATGCCCGCTATCGCTGAAGTGGAGCGTCATACTAAGGTGATGAATATCGATTCTGGTATCGACTATCGTTTGCGCGTATTGCAGCAGGCAGAGCTATATGAGTCGCCTATGACGAAAGCGAATCATCATTGGTTAGCCAACCGTTTTGCCAGTTTATCCAATAACCAAAAAATCAGTAATGAGCCAATTACGATTAATGGTCGCGAAATTAGAATTAATGCTCGCACTGAGGATATTTTATTCTGTGATTTCCGTCATTTATGTATGGAGCCACGATCAGCATCTGATTTCATCGAAATCGCTAAGCAGTTCAGCACAGTATTGGTCAATGCCGTGCCTGCTTTAGACGATGACTTACGGGATCCGACCCGTCGGTTTATTTATCTGGTTGATGAGTTTTATGATCGCCGTGTTAAGTTGCTGGTTAGAGCGCAGCAGTCGATTTTGGATCTATATCAAGGAGAGAAATTGGCGTTTGAGATTGAACGGACACGCTCGCGCTTGCTTGAGATGCAGTCAGAGGATTATCTGCGCATGGAGCATCGGGTCGATGATGCGGCATAATTAAAGCCTCTTCATAGCCGATGATAATCTACAAGTTGTCGATTAAAACACTCATGGTCTTCCATTCAAGTCACTCACACTCAATATTGATATATATTCGTTTGACATAACGTGTTTTTTGACAGTATTGAGAGTAAACCAAAGCATTGGTTTTTTGCATAAAAGATAATAATAAATAAGGAGCGGTAATGACTACATCCGAAGAAAATAATAAAAAACTGTCGACCCAAGATATCACCACAGACAGTATGCAGATTAGCAGTGAAGAAATGATTGGCTGGATCAATTCAAGGCGCAGTATGGGTAATTTGGATTTGCCCGCACCCACACAGACCCAAATCGAAACAGCGATTGAGTGTGCGGCGACAGCGCCAGATCATAAAAAACTGCGTCCATGGCGTTTTATAGTGACACAGGGGGACGCCCGTCATGAATTAGGCAATGCCTTGGTCGCAGCGGCTCAAGCCAAAGCGGTGCAAGAGGACGAAACGCTGTCCGAAAAGGACATCGCAAAAACTCAAGCCATGCCACTAAGAGCGCCCGTCATCATCACGGTTGTCACAAAAATACAAGCGCACAAAAAAGTTCCTCCTTTTGAACAAATGCTAAGTGCGGGAGCGGCTGTACAAAACCTGATTTTGGCGCTAAAAGCCCAAGGTTTTAGTACAGTGTGGCGTACGGGACTGCTATGTAATGAACCTGCTGTTAAATCATATTTTGACGTTGGTCCAGATGATTATGTGACGGCTTTTGTTTATACTGGCACCAGCCCCAAAAATGAACCCGCCCGTAAACCGATTGATATCGAGTCTTTAGTGCGATTTGAGTCATAATATATCTAAGCGCTGTTTAGTGGCGCTTTTCTCTTGACGAATACCACTCTCTAAAAAGACAGTCGGTCGTGTAGCAAAAAGATAGATAGCCTCAATACTCTAAGCTCTAAAGCGTCATAAGTCATGATAAATAAACCATGATAAATTCTATTAATAATAAATCAGCCAATACGGATAACAGCAAATGACCAGCCCTAATGATAGCAATAAAGACATCAGTAGCGATAATACTGAGGTGAATACGAATGCCCCTGAAAAGCAAAACAGTCTGCTGGCAGGTATCATCGAACGTGCTACCAAATCGGGTATTGGTCGTAAAAAACTCAATCCTAGCGCGGTAGAATCAGCAGTGGCAAAAAACATGGCGGATATTCACAGTAATCCTACCAAGCTACGTTTGGCATTTTTAGGCGGTGGTAGTTTTGGTACAGCAATGGCAAACTTGGCTGCACGCAATGGCTGTGATACCACGCTGTGGGTACGTAACAAGCGTACGGTAAAGGCGATGGTAAAAACACAGACCAATAAAAAATATTTACCAGGTTATAAGCTTGATGACAGCCTTAAATACAGCCATGACTTGGCAGCAGCCGTCAAAGATAAAGATATCGTTTTTATTGCGGTGCCTGGTTTGGCTTTTCGTGAGACCCTAAAAAATATTGCACCATTTATCAGTGGTCAGTCTATTGTGTCATTGACCAAAGGTATGGAGAAAGATACTTTTGCCATGATGAGCGATATTATTAAAGATGAGCTACCTGAAGTGAATTTTGGTGTCATGTCGGGGCCAAACCTTGCGATAGAGATCATGAAAAACATGCCATCGGCGACCGTTATCGCCAGTGAGTCTGAGCCATTGCGCCATGCCGTACAAGCCGCATTACATAGTGCGTTTTTTCGAGTGTTTGCCAGTGATGATGTCAAAGGTGTGGAGCTTGGCGGCGCGCTAAAGAATATCTATGCGATTGCCATGGGAATGGCAGCGGCTTATGATGTTGGCGAAAATACCAAAGCGATGATATTGACTCGTGCTTTGGCAGAGATGAGCCGCTTTGGGGTTGAGGCGGGTGCGAATCCGCTTACCTTCTTAGGATTGTCTGGTGTGGGTGATTTATACGCCACTTGTAGCTCAGAGCTCAGTCGCAACTATCGTATCGGTAACATGCTCGGTCGCGGTATGAGTATTGAGGCTGCGGTGAAAAAACTCGGTCAAACGGCTGAAGGGGTCAATACCATTCAGCAAGTGCATGAGAAAGCCACCAAGCAAGGCATTTACATGCCTATTACCCATGCATTGTATGCGGTCATTTATGAAGATAAAGCAGCATTAGGTGTGGCGTTACATCTCATGGAAGCGGGCTTTCGTAGTGACGTTGAATTTGTAATGGCACATGATCATAGTAATGCGGCGCTAACTGCGCAGATGAAGTCGTCAAGCGATAGCATTGATGATGAAAGTGGCGATACTGACAGTCAGTAAAAACCCCAATGTTAAATGATGACTTTGTTCTAAGAATGATTATTCTGCAAACAACGTCATCATGACAATGCATAAAGGAAGGTTATGAAAATTATACTAGTACGTCATGGTCAAGCAGAAGATGAATCACGTCCAGACAGCGCGCGCCAGTTAACTGACTTTGGTCAACAGCAAGCAATGCAGACGGCAGAGTATGTGATGACTCACTATTATCCTGACTATTTTGTCGTCAGTCCCTATGATAGAGCGCAGCAGACGCTAGCAGCATTTCAAACGCGCGCGCCCAAGGTTCCAGTAATCGTACAGGAAAATATCACGCCTTCTGATGATGCGCGTCAGGCTTTAATAGATATTGCGGATATTGACGCTGAGTGTCTGGTAGTGGTGTGTCATATGTCTATCGTCGCTTATCTCGCTGGTCTATTAAATGGCGATTATCCTGAATCATTTTCTCTTGCAGAAGCAAGGGTGTTTGAGATGGACTTTGTAATGGCAGGTATGGCAAAAGAGATTGATCGTTTTGTGCCTGAGCAGCCGTATTGAGATTAGGTCGAATCGTCAGTGATACTATTGACACTTAGTCTATTGACGCTTAGTGGTGTTAAACTGGTTAAAGAATGAAATTGTATGAATCCTACCTTTAAAACAGCTTTAATAATTAAGGACACGCTTAGTGTTACATGTTTGGTTACGAGCGCAGCATAGCCCGCTAGCTGTCTGGCATGAAGATATTCAGCAATGGCAAACGGTTGATGGTTGGCAACAGCTGCAAACAATCTATGGTAATTATAAAACCAATGCACAGAAGACTTTGTGTCTATATTTTCCATCAAGCCATATATTGCAGGTAGATACTGAGCTGAATGCGACTCAGCTTAAACAGCTGGGCAATAGCGGCAAGCAATACTTGTTTGAAGAGACATCCTTGACCCCTGTTGAGCAATTGGCGATTCGGCAAATCAGTGAAGCCGATAATCACCAACTGTATGCACTGGCGCAAAGCGATATCGAGTCATGGCAGCAGAGTGCTAAGCTCGCTGGCATGAGCATAACGGCGTTACTGCCTGATTTTTTATTGCTACCAACGCCAGATGAAGGGGCAGGTCAGCAAGTAACACTGTATCAAGATGAGCAAACCATGCTACTGCGTCAGTCATTGCGACAGGGTATGGCTGTCAGTTATTTGCCCTTGATTTTTGAACGTTTCCCGCATTTAAGTGAAGTGAATATATTGCCGCCCATAACGGCTTTAGATGATTCTTCAAAGCCAAAAAATTCGTCAATGCCCACGAGCTTTATGGCACAAACGGCCGCGCTTGTTGCAGATCATCAGTTATTATTAACCACATTAACCACGCCGCCCAAGCCTGTTGACAGCCCTGAGCGTCACGCGCTTAATTTCTTTATTAAATCAACGGACTCAAAGCTCTCACCGTATTTGCGTGTGGCAGCGATGGTCGCGTTATCGGCACTGGTATTACAGATGGCGACCGATGGCCTGCAGTGGTATCAGTATAATAAGGCGGCGGTAGCGACCAAAGCTGAGATTGCGGCGCAGTATCAAGCTTGGTTTCCAAATGAGCCATTAAGCTCGCGCACCAAACTGCAAGTGCAATTGCAACCAAAGCTACGCAGTGACAGCCAAGCACCAGCCTCTCATATGGCAGCATTGACTCGCATATCCCCGTTAATCAAGCAGTCTTCACTGCGGGCGCAAGCGTTAGTGATGCAGCCATCAGCACTCAGCTTTACCTTAATTGCCCCTGATCGTAATAGTCTTGATAAGTTTACGAGCACACTTGTTGCGCAGGGTTTAAATGCCAAGCTTGCACAGGTAAACAGTAATCAGCAAGGGCAGTTTAGTGGTCAGGTTACGGTGAATGTCGTAGAAAATAATGACACGACGCAAACCAATGTAGCGGCATCATAATTTATTTGCCAACTAGGCAACGGTAATAAATAGGCAGTGGTAATAAAAGTCAAAAAGGTTGGAAAATGAAACGATTACAGCGCCGCACCAAACGTAATAACATCACGCCAGAGACCAGTAATAGTATTGGAACCAATGTGCTGTCAACGCGTGTAAATAATTTTCAACAGATGCTATCGTTACGCTGGCAGGCACTTTCGCCGCGTGATCAGTTGGCATTGGCCGTATTGTCTATGTTCTTATTATTGTTCATTGGTGGCTATGGTGGTTATAGTATTCATCAAGCGGCAAACGACAGTAAGCGCGACTATCAAGAGCAAGTGGCTGATTACTTTTGGTTGCGTGCCCAAGCGGGCAATATCGATAGTAATGCGATCAATGCGGCAAACACGGCGGATGGTGAAGCCGCCATGCCACCTGCCAATGCTATCAGTGCATTGTTAAACAACTCAGGTATTGCCAACGCCCAAGTCGTTGCGACGGGTGATGCCGTGCAACTGAGCTTCAATCATGCCAGTCAAGCGGTGGTCAGCACCGCACTTGGCAAACTCGAACAACAAGGTTGGCAGTTCAGTCAGCTATCGATACAGCAAGACTTGGTTACCAAAGCCATTCAAGTACAAGCGACTGTCACCTCATAAATCGATATGCTGTGGAAACTTGAAGTATTTTAATCCTTATCTACTATTGCCCCAAATTAACTGATCATCAGTTTCTAAAATAGCCATTTATCATTAGCATCATTGAAAAATTGCACGTTTGACACAATTAATTAACTATCACACAGCCAGAGATGGATATTTAAGATGAATCAATCTTCTGATCGCAAACCTGACACGCATAGCCATCAGCAGACCAGAACTGCTGAACACCAGAGTAATGCGTCAGTTGAAGCTGCATTTGATCATGAAATGACTCAGCAAAGGCAGAGCTATGGGGCGAGTGACAATATGAGCACTGGTAAGCGCCGTTCTTTAATCACTTATAATCACATTACTTATTTTTTATACGTAATCAGCTATTTTACCGCTGGATTACTGTGGGTTGTACCAATTGTGATGAACTATGCGAAGCGCCATGACGCAGAGGGTTCGTGGTTGTCCACGCATTTCGATTGGCAGATTAAGACCTTTTGGTATAGCATCGTGTTTTTCTTCTTAGGTATTATTATCATTACCTTTGCATTAGGGGGTGTTGGCATCAGTATGCTGGCTGATAGCAATAATATTGCCATTGGTTCGGTATTGTTAGCGGTATTTGGCCTGCTAATCATGATTTTTACCTTCATATGGCATCTTTATCGTATCGTCCGTGGTTGGATCGCCCTGACGGATGGTCGTCCTGTACCTTAGGGGCAGTAGAATACATCTGTCCGCTCCTTAGCCAATATGTAGGTATAGCTATTAGTAGTACTCTAATACAGAAATTTAGCGCATGAAACTTTGCTCTTATTTCTGTTAAGCTGATATAATCGCAGCGCTTGATTTTATTCGCACTATTCACTCACTATTTCTTTCGAGCAGGGTCTGCCATTACTATGTCTTATGCCTTACTTCGCCCTTTTTTGTTTAAGATGGATCCAGAGCACGCCCACGAGATGACCTTATCTTTATTAGATAAAGCTCATAAAGCACGTGTTTTAGGTTTGGTATACGGTCAATCAATGCAGCCCACAGACTGCATGGGCTTGCAATTCGCCAATCCGGTCGGCCTAGCGGCAGGACTAGATAAAAATGGTGATTATATAGATGCGTTGGCTGAGCTTGGCTTTGGTTTTATAGAAGTGGGCACGGTCACGCCAAGACTGCAAATAGGCAATGATAAGCCAAGGTTGTTTAGAATCAAGCAAGCAGACGCTATCATCAATCGAATGGGTTTCAATAACCAAGGTATCGATTATCTGATTGAAAACGTCAAGCGCTGCCAATACAAAGGCAATATTGGGATTAATATTGGTAAAAATGCCGATACGCCAGTAGAGCAAGCTGCCGATGATTATGTCTATTGTTTAGAGCGTGCTTATCCGCATGCCTCCTATATCACCGTTAATATCTCCTCACCAAATACTAAGAATCTGCGTGATTTACAAAGTGGCGAGGCATTGACTCAGCTTTTGGATACGATTAAAAATCGTCACAGCCAATTAGCCACTGAATATGGTTTTTATGTGCCACTGGTATTGAAAGTTGCGCCTGATCTAGAGCCGCTACAAGTGGATTATATCTCGCAGCAATTGCTCGACTTTGAGATAGATGGGTTGATTGCGACCAATACAACGTTGAGCCGTGTTGGTGTTGAAGATTTACCTGATGGTGAGCAAGCAGGTGGTCTATCCGGTCGCCCAGTCAGCCACATTAGTACCCAAATTTTACAACAGTTCTCCGATCAGCTAGATGGTAAAGTCGCTTTAATAGGCGTCGGCGGTATTGACAGTGGTGCAAAAGCCGTCAAAAAAATCGAAGCGGGTGCAGATATGGTGCAGCTCTATACGGGGCTCATTTATCGTGGTCCTGGGCTGGTACAGTCTTGTATTCAAGCAATCGGTGGCTATTACGACGCGATGGAGCTATAGCGGATCAGTATTCCTAGCTCATTACCTATCAGATGCACAAGACGACTGTATTTTGAGCTGAGTCATCAAAAATTAATATGTCACGAAAACGAAAGTAAACATCCGATAAAAATCAATAAGGTATGAGGCGTAGAACATGAGTGGTCTGGATATCGTGATTGCTATTGTTGTTTTGATCGGCTTATGGCGCGGCTTTCAAGTCGGATTGATTAAAACAGCCGTTGGTCTAGTCGGTTGGTTTATTGCCTTGATTGCTGCCACGCGTTTGGCAGGAGTGGTTTCGCCGCAACTATCAGGCATGGTACAAAACCCTGTTTTACAAATGGCAATGGCATTTTTATTGGTGGTGATAATCATATTGGCCATCATGCACTTAGTGGCATTTGTATTCTCAGGCGTACTTAAAACCTTACGCTTGGGTGTCGTTGACAAAATGGCAGGTGGTGTACTGGGTGCTGCTAAAAATGTACTGATGGTCTTAGTTGTGCTTAGCGTCAGCGCGCCGTTACTGGTGCAAATGCCACAATGGCAAACGTCAGTGCTCGCGCCTGAGCTATTGCCTTATGCCCCGATGGGTAAAGCGTTGGTCTCAGATGTGTTAGGTATGGCTTGGGATCAAGTCAATCAATCGTAAGTATTTTTACGGTTAACCTTTAATGTCTCAATGCTTCGATGCTGATAGCTTGGGTTTATGGTGCTAGAGGTTATCGCTTCTATCATATCCTCTTTGTGAGTTATCCTTGATAAAAAATTATTTAATCGCATTTAGAGACCACAAATGCCAATAAATAGTGCATTTTTCTAATAGTCAAAAGATAAATATTCGTTAAATTCTGAACAACAATCATCAGGTCGTCGGTGAGTGACAGTACGCATTTTTGATAATCTACTGTTAGCAGTCTTGCCACTATTGTAGTACTAATTAATGAGTCAAAATAGGATATAGCTATTATGTGTGGAGTCATTGGAGTTGCAGCTCACGAACCAGTCAATCAGATTCTTTATGACGGTTTGACGATGCTACAGCATCGTGGGCAAGATGCAGCGGGTATTGTCACTTTGCAAGATGGACGACTCTATCTACGTAAAGAAAATGGCATGGTACGTGACGTATTTATGAATCGTCATATGATGAAATTGGTTGGTAAGTTTGGTATTGGTCATGTGCGTTATCCAACAGCAGGCACGTCAAGCAGTGCCGAAGCTCAACCATTTTATGTCAACTCACCTTATGGTATTACCCTTGCACACAATGGTAACTTGACCAATGCTGAGAGTTTAGCCAAGTCTTTATACATCGAAGATCGCCGACATCTTAATACCGATTCAGATTCAGAAGTATTGCTAAACGTACTTGCCCATGAAATGCAAAACTTGGGTAAAACCAAAGCAACGCCTGCTGATATCTTTGAAGCAGTCACGGCTGTATATGGTCGCGTCGAAGGCGCTTATGGCGTGGTCGCTTTGATTACGGGTCATGGTTTGCTCGCATTTCGTGATCCAAACGGTATTCGTCCGCTTATTTTCGGTAAGCGCATGGCACCGAATGGCGGCACCGAGTACATGGTTGCCTCAGAGTCAGTTGCGCTGACAGGATCAGGATTTAGTATTATCCGTGATGTAAAACCTGGCGAAGCCATATTCATTGATTTAGATCATAAATTACATACCCATCAGTGTGTTGAGCAGCAAGAATACACACCTTGTATCTTTGAATATGTGTATTTTGCCCGTCCAGATTCTATCATGGACAACATCTCAGTTTACAAAGCACGCTTACGTATGGGTGAAAAGCTGGCTGATAAAATCCTTGCTGAATGGGGTGAAGATCACGATATCGATGTGGTGATTCCTATTCCAGATACCTCGCGTACGTCAGCGATGGAGCTGGCACTAAAAATGAATATTAAGTACCGTGAAGGGTTTATGAAAAACCGCTATATCGGTCGTACCTTTATCATGCCAGGTCAACAACAACGTAAAAAATCAGTTCGTCAAAAACTCAGCGCCGTACCACTTGAGTTCAAAGGTAAAAACGTACTGTTGGTTGATGATTCTATCGTTCGTGGTACCACTTGCCATGAAATCATCCAAATGGCACGTGATGCTGGTGCGAATAAAGTATTTTTTGCTAGCGCCGCGCCACCAGTTAAATATCCAAACGTCTATGGTATCGATATGCCAGTACGCAGTGAGCTTATTGCCTCAGGTCATACGGTAGAAGAAGTACGCGATATCATCGGTGCTGATAGATTGATTTTCCAAGATTTGGACGACTTGATTGATGCGGTAAAAGATACCAAGTACAGCAAAGTTGAAGGTTTTGATTGTGCCGTATTTAATGGTTGCTACATCACTGGGCAGATCAATGAAGCGTATCTTGAGCACTTACAAGAGCAGCGCAATGACACTGCCAAAACAGGTAAAAAAGGCGTACAGATAGTGGCTGATACCCCAGTTGATATGATGGGCGTCGAAGAGCTTTAAGTTATCAATTTCTTAAAAGTATCAGTTTTTTGCAGCACTGTTAGAAAGTAAAAGGCTGGATTCTCATAAGAATCCAGCCTTTTTTTATTTTAAATATAGCTCAATTACAGGGTTTAAAATTATTCATATGAACTATATGCTGTCATCCATTCATGTGTTCATCAATTTTCTAGGACACGCCCTAGTATCCACTTAAAAAATTGGTAAATACCCATAGCAAGCCATTAATGGCAGCGATGCCAACGACCATACTGACCAATAATTGACGGCTGATATGATAAACGAACAACACCAAAATAAGGGCACCAATTTGTGCCATCAATAAATGGAGTTCAGCGTTATTTAGCCTAGTCGTTGCCGATAAATTTTGATAAGAAAGGCTGGTTAAAATAAGCAATACCATGACTGATAGTGGCAAGCTCTCATTGAGCCGATGCAGCCAAGGTGTGTCTAACAGCTTTCTGGGTATTAAGGCGGGTAGCGCACGGGTAATAAAGGTCACGGCGGCCATCGCAAAGGTTGCGAAAATAAGGTAACTACTGGTCATTGTTGGCTCCTGTCATATTACGCTGCGTCCAAAACCCACGAGCTAAAATCAATAGCATACAGATGGTGATTGCCACCAATAACAACCAATTACTAGTAAATAAAGATGCCACCGCTAAAGAAATGACAGCAATAGCAATGGGGAAATAACGTTTGATACTTTGGAACTGCTCATAAGCTAAGATCGCAAACAGACAGACTAAGGCAAAATCCAAATGTGGTACCAAATCGCTCAGAGTACTGCCGATTATGACACCAACCGTGCTCGCTAGTACCCACCAGCTTTGATTAAATAAGCTCAATGGTAGTATCAACGCTTGTCTTGACTCATTGGGTAAACTAGTCATAACAGAGAAAGTTTCATCAGTCAAGGCAAATAGGCAATAGGTTTTGGCAAGCTTATGTTCTGGTAGGTATTGCAATAATGGCATACCATAAAATACATGACGTAGATTAATAGCGGCAATATTGGTTGCGATGCTACCAATCGGTAAACCAGCGCTCAGCATCGGCAAACAAGCATATTGAGCGGCGCCCGCATACAGTACAACACTCAGCATAATCGTTGCCCACACAGGGATACCGGCAACTTGTGCCAGCACACCAAAGGCGATACCCGCAGGTAAATAGCCCATCGCCACAGGTAGGCTTTTTTTGAGCCCCGCCGCCCAGTCGTAGCTGGTCTCATGCTGTTGATGTAATTCTTTTGAATGAGTAGTCACATGACATCCTAATTTTTGCTGTTTTTTGATTATTATTAATATTTTGCTGAAAGATTAATGTTAGAAAACTGGTTTTAAAATGAAGCATAGCCCGAGCAATGGCAAAAACACCCTAGAAAAAATGCACTTCATCTAAAGAACATTACACAGTCGGCTGGAGCTTTTCATAGCTGGCTGTTTGATGAGCTCGGTACAAGAAGCCACCCAAAATAACCAGCCGAAGTAATAACAAACACCACACGCTTAGCCAAATACCAGTCATATCCCACTGTTGGTAGAGCAACCAGCTGAGTGGAAAAAAGATAGCGGCGAGTATCAAAGCTGCGTTACGAATCACATTGCCGGCAGTTAAGCCAAAAAATATACCATCTAGCCAATAGGCACCAACGCCAACGAGAGGTAGTAACACCGCATAAAGGTGGTACTCATATGCCAACGTAAAAACGGACTCGATATTGGTCATAAATTGCAAATATGTTGGCATCGCAAGCCACCATATCACACTTAACGTAATCGCTAGACCATAACTGACGATACCAGTGCGCTTGATGATAATACGAAAACGTGGCCAATCCCGTCGTCCTGCTGCTTGACCGCTTAACGTCTCAGCTGATACTGCCACGCCATCAAGAGCAAAGGCTGAGATACTTAATACTTGAAGCAAAATAGCATTGGCGGCTAGGATGACGTCACCACTTTGAGCCGACAAGCGGGTAATCCAAGCGAAACTCAACGTCAAGATTAGAGTGCGGATAAAAATATCTTTATTTAATGAAAATAGCCTAAGCATTTTTTCTTTAGAAAAATATTGCTTATCGGCAGTGAATAAGGCTTGCCAAGATATTTGCAAATGCTGACGGCTGAGCCACAAGGCTAGTATCACGCCTAGCCAAAAGGCAATAGTGGTTCCTAACGCCACCCCAACCAATCCCATCTGCATCCCGTAGACAAAGAACAAGGTTAGAATGATATTCAGAATGGCGATAAAGCCTTGCTGGTAAAGCATGTAACGAGTCTTACCTTGACCAGCAAACCAACCAATAAAGGCAAAGTTCATTAGCTCAGCGATGACACCCCAAAAGCGTACATCCAAATAAGTCTTTGCCGCTTGCCCACTTTCGGGGTTGGCTGATAGAGCTTGCAAGCCAAAATCTATCAACCAAGGCTTTGCCAATAACAGAATGCTACCGATAGCAAACGCTAATAACAAGGCACGTTGCAAGATTGATAGTAGGGGTGATGGGGTTAACGATTTGGTGGTATGAGTAGGATTATCAGCATGATTGACCGATTGTCCTAGCGCTTGAGCCGATAGCCCAGACGAGGCATATTGCAAAAAGTTAAAACTCACGAGTAATAAAGACAATAACTGTATCGCCAAGCCCATACCAGCAAGTTTAGCCGTGTCATTCATGTTACCCACGATCGCGGTATCGATGACGCTTTGTAGTGGCATAGCTAGGTTGGCCAATAACACGGGCAACGCAATAGCAATGATACGTGTATAGCGAGTATCAATCGGTGGCATAGCACTAGGTGGCGAGGTGGTCATTGGCATTTTTGGCTCGTTTATCGCTGAAAAACAAGAAGGGCAGAATTAATGTGATTAACGCTATGACATTACCGTATAGTCAATTCACTATAAAGGCGTTACGGCGTTAACCTTACTTGAAGTATGAATTATATATTTGTACTTTGTTGCCTTGACTCTGTTTTAAATGGAGTTAGCTCTAGTAGGTGTGATATTCAAGGCAAAAATAGCTACAAAGACAAAAGCACCTAGACTCATTATTCACGAGTCAGGTGCTTTTTTTGATGCTTGCTTAAATACTATCTTAGCTAAGGTATGTCCTCAATCTGAGCATAAAACTTTAAATGGGCTAAAAATGGTTAAATCTTTGCCAAGCTGCGTCAAATAGCTGGTTCATATCTCGATATTAACTGTACTATTTTCCTTGTTTAGCTGCGATTTATCTCATTTTTATCACCATTTTCAAAATGAGGACACACCCTAGTTATTAGCTTGAGAAAGTATAAAATTTATTAAGCATTGTCTTGTTCAAACATTTTTGGATCATTGAAAGTGACAATTTCTTCTTCAAACTCAGGTTTTACTTTCACAATAAAGTCATCGCGTGATAGACCCATACGTAATGGAATCGAGCTTGCAATATACGTTGATGAGTAAGTACCGGCAAGCAGACCAATGAAGAGCGCTACTGAGAACCAGAACAGTCCATCGCCGCCTAAGAATAGCATGGCAAGTACAACCAGTAAAACAGTGGAAATGGTCATAATGGTACGGCGCAACGTTTCGGTCAAAGACAGGTCAACGGTCTGGCGAGGTGTGATACCACGGACACGACGAAAATTCTCACGAATACGGTCATACACAACAATTGTATCATTGATAGAATAACCAACCAGTGCCAAGACGGCCGCCAAGACGGTTAAGTCGAAAGGAAAGCCAAACAAGGCAAAAACACCAATGGTCACGATAGCATCATGAAACAGCGATAATACCGCACCAAGAGCGAGTTTAAATTGGAAACGTAAGGCAACATAGCCCAACATACAGACCAATGCTAATACCAGTGACATGACTGAGTTTAGATAAATTTCATTACCAACTTGGCTGCCAATAATATTAACGTTACTGATTTCAACATTATTATTAGGCAGGGTTAATGCTTTAGTCAGGCTACTATTTAGGCCGTCTACGTTATCAGACTGTGGTGGCAAGCGTACGAGGAGTTCTTCTCGCGTACCAAGATACTGTACCACGGCATCATCAAAGCCATTATCGGCCAATGCTTGTACGACTTCAACTTGCTCAACAGGCTGCTCGTAACGCACATCTGCGGACACACCACCCGTAAAATCAAGTCCTAAGTTTAGACCGTTTACTGCAATTGCAATGATACTACCAATAACCATCAATAGAGATAAAAGTGCCATTGGCTTTTCTATCTTCATAAACGGAATAATACGCTGGTTGCCAACGGCTTTGATACCGCCTTCAGCGATTGCAGCAGCATCATCAGCGGCATCACCCGATTCTATCTCAGGATTGGCTGACAGTGCTTGACTGCCTTTACCCGCATCCTTACCACTGCTCAGAGCTTTGTCTTTTTTTGATTTAGCGGTAGTTGGGTTATTGGCTTTGGTATTACTACCTTTCCCATCACGGCGTGGTTTTTTACGGCGGTGTGTGCTTGCCTCAACATTTGAGCCACTTGAACCATCTCGATCTGGATTATTCTGCTGTTCTAAAGGATTGTTCTTATCAATCGTCATAATGTTCTCCTAACCGATGCTCAAACGTTTGATAGATTTACGCTTACCATAAGCAATCTGTACCAGCGCACGTGTCACCATAATAGCGGTAAACAGTGAACTGACAATACCAATAGCCAATGTAACCGCAAAGCCTTTAATCGGACCCGTGCCAATTGCAAATAGAATAAAAGCAATCAATAGGGTGGTGATGTTGGCATCGAAAATACTACTAAAGGCTCGATCAAAACCTGCCACGATGGCGGATTTGGGCCGTACCCCGTTTGCTAGCTCTTCACGTATTCGCTCAAAGATCAGTACATTGGCATCGACGGCCATACCGATGGTCAAAACGATACCAGCAATACCAGGCAAGGTAAGTGAAGAGCCTAAGATTGACATAATAGCAATGATGATAATAACGTTCACGGCCAGCGCCACGTTGGCAATCACGCCAAATAGACGATAGAAGATAATCATAAACGCAAACACTAATAGATACCCGACTTGCGTAGAGAATAGACCTTTATCAATATTGTCTTGACCTAATGATGGGCCAATAGTGCGTTCTTCTACAAAGTACATCGGTGCGGCAAGTGCGCCTGAGCGTAGCAGTAGTGCAAGCTCGGCAGCTTCCGCGCTACTATCTAGCCCAGTAATACGGAAAGAGGAGCCAAGGACCGCTTGAATATTGGCACGGTTAATGACTTTAGTCTCAGCATAAGGTGTTCTAACTTCGACAGTTTCGCCAGTCTTCGGATCTTCTTCGTAAGTGATTCTTTGCTTGTTTTCGATGAACAACACGGCCATCTGTTTGCCAACGGCGGTACGAGTGGCATTTTGCATGAGCTTACCACCAGCACTATCTAAAGTAATGCTGACTTCAGGAGAGCCGCTTTCATCCACACCAGTTTGAGCATTGGTGACTTTATCACCAGTGACAATCGCTTGACGTTCAAGCAGTACCGGCGGACCATCAAGTGTCTCAAACGGGAAAGCTTCGGTACCCGCTGGAGGGATGCCGCCCGTATAGTTTTCGCTGTCTTCAGCAACCATACGGAACTCAAGGTTTGCGGTGCGCCCTAAGACACGTTTTGCCTCAGCAGTATCTTGTACGCCAGGAAGCTCAACGACAATACGGCTAGCACCTTGAGACTGTACTAAAGCTTCAGTCACACCAAGCTCAGCAATACGATTGCGAAGGGTGGTCAAGTTTTGATTAACCGCATAGCTATTGATTTCATCAAGCGTTGCATCGTTGTACGCTAAAATCAGTGCAGGACCTTGCTCATCAATAGAGGATTGCAAGCTAAACGTATTGCCCATTGAGCCTTGCAAAACATTCTGTGCACGGTTACGAGTATCTGTATCAGCGAAATGTAATACCACACTTCGATCTTCGGTCTTAATGCCTTTGATCGCAATTCGCTCAGCACGTAGCTCGCGACGCATGTCACGACTGGCACTGGTCAAACGCTGTTCAAGCGCCTTATCCATATCGACTTCTAGTACAAAACGCACACCGCCACGTAAATCAAGGCCGAGCTTCATCGGTTTTGCACCGATATCACGTAGCCACTGCGGCGTCGTTTGCGCCAAGTTAAGCGCGACGACATAGTCTTCGCCCAAGTTTTGACGCAGTACTTCCTGAGCTTTGAGCTGATCGACTGGATTGTCAAGACGTACCAGCGCACTGTTGCCCTCAAAGGTTCCATCGTGGTTATTGATGCCAGCCTCTTCAAGCAAGCTTTGAGACTCAGTCAAGATACCTTCAGACAGCTGTGTACCTGCAGCGGCGCTTGTAATCTGCACGGCAGGTTCATCAGGATAGAGGTTAGGAGCAGCATATAGACCGGCAATGATTAGCACGACGGCAATAAGTAAGTATTTCCAAGCGGGATATTGCATAATCACTTCTTTAGGTTGATAAACGACTGGCGACGTAGGCCACAAGTTAGCAGATGGGAAGTTAGCGATAGCAATGGTTGAGTGCTGTATCTAGCAGTCGTCATCATGCACCATTGCGATCATCCGCGATGATAGTAAAACAGTAGAGCAAATAATACAGACGTATCTTTATATAGTCATCAAAAATATATAGTCAGCAAAATATCACTGATAAAATCAATAAAGACAGCATCGTCAAAAGCATAAACATAAATTGTCTATACTCTATGAGACTGTTTTTACATCATTGCTCTATAGCGAAAAATGACCGTAAATAAGGTACGGTCATTCTTAGGCACTGTATTAATCACTATATTTATTAATGACAGATGAGGGCGTGTCCTCAATTCAATTGATTATCCTCTAAATGGGCTAAAAATGGCTAAATTTTGCCAAACATCGTCAAATAGCTTATTAATATCTCGATATTATTTGCGCTACTTTCCTTGTTTGACGGCAATTTATCTCATTTTTACCACCATTTTTAAAATGAGGACATGCCCTAGTAATCATCAATAAAACGCGACTAATATTTCAATCAATCATTAAACGCTTTCAATTGTGCCAGCAGGTAACACTGAAATAACAGAAGCACGTTGTACTTTGACATCAGTATTATTGTTTAGGCTGACCACAGCATAGTCACCTTCAATGGCTTTGATACGACCCATCAAACCACCAGCAAAAATGATTTCGCTACCGACAGTCAATGCATTGACCATGGCACGATGTTCTTTGGTACGCTTAGATTGCGGACGAATGACTAAGAAGTAAAAAATCGCAAAAAAAGCAACAGGCAATAGTATTTGACTAAATAGTGACATCGCACCAGCAGCTTCTGGTGCAGCATGGGCAGCTTGGATAAATAACAACATAATTTCTCTCAGTAAGTCATAGATAATAATAAAATTAAACGCATAGTAACAAAAAATCCCAGACTTGGTAACTGTTAATCATAGGCTGAGTATGTTTTTCTTAAGGTAATGGCATGCTAGCGGTCATTACTTTTCGCAGCAATATTTTTACCACATCATATAAGTGACGCCAAAGCGCTGAGAGTATAACAAAATTCAAGCAGCGAATGGATGCTAGGTAGTAGTAGCGTAGCAAAAGGTATGGTCAAGGATACCAAAAAACAAAGACTTAACAATAGCGTCTTATTGTGAAATGGCATCATCAATGCTACTATCAAATGGCAATAATCCCCTGCATTTAGCGCACAGTTTATTAGTATATAATAGATCCTATTATCTGCTGCTAAATCAGTTTTGAGCAGCGAGTTACCATCGTTTTAGCAGATAACTAATAGCTAGTTAATCATGTTTGTTTTTAGTGATTTAGTATCGTTTGCTCATTATATTATTATCCCTTTTACTTTTTTCTGTTTAGGTTACCTAACTTGTTTACCACTTTTATGTTTGTACCTCGTTTATGTCGTCCGCGCGCTTGTAAAGAAGCGTCTGCTAAACCTCCTCCGACATCACGCTATTCAAAGCGTCTTCGTCGTACCAATTCAATTGCTGGGTTATCAGCGCTGACGGCGATGCTGCTATTGCCATATCCAGCTTTTGCCGCTGATGCTTTAGCAGAGCCGACCGCGATCAGTGTGTTATTACTCATACTTTTTGTGGTTGTCGCCATCGGTATCTCGTTTGTCTGTTCATTGGCTGAGTCTGCATTACTGAGCATGACGCCGTCTTATATCGCTGATGTTCAAGAAAGCAATCCGAAAAAAGCAAATATGCTAAGACGCTTAAAGGTTGATAACATCGATCAGTCATTGGCGGCTATTTTGACTTTGAATACAGTGGCTCATACATTAGGTTCTATCGGTGCTGGTGCCCAAGCCACGATTGTGTTTGGTAGTGCATGGTTTGGACTGTTTTCTGCCATTATGACCTTGGCGATTTTATTTTTATCTGAAATTATTCCAAAAACGCTTGGGACACTATACTGGCGTCAACTAAGCGGTATGGTCGCTTATTTCGTGCGAGGCATTATCCTGCTGTTGTATCCACTTATTTGGATCTCAGAAAAGTTAACCAAATTGCTAGTACGTGGCAAAGAACCCCAAGCATTCAGTCGTCGTGAATTTGCGGCACTTGCCAGTATCGGTGAAGAGTCAGGACAGATTGACCCATTAGAATCGCGCATTATTCGCAATTTACTGGCATTTGGTGCGATTAAAGTCGAAGATATCATGACCCCGCGTTCGGTGATGTTGGCGTTTGAAGAAAACAAAACAGTCGCTGAATTATTGGTTGATCGCCCAAAATTGACATTTTCACGACTGCCAATTTATGATGGTGACTTAGATAACATCACAGGTTTTGTATTAAAAACAGACATGTTATTAGCAAAAGTAAATCATGCGATGCACAAGCCATTGACTCAGTTCAAACGTGACATTACTTTTGTTTTTTCAAAAATGAAACTGTTTGATTTGTTAGAGCTGATGCTAAAAAACCGTATTCATATCGCTATTACAGTCGGTGAGTATGGCGAAGTCAAAGGTTTGGTTACTTTAGAAGATGTGTTTGAGACTTTATTGGGACTTGAGATTGTGGATGAAATAGACCGCGTCGAAGACATGCAAGCACTGGCTCGACAAATGATGGACAGACGAGTAGAGCGATTGGGTATGAAGCTTAGTGATGATGAACAACAATACGAAGATAATAGTACGGACGCTAAGTAAGATTCCGTTTGGCTTATTAAATTGAGATTAGATTGACAGAAAGTTAATCAAAACTGGAGCAAAAACTGAGCTGTGTACTGCGTAAGAGGCTCAGTTAGTATATTTTGTATTTATGATAACGATGGGCAGTGACTCATATTTTCAGAAATAATTGTGCCATATGGTTGGTATTTTAGTATTCGCAATAATTACACAGGGTGTCACATAGCTGTGAGAATTGAATGATAGTCTCACTCTATGGTAAAAGTACGCTGTCATCATTAATAAGTAGGTGATGATTAAACAGATATTTTTTACTATTAAAATGAAGAGGGCACACGCTAGCAAGTGCTCGCTTCATTTATCATGATGTTAATGAGTAATAAACGACTACTATATTTAATCAATAAAAAACGTTAGTCATCAAAAGATGGCAACAACGATAACAGCATTGCTAAGGATTATGATGAAACGATTATGGGGAAAAGGGCTTTTGGCATTATTGCTAAAAAGTGCCAGCGTGGCGGCGGTAGTGGCCGTTGTAAGTACTGTGAGTATCAGTGCACAAGCGGCAGCCATGACCGAAGCTTTGGTGCAGAACTATATAGCAGCAATGAAGTCATCAGCGAATAGCCAAAATGTCAATCAGGTCGCGCGTCTTGTCTCTGACGATGCACTGATTTCATTATCTAGAAAAGGTAAGTCTACCAGTTTAGATAAAGATGCTTATTTGAAGTTGTTGCAAAATAGTTGGAATAACACCTCTAATTACCGTTATGATATTTCTGTGGATAACATCGTCATTACGGGCGATCAGGCCAAAGCCAATGTAACGACCAATGAGAGCTGGGTAAAAGATGGTAAAAATGTCTCATTTGTCACCACTTCAAGAGTGACGCTGACGTTATCGACTGGTAATGCGGTGCTGCTACGTGCCGTATCACAAGTAACGATTAATTAATCGTTACTCGACCAATAACCCAGTACTAGCTAGTCAGCAATTAGTCATTATCAACAATTAGGTATTAATGGATAAGCATTGATTAAGAAACGTCTTTATCAGTGGATGATCAAAAAAGATAGTGCATTAATCAGGCTCTTCGAAGGCAAAGCATTCCATCATTAATAACTATGCAGATTCACAATGTTGAATAATTAAATGATTGATTGCATTTCGTGAATGGTCTGAAAATCGACTCAACTTATGATGATTATCTTTTTATATTAGACTGGTCTTTGCTTCACATTGCATACTATACTAGCAAGCAACTTTATCTTATCACTTTCTGTCGTTAGGAAACTTCCAATATCATGTCTACTGTGCTATCAAAATCTCGCTCATTTATTGCGTTGCCATTGACGCTTGCGGTATCAACTCTACTTATCAGTGCTTGTAGCAATACGTCAGCGGTAAAAAAGGGTGCGACCAATAGCTCATCTGTTATTACTAAACGCCCAGCTACTAAAGCGCCTGCAGCAAGCAGCAGTACGGACTATTCAACGGCATATTTAGATGCAGATAGCTTGGATGAGTTAGCCGATTTACTCGAAGCCACTGACATGACTATGGTGGAAGGCAACAAACTTGCTATTCAGCAGTATGGTGATTTATGGAGTCGCTTACGTGCTGGCTATCGTATGAATGGCGGTCAGCCGACTTATAATCAGCGTATTGAAGGGCAAAAAAGCTGGTTTACCAGTCGACAAGACTATTTAAACCGTTTGACTGCACGTGCCAGTCGCTATATCTATCACACCGTACGAGAAGCTGAGCGTCGTAATATCCCGACAGAGCTGGCTTTATTACCTGTTATTGAGAGCTCTTACGATCCAAGCGGTACCAGTAGTGCGGCAGCAGCAGGCTTATGGCAGTTCATTCCAAGTACGGGTCGTATTTATGGTTTGAATCAAAGCAGTACCTATGATGGTCGCCGTGATGTCATCGAATCAACTCGCGCCGCTTATGACTTCTTGACCGCACTACATAATCAGTTTGGCAGTTGGGAGTTAGCATTGGCCGCTTATAATGCGGGTCCTGGTCGCGTGCAAAAGGCCATTGATGCTAATAGAGCTCAGGGTTTACCGACAGATTATTGGTCTCTGAGATTGCCTACTGAAACGATGAACTACGTGCCGCGCTTCTTGGCGGTAGCAGAAATTGTTGCTAAGCCTGAGCAATATGGTGTCTACTTGCCTGCTATTGCCAACCGTCAGCATTTCCGTAGTGTGCCAGTGAATTATGGCGTGAGCTTAGCTGAAGTCGCACAAATGACAGGCGTTAGTTACGACGAATTAGAAAGGTTAAATACGGCCTTAACGTCAGGGCGTGTAGATTCTTCTGGTCCCCAGCGTATTATTATTCCTAATGATGTGAGTCTTAATACCGATGCTAAATTGAGCTCATTGAGAGGCAATGGTACGGGCAATATACTGGCATCGAGTAATACAAGCACACCAAGTAGCACGACCACGACGCCAAGCTATAACAACAAACCCTATACTGGCTCCTCATTACCATCGACAGGTAGCGCCTTGGCTGATTATGCTGCAAGTGCTAGTGTGCCGCAGCAAACGACCAGTTATATATCACCGTCAGCCACGCCTACTAGCAGCTCTGTCTACAGTAATAACGCCTCGGTGCGTACTGAGCCACCATTGAGCACGGCAGAAACCAACAAGATCAATGCTGAGCTAAAAAGCAGCAACAGTCTACCGACCACCTCTGCTCAGATTACACAGAATAATACGATTGTCCAAGAACCACCACTGAGCAAAGAAGAGCGTGATTTTATTGCCAATCAAATTCGCAGTAACACGCCTGAAACCAATGTAATCAATGCTGATGGTAATATTAATTTATCCGCAGTACAGACACAGCAGTCTATTCTAGAAGCCAGTGGCGAAGAGAAAAAGCTTAGCTTTGCAAAAACATCAGTAAGCAAGCCAAAACCGCAAGGTACACGTACCACTTATACCGTCAAGCGTGGTGATACCTTGTCTAATATCGCCAGCCGTGCGGGTGTCAGTTGGCGCGATATCGCTGAATGGAATCAAATAGATGCCAGCTCTAAGCTGCTATCAGGCAGTACCTTATACTTATATAATGCAAAAACCATCGAACCGTTGAGCACAGCTAACAATACCGCGGCAAGCCAACCAGAGAGCTATGTAGTACAAAGTGGCGATACGCTGATTGGTACTGCTAACCGCTTTGGTCTATCGGTGACTCAGTTGGCAACATACAATAATTTGAGTAGTAGAGCGGATTTACTACGCGGTCAAAAGCTATGGCTGATACCAGGTAAGGTGACTGCGCCAGTGACCACACCTGCCGCTCCCTCGACCAAGCCAAGTAAATCAAGCACCGCTACTAAGAACTATAAAGTAAAAGCGGGCGATGGATTGATTGCTCTCGCACGTCAGTTTAGTGTTTCAACTGATACACTTGCCAGCCTCAATAATATGAGCACTACAAGCTCACTATATGTTGGTCAAACGCTAAAAGTACCTGCAAGTGTCGATTTCGATGCAGCAAACACCTCAAGCTCTAGTAGCCGTAACAGTAGCTCAAGTTCGGTGGCAACCACCAATTACAAAGTAAAATCTGGCGATACTTTGATCGGCATTGCCAATAGCGTGGGTATCAGTCCAGCTGAGCTTGCGGCGGTGAATAGCAACTTTGATGCAAAAGCACGCTTACAACGTGGTCAAACCATCAAAGTACCCGTGTCTAAAGGATTGGTTGATCGTCAGCTAAATGATAAAACTGTCAGTTATAAAGTAAAATCAGGCGATACGTTAACAGGCGTGGCTCAACGTTATAATATCGGTCTTAGTGACTTGGCAACAGCGAACAACCTGAAAACCAACTCTAATTTGATACTCGGTCGTACGATTACGATTCCTGCCAGTGGCAGCGTTGTAACGACCTCTAGTAGCAATAATCAAAGCAGTAGTTCGGCTAGTAGCACTGCCGCGACTAGCACAGCGAGCAGTGGCAAAAAATTGGGCAACACCGAGAGCTATAAAGTTAAATCTGGTGATGGTTTGATTGCTTTGGCACGTCAATTTGGTGTTTCGATAGACGACTTGGCTGCGACCAACGATCTCGCGACCAATGCCCAATTACAGCGTGGGCAAACGCTTAAAGTACCAAAGCTCACAGTGAGTTACACCGTTGGGTCAGGAGACAGTTTGATTGGCTTAGCACGTAAATATGGCGTCTCTACGCAAGAGTTGGCTGAGATGAATAATATCGCGGCGGATACGATGCTACAGCGCGGTCAGCGCCTGACCGTACCTAATCGTTAAGAGTAAGTGGCTTAGTGAAATAATAGCCAAGTAAATACGATTAAGACAGATCATTCTGCACAAAAAAGCTGCTCTTTATAAGAGCAGCTTTTTTTATCTGTGACATTCAATTCTCAAAAGATCTAATAATATTTATCAACTAGACGGTTTGAGTTTTTATAGTCTCAAGATAACTTCTAATATTGCTAACATAATGCATCGCTTGACCATAACGACTATTGGCAGCTTTATTATCAGCTAAGTACGCATAAACGTTCGCCCAGCTTTTATCATCAATACCTTGATCTCGCAGTTTACGCTGAATACTCTTTACTGCATTTGGTCCCATGTTGTAGCCGGCAAGCGCAAACCAAATACGATCTGTCTTTGGCACATCAGCAAAGTCATCTTTCATTTGCTCTAAATAACGCGCGCCGCCGCCGATACTTTGGTAGGGATCGACGCGATCTGAGACGCCCATTGCTTTGGCTGTATTATTGGTCAACATCATAAGCCCACGCACGCCCGTTGGCGATACGGCATTGGCATCAAGGTGTGATTCTTGATAACCCATGGCCACCAATAATTCCCAATCATGATTATAATTGCGTGCTTGCTCTTCAAAAGACGATTGATAATCAGGCAGTTTTTCGGTCAACGTTTTTTGGAAATGATCTTGGCTATAGGCATCTTTTAGCAAGTTTTGATTGTAAAAGGCAGCAAGTTTTTGTGTGTTTTTCAGCTTAATACTGTCACATAAAAAGTAACTGGCTTTTTGTGATAATGGGTCATTGGATGAATTGAACGTCCAACTGACTTTTGGATGTAAACCATTCTTTGTTAAGCTGGCGTCATAGCCGCAACTGATGTTGATAGACGATAAGTTAAACTTGCTCTTTAACTGCGTACTGGCCGTTGTTAATGCCATGTCTACCTCGCCCGATCTCAGCGCCTTTAGGGCAGTTTCTTCATTGGCATACGCTTTTAGATCGATATCAACGCCAAGCTCGTCAGCATAAGTACGTACCAAATCAAAACCAAAGCCATGTTGAAAACCGTCAGTCGCAAAATAAGTGCTGTCACCGGGGACGGCAGCGATGGTTAACGTGCTTTCTAGCATGACGTTATCATAGGCTGGCACTGGCGCACGCATCGTCGTCAGACTCTCAGCAGGTAAAGAGAGAAGGGCAATACTAGAAATTTGCGCAAGCTTTTTGGTTCTAGAAAAACGACTCGATGTCGTCGGGGTAACGGATGAAACGATGTTACTTTCAGTGTTCGGTAGGCGTTTAGATGGACGCAGTAAATAAGAAATACGGCGTCTAGCCCCTTGCGCAGATACTTTCACACGATAAGTAATACGCTGCATGGATGTCTCCTGATTTTAGCCATCCTGCTTACCGTAAAACGCTTATGAATGTATGCTTATAAAGTAGTCATACATCGATGTCGCATTTTAGACAACCACGCACTTCTTAATAGGATAAGTGCGTCGTCATCTTGCTTAATAATAGTGCCGCTAATGAATTTTTATCAGATGTAGCGGTGCAGTTTTTAATTAGCTGGTTATCTACTGGCGTATTCGGCGTATCAGGTAAGAGGGCTAAAAAATCTCTCAAAATATCAATATAAAACATCGATATAAAGTATCAATACAAAATGATGAACGCACAACACCGCGAAGGATATAAATCGGATGATTCCTTCATCGATGCATAGATAGGGCTAAGAATTAAACAACTATATATTAAACATAGGTAAGGTCATGAACTAAGTTATTGAGACAAAACGTAGAATGAGCGGGGTGCTTATGCACTCAGCTTTTCTGTGCTGATATTAATGACCATGTCCTCTTTAAATCATTTGTAATAGAGTCAACAGTGATTAATTTTTTGTCCAGCAATAAGGGTAAGCAAGTCGCTATTTTCATTATTAATAAAAAAATGAGAGAAAATTTACTCAAACATTCTATCAATCAGCGGTTGCTAACCCAGTATCGCGACACTTAAATCAAGATAGACCATGCTGCTGAAAATATATCACGCACAGTGTATCTATTAGTGAACCGTCCAAAACCTCGCTATCTACATGACGTCAATAGCTATACGACATAGTGAAATTTTAGGCGGTTATACTCATTTAAGTACCATAACCGGAAGCTGTAATAAATGGGAAGCCTCATGACAAGACATTCTTTCTTCGGATATTAATATGCGGATATTCCTTGGATTATTCAAGTGTGGTTAAGAAATTAGCGATAAAACTTAACAATTGGGCTATAGACGGTTAAAAAGGCCATTATTATTGATACACTATTGAAAATTGAAGCCGCAAAAATTATGTATATTGGACAACCATACTGATTGTTATTAGCCTTGTTTTCTGAAAATTATTCTAAATTTAGATAGCTATTAGATAGCTATGAGTAGAGTTGAGGACACAGCTTAAGCAGGGTTATCAATATCTACAAAGGTCACGGGTATGCCAAATGCTTGAGAAACTATGTGACCGAGTGCTTGAATACCGCCGCGTTCTGTCGCGTGATGTCCACAAGCGAAATAATCAATGCCCAGCTCACGGGCAATATGGGTGGTACGTTCTGATATTTCGCCAGAGATAAAGGCGTCACAGCCCATCAATGCAGCTTGTTCGATCATATCCTGTGCGCCGCCCGTACAAATGCCCACGTGTTCGATAATTCTGTTATTATCGATATGAGCGCTTGTACTATTCGGTGCGCTATAATTGGCAGAGATATGCAATGGCAATCGTCCTAGCGTCTGAGTAATGTGAGTAATGAGGCTTTGAGCATTCTGCGGGGTACAAGTGGCGATATTACCCACTGGATGAGACTCACTAGGGTATAAAGCGCCGATAACGGTCATGTTTAATGCGTCAGCCAGCTTGGCATTATTACCAATGACGGGATGGGCATCGAGCGGCAGATGATAACCAATCAAAGAGATACCATGCTGCATAAGTTTACGGATACGCTGACCTTTCATACCAGTGATGGGGGCAGGTTCGCCTTTCCAAAAATAACCATGATGCACCATAATGGCGTCTGCATTGTCAGCAATAGCTGCATCAATCAACGCCTCACAAGCCGTTACACCAGTGATGATTCGTTTGATAGGTCGACCCCCATCTACTTGTAAACCATTAGGGGCATAATCTTTAAAAGCATCTGCTGATAAATAGTCATCACAGAATGTGGTCAGCGCTTGAACGGTAATGGCGGTGTTTGAGGGCTCGGTTGCGATATTGTGTGTGGTCATGGTATTCCCTTATAATTGATTCAGTGGCGCAAGCATTTATGGCTAACATGTGGCTTTTGATAATGAGTATTTTAACATGTGGCTACACTAGGATAGATAATCCTACTCACTGAAATGGTACACGATACGTTACAACTGGGTAGTATTGGCGGTTATAATTTATACATGTAAGCGTGCCGTACAGATAGTGCATAAAAAAGTAGCTATACAGTGGGCTGTAAATGTTTGGTAAATGCTGCTCAATGCGTCCTAATATCTACCATGCTTCTTACCTTATTTATCTTCGTCTGTTTGTATCAAATTTATAGAGGTTTTATATGTCGTCATCTCGGAACACCAGCAGCAAGGCGTCTGTATTAAAATGGTTACCTTGGGTTTTATTGCTAGTCGTGATTGCCGCATTTATTTGGTTGTTTGCGAGTATGAAGACGGCATCAGAGCAGGCATGGGAGCCGCCCAGAACCACACCTGCTGAGCAGCAAGCGTCAGCACCGGTTTCTGATACACCTGCAGCGATTTCTTCTTATCATAATGCGGTTGCTCGCGCCTCACAATCAGTCGTGAATATCTACACCACGCAAACGATGGCAGAGCATCCTTATATGAATGATCCTGTATTGCGCCGCTTTTTTGAGTTCCATGGTGCACCGTCAGAAGAGCAGGGCAATACCAATTTAGGCTCTGGGGTGATTGTCTCAGAAGATGGCTATATCGTGACCAATGCCCATGTGATCGAAAAAGCCGATGAAATTACGGTCGCATTTAATGATGGTCGTAAGAGCCGCGCTAGAATCGTTGGCACAGATCCAGACAGTGATTTGGCAGTGATTAAAGTAGATATGACTGGTTTGGCACCACTTGGTTTCCGTAAAGAACCTATCCGAGTTGGCGATGTTGCATTAGCGATTGGTAATCCGTTCGGTGTCGGTCAAACGGTAACGCAAGGAATTATCTCAGCAACAGGACGTACTGGGCTTGGGGTCAACAAGTTTGAAGACTTTATCCAGACCGATGCAGCGATTAACCCAGGTAATTCGGGCGGCGCACTCGTTGATGCTTTTGGTGA
This sequence comes from Psychrobacter cibarius, assembly GCA_030686115.1. Taxonomy (NCBI): domain Bacteria; kingdom Pseudomonadati; phylum Pseudomonadota; class Gammaproteobacteria; order Moraxellales; family Moraxellaceae; genus Psychrobacter; species Psychrobacter cibarius. The sequence goes on from CP131612.1 coordinate 1,368,100, forward strand.
ATTAATTGGTATTAATACGGCTATTTACTCACGCTCTGGCGGCTCTATGGGTATCGGTTTTGCTATTCCTACCGCTATCGTTGAGCAAGTGATGAATGCCATTATCAAAGATGGTAAGGTGAGCCGTGGTTGGTTGGGGATTGAGATACAGTCACAGTTACGTGACCCAACTCAGCTTGAAACCTCGACTGGGGTAGAAGTGCTTAATGTCGTTCCTAAGAGTCCTGCTGCGAAGAGTGGTCTTCGTATCGGCGATATTATTTTGACGATTGACGGCGTTGAGATGACGGATGCCAATACCTTGATTCAGTATGTCGCTCGTAAAGCACCGAATACCACGCTGAATGCGCAAATATTACGCCGTGGTAAAAATGCGCAAGTCAAAATACTGTTAGAAGAGCGTCCAGCGCAAGAGCCGATGGAACGTCCGGTTGTGATTCTTGATGAAAATGTTGGTGGTATAGAAGATCCAAATCTACAAGGTGAGAGACAAGACGTACCGATGATGTCAGAAGCCGAGCGTGACCGTATGCGTGAAGAGCTGTTGCAGTTATTTGAAAGAGATGGTGCGCCTTTATAAGGTCATTCTTCATCACATAAAGCTTAATCAAAATGGCTTGAAGGATTTATAGACAATAAAAAAGCGCGTTATCTTGAAGATAACGCGCTTTTTGTTTCGACTTTTTTAGCACTATTTTTGTTAGTACTACTCTATAGTAGGCTCGTGATTGATGTAAATCACACCCTGTACACGACAACAGCAGGGCAGTATCTCGTCTTCATCAATCATGGCAAGGGGCGCAAACGGATAGTCAATGACGTGTGAGCTGGCGATACGCTTGATGCGACAGCTGCCACAATAGCCTTCTTTACATTGATAATTGATATCATGTCCGGTGCGTAGCAATCCATCAAGCAAGCTTTCGTCATCATGCAAGTAAAATTGCTTCTTACTCGTCATTACCCAAGTCATAGTCTTATCCTGTTTGTTTCCCTATCATTCTGTACTTTCTAAACAATACTCTTTCAAAAACTATTTTTTAAATGAACACATAAGTTCTAAAGCTCAAAATCATCAAAATCGCTGTCTGATAAATCTGAGTCAATTTGACCCACCAAGTATGAGCTGATTTCCGTCTCTTGCGGTGCCACTTGTACGTTGTCAGATGACAACCATGTGTTAATCCACGGGATTGGGTTTGATTTAGAATTCGGGAATGCGACTGGTAAGCCAACCGCTTCCATACGTAAATTGGTGATATATTCGATATATTGGCACAGAATGTCTTTATTGAGACCAATCATTGAGCCGTCTTTGAACAGATAGCCTGCCCATTCTTTTTCTTGCTCAGCCGCTTTACGAAATATCTCGATGCTTTCTTCATAGCACTCTTTGGCAATGTCGACCATCTCAGGATCATCACGACCGATGCGCATGAGGTTAAGAATATGCTGCGTGCCCGTTAAATGTAGCGCCTCATCACGAGCAATCAATTTAATAATCTTGGCATTACCTTCCATTAACTTACGCTCGGCAAAGGCAAACGAGCAAGCGAATGACACATAAAAGCGAATGGCTTCTAAGACGTTGACTGCCATCAAGCACAAGTAAAGCTGCTTTTTCAGCGATTTTAAATCGACGGTAATTTGCTTACCATTGATCGTGTGCGTGCCTGCACCGTATAGGTTGTATAGCGATGAGTTATAATACAAGTCATCGTAGTACTTGGCGATGTCTGCGGCGCGCTCTAGGATATGATCGTTTTGCATAATGTCATCAAAGACGATAGCAGGGTCATTGATAATATTACGAATGATATGGGTATAGCTGCGCGAGTGAATGGTCTCAGAAAACGTCCACGTCTCAATCCATGTCTCAAGCTCAGGAATCGATACCAGTGGCAATAGCACGACGTTTGGGCTACGACCTTGGATAGAGTCGAGTAGCGTTTGATACTTCAGATTACTGATAAAGATATGCTGCTCATGTGACGACAGATTGCCGTAGTCCATACGATCACGTGACACATCGACTTCTTCTGGACGCCAAAAGAACGACAGTTGCTTTTCAATCAATTGCTCAAAGATAGGGTGCTTTTGTTGGTCGTAACGCGCCACGTTGACCGGATTACCAAAAAACATCGGCTCTGTTAGCGCATTGTTTGGCGTTTGGGAAAAAATCGAATAAGTCATGAGACTGCCTTTATCATTGATATGGTTATTAAGTTATAGGGTTTTGACTAGATTTGGTTTTATTGGATAGGATTATATTACAAGTTCTCTAAAGATATCTGTTCTGACGTCTGTCCATCATTCATATACGCTTTAAATATCTCACTCAGCTCGCTATCGTCCAAACCTTCCAATTCATCGATCGCACTCTTACGCAGCGCACTCAAGCCATCATCATCTGATAGTTGCTGCATTTCTTTCTGTACGTCTTTTTTAGTCGCTCTCTTTACTGGTTTTTTCAATACTTTTGTGGCGACTTTCTTTAATGCTTCTGGTTTTTCTGCTATGCCTTCGCCTAATTGCTCACGGACGTCTGCGATGTCGACTTCCACTTGTACGATATGCGAGCCACCATCGTTTAGGTCGGAAAACACGTTTGGGATAAACAAACCACCGTCTTTGATGATTGCGGTATATTGCACGTCTATGACCTCCGTCATTTTTATTCTGTCTGTGTTTTAATTATGGTTGGCGTGTCGCAAGCGCATCATATACTTTGTTATTCTCTCTTTTACCTACTGCTAATACATAAACCACGACTACATCATCTTTGACGGTATATACTAGACGATAGCCTATGGTGCGTAGTTTGATTTTATAGGCATCGGTATGTACTGAGAGTTTTGACGCAGGAACACGCGGATTTGCTAGCCGCTGCTGTAATTTTTTCTTGAACTGCTGCTGAATACTGGGCGCTAACTTTTTCCATTCTTTTAACGCGAGAGGATGAAACTCAAGATTATAAGTCATCCAACGTTACCTTTATAGGTGTTTGACCGTCATTCATCCGTGCGCTAACGGTTTGACTTAATGCCATATCGTCCATTGCTTCCATCATGCGCTCAAACATATCTGTGGAAACCAAGTAAGCCACAGGTTTATTGTGGTTTAAAATAGCAATAGACTCACCGTCTGACTGTTTAATCAGTGCCGAAGGGTTGGTCTTTAGTTCTGAGATACTGGCTGTCTGTGTCGCAAATATCGGTTGCATGATTCATTCTCCGCTAATATTACGCTCTAAATATAGGGACAATATTAGCACGAAAATTAGGTCATATTTGTTACTGTATTAATTTTAAATGTTTTAAGTAGCCAATCCCGCCTATAGCTATAGTTGGGGCTAAAAAGCCTTGTTAGGGTATAGTTAGATTTTCTTATCAAATATTTGTATAAGCTATACTAAGTTTGTATATTTATATGCTCAAGGTAAACAACATTTCTTAAATTTTTTCCCACTACCACATGTACATAGCTCATTTCTACCGATCTTTTTTTCCGCCTTAACTTTAGGAGTAGAGCTATTAGAGCTTTGAGCTTCTGATGTTGGATAATAAACATTGTTGATAACAGTATTAATTTCAATCTTCGAAGAACTACTAGATTGAGTTTGGCTCATTATCAAAGATATAATTGTGAGTAATATGGTTATAAATCCATATAATTCGGAACGGTTTGTTGGAAGTAAATCTTTTATTGATGAAAGTTCAGGAATTTCCTCATCTACTTCTCTACCTATAGACTTTGAATCGAAATTGTTATTCTTTGCACGTTCCAGTATAGAAGCCAACTTTTTTAATTCGATTAGACTCCTTTCGGGTCCGCTAAGAAATTCGATTGTATTTCCAATAGAGTTGTACACACCATCAGGTATATGTCCCTTACCGCCACATACAGGACATGGTCCTGCGCGACAATTACTAAAAGAGATATTAGTAGAATTAATTGCGCTAAAACCTGAAGGAAAAATATTGCCACAGTTATCGCAAACAGCTGGAACATTCATATAAAACACCCAATTATAATATTGCCTTTATAAATGCATAATTATTTAAAGCAAACTTTACTAAACAGCGGGCTTAACTCAAAAGCCAAACCCGCCATTCATCACTTGCTTAAATCTTACACGCACCACCAGCACAATCATCTTCCATATCCGCTTGCGCATCGTTCGCACCATCACGAGTGTTATGGTAATACAAAGTTTTCACGCTCATTCTATAAGCCGTCGACAAATCTTTGAGTAGCGTTTTCATCCGTAAAAGCTGACTTTTAGAAGCAGCAACAGTGGTTATAACTCTATTTATGTTTGACTTTTATTCCCTTTAAAGTTTTTTCTGATAGAGTCAAAGCAGTGTCATATGAACTGTTATCATAACTACTATCAGGATCTTCTTTGTAATAGCCAACATTAGCCAGTGCTGTAGATACTATTTTTTTCTTATTATGATCTATTTCATCATGAAGTATAATGTTGTTAGTAACTGTACCTTCATCTGTCTCAGCGGTTATATTAATAGCAAGAATTTTATCTTCAAATGGGTAGTCGTGCATAACTGCCTCACAGTTGAAGTTTTCTTTAGTAACTACATACTCAGCATCTGAATCATCTTTAAAGGTTAAAGTTGAAGGAATAGTAATCTTTTTTTCTGCATCATTGAATATATTATTCATTTTCTATCTCATTTTTTTAATAGTTGAATTTATAGTTTTTTAGATCTTACATGCCCCACCAGCACAATCATCTTCCATATCCGCTTGCGCATCATTCGCACCATCACGAGTGTTATGGTAGTACAACGTCTTCACGCCAAGCTTATACGCGTTTAGCAGATCTTTTAGCAATATCTTCATTGGTACACGGCCGCCTTCATAACGAACGGGATCGTAGTTGGTATTGGCAGAGATGCTTTGATCAACGAATTTCTGCATTACAGCGACCAGCCTTAGGTAACCGTCATTGTTTGGCATTTGCCATAGTAGCTCATACTGATTTTTTAGCTTATCAATCTCAGGCACGACTTGCTTTAGGATGCCGTCCTTTGACGCTTTGATAGAGACCAGACCGCGTGGTGGCTCGATACCGTTGGTCGCGTTGGCGATCTGACTAGAGGTTTCAGACGGCATCAAGGCGGTTAGGGTAGAGTTGCGTAGACCGTGTTCAGTGATCTCGCCACGTAGCGTTTCCCAATCGAGATGTAGTGGCTCTTGGCAGATTTTATCCAAGTCTTTCTTGTACGTATCAATCGGCAAGATACCTTGTGAATAGGTAGTTTCATTGAACGCAGGGCACGCGCCTTGCTCTTTTGCCAATTTGTTTGACGCTTTCAATAGATAGAATTGCAATGCTTCAAACGTTTGATGCGTTAGACCAAGCGCGCTGTCATCTGAATAGCGCACGCCATTTTTAGCTAAGTAATAAGCATAGTTAATCACGCCCACACCTAGCGTACGACGACGCATGCTGCCGTTTTGAGCCGCTTTTACTGGATAGTCTTGATAGTCGAGCAGGGCATCAAGCGCACGGACGATTAGCTCAGCTGGCTCTTCGATGTCGCTGACGTTATCGACTTTACCCAAGTTGACTGCTGATAGCGTACAAAGGGCGATTTCGCCTTCTTCGTCATTGATGTTATCCAGTGGCTTAGTCGGTAGGGCGATTTCCATACATAGGTTTGACTGACGAATCGGCGCAACGCTCGCGTCAAATGGGCTATGCGTGTTGCAATGATCGACGTTTTGGATGTAGATACGACCCGTACTCGCACGCTCTTGCATCATTAGGCTAAACAAATCAGCTGCTGGGATTTGACGGCTACGAATGCTTGGGTCATTTTCGTACTTGGTGTATAACTCTTCGAATTTGTCTTGATCTTCAAAGAACGCATCATACAAGCCAGGGGTATCACCTGGAGAAAATAGCGAGATGTCTTGACCTTTGATCAAGCGGGTGTACATCGTTTTGTTTAACTGTACGCCATAATCCATATGACGCACACGGTTGTCTTCGACGCCGCGGTTGTTTTTGAGTACCAATAATGACTCAACTTCTAAATGCCATAATGGGTAAAATAACGTCGCCGCACCGCCACGGACGCCGCCTTGTGAGCAGCATTTAACAGCTGTCTGAAACAATTTATAGAATGGGATACAGCCAGTATGCTGGGCTTCACCGCCACGGATAGGGCTACCAAGGGCACGGATTCGACCCGCGTTGATGCCGATACCAGCACGCTGTGACACATAGCGTACGATGGCGCTGGTGGTGGCGTTGATCGAGTCTAGGCTATCACCGCATTCAATCAATACGCATGAGCTAAACTGACGCGATGGGGTACGCACGCCTGCCATGATGGGTGTTGGTAGCGAGATTTTGAATTGCGACGTCGCATCGTAAAAACGCTTTACGTAGTCCAAACGGTCTGACTTGTCATAACGGCTAAACAAACACATACCAACCAGCATGTACAAGAACTGCGGGCTTTCAAAGACGGTCTTATTAACGCGGTCTTGGACGAGGTATTTACCTGCCATTTGCTCAACGGCTGCATAAGCCAAATTCATATCGCGCCAATGATCAAGATATTCTTCTAACTCATCAAATTCGGCACGGCTATAGTCGGCTAGGATATGCTCATCATATTTACCAGCCTCAGTCAGCTTTTTGACATGGTCATACAGGTGCGGCGGGGTGAATTTATTATATGCAATTTTACGTAAATGGAAGATGGCCAAACGCGCTGCCAAATACTGGTAGTCAGGCGTCTCTTCAGAGATAAGGTCAGCTGCCGACTTGATGATGGTCTCGTGAATATCACGGGTTTTGATGCCTTCATAAAACTGAATGTGCGACTTTAGCTCAACTTGCGACACAGACACATTATCCAAATTGTGAGCTGCCCACTCGATTACCTTATGAATTTTATCCAAATCAATAAGCTCTAATCGTCCGTCACGTTTGGTCACTTTGATTTTGTCGATGTGTGTCATGTTGCCCTCTTAAGTTGATAACTTGGTAATTATTTATAATGTTGCTTATAGTGATGCTGCACAGTCAGTAAACGGCAGGCATTCTTTATAATGCTACGATGCTTGCGCCGCGATAGGTGTTTTTTTAGGCAAAAATCTACCGCTACTCATAGTGACAATTAAATTCACTGAGTACTACATATAGCGTGTTTGTTAGTAGGTAGGCACAATATAGCGGGAAAATTTTGAAAATACTATATTGATTTTAGGATCAAACTATGTTGCTGTGAGGTTGTGCTGTGTCCGAATTTTAGCAAAGGACGATGGGGTAAGGGTTAGACGCGATTGACTCAAATAATAAGTTTTTTGTAAAAATCGTATGATCATTTGCTTTTCATTCGCGAGTAAATGACCCACCAATAAGGGGACATAGAACAATAATAATGAGGGCGCAGATTGTACAGCAAACCACAAAAAATCGCCACCCGTATGTGATTACTAGCGAGTGACGATTTCGACGGAAAAGCGGCTGGCTTTTTTTAAACGACAGTTATCTGTCTATACGACCAAACGAACTGTTTTGGCAGCGTCGAGTGAGGCATACAGCACATTGACCTGATCGGCTGCTGTAAGATATAGATTGACCCGTGCTGAATGGAAGCGACCCGTTTTAGACGGTTTCACTTCTATCGAGGCCAAATCAAAATCAGGGAACTGACTGCCCAAAATAAGCTTCACTTCATTGAGTAAGTTCTCACGCTCGCCTTCATGACCAATGATGCTAAGTGGATAGTTCATTGGAAAGTCCCAAAGCTCAGGATTTTGAATATCCGTCCTTTTGCCTGTTATCACACCTTGATTGGGCGTTAGGTTGGTCATTTTTACTGATTTTTCATTTGTTGGTGCTTGGTTGTTGTTTTGATTGGTGCTGTCTTTTGGATCGTCAGTCATGATGTGTGCCTCGCTTTATTAAATGTTAGCTATTAGCATAAGAGCTTTATTCACCATTTATAGTGGCACTAAACTTATAATTCAAGTGCTAAAATGGCAATGACAGTATGCTATGGATCACTATGATCTGTCATAAATTTTGCTCAGTCATCCATGATAATCAAATGCTAATACACACATCAGCTCATTTTTTATAAGCACAAACAGCGACGTAATCCCCACGGTCATAGCCTTCGATGACTTCTTGCACTTTGTCATTGGCATACATAGGATGGGTCAGTAAGGTTTGTGCATACTCAAAATCGACAAAACCATTGGCTTGCATCAGCGCGATTTTTTCATCAGAGGTGCGCCAATTTGCTGATTTAACCAGCTCAATAGGATAGGGGTCAGCAGGAGAGATATGAGCAAGCAGCGGATGCTCCCAAGTATTTAATGAGCTAGCCAAGTTATATAAGCTCGCAAAACCGCTTTCTTTTGGCACATCGATAACAATCAATTTGCCGCCCGTTTTTAAAGCATCAAATGCCTTTTTAATACAGATATCCAAATCGCTAATATAACTGACACTGCCGTTAAACATGATGATATCAAACTTATTTGGCTCAATATCGCAAGTCTCGGCAGGACTAATATCCACTTGTAAGCCGCGCTTTTTAGCGATTTCAGCCATGTCTTTAGAAGGCTCAATGCCGTGCCTGATATGGATATCATAATCCTGCGTCAATAGTGACTCAAACAGTCCACTACCGCAGCCGATAGACAATATCTCACTGTCCTTATTTAAGAAATGAGCGACAAGTTTTAGCTCACTGGTCAGTAAGTTTTGGTTGTCAAAAAACCAGCTGTCATACGCGCTTGCGTGTTCATCGAATGCTGCCATGGTGTTTCTCCTTGAGTATTTTTTGTTGTATCGTTAATCCACTATAAAAGAGTGACAGCGTTCATCTGCACTCGGTTGCCTTATCACTGTTTTAAATTGAATCAATTATATTGAATAGTACGTGACGTTAAATTTGCCATAAAGCTAGCACTTTGCATAGGGGCTAGGACAGATCAAGCGCCTGCTGCCAAAAATTCACTTCCATACGTGAAGCAGTATTAAATAACTGTTGGAATTTGTCTGCCTGAGCGGGGTTAGCCTGTCCTAGTAGCGTATTAATCTGCGCTTCATTCTGCGCGGTAATCGCTTGAAATTCGTCACTGGCAAAGACATCAATCCATGGCTGGTAAGGATTGTCCGCGACAAAACCTTGTTCTTTAATGCGTTTGCCAATTTCGCCATAACCCATCAAACAAGGAGCAATCGCCGCATAAAGCTCAGCCAATGAGCCTGACATCGCAGCGTCCAATAGGTAGCGGCTATAGGCGATAGTCACGGCAGATTCAGGGTTGCTTTCTACTTCTTTAAGTGGGATGTCCCACTCATGACATAAATCGAGATACATGCCAATTTCCATATCGAGCATAGCGTTGATGCCTGCTTGACCGACTCGCATTTGTGCCAGCGTATCACTCTTATACACGCTCAACGCCATCACACGGGTATAGTGAATAAGATATAAATAGTCTTGTACAAGGTAGTGACGAAAGCTGTCAGCGGCGAGCGTACCTGCCGTTAGCTGTTTGACAAAATCATGCTGAATATAGCCATCCCAAGTTGGGCAATTATGGCGTAATGTTTGGTAGTTCATAGTGTTCACTTACTGTTATAAAATACGAGTAAGCAAAGAGTAGGAGGTGATCAGTAAGCAGGCACAAAAAAACCTTACTAGATTATGTGAATAAACTGGCAAGGCTTGCTTAGCAATAGATGCTTAAGAGGTGTGCTATAAAATGTCACGCTTGTTTCCTACGTCAGTGCTAACTGCATCAGGTTCGCGGGTAACTCTCAGCCATGATTTTGAATTGTAGTTAAAGCATCAAAAATCAAAGAACCCCGACAAGGTTTATTTTTCAGAAATAAATATAAAGTTTACATAAGTTTAAACTGCTCGTACTTAAGCAATCGGCTCTATGTTAGACGAATTCAGCCATCATTAGCAAGTAATGCGCAAAAAACCATGAATAAAGGTTGTCTTGCAAGCGTAAATAGGCAAGATTTTACTTTTTATTAAGCTGGTCAAGTAACACGAGAATGGCGAGAGAAATCACTATTTTCAAATGCATTTTGTATTAATAAAAGCTCTACTATTGCCTGTATTATTTAGCTACCCAACGGTAGGATATTAAAAAATATCTGATAAATTAAGGCAACACGCTTATGGTAAATAGCCATTGATAGGAGTGATCTCAGGCGGAATATCTGCCTCTTCTAATGCTTCTCGCAGATTGATCTCGATAGTACGCGATAATGCAGTCAGGGGTAGCTTGTTGGCGGCTAAGCCGAAAGGCTCTTCTAGCTCTTCACTGAGGGCATCCAAACCAAAAAAGGTATAAGCGATCACGGCACAAATCAGTGGGGTCACCCAACCGAGCGAGGCCACCAAGCCAAAAGGCAACATGATGCAATACAGATAGGTCGTGCGATGGACCAGCAGCATATAAGCAAACGGCAGCGGTGTATTATGAATGCGTTCGCAGGCCGCCAATACAATGGTCATAGACGTCAGGCGCTCGTCCATGTTCTGTATGACTTGCTCTGACACCAGTCCTTGACGCCGAATGTCGCCGAGCTGCTTACCCATGAGGCGCATGATGTAATCAGGGAGGTTGCGCGCTTGGCGCATACTATCATGGTGTTTTGATGCGACAAAAGGCTCGACATCATGCCAAGGTGACGAGCCGCGCAGGCGATGGCGCACAGCATGCGCAAAAGCAATGGTCAGGTAAACCATCGTTCGCCCAGTCTCGCGCCCATTTTCGGTATCAGCATCTATAAAAGAAAGCACTTGACGGGTTAAGCTACGCGCATCATATACCAACTGACCCCAAAGCCCTCGAGCTTCCCACCAGCGTTGATAACTGGCATTGTTACGAAATCCAAGAAATAGCGACAACGCGATTCCTAGCAAGGTAAAAGGAGCCATACCATAATAAGGAAAAGAGTCAGGAAGCCAGTGCTGAATAATTGTTATAAGTGTGCTGAGAAGCGCGATCAGCAAAATTTGCGGATAAATTTTTGGAATGACAGAGCCGTGCAGGGTAAAAAGTATCTTGAGAGCGTTTGGGGTTTGCCGGACAATCATGTCAGTTTCCTATCGATGGCATGTATAAAAAAGCGATGGCAAGGGTATCAATCAGCGTATACTCAAATCATCGCGACCTATGATATCAGTAGTTACCAATATGGCAATAATAAGATGATACTTAAATACTTAAATACTTAAATACTTAAATACTTGAATCACTCTTGTATTACGCAGCAGCAAGGAAAACTGTAAGCACGCTCTAACGGGTCTCTTCTTCACGCAGCGTCAGCACTTCATAACCATCGGCAGTCACCGCGATGGTATGCTCCCATTGGGCAGAAAGCTTTTTGTCTGCAGTCACCACCGTCCAGCCGTCTTTTTTCATTTTTACTTTGGCTTTGCCTTGATTAATCATTGGCTCAATAGTAAAGGTCATGCCTTGTTTTAAAACCAAGCCTGTACCTGCGCGACCATAATGTAAAACTTCAGGCTGTTCGTGCATTTCGCGACCGATACCATGCCCGCAGTATTCTCTAACGACAGAGTAACCGTGCTGTTCGGCATGGCTTTGAATGGCATGCCCGACATCACCGAGCGTTGCGCCCGGTTTGACCATACGGATACCTGCCCACATGGCCTCATAAGTGTTATCGACGAGGCGTTTTGTTAAGGGCATCACATCGCCAATCATATACATTTTGCTAGAGTCGGCAATAAAGCCGCCTTTTTCTAAAGTAATGTCCACATTGATGATGTCGCCTGATTTTAGGTCTTGATTGCTTGAGGGTACACCATGACAAACTACTTGATTGACAGAAGTATTGAGAACGTATTGGTAGCCGTATTGACCTTTGCTGGCAGGTCGTGACTGCAAAACATCCACAATATAGCGCTCGACTAAATCATTGACAGTCATTGTGGAGATGCCAGCAACCATGTGCGTATCTAGGTAAGCAAAAACCGATGCCAATAAGCGTCCAGACTCACGCATGATGGCCAATTCTTCAGGTGTTTTTAGCGCGATTTTAGCCATCGATAAGATTTCCTATATTAACCTCTGCTCGTTTTAACTGCTCGCTGATGATATCGGTATAAGATGCGTGAGGATTGGCCTCGGCCAACATACCTATCTTTATCCAATACTCTGCCTGCGCGTTAATCGAACGTACCATTACCGCACTGGCTTTACGAAGCTCTTCGTGTAGCGCATCATCAATTTTAACAATACCCATTGTTTTACCTAGTATATGAAATATATACGAATCATATATATTGTATAGTGCCATTGCAAGCTCGTTCTTGTATTCCTTGATGAAGACATGTAGTTATAGCATTCGAGCCATCAAATCGATGACACAAAAAAGCCGAGATAAACTCGGCTTTTTTATTGGTGCTTAGTTTGCTTTATGATTAATCATTCTCTAAGAACGAACGCAGATGCTCAGAACGTGACGGATGACGCAATTTACGCAGTGCTTTTGCCTCAATCTGACGAATACGCTCACGTGTTACGTCAAACTGCTTACCTACTTCTTCCAAGGTATGGTCAGTTGGCATGTCGATACCAAAGCGCATTTTTAGTACGCGTGCTTCACGCTCAGTCAGATTGCCCAATACATCACGAGTCGCTTCACGCAGACCAGCTGCGGTCGCATCATCAACAGGGCTTGAGATAGTACCATCTTCGATGAAATCACCTAGGTGTGAATCTTCATCATCACCGATAGGGGTTTCCATCGAAATAGGCTCTTTGGCGATTTTCAGTACTTTACGGACTTTAACTTCGTCCATCTCTAAGCGTTCACCTAATTCCTCAGGTGTTGGCTCGCGTCCCATTTCTTGTAGCAATTGACGAGATACACGGTTTATTTTATTAATCGTCTCGATCATATGTACAGGAATACGAATGGTACGCGCTTGGTCAGCGATAGAGCGGGTAATCGCCTGACGAATCCACCATGTCGCATAGGTCGAGAACTTATAACCACGGCGGTATTCAAATTTATCAACCGCTTTCATCAGACCGATGTTACCTTCTTGGATTAAGTCCAAGAACTGTAGACCACGGTTGGTATATTTCTTCGCGATAGAAATAACCAAACGCAGGTTAGCTTCGACCATTTCTTTTTTGGCGCGGCGAGCTTTTGCTTCACCGACTGCCATACGGCGCGCGACGTCTTTCATATCGTGGATTTTCATGTCGAGCTGTTGCTCGTAGTCACGAATGCGACGTTGCAATAAAATAACATCATCAGTGACTTTTTCTAGCGTACCAGCAAATGCAGGTTTGCCTTTGATGCGCTCAATCAGCCAATCAACGTTGGTTTCGTTGCTAGGGAAAGTCTTACGGAATTCTTCGCGCGGCATACGACCACGGCGAATGACCAAACGCATGATTTGACGTTCTTGCTTACGCACATCATCATAGACATCATGCATGATGGCCATGACTTGATCTGACAAGCGATTGTTTAGCTTGAGCATCATAAAGCGTTCGGCAAGTAGAGCATAAGCAGTATCTGCTTCTGTGCTACCACGGCCATAATCTAGCAAGGCTTGCTTGGCTTTAATAAATAAGTGTTCGATTTCTTCTAGACGCAGACGTACTTCTTCAGGATCGATACCGCTGGTTTCTTCTTCAGCTTCCTCTTCAACGTCGTCTTCATCCTCGTCCTCATCATCAAGCGCCGCTGCTTTGGCTTTTGCTTTGATCACAGGTGGATTTTCTTTCTCTTCTTTTATGCGTTCACGTTCTTCTTTTGCTGCCTCTTTTGCTTCTTGGGCAGCGATTTTGTCTGCTTCGGTCTCAGGATCTAAAAAGCCAGTAATGACGTCAGAAAGCTTTTTTTCGCCATCTTGTACTTTTTGATACTCATCAAGGACGAACTGTACGGTACCCGGCCAGTAAGACATCGCATGCTGTACGTCACGAATGCCTTCTTCGATACGCTTGGCAATGGCGATCTCACCTTCACGGGTCAATAGATCAACCGTACCCATTTCACGCATATACATACGCACAGGGTCAGTGGTGCGACCCGGCTCAGTCTCAACAGAGGCCAATACCGCCGCTGCCTCATCCGCTGCCATGTCATCATCACTTGAATCGTCGTTCATCAAGATGTCATCGGCATCAGGCGCAGATTCAAAGATTTTGATACCAACGTCGGTCAGCATTTGCACAATATCTTCGATCTGATCGCTTTCGGTAATAGAGTCGGGCAGTTGGTCATTCACCTCAGCATAGGTAAGATACCCTTGCTCTTTACCCATTTGGATTAAGGTGGCCAGTTGAGATGTGGACTTAGAAACTGACTTATCGTTCATAAATACTCGCTTACTTGCATCGGACATTTTTATATTGTGACGCGCTATCGCTCGCTCAGTGCGTTGATATAATCAATCGATTCATCAATATATGGCGTAGAGGTTGTCAATAATATCAAAAATGAGTTGATATGAATAAAGGCTCAAAATACTACAATTACAATGCTAAAAAACTGCTAGAAATTAGTAACGCTAAAAAGTCTTCAAGATAACATTATCTAAAAAATAATATATAAAGATAACGGTACCTAAAAACGGATACTTCAAAATAATATCTAAAATTTGTGCTTAATGAGGCGGAGTATCGCCATCTATTAAATTGGGCTATAAATAGTTAGCGACACAGTTTAACACACACCAGCGTAATCAAGCACGAGGTAGTGATATCTACCGACCGTTTTTTACTGATTATTTTATATCAGCCAAATGATTAAATGGCAATACATGCTATTGGGCATAATCATTAGTAGTGGGGGCAGCCGCTATACTTTTAAAGGGTTGGAGATTTTTTAGCAAAAATAATGGCAAACGTTAAGATTTGACGGTAACCATCTGCGCTGACTGCTCAGCTTGCTGCGCGCGTAGCCAATCATTTAATAATTGCGACTGCTTACGGACAATCGCCAGCTTGATATGATCAGGATTTTTGATGAGCTCTTGCATCTTTTTTTGCAGATGTAACTTGAGCAACTGCATCACCAAGTTTTCGATCAACTCATCCAAGCTCAAAATATTTCTGCCAATCAATGTCTTATAAAATCCGCCCCAGCTACGGCTAAGTGTCTCTTGGGTGATTGGCTTGACATTAGACAATATAAAGTGTGCGGCGGCGTTGGCATCTTTGGGTAAATGATTCAGGCAGCGTTTGATGGTGCTAACGATATCCAGCAAGGCGATATCTTGCAAATCTTCCCAAGCAAGCGGACGCAAGATGTCAGGCGCGGCTTTTTGCTTGATGTGTGCTGGCAGCTGTAAATCATTAATACCTGCCTGCTGCCAAATGGCTTCGATAGGGTCTTCAATTAAGGCGCGTGGCTGAAACAAAAAACAAAGTTGCAATTGCTGACTGATGGTCATGTCACCATCAAAATCTACCAGCGCATCTCTTGCATCTTTATTTTGGCTACGTTTACCACCCAGCTTCTGATAGACGTCATTGTTCAGCAAATAGCGAAAGCTACTGCCTTTAGGTAATGCAGTGGTCAAGGCACGTACTTGTGACATGAGCTTGGCTTTGCCTTCTGCCAAGGTTAAATCGTAACGCTCGCTTAAATAGGCAAAAATATACTGTGACAATGGCATGGCATTCGCGATTTGCTCACGCATGGCATCGCCGCCCTGACTCTTAATAAACGTATCAGGATCATGATTATTTGGTAGGGTCAAAAACCGCAACTCTTTGTCATCGGCCAGCACGGGTAGCGCCACCTCTAAAGTACGCCAAGCTGCTTTTTGTCCCGCGCTATCGCCATCAAAGCTCAAGGTTAGGGTAGGGTTTAATGTTAAAAGTCGTGATATTTGACTCTCATTGATCGCCGTACCCATCGAGGCGATTGCCCCATAGATACCTGCTTGATAGAGGGCAATCACATCCATATAGCCTTCGACCACCAGCCAGCTGTCGGCACGTTGTTGGCGTGATTCGTAATAGCCATACAGCACATGCTGTTTATGAAAAACGGGTGAGTCAGAGGAGTTGATGTATTTAGGTTTTACTTCATCATCCAGCGCTCGACCACCGAAGCCAATCGTACGGCCTTGATTGTCTCGAATCGGGAAAATGACCCGATCGCGCAGTAGATCATAATCGCGTCCAGACTCGGACTGGCGCACTAAGCCTAACGCTTTGAGCCCTTCAATATCCTGTGGAAATTGATGCTCAAGATGCTGCCACCCAAAGGGCGCATAGCCTAAGCCAAAGGTCTCAAAGATGTCTTCTGTGATACCACGCGATAAAAAGTAATGCTTAGCATGCGGATGAAGGGTGAGATTGTGCTGATAAAACTGCTGGATTTGCTCTAACAGCTCATACAGGTTACCGTCTTTATCGGAAACGCTATGATCATCGTACAATGCCGCAGCATCAGTATCGCCACCTGTCAACCATGCTGGCGGATAGCTATTATTATCTTGGTAGTCTGTGCCATAAGAATCTTCTGGATAAGGCGCTGAGTCGTAAGCATCTAGCGGTGGATACTCATCGTAGCCGTTGCTACTATCGTGATAAACGGGTTGATCGGTATCGCCGTACTGGTTTTGTTGCTGAATAGCTGAAGTAGCGTTAATAGAAGGCGCATTAATTGTTTGAGCCAAACTTTTAGCGTCACTTTTAGCGTCGATAGTCGGACTAGGTATTGACGGTGGTGCAATCGGTTTTGGTGCACGGCGCTGGTAGCTGACGTTTTGTTGCTCTTCTTTTGGGACTTCGATGCCCGTCTGCTTTGATAGCTCATTGACCGCTTCAATGAACGTTAAATTTTCATAATCGCGTAAAAAACTGATGGCATTACCGCCGACGCTACAGCCAAAGCAGTGATAGATGTTTTTTTGTGGATTGACATAAAAAGAGGGCGATTTTTCGCCATGAAACGGACAGCAGCCTTTAAACTCACTACCAGCACGTTTAAGCGTAGTATGACGCCCAATGATACTGATTAAGTCAGCTTGGCTATTTAATTGGTCGAGAATGTAATTTGGAATACTCATGCAAAAAACAGTTTACCATAGGTGTATTATCTTAAGCATAGGCAATATCGGGCACAAACAATATTGGGCATAGATAATGAAACAGAAACAGAAAAAATAAGGCCAACTCTGTCGTTGACCTTATTTTTTTCATGATGTGCGTTGATGTACTAAAAAGAAGAAACGTTCTCTTAATTAAAGAAAAGACGTTGCCTCAAATCCAGCGCATTTATTCATCATTCATATCGACATCTGCTGGCATGATATCAATCCCTTGAACAGGCAATGTCGTACGGCGTACAGGATTGGTGTTTTGCGGATCGACATTGGCTTCTCTTGCCGTAGAGCCAGTGCTCGATTGGCTAGTAATGCGCTCAGCGGAAGCTTCAGGCAGACCCAAGCCGACGTTAATGCCAGTATTGGCGCGCACAGGTGAAGTACCTTGCGCTGCACTGGCTGCTGCATTATCGCTTGGCAGTCTCAATTGACTGGCGTTACGAATAACCTGAGTTTTGGTCGCGCCGTTATAGTCGCCTGTCGCAACTGATGAAGTATCTTTGTTAAAACGACTTAACTGTCCAAAAGTCAATTTGTTGATGAAAGAACGCTCACGTTTGGTGTCGAGTTTAACGCGTCCATTAGCACTTAACATGTTGGGATAATTAATCTGCAATAGAGTTTTGTATTCTGCTGCCAAATCAGACATACCCAATTTGTCATAGCTATAAGCTAAGACCGCGATTGCGTCTGGGATGGATTCACTAAGTGGATAGTATTGAAACACCCATTTGGCACGGTTAACAGCAGCGACATAAGCTTCGCGCTCGATATACCAGTTGGCGGCACTCATCTCACTTTCAGCAAACTGATTGTAAATGAAAGTCATGCGCTGAGCGGCATCTGGCGCGTAAGGGCTGTTAGGGTACTTATTAATAAGCTCTTGAAAGTTAGCGAAGGCAATACGTAAATAGGCGGTATCACGCTCAGCTTGATTGAGCTTAAACAGTTTTAGACCTTCTGATGAGCCTTGCATATTGGCGACGCCGCGCACATAGTAAGCGTAGCTGACTTGCGGATTAGAAGGATATAGGTTAATAAATTGCTCAGCGCTGGCGGCGGCCATTTCATACTTACCACTGGCATATTGTGCGTACATCATGTCGAGTAATGCTTGCTCAGCGTATTGTCCAGTAGGATAAAAAGTGCGCAGATTGGTCAAATCTTCGATGGCTTGTGTATAGCGGCCTTTATCAATCTGGGTAATGGCGTCGTTATAATAGTTCTGCTCTGATTTTTCGGCAGTTTCTACCGCATCGACGTCTTTACCGCCAGTCAGATTTTTGAAAGTCTGACAGCCCACTAAGTTTACGCTTAGCGCAAGTAGGGTTATTGAGGACAGTTTGATAAACGTATTGCCAACAGCTTGCATACTTCTTCTCCGACACAAGACGTATAATAGCAGCGACGCTATCATACTAGATATTAGGTTAATGATAAAAAACGATGCGTAGGCATCAATAGTGGTCTGTCATCTACTATGTCAATCATCGGACATACCAGTTATCGTTATTAAAAAACGCTTGATGGCATAGGGTTTATATCAAACCAAATGCTTTTAATAAAAAATTCGATAAGCATACAGTGGCATAGCATACAGCAAAATATGGCTATACTTTATAGAATAACGTTTGCTTCGTCTATTTTTTCGCCATCTATATTGTACTTAATCCAATCGTGCTCATCGGATTTGAGTCAGTATCGTACAGTTATTAGTCTACTGCAACGCATATACGATATGCTGCTGCTCGCAATGAGCTGTACACTAGCGCATGTCAGTTTGGCATTTTAACATGAGCTGCTGTCACGAGCGATATCGAATGTCGCTGACACTGATAAATATACAGTAAATTACAGCAATGTCATATTTTAGAGAGTTAAGTACGGCGCTGACGCTCGCTGCGGTATAATCAAAAAATGACAGATAACACACAGCTTCTATAGGGCTTAGGCGCTTGGCGTGATACACTAGCACGGTATTGCCTCCGCTTTTTTCGACGACGATCGCTTTTATGATAAGCGATTGATAGCGAATGGCCTTTTGTTTTTTATAGCGTTACGCTTAATACTTTATTAGAAATTTCTCAAAAGCTACCTTTCAAAACCATGTCAGGCGCTTTGCCATATATAAATCTGCTATGAATAATAATGCTATGACTACCCATTTACCACCGAATCAATCACGACAGACTGATTCATCAGCACAAGAGTCACCGATGCCAAATGACGTTTTAAATAATAGTGAATTACCTGACGATAATCAGTCGATGCTTGATGAGCAAAGCCATAGCGATCATGTTTTAGAAGACGCTGTGTCAGAAGAAGCTATGTTAAAAGATAGTGATGTGCTTGACGACGATATGATAGATAGCAGCGATGAAGATGCTGACGACATTGATGATAGCGAAGATGATGAAGCATCAGCCGCCGGTCAAGTGGTGCCAGTAATTATTAATATGACGCATACGGTTATAGAAGACGAAGCTGGTTTACGTATTGATAAATTGGCTTCAAAAATATTTACCGATTTCTCACGTGTTCAATTACAAGGTTGGATCAGTGATGGCAGCCTGCTGTATAACGGTGGCGTGCAAAAACCGAAAATTCGTGTCAGAGCGGGTGATGTGCTGCAGTTAACCACCACATTAGAGCAGCATAGTGAAGATCAACCAGAAAATATAGACATCGATGTGGTCTATGAAGATGATGAAGTATTGGTCATCAATAAACCTGTTGGCATGGTAGTGCATCCTGGTGCGGGCAACCAAACCGGCACCTTGGTCAATGCACTGCTGTATCACTATCCGCAGCAGCACCATCTGCCGCGTGCAGGTCTGGTGCACCGTATCGATAAAGATACCTCAGGGCTATTGTTGATTGGTAAAACCAAGCCAGCACAGCTTGCGCTGATGGAGCAACTAAAGGACAAGTCGGTCTATCGTCATTATCAGTGTGTGGTAGCAGGGGATGCAGCGAGTCTATCGCGCCATCGCCGTATTGACGCCCCAATCGGTCGTCACCGCAACCAGCGTACTAAAATGACGGTAATGACGGCAGGACGCGAAGCTGTGACTCATTTACTGAATGTGACCGCGCTTAATGGCAATTATTGCCTGTTGGATGTAGGTCTTGAAACGGGACGCACTCACCAAATTCGTGTGCATTTAAGTCATGTTACTTATCCGATAGTGGGTGATCGTGTCTATGGTGGTCGTCGTCAATTGCGGGCAGGACTGACAGAAGCACAACGTCAAGCGATTAATAATTTTCCACGTCAAGCCTTGCATGCTTATACATTGGGTTTCGTGCATCCAACGACTGGTGAAGATATTGAAGTCACCACACCACTGCCTGAAGATATGCAGCAGTTAATGGCTGTGCTAAGTGATGGCTATGATGACGAGTAGACCGCTCCTTGTAGGCGAGAGCGTAAAGTCGCTTATAAAAAACAGAGCCTAGTAGTAAATAGCGATCCATGATATAAAAATGACTCATTAAGACGGTAAATCAGCCATGACTCATCAGTTTCCTATGACATTGCTTGCACAGATTGATGATGTGGCTGTTTTTCAAACAGCTGCCTTTTCAAGCGATGATGTTGACTCACAAGACCAGCCCACAGAACAGCTAGTACGACAGCAACGTCAAGCGAATTACGGTGAGCTAAATTTAGGTTTGCATGTCAATGACGATGCTGCAAAAGTACTGAGCAATCGCATGCGTTTATTATCTGCCATCAATGAGCAGCTTGCACCCTTATCGTCGACATGCCAACACGTACCCATCAAACGCTTACACTGGGTTAACCAAGTTCACGGTAAGCAAATTCATGATATTGATGGCACAGCGCTAGGTATGACGCCAATGTCTGCTGACGCGATGGTCAGTCGGCAACAAGGGCTTGGGCTTTCGATAATGACGGCTGACTGCGTGCCGATAGTTTTATATCAGCCAGCTAGTGGTCAAATGGCAGCGATTCACGCGGGTTGGCAAGGTCTGGCTTGCGGGGTTATTCAAGCGACTGTGCAATGCTTTACGCAATCAGGACAAATCAAAGCTTGGATTGGTGTTTGTATCAGTCAAGACAGCTATGAAGTTGGCGCTCAAGTTCGCAATCAATTATTGAAAGGTTGCACAGAAAATAAGTTATTGAACACAGCAAGTATTGAACATTTTGATTCGTTATATGTCATAGATTCTGTAGCTATTATTAAAGGCGATAGCAATACTCAACATGTACAGGATACGGTTGATAAGCGGTCAAGCTGTAACACAGTTGACGCGAGAAAAATCAAGCTAAATTTACCAAAGTTGGCAGCGGATCAGCTTAGTGCGTCGGGCGTTATAGTAGATGACACCTTATCTAGCAGCTGTAGTTATACTGATGACCACTATTACTCTTATCGGCGTCAAACGCATTTGCAGCAGCCTGCTACGGGTCGAATGGCGCTGGTCATTGTACGTGGCGCTGCGTAGGATTACGCTATTTGCTGTTGCGCGCAATTAACTGTTGAACTTATATTGTTTTTATTTAACCATTTATAGCCATTATTAGAGTTTGTATGAATACACCTGCCAAATCGTCCACTACTGATAGCATACCGACTGTATCTATTGCTGTTATTTATCATAGCAACTACGGTCATACCAAGCGCGTCGCTGAAGCGATCGTCGAAGGGGCGCATCAGCAATTGCCAGCAGCACAGGCCAAAGCCGTTGATGTCCACAAGGTCGACTGGGATTATTTGGATCAGGCGGATTTGCTGGTTTTCGGTAGTGCCGTATATATGGGTAGTGTCACTGCTGAATTTAAGACTTTTATGGATGAAACCTCAAAGCGCTGGTATCATCGTAAATGGGAAGGTAAGTGGGCAGCCGCTTTTGCCAACTCTGGTGGGCTGAGCGGTGATAAGCTGGCGGTATTGCAGCAGATTTCTTTATATGCGATGCAGCATGGCATGAACTGGATTGGATTACCGCTGATGCCGACAGGTCATGAGGCTCATGATTTAAACCGTTTATCTAGCTTTTTGGGCTTGATGACCCAGTCGCTTGATGGTCCCCCTGAGGAAACGCCAGGACGGGGAGATATTGATACGGCTATTTGGTTCGGCGATCATTTGGCCAAGACAATTATCAAGCATCAGCCGGCGGCGCGCCCTTGAAATGAATGGCTATTGAGTCATTCAAGGTAATTTATTAAACATTAAAGGCAGATATCAAACCGATATCTGCCTTTTTTTTGCTTATTTTATGAGTGTGATGGCACTATTTTTGATTTTTTGTACTGGTATTATTTTGAACCTGCACAGTAGTGGCAGGCGTATTTTTGACCAAGATGCTATTGGTAGGGGTGGTATTCACAGGGATAGGGCTGTCGACAAACTGAAATGATTGGCAGCCTGTGATTAACAGGGCTGATGTAAGTATATAAGCAAGAATCGGTAACTTCATAGTGGTGTCTCAGGCGGCGATCGGCAACGTGGAAATAGCGCCTATCATAAACAAAATATGGTGCGGTGCAATAGCTTGTTTCGTAGCATTATAAAAATATGACTGGTAAAAAAAGCGAGTGCTAACTTAAGTCTATGTATCTATTATGTACAACTAAAATCGATGATGACAAAAAATGAAGCAAATTTTTGACAGCTATCTACAATGATAGGTTTTTTTATAAAAGATACGCACCCAAAAAATTGGACTTTAGTTACTGATTTTAAAGGTATTATTTAAATGACCTATTATTATAATATAAAAAAATATATTACGTTATCAAAAACTGATAATGATAACGCAGTTCTTTACGTTTTGTAAAAATTTGAGACCAATACGTTACTCGCTAAGTAATAGTAGCGAAATAGTCTTACATTAGTAGAGTGAGTAGACATCATTTAGTAACTATGCTTATGAAATTACTTTTACCACGCTACTGTATTAAGCATTTACTGGATGATTTGCTACCTCATTTAATGGACTATCAATTGAGTATAACAAGTCATCACTCATTAAGGCTTGCTCAATATTAAATCTTTCATCTCAATCATTCATCCTAATAATAATTACAACACCCTAGGTGCCAGCTATATGAGGATATTATGAAGCCACTTTCTGTGATGTTATCGATGCTCGTCATCGGTATGACCTCCAGCGCTGCGATGGCTGAAGGCGCAAGCGTCGTCAATACCAGCCTAGCGAATGCTAGCCTGCCTAATGCCAGTTTACCTAATATTAGTCCAGCCAATAGCGAGCTTGTCAATCGCGGTGCTTACATTGCCCGTGCGGCCGATTGCATGGCATGTCATGGCGAAGATTATACTGGCGGTACAGCGATCGAAACGCCGATGGGAGATATCTACTCAACCAATATCACCCCGTCTAAACGTTATGGTATCGGTGATTATACCGAAACGGACCTAAAGAACGCGTTGCAAAAAGGTCGTACGCCAAGCCATATGCTTTACCCTGCCATGCCATATCCTTCTTATAGTGGCATGAAAGAAGAAGATATCAGTGCGTTGTTTGCTTATCTGCAAACCGTACCTGCTATCGATGAAGCACCGAAATATAAAACTGACCTGCCATTTCCCTTTAACATTCGCAGCTTAATGATTGGCTGGAATTTTCTTAATGTCCCGTCTACTGAAAACCGTGATGGTCTCACCGAGACGCAGCAACGTGGTGAATATATTGTCAATAACTTAGAGCACTGCGGCACTTGCCATACCCCGCGTAATAGCACCATGGGTTTCGATAAAAAAATGTATCTATCAGGTGCTCAGCTTGGTCATTGGCATGCACCAAATATCACGCCTGACGAGTCGAGCGGTATCGGTAGTTGGAGTGAACAAGATATCGTCACTTATCTGCGTACTGGTGAGCTTGACCAGCGTGCCTATGCAGGTGGTCCTATGGGTGAGGCGGTTGCACATAGTACGCGCTACTTAAAAAATGAAGATTTGAATGCCATTGCTGCTTATCTAAAAGCGGTGCCTGCTATCCAAACAGATGATAAGGTCGCAGCCGTTGATGTCTCGCGTTTACCAACACCCATTAGCGAATCTATCACTCACGATTTACTGGCGCAAAAAGATTATTTAGCCCAAGCCAAAGCACAGGTGAGTAATGGCAGCAATTCACCAGAATCGCTATATTTGGCAGCCTGTGGTAGCTGTCACGGCGTTGACGGTTATGGTCAGCCTGATGCGCGTTACGCTCCTATCGTTGGACTCAGCAGTATTCGCCGTGAGAAACCTGATGCGCTGGTCAATATGATCCTTCATGGGGTAGAAGGCGCGACTAACACATCACCTATCATGCCAGGGTTCTCAGATGAGCTAAATAGCGAGCAAATCGCTGGTATTACCAATTATGTGCGTGTGAATTTTGGTGGTCTCAACAGTAGTGAGGTGAGTGCTAGTGATGTTGACCGTATCGCAACGACAGGTACTGACAAGCCCTTCTTAATCAAATATGCGGGCTTACTGGCAGTAATCGGTATCATCGTGGCTATTATTATCATTGTGTTTATTATACGAGCCATCTTGCGGTCTAGGCGCCGTCGTTAATTCATTGATTCTATAAAGACGATCTACATATTTATTATAGGACAAGATCTACAGGCAACATGGTAAGGCACAACAGCTCGAAAAACAGACGTAGAACTAAGTCGAGCTGATTAATGATATATATGCCTACCGTCTTGCAGGAACGTCTACTTCAAGGACATTATTATGAAAGACATGCTTCAATCACCAACGCGGCGCCAACTGCTCTCGATGATTGGTAAAACCGCAGGCGCAACAGCGATGTATCAGGCGATGACGACATTAGGATTTGCGTCAGAGTCGAGTTTTAAAGAGACCATGGATCTTAAAGGTGCACCTCCGGGCGCTAGTATCGTCATTCTTGGTGCGGGTCTTGGCGGGCTGACCGCGGCTTATGAGTTACGTAAAGCAGGCTACGATGTCAAAGTACTTGAATATCAAAATCGTGGCGGCGGTCGTAGCTGGACATTGAACAGTGGGGACAAATATACCGAGCTTGGCGGCGAAGAAGTCACTTGTGATTTTGAAGAGGGCAATTATTTTAATGGTGGACCGTGGCGTCTGCCAAGCCATCATTATGCCGTCTTCCATTATTGCAAACAGTTTGGCGTTGAAATGCAGCCCTTTATTCAAACCAATGATCGTGCTTATCTGCATCGCAGTACTCATTTCGACGGCGTGCCGCAGCGTTTGGGTGATGTGAAAAACGATATCCAAGGTCATGTCGCGGAGCTGCTATCGAAATCAGTTAACGTCGGTGGTCTTGATCGCTCGGTCAATACTGAGGACAAAGAAAAGCTATTAGAAGGTTTAAAAGGCTGGGGGGTGCTAGATAAAGATTATCGTTATCGCGCCAGTAATGAAACCAGTAAACATCGCGGCTTTAGTGTGTTTCCGGGTGGTGGCTTGATGCCTGATGCGACGCCATCAAAACCTTTGCCGATTAGTGAGATACTAGATTCAGGTATGTGGGCAGATATTTATGGCAACCATATGACTTATGGTCATCAACCGACGATGTTTCAGCCAGTAGGTGGTATGGGGAAAATTGGGGATGCGTTCACCCGTGAATGCCGCGATATGATTGAGTTTAATGCAAAGGTCACTAAAATTCATCAAGATGACAGTGGCGTCACTGTCGATTATGTAGACAGCAACAGCCCAGATGGTGCCACCAAGACCATTCGTGCAGACTGGTGCGTGTGCAATATTCCATTAACTGTATTGACGCAGATGGATATCAATGTCTCAAAACCAATGAAGCAGGCGATGGCCGCCGTGCCTTATGAAACCTCTTATAAAGTTGGTCTAGAGTTCAACCGCCGCTTTTGGGAAGAGGATGAATGGATATTTGGTGGTCTGACTTATACCGACATGCCCATTGCTCAGATTGCTTACCCGTCACAAAATATGTTTAAAGATGGTACGGGCGTGCTACTCGGTGCGTATGGTTATGGTCCGACGTCTTATAAGTTTAATAGCTTAACGCCGCAAGAGCGTATTAATGTTGCGCTTGCTTATGGTAAATACATCCATCCTCAGTATCCAAAAGAATTCCGTGCAGGGACATCAGTTGTCTGGCACCGCATCCCATGGACGCTCGGCTGTTACGGTATTTGGAATGAGTCGACCCGTCGTCAGCATTACGATACCTTGTGCAGTATTGATAATCGTATTGTGCTGGCGGGCGAGCATTGCTCACATATTCCGGCATGGCAAGAAGGCGCTATTTTATCTGGTATGGATGCCGCAAAGCGCCTACATAAAAAAGCAAAAATGCTTGTTTAATAACGCTTGGGTTATATAAATAACTATAAGATTCAGAGGCTATCATGGACAATGCAATTGTGAAGAAGGCAATCGTGGAGAAAGCAATCTTGAAGAAAAAAGTCATGAAAAAAATGACACTCAAACTGCTGACGGTGATGCTGCTGAGTGGGATCAGCAGTGCAGCACTGTTGGGCTGTAGTCAACGGTCAGATGATGAAGTGACGGTTTCCAGTGTACAAGATCAGGATTCCTTGACAACCAATGACTATCAAGCAAGCCGAAATACGGGTGCATGGGGCGGCGTTTATATGAGCCGTGAAGAGCTTACTGCACCTGCTATCAATATTGTCGACGACAGCTCATTGCCCAATATGGAAGACGACCCAAGTATTACTGAATGGGACGCAAAGTTTGAAGGCACAAATGGCTTTGTAACGACAGATGGCAAAAAGCTGTATCACGACTCTTGTGCGGCTTGTCACATGCACAAAGGCGAGGGTGCTTACGGTGCAGGCTATTATCCGCCACTGGCGAATAACAGTAAGATGCAATCAAAGTATTACATCATCGATATCTTGATTAATGGCTTTCGTGGTATGCCCTCATTCCATGGGATGATGAACGATGCGCAGATGGCGGCGGTTACTCAATATGTGGTCAGTGACTTAAATGGTTTTACCGATACCGTGACTGCTGAAGATGTGGCAAAACTGCGGCATCCAAATCCATCAGCGGGTGATCCGAGTGATGATTAATCGTGTTTACTATTTTAGTCAATAATTGTCCAATATATCCTAGTAGCAAAATGATTTAACCGTGCTTCGCAATATAAAAAAGCGCCTAATTATTTATTAGGCGCTTTTTTATGAGCAAGACTTTATGGATTAAGAAAGAGGATTTATTTAGGACTAGATGACCAGACTGGTGAGCGAATCGTGCCTTGACCAGACTTACCAAACGACTCGCCACCATTCAATGATTTGATGGTTAATACGCCTTTGCCACCTTGCTTTGAGGCGTAAACAACACGCTTACCATTAGGCGAAAAGCTTGGCGCTTCATCGATACCGGTATTGCCCAAGTTAGTAGTGACCGTGCCGCCGCTATTCATGATCGCCGCTGAGCGACCACTTAAAAATGCAATTTGTGAGCCATCGTTACTAAATTGCGGGCTAGTGGCATAACCGCTACTTGATACCTTAGTAGTACGTCCTGAACCAAACTCATAACGATAAATCTGTGGTTTGTTAAATCCAGTTTTGTCTGATACAAAAACAAAGGATTTGCCATCAGGCGCATAACTTGGTTGCACTTCGCTGCTTGGCCAATTGATAAGCCTTCTAGGTTGACCACCACTGGCACTCATCTCATAAATATCGGCACTGCCTTCAAAGCTGCTAGAAAATAATATCTTGCTGCCATCAGGTGAAAATGATGGACTGAGGTTGCTGCCAGGGAAGGGCGTTAACGGGGTTGCACCGCCACCGCTCACACTTTGTACATAAATAACGGGATAAGATTTATCACGTTGTACGGAATAAGCAATGCGATTGCCATCTGGCGACCATGTTGGTGAAAAGATAGAACCGGTTACTTCAGTAATGGTTTTGGCATTTTCGCCATCGGCATCCATCACTTTTAAACGTGAGACTTTTTCTTTACCAGCACCAATCTCTTCAATATAAGCAATACGCCCTGAAAAGTCACCTGGCGTACCAGTAATTAGCTCATATACTTTATCAGCGATGACGTGACCAGCATAGCGCATGCTTTCTTTATTATTGTCAGCCGTTAAGCTTTGTTTGCCTTCGATTACTCTACCAGATTTAACGTCAATCACTTCGTAATCGGTTACTATTTTACCGCGATTGCTGCGGGTGCTGCCGACCACTAGATAAGGAATCCCCATGCTTTGCCATACTGGCAATGTGCCTGCCAGCTCGCTGCTACTGCGCGGCTGCTGTGGTAGATCCTTGCTAGTCACTTTTAGCTCTGTTTTGCTTAAATCATTTAGAATAATCGGCGATAATACAGAATCACCAGCAAATGGCACAAACGCGACTTGGTTTTGTTGAACGGGAATTTCGAAACTATCCTGTAGTACGACTATTTCTTTGGCAAACAAACTAGTAGAAGCAAGTAAACATGATGCGCTAATACACAGAGTTGTCAGCTTTTTTTTGTAAATATAATTGTACAATTTATTCTCCTAAAATTAATAAAGAATCTTGATACTTTTAAAATTTAAGAAATGAGATTTTTATATACTGAGTTTTATTTAGTTGTTCCAATATATTCTATGCTAAAAGTAGGGTATTTAGGATCGTCAGGACCAATGGGTAATTTTCTGGTAACCCTAGCTGCATCTTCTAGTGCTTTGTTATATTTTGGGTTACTTCCTGATGCATTGTAACCAGTTATAATACCACTGCTATCAACAGTAATAGTCAGAGTTGCTAAGACAGTTTGCCCCTTAGCTCCTTCTGGTGATATAAGATTCTTTTTGATTAGTGCTTTTATATCACTATCGCTAGCACCAGTAGAACCAGAGGTACTGCTACTACCACCATTAGATGTTGTTGAGTTGCCGTCTGCTTCTAGATCATATCTCTGACCTGCGCTACCAGAATCACCTGTATTAATCTTTAAATTTTTATCAGTCGCAGTCGGGCGTGTAATCTTTGGCGGGTTATTTTGTTTATTACGGAAATCGCCCAGCTGTTTTTGTTCTTCTATTAGCTGCTCTTTTTTGTTTTGCTCCACCTGACCATGCTCTTCTGTCACCGACTCATCTAATTGTGCTGCCCACTCTGCCATTCGACGTTCGTAGTCTTGGTTTTGCTCAAGTAAGCGTTGATGCTGCTCTTCACTCATCAGCATTGGTTGACTGGCAGGATCGTTAGAGCGCGTAAAGACAGGCACACGCTGCGAGTTTGGCTGACTGGCGCTATCGCTAAAACTTTCTGATGATGAGGTGCTCGATGCACTGCTTGTGCTAGTTTCAGCTTGCATCGCGCTAGCTGCCGCTGCACGATTGGCAAGGATTTGACCTTGCATTTCAGCCAATTGCTCAGGGGAGACCATGACCGTCTCAATACTTTCCACAGTGTCGGTTTTAGTATGTTGATAAGTATAAACGAGTATCCCAATCACGAGACCATGTGCCAGCACGCTAAGTAGCGTAGGCAATGTTAGCCCATTGCCTTCAGGTTGGGTCGGTACGTAAACGACAGGAGCATTATGCATGGTAAAGATACTCAAGGACGAGGTTCATCAAATTATCTACTTTATTATAGCAAGCTGAGCGAGGAATAGGATTTATTACAATGATGGTGTGGGCAAGGGTGCGCCTGTTAATAATCCCACCTTTTGAATGCCTGCTTGTTGTAAGGTGGCCATGAGTGTCATGATAGCGCCATATTGGTTGTTTTGATCGGCATTAATCATCACTTGTACGGGCTGAGCACCTACATTGCTGCTTTGGTTTTGCAGATTGGCGAGCGTATCAATCAGCTCTGTTTCACTAATCGGCAGGTCGACATTGTCTTCATAACTGATAAAAATATCGCCACTATCGGTCAAGGACACAATGACGGGTAGTTGGCTTTGGCTCATGGTATTGGTTTGCTCTTTTGGCAAGTCAACATCGACGCCCGTAATCAGCATGGGTGCTGTGACCATAAATATGACGAGCAGCACCAACATCACATCGATATAAGGAACGACATTCATCTCCGCATTTAGCGCTTTTTTTTCACGGCGATAGGGACTCTGTTTCATGATTTCATAGTCCTTGTGCCTGATTGGCTGTAGATGTCGTTTCTCTCGTAGCGATATTGTCTCTACCAACAGTGCTTTCTGCACTTGTCTCGCGCTGGAGCATGCCCGTCATTTCATCACAAAATAAAGCACGTGAATCGTACAAGCGACTAGATTTGGCGGTAAAGTGGTTATATGCCAGTACGGCAGGAATCGCTGCAAACAAGCCCATAGCGGTTGCGATTAGTGCTTCGGCAATACCAGGTGCGACAGAGGCGAGGGTTGCTTGTTCCGTTTGTGATAACCCTAAAAAGGCGTTCATGATGCCCCAAACCGTACCGAACAATCCAACATAAGGCGCGACTGAGCCAATGCTCGCTAGCGTGGTCAGTCCTGATTCTAATAGTTGCTGCTGACGTCCTAAACCGACTCGTAGCTTGCGCTCAACACCATCGATGATGTCATCTTTGGGTTGGCGCTTTTTATGCATTCTTAAGTATTCAGAAAATCCCACATAAAATATTTGCTCAAGTCCTTGGCGTTCAGGCGAGCCTTGTACGCCTTGGTAAAGCTTGGCTAAGTCTTCACCTGACCAAAACCAAGTTTCAAACTGTTGATCGAAATTTTTGGCCGTACCAAGCCGCGCGCTCATACGAAAGATAATTACCCAACTGACTAAAGACGCCAATAACAATAATGCCATCACAATCTGCACCAAGAGACTGGCTTGGGTAATAAGGTCGATAATATTTAATGATTCAGGCATGTATGGGACTCATGGGTAATTAATAATAGCTGGCATGGCGCGACACGCAGACCAGATAGGATCTTTAATAACGAAAATATAATATGACAGTCATGATGCATATTGCTATCAGCCGCCTAGTGTACTGCTAAATGTCGAAAAGGTCATTTGTTAAAGTGTTAAATACCAAATAATTAACAGCTGTTTGTAGAATTCATAGTATAAGGTTAATTTATATGCGGATGTCTGAAATATTGTCTGGCTGTTATGTCTCAATTGACTGAAAAGGTGGGTTTGTACCCATAAGGCACTGGTAATGATTGAATTTGTACCGCAACTTCTCTAAAATGTTGCACCTTGTTACCGCTGTCTTTTGATAATGACGTCGCCATCCATTGGCTGACGTCATATTTATTTTAGGCATCAATAAATTTGTTCTTTCACTAGCAAGCTGGGCGCGACACTTATGAATGCAATTGAACGCTATTTTGGGATTAATGGTGAAAACACCACAGTCAAAACGGAAATCCTTGCCGGTATAACCACCTTTTTGACCATGGCTTATATCATCTTTGTCAACCCCAACGTATTGGCGGAAGCTGGTATGGATAAAGGGGCGGTATTTGTTGCCACCTGTTTAGCAGCGGCAATAGGCTGCTTTATTATGGGTATTTATGCCAGACTGCCGGTGGCACTCGCACCAGGTATGGGTTTGAACGCCTTTTTTACCTACGGCGTTGTATTGGGTATGGGCTACGCTTGGCAAACTGCGCTAGGTGCTGTTTTCTTATCAGGCTGCTTGTTTATCATTTTGAGTTTATTTAAGATTCGCGAATGGGTTATCAACGCCATTCCAAACAGTCTTAAGCAAGGTATTGTGGCAGGTATTGGTGCTTTCTTAGCATTTATTGCGCTACAGAGCTCAGGTATCATTGTCGGTCGTGATGCGACATTGGTGATGCTAGGTGACATGACCTCATTTGCGCCTATGATGGCTGCTTTGGGTTTCTTTATTATTATTGGTTTGGTCTATAAAAAAGTCCCAGGTGCCGTGACGATTGGTATCTTGGTTATCACCGTGATTAGCTTGTTGACAGGCCATACACAGTTTGCTGGCATCATGTCTGCGCCGCCATCTATCACACCAACATTGATGGAGCTTGATATTGCCGGCGCGTTTGACGTTGGTATGATCAGCGTTATTTTTGCCTTCTTATTCGTCGATTTATTTGATACGACAGGTAGTTTGGTTGGTATTGCAAATAAAGCGGGTTTAATTGATAAAGACGGCAATATTCCTAATATGGACAAAGCGCTACTGGCGGATTCTACTGCTACGGTCGCTGGTGCAATGTTGGGTACGTCATCGACCACCAGTTATATTGAGAGTGCTTCTGGAGTGGCATCAGGTGGTCGTACAGGTCTGATGGCAGTGACGGTTGGCGTATTGTTTGTGCTGAGTATTTTCTTTGCACCATTGGCTGGTATGATTCCTGCTTACGCCACAGCTGGCGCGATTTTCTATGTGTCGGTACTGATGTTATTTACCCTAAAAGAAATCAACTGGGAAGATTTGACAGAGGCGGCTCCTGTAGCGGTTGTTCTGTTATTGACCCCGCTGACGTACTCTATCGCTGATGGTATTGCGCTTGGTTTTATCACCTTTACCGCGGTAAAACTGATGACCGGTAAATTCTCTGAAATTACGATCCCAGTTTGGGTATTGACCGTTATTTTGCTGACCAAGTTGGTGGTTTTATAAGTTTTACTAGGATGCGGTGAGCGTTCGATATTACTTTACTGTTTTTGAGTTTTGTTACGTTAAACTCCTCTTTATTCGGAAACGATAAAGGGGTTTTTTTTGATTTAAAATGGCTCAAATTTCCCTAAATTTATTCAAGTGTTTGATTTAATAAAACAATTAATCGTCAATAGTAAATAGAAAAGTATAACCAGTGCGTCATAAGGGATAAAGTGCCGTTAACTGATTGTTTTTTAGAAATATATTAATTTGTGAAAATAAGCAATATCGTTAGTTTGAAATTTTTTTTCATGATATTATAGCCGAGTTAAGCGCATCACCTCAATCAACGCCGTAGAGGTTTTTCTTACAGTGAATTAGCAGCACCCAAGATGGCAGATTTTTTTGCTAAAGCGATTATTTCGTTTTAATGTAGCGATATCTGATCATCACACTCCTTTCACTACAAACAAGAAGAAGGCACTAATGCCGCTTAGCTGTTCGTTGTTGCCTTTGTATTGTTAACGTAGCCCGTTTAACAGTCGAACGACCTACTTAACCGCTTCCAGCCTACGCTGGATTTTCTCGTTTTGTGATGGCGCCGTTTGGACTTTTGATTATTGTTATAAGTATCTATCGATAGCCATCATCTAAATGAATGATGGTGATGGCTAGTTATACCAGACGATCAGACTTCCTAAAGCACTATTTATGATGGTTTTTAAACGATAGTTATGGAGTTGTTATGAACCCAGTAGACCAGTTTACCCCGCAAGAGCCGATTTTTTTTAATCCTGTCGATTTGCTATCGCCAGATTATATTGCCCAGTCGGCAGAAACTCTGCACGCCCGTATTTCGCCGTTGTATAGCGTTGATGAAGAGCGCTGGTTGTCCAAATTATTGCCACTTGCTAAACCCAGCACAGAAGAACGTGACGCCGCTGCTGAGCAAACGCGCCAGCTGGTTGAGCATGTACGTAATGATGGCAAAGCGGTCAAGATGGTCGACTCGTTATTGCTTGAGTATAGTCTTGATACCCAAGAAGGTATCTTGCTGATGAGCTTGGCAGAAGCTTTGATTCGAGTGCCAGACAATTATACTGCTGATGCCTTGATTCATGACAAAATGAGTGTGGCTGATTGGAAAAAGCACATCAAAAATGACAACGGTTTTATGGTCAATGCCTCGACATGGGGAATGATGATGACAGGTCGTGTCGTCAGTATTGATAGTAGCACCACAGCATCAGGCTTTTTGGATCGCATGACTAAAAAGATGGGCGAGCCTGTTATTCGTAGTGCCATGCAAAAAGCCATGCGTATCATGGGTCATCAGTTTGTATTGGGCGAGACCATCGAGGACGCCAATAAAAATAGCCAACCTTATCGTAATAAAGGCTATACCTATTCGTTTGATATGCTCGGTGAAGCGGCTATTGCGCATAAAGACGCTGAAAAATACTTCAATGACTACCTGCATGCGATCAGAGCCACTGCCAGTATTAAAGTCAAAGAAGGCATGCCTAAGCCATCAGTATCTATCAAGCTGTCAGCATTGCACCCTCGCTATGAAGCCACGCAAGAAGCCCAAGTCATGGGTTTATTACGTCAACGCTGCTTGCTGCTCATCGAAGCGGCACGTGAAGTCAATGTGGATCTTAGTATCGATGCCGAAGAAGCCGACCGCCTTGAAATTTCTTTAAAACTGTTTGAGTCTTTGTACCGTGACAATTTGACGGCTGACTGGGATGGTCTTGGCTTGGTCGTGCAAGGTTACTCTAAGCGTGCCATCGCTATTTTGGTGTGGTTGGCACGGCTATCGACTGAGGTGGGAGATCGTATTCCAGTACGTCTGGTAAAGGGCGCCTATTGGGATACTGAGATCAAGCTTGCCCAGCAAAAAGGTCTGTCAGGCTATCCTGTCTGGACACGCAAAGAAGGCACGGATACTGCTTACCTTGCCTGTGCGCGTTTCTTATTGTCAGATCATCTGCGCGGCTTGATTTGGCCACAGTTTGCGACACACAATGCGCACACCCTAGCATCAATTATGACCATGAGTAAGCATAGAGACTTTGAGTTTCAGCGTCTACATGGTATGGGCGATGCGCTTTATGATCATATCTTACAAGCGTATAAAATTCCGGTACGTATCTATGCCCCAGTTGGCGCGCATAAAGACTTGCTGCCGTACTTGGTACGTCGCTTGCTCGAAAACGGTGCCAACAGCTCGTTTGTCCATCAGCTGCTAGACAAGTCTTATCCGATTGAGAAGCTAACAGTACATCCTTATGACAAGCTACTGGCTAATGCGACGTTACACAATCCAGAGATTCCGTTGCCGTTAGAGATTTATGGTGCGCGCCGTGCCAGTTTTGGTCCTAATATATTCGTAGAGTCACAATGGCTGCCCTTTAAATCTGCTATCGATAGCCATCTGCATAAAACTTGGTCAGCGACGTCAATCGTCAATGGCAAAGCAATTGATGAATATGAAGTAGAAGGCATAACGCATAAGCTTGAGACTCAAACCGTACGTGCACCTTGGAACCACGAAGTAAGTGCTGGTGAAGTCACTTATGCCAATGCTGAAATAGCTGGTCAAGCAATCGATGCCGCAGTGGCAGGGCAAAGTGTCTGGCAAGCAGTATCAGCTGCTAAGCGTGCTGAAATATTGCGTAAGATAGCTGATCTCTATGAAGAAAACTACGCTGAGCTAATGGCGCTATGCCAAATCGAAGCGGGCAAAACCCTTCAAGACGGTATTGATGAAATTAAAGAAGCGGTTGATTTCTGCCGTTTTTATGCCGATGAAGCAGAGCGTTTAGACGACGTCGTGCATGAATTTACCGATTTGGCTGGCAAGCAATCTCGTCAAGTTTATAAAGCACGTGGCACCTTTGTCTGTATTAGCCCATGGAACTTCCCATTGGCTATCTATACGGGTCAAATCGTAGCGGCGCTAGCAGCAGGTAATACGGTGGTGGCGAAACCTGCCGAACAAACCAGCTTGATTGCCCATTTTGGTGCTCAGCTAATGTACCAAGCAGGCGTACCAACACAAGCCTTACAGTTAGTGATCGGTGCTGGCGATGTTGGTGGTGCATTGACAGCGGCTGACAATATAGCAGGTGTGATATTTACGGGTTCAACCCAAACGGCTCAACGTATTAACCAAAGCTTAAATGATCATGCACAAGCCAGTGGTGAGCTACCTGTTTTTATCGCCGAAACTGGTGGTCAGAATGCTATGATTGTCGATTCAACGGCATTGCCAGAACAAGTGGTTAGAGACGCTGTCTTATCTGCATTTGGTTCAGCAGGTCAGCGTTGCTCAGCTTGTCGTATATTGTGCGTGCAAGAAGAAATGGCTGATAATTTAATTGAGCTATTACAAGGTAATATGGCTGAGCTATCGGTCGGCAATCCTTTATATGCTGCTACAGATGTGGGCCCAGTGATTGATGCGGATGCCAAACGTAGTCTTGAAGCGCATATCGAGCGTATGGACGCTGAGCCAACGGCGACTATCTTGGCACAGACGCCAATGAGTTCAAGCTCAGTTGTCAGTCAAGAACAGTCTACCTTTGTATTACCAACAGCGATCGAAGTGAAAAGTATCGACGTGATCGGTGGTGAGCATTTTGGTCCAATTTTGCACGTACTGCGTTATCAAGCACGTGATCTGAATAAGTTGATTGATGCCATCAACGCGACAGGCTTTGGCTTGACCCTAGGTATTCATAGCCGTATCGAAAATACCGTTGAGCACATCGAGCGCCGTGCGTTTGTAGGTAATACTTATATCAACCGCAACCAAATCGGTGCCGTCGTAAACGTACAACCATTCGGTGGTTGTGGTCTGTCTGGTACGGGTCCTAAAGCTGGTGGCCCGCATTATGTCGCACGTTTGATGCAGCTTAGCTCAGAGTCAAATAGCGGAAACCAGACAACTGCTAATACTACTACCCAAACCACCACTCAAACAGAACTCGCATAAGGAGTAGCAACATGGCGACTGAATTCAAAAAAAATCATGCCCAGGTTTGTGAATCTTGGCGATTACTTGGCGCAGTGAATCGCGCAACATATCTGCAAGCGGCTATTCCAAAATTGGCGCTGCTGACTGGTGACGCCAATAAAGCAAAGCGTTTGTTCAATCATCTATTGAGCGCCGCGCCTAGCTTGGATGAGGTGCATCGCATGACTGGTGCAACTGGTGAGTCCAACGATCTATATGTCACTGGTCGTGGTAAGACCATGGTTATTGGTGGTGAATCTGCTAGAGCCATGGCAGTATTAGGACAGCTGGTAGCCGCACTATTGACAGGTAATGAAGTCATCCTGCATTGCCCAAGCCAAGATGAGATGTGCAATGAAGCTGCCAAGATACTATACGATACAGGTATCAGCGAAGATGTATTGAGTGTGGCGAATGACTCGCAAACCGTCACGCTTTTATATATCGATCGTCTGGCACAGGTTGCAGTCTCTGGTAATCGAAGCGAAGTGCAGACCATCAGTCAAGAGCTTGCCAATACAGACGGTATCTTAACGCAAGTCATCAGCGTCACTGATATGGAAGGCTTGTCAGAGATGCTAACGCCTGATTATTTGCATCGTTTTGTCACTGAGCGTGTCAAAACAATCAATACCACAGCGATCGGTGGTAATGCTAGCTTGCTTGAACTTGGTACAGAATAACTGTATTAATTACAAACCCGCTTCGCTCTTATATCCGTTTTGATAAGTGCGAAGCAGTGTTTGGTATAGCTATAAATACCGAGTAGGATGTATAAGAAAAAACCGCTATCTGAGTAATTGTCAGATAGCGGTTTTTTTATTTGCGTTATTTGATTAATGTCTGATTAATAGATATTATTCAGCAATATCAATCCACACCCAGCCGTTCTCTAGCCATTCGCTCAAATCATCTGCATCAACATCGGTGACATCTTGACTATTTAGGTGTTCGCCATTAGCCAAACGCACCAATACCGCTACTGCTGTATCATCAAGCCCGTCAATGCGCTGACCATTGGCATATAGCACAATGCCATCATTAGTCTGGCTATAGAGCAAACGATTGCTATAATCCGCTTGCAAGGTGGCACCTTCTGCTAGAGCTTGCATGAGCTCATCGGTATCTAATGTATCCTCTGGCATCAGCGCATCATACTGGCGTTTGCTGACGACTTCAGAAACTGCTTGACGAATGATATCATCACCACGCTCAGACTGTAGCATTTGTAATAGCTGATCTTTGATCGCATTGATGCTGCTTGCTTGCAATTCACCTGATGCTTGCAGCGCTTGTGGCAACAGCATTGGGATAAATAAATCGCTGTCGTTGGTGGCAATATCAGCCAAGCTGTCGATGATTTGCATCAAGTTAGGACGACGGCAGCCAAATGAAAAGGTTAAGCAATCGTCTTGTGCCACACCAAAATGCGACAGCTTCGGCGGTACGTAAAGCACGTCACCGGCTTCTAATATTTCATCAAAAATAATCTCACCCATGTCATCAAAGAGGCGAATCGGCTCATCGGCGACGAACTCAGTATCTTTATCACAGAATTTGCCCAGTTGCCAACGTCTAGTGCCGTAGCCTTGTGCTAAAAACACATCATAATCATCATAGTGTTTGCCGACTGAACCAGCTTTTGGCGCATAAGAAACCATGATGTCATCACGTTGCCATTGTGGAATAAAGTCAAAGGCTTGCCACAATTGACCAAGCTCAGGTGACCACTGTTCCATATTCTGCACCAGTACGGTCCATTGCTCAGGTAAGTTATCGAAATCAGTTTCAGTCAATGGGCTTTTTTTAAGTTGCCACTGCGCCTGACCTTCTTTTTTACTTGCTGCTTGAGTCAGCAGGCGCGCTGCGGCATCTTCTTCTAGGGCTAGACCGAGCATGTCGTCAGGTTCAAACATGCCAATTAGCTGTGGTAAGCCTTGTTTAATTAAGAGTGGCTTTTTTTGCCAGTATTCGCTTAAAAATTGCTCAGGCGTGATAGAGTCGGGTAAACAAAGCGGTATAGAAGTCATGGGTAGATCCGTGTGTTTAAGTAGAAAGGATATCAAGGTAGACAGAATATAAAACTAGAACAGTGCTTTATAGCTGACGTGTATTGGTTTATGATTAGCGTCTAGCTGATGGTCAAAATATAGCCATCAGTGCCTCTCATTATCCGTAGGAAATTTATGAAAAAATTACAGTTTATCGTCATCATCGCCAGTATGTTTATGCTGCAAGCTTGTGTGCATAAAATCGTCACTGTACCTGTAAAAGTCGCCTACAAAACCACTAAAGGCGTCGTTAAAGGTACTGTTGCTGTTACCAAAGCGATTATACCGGGTGATAGCAGTGATAAAAAAGATGAAGACGATAAAGAATAAAACCTCACCCATTAACTATGTATTTAAAAAATCATAGTGTTTAGAGTAAGGTTTTTTTAAAAAGATATAAATGAATGCTCGTTTATATCTTTTTTACATTTTATAAAGATAAGATTGTTACCAGCTAAATCTTAGCAATCCACTCTTTAATCGTGCGCGCTTGCTCCGCCGCATTACCGATATAAGTGGCAGGCGTCATCTCACGTAGGCGCGCTTTATCCGCATCGCTCACCGCAGATAGCTCATCACTTTCAACGAATGTCAGCATGGCTTCACGAGTCATGGCGTTACCACGAGTCAAGGCTTTTAGTTTCTCGTACGGGTTTTCAACACGGTAGCGGCGCATGACGGTTTGAATCGGCTCTGCCAATACTTCTTGTGCATTATCCAAATCGTCATTTAAGCGCTGGGCATTCAATTCAAGTTTGCTGACACCTTTTAAACAAGCATCATAAGCAATCATGCTTTGTGCCAGACCAACACCGATATTACGAAGTACGGTAGAGTCTGATAAATCACGCTGCATACGCGAAATAGGCAGTTTTTCACCCAAATGAGCCAGCATCGCGTTCGCAACGCCCAAGTTACCTTCAGAGTTTTCAAAATCAATCGGATTTACTTTATGCGGCATGGTAGAAGAACCAACTTCGCCATCTTTTAGGCGCTGTTTAAAATAGCCTAAGCTAATGTATTGCCAAATATCACGGTTAAAATCGATTAGGATGGTGTTAAAACGTTTGACTGCATCAAATAGCTCAGCGATATAATCATGCGGCTCAATTTGCGTGGTATAAGGGTTAAAAGTCAGCTCAAGACTTTCATCAATGAAGCGTTCTGCATGTGTTTGCCAATCAACGTCAGGATATGAGGCGTAATGAGCGTTATAGTTACCAACCGCGCCATTGATTTTACCTAATAGCTCTACTTGACCGACTTGCTTAATTTGACGGGCTAGGCGATAAGCGACGTTTGCCATTTCTTTGCCTAGCGTTGTTGGGCTAGCGGTTTGACCATGGGTGCGTGATAGCATCGGTTGGTCGGCGTGAGTAATCGCCAAATCAACGATGCTATCAATCAATTGCTGCATTTTCGCAACCACAATCTCGCGGCTGTCTTTTAGCATTAACGCATAAGACAAGTTGTTGATATCTTCACTGGTACACGCAAAATGAATAAATTCTAATGAATCCTCAAGCGCTGCCTGACCACGGAACTTGTCTTTGATGAAGTACTCAACGGCTTTTACATCATGATTGGTCGTCGCCTCGATGTCTTTGATGGCTTGGGCATCTGCTTCACTAAAGTCATCAACGATGCTGTTTAAAAAGGCATTGGTATCGGTATCAAATGCTGCCAATTCACCAATCGCATTGTTATCTGCCAATGACTGTAACCAGCGAATCTCGACAGTGACGCGGGCTTTAATGAGACCAAATTCTGATAAATAAGGACGCAAGCTGTCAGCTTTAGAGGCGTAACGACCATCGATTGGGGAGAGTGCGGTAAGTAAGTTCATAATAATGCCTTTAAATTAAAAAAGTAAAAGTGATGAAAACTGTGAAATCCCACAAATGAACACATCATATAAGACTGTGGTCAAAAAAATACGGGTAGTGTAGCAAATGTAGCCGTTGATAAAATCAAAATATGCATATAACGCTATTATTAAGGGGTATCGGGTGTATTAGAGTGTGTGGTGCCATACTTAGTATTAAAGTAAAAACTACGTTTTGTCCTTGGATCTAAAATTGAGGTTACCGTTTTGACAGTACCGTTATTGCCGATAGCGACGCTGTCTGCGGCATATTCGCTTGCTTGATGAATTGGATTCGCAAGTTTTGACGTCACTATTGCGCCATTCACATTTTTTTCTTGCAAGACATCTTGTAGAACAAAGTGATTGATACTAAGGTTGGCTCGATTGGTCGCAGTAATTTTGTAGGCAATACATTGTCCTGGAGTTACTTCAGATAGGGCGGCTTTACTATAGGCAAGCTTGTTTTCTAGATTTGGTAACAATGAGGAGATTTTGCAATCGTTAAGTGCTTGTTCTTTTTCAAGGACTAAAGCTGCGTTTTTATCAATCACTCTGCCAAAGTTATTATTTTCATAGTTATACTTGTTAGTAGTCAAGGAAATAACCGTTTTTTCATTAGTAGTACGAATGGGATAAGTGCTACCACTATTTTCTTCAATCAGGCAGACAGTACTTTTGCGAGTTAGAGAAGCGATAGGTATTTTAATCTCATATTTACCGACAATATTAGTAGGAATATTGATAGTTTCAAGAGGAGCATTGGTTGTACAATCAACCAGCTTGACAGTGCTACCTGCAATACCGCTTTCAGCAGAGTCAAAAGTACCATTGAAGAAGTTGGTATTGTTATATATACCGCTGTCTATCGTAGCGTTATCTTTTTTGACATTGATGTCGCTATCATTTATACCGCCATTATCATTGAATACAGTGCCTGAAAAGACATAATTGAACGGTTCACTTTCTACCCCAAAGCTGATCCATTCGTTATAGGTTTCACCGATTACGTTACGCGCAATGCCGATATTACCATTCATAATCCCTTCATAGGTCAAAGTCACGGCTTTCGAATTTCTTACCGCGACAACATAATTGCTTTGACTGTTTTCGATGCCATAACTGACATAAGTACCGCCATTGGAAATAGCGGTATTAGATGAGAGTGCAGAATACGTGCTGCCATTATTGATACTTTTAATAATATTTTCAAAAGTTGGCGTCGGTGGTAAAACTCCGTTATTTGAACTGAGGCTTACTTGTTTATTCGTATTCAAGGTAGGACTATATGGATTTTGGCTACCAGTAGCACCCGCTAGATTAGTAATATTATAATAAAATAAACCACTACCATTCACATTTGAGCTATCGGTACGCAGCTGCGGGTTGAACACAGCATTTTGTGAATTCAGCTGGGTACTATTGACTTTGCTGCCCATAAAGTAGTCGCCCATTGCATTATAGTAATAGGGGACATCTGGGTTGTTTTTGATAGTGGCTTGCGCAGGTATACTGATTTGACTATTTTGAGTAAAACTTAATGTTTGACGTGCAATTTCTGAGTTACCACCCATTGAATAGCTGGCTTGACCAATTTTTATGGTATGTATAGAGGCGTTATCATTAGGCGTAATAGTAAAAGTGTACTTAAACTTATCTTTATCAATACTAGTATTAGAATCATTCCTGATCTCAATACCGTTGGTACGCGTACCACTAGATGGTGTTATCTCAGCATTACTGTTATAACCAATATTTTCATTGCGCACCAAAGTAAAACTACCGGTAGCACCAGAACCTGCTGCGATATAGGTGCCAGAAGCACTACCAGTCGAAGCATTAGAGCTGGTAACCGTAATACTACCCATCTCTGCTGGTGCTGACTGTGCACTAAATGACGCAGTAATGAAAGTAAGCGTAAGACCTCGCTTCAGCCATATCGAACAAGAAAATGAGATATTCAGCAAGGCAAAAAGGCGAGCGGTCATTCAGTATCCTAAAAAAAGACAAATCATTGTATTAATTAACGTTAAATGAGATGTCAAATCCCGCAAGGCGCGTCAATAGAGGCAATGACACCGCCGCCCAAACAAACCTCATCGATATAAAATACTGCTGATTGACCGGGCGTCACTGCCCGTTGCGGCGCATCAAATATCACTCGTACTTCTAAACCTTTATCATCAAGAGCAAACACTCGGCACGCTTGGTCTGGCTGACGGTAGCGCGATTTTGCCATACAACGTAAGCCGTCTTCGCTAAATATATCTGCAGGCGGTAAACCATCGACCCAATCGAGCTTATAAGCTTGCAGCTCATTACTCAGCATCATGGGATGCT
Organism: Psychrobacter cibarius; assembly: GCA_030686115.1. Classification (NCBI taxonomy): domain Bacteria; kingdom Pseudomonadati; phylum Pseudomonadota; class Gammaproteobacteria; order Moraxellales; family Moraxellaceae; genus Psychrobacter; species Psychrobacter cibarius. Next base: position 1,411,064 of record CP131612.1, read on the forward strand.
CATGACCTTGTCCAACGATCAAACGGTTATTGTCCAAGTCTTTTGCCAATACAAACCAAGGCTCTTCTGGGCGATCTTTGACACCGCCAATACCAATACCACCACGCTGACCTAAGGTATAATACATTAAACCATCGTGTTGACCGATAATATGACCATCATCCGTGACGATATCGCCTTTTTGAGCGGGCAAGTACTGTTGTAAAAAGTCTTTAAAACGGCGCTCACCAATAAAGCAAATACCCGTTGAATCCTTTTTATTGGCGGTAATAAGATCATGTTCTTCAGCGATTTGACGAACCACTGGCTTTTCAAGCTCACCGACTGGGAACAGCGTCTTAGCGATTTTATCGCCGCCAACCGCATGTAAAAAGTAACTTTGGTCTTTATTGTTATCAAGCCCGCGTAATAGCTGCGCAACCTCAGTGCCGTTAGCATTCGTATAGTTCATACTGCGGCGCGTGTAGTGACCGGTGGCGATATAATCTGCGCCCAACGTCAAAGCATAGTCTAAAAACGCTTTAAACTTGATTTCTTTGTTGCACAAAATATCTGGATTGGGCGTACGACCCGCTTTGTATTCTGCTAAAAAATGCTCAAAAACCCGATCCCAATATTCCATGGCAAAGTTGGCCGTGTGTAGCTTCATACCGATTTTGTCACATACCGCTTGTGCATCCGCTAGATCGTCCATTGCCGTACAGTATTCGGTGCCGTCATCTTCCTCCCAGTTCTTCATAAACAGACCTTCGACTTTAAAGCCTGCTTGTTGAAGTAAAACGGCTGATACAGAAGAATCAACGCCACCTGACATACCGACAATCACGTGCTTGGCGCTAGGATTTTCGATATCGGCAAGTGTTAATGGACGATGAGGCGTAAAAGACTCAGAAACGGCTATGCTTGAGGTATCTTGTATGGCTGACATAAAGCGGCTCAACTATTTGTACGTTCTCCAAAATAGATATTGACGCCAAAAATTATGCCATTGCTACAATAGGTAGTCTTAGCAGAACGACGTCAGCTTATCTTTTGGATCTGGTATTATGATAAAATAAACGTCATATTATACCAGTTAATTGAAACTGGTGGCGACCGATGGTGTCTAGGCATTGGTAAAATCGCTTTAGAAATTTAGATAGTGGTTTTGAATTATTTTAATCACGTTTCACTCATCTTGGAATAATAATGATAAAAATTGGTCAAGGTATCGACGTTCACGCTTTTCACAATAATGGTCAGCAGCAGCAATATGTGGTGCTAGCAGGTGTGCCTATTGAACACACGCACAGTTTGCTGGCACACTCTGATGGAGATGTGGTGCTGCATGCGCTTGCTGATGCACTGCTCGGCGCATTGGCGCTTGGCGATATCGGTCAGCATTTTCCTGATACAGATGCTGCCCATGCAGGGTTGGACTCGCGGGTGCTGCTACGTTATGTCTACAGTAAAGTGCAAGAGGCTGGTTATAGTCTAGGCAACGCTGATATCACTGTGATGTGTGAGCGTCCAAAGCTGGCACCGCACAGTCAAGCCATGCGTGATAATATTGCCAGTGATTTGCAGACGGCGGTCAATAATATCAGCGTTAAAGCCACTACCACTGAAAAGTTAGGCTTTACCGGTCGGCAAGAGGGTATTATGGCCAATGCCGTGGTATTATTAGTCCCTAATGTTGTCGAATCTAGATAGCTTGGATCGGGTGTCATCGCTGCTTGAGCACTCCGAGTCATATTGACTTGGTGAGTTGAGCGCAGATTTTATATATGCAGATTTTATATATATAGTCTATAGATTTGTACTTGTAATACCGTGGCGCTTGCCCCATGTATCAGCCATCTCTTTTCTCAATCATTTTGTAATATCAATCACTGTTTTCAATGAACCGCTTTATCAATAGGAGCTTTTATGAGTGAGCAAACCCCAAATACTGCTGCAAACGACGTTGAACAATTGATCCGTGATCAAATCCGTGACAATAAAGTTATTATTTATATGAAAGGCACGCCGCAATTTCCGCAGTGTGGCTTTTCTGCTAAATCGATTGAAGTTCTTACTCAAATCGGTCGCCCATTTGCGTTTGTAAATATTTTAGAAAACCCAGAAATCCGTGCGACGTTACCTGAAGTCGCCAATTGGCCGACTTTTCCACAGTTGTGGATTGACGGCGAATTGATGGGCGGATCAGACATTATTTTGCAAATGTATCAATCAGGCGAGCTTAAGCCATTGGTTGAAGCAAACAGCCCTGCTGCTTAATACTTGAGAGTATGCTTTGGATGTCTTTGATATTCAAATAAACTTGATAAGATAAAGCACAGTAAACCCAAATGGTCAGTTAATGGCTATTTGGGTTTTTTATTGTCTTTACGCTTTAGTGTCTTTAGGCTTCGTTGTTTTTATCGAATTTACCCCCATATAGTGTGCAAGATATCAGCGATATAAATAATAATTATCATACGAGTGAGAGAGCTTTATGAATAGTCAAGCAACGGAACAGCCGGACGTGCAAAAAGAAGCTGCTGAGCAAGCGGTAATCGAAAAACGCCGTGAGCATTTAAAAAATGAATCCACGCGCATCATTGAAATTGCTGGCAATGAGCCACATTCAGCCCTGAAATGTATTCATCAGCTTAGCGTGGCAGGCGGCGCAACAGAAGCCACTTATATTGCGATTGAGCAGCGTATCGTTGCGGATCAAGATTCTGCGGGAGCTTATCATTTGGCATTATTGGCACAGAATACGCCAGATTTACCCATCGATGCGCGTCAACTTATCGAGATGGTCGTTAATAAAGGCGATAACCAGCAGCGTTTGGCATTGCTAAAAAACTTGCTGCTACCGCCAGTGGACATGATTAAAGAGCAAGTTCTGGCCAGTAATGATGGCGATGCCATTGGCTTGATGAATGCTTATTTGCAGATCAATCCAGAAGGTTATGGCAGTCAGCATATGCTGAGCACTGGTCAATCAGATCAAATCGTACCGCTGAGCCCTGGTAACTAGGCACTAGTTATTAAGTTGCTATTTATTAAGTTGCTAGTTACTAAGTTTAAAAATGATGCTTAACACTTAATGTAAATAGTTTCTACTGCGGCGTTTTTTAAGCATCAAAAAATTGTTATAATGGTGGGTTAGTAATCCAATATCTAGCGGCTTTTCCAAGTCGTTAACTTTTTAAATCCGACTGACGTTTATTTGCTGATGACCATGCTATTTAGCCATAACATTCTGGTGATAATAGTTTTTGGCTAAAAGCGGCGTTATGAGTCAAGTGAGGCGTATATGCAATACCCAAAAAATTACGACGTGGTAGTGATCGGTGGCGGTCATGCTGGCACAGAAGCTGCTTTGGCAGCCGCACGTATGGGCGCGCAGACCTTGCTATTGACACATAATATTGAGACGCTTGGGCAAATGAGCTGTAATCCAGCAATTGGTGGTATCGGTAAATCGCATCTGGTACGTGAGATTGATGCGCTTGGCGGTGCAATGGCGCTAGCGACGGACAAATCAGGTATTCAGTTTCGAGTACTAAATAGCCGTAAAGGTGCTGCCGTTCGTGCCACGCGTGCGCAAGCAGATCGTATTTTATATAAAGCCGCCATTCGCCATACGCTTGAGAATCAGCCAAATCTTGATATATTTCAACAAGCGGCTGATGATATCTTAGTTGAAAATGGTCGTGCGACGGCAGTGGTTACTGCAACGGGTATTATCTTTAATACGCAAACGGTGGTACTGACCTCAGGAACCTTCTTGGGCGGTGTGATTCATATTGGTCTCGAAAGCTCAAAAGGTGGTCGCGCAGGCGATCAACCTTCTATCAAGTTGGCAGATCGTTTGCGTGAGCTTAAGCTGCCAGTCGGTCGTCTAAAGACAGGTACGCCCGCGCGGATTGATGCGCGTAGCGTTGACTTTAGTGTGATGACCGTACAGCCGGGCGACACGCCGCTACCAGTGATGAGTTATATGGGTGATGTGTCTATGCATCCTGAGCAGGTCAATTGCTACATCACCCATACCAATGCGCGCACCCATGATATTATCCGTGAAAACTTAGACCGTTCGCCGATGTTCTCTGGCAAAATCGAAGGCGTGGGTCCACGTTATTGCCCATCTATCGAAGATAAGATTCATCGTTTTGCGGATAAAGACAGCCATCAAATCTTTATCGAGCCTGAAGGTCTGACGACACATGAGCTATATCCAAATGGTATCTCAACAAGTTTACCGTTTGATGTGCAGTTAGAGTTTATTCATAGTATGAAAGGCTTAGAAAGCGCGCACATTACTCGTCCAGGCTATGCCATTGAGTATGATTATTTTGATCCGCAAAATCTAAAGCCAACGCTCGAAACTAAGTCCATCGATCGCTTGTACTTCGCGGGTCAGATTAACGGTACGACTGGCTACGAAGAAGCTGGCGTGCAAGGTTTGCTAGCAGGTACTAATGCGGCATTGGTTACGACTAATAACAGCGATTTTGACGTGTGGACACCGCGCCGTGATGAAGCCTATCTTGGCGTGCTCGTTGATGATTTGATTACCCATGGTACGACTGAGCCATATCGTATGTTTACGAGCCGCGCAGAATATCGTCTATTATTACGTGAAGATAATGCCGATCAACGCCTAACTGAAACAGGTCGTAAGCTTGGTCTAGTTGACGATGTGCGCTGGCAGGCTTATCAAGAAAAAATGGAAGCAGTTGCCACAGAGACCTCACGTCTCAAAGATATGTGGGCAACCCCTGCTAACGCGCTAGGCAAAAAAGTCACAGAGCAAACGGGCGAGGTGCTGTCAAAAGAATCGACTGCTTTTGATTTGCTCAAGCGTCCGCAGATTCATTTTGCTGATATCGCTGCCATCACTGATTCGCAAGTCGATGCCCAAGTGGGTGAGCAGATAGAAATCTCTGTGAAGTACGCAGGCTATATTGATCGTCAGCAAGAAGACATTGATCAGATGAAGCGCCTAGAAAATACGGCGCTGCCACTGGACTTTGATTATAGCGTGGTATCGGGATTATCGAATGAAATTGTACAGAAATTGACACAAGTACGTCCTGCGACGCTTGCTCAAGCTGGACGCGTGAGCGGTGTGACGCCTGCCGCCATTCAGTTGCTAGCCATGACGGTGAAGAAACAGAAAAAAGCAAAGGCCGCGCTAGATTCGTAATAGTAGTATAACTAGTATAACAAAAGCCCATAACGATATATCGTTATGGGCTTTTGTTTGTTTATAATACATCCGCTGTTAAAAGAAAATAGAGCAGGCGCTTGTCTTACTTGCTATTTTGTCTCTATACTAGGTTAGAAAACTTAATGATTACTTGTCAATTTATCTCGCTGATGTCCATATTATGATGGGCTTGTCAACGAACTGAGCCTATTTATGATTGATGCTATTGTCTTTGCTATTACCATTGTCTTGCCCAACCTTGCCTTAATGTGGTTGGGTTTTTTTATGCAGAGACGCGGTGAGGCGAGCCAGACTTTTATTGATCAAGCATCGAGCTTTGTCTTTAATTACTGTTTACCCTGTTTGCTTTTTTTTAGCGTCGTTGATAGTGATGTCGATTACAGCAAACAAATCACGCTGATAATGGCTGGTATTCTGGTGACATTCATCTTGTTTATAGGTGCAGAGATTTACGCCAAATATTTTGTGAGCAAACCGGCTGATCAAGGGGTGTTTGTACAAGGGATATTTCGAAGTAATATGGCTATTATTGGACTGGCAACGGTTGCTAATGCCTACGGAGAACGTGGCTTAAGCATCGGTGCTGTCTATATGGGTGTGGTGACGATACTGTTTAATATCTTAGCGGTTATCACTCTCAGCCGTGTGTCCAAAAGTGTGGATGATACTTGGCTCAGTCGCAGTACCATGATTATCAAAAAACTATTTACCAACCCACTGATTATCGCATTGGTAGCAGCATTTGCTTATAAGGCGTCACCGCTGCCGCCTATTACAGGTGTGATTCATACGACTGGCGATCTACTGGCCGCAGTGGCATTACCCTTAGCATTGATTTGCGCCGGTGCCAGTATTGATTTGAAGTCGATGTTGCACCCTTCAGGGCTGTCCATGCAGGCGAGTATCGGACGTATTATTGTTGCGCCATTGATTGCCATCGCTATTGGATTAGGATTTGGTCTATCAGGTGTGCATATGGGTGTGTTGTTTTTGATGGCAGCCTCACCAACAGCCGCCGCCAGCTATGTAATGGCAAAAGCCATGGGTGGCAATGATGTGTTAGCTGCTAATATTTTGGCTTTTACCACCGTGGTAGGTATGTTTGGAATGGCGATTGGTGCGGCAATATTACGCGGGTTGGGATTAATGTAGTAGCCGTTTTGGCGTGATAAAACATGTTCTAATAATAAATCTATAAATAGGAGTACTCAAATTGCAATTACTAAACAAAGCAATCGTGACCGAACATCTCAATATGCAATCTGCCATTGGGGCGATAGAAGCATTGTTACATCAACAGGCAGCGCATCCCAATTGGATCAAAGCGCCTGAACGTTTGGTCATTGAAACTTTTAGTGAAGATGACGCCCATAGCTCAGGTTCGCATTTATCCATGCCAGCCACGATGTATGATGGTAAGAACGAGTATACCGCCGTAAAATTGGTCACCATTTGTCCTGATAATCCGAGCCGAAATTTACCAACCACAACGGCGATTATTACCGTGTCAAACAATGATACTGGTGAGATATTGGCAATTATGGATGGGGTTTATATTACCCAAGTGCGTACGGCAGCATTGTCAGGCATTGCGACCAAATATATGGCAAGCGCTGACTGTCAAAGTGTGGCGGTGGTCGGTTGTGGTGGCATGGCTTATGAGCAATTACATGCGGTTTTGACGGTACGTCCTGAGATTAAAACAGTATATTTATGGAATAGAAGCAGGGAAGGCGCTGAGACTTTCAAAGTGAAATTTACTCGTGAGTATCCGCAATGGGACGTTACTATAACGGTTTGCGAAAATATCAATGATGCTATCCGTGATGCAGATGTTATCAATGTCGCAACCCGCGCAACAGAAGGTTTGTTTGATCTCAACCATATTAAATCTGATGCACACATCAACGCAGTCGGCGCCTATCAGCCTTCAATGAAAGAGATAAGCAATGATGTCATTGCAAACAGTCGCATGGTCGTTGTCGATGATTTGGTTGGCAGTCGTCATGAAGCGGGCGATTTAATCCAAGCTCACGATAGTGTCGATTGTGCATGGACATGGGACGACCTCAGTGGTGACTTACAAGCGCTAGTCACAGGGGCGCTACAAGAAAAAACCGCTAAGTCTAATCATGGTGTTACGTTATTTAAATCGGTTGGTGCAGCCAGTTTTGATGCAGCAGTCGCTCTATATGTCGCACAACAAGCCGCAAAAAAAAATCTTGGCTCGTCAATTGAATGGTAAAGCCGTCTGAATAACAGTACGTAAAGATTGCTGTATTTTTATTATGTAGCAAGCCAAAAAAAGCCCTCTTTCTAAATAAGAAAGAGGGCTTTTTATATTGCTTTAAACGTTAAATTAATACGCCCCTAGCATATTTTTAGAGCGGTTATTAATTTGGATTGTCTTTATTACGTTGGTCTTCGCGCCGCTGCTTACGTTTTGGGCTGGTGCGATAGGTCAAATAACCACCGACAGCCATCACCGCCAGAAAGGCAACAATGTACATAAATATTGATGAGCCGATAAGCAGTGAGGCACCGATAATAGGAGTTGCATCCATGTCAAACATCCAGCTAAGGTTTATCAATAATTATGCAAGTGTCTGATTTCATTGTAAAGTAAATAAATTTAACTCAGGTGTAAGTTCCAGTGAACGTATGCGCGCTGCCTGATCGTAAACGTTAGCCGTCACAATCAGCTCGTCTGGCTGATACTGAGCAAGGAATGCCGCCAGTCTCGGCTTGACAGTTTCCACAGAACCGATGAATGACACTGACAATGCGCTATCCACCATCATTTTTTCAGCAGGGCTCCAGATACTGTCCATATCGTGAGTAGGTTTCGGCATTTGACCTGTTTCACCACGGCGCAAGCGTACGAAACTTTGCTGCGCAGAGGTAAAATGATACTGTGCAGTAGCATCGTCATCGGCGAGTAATAAATTGGCTGCCAGCATGACATAAGGCTTATCTAAATAGGCTGATGGTCTGAACTGTTCACGATAAGCTGTAATCGCTTGCCCAAGCATTTGCGGTGCAAAGTGTGAGGCAAACACATAAGGAAGTCCTAGATGCGCCGCTAACGTAGCCCCAAAAAGAGAAGAGCCTAATATCCAGATAGGAACGTTTGACTTTGCCCCAGGAAATGCCTGTACTGGGCTATTATTTGTACCGTTCCCTAAAAAGTACATCAATTCTTGGACGTCTTGCGGAAAGCGATCAGCATCTTGCATCTGACGGCGTAGTGCCTGAAAGGTTGCGCCATCAGTACCCGGCGCCCGACCCAGCCCTAAATCTACGCGATCACCATATAATGCCTGCAAAGTGCCGAATTGCTCAGCGATGACGAGCGGTGCATGGTTCGGAAGCATCACACCACCAGCACCAATACGTATATGCTTGGTTTGGCTGCCGATATGCGCTAGTAGTACCGACGTCGCTGCACTGGCAATGCCTGGCATATTGTGATGCTCTGCCATCCAATAACGGTTTAAGCCGAATTTTTCTGCTTGTTGTGCTGTTTCAACCGTTTGGGCAATGCCTTCAGCGATGGTTTTACCCTCAGGCACGGGTGCTAGGTCTAAAAAGGATAAGGGAATAGCGTTACTCATAAATCACCTGTTTTTATGATGCCGCCTTTCAACGACATGGTTATATGGTTATATTGGTATTTGATTCTAGTTATCAAAGAGACTAGCGACAGCAATGATAAACCAGCACCTCAAGAATCTAGTGCTAATTCAATATTGCTGTAACTAGTCGCTCAATAGTTCATATAATGGGGCGATTCTATTGAATATAAAGGTTATAAGTTAAGAAGATAACAAATCTTAATAATGGGATAGAGTTATAAGAATCACATGCGCGGCAGTCGATTTTGAGTAGAAATGAGAATAGAAAATGACATCATTATCTGTTGATAACGATGCCATTGACGTTTAGTGAAAATATGAATGAATGGTTCTTTACTGGCTAAATTGTTTTTGACACAGCTCCATAAATGCCCGACCATACTGACGAATTTCCGCATCATCCCGTACCGCCATCCAACTGGTAAATCGTCCAAAATGATCGACTGGTATGGCAGTTAAGTTCTGATAATGGCTTGGCTCAAACGCCATCTCTGCGATAATACCGATACCCAAGCCCAGACCTACGTAAGTACTGATTACATCAGCATCGAGTGCTGCTAGTACGATATCTGGCTCCAATCCTGCTTCTTCAAAAGTTTTGTCAATTGCACCGCGCCCCGTAAAGCCACCGTGATAGGTCACAATCGGATAGCTGGCGAGGGTCGGCAAATCCACAGACTCGTGATTGGCCAGTTCGTGATCGCTTGGCACAATGACGCGATGCGTCCAGTCATAATAGCGATAGCAGCGTAAATAATTGTTATGAAGTAAAGACTCGGTTGCAATGCCAATATCTGCCTGCCCGCGAATGACCATCTGTGCGATGGTCTCTGGATCCGCTTGTTGTAGTATTAGGTTGACTTTGGGGAAACGCTCTTTAAACTCTTTGACGACTTGCGGCAATACATATCGCGCTTGCGTGTGAGTGGTGGCAATCGTCAGCGTGCCAATATTCGGATTATTAAAATCGAGACTTAGGTTTTCAATCGTACGGATCTCGGCGAAGATAGATTCGATATGCGGCATTAGTGCTGTGCCCATGGTCGTAAGACCCGTTAGGCGTTTGCCTTGACGGACGAATACTTCCGTTTTGAGCTGATTTTCAAGTGCCGCAATATGTTTTGATAGGCTAGATTGACTGGTGTGCAGTACGGTCGCCGCCTGACTTAAGTTATAGCCATTAATCACCGTATGCCATACTGTCTCCAACTGCTTGAGCTGGATCTGTAAATGCCGCTGATTGACTACTACGTCGATTGCCATAACTAAATCCTATTGTATAAATATACAAACCCTGTCTGTATACAAAAGTGAAAATGTACAAATATGCAGTAAGCAGGTAGTGTAAAACAAAGCGTTTATTCTTGTATATACTTAATGGTTATCTATTTATGTTTATTTGGAATATACAATAAGTCGTTTGTCCGTTGCTAGAAGTAAACCATTACAATAAAAAAACCCTCGATTAAAGAGGGTTTTTTTAAGATAAAGGCGTATCTATTTCAGTGGGTTTTAGCGAAAACGATCCGCATTCATCACTTTATTCCAAGCATTTACAAAGTCATGAACGAATTTTTCTAGGTTGTCGTCCTGTGCGTAAAGCTCAGCGTAAGCGCGTAGTATGGAGTTTGAGCCAAACACTAGGTCTACGCGGCTGGCTTGCCATTTTACATTGCCAGTAGCACGCTCACGCACTTCATAGAGGGCAGGGACGTCATTATTGTCTGTCTTAACGGGATGCCAAGAATAGCTCATGTCTGTCAAGTTCACAAAGAAGTCATTGCTAAGTGTCCCAGCACGCTCAGTAAAGACCCCTTGTTGGCTCTGAGCGTAGTTGGTATCCAAGACACGCATACCACCGATTAGAACGACCATTTCGGGTGCAGTCAAGCCCATCAGCTGAGTACGATCTAATAGCATCTCTTCAGGTGATATGGCATAGCTGCCTTTGATCCAGTTACGGTAGCCATCATGTCGTGGCTCTAAATCAGAGAAGCTCTCTGTTTCAGTCATCTCATCGCTCGCATCGCCACGACCTGCATCGAATGGCACTTCAATTTGCACACCTGCATTAGCTGCTGCTTTTTCAATGGCGGTGTTACCAGCGAGTACCACTAAATCCGCGATGCTGACGTCTTTATCAAAGTTCGTCTGGATGGCAGTGAGCGCCTCAAGTACACGAGCCAATTGCTCAGGCTCATTACCTAGCCAGTCTTTTTGCGGGGCTAAACGAATGCGTGCACCATTGGCGCCGCCGCGATAGTCTGAGGCGCGGAATGTACGAGCGCTATCCCAAGCGGTAATAATAAATTCGCGATGGTCGATACCACTGCTTAGTATCTGTGCTTTTAAGATCGAAATATCATCAGCGCTCAAATTAACATTGCCTTGTGGAATTGGATCCTGCCAAGTGAAGTCCTCGCTTGGCACATCCGCCCCTAAATAGCGAGATTTTGGCCCCAAATCACGATGGGTAAGCTTAAACCAAGCTTTTGCAAATACTTCATCGAAATATTCTGGATTTTGATGAAAGTTCTCTGAAATTTTACGGTAAGCAGGGTCTTTAATCATTGCCATATCAGCATCGGTCATGATTGGGTTGCGGCGTACACTTGGATCATGTGCATCTAAAGGACGATCCTCTTCCTTGATATCGATAGGTTCCCACTGCCAAGCACCAGCAGGGCTCTTAGTCAGTGCCCACTCATGATTTAGCAATAACTCGAAATATTCATAATCCCATTGGGTTGGATGCGTGGTCCATGCGCCCTCGATACCACTTGAGACGGTGTCGTCAGCATTGCCTGTACCTTTAGGGTTGCGCCAACCTAGACCTTGCTCTTTGATATCAGCCGCTTCTGGCTCATCTTCTAATAAGGTAGCGTCACCATTACCATGACATTTACCGACCGTGTGACCGCCAGCAGTCAAGGCGACCGTTTCTTCATCATTCATTGACATACGCGCAAAAGTTGTACGAATATCTTGTGCCGTTTTAATAGGATCGGGGTTGCCGTCGACGCCTTCAGGGTTGACATAAATCAAGCCCATCTGTACCGCTGCTAAAGGGTTCTCTAGTGATTCACGCTGATTATCATCTTCATAACGATTTTTGGTAGCCGCAAGCCATTCACGCTCAGAACCCCAATAGATATCTTTTTCTGGATGCCAAATATCGGTACGTCCACCAGCGAAACCTAACGTCTTAAAGCCCATAGATTCATAAGCCATATTACCCGCTAGTATCATCAAATCTGCCCAAGAAAGTTTGTTACCATATTTTTTCTTGATTGGCCATAATAGACGACGTGCTTTGTCCAAGTTGACATTGTCCGGCCAACTGTTTAATGGCGCAAAGCGTTGATTGCCAGTGTTAGAACCACCGCGGCCGTCAGAGCGCCGATAAGTACCGGCAGAATGCCAAGCCATACGAATCATCAACCCACCATAATGACCCCAATCTGCTGGCCACCATGCTTGTGACTCAGTCATTAGATCTTTTAAATCTTGCTTGACGGCTTCTAAATCTAATTGCTTAAAGGCTTCTGCATAATCAAAGTCAGGATCCATTGGATTGGTTTTGTGATCCTGCTGATGCAAGATATCTAAATTTAAGCTATTCGGCCACCAGTCGGTTGCTGCCGAGGCGTTCGTAGTATGCGCTTGGTGCATGACAGGACAGCCACCCATGCTTGGACGTTGTGGCTCGTGCGAAGTATCTACATTTTCACTATGAATGGTTGGTCCATGACCATCTCCTTTATCGTAAGTGGTGTTACTTGCAGCATCTGATGTTGAGTTTGAGTTAGTCATCATATGGCTCCTAGGCAGTAATCAGATAAATGGCAATCGAGGGTGTTATTTACTATTGTTTGCAAAAATCATTTGTCATCTCTAGCATATAGAATAATGATTGATTCAGGGAACCAATTTATACAAACACATTGTTTTATAAAATAAATGACATATCAAATAAAATAATATTTTTTAAATATATAAAAGTAAGGATGTAGCAAGAAGTTTTGGTTATTAAAGCATTAATTATTAATGACTTATCAGGATAATGATTGGCTAATCACAAGAGAAAGGGGTTTATATAAAACGGTTATGATGCAAAATGCGATATTTTCCTTATTTTTATACCCATTCTTAATATGAAAGCAAACCCTAGTCTATAAGCTAGGTTTTATTAACCAGTAGAAAGAAAGGTTAATGCAAAAATATCGTTAGAATGTCTAGTCAAGGTCAGCGTTCTCAAGTACCATAATTCAATTTTGTTGTAATGGCTGTATTTGTGCAACGTTAAGCAATTTTTATCGATCCCGTTTATCAGTGCTATTTATCAGTGTCAGTTACCGATAGATGATGCTAATGATTGATAAAAATTGTGCGCGGTTGTGTTCTTTTTCTTAAGTGCTAGTGAGCGATTATGTCTGCTGTCAAATCTGTGCCACCCAATCAACCAGCTGTCAAAAAATCATGGGGAGAGGCTGCAAAGGCTTATTTAGACCCTCGTGTCATTATCATGTTGTTTTTGGGCTTTTCAGCGGGTATTCCTATACTGCTTATTTTTTCAAGTTTATCACTTTGGCTTAGAGAGGCAGGCATTGATCGTAGTGTTGTGACCATGTTTAGTTGGGCGGCACTGGGTTATTCGTTTAAATTTATTTGGGCGCCATTAATAGATGCGCTTCCTGTGCCATTTTTGACTAAATGGTTGGGTCGTCGTCGCAGTTGGATGGTGGTATCACAGCTGCTTATCATATTTGCTATCTTTTTGATGGCAAATGTTAATCCAGTTAGTGAAGACGTTTTAGTTTACATGGCAGGCGCTGCGGTTTTGCTTGGCTTTTCTTCTGCCACCCAAGATATCGTTATTGATGCTTACCGCATCGAGCTTGCGCCGCCATCGATGCAATCTATTCTATCCTCTATTTATGTGTCGGGTTATCGTATCGGCATGATCGTCGCGGGGGCAGGCGCGTTATATTTGGCAGATTTTTTTGGCTCGAATGAGAATTTTTATAGTTATGAGGCATGGCGAAATACTTACTACATTATGGCAGGTGTCATGACTTTAGGGGTATTAACCACGTTTGCCAGCTATGAGCCAACGGCTGAAACGTTGCAAAGTAAAAAGCAAAAGGGCAATTTAAAAGTATTTCTTATTTATTCTGCTTTATTACTTATCCCAGGTCTGATTTTTGGCATTATTTATCTGATCAATATTTTGATTAATACAGTGTTCGATAGCACATTGGCGATGATACCGTTAATGGTCATGCCAGCGATTAAGTTTTATTTTTTGGCATTGGTCGCTTGCGCACCGTTGCTGCTGTTGTATTTCATCATCAATCAACCAAAAATTATTAATAAAGCCCCATTGGTTGCGGAAACTCGTGAAGATTATGTGAGATTGGTGGCGCTATTTGTATTTTCTGTGATCGCTTTTATCGCCGCTTATATATTAATGGGACAAGTATTGCCAGAGTTCGAAGGGGCGTTTCCTAGCTTCTTTGTTGAAACATTGCATCTGCTGATAAGCTTGGGTGTAGCGATAGTAGCAGGTTATGCATTGGTACAAGTAGGGTTGGTGAAAAAAGAAGTAGCCATGACCACTTGGGTCGAGCCGATCTTGGACTTTTTTAGACGCTATGGCAAAAAGGCGTTATTACTATTGGCGCTCATTGGGCTATATCGAATTTCAGACATTGTGGCAGGCGTTATTTCCAACGTTTTTTATCAAGACATGGGCTTTAGTAAAACAGATATTGCCAATGCAGTGAAACTCGTCGGCGTGATTATGGCGATTGCAGGTGGGTTCTTAGGTGGGCTATTGGCACAGCGTTTCCGTATGATGCATGCCATGATGATTGGGGCGATTCTTGCGTGTGCGACCAATTTATTGTTTGTACTACTAACTTACAACCCAGGCAGTTTGCCGTTTATGTATGTTGCGGTCATATTTGATAACTTGGCAGCAGGGCTGGCGAGTGCCGTGTTTATTGCTTTCTTATCTGCTCTAACGTCTATTCGTTTTACGGCAGTGCAGTATGCGATTTTCTCTTCATTAATGACGCTCATTCCCAAGGTGATGGGTGGTTATTCAGGTGCTATCGTCGATAATATGGGCTATCCATTTTTCTTTATCTTTACTTTCGCTATTGGGATTCCGATTTTGGCATTGATTTACTTTGTTGATAAACATATCGTCATTGGTGATAACGATGATATTTATGGCGATGACAATAATGATGGAAGCGGCGGTAATGGAAGCAGTGATAAGTTGGCCAAAGCGAATCCAAACCTGACCGATACCAAAGAACCACCCCGCGCGTCAAATTAAGCTAAGCAGTATTTTATTCTCATTGATTCATAATATTTTTAAGAGCTACTTATGACAGCATCGACCATTCGTCAAATCAAGCAGTACATTCAGCAGTTGACGAATGAGGCTGCAAATAGCAAGCTACCGTCATTTTGGCTCACCGATTGGCTATTATATGTCATCGATAAGCCTGCGATATTCTTAATGATGGATGAAGGTTACCAGCTAACAGACAGCGAGCTTTCGGAGTTCAATGCAGGTGTAACGAAGATGCAGCAAGGAATGCCACTTGCGTATTTGACGGGTCAGCAAGAGTTCTGGTCGCTGATATTTACTGTCAATGAGCACACTTTAATTCCGCGACCTGATACTGAGATACTGATTGAGCAAGTATTAACTTGGATAAAATCTCAGCCAAACAGTGTCAGCAGCCCAGAACGGTTATTGGATTTAGGGACGGGTTCAGGTTGTATTGCGATTAGTCTTGCACATGAGTTAAATACGCAGCGTTCAGACAGTGAGGCAGAAAGCTGGCAAGTCGTTGCGGTGGATATGTCGCCAGAAGCGCTCAAGGTTGCTCAGCATAATGCAGCTATCAATGATGTTGCTGATATTAAGTTTATACAAAGCAGTTGGTATGACGAGCTGCCCAGTCATGACGAGCTATTATTTGATGTGATTGTGTCCAACCCTCCTTATATCGATGAGGAAGATGAGCATTTAGCACGCCTTGTAGCCGAACCTATTAGTGCCTTAAGTGCCACCAATCATGGGCTTGCCGATATAGAGCATATCGTAGCACAGGCACCGAAATACTTGCGTGTCGGTGGGCTACTGGCTATCGAACATGGTTTTGACCAAGGTGATGCCGTTCGCAAGTTGTTTGTAGACAGTGACTTTGAATCTGTGCGTACAGTACAAGATTATGGTGGTAATGATCGTGTTACGCTGGGTCAAATTAAGTCATCAGATTTTTGTTAATAGACTTCTTTAATAATAGGTTATTGGTAATAAATATGGCGCACACATCAGATAAAGGGCAGTTGTTGGATGAAGAGCTGCTGCGTTATGCGAGGCAGATATTATTAGATGGTTGGGATATTGACGCTCAACTACGCTTAAAATCAGCTCGTTTGGTTATGATAGGGGCAGGCGGGCTTGGTTGTCCTGCTTCTGAGACGCTGGTGCGTGCAGGACTTGGGCAAATTCATCTGATAGATGATGACATCATTGAAGCCAGCAACTTGCAGCGCCAAACGCTGTTTTTACCTGAAGATATCGGTAAAACTAAGGCGCAAACAGCGGCGCACATGTTAGAGCGTATTAACCCTTTAATCACCGCTCGCGGTACAGTTGCAAGACTAAGCGAAGACAATGCTTATGAATTGCTCGAGATGGCGACAGGCAAGCCTGATTTGCTTTTAGATTGCACCGACAATTTTGCTACGCGTGATGTCATCAATCGTATTAGCGTGCGCTATAAAATCCCGCTATTATCTGCCTCAGCGATTGCGATGCAAGGACAGTTAGCACTGTTCGAACCTCAGCTCGACAATGGTTGTTATCACTGCGTGTTTGGTTCGGTAGTACTTGATGCAGCGGCTGATGAGCGTACGTGTGCCAACTCAGGTGTGCTAGCGAGTACCACTGCTATCATGGGTAATTTGCAAGCGAATGCTGCCCTGCAGTATTTGGGATTAACCAAAAATCCACTGACAAATAAGCTATTAATATGGGATGGTAGCCATATGCAGCAGCGGCTAATGGGCTATCGCCAAGATGCTGCGTGTCCTGTCTGTAGTAGTCATTAGTGATTGTTCATTAGTAGCTGTGTAACTTGTCATTATTTACAATCGCCTATTCTCAAAAACCTTTCTTATGACTATAGTTGTTTTTTATGAAAATTCATCGTCCGCATTTATTAAAGCATACCTTCAATGTCATGAACCGTGTTCGCCAAACAGCCAGCGTGGCAGGTTTATCTGCGCTGAGAGTGGCAAAAGGTGAAAAGCCTGATGCCACATTATTAAAAGAAACGTTTGAGCAGTTGGGCACGACTTATATCAAGATTGGTCAGTTTATCGCCAGTACGCCGTCACTGTTTCCACGCGAATATGTAAAAGCTTTCCAGAGCTGTTTGGATCAGACCACGCCACTGTCTTACGCTTATATCGAGCAGGTATTGAAAGAAGAGTTGGCCGTTGATGGCATGACGCTTGATGATAAGTTCGCCCATATCGACTCAAAGCCACTAGCGTCAGCCTCTATTGCTCAAGTGCATGCGGCACGGTTGCATAATGGCGATGAAGTCGTATTAAAGGTGCAAAAGCCTGACGTCGAGACCATTATGCAAACGGATTTGGGCGTATTGCATGGGGTGACTAAGTTACTTGAGATTCTGATGCCGTCGATGAAGTTTGCCAGTATTGCACCGATTATCGATGAGATTCGTCTGCGTATGCTTGCCGAGACGGACTTTATCGCTGAGGCACAAAACATCCGCGATTTTCAGCAGTTCTTAGCCGTATCAGGTAATACGCGCGTGGTAGCACCCAAAGTATATGAAGAGCTGACGACCAAGCGTGTACTAACTATGAGCCGCTTGTACGGCGTATCTATGGTCGATGAGTCGCTCATGCGTCAGTATTGTGCTGATCCTGCGCAAGTCATGGCGGATACCTTGAATACGTGGTTTGCCAGTCTCATGCTGTGCAACAGTTTCCATGCTGACCTGCATGCGGGCAATTTGATGCTATTAACCGATGGTCGTATTGGCTTCTTGGATTTTGGTATTGTCGGTAAGCTAAAAGCTGAGAGTTGGCGTGCGTGCATGGGTATGATGCAAGCCATGCAGGACAGTGACTATCAAGCGATGGCGCGCCATATGATTGATATGGAAATGACTCATGGTGGCAATGAAGTCGATGTAGTGGCATTGGGTAATGATTTGCAGCGTATGATGAAGACTATTATGGCGGAGGACAAATCCTTTACCAGTGGTGTGCCTTTTAATAGTAAAGAGCAAGCCGATGAGCTAAATAAAATGATGCTTGAGATTGTAGAAGTCGGTAAGCGCCATGGCATACATTTCCCACGTGACTTTGCTTTATTGACCAAGCAGATGCTGTATTTTGATCGTTTTATGCGTACGCTGGCACCTGATATGGATATGTTTAGTGATCAACGCGTACAAATGCTAGGACACACAGAAACAGATGTGACCATGCCGCCAACAGTAAACGTATCGTAGTTTTCGCTTGTATGTTTGATTATTAATCCGCCGCTGCTCTTGAATGCTCTAACACAAAGGATTGTGTGCTAATTGCCGCAAAAATGGCTCTGTCATGATGACTGCTCTCAAAAGCCGTGCTTTTCCTCATATTACCAATGAAGCTGCCATTGCCTGTATCGGTATGTACTGCATGGCAGTCGTCATGGGCTATGGACGCTTCCTCTTTACTGCCACCTTGCCCGATATTATGGTGCAACTGTCGATTTCAACGACGATTGCAGGCTGGCTTGCCTCTATCAATTACATCGGTTATTTTATCGGTGCCCTCATCGCCATGTTTGTGCCTCAGCGCTCGACGTGGCAAGCGCTGACACTGTGGGCGATTGTAAGTGTCGTCACAACGATGCTACTTGTCGTACCTGATATGTCATTAACTGTATGGTATCTCATTCGTCTAATCGCAGGTATTGCAAGCGGGGTAGCGATGATTTTGAGCTCATCGTTTGTGATTCAAAGCTTAAGTCCTGAACGCCGCTCTGTACTGTCGGCAGTACACTACGCAGGTATTGGTGTGGGCATCAGTGCCTCTGCCATACTGACGTGGTGGTTGTTAATATTGGGCTATCATTTTGATGTCATTTGGTTAGTAGCAGGCTTTACAAGCTTACCTCTGGTATGGCTACTCTATGCGGTAAAACCAAGACAAGCACAGGGTTCCGTCTCGCTGCGGACTGATCCTAAACAGCACGTGTCAGTGCATCAAACCTATTTGAGCTTTAAGCGCGCTTTGTATGAGGCCATTGCTGGTCATCGTAAGGCTATTGCTTTGCTATCAGCGAGCTATATACTGGCAGGCTTTGGTTATATTACCTCTGCGACTTTTTTGCCAGTAATGGCAGCACAGCGCCTCACGACGCAGACGTATGCTGGATTGCTCATTTGGCTAGTCGTTGGTGTGTTTGCGATGTTATCAAATCCACTGTGGGGCGCACTTGCCAAGCGAATTGGTGAAATTAAAACGTTAATAGGCTTAACGATATTACAAGCATTTGGGATGTGCTTGCCCATATGGTTCGGCGGCGCTATTGGTTTGTACGGCAATGCTGCTATTTTAGGTTTGACCTTTGTGGGTATGGTATCGATGACGCTCACTTTGATTAAAAATATCAATCCTGCTTACTCAAATTTGCTGATAGGATTGGCAACTTTGGCTTATGCATTGGGTCAATTCTTGGGACCATTGGTGACGGTAGCATTGGCAGGGCAGGACGACAATTTCAATGCAGGGTTACTCGTTGCCGCCGCTGGATTGATGGTTGGATTGGTGCTGTTGCTATTGTTTCGTCGACAGCCACCGACTACCATTTAAACCACACTACGATTAAATATTTCTCGCAGCTCAAAACTGGTATGCACTTGAGCGACACCTTCGATACGATTGAGCCTATGTAATAAAAACTCCTCATAATGTGCCATATCGCGTACTCTTACCTTGATAAGGTAGTCTTCCGTACGACCCGTGACAATGCTACAGCTAATGACTTCATCAAAGCTCTGAATCTTACGCTCAAATTGCTCAAAGCGTTCAGCCGTATGGCGATCCATACTAATCGCGATAAAGACGGCGAGCGGGTAGCCAAGTTTTTGCGCATCCGTTTTGGTGTGATAACCCGTGATAATACCAGCATCTTCTAAGCGTTTAATACGGCGTGCACAAGGCGTGGCTGACAGGTTGACGCGTTCGGCAAGCTCGGTGATACTCATACGTGCCTGAGTTTGCAATACGCGCAAGAGCTGTCGATCGATCTCATCAATATCGGCTAAATGTGGACTATCCAGATGACTGTTTGGCATGATCTGTTGCTTTATTAGTGAATTCATCTAATTATACTGAGTAAATTGTACTTTTTCACTAAAATAGCGCGATATATTATAAAAGAAAGCTGATTTCTATTGCATAAACTCTGATATTATTATGGTATAAACATTGGTTATCTCGTATGATAAACATTGATCTAATCACCAGCCGTCCAGCTAAAAACATAAATTCCCATATCATCTAAGGATTGATTATGTCTGACCAAGCCAAACGCACTGTAGCCTCAACGACTGCAAAGATTACACCCAAAAATGCTGCTTTTGATTATAAAAAGTACCGTCCATTTGCTTTTGCGCCATCGCTGTCAGATCGTACTTGGCCGAGCAAAACGATTGAAAAGTCACCAATCTGGGCAAGTGTGGATCTGCGTGATGGCAACCAAGCACTGATTGATCCGATGACGATCGAACAAAAAATGCGTTTTTTTAAAACGTTGGTTGAGGTTGGTTTTAAAGAGATTGAAATTGGCTTTCCATCAGCGGCGCAGGTTGAGTTTGATTTTGCTCGCAAACTTATCGAAGAAAATCATGTCCCAGACGATGTAACTTTGCAGGTATTGGTACAGGCTCGTGAGCATTTGATCGCTCGTACGTTTGAGTCATTGAAAGGCGCGAAGCGTGCGATTGTCCATGTTTATAATTCAACCTGCCGTGTACAACGTGAAAAGGTCTACGGTAAAGACAAAGCTGAGATTAAAGAAATTGCCATCACTGGTGCCAAGCTATTACAGCAGTATGCGGCACAGTATCCTGAGACGGAATGGGTATTCCAGTATTCACCAGAGAGCTTTAGTCAAACAGAAACTGAATATGCAGTAGAAGTCTGTGATGCGGTCTGTGAAGTATGGCAACCACAACAAGGGCAGGAAGTGATTTTAAACTTGCCAGCGACGGTTGAAGCGTCTATGCCCAATGTTTTTGCCGATCAAGTGGAGTATTTCTGCCGTCATCTTGCCCAGCGCGAGCATGTCATTATCAGCTTGCATACACATAATGACCGTGGCTGTGCGGTTGCAGCAGCAGAGCTTGGGATGTTAGCGGGTGCCGATCGTATCGAAGGTACGCTATTGGGTAACGGTGAGCGCACGGGTAATATGGATATCATGGTCATGGCGATGAATCTGTTTAGCCAAGGTATCGATCCAGAGCTTGATTTTAGTAACATGAGCGAAATTGTACAAGTGGTCAGCGAATGTAACAATTTGCCCTTACATCCGCGTCATCCATACGTCGGCGAATTGGTCTTTACGGCCTTTAGTGGCTCACATCAAGATGCCATCAAAAAATCTCTCGATTATAACGAAAAGCATCAAAACGAGACGGATAACGTTTGGGATGTGGCTTACTTGCCAATTGATCCGGCGCATATTGGTCGTAGTTATCAGGATGTGGTACGTATCAATAGCCAGTCTGGTAAAGGCGGTGTGGCTTATATCTTGCAGCGCAACTATGGCTTTAATTTGCCGCGCTGGATGCAAATTGACTTCAGCGGTGTGGTACAGAAGCAAGCTGAATCAGCTGCTCGTGAATTGCAGAATGATGAAATCTTACAAACCTTTGAAGATACGTATCTACAGCAAGGCAGTTTTGAGCTGTTAGATTATACGGTCAATAATAAAGGCGGTGAAGTCTACTTTACTGGTCAAGTACAAATGAATGGGGACATTATTAATATTGATGGCACTGGTAATGGTCCATTATCATCGTTTATTGACGGCCTTGCCCAGCACACTGGTAAATCGATACATGTCATCAACTACGCTGAGCATGCGATTAATCCGCAGCACAATAGCGGTGATGGCATCGATGATGATACCAATAATGACAACAAAACTAATGCGAATGCGGCGGCTTATATCCAACTAAATGTAGATGGTGAAGTTTATTCTGGTATTGGCAGTTGCAGTAGTACTGTATCAGCAATGCTTAAAGGCGCATTATCAGCGTTTGCTCAAGCAGTGAGTACTGCCACTGCTTAATGTTTTTATGATCGTCTTAATAACTTGTCGCTATAACGCTGTCGCTTCTTGTCTTTGGCAAGTAAAGCGATGGCGTTATTTTTTGCATGAAAAACGACAGTCTATATGCAGAAAGTAGACATTTATAACTATCACCTATCTTGCAGTTGGTTAAAGCATCGCGACTAATAGCATAATGTTACTTGTGTTTTTGATGTCTAAGACTTACGCTAATGTACATAACTCATATTATATTATTATAAACAAAAGGTTAATTATGGAACCTATCTCACTTGCTTCATTTTCATTGGCTGCTATTTTGGCGTCATTGCCAGTAAATGGCGAGGTGGTCACTAAACCGACTATTACCACTCATATCAGCCCAGCTATCGCAGGACAATGGGAAATCGACTTAGACAGTAGTATCACGATGACCAAAGAAGCAAAAGCCAGACAAGCTGCAGCAAAAGAGCTGAAACAGACAAAAAGTGATGAGCCAGAAGTGACTGCGGGCACAGAAGGCGGTGTCCTTGTGCAAAGTGAAAAGCGCGTCCTTAATATTAAGCCAAATACTAACAACCAGTTAACGGCCTCTGCCAAAAAAGCAAATCAGTGCCGCGAGCTATATAATTTTGCGGCTGATAATGAGATGTGGGCAGTGAGTGGCAAAGAGTGGACATATGGTCGTTACCTAATCACGCACCGAGAAGAAGGGCTGCCCATTATTGCGCTAAAAACAGTCTATGACAATAACGAGGTAGATTGTTCAGGTAACCAAATCGACCAAACTGACGAAGCGTTGATTGCGTTTTTAAATCACGATGGCAACCAAATGCAATGGTGTGCGGATCCTGATGGTAATGAATGCTTTATGAATTTTAATAGAGTGTTACCGTAGCATTTTCTTTATTTATAAAACTTAAAACCACTTTTTCTAAAATAGAAACATAAAAAACCGCTATCTAAATAGGTAGCGGTTTTTTTTATGTTTGACAAAAATCAAAGCAGGTTATACATCCGCCTTCTTTTTATTGCCAGTTAGAAGCTCTCTTTCAAGGTAATGAATATTTTGTGCTTCGTGAATAAAATTGTCATCTGCCAAAATGACATCGCGATGCAGCGGGATATTGGTCTTAATACCCTCAATCACCAATTCATCGAGTGCATGTAGCGTTTTAGAGACAGCTTGCTGGCGCGTTTGACCATGGCAAATAAGCTTGCCAATCAATGAGTCATAATAGCTTGGAATCTCGTAGCCCGGGTAGAGGTGCGAGTCAAAGCGTACACCAGCACCACTGGGGGCAAATAACTGAGTGACTGTACCAGGACAAGGCATAAAGGTGGCTGGATCTTCAGCATTGATACGACATTCAATGGCATGGCCTTGAATCTCAATCTCGCTTTGACGATAAGACAAACCGTAGCCTGCTGCGATTTTTAGCTGTTCGACGACCACGTCGATGCCAGTAATCATCTCAGTTACCGGATGCTCAACTTGCACACGAGTATTCATCTCAATAAAAAAGTATTCATTATTTTCAAATAAAAACTCAAAAGTACCCGCACCGCGATATTTCACCAACTCACATGCTTTGACGCAAGCGTCCAAGATAGGCTGACGTACATCGTCAGGGATATCAGGCGCAGGGGCTTCCTCTAATACTTTTTGGTGGCGACGTTGCAATGAACAATCTCGATCATATAAGTGAATGGCATTACCGTTGCCATCGCCAAGCACTTGTATCTCTACGTGGCGCGGATTTTGTAGGTAGCGTTCCATATACACGGTATCATCGCCAAACCACAGCTCAGCTTCTTGCTTAGCAGCCTGTACTTGACCAATGACTTCTTCGAAGCGCTCAACCACGCGCATACCGCGACCGCCGCCGCCAGAAGCGGCTTTAATCAATAACGGGAAGCCGATATGGCGTGCTTGCTCTTCAGCATTATGCAACGTTACCGCGCCCACTGAACCAGGGACGGTCGGTACACCAGCTTTTTTCATCGCATTAATGGCAGAGACTTTATTGCCCATTAATCGAATATGGTCAGCATTAGGACCAACGAAAGTGAGACCTGCTTCTTCGACGCGTTCAGCGAATTCAGCATTTTCAGCCAAAAAACCATAACCCGGATGGATAGCGTCGGCACCAGTGATTTCAGCTGCGGTTAAAATAGTATTGATATCAAGATAGCTTTGATTGGCATTGGGTTTGCCAATACAGATTGCCTCATCAACAAAGCGCAGGTGCATCAAGTTTGCATCAGCTGTGGAGTAGACACCGACGGTCTCTATGCCAAGGGCTTTGCAGGCTCGAACGATACGTAGGGCAATCTCACCTCTATTGGCGATGAGCAGTTTTTTTATCATGGGGTCATCCTTGTCGAAGCGGCGGTCATTGATAGAGTCGTTATTTTAGGCACCATTAAATTGAGCTACAATAAAGATAAAATAACTCAAGCTAAAATGCCAAATGATAACGAAATCTCTATCATAATGAGGTAAAGGTTGGTAAACAGTGTCGTTAAGCTCTATAGCGTATGACGGGTTGACCAAACTGTACCACTTCAGAGTTATCGACTAAGATTTCGTCAACGACACCACTTTGCGTTGCCTCAAGAGGATTCATAATTTTCATGGCTTCGATGATGCCCAATGTGTCACCAGCTTGCACCTTTTGTCCGACCTTTACGAATGGCGGGTCATTAGGGCTAGGTGCTGAGTAATAAACACCAACCATCGGCGATGTCTCAACGCTACCCGCTTTTACCGCTGGCTTTGCTTCAGCAGTGATAGGGGCAATGCCAGCAGCAGGTGCGGCCATCATGGTCGGTGCAGGCGCATCATAGTGACGAGTTAAGCTGATGTGTTCATCATCTGAGCTGATTTCTAAATTAACCAGTTCACTTTCTTCCATGAGGGCGATTAGGGTGCGTATTTTTTCAATATCCATAGTTTTAATTTTGCCTTCTACTAATTTCAAGAAATAGTGTAACTAAATATTGTGTAGGTAATTGCTAATGATACCTATATTCATGGCAATGAGCAATCGATGTACAGTTGTTAACTGAGTTTTTTTACATATTATGACGTAAGCATTTCTTACGAGTAAGAAATGCTTAATGATTTATCATAGTCTATGTGACCATGTAGCGCTAGTCATGGTTAGTAGATACTGCATTTACATCAGTATAGCTGATGCATTAACCCCACATCGCCGTCAGACGCTTTTGTTGGTAGCGCAGGCGTAGGGTAAGTAGAATAGACGATAAGAATAAACCCGTGATTAATGCCATCCAAAACCCTTGTGCGCCTATATCGGTGAAGCGCACCAAATAAACACCGAGTGGCAATGCCACCAGCCAGTAACAGAACAATGTGACCCACATTGGGATCGTGGTGTCTTGCATGCCGCGCAATATACCAGCGACGTTGACTTGCCAGCCATCGAACAGCTGATAACCAAGGGCAAAAATAAGTAAATGCATAGATTGCGTGATAACGGCTGGGTTATCAGAGAATGCGGCTGCCAATTGCGGCCTAAATAGCCAAATACCAAGCATACACGTGAGTGCAATCAATACTGTCCAGATAAGACCAGTGGCTTGCACTTGACGTAACGCCATGAGGTTTTTTTCGCCAAAACGATTGGATACCATTATTGTCAGTGCCATCGCGACCGATATCGGAATCATAAACAGCTGGGAAGTCACTGCTAATGCCACCTGATGCGATGCGGTTGCTAGCTCACCTAATGGACTGATAACAAGAGCGCCCAAGCTGAACAAACTGGCTTCAAAAAAGATAGAGATACCAATCGGAATACCAAGTTTAAGGAGCTTTTTAATCTGTTCACGATTAGGACTGGCAAAGGCATAAAAGAAGCGCGTGCTGGCAAACTGCTGTCGCTTAGTAAAGCTGGTATAAGCCGCCAGTAATAAAACATTTATCCATAACACAATAGCCGTTGCGACCCCGCAGCCTGCGCCGCCCATTTCGGGCATGCCAAACAGACCGTGGATAAAAATATAGTTAAGAGGAATATCGGCAAGTAGTCCGATAATACTAATCACTGTCACCGGCTCAGGTCGCCCAAGTGCTTCGCAATAACTGCGTAGTACCGCATAGACAGCCAGAGCGGGAAAACCAAACGACACGCCATGCAAATACTGTGTTGCTATCGGTTGGATATTTTCAGGCACACCCATGACCCCAAGTACATTGGGTGCTAAATTAACGATGATAAAGCCCATAATACCAATGACACTGGCGGTCCATAAAGACTGCTGCGTGATATGCGGTACTTGATGGTGCTTATTTTGACCAATCGCCTCACCAATAAGAGGGGTGGTGGCGATTAAAATACCAGTGGCTAATAAAAACAGCGGCAGCCAAATACCAGAGCCAACGGCGACGGCCGCCAAATCAAGCGCGGAGACTTGACCTGCCATGATAGCATCGACCACACCAAGAGCTGCTTGGCAAAACTGAGTAATTAAAATAGGAAGCGCGAGCACGCCTAAGCGTAAGCTGTAGCTTTTAAAATCTCTAAAAGATAATGGGAAAACCATAGTGAGCAACTTTTTATTCTTTGCGGTAATTATGATAGATGAGCAAATATTGCCATCAACAAAACAATAGCGAGACGGTCATACCATGACCAAAAACTTGAGCAGAAAAGCAAATGAGAATGAGGACACGCCCTAAACAAATTTAACCAAGCCAATCCAGTTTTTTGGATGGATGTAAAAGGGGGAGTGGTGCCGACGATAATACTCCGATAAATAATATGAGCAAGCCTATATAGACAGAGTATGCAAAAAAAAGTCAGGCACAAAAATAAAAATAACCCGTCAATCCAAGCAGTGGATTGACAGGTCATAAATAAATAGAATGGTAAAGAAGCCACGCTATGATGTCAACGCTTTAAAAGCGTTGTATTGATCTTAAAAACTGACTGTGAAAGGTAATCGATTCAAGAGAGTGAGCACTTGAAGATAACCATTCTAACTTATAGGCACATCAGCAGGCATTTATAGCGACTCAGGTAAATCTTGCACCACCGCTTGATAGCCAATCAAGGTATTATTGGCATCAAATGCTTGCACGACAATCACGTAATTGGTGGACATGGCTGGAATGACAGGGGCAAACTGTGTTTCAAGATTACTTAATATCACATTCTGCACATAGCCGTTGGCACCAGACTCGGCTTTGTTGACATCAATTTGGCTGACCAGTAAATACTTGGTATTGGCAGGATTTTGCCAAGTGACGGTCTTTTGACTGCCATTACCGATGACATCAAGAGTCATTTTGCCCAGACTATAATCAAGTGGGTACGTCTTAAAATTAGAGCGATCGCTGATGGTGTAGGTGACGTTGCAATTTTTTTCGCTACTGGTTAGTTTTTTACCGCCGAGGCCATCCTGATACTCAAAGCTACCTCTCCAAGGTGATCCTGCTTCTTTTTCCTCAAAGCTCCCCGCAAAAGTGGTTAATAAGTTTGGTGTTTCTACGCCCAAATCATTGACATACTTAATGTCTAAGAATGCTAACGTATCGAGACTGCCTGTTATTTTACCCGCGATATAGTTGTCAACCTTGATGGCTGAGTTGATACCCAAAGTGTTATTTTCTTGGCAGGCTTGCTGCTGATAACTAACGCTACCATCGACGCTGCCAGCGCCATCTTTACTGATATCAAAGTAGACGGCACCGATATCGATATCGTCGCTGTCACCATCGTCAATCTCAATAAAGTGTCCGACATATAAACCGCCGCGACCGCCTTCTGGGGTTATTTTATCCAAGAAATTATCGAGTGATTCTTCTGGTAAAAATACCGACTCCAAAATCTCAGCCATGGATTTTTCGTCATCGCTCAGCTTATCTTCGACTTCTTTATACTTCTCTTTGACCTTGTCTTCCACACGATCATATTCATCTTTCACCTGATCTTCTATTCGGTCATATTCCTCTTTGACCTTGTCCCCGTCACTGCCACAGGCGCTAAGGGTCAGACTGAACATGCTGACAGTTAATACAGATAATAGTAGTTTGGGTGCGCTCATAAGCGGGTCCTGATAATGGGGATAAAGGTGTGATAAAGAAAATCGAGAAATGAATTGTTGAGCATAAATCGCAAATATAGCAAATTTTTTGCAGACAGCGCATCAATAAATGTTCGTTGATAACACTAAAAACCTTACTCAATCGTTACTATCTAACCACTGGTTGCTCAGATAGCAGATGAAGGGTTTCTGCCATATCCATAATGGCGTACCAGTGTTTGGCGTCTAGTGGAATCACGGTAAGTTGCTCACAGCCTTTTCTCATTAATAATGAATCCTCAAGTGCGGGTAAAAATTTAAGGGCTGATAGTGGTAGAATATCAATAAATGCTTGCTCAAAAGTGACGTCTACCATATACCAGCGTGGCTCATCTTCGGTGGCAATAGGATCGTAATGACGGTGCTCAGGATGGAACTGGCAAGGGTCAGGGTAGCCTGCTTCGCTTACCGTCATGATGCCAGCGACGCCAGACGGCTTAGCGCTAGAGTGATAAAAGAACACCTTGTCGCCGACCTGCATCTCGTCACGCATGAAGTTACGAGCGCGGTAATTACGCACACCATCCCAACTGTCGGTCTCTAGGCGTTGCAAATCACCAATACCAAAAAACTTGGGGTTGGACTTCATTAACCAATAAGCCATATCTTTATCCTATTTATCATTCTCAGCCATTCATTATTTGCAATATCACTATATGCAATGTCATTTAATACAATGTCATTTTATGCCATCATTCTTCACTATTTTGCCTATAAAAGTACAGGGTTAACATGGATGTTTGTGACTGGTTTTGTTATTGATCGGCTTTTCTTTAAGATAGCCTTTTTTTTAATCACATTAGCCGTTATCCTAGCGCTACTTTCTGCTAGTGACAGCAGTCATCCATTTATGTAACCTTTTTTATAGATACCTTCGTTTATGTCAAATATTACACCTGCTCATTTTTCTGATAATCTCAGCATCTCTAATAATACTGCGAGTGGGATACAGGTAAGCGCCATCCCACTGGCGCTTTATATTCATATCCCGTGGTGTGTCAAAAAATGCCCTTATTGTGATTTTAATTCGCATGAGCTGCCGATGGATATGCAGCTATCTATGTATGACGAATATGTGGATGCGCTGCTGTCAGATGCCGCCATGCAGCAGTCGTTAACCCGAGAGCGTGAAATCAGTTCGGTTTTTATCGGTGGTGGTACGCCTTCACTGCTACCCATTGTACAATACCAGCGATTGTTTACTGGCCTACGTAACATCTTTAAGTTTGCTGATGGCATTGAAGTGACCATGGAAGCCAATCCGGGCACGCTTGAGCATGCGCCTTTTGCTCAATATTTAGAGGTGGGTATCAATCGTTTGTCGATAGGTGTACAAAGTTTTGCGGCTGATAAGCTCAAAACCCTTGGTCGCATACATGACCCTGCACAAGCATTGTCAGCGATTCGTGCGGCGCGCGAGGCTGGGTTTGAGCGAGTCAATGTCGATTTGATGCATGGGCTGCCGCAGCAAACGATGAACGAGGCGCTGAACGATATCCAGATGGCGCATGATGCTGGGGCGACACATATCTCTTGGTATCAATTAACGATTGAGCCCAATACTGTATTTTACCGTAGCCAGCCGATTTTACCAGATGAGGATAACTTGGCAGATATTGAGCAGGCAGGTCAAGCGTTGTTGCAGCAGTTGGGCTACCGCAATTACGAAGTATCCGCGTGGGCAGGCGCGTCAGATCAGGCATGCTGTCACAATGTTAATTACTGGCAATTTGGTGACTACCTAGCGATTGGTGCGGGCGCGCATGGCAAAGTAACGATTGCTCATGAAGCATCAGCATTAACAGAGAATGGCTTAAAGAATGACTTGCTAGCAGACTCTGGTATTTATCGTTTTAGTAAGTCACGACTGCCTAAAGATTATGTGGATTATCAAGATAACACTGATTCTTCTGTTAAACAAAGCGCACCAAAAATGGTGGGTTGGCAGGAAATTGACAGTGAGGAGTTGGTCAGTGAGTTTATGCTGAATGCGCTACGTCTACATGACGGTGTCGCTTGGTCGATGTTTACCGCAAGGACAGGGCTTAGTGATGATGATATTGCTGTACAAGTGGCGCAATTGATTGCTCAGGGATTACTAGTAGACAATACTGAGCGGCTACAGCCAACGCTATTGGGTCAACGTTATCTCAATCAGATATTGCGAGCTTTCTTATAATTGGAGATATTCACGGCGTCTTTAATGTCAGTCTTCACAATCGAAAAATAAAGTCATAAAAAAAGGCTTATCACATAAATGATAAGCCTTTCAAATACGCAAAAAAATCAATACTTAGATTTTATTTTGTACGTCTTGTGCGCCGCCAGTAACAGCTTCGCCAGCGCTTGATACGTCTTGGCCCAAACCTTTAAAAGTGTTGCAACCAGTTAGAACAAACATAGCAGTTAAAGATGCGATGATTAATTTTTTCATAATAGAATCCTCAAAAATGGGTCGTTATAAATAATAACAGTGATGCTAAGCATTAGGCTTAAGCCTCACTGAGGGGTTATTGGATAAGATAATAATTGATAAATACTATCTCGATATCCGTTAGAGACATCATAGTGAAAGTTAAAAACTGTGCAAAGTATCAAAATGTAATTATTGGCAGTAAACTGTAACTTTTAATTACCTTTTGCTCAGAAATTCAAATAACCATCATTTTAGTAGAGTCTGTCCACGTTATCTCGGATCGACGATAATACGCAGATTTGACGACTTAAGGAGTCGATATGACCACCCATATTGTGTTGGTAGCGCCCAAAATGCCTAGTAACACGGGCAATATTATCCGCTTATGTGCCAACACGGGCGCGCAGCTACACTTGGTCAGGCCATTAGGGTTTGAGCTTGATGATAAAAAGCTACGGCGTGCAGGTTTGGATTATCATGAATATGCGCACCTACAAGTACATGATGATTGGGCGGCAGCAAAACTGGCGCTACAGGCAGCGGATTGTCATATTGTCACAGCATTGACCACCAAACTGAGCAAGCCTTTTTATGACTATGACTTTAGTGGGCAACAGATGGCTGCCGAATCTGATCGTGCTCTGATGCCTGAGCAGATACCTAATGTCGCCTTAGTATTTGGCTCTGAAACAGCAGGTTTGGCAGATGATATACGTGAAGATATCGGCGCTGATCACTGGTTGCGATTGCCTATGCTGGCTGATTCACGCAGTTTGAACTTATCGAATAGTGTGGCGATATGTCTGTATGAGGTATGGCGTCAGCAAGGCTTCACTGGTGATGAAGGTCGTAGTATCGGTTATGAAACCTTAACGGTATATGATCCAAAATAGCCGTGCATTTTTTACTGATTGCAGGCGATGATCCAACATTCAGGTATTCATCGCTATTCATAACACCTTAGCAATCATATATCCCATATATCTTATAAACAGTTGGGTGGTTTGGGCAGACCGGCAAGGCGATTGACATGGCGGGCAACCAAGCCAGTGTTGAATAACTGCTGTAGTTTCTGATTGCTGATATCATGCTCTGGCAAGGTTTTCTGTAACCATTTAATCAGTGGGCGCGTGGCTGGTGCGTGATTAAACTGAGTAAAAAATGCCCGTACCTGTTGTAAAATTTGTAAATGCTCAGTTTCTAGATGCACCTCTAGAGTGTTGGCCAATTGCTGAGCGACATCAGGGGTCCAGATATTATGGTCACATAAATGACCGTCTTGATCTAATTCAACGTTGATTGCCGCTGTTATATCATGATTGGTTATATCATGATTGATCGTATTATCGTTATTCATAGGGCGATGGTCACTACTTTGTCAAACCCCGCATTATTAGCATCAGCATTATTAGCACTGGTATTACTAGCATTGGTATTCTGAGTTAGATTGACCCATTCTTCATCGGTTAACAGCCCACTCAACTTGGTCTCTAGATTGAGCTTCGCACTGGTATTGGTACTCAGCTGCGCCACATCATCGGCTAAGGCATAAATATTTGCGATGCCTTGTATTTCACTGTCACTCAAATAGGCATCAAGCCAACTGATAAAAGCCACGGTGCTACCAAGCAAGAGAATACTGTCACCGGTGCGCCATGTCCGTGACATCTCATCGACACTGCGCCTGAGCATATCCATTGTGCTGTGTATTTGATATAAAGTTGCCATAACAGTGTCCGATTCGTTGCTAGATTTAGGATAAGGCGTATCCTCATTCTCATCTCTATTTTTAAAATGAGGACAAGCCCTAGTATTTAAAGTATTACAAATAAACTTGCGAGGCTAAAAGCGTAGTATTTGCTCAAAGTCTGAAGCGTTCACCACTTCAGGTATCAATGTCAATTGTGAAGCCAAATCAATAGGCAGCATACCCGTGACCCACCCGCTAAAGACATCGTCAGGTAGCCAAGCGGCTGGCATGTCATATAGCTCAAGCGACTGAATCATGCCATGCAAACGCGACGCAGGCTGCATCAACAAGCCAAAAACAGGCGCATCCAAATACAGCTGTACTTCATGACCAAAGGTCGCTAGCGTTAATGCAAGCGCACAGCCTTCATAACTGGCCATTTCAGTCGGCGTGAGCAGCTGAATTAATAATTTCATGGTTAATTCCTAATCTAATTGGTCGCTGATAGTTATTATCATAAAATGTAATCTGTCTGCACGGCAAGTCATCAAAATTGCATCAAGCAGCAATCGCCTTGCATCATCATCGCCAGCTCACTCAGTCCGACCAGTGAAAAGCCGGTGGCAAGGTTGTCACCATTAAGTTGATGGCGTTTGCTGTTATCCGTGTCGCTAATGCCGCGACTGAGTGCAGTACTGACACAGACAGGCAGCGCTAACTGGAACTGCTCAGCGAGCGTTTGCCACTCTTTGGTCAAATTAATTTGATCCGCCGACTGCCAGCGTAAACCATTGGCAGTATGAGCTGCATCGCCATAAAAAAACACGTTTAAGGTATCTTTATTATTGACGGTATTTTTGAGATAAGCGCGTGCATAGCGTAGCGCTAAATGGGCAAGTGGGTGGCTAGGATCAGCAGTAATCAGAAGCAATGGGGTTATGGTTGTCATAAGAGCTCTTTTCAATCATCTGCGCTAAAGTTGTTTATGCTACCATAAAGCGCTCAAAAGCAAATAGGGTCACTGTCATTAAACGTAGTTTTATATTAAATACTGACATATTGCGTATCGTTAGTTGATGCTGTGACTGCTTCGTAAGAAAAAACGATAAACTTATGCTCTAAGTTCACGTAGTCTTATCACTCTATGCAAGGAGTTATGTTCCCTATGTCACCCGCTATGCCTTCACGTGCGACCCATGGTACAGATTGTCAGTATACAACCGAACAGCTGCAAATATTGCAGACGGCAAGCGAGTTCGCTTATCAGATTTGGGAGAGTCGAACGGTTTCATGCCAAACGTTTTTACGCAGCTACCCGTTAGATCGAACCTTAACTCGGCAGCAAATCGATGATTTGATTCAAGATTATACGTTAGATGATAATTACCAACTTGCTGATGAAGTGAAGGTGATGAGTGGCCTGCGTCATCTACGTACACTGCTGATGATGCGCTGGATTTGGCAAGATGCCTTACAACTGATAGCACTTGAGCAATTGACCGACGAGCTGTCTGAGTTTGCAGACGGCTGTATCTCATTTGCCAAAGATTACACCTACCAGCATTTGATTAAACAGTACGGCGAACCGACTTTTATCAATGCTAAAGGTAACGTGCAAATTGATGACATGGCGATTATGGCGATGGGTAAGCTTGGCGCTCATGAGCTGAACCTATCGAGTGATATAGACCTTATCTTTGTTCATCAGGCTCGCGGTGTAACCAGCGGTGATAAATCAAAAGGCACGCGCAGCATAGATAATAAGCGGTTTATGACAAGGCTTGGTCAAGGTATTATTAAATTATTGGATCAAAAGACGGCTGATGGCTTTGTCTTTCGGGTCGATATGCGTCTGCGACCGTGGGGTGATGGTAGTGATTTGGCCATTCATTTATCCGCATTGCAGAAGTACTTCTCTCAACATGGACGTGCATGGGAGCGTTTTGCATGGTTAAAAGCAAGAGTAGTCGGGCAGCTAGAACAGCCGTTTTATGATGAGATACAAGCGCTCATCAAGCCCTTTGTTTTCCGTTATTACGTGGATTATAGTGCTTTTTCAGCGCTCAGGGAGATGAAATCCCTTATTCAAAACCAAGTCGCTCAGCGGGAGGATTTGGATAACATCAAGCTGGGTGCTGGTGGTATCAGAGACATTGAGTTTATTGTGCAGGCCTTTCAGTTGATTTATGGTGGCAGGCATCCTCAATTACAGGTGAAATCTTGTTTACAAGCAATGCAGGTATTACATAAACTTGAGTATCTAGAGAGGACTACTTATCAAGAGCTCCAAGCCGCGTATCGTTTTTTACGTCGGCTTGAACACGCCATTCAAGCGATTAATGATCAACAGACTCAGCGCCTGCCACATGATCCGCAGTGGCAGTATAACTTGGCAGTTACCCTTGGGTTTGACGATTGGAACGCCCTGTTAGATACCCTTAACCACCACCGAGACAATGTCAATGTTCCCTTTGAGCGTATGGTGACCGAACGTCAGGTACCGGATCATGAAGACACAGATCTTGAGCCCGAACATCTTGATGAACAGATTGCACGATTGAATGATGTGTTAACGGCAGAAAATCGAGTGCTGTTACAAGATTTTTGGCAGTCAAAGATGGTTGCTAACTTAAGTGATGAAGCTCGCGAGCGGTTGGATGATGCTTATCCTGTGATTATCCATGCGTTACTCGCTCATCAAGAGCAGCAGCAATTGGCCAATACCGCTTTGCCGCGTCTCATTACATTGCTCGAAGCGATTTGTCGTCGCTCTATCTATTTGGTGATGATTGCAGAAAATCCCAATGCAACGATTGAGCTGATACCTATGCTGTCGGCCAGTCCTTGGATTGCCAAAGAGTTGGCATATTATCCTGTGCTCTTAGATACTTTTTTACAGCAGCGCTATCGCCACTTGCCGGATAAGCCAGAGTTGCGTGATATTTTGCGTCAACAGCTATTGCGCGTAGAGCCTAATGACGAAGAAGAGCTGCTCAGCGTATTAAGACTATTTAAGAAGAACCAAGTGTTGGCGGTCGCCGCTAGTGATGTATTGGCTGAGCGTCCGATTATGAAGGTGTCGGATTCTCTCACTTATATCGCAGCGGTAGTACTAGAAGCCGCATTAGAACGGGCTTTTGCAGAAATTGTCAAACGCTACGGCTATCCTATTGGTCAAGATGGCGACCCAGTGACCGAGGCAGACTGCGGTTTTGCCATCATTGGTTATGGCAAGCTTGGCGGGCTAGAGCTGTCGTATTCTTCAGATTTGGATCTGGTGTTTTTGCATAAGATAAAAGAGCAGGGCATGACCACGGGTGAAAAATCAGTCAGCGGTATGAAGTTTGCTGCCCGTTTGGTACAAAAGCTGATGAACTATCTCAACACCCAAACGCGAGATGGCCGCGCTTATGAGATTGATATGCGTCTGCGCCCCTCAGGTAATGCTGGCATGATGGTGGTGTCTTGTCATGCTTTTGAAACCTATCAGCTAGAAAAGGCATGGTCGTGGGAGCATCAAGCCTTGGTACGGGCGCGAGCGATTTGCGGTGACAAACGAGTAACGGCACGCTTTTGTGATATTCGCCGAGACGTATTATCATTACCGCGCACGATAGAGCAGGTGCGTACAGAGGTCACCAGTATGCGTATTAAGATGCAAAAACATCTGGGTACCAGTCAATGGCAACAACAAGCAGGTAAGTTTCATCTTAAACAAGATGCAGGCGGGATCATCGACATTGAGTTCTTAGCGCAATTTGCAGTATTGGCTTATTCGCATGAGCATCCGAGCCTGACCAAATGGAGCGACAACGTTCGTATTTTCGAAGAAGTGGCATCACTGGGTATTTGGGAGGAGCAAGTCTGCCAAGATTTAACGGATGCCTACCTCAGAATTCGTGCTGCTACTCATCAATTGGCACTATCAGAGCAATCGCTATTGGTTGATGAATCACTGTGGAAAGAAACACGAGCATTAGTACAAGCGCAATGGCAACATTTGATGGGTGTTAATTTGGCAGATGACGATTCGCCCAATTCTTAAAAAGGTTTTTGCTTATAAATAATAGCCTGTGATGCTCAAACTAAAAGATTTCATTTGCTAGCACCGCCAGTGATATAATCGGCGACACATTACGATAAATCTGTCAGTTGTTGGTTATTTCTGAGTAAGGATAACACTATATTTTAGCAATAAAATTTGACGCTGCGGTGTTATCATATGATGTTGATAAATACGATTAAACAAAACCTCTAGTCGAAGCATTTATACGTGCGTCGACTATACCTAAAAAAATAGCCGTTAGTGCTAACATAAGGATTATAAAATGAATATGGCAACACAAGATGGTAAGCTTTGGATGAATGGCACAATGATTGAGCAGCCAGATGCCAAAGTCCATGTGCTGACGCATAGCTTGCATTATGGCATGGCTGTGTTTGAAGGTGTGCGCGCGTACCAAACTGCTGATAATCGTACGGCTATTTTCCGCCTAAAAGAGCACACCGAGCGCCTGTTAGGTTCCGCGAAAATCTTTCAAATGAATGTACCGTTTGATGCAGTGACTCTGGAGCAGGCGCACAAAGATGTGGTCAAGCAAAACAACTTGGCAGAAGCCTATATCCGCCCACTAATTTGGGTCGGTGCAGAAAAGCTTGGTTTATCGTCACGTGATAACAGTATCAATGCAATGGTTGCTGCTTGGCATTGGGGCGCTTATCTGGGTGAAGAGGGTATCAAAAACGGTATCCGTGTAAAAACCTCGTCATTTACTCATCATATGACCAATGTGACCATGTGTAAGGCAAAAGCCTCGAGCAACTATCCAGTGTCCATCATGGCCAACCAAGAAGTTACTCGTAATGGTTATGACGAAGCTATCTTGATGGATCCGCAGGGTTACGTCTGCCAAGGCGCTGGCGAAAACTTATTCTTAGTAAAAGATGGTGTATTGCATACGCCAGATCTAGCGGGCGGTGCACTTGACGGTATCACTCGTCGTACTATCATTCAATTTGCCGATGATCTAGGCATCAAGGTCGTTGAGCGCCGTATCACTCGTGATGAGTTTTATTTGGCGGATGAGATATTCATGACGGGTACGGCGGCTGAAGTCACACCTATTCGTGAATATGATGATCGTACTATCGGCAATGGTGGCCGAGGACCTTTGACTGAGCAGCTACAGACCCTATACTTTGATGTGGTTCATGGGCGCAATGAGCAGTATATGGATTGGTTAAGTTTTATTGATTAAGACTAATTCATGAGGTAGTAGAATTTAATAAAAGACCCAAGACAACTTAGTTGTCTTGGGTCTTTTGCTGTATTTATAAATTGGTTGCGAATAAATAAAGGTCACATTGATAACTATCATGGTTATAATTCTAATGCTTAGTAGAATAATAGCTAATTTTGGATTTTATTTTTTTTTCAATCTTTCGAACATTATGGCTATTAATCGTTTTGCTCATTGCCCTAAAAGGAATGAATAATTTTTCACCAATGCCATCAACCAATACAAACTCAGGAATACCTTGTCTGTGCTCGGTATACATAATGCCAGCAATATTAACTTCACCCAATACCACATGCAATTCACAACACTCATCGAAAAATTTATTTAACGCCTTTGCGTGTGTGTCATTAAAAATATTGGTATTAGAAAGCTCATAAAGTGTCATGGTTGAGCCGCTAGGGTCTATGACCTTTTCCGCCACTAGACCCAACCCTTTATCCGTTGCGATAAAGCCATAAACGGTTTCCATTGGAAACGTAAATCGTTGCTGACCATAGTTATTCTTACAAAGCTGTAAATATTGCAATATCTCTCTGCGAAACTGTTTGTATATGCCCTGAGAGTGATGACCGCGCAAGTAATGCTGCCCCTTTCTACCACCATTATATGTCGTATGCTCAGGCTTCATTATTTTGATAATTTTATCAGTATCAGATGGGTGCTCATATATATACTTCTGAGTGCCTGCATCTATTCTTTTTAGATTTTGAATTAAAATCATAATAAATCTCAGTTAGTCATATAAAAAATTCAATGAATAGTCTAAGCAAAAGAAAAAGGTGATTTATATTATAGTGACAGTCCGCATTAGTAATAAAGCTGTATTTAAGTGTTTTTTAATAAGTATTCATAGTACGAATCAGGTCTGACTTGTTTAATATAAGACATTTTATGGATGCCAGCTTGTGAGACTATGTTTTGATAATCGGCTTCAGCATAAAGGTTATGCAAAGTAGCAACTAATAAATGAGGTTTAGTATCATCGATGATAGGGCATTGATACTGTGCAAGTTTGCCCTTAATGAGCGTGTCAAATAAGATTTGGAAGAAAAAATAATGAGGAATATATTCTTGCGTTCTCCAAAAGTTTAACATTAAATCCAAACACGTATGAATGACCGGATTTTTTTTGTGAGCAAAGATAACGCTATTCAGCAAGTTTACCTTGTGCTTACTATCCCAGTTAAAATAGTAGCTATTAAATTTATGCCATTGTTGTTTATTATGTGCGTCTGTGGCGCGCTGGTACATAAAAAAACCATTATCCTTTAACATATTAGGCAAAGGTTCGGTGAGATAGATAGTTGCATCTAACCAAACGCCGCCATAAACATCAAGTAATGCTAGGCGTAATAAATCTGCAAAAAATGCCGGTTTAAATCCCGAGAGTGTTTTTTTATCCCAAACAAATTTAGGTAGATCCAGATATTCATGAATATTGCTGTCATCTAGCCGAATTATTTTATAGTCTGGACAGTGTTTGTCTATCGATTTGAAATATAATTTAACTGATTCAGGCAACTGACTTTCATTAATGCCTTGACCCCAATACTGCCAAATTATTTTTTCATCATCAAATTCTTTTTTTGGCTGTAATGAAAAATATTCTAGCTTGTCACTGTAATATAGCTCAATAAAAGATGCCCAACACGTGGCTACTTGGTTTTGTTGCTCAAGATTGGCCTCTTTTTCGAACGCTTTGCGTTTGCTGTGAGGGGTGATTAAGTTATATAGATAACGATAAGGCTTTTTCTTTTTCTTTTTAAGCTGTTTATGGCTCTCACTATCAGAAAAAAAGTGAGGCGATATATTGCTTGAATCGAGTGTTGAGCTTTCTTCGACGTTTGCCATTCTTCTGTTCCCAGTCAGATTTTGTAATTTTGTCATTTGTTTCAGCTCTTAGATAAGCATGTCCGCCAAATCGGTAATGTGTCTTATCCGAAAACATTATTTTTGAGCTTTTTTTCCAGTATTCGTGCTCTCCACGTGTGAAATAGGGTGGTAGAACCTTGATATCTGTGCGGTCTAATGCAAATTTGTTCAATTGACTTTCATCATGCCATAGTGCAATAACGTTATTTTTTAAATCTAATTCTGTGTTTTGGTTGAGAGTTTCGCACATCTGTAAATATGCATGAGATTTCCCACCATTCAACGCACCTGTGAAATAATATTTTCCTTTATGATAGGGAATATATGCTTGTGATTGAGGGTTACGATCATAAGTGTAGGCACGTTTATTGAGATGAAACATATGAGGCTGGACGCCGAGACTCAGCTCCTCATGCTGATCGAGGGGCAACAACTCATCTTCAGTGATATCAGAAAGGAACTCTGTATTGGCATTAAAGTAGAATATGAAGTCATATTTTTCAATAATAGACTTTGCCTCTAAAAAGAATTTAAAGCGCATCAATGTACTATAAGGCCATCCTAAAGCTTCCTGTTTTATGATCGTGACATTCGGATAGTCAGTCTGCCTGCTGATTAATGCTAGGTTGTCAGTAAATAAAACATAGTGTTTGTTACTATTGGGAAGTAAGTGTTTTTCAGCAGAGCAATAGAAGTAATCCCAAAAAACGGTATATCGACCAGTGGCAATATATAATATGGCTACAGATGGTTTGTTATCTTCCGTCATTACTTTCCCATTCCAAAATTATTATCATAATAAAATATTTAACGATAAAAAATGCTATCTAAAAACTACTTCTGTCGCAAATATGGATTTCTTAAGTTTCATCGTAACCCTGTTAATTTCGCGCTTCGCTTTAAACATAGCAGGTTTTTTCTCTGACTTCATACGACCTTGACGATCTGTAATTAGGGCGCTTGGGAGCGAGGGATTGCCTTTATTTAACAGCATTTCTTGAATGCATAGGGCAGGGGTCATTTGATAGACGGGTTCAGCGTCATGTTTGATAAAATCGTCAAACATTAACTCATCAAGCGGCCGCAGTTTGTTTTTTGAGATATAGTCCAAATATACTTGCGCACCGCGCAACGACAAAATATAACCGGCAGTACCTAAATTTTTCCCTTTTAATTGGGCAATGCGCCGCCTATTTGAGATAATCTCAGAGGAGTTGGAGGACAAAAAGACTTTTTCAGAAAAGGCTTCTGTTTTAATAATATGCCATTCAGGTTGTATCCAACTCGTGGTGGTTAATAGCGCTTCTGCATCTTCACCTAAGTATACATCGTCTTCAAAAATGGCTAAATAAGGTATGTTTTGATCAATCATTTGTTGCCAAACAGAAGCATGGCTCATAAAACATGCCAATTCGCCACCAGTCAAATCGATATTTTCTAAATCAATGGGCAAAGTTTGAGCATAAGTATGAGCCAAGTCTGGTGTTAAGGCATTGAAGAATTCAAAGTCGACGTTGTTTTTTTGAAATTCATTAGTGATATGTTTTCTGCGCTCTGCCGCAGATTCTAAACTGATAACGATATTTTTCATAAAATATAAACTACTTGTTTAGGTATAAGTTGGTAACAGCTGTGGTTTTATTTTGCCACATTCTTTTCTGCTTTTTTATATTATAGGACAAGTCTCGATTTTCTTTGTCTTTGCGTTTTATGTTTTGTGAAGCTTCGGTTCCTAAGATATCGCTGTCAAGCCCCAAGGGCTGTACCAATGCAGGCCAAATCCCTAAACCTTTCCCATTGTCACTCAGCCATTGTTGGAAAAATATATCAACGGGCATGGAGATGGGTTTGGCGGCTGCTATAAATGCTTCAGCACCCTTACGTGACCAAATGAGGCCAAGACCACGAATAGGAAAATAATAGGCGTGCCATAATGTATGTTTATCGAAGCTAACGATATCCCGAGCAAGCTTTTTCTTTTTTGCTGCAAGATTGATCAAGTACCAGTCCAATGTTGGATTAGCATATAAAAACGCTAGGGTTTCATTGACTATTGTCTTGAAGCTGGTAGACAAGGTCATATCATCTTCTAGTACAACCAAAAAGTCAGCATCCGTCTGCAAAAATTGTTCAGCGCAATTGTAATGACTTAGATAACAGCCGATTTCAGAGCTTAATAAGCCACGTCCTAGATTTTTTCTGGCTTGAGAGTCATCATAATCTACAAAATCAGACAACTCTTTGCCGCGACCATCAAAGGCAGGTATTCTTTCAAATGGCCAGTCTATCTGCTCTAACTGCTGAGTTGCGCTCTCTAGACGCGTATCGCTTCCATCTAAATTAATCAAATATGTCAATGTCTTCATAGGTTGACTCTTCCTTGCTATATCTATTCTACGACTTATCGAGTTTTATGCTTGCTGTGATTCTTTTGGTTCTTCTAAATAATAGGCTCTGTACCAATTTACAAATTTCAAGATGCCATCTTCGATACTGGTTTCGGGTCTAAAGCCAATGTCGGCTGTTAGCTCGTCTATGTCGGCATAAGTCGCTGGGACGTCACCTGGCTGCATGGGCAACAAGTTTTCTTTTGCTTTTTTACCACATGCACTTTCAATCGCGGTAATAAAGCGGCGCAGCGTTACGGGTTGGTTATTACCGATATTATAGATTTGGTAAGGCGCTATCGCTGTGGTCGCAAAAGATTGTTGTGGTTCTGGGATTTTATCAATAATACGAGTGATGCCTTCGACAATATCATCAATGTAGGTGAAATCACGTTGCATCTCACCATTGTTATAGACATCTATCTGCTCGCCTGCCAGTATTTTTTTGGTGAATGAAAAGTAGGCCATATCAGGGCGACCATAAGGGCCATAGACCGTAAAAAATCGCAACCCTGTCGTGGGGATGTTGTATAAATGACTATAAGTATGTGCCATTAATTCGTTAGATTTTTTGGTCGCAGCATATAAGCTAATGGGATAATCTACACGATCTCCAGTGCTAAAAGGCTGCTTGATATTCATACCGTATACAGAGCTAGAGCTGGCGTATACCAAATGTTTTACCTGAGTCTGTCGACAGCCTTCAAGCACGTTCAGAAATCCTACTACATTGGAATCAATGTATTCATGTGGCTTTTCGATAGAATAGCGCACGCCCGCTTGTGCGCCGAGATTAATCACGATATCAAAGCCATGTTCAGCGAATAAACTGGCCATTGCTTCTCGGTCAGCCAGATCTAAGGTGATAAATCTAAAAGTATCTTCGTTTGATTGTTCGCTTAGAATTTTGAGACGGTCTTTTTTTAACGCGACCTCATAATACGAGTTTAGGTTATCAATACCGACAATAAAGCAATCATTGCCCAGTAATGCTTTAATTAAATGAAAGCCAATAAAACCTGCGGCACCAGTCACTAAAATCTTCATTAATCGCTCCCAAATAAATCTCTAGTAAACACTTTATGCGACACATCTTGGATGCCTGCAGATAAGCGGTTCGCCACGATAATATCGCTCATGGCTTTGAATGCGTCCAAATCCTTAATGACTTTTGAGTTAAAAAACTCCTCTTCTTTTAACACGGGTTCATAGACAACCACTTCGATACCTTTTGCTTTGATACGCTTCATAATGCCTTGAATAGCAGACGCTCTGAAATTGTCTGAACCACTTTTCATCACTAGCCGATGGATACCAACGACTTTTGGTTGCTTTTCAATGATTTTATTAGCGATAAAATCTTTACGAGTGCTATTAGAGTCAACGATGGCTCTGATAAGGTTGCTCGGAACTTCATCATAATTTGCCAATAGCTGTTTGGTGTCTTTAGGCAAACAATAGCCACCATAGCCAAACGATGGATTGTTGTAATGATTGCCGATACGCGGGTCTAATCCTACGCCTTCAATAATTTGCTTGGTATCTAACCCAAAAGTCTGGGCATACGTATCCAGCTCATTAAAATAGGCAACACGCATCGCCAAATAAGTATTAGAAAATAATTTAATGGCCTCAGCTTCAGTAGATTCAGTAAATAGCTGAGGAACCTCTTTCTTTATCGCACCTTCCAAAAGCAAATCTGCAAATTGTCTAGCTCGTTCCGACTGCTCACCGACGATAATTCTCGAAGGGTAAAGATTGTCGTATAGCGCTTTGCCTTCGCGTAAAAATTCAGGTGAAAAAATGATGTTATCTGTCAAAAATCGTTTTCTAATGTCATTGGTATAGCCGACGGGAACTGTTGATTTTATAACGATTAGCGCATTTTTATTAACACTCAGCACCTCTTTAATGACGCTTTCAACACTTTGGGTATTAAAATAGTTGGTCTTTGAGTCGTAATCTGTAGGGGTAGCAACAATAACAAAGTCTGCGTCTTTGTAAGCTGCTTTGGCATCTAAAGTGGCTG
Source organism: Psychrobacter cibarius (assembly GCA_030686115.1). Taxonomy (NCBI): domain Bacteria; kingdom Pseudomonadati; phylum Pseudomonadota; class Gammaproteobacteria; order Moraxellales; family Moraxellaceae; genus Psychrobacter; species Psychrobacter cibarius. Next base: position 1,455,109 of record CP131612.1, read on the forward strand.
TGAAGTCGATGGGTTTGTTGAGTAAAAAATCTTCAATATCTGGATCTTCAATAGGAGATTGCTTGGCATTCAACATCTCCACTCTTTCTGCTATGACATCGACAGCGATTACTTTATTGTGCTGGGCAAGTAACATAGCATTGGATAAGCCGACATAGCCTGTACCTACTACTGTTATTTTCATAAAAATTCCAAGGTTATATTTTTATTATTATAAGATTAATTTTATTTAGTGGGATTTAGCAATAACGATGATGGCAGATGCTGGGAAAACTTCTGAATCATCGCCTCGGTAATATTGCTACGGGAGTTAGAGTCCAGCAAGTCTAAGCTTTGTATGCAGCCATATTTGACAGATTGTTTTTGCAAACCTGCTAAAAAATCCTCAACACCATCTTCATTTTTTAGATAGTTGATTGCTACGGGCGGCTTTAGACAAGCTTTTCCTTGTTGAATCTTTAGGTGATTCATTAAGGTGATGGGATTTACCTGAGCCACATCTCTAAATTTATATTGAATTTGCTCAATCAATAGCTGAGGGTTATGCAAAAGATAGTTTTTTAAAATATTCTTATCGACAATATGGGGATAGTGGTGCACTTCAAAAAACTGATTCATCCCCAAGATTTTAGCGCTGAGCATTTGGGCAATTGTATGTTTGGGTTGAACTTTTTTGCCTGATAATTTTTGTAGAGATTTTCGATATTGAAGTTTGGCTTGTAGAAGGGCATTCTTGCGCCAATGACCATGAATGATAATCGTGTCGTCATCTAAAAAATCTGTAATAACAGCAGGTTGATTGAAGAAAAAATCATCATTCATGTATATAAAATAATCAGACAGACCTGAGATATTCCATAGCATGCTTTCAATAGATCGTGTGTTAAAAGTAGGCAAAAACTGCTCATAGCCCGCAAAGAGGTCTTTATGATCGATGATATGTATCTTGTCTTTTGCACAAATATCTTGTTCAGCAAATGCTTCAATCAGTGCCGGTTGCTGTTGGTCGGTGACGATATAGATATGTCGACAGAAAGGTACGTATTTTATGATGGAGGCAATATTGTAATATATTTCATCGTTACTGGCGAAACGTGTTGAGCTGATAGCATCAGATGCCGCGCTGGTTGTTTTCTGATAAAGCGCTCTCTTTTTTTTAAGCAGTGGCTCATCACCATCTACCCAAGCAATCACAATATCTATTTGCTTTTCATCATCTGCTTTCATGGTATTTCCTATGGGTTTATCGCCAATAATCTTTTAGCCAAGGGCTTGGCTTAACATGACGATACCACTTGCCGCCGCTGCCATTGATGGCATCTGGCGGATTAATCTCACCATGAAAGATGACAATCTTTGCACCATCTGGCAGAGTAGGTGCGCGCACAAAGTTAAAGGGAATAGGGGCGATGCATTGGTACTTGAAGCTGACACACCACGTTTTATCCCAATACTCCAAATGATGATGCTCACGTAAATAGTTAGACAGATAAGCCTGCTCATGGCGCACTTGGGTACGAATGGTGGCAAAGTTACGCTCAAAGTTTGCGAGCAAATCAGGATAGGTGTTCATGCCAATATTGAAACGATAAACAGAGCTATTACCAATCATTCGCCACGGTTTTTTCCAATCACGGATAATCACCACGCTGTCTTTGTGCTGAGCTTGATAGGTAAAAAAGGCATCTATGTTGTCAACAATAACAATGTCGATATCTAAAAATAAAGCCACACCCTTGAGACCATATAGTTCAGGTTTGAAAGTCGTGAGTTTTTTCCAACCACGCTCAGGCCCAGCAGGCAAATCCATCTCTGGAATAGGATGGCAAGTCACAGCAGGGTCGATACCGCTGCTATCATCAGTGAGGCAGATCATTTGAAAGTCTAAGGTCAAATGGCGACTGACCATATTATAAAGACGGTTGACGTACTCAGCGCCGTATTTGTCACCCCATTTCATACAGATAACATAACGCTGCTCAGCAGTGCTGCTGCGTGCATGCGTGTGGTCTGTCGATGAGGTATTGGTTACGTCAGTTGCCATAATGCACTCATATTAATATAAATAAAAAATATTTAGGGCGTGTTCTCATTTTTAACATGGTGATAAAAATGAGATAAATTGCCGTCAAATGAAAAAATAGAGCAGACAATATTGAGCTATTGACTGACTATTTGACGCTATTTGGCAAAATTTAGCCATCTTTAATCCATTTATAGGACGATCGATTGAAATGAGAACACGCCTTAGTAACGTTTAAAGGTACAAAAGTCAGCCAATACTATCACAGCTAGGATTCACGATATCTCTAAACGTTTGGCTAATTGTAAGGTCATTGTTCATTATTCATTGCCAGCGCGTGTGGTTGTATCATGAACGTTGTGATCGTGAGCCCGCTTGTTGTCAAGAATGAATTTGGCTAAAGTTTCTTCATCAACGTTGTAAGGATTCCCTAATGTGGGAATGTGTTTGAAACGTCGATAGCCCCACATATAGTGACTGCATTTTTCTTCAATCATCTGTTGCATGGCTTGGTTAAGTGCATAAGCGGCGGTCTCGGCATGACGATCATAAAGTGCTGGATCATCTAGCTTATAACAATAGATGTCAAATCCACGACCATCGTCACGGCGAATACAAGATAAGCCGACCAACGCACATCTGGTTTTACTAGCAAGTTTAGAAGCAAGCGTACTGGTTAGCGTTTTAATACCAAAAAAGGGCACAACCACGCCGCCCGAAGGATCAGGAACATGATCGGGTAAGACGATACTAAAGCCACCTTGTTTAAGTGTTTTAAATATGGCTTTGACACCGCTACCATCGGTGGGTACTAAGGTCGCATTAAGTCTTGAACGCCCTTGCAGCACAAAGTTGTTGGTAATGTCACCTTTAACAGGTTTGTACATAATGGTTGGGGAACCAAATTGATTGAGCCAAGCGTTCATCATCTCCCATGTACCGAGATGCGGCACGATAGCGAGCATGCCGTTGGCACTCGCAAGTCCTTCTAATAAAATGTCTTTATTATGAACGTCGCGAATCTGAGCGATACTCCACTCAGGTGGCATGGCCCAGCTTTTGATCGATTCAATACTGGTCAAACACTGATGATAAATAATCTCTTTGGTTAATACTTGTTTTTGCACATCAGTCAGCTTAGGAGCAATTAACGCCATATTGATACTGACTGTACGCATGATACTCAAATTGGGTATCTTGATAATCACCCACGCAACAAAACGTGCCAGTATCTGCAAGACAGACAATGGCACGATTTTAAAAATGTGATACGGATTCATAACCATTCACACGGTGATGAATCACGTAATAAGTACTGAAAAAAATATCCGGACATCGTTAGACCATTTATTGCGCAGGTTTGTTGGTGTCAGCCTGTGCTTTTTCGCGCACACGGATACCAAGATCACGTAGCTGCTTGCTATCGACTTCAGCAGGTGCTTGAGTTAGTGGGCACTCAGCAGTTTTGGTTTTCGGGAAAGCGATAACATCACGGATAGAGTCTGCGCCTACCATGAGCATAATCAGACGATCCAAACCAAAGGCCAAGCCACCATGCGGCGGCGCACCGAATTTTAGGGCGTCAAGTAAGAAGCCAAACTTGTCTTGAGCTTCTTGCTCGCCGATACCTAAAGCATCAAGTACCGCTTGCTGCATATCAAAGGTATTGATACGTAAGCTACCACCGCCAACTTCTGTACCGTTCAATACCATATCATAAGCGATAGAGAGGGCAGATTCTGGGTTGTTTTTCAATTCATCAACAGAACCTTTAGGTTTAGTAAACGGGTGATGCATTGACGTCCAACGACCATCGTCCGTTTGCTCAAACATTGGGAAATCAGTGACCCAAAGTGGCGCCCACTGACGAGTAGTCATCTCAAGGTCTAGACCAATTTTTTGACGTAATGCGCCGATTGCGTCATTGACGACACTGGCTTTATCCGCACCAAAGAAAATAATATCGTTGCTTTCTGCACCAGTACGCTCAATCAAGCTTACCAATACGTCATCGGTCATATTTTTGATGATAGGAGACTGAAGACCAGATTCTTGGTCAACGCCGTTGTTGATATTGCTCGCATCGTTGACTTTGATATACGCCAAACCACGTGCACCATAAATGCTAACGAATTTGGTATAAGCATCGATTTGCTTACGGCTTAATGACGCGCCACCAGGAATTCGTAGGGCAGCAACGCGACCTTTAGGATCGTTAGCAGGACCGGCAAATACTTTAAAATCAACGTCTTTCATTAAATCAGCAACGTCGATTAGTCTTAATGGAATACGTAAGTCAGGCTTGTCTGAGGCATAGTCACGCATTGCTTCAGCGTAAGTCATGCGTGGGAATTGCTCAAACTCAACATCCATCATGGTTTTGAATAAATGCTTAATCAAACCTTCGTTGATGTTCATGATTTCTTCTTCGTTTAAGAAAGAAGTCTCAATATCCACTTGGGTAAATTCAGGCTGACGATCCGCACGTAAATCTTCATCACGGAAACATTTTGCGATTTGATAATAACGATCAAAACCTGACACCATCAACAGCTGTTTGAATAACTGTGGTGATTGTGGCAAGGCGAAAAAGTTACCTGGGCGTGTGCGTGATGGCACAAGGTAATCGCGCGCGCCTTCTGGTGTCGCACGAGTCAAGATAGGGGTCTCAACGTCTAAGAAACCATGGTCATCTAAGTAACGACGAATGGCTGACGTGGCTTTAGCACGGAAAACCATACGCTCTTGCATTTGCGGACGGCGCATATCAAGATAGCGGTATTTCAAACGCAAGTCTTCTGATACCGTGGTTTTCTCATCATTTAATGGGAAAGGCGGTGTTTCAGATTTCGCCAATACTTCAATTTCTTTGCCCAACAGCTCAATCTGACCACTGGTCATATTATTGTTTTCAGTACCCGCGTAGCGTTGACGTACGCGACCAGTGATTTTTAGCACATATTCAGGACGGACCGCATCAGCAGTAGCAAAGGCTTCTGGTGTATCAGGGTCAACGACGACCTGCAAGATACCAGCGCGGTCACGCATGTCTAAAAAAATCACGCCACCGTGATCGCGACGACGATGTACCCAGCCTACGATACTAATGGTTTGATCGATGAAGCTTTCGGTTACGGCTCCGCAATATTCGTCTCGATATTCGCTATGCGTCATAGTGCTTTGCGTCATAATATAATTATCCAGTTGTCAGCCCAATTCGAAATACAATAATGCAGCCATTGCTGTACGATTCAAGCTATCCGCTAAAAACGCACAAATAACGCGATTAAGACAAATGGTCATCACGTTGGCTACAGAAAATTTGGTGTAAACGCATATTATGCCTAATCTGCCCTTGTTATACAACCAGTGGCGTCCAATCAAAGGGTAGGAAAGTATTAGTAATGGGCGTATTTATTCAGTAACATTTGCATTGGGTTAAATATTGTCATTTTGCTTGAAAATATCAGCCACTGTGCACATATCAGGCTCACTTATAAAATCTTATTAAAATTATTCTAATCATGTAAGGAATGCTACTCATGCTTTTTCACCCTGCTAAGAACCCTGTTGAGCTACAAGTTGTTCATCTAAATAAAAGCCAAGAACAACGCCGTGAAGACTTAATGGAGGCAACTCAAGGTAAAGCCGCGCTTAAGCAATTCAAAAAAGTAATGGCTAAAAAAGCCAAGCAAGCATTGAAAGCAAAAAGCAAAAATAAGAAAAAAAACAGTGATAATAAATCACAAGTTTTCGTTCTCGACTTTGACGGTGATATCAAAGCCACGGCAGTCAAGCATTTACGCGAAGAAATCAGCACATTAATCAGCAGCGCAAATAAAGGCGATGAAGTCGTGGTACGTCTTGAATCAGGCGGCGGCTTGGTTCATGGTTATGGTTTGGCAGCAGCGCAATTGGCACGTCTAAAAGAGGCTGGTTTAAAATTGACAGTCTGTGTCGATAAAGTCGCGGCCAGTGGCGGTTATATGATGGCTTGTGTGGCAGATAACGTAGTGGCTGCGCCATTTGCCATTATTGGCTCAATCGGTGTGGTATCACAGTTACCAAACTTTCATAAATGGCTAAAAAATCATGACGTCGATTATGAGATGTTTACCGCTGGTGACTATAAACGTACTGTCACTATGTTTGGTGAAAATGACGCTGACGACCGTGCCAAATACCAGGAAGAGCTTGAGCAAACGCATGAGTTATTCAAACATTTCGTGAACACGTATCGTCCAGCATTGGATGTCGCGAAAGTAGCAACAGGCGAGCATTGGTATGGCGAAGATGCACTAAAATTGAATTTAATTGACAGTCTGCAAACCTCAGACAGTTATATTTTAGAGCGTATGGAAGACAATGAAGTCTATGCGCTGCATTCACGTCAAAAGCCAACGCTGGCCGAGAAGTTGGGATTGTCACAAGCTGCCGAAGCAACGGTGAATATGGCTATTGATAAACTACCAGATGCGCTAGCACGTTTTGATTTTAATAGTCGGTTAAATATCCTAAAGTAGTTTTTAATTTTCCACTCTAAATAGAAGCATTGTTTGTATTTTGTAAAAGGCGTGTCCTAGCGGGTCGCGCCTTTTTGCTGTTTATTCATAAATGCTGTGTTATAAATGTGGCGTATAGAACAGAGTATACGCACGTACACTATAAGAATTTCATTGCGTTTTTTATAAAAGTTTTATGTGAATGTGATGAAAATCATTAACTATCAGCAAGGAAAAGGATGCCAGCTATGTCTGAAAATACATTGATGTTTACCGCCACCGAACATGGTCAAACCATGCATGCCAAAGTCAAAGCATTTATCGAAACCCATATTGAGCCAATAGAAGCGCAGTTTTGGGCGGATTGTCATACGCAAAACCCAGACGGCAATTGGAAAAATTGGCAATGGCCAGAAAAATACGAGAGTTTGCGTAAACAAGCACGCGAAGCCGGTCTATGGAATTTATTTTTGCCAGATGACACGCTAGGGGCAGGGCTGTCGGTGACCGATTATGCACCGATTGCCGAGCTCACTGGACGCAGTTTATTAGCGCCTTATGTCTTTAACTGTAATGCCCCTGATAGCGGCAATATGGAGCTTTTATGGCGCTATGGTTCAGAGGAGCAGCAAGACAAATGGCTAACGCCAATCTTAGAAGGTAGAACGCGTTCGGTATTTTGTATGACTGAGCCTGATGTTGCCTCCAGTGATGCCACCAATATGCAGGCGACGGCTGTCGTCGATGGCGATGAGATTATCATCAATGGCAGTAAATGGTGGTCATCAGGTCTGGGTGACCCTGCGGTAGATATTTTGATTGTGATGGCGTATACGCCTGATGAGAATAAAGATCGTCATCATCAACATTCGATGGTATTGGTCCCAGCAAAGACAGCGGGTGTCAACATCGAGCGTATGCTCAAAGTCTTTGGCGATTATGATGCGCCGCACGGCCATGGTGAAGTCAGCTTTGATAATGTACGTGTGCCCGTCAGTCATTTTATTGGTGGAGCCGGTATGGGCTTTGAGATTGCGCAAGGTCGCCTAGGACCAGGTCGTATTCACCATTGCATGCGCTGTATTGGCGCTGCCGAAAAGTCGCTAGAGCTGGCTGTTAAGCGCGGCATGGAGCGTACCGCTTTTGGTAAGCCATTATTACAACTGGGTGGTAATTTTGAGCGTATCGCTGAGGCACGTATTAAGATTGACCAAGCGCGTTTATTGACACTATATGCAGCGCAAAAAATGGACGCGCAAGGCACAAAAGCAGCATTGACTGAAATCTCTGCTATTAAAGTGGTTGCGCCAACTGTGCTACAAGAAGTGGTTGATATGGCGATTCAGATTCATGGTGGCATGGGCGTTTGCCAAGATACGATGCTACCTGCATTCTTTGCCCAAGCTCGAGCGCTACGTTTAGCCGATGGTCCTGATGAAGTGCATAAAACGATGATTGCTAAGTTAGAATTAAAGCGTCAAGGTTTTAGCCGTTCCTCAAAGCCTGTGAAAGCCTAATTTTCATTGGCAATAATCGTATAGAAACTGGTTTAAATGAGCATTTTCTTGAATTAATTTCTCATTGAAATTCACTATTACACCGTTAATAGTGAATTTTCAGCCCTATACTCACTGACAAAACATAATTGAGCACACGATAAGGAATGTCATATGGCAACTGCTAATCAAAGCAACACTACCTTCAAAGAAGTATCTAATAAATTACTAGATAAAGGCGGCGAGGTTCGTGAGGGCGAAGAGCTTGATGCCAAAGCGGTCAGCTCATGGCTACGTGCTCAAGGCGTCGATATAGAAGGCGAGCCTACCGTTACTCAATTTTCAGGTGGCGCATCAAACTGGACCTATCGTTTGCAATATGAAGGCGAAGGTAAAAGCCAAGATTTAATTTTACGCCGTCCACCAAAAGGCACCAAAGCCAAATCAGCACACGACATGGTGCGCGAATATACGGTTCAAAAATCCTTAAAAGATGCTTATCCTTATGTACCTAAAATGGTCGCGCTATGTACGGATGAGTCCGTCATCGGTGCAGACTTTTATGTCATGGAGCGTATGGAAGGTATCATTCCTCGTGCCAATTTGCCAAAAGGCATCGATTTAAATGAAGAGCAAACGCGTGCATTATGTACCAATGTTATTGATGCTTTGATTGAATTGCATCAAGTCGATTATAAAGCGCATCCTGATTTGGTCCATCTTGGACGCGGTGAAGGTTATTGCGAACGTCAAGTAACTGGCTGGGACAAGCGTTATGTCAAAGCCAAAACACCTAACGTCCCAAGTTTTGCCTTAGTCCGTCAATGGCTCGGTAAGCATACGCCTGCTGATAGTAAGACTTGCCTCATTCATAACGATTGGCGCTTTGATAATGTGATTTTGGATGCAGCAGATCCGACCAAGGTGATCGGCGTACTCGACTGGGAAATGGCGACCTTGGGCGATCCTTTGATGGATTTGGGCAGCGCATTGGCGTATTGGATTGAAGAAGATGACAACATCATTATGCAGCAGTCACGCCGTCAGCCCACCCATTTAAAAGGCATGATGACTCGCGATGAGGTGGTTGCTTATTATCTTGAGCAGACAGGTCTAGAGATAGACAACTGGACGTTTTATGAAGTGTTTGGGTTATTCCGTCTAGCGGGTATCGTTCAGCAGATTTATTACCGCTACTATCATAAACAAACGACCAATCCCGCCTTTAAAAATTTCTGGATTATTGTGCACGTATTACATGCCAAATGTCTTAAACTGATTGCTCAATATGAAGGTGAGGCACTATTTACTAACCGAGTACAGCCTCATCTACAGGATATGGGTGTTGATGCTGTGATGATTGAGCAGTTGCCAAGTCCTATACAGGCTGTTATTAAAGGTATTTTGCCAAAGAGCTATTTTGAACAAAGCGCACCTAAAGCTGAAGAGTAAGCAAATTAAAAATTAAAAATCTAGAGCTTTTAAAAATTATAAGAGTGCGATTAATAAGGCAATATTTTATGACAACCATACTTTTGGCCCGTCATGGTCAAGCGTCATTTGGACAAGAGAATTACGATCAACTCTCAGAGCTGGGTGGCAAGCAAGCGCAGATGCTAGGTCAGCATTACGCGACGACTCAGCGTCGAATCGATGCGATTTTTACTGGTAGTTTGGTTAGACAGCAAGACTCTGCACATCATTTTTGGCAGCGTTATCAGTCATTTGTTGATAGCGATATCTCTAGTAAGCCTGCGATCGATATAAGTGCGCCGGATAGCTATGTACTGCCACAATTTGATGAATTTAATCATAAAGACGTGTTTATAAAGTCTAATCCTGCTTTTATGAGTAAAGGTGCTATTGCGGCTGAGATTGCGCAAGCAGAAGTGCCATCTATGCGTTTAGCGGAGTTGTTTGATGCTGCGATGCAGCGCTGGCATGCAGGTGACAATGACAGTGATTATGTTGAGAGCTGGTCACAATTTAATGAGCGGGCAAAACAAGCGCTTGAGCAAGTGCGTTTGCAAGTGGCTAATCTGAATTTAGAGCGTGATAGTACGGTACTGGTGTTTACTTCGGGCGGCATTATTTCGGCTATTACCGCGCAGTTATTGCAGCAGGGCAGCTCAACAGCCTATCAAATTAATAAAAGCTTGGTTAATACGGGCGTGACGTCTATTACTTTAAAAGCGCAGAGTACACGGCTATTGTCTTTAAATGAGTACAGTCACTTATTTGCTGATGGCAAACGCTTCGTGACGTGGCGATAACATAGCATGTGATGGCCGGTGAGACATCAAGGTCATAATTCAGCAATGATTAAGCCGTGATTAACATCAGGATAAAATGATCACTCTAAACACGTAGCCGATTTTTATGTTATTAAAATCGGCTATGATAATTGTTGAGTATTTTTTGTGTATTTTTATGACAGACAAGCCGCACTTATCAATTTGCGATATTATAGACTGTCAACTTCATATAATATGGATGTAAACAGGACGTTCTATGCAAAATAAAGTGATCAATTTAGTCACCAAAAGCGCTAAACAAAGTAAAAATCAGCTATTTAGCGCAATTCAGCCCGCACGATACCTAAAAGGTTTAAATAAGCAGCAGATTGGTCGTGGTAAAACAGTATTAATCACGGGTGCCAGCTCAGGATTGGGCGAAGGCATGGCAAGATTGTTTGCCAAGCTTGGCTATAATTTGGCGATTTGCGCGCGTCGTACCGATCGTTTAGAAAGTCTACAATCAGAGTTAATGGCAGCGTATCCTGATATTCGTGTTGAATATCGAGCATTAGATGTCAGCGACTATGATGCCATATTCGATGTATTTGATGCGTTCGCAACTGACTTTGGTCATATCGATCGTGTGGTGGTCAATGCGGGCGTCGGGGATAGTCGCCGTATTGGTAAAGGGCGCTTCGATACCAACCGCCGCACCGTTGAGATTAATTTTGTCTCTGCGCTCGCGCAATGTGAAGCGGCGATGAATATATTCCGCGCACAAAACAGCGGTCATCTGGTGGTGATATCAAGCATGTCGGCAATGCGTGGACTGCCTAAGCATTTGACCGCTTATGGCGCAAGTAAGGCGGGTCTGGCTCATCTGGCAGAAGGCATTCGTGCTGATATGTTATTAACCAAATTGCCCATTAAAGTCTCGACCATTTATCCAGGTTATATCCGTACTGAAATTAATGAAAATGCCAAACCACTACCGTTTGAAGTGGATGCAGATACGGGCACCAAATCCATCGTTGCAGCGATTGAGGCTGGAGTCGACGAAGCTTGTGTACCAAGTCTACCGTGGTCGATTGTCGGTCAAGCAATGAAGCATTTGCCATTGCAAGTGGTCAATAAAGTCAATTAGTAACTAGTTGACTTCATTGCTTTGGTATCAACAGCAATGAAGTCAAAAAGAAGACAATAAAAAACCCTCAACTTTAATGCTGAGGGTTTTTTATTGTCTTCTTTTTAAAAATCTAAAATCTATGCACTACAAGGTTTGAGGGTTATCGGACATATGCTTTTCACGTAGCTTTTGACGCAATATTTTACCCACATTACTCTTTGGCAACTCACTGACAAATTCGATATGACGTGGGCATTTATAACCAGTCAAATTGTCCAAAGCAAATTCTTTAATATCACTCTTGGTAACATTATTATCAGCAGGGACGATATAAATTTTGACTGCTTCGCCTTGGTGGTCATCAGGAATACCGATCACTGCGCAATCAATGATGCCTTTATAATCTAGCATGACTGACTCGATCTCATTTGGGAAGACGTTAAAGCCTGAAACCAAAATCATATCTTTTTTGCGATCAAGTAAAGTGATATAGCCCTGTTCATCCATACTGATGATATCGCCAGTACGGAAGTAACCATCGCTGGTAAAGTCATTGCTATTGTCTTTATTAAAATAGCCTGAGGTAATGTTTGGGCCTTTAATACACATCTCGCCAGCTTGATGTAAGCCGACACGATTACCTTCATCATCAACGACAATGATATCTACGCTAGGGACTGGTATACCAATCGTACCGTTAAACTTGCGATCAGTGATGACGTTAGCGGTACCAGCTGCAACCCCTTCAGTCATACCCCAACCTTCGACCATCGGGCAACCAGTAACTTCTAACCAGCGCGCCGCTGTTTGTTCAGTTGCTGCCATACCACCTGCTTGTGAGATGCGTAGTGAGCTAAAGTCCAAATCTTTAAAGGTTGGCTGGTCAAGTAAGCCTTTAAACAAAGTATTCACTGCTGGCAATATATGGAACGGCTGTTTTGACAGCGTTTTAACAAAACCCGGCATATCGCGTGGGTTAGGAATCAAGATAAAGGTGTAACCCGAGCGCATGCCTAACAGGGTCAGCATAAAGGCAAAAATATGATAAAGCGGTAACGCCATGACCATATTGATATAGACCTCATTAATATCTGAGGTGATAGGGCGGTACCAAGCTTCTGACTGCATCGCAGCGGCGACGACGTTACGCTGAGTCAAAACAGCGCCTTTCGACAAACCAGTCGTTCCACCGGTATATTGCAAAATTGCTTTTTGTTGCAGTGTGGTTTTTGGTGCTTGGATAGGCAAGTTTTTGCCTTTTTTCAGCACATCAGGAAACTTGGTCACATCGTATTTAGGGTCATTCAGGTTATATTTAGGCACTAAGCGTTTGACCTGACGGATAACCGTATTAACCAAAATACCCTTTAGCCCCATCATATCGCCCATTTTCGAGAGGACAATACGTTTGATGTCGGTTTCTTCAATGACTTGTTCGAGTGCTTGAGCAAAGTTATCAACCACAAAAATAACCTGAGCACCAGAATCATTTAATTGATGGCGCAGCTCACGACCAGTGTAAAGTGGGTTAACTGGAGTGCAAACGTAGCCCGCTCGCAAAATACCAATCATCGTTGGCAGATATTGCGGCACGTTTGGCATCATGAGTGCGACCACACTGCCTTTAGGAATGCCTTGCGCTTGTAACCATGCGGCAACGGCCAGTGAGGCTTTATCCACATCACCATAAGTATGAGTGACACCCATACAAATAGTCATAGGATGCATACGAAAACGATTGAAACATTCCTCATACAGCTCTATGAGGCTCTCATATTGATCAGGATTAATGGTCTTGGGTACGTTTTCTGGATATTGCGCCAGCCAAGGCTTATCTACTGTCATACTTAGCGTCCTTAAATGTTGTGATACGTTAAGGTTCTATAAAAGAGTAGTCACATCCTTGTCAACAATATAAATCATCGCCTTGAGAGCAATGGATTGTCGCGTGCTATCCTATCGATTCACAGACTGCTAAAATACGGTGACCTTTATATAAATTATTTAACTACAAGCTCATTTCACTATAAAAAGCAGTGCTCTAAATACAGTAAACAGCTGGTTACTATTATCCTTACTAAGAAAAGCACCACTTGCTCATAAACTGATCTGAATTGAACGACTATCGACTCACACTAATAAAAAATAGCGTGACTTATTTTGGCAACACATTAACATAACTACAATTGATATTGTTGTTTTTATACAAGAACTCGATAGTTTATAATTAAGTTTGATAAAGCAAAAAATATATGTTGTAACTATATAGAGGATAAGCGGTTAGCAACAAGGTGCGAACGGCATTTTATTTGGAAATTTGTGAATTATTATACGAATCATCTAGTTTGTAGAAAAAGTTAATATGTAAAAGCATTAACATTATAGTTACAAAGCAATGATTTTCTGTATAAGAATCATAGGTTCACATAAAAAAAGCGCTCTACATATGATGTAAAACGCTTTTTGATAATGATGTCTTTATTTATAATTGTGGGTTGTCAGACATATGCTTTTCACGCAGTTTTTGACGTAATACTTTACCCACATTACTCTTTGGCAACTCACTGACAAATTCGATATGACGCGGGCATTTATAGCCAGTCATATTGTCCAATGCAAATTCTTTAATGACATCCTTAGTGACATTGTTATCGGCAGGGACGATATAAATTTTGACTGCTTCACCTTGATGCTCATCGGGAATACCGATCACCGCACAATCAATAATACCATCACAATCTAGCATCACTGATTCAACCTCATTTGGGAAGACATTAAAGCCTGAAACCAAAATCATGTCTTTTTTACGGTCTAATAATCTAAAGTATCCTTTTTCATCCATGCTGACGATATCACCAGTGCGAAAGTAGCCATCTGCCGTAAAGTCATCACTACTGTCTCTGTTAAGATAACCTGAGGTTATGTTAGGACCTTTTACACACATCTCACCAGCTTCGTTGACACCAACGCGCTTGCCTTCATCATCGATGACAATGACATCGACACTAGGAACAGGGACGCCAATCGTACCGTTAAACTTGCGATCAGTGATGACGTTAGCGGTACCTACAGCGACACCTTCTGTCATACCCCAACCTTCAATCATGGCGCAACCAGTGACTTCCAACCAGCGAGCAGCTGTCTGCTCAGTTGCTGCCATACCACCTGCTTGCGAGATACGTAATGAGCTAAAATCTAACTCTTTAAAGTTTGGATGATCAAGTAAGCCTTTAAACAAGGTGTTCACCGCTGGTAATATATGGAACGGCTGTTTTGACAGCGTTTTAATAAATCCTGGTATATCACGTGGATTAGGTATCAAGATAAAGGTGTAGCCTGAGCGCATGCCAAGTAGACTGAGCATAAAGGCAAAAATATGATAGAGCGGTAACGCCATCACCATATTGATATAGACCTCATTAATCTCTGACGTAATCGGTTTGGTCCATGCTTCTGATTGCATCGCCGCGGCGACGATATTACGCTGCGTTAAGATAGCCCCTTTAGATAGTCCTGTTGTACCACCTGTATACTGTAAAAATGCTTTTTGATCTAACTGCATTTTTGGTTTGTGGAAAGGAAGGCTTTGGCCTTTCTTCAGCACATCAGGAAACTTGGTCACTTCGTGCTTAGGGTCATTTAACTTGTACTTAGGCACTAAGCGTTTGACCTGACGAATGATGGTATTCACTAAAATACCTTTTAAGCCCATCATATCGCCCATTTTCGAGAGGACAATACGCTTAATATTGGTCTCGTCAATGACTTGTTCGAGCGCTTGAGCAAAGTTATCAACTACAAAAATAACCTGAGCGCCAGAATCATTTAATTGATGGCGTAATTCACGACCAGTATACAGTGGGTTAACAGGGGTACATACATAACCTGCCCGCAAAATACCAATCATCGTTGGCAGATATTGCGGCACGTTTGGCATCATGAGTGCAACCACACTGCCTTGAGGCAGCCCCTGCGCCTGCAACCATGCAGCAACGGCAATCGAAGCTTTATCAACATCATCGTAGGTATGGGTCACGCCCATACAGATACTCATAGGGTGCAGACGAAAGCGCTCAAAGCATTCTTCGTACAGCTCCATGATGCTGCTATATCTATCGGGGTTGATAGTTTTTGGTACACCATTAGGATAATGGGCAAGCCAAGGTTTATTCGGCGTCATAGTCAGCGTCCTTGAAGTTTAAAATAGGGTGAATTCTGTCGTAAAGCAGTCATATCCGTGTCAATAAAACACATCAGCGCTGACGTAAATCGTTTGCCGCTGAGCGTGATAATATCCTTATCTATTGACTGGCTGCTAGATTTTATTGCTATCGTACAAAACGACTTAATCATTATTAAAGGATAATGACGTCAATTGAACGAACAGATCGCTTAATCATAAGAGCATTTTTACTCTTAAATAAGCTCTACCTGTTATCTAACACTAAGGTATCAGAAAATAATGATACATTTAAGCAATACAGTAGCATGAATATCATCAAATATTATACTAATATGAAATACTGAGCAGTGCATAAATAAAGCTGAAAAATATGATTTTTATGGAATTTCACGTGATTAGATAGATGCGCTGTTTGTCACTTAAGATACGCTATTCGCCGCTTAATAAGTATAGAAATGAATGAGTTAAGAAAAAATTTATCATAGCCAACATCAATATATCAACTAGAGATTTGTCAGCACTCCAACTGAATGTAGTTATGCTCAATTATTAAGGTAATATCAGCTGCTTGTTTTTATTAAAAAAGCGTCGATAAATGAGTAAAGCGCTGATCGTACAGCCGAGCGTACTGCTCACACATATCAAAAACATAGTGACTATCTGATAGCGAATCGCTTGAGTGGGGTCAGCGCCAGCCAATATTTGACCCGTCATCATTCCGGGCAAGCTAACGATACCGACGACTAGCATAGAGTTCAGCGTTGGAGTCATGCCATTGACAATGGCGGCGCGTATTGGCTCATGCACTGCTTCAAATGGGCGAGCAGATAGGCTGAGCATCATCTCTATACGTCCTTGCTGCTCATGAAAGGATTCAATCAACTGGTTGCTGGTCAATGAGATAGCGGTGAGCGAATTGCCCAATATTAGCCCCAATATAGGAATAACGAATTGTGGTGTGTACCAAGGCTGTACTTTTAAAATAATCATGATGGCTATCGCAGTGACTAATATAGCCGAAGCGCTTACTGCCAGCAAAGTGTCAGTTAACAAACCTTTATAGCTACGTTTGACGCGATTTTTGGCAGCAGCGCCTGCAATCAAGGTCATGATGGTCAAAATTAACAGGACTTCATACCATTGTTCACGAGCGAAAATCCATGCCAATATTAAACCGATAAAACTAAGCTGGAGCACCGTGCGGATAGCCGCGATTAACAGCGTTTTGGTCAGCTGTAAGCGTAGCCGCCAAGAGATAATAAGAACGATGATAATTAAGCTGCTGGCAAGGGCAATATCACCGTAAGTTAAAAATACTTGTATATCATCTGTACCGCTCATAGTGGCTCATTATATAAACTGACGAATATAAGATAGACGTTAATGCGAATTTGTTAGAAAAAGTCATCTTAAAGAGTGACATGACAGGATTAGCTCAACGTTAGAATATCTCAGTTAATATCCCTGCTTGCATCTGCCAATGCTGATCGGCTAACGGCATGATGTCTTGTGTATCGTGAGTTACCCACAGTAATGTACGCTGCTTATCTGCCTGTAACCAGTCCATGAGTAGATTGACGAGCTGGGCTGATGTGTCACTATCTAGGGCCGCAGTAGGCTCATCTAGTAACAACACCCGTGGGTTCAATTGTAAGAGGCGTAACGTGTTGACCAGTTGCTGCTCGCCGCCCGATAGATGATAGACTTCTTGCTGCAAAAAGTCAGCGCTGCGTTGCAATTGCTCAAGCTGTGCGATATGCCAGTCGATATCAAAGTCAAGGTGCTGATGCGCTTGTAGCTGATAAGGCATTTGCAAGTTCTCAAGTACACTGCCTTCTAATAATTGTGGGTGCTGTGCGAGTAGGGCAACATTCATGCGCCACTGTATCGGTGCAGTATCATGGATACTATAGTAAGCACTGCTGGTTGATTGGTCATCAGAGCGCAAACGCACATTGCCGCCGCTCATGGGCAATAGTCCAGCCAATACCCGTAATAATACCGATTTACCACTGCCAGAAGCGCCTGTCAACACGGTTACTTGACCTGCTAACAGCTTGCCTGTGGCACCATCGATTAATAATCGTTGATGTACAGGTATGATTGGCTGAGAGACAGTGTTTGGTCTTAGTTTGCTGATCCATCTTTGATAAATGGTAGATAGCGCAGATGTTGTGGCTTCTATGGCTTCCATATTTTTGTTATTAATACTTTTATCGCCAACCTTGTTATCATTACAGGCAGGTATGCTGGCTGCGCGTTTACTGTGCACCTGAATATTCTCGAATATCAGTATCGGTTTGTTATTATGGAGATGCATAAGTCATTATCGCTAATTATTCAGCCACTAAGTATCCAATCATTAAGTATCTAACTACTAACTATCCAACCACTAAGCATTCAGCTGCTCGTAAATCGCTTGCTCAATGGCATCGCGTAAATGCTTTGGAACACGAATAGGGCGCATGGGCGTGGTACTAGCAACCGCAGTATCTGCCTTACTATTGGATAGCGGTTTGGTTTTGACTTGGTTTTGCACACAAGCAATGACGATTTTGCCACTACTTAATAAGCTGCTAGCATTGTCATTGCTATTAGCATGATCAGGAGAAAGGCTGTCTGGGCTGTGACGATGAATGCTCTGGTAAAAGATAATGCTGGCAGGTTTTAACTCGACTTTATCGATGCGCACACTGATGACTTCATCTAACAAAATAGCTTTTTTATATTGCAAGTCTGCTTGACTGACGACAAAATGCTGGATTTCACCATCGTCAGTCTGCAAAAAATACCCATTTAAATTCAGTTCCCCAAACCAATCACGGCGGCAGTTTTCAAAAAACACCAAATGATTGGCATGGTAGACTATACCGCCTGCATCAGTATGGTTAATATAGACATTATAATTTTTGGTAAACAATGGCGTATATTCGCCGTCTACACTTGCCACTGTGTTTGTATTTTTGCTGTTATTTTTTATCATAAAGATGCTCGGTCATTGTTTTAATAAATATTGTTCGATGTTCATGATTCGATGGCCAAAATTTGATAGCAGTCATATTAACCACAACTACTCTAGCTTAAGATATCAGGGCGCGCAACAGTTAGGTCGGTCGACGTCTGTTATGATAGTGGATTATGCACTTTCATAGCCCATTTCTTTATATTAGCACCGTATTTTCATCAATTAGTATAGGATAATTTATGACCCGTTTTGTCAGTTTTAATATCAATGGTATTCGCGCTCGTCAACATCAGCTTGAGGCCGTGCGAGAAGTGATCGATCCTGATGTGATGGGTCTACAGGAAACCAAAGTACATGATGAACAGTTTCCTCTGGAAAACATAGAGAGTCTGGGCTATCACGTAGAGTACTTTGGACAAAAAGCCCATTATGGTGTGGCGCTACTATCCAAGGTTGCACCTATATTTGTGCAAAAGGGTTTTCCTGGTGAAGATGTCGAGGCACAGAAGCGTTTTATTCATGCACGATATGAGTTTGAGGGTCGTGAAATTGATGTGCTCAATGGTTACTTTCCACAAGGCGAAAGCCAAGATCATCCGACCAAATTCCCGATGAAGCGCGCTTATTATGCAGATTTAATGGCGTATATCGATACCCTAAAAGCAGAAGGTCGCTCGCTCATAATCATGGGTGATATGAATATTGCCCCAGAAGATACTGATATTGGCATTGGCGACGTCAATGCTAAGCGCTGGTTGAAAAATAGAAAGACCTCGTTTTTACCAGAAGAACGCGAGTGGTATGCGGCGCTGATGTCACGCGAGCTGACAGATACCTATCGCTTACATTATCCAGAGAGCACAGAGCTATATAGCTGGTTTGATTATCGAAGCCGTGGGTTCAATGATGAGCCGAAACGTGGCTTGCGTATCGATCATATTTTGTGCAGCTCGGATCTTGTTGAGGCCTGTGTTGATGCTGGGATTAGTTATGAGCTACGGGCGATGGAAAAACCGTCTGATCATGCGCCAATTTGGTCGGCATTTGATTTAAAAAAACGGTAATATTTACATAGGTCGCGTTTAGCATTTCACTAGCAGTAGCGTCATGGTTGAACGCTCAACGCATCTTAGTATTTACCGCATCATCTGTTATAAATAATGATAAAAATTTTACAATAAGGATTGAACCATGGCAGTCGGAAATGTTGCAGTACCTGATATTATTTATCCTATCGAAGGAATCAAGCTAAGCGCCACTGCCGCAGGTGTACGCTATAAAGACCGAGATGATCTAGTAGTGATTGAGATCGCTGATACCGCGACCACTGCGGTTGTGACCACCAAAAACACCTTTTGTGCAGCACCTGTACGGGTATTGCGCGAGCATTTTACCAAGGCCAGTCCGCGCTATTTGGTCACTAACACGGGTAATGCTAATGCTGGGACGGGCGCTGATGGCAAACGTCGCGCCGTTGATATCTGTGCCGCTCTGGCGAGTAAGGCTGGCGTGGATAGTAATGCAATATTGCCATTCTCGACCGGTGTCATTGGCGAGCCATTAAATAGCGATGCGGTCATCGCGGGCTTAGATAATGCACTTGCCAATTTGGGGGCTGATAATTGGCTTGCCGCAGCGAATGGTATTCGCACCACAGATACGATTCCGAAGCTCGCTAGCCAAAAAATCGACGTAGCGGGTGTCAGCTATCATGTGACAGGTATGTCGAAAGGCTCAGGCATGATACGCCCTAATATGGCAACCATGCTGGGCTATGTGGCAACTGATGCCAATATCGCTGCTGACCTATTACAAGAAATGCTAAGTGCCATCAATGAACAGTCTTTTAACCGCATCACTGTCGATGGCGACACTTCAACCAATGATTGCTGTGTGTTGATCGCCACGGGTGCTGCCAGCTCAGATATCATTGATAGTCCAGAACATTCGCATTATCAGGCTATATTTTCGGCTTTGACCGAGGTGTTTGTTCGTCTGGCGCAATTAATCGTACGTGATGGCGAGGGTGCTACCAAGTTTATGACCGTCAACGTCACTGGTGGCAAGACAACGCAAGAGTGCTGCGATGTGGCATATGCAGTCGCGCATTCACCGTTGGTCAAAACCGCGTTCTTCGCTAGCGATGCCAATTGGGGTCGTATCTTAGCGGCGGTTGGTTATGCTGGTATCGAAGACTTGGATACGGAACAAGTGGATGTCTATCTAGATGAAGTCATGATTTGCCAGAATGGTGGCGTCGCGCCTAGTTATACGGAAGCGGCGGGTAAGACCGTCATGAGCCGTCCTGAGATTACCATTCATATCGATCTTGCTCGCGGCGATGCCAGTGACACAGTTTATACTTGTGATTTGTCCTATGACTACGTTAAAATTAATGCGGATTATCGCAGCTAAAAACTATTGATAATTATTAAAAACTAAAGCCAATCATTTTTTTGGTCTATTTATTATCAAGCCAGAGCATGTATCGCTCTGGCTTTTTATTGTGCATATTAATTATGTGTCAATAAGTATGTATCAATTTACCCTGTTATTTCATACGTTCCATTAACATCAGTTGCAAAAGCTGACGTTACTTTACAAAGCAGTTATAGAGCAGAAGACGAGTTGCGCTCTATACTGATCTCAGTAAACAAACAATAGACGACATTATTGAGACTTAATAGATTTATCCGGTAAAGCTAAATCAGAGTGAACACTCTTGCTTGGCTCAATATCGACAGTAGCATTACACCAGTATTACACCCATCGCAAAAATCGACTGATATTTTTAAAATATATTTACCAGCATGATGTGTCCAAAACAATAATCTCAAACCATCAATAATGTATTTATAACCATTAACTGAGGATTTAATAATGAAAAAATTAGTACTTGCAGCAGTAATGACCGCCTTTGCCTTGTCAGGTTGTTCTACCATGGGTATGGATAACGAACGTACCATGGTTGTCGATGGGCAACCTATGAATGTTAAAGTGGTTAACATTCCAAGTTTTGAAATAGAAGTAGCACCACTGAAAGCTGTCTGTGAGCTGTCAACAGCTGAGGGTACTAAAGTTGAAGCAGAATGCTTACAGTATCGTCAGACTTATCAGAAAAACTACACACCTTTAAACGGCAATATTCAGGGCTTCACTTATGAGCCAAACTATCGTTATATTTTAGATGTTCGCCAAGAAGTAATGATGGATGAAAATACTAACATGGCCAAGCCAGTTTGGATTCTAAACGAAGTGGTTTCAAAAACAGCTGAGTAATGAATCATTGAGCATGTCTAGTTAATGAGCATATTTGACCAAAATAAAAAAGACCCCTAATTCTGTATTAGGGGTCTTTTTTATTTTAGCAAATACTTGGGAATGTGATGTCAGGATAAGCTATATTAAACAATCGTTATGTTAGAACGTATCCCCATTTAGATAACAGTCAATCGAATTTAGAGAACGCTCTAGCACTGACTATATTTTACACTGACGCCATGAGTGGCAGTAGGGATACGATTGTCTGCATAAACGGCAAGACCGCCTCGTGAGGTTTCTTTGTATTTATCTAGCATATCCGCACCAGTGACTTTCATGGTTTCAATCACTTTATCTAAAGAGACAAAGTGCTGTCCATTACCGCGGCAAGCAAGTCGTGCCGCATTGACAGCTTTGACAGCACCCATGGCATTGCGCTCGATACAAGGCACTTGCACTAGACCGCCTACAGGGTCGCATGTTAGACCTAAGTTATGCTCAATACCAATTTCGGCCGCATTAAGGCATTTAGCTGGATCACCGCCCAAGATTTCTGCCAATGCAGAAGCTGCCATGGCACAAGCAGAACCCACTTCACCTTGGCAACCAACTTCAGCGCCAGAGATGGAGGCATTCTGTTTGATTAAACTGCCAATAGCAGTCGCATTTAACAAAAACTTGCGTGCACCATCTTGGCTATAGCTTGATAAAAAGTCGCGATAGTAATGCATGACTGCAGGAATAATACCTGCTGCACCGTTGGTGGGGGCAGTGACGACATTTCCGCCATTGGCATTTTCTTCATTGACCGCCAAGGCATATAAATCAATCCAGTCCATGGCGGCGAGTTTGTCATTTTTGGTAATGGGTTGGTTTTTCTCGGCGCACAATTGTAGATGTAATGCTTGAGCACGGCGCTTTACATCCAAGCCTCCAGGCAATATGCCACTGTTTTGACAGCCTCGCGTCACGCAGTCCTGCATTGACTCCCAAATAGAGTCTAAATAAGCAAAAACTTCTGATTGATTGCGGTAATGACATTCATTCGCCAGCACCAATTCACTCACGCTTAAGTGGTGTTGACGACATTGCTCCAGCAATTCTGCGGCGCTATTAAAGGGGTAAGGAATGGCGTCAATGGTCGGCGTGGCGTTATCTTCATCCGGATTGGTGGCATCTTCTTCATTGATAACAAAGCCGCCACCTACCGAATAATAGGTCTGTTGATAATGACTGCCGTCGGTCAATAATGCACGGATAGTCAAGGCATTAGGATGGTAGGGTAAAACGGTTTCGTCATACCAATGAATATCGCGCTCTGTCTCAAAGGCAATAACATGCGTGCCTGCTATATTGAGCTGTTTGTCTGAAAAAATCGGTGACAAATATTGACTGGTCAAACGGGTATCGATCGTACTAGGAGCATGCCCAAGCAGCCCTAACAATATAGCAGTATCGGTTGCATGCCCTTTGCCTGTGGCTGCCAAAGAGCCATAAAGCTCAATTTCAACGCCTGTAATAGCCGTCAGCTCTGTTTGCTTGGTTAATGAGCCCAAAAAAAGGTTGGCGGCGACCATGGGTCCTACCGTGTGTGAGCTTGATGGGCCAATACCAATTTTAAATAAATCAAAAACACTAATCATAATAACTTACCAAGTTTTTTAAGTGCACTAACATGTTGTATAGCTGCTTTATGCACTTTCATTGAGAATATAACAGGCAGCTCTCGCTTATAGCACCGACAAAGGTGTAGAGGAAGCACCGCCCATGGAAGTATTAACGCAAAAGAGGAAAAATGGTGATTGAATAATAACTTTTATTTGTTTTGAAACTCCGCTATCATGCTCGGAGCTAATGGCTATGTAACATCCTGTAAGTTGATTGTCGCTGCAGAGTACACTGAGTCATAAGCGACCATAACCATTTTTTTAGTTAAACATATCCGACCACATACATCTACCAAAACATGGTCATCATACCAAATAATACTTTTGGTTTGCCATATTGCAACATAAATGAATGAGTCAGAGCGACATATTATAAATGAAAAGATGCGGATTTTACTCGTTATCGTAATTTCTAGCCACATATTCTTGCCGATTGGTGCTCTGATTTAACTCAATTTTTATTTTTCATTTACTGTTGTCTATTATTTTAGCCCAGTTTACATAGGACAAGCGTGTATGCCCTCTCAAAAAGACCCTTCCTCGCCTTTAGAAAACAGCACTCAAGCACCATCTGCTGAACATGGATTAGAGGCTGCGGCGATCAGTCCTCCGTACAATCCAGACTTTGAAAATGGACGCTGGTTTCCGACATGGCGTCCTTATCAAGGTGATTTAGATCGTGATCCGGTCGGTATCAATGAATATTTGCCACCGTCAAAAAGCGTGCTATTAGGTGTACAGCATACTTTTGCGATGTTTGGTGCGACCGTGCTTGCGCCGCTGTTAATGGGCTTTGATCCCAACTTAGCCATTTTGATGTCAGGTATCTGTACGGTGATGTTCTTTATGATCACTGGTGGGCGCATGCCGAGCTATTTGGGCTCAAGTTTTGCTTTCATTGGTCCCGTTATCGCTGTGACAGCTTATGCAGGCGCAGGGTTCAATGGTAATTTGAATGTCGCTTTGGGCGGCATCATGGCTTGCGGTATCATTTATGCGTTAATTGGGCTGCTGGTGATGAAAACGGGTACTGGCTGGATTGAGCGTTTGATGCCGCCTATCGTTACCGGTGCTATCGTGATGATCATTGGTCTTAATTTAGCACCAGTGACCATTCAAGGGGTGTCTGCCAATCAGTTTGATGCTTGGATGGCTACCTTGACCGTATTACTCATCAGTGGTGTGGCTGTCTTTACACGTGGTATGCTGCGTCGTCTGCTATTACTGGTTGGTTTAATATTATCCTATTTTGCCTATTTTATCATGACCAACGTCATGAGTTTTGGTACGGCGATTGACTTTAGTGGTGTGGCAGCTGCTTCGTGGTTTGGCTTACCTAGTATCCATACGCCTCGCTTTGAGATGAGTGCTATTATTCTGATTGCGCCTGTGGCCTTTATTTTGGTGGCTGAAAACTTAGGGCATTTTAAGGCTGTCGAAGGTATGACCAAAGCTCGTGTAACGCCTTATATGGGTCGAGCATTTTTTGCTGATGGTTTGGCAACCACTTTTTCAGCAGGATTTGGCGGTACTGGTGTGACGACTTATGCTGAAAACATCGGTGTGATGGCGGTGACTAAGGTGTATAGCACAACAATATTTGTCGTGGCAGGTGTGGTGGCTATTTTATTGGGACTATCACCGAAATTTGGTGCCATCATTCAGACGATACCAGCCGCTTTATTGGGCGGTGCGTCCATTGTGGTGTTCGGTTTGATTGCTATTGCAGGCGTCAAAATTTGGATAGACAGTCGTATCGACTTTAGCAAAAACAGTAACCTAATTATCGCGGCTGTGACCGTTATTATGGGTACCGGTAACTTTAGTTTGCATTTAGGCGGCTTTGATTTGGGCGGTATCGGTACGGCGACTTTAGCAGCGATTGTCTTAAATGCGTTATTTAACCAAGGATCTGAAGCAAAGGCCGCTCATCAATCATTGGCTAAATAATCAGCTTGTATGATGCTGAGGTTTTAAACCTATCAGTTAATGATGGTAACAGCATATTCATTCCATAAAAAGCACCCATGCTACCGATAGCATGGGTGCTTTTTATGGAGTGGCAACAAATGCAGAATAAAAGCTACTTGTAGTCTCGCTTGTAAAATTTTGAGAAAAACCGATAACGTCGTAGGGCGCGCGGCTTAGGTTTCAGTGAACCCAAATAGATTGCAAACATAGTCAGCAGAGCACCGCTCCACTGTAAGCTATTAATCGGTTTGTCCAGCCAGCTATAATCAATGACCAGTGCGGCAATCGGTTCGGTCAATAATAATAACCCAGTTAACGCCAAAGACAGCTTAGGAATGGAATAGGCAATTAGCCCCCACGCCAAGCACTGCATCACTGTGCCGTAGATGAGCACCCAGCCAATCTCAGACCAAGTATTTGGCAAAATATGACCCATATCAAACACAAACATAGGAATAATCATCGCCAATACACCACCGATACTAATCAGCTGCATCAGCATAAATATGGGTGTGGGTTCAGTATCATGGGTCTTACGGATAAAGGTCATCGATGCCGCTAGCATTGCCCCTGAAACGATACCAGTGATGAACCCCCAAGTGGCGGCGCTATTATGCGCAAACTCAGGACTGCCTATCATGGCCACACCAAACATGGCTAAAAACAAACTGATGAGCTGCAATATAGATTGGCGTTCGTTAAAATATAAAAACCCAATGGCGGCTAAAAAGAAAATCTGTAGGCTATTCAATAAAGTTGAGATGCCAGGGCCGACCGCATAAATACTCTCGTGCCAGAGCGCCAGATCTAAGCCTAAAAAGACACCTGATAATAAACCATAAAAAATAGCGCGCCTTGAGCGGGGTAGACGCTGTCCCATGATTTTGGCCAATACAGCGAATACGACACCTGAAATAGCCAAGCGCCAAAATGCCATTGCCCAACCGCCAATATCAACGTGAGCGACAATCAAACTACCCAGACCAAAGATAATACAACCAATGACCAACCCAGTAGAGGCAGAGCGTGAAGAAGCAATCGCCATACAATGTCCTTATATCCATATTATTATTTTATCTTACTGTATCAACGATGACGCCAATGAATACTGACGCTAATACAAGCCGTATTGTCTAGGTTTTGACGCTAAAATGAAATGGTCAAACCATCATTTATGCTTATTGTTTGATTTATTATTGCTGTATCAGGTTTTATCGCGTTATAAATTAGGGATAAAGTCAATGACGCCCTTGAGCTTCGCTCACATAAGAGAACCTCTATAACAATGCGAATATATGGTGGAGACACTCTTACAGGAACGATGTTGGCGTGGATATCACTATTTGTTAATCTAGTGGTTTATAATCACTGTAGTGGCACAATAAAACAGGATAGTTTCTTATTAGTCTTTACATCAAGTACTTCAATATCATTAGCCTAGGTTCATCTATGTTGCGACATTCATTATCCCTACAACAACGACCATTGATATCTGGTTTTGCTATCGCCATCTTTGCTATTACGCTATTTATGGCGCCAAGCGTACAAGCGGCCAGTTGCAAAATTCCAAAAAGTTATTATAAAAACGTGGCTTGTACGGCAAATAGCGGCTATTTTTTGGCGACAAAAGATTTCGGCGCGCCAGTTGCTTTGATTAATAGTAAGGGCAAAAGCGTCGTTGATTTATCACGTTATCAAAAAGTCGATGCCAGTAAGATATCGGCAGGTTTACTGCCTGTACTGCGCAATGGTCATGTCGGTTATCTTAATATGCAAGGTCGTGAAGTAGTGCCTGCGATGTATGATGTGCTTAAAGAAGGACAGGGTTGGGCGCGTCCCGTCTCTAATGGGCGTATCGTGGTAAAGCAGGATGGTAAATATGGGGTCATTACTACTAGTAATAAAACCATCGTGCCGTTTTCGTCCGCGATTAATGATATTGATGATTACCAAAATGGTATCGCCCGTGTACGTAAAAATCAAGCGATCAGTTGGATTGATGAAAACGGCAAAACGACCAGTGACCCAAATGGTAGTAACAACGAGCAATCCACGACGCCACGAGCACCTGCCAGCGCTAATGGCAATGCATCCTCATCCAACCAGACACTTCCCAATCGTTTTACGATGCTACAACCGCGTCAGCAAGATGGCAAATGGGGATTTATCGATGACAATAATGTGACCATGATTACCTATTCTTTTGACGAGGTGCGTCCCTTTGCCGAAGGCTTGGCTGGCGTGCGCATCGATGAAAACTGGGGCTTTGTTAATCTTGGTGGCGAGTTGGTGATTCCTTTTCGCTTTGCCAATAGCGGTGTGTCAGCTGGTGATCTTTATCAAGGCAAACCCGCCTTTACCTTTACTGGTGGTAAAGCGTGGATTGGCAATCTAAAAAACGGCAATAAAATGTGTATCGACAAAGAGGGCACAGGAGTGGGCTGTGATTAAGCGGCGCGTCCAAATCTAAAGACCTACATGATCTAATGACCTAGGTAAAATACCAGCATAAAAAAGAGCGTAAAACCTATGAGTCAGTAGTAGGGTTTATGCTCTTTTTTATGGATTGTGTGACAACTAAAACTATTTGTCTAATAAATGATTGCTGATTAAATCAACCATATAAGGTTGATAGTATTCAGGAATATCATGCGCCATGCCTTCGATTAAATGAAACTTGGCATTCGGAATGGTCTTGGCAACCACGCGACCTTGTGAGGCGGGCAGTAGTCCATCTGCGCTACCATGCAGTACGATAGTAGGTGCTTTGACTTGCTTGCTAAACCGGCTGATAGAGCCTGACGCTAAGATAGCATTGAGCTGTTGTACCGTGCCGAGCGGATGAAAGTTGCGCTGATAACGCAATTTGGCAATTTCACGCACCATACGTACGTTGACATGCCCAGGCGTACCGACTGTCTTCATAAACCACACGCTATGGCGCACGATATCGCGCTCAGAATGACTTTCAGGGCGGTTGATCAGGGTATATAGCTGCTTAGGTTTTGGTGGTTTTAAAAATGCACGGTTGGTCGTGGTAAACATCAACGCCATGCGCTGTACTAAACTTGGATAACGTGCCGCTACGATTTGCGCAATCATGCCGCCCATCGAAGCGCCAATCAGATGGGTTTTGCCCAACTGCAATGCCTTAATCAAACGAGCGGTATCTTCTGCCATATCCGTTAAATTATAAGCAACTTGCGTACCTTTATTGGACAACCCCGTTTGCAGGCGCATCATCATTTTTAGCTGACTGATACGCGGTAGTCCATCAATCTGCACTTTAGAAGACAGACCAATATCACGATTATCAAAACGAATGACAAAAAACCCGGCATCAATAAGGCGCTTGATAAAATTATCTGGCCAAAATATCATCTGTGAGCCAAGTCCCATAATCATGAGCAGTGGTGGATTATTAGGATTGCCACCTGCCTCAACACACAGCTCAATGCCATCGCCGATATCAATCATTGATTGATACAGATGCTTGCTAAGGTCAGAGTCTCGCCATTGGTGCGCGCCAAACTTTTGCCACTCAGGAGTAGGGTAGCCACCTAAGTCTTCTTGTAGGGTTGCCGATGGTTTGATGTCATTCGATGTTGTCATGAAGTGTCCTAATTAGAGGGTCGTCTATTACAGCTCAAGCATCTCAAAATCAAGCTTGCCCACACCGCACTCTGGGCAGGTCCAATCATCAGGGATGTCATCCCATTTGGTGCCTGGGGCAATCCCTTCTTCGGGACAGCCGAGTGCTTCATCATATATCCAGCCGCAGACGATACATTCATAACGTTTCATAAATAGTCCTATCGAGCATTATCAGTGTTTATAATCCGTGTTACAGGGTGTTTTTGACGTTCATATTTACAATCATAGGCGTTAGATGAGACTGTAAAAGCGCACATAGTTTAGCATATAACCGTGATTTTCGTCGTTAAGTTTACACTTGTATATTGAGATTGATTGGTTTTTATCAAGGGGTTTAGGTCTTCTGTCTGTCAGTAAGCACCTGTACGCTTACGTGCTCAACTGCGATATTTCTATCAATTATGTTATAATAAGCGCCGCTAAATTCACAGTATTAGCCATCATTTATCGTTGATATATTATTATCTAAATTACATTATCTAAGTCATATACGCTAAGGGTTACCATGAGCATTAATGCTGCCGCTACATCTAAAAATGTCGAAAATGAGTCGTCTAATAAGCTCAATACGGATCATCCCTTTTGGCAAGTGATTCGCACAGTACCAGACTTCCCGAAAGTCGGCATTGATTTTTATGATATTACGCCGTTACTGCGCAGTCATATTAATGAGGTGATAGATGCATTGCTCGCCGCACTGCCTGAAGGGGTGATGGATGAGGTAGATTGTCTGGGTGCAGTTGAAGCGCGTGGTTTTGTCTTTGCAAGTTTGCTCGCAGGTCGATTGGGAAAAGGGATGATTTTGCTACGTAAACCCGGTAAGCTGCCACCGCCCGTTGCCAATAAAGCGTATGCTCTAGAATATGGTAAAGACACGCTTGAGATGCAAAACAATCTACCGCCAGAGCGCGTGCTATTGGTCGATGATATTTTAGCCACAGGCGGCACTTTAACCACCGCTTATGAGCTGTGTAAATCGGCAGACCATACCGTGGTTGGGGCGTTAGTATTGCTAGATTTGGTTGATTTGCATGGCGAATTTCCAGTGCCTGTCTATACGGTTTTAAAGGCTTAAAACTGGCAACGCTTAGTGAATAGCGTGAAATGAAGCAATCAAAAAAGCGCGCTGAATGAATTTAGCGCGCTTTTTTGATTGCCTGTATTTGCTTTGTCTTAACGTACGTTGCTTGTCTTGCTGGTAAGGTAAGTTTTACACGCCTGTTCTATTAGCATGCGACTGATCGTTTTTGGCTTGGTTATCTTAAAATCTTTGGTGGTTAATATGGGTTTTTCTGATTGCCAAGATTCTAACACCTTGTTATTGGCATCATAGTTAACGTAAGCGCGTCTATAGTAACTGGCGTCTTTACAAGAGATGAGCAATTGCTGATCGCTATGATGAATCGCTTTTTCTTGACCTTCCTTATCTACTTTTGTTTCATCTTTTTGTGCAGGGTATGTTCTGCGGATAGATACAGTGATGTTTTCGACACTTTTTTCGTCTATGATATTGATGTCGGAGCTTTCAATAGAGTCCAAGTCTAAGCTAAAAATTGATCCAGTAGGACTTTCTGATATTTTTGACCAGTTCACTGCATGCGTGCTGACTGCTAGAACACCACCCACTAATAACACTGATAGCCGTTTCATAATCAAGCCTTGCTTCTTGTTGTGAGAAGTGAGCCATGATAGCCAACTTACTATTAGCAGGCAAATTTCTTTTATAACCTGCGACTGAGGTTTGTAAAGTGTTGATCATATTCATCACCGTTTATATCGCTCGACGCTCGTATCAATGACGCATCGCTGCTAACATCTGAGCAAGCTCATCACGAGCACCAATAAAGCCATCGATACCTTTTGGTAATAAATCTTGTGTAACCGTGTCTTGTTGATAGGCGCTACTATATTCCTCTCGCGTTAGACTCACGCGTTTCATGTCGGCTACATCTAATGACATGCTAGGTGACAGTTGCTGTATCACCTCAGTATCCATCGCTGCCAGCGCGTCGATAAGGTCAGGCGCGATGGTCAATAGATCACACCCTGCTAGCGCCAATATCTGTTCAGTCGAGCGAAAGCTTGCGCCCATCACTTGCGTATTATAGTTATGCTGCTTGTAGTATTGATAAATGCGCTTCACAGACTGCACGCCCATATCATCAGAAGCAGGCACGTTTTGACGATTTTGTTGGCGTTTTTGCCAGTCTAAAATACGACCAACGAAAGGCGATATCAATGTCACACCTGCATCGGCACAGGCAATTGCTTGATGCTGTCCAAATAACAACGTTAAATTGCAGTGAATATTTTGGGTTTCAAGATAGCGTGCTGCCTCAATACCTTGCCATGTCGCGGCCATCTTAATTAATACGCGCTCTGAGTTAACCCCTGCTTTTTGGTAAGCTTCCATAAATGCTAAGGCTTTATCAATCGTCGCCTGAGTGTCATAAGACAAACGAGCATCCACTTCGGTAGAGACGCGGCCTTGGATAAGCTCTAAAATATCACAGCCAACCTGAATGGTCAGCGCGTCAATCACTGCATCTATATTGCCATTATGACGACTCATGGTTTCTGACAGCATGCCTTGGTTGTCAGGATGGAGGAGTGCTTTGGTAATGAGGCTTGGATTGGTGGTCGCATCGATAGGTTTTAAGCGCGCAATGGCGGCAAGGTCACCAGTATCAGCGACAATGGTGGTCATGGTACGAAGCTGTTGTAATGCGCTCATCAGATATCCTTTTTTATCAAAAACAGGTTGTGTTCAGTTACGTGGTAATTTTCTACTTTATAGTGCTATTTGCTATTTGCTATTTGCTATTTGCTATTTGCTATTTGCTATTTGCTATTTGCTATTTGCTATCAGTTTCAGACTGTAACATAGTTTTGAGTGGATGTTCCTTCATAGTTTTGCCGTACATCGCTGCCATATTGCCTCTGTTTGCCAATATTGACGAATTTACGCGCATTTACACATGGGCACTGTCGATAGTTTTTGTTATAGTAGAGCGGGTCAGCGATCTGGCTGCTACATTTGCATGCTGGTGTGTGTGACTAACATACGGCAATAGTAGACGATAGCGCTCGCCGTGCAGGGTATTTTGAGAAACTATCTGCTATTTAGTGTGATTTCTATCGAATATCATTGCTAGTATGCTTGACACCTTTGACCTTCATTGAGTGCTGATTTAATAATGAGATGATTGGTTGTCGATAATTAGCAATATTTAAAGCCTTCAAAGTTAAAAAAGCAGTACCTAACTAGTAAAAAACTCAGTAATAATTTTAGAAAAAGGATAGGCGGTAATGAGTGAGCAGTCATCAGAGCAAAACATGGATAAGCTAAATCAAGCCATCGCAGGGGCTAACGATACTGCAACTGAAAAAGCGTTTTTGGACGATATTCGCCAAAGTATTGATACAGTAGACTGCGAAATCCAGACACTGATTAATAACCGTGCCAAGTTGGCTCAGCAAGTGGCCGCAGTAAAGAAACAACACATTGTCAATAACCCGACTGCCGACAATAGCAATCCTATTTTTTATCGCCCTGAGCGTGAAGCGCAAGTGCTAAAAGCGGTGATGGAACGTAACACAGGTCCGATCGCTGATGACAAAATGGCGCGGTTGTTCCGTGAAATCATGTCGGTCTGCCTTGACTTAGAGGCACCGCAGCGCATTGCTTTCTTGGGACCAGTAGGTACTTTTACTCATGCTGCTGCGCTCAAACATTTCGGTAAAGCCGCTGATACCGTACCAATGACCACCATCACTGATGTATTCCGTGAAGTTGAAGCAGGCACAGCGATGTATGGTGTGGTGCCAGTCGAAAACTCGTCTGAGGGTGTGGTCAACCATACGTTAGATGGCTTTTTGTCTTCTACCTTAAAGATAATTGGAGAAGTTGAGCTGCCGATTCATCAGAATTTCTTGGTCGCTGAGCATACCAAACTTGATGGTTTAAGCCGTATTTACTCGCATCAGCAGTCACTAGCGCAGTGTCGTCATTGGCTCGATGTAAATTATCCTAATGTCGAGCGCGTGGCGGTATCGAGCAACGGCGAAGCTGCCCGCCGCTTGAAAAATGAATGGCATTCAGCAGCAATTGCAGGTGATGTGGCTGCTGCTGAATATGGCTTGCATAAGCTATATTCAAATATCGAAGACAACCCGAGTAATACCACGCGATTCCTTATCATCGGTCACGAAGCGATTGCGCCATCAGGTCAGGATAAAACGTCTATCGTCGTATCAGCACATGACAAAGCGGGCGCATTGATCGAGATTTTGAAGCCTTTGTCTTATCATGGCGTGTCGATGACCAGTATCGAAACCCGTCCTGAGCGTCCGAATAAGTGGGCTTACGTGTTTTTCATCGACATGAATGGTCATATTGACGAGCCAAACGTCAGCGCTGCTATCGCTGATATCCGTCCGTTGGTAAAAGATGTGCGTGTTCTAGGTTCTTATCCAAAAGCAGTGCTATAGTCCCTCTACTGTAAAAGAGTCATGGCGTTTACCTCGTGTGAAGTATCACATAATCATCTGCACTTGGTTACCCTTGACTCGCTTTGAAATTGAACCAACGATATAACGCCGAATGGGTCACATCACTTGCCAAAATCATATCTAAGGATAAATCATGCCGTCATCTCATTCAGTAGAGTCAAATTTATCACCGCTTGTACCTGCCTACGATAGTATTTTAGAGCTGGTGCCTTATCAAACGGGCAAGCCGATTGAAGAGTTGACGCGTGAGTATGGCGTCTCAGATGTGGTAAAACTTGCCAGTAATGAAAACCCAAGAGGCTGCTCACCGCACGTCACGCTAGCGATTACTGAGCAATTGAGTCAGTTGGCACGTTATCCTGATGGCAACGGTTACTATCTAAAACAAGCACTGGCTGACTTCAATGATGTCAGTGTGGAGCAGATTACTTTGGGTAATGGCTCTGACGATTTGCTTGATATTTTAGCGCGTAGTTTTGCTGGTGCTGACGATGCTATCGTTTACAGTCAATATGCCTTTATCGTTTATGCGATGTTGGCTAAAATACAAGGGGCCACAGGTATAGAAGTGCCTGCCCATCGCTTTGGGCATGATCTAAAAGCAATGAGTCAAGCGGTTCAAGACAACCCCAATACTAAAATAGTCTTTATCGCCAATCCTAATAATCCAACTGGCACGCAGCTTGAGCCTCAAGAGTTACGAGCATTTATGGCTAGTATACCAAGCTCGGTATTGGTGGTATTAGATGAAGCGTATATCGAATATAGCCCTGAAAGTAATAATAGGGCGTTGTTAGATGAATTTGATAATGTCGTCATCGTGCGCACTTTTTCCAAAGCTTATGGACTGGCGGGTTTACGTGTCGGTTATGCGCTTAGCTCAGTGGCTGTCGCGGACTTACTCAACCGAATCCGTCAGCCATTTAACGTGAGTAGGGTGGCTTTAGCGGCGGCGGCGGCTGCACTTGCTGACTCAGACTTTATCGAAAAAACTCGTCTGATGAATGATGAGCAAATGCGCTGGTTAGAAAAGCAGTTTGACGCGTTAGGGTTGGGTTTCATTAAGTCTCATGCCAACTTTATTATGGTAGAAATAGCCGTTGAGATGGAAGACATCACCGCTGCTTCTATTCATCAAGCATTGCTAGAGCAGGGTGTTATCGTCCGTCCATTAGAGGGCTATGGCTTACCTCATTGGCTACGTATCACAGTAGGGGTAGCAGAAGAAAATATGCGCCTGATTGATACACTGCGCTCAATCTTGACTGATAATTGATCAGAAGTATGTTAGGTCGTTTTGGATAAGTAAATAATTTATTAATCATTTTTCTGACACTAGCGTCGGCTTGTTTTAGTCATTCTGACGCTAGTTTGTTTAACGAGAAAAGCCGTGAGTCGCCAGCAAAACAATATAAGCAATCAAAACATAAGCAATCAAAACAATAATATGCAGTCTATGAATACTCAGCCGCCGTTATTTAAACAGATTTGTGTGATTGGTCTAGGGCTTATCGGTGCGAGCCTTGCCCAAGCCATTAAAGACAATGGTTTAAGTGAGCGCTTGGTGGCGGTTGATAGACATGTACCAAGCATCGACGAAGCCATTCAGCACGGCTTATTAGACGCTGGTAGTGCTGTCTTAAGTGAGGTAGTGTTTGGTAGTGATTTAATTGTTATCGCCGTACCAGTACAAGCGGTGCACGCCGTATTTGTCGATATCAAAGCAGCGATGGATAATGGACAACTTGCTACTGATTGCATCATTACTGATGTTTGTAGCACCAAGGTCAATATTATTAATGCGGCTCAAGCGGTGTTTGGTGCGTTGCCGACAGGATTGGTGCCTGCACATCCGATTGCGGGTGCTGAGAATTCAGGATATCATGCCAGACGCGCGACATTGTTTGTTAATCATAGTGTCATTATCTGCGAGCTACCTACTACAAGCAATGTAGCGATTACCAAGCTGCAGCAGTTATGGGAAGCGGTGGGTGCAAACGTTATATCAATGGATGCGGAACACCACGATCGTATATTGGCGCACACCAGTCATTTGCCACATCTACTCGCTTTTAATTTGGTCGAGCAGCTGGCAAGCCATGATGACAATTTAGATATGTTTCGCTACGCAGCGGGCGGCTTTCGTGACTTTAGCCGTATCGCTGCCAGTGACCCTAAAATGTGGCACGATATATTTTTTGCCAACGAAAGCGCGATTGTTAGCGCCCTTGATGAGTATGGCGTTTACCTACAGACTATGCGTCAGCTTATCATCGATAAAGATTCAACCGCCCTGATGGGACTTTTGGGCCGCGCGCAAGCCGCACGGCGACATTTTGGCCATATGTTAGCCAGCACTCCTTATACGGATACTTCTGCCATGTCAGCTTCTTATAATATTACTCCTAGCAATACTGTATTGGGCACTATTGCCATTCCTGGTGACAAGTCTATCTCGCATCGCAGCATTATGCTGGGCAGCCTTGCGACAGGCGTGACCAATGTCACTGGATTTTTAGAAGGGGAAGATGCGCTTGCCACCTTGCAAGCATTCCGTGATATGGGCGTGACCATTGAAGGGCCTGATAACGGAAAATTGACCATTCATGGCGTGGGTATGAACGGTCTGAAACCGAGTAAAACACCATTGTATATGGGCAACTCAGGTACTAGCATGCGCCTGCTGGCTGGTATTTTGGCGGCGCAATCATTTGACAGCGTGTTGACAGGCGATACCAGCCTGAACAAGCGTCCAATGGAGCGTGTAGCCGCACCTTTACGCGAGATGGGTGCAGTCATTCAAAGTACGGGTCATAGTGGTACGGCGCCACTTAGTATCACTGGTCGAGCGACTATCGGTAAGCCATTACAAGGTATCGATTATGAGATGCCTGTGGCTTCTGCGCAGATTAAATCTTGCTTATTGTTGGCTGGACTTTGGGCAGAAGGCACCACAACCGTTACCCAACCGGAAGTCAGTCGTGACCATACCGAGCGTATGCTTTCAGCTTTTGGTTATCCAGTAACGGTCGATGGCAACCGCATCAGTGTAGCAGGTGGCGGGCAACTCACAGGTGGTGATATCGCTGTCCCTGCTGACATCTCATCTGCGGCATTTTTTATGGTCGCTGCTGCGATCAGCCAAAATAGCGAGCTGACCTTGATGCAAGTAGGTATTAATCCGACACGCACGGGCATTATCGATATCTTAAAATTAATGCAAGCAGATATCAGCTTAAGTAATGAGACACATGTCGGTGGCGAGCCAGTCGCTGATATCACTATTCGTAGCTCAAGCCTAAAAGGTATTGAAATCCCAGAGCATTTAGTGCCATTAGCGATTGATGAATTCCCAGTATTGTTCATTGCTGCCAGCTGTGCGCAAGGTCGTACGGTGTTGACTGGTGCCAAAGAGCTGCGCGTAAAAGAGTCTGATCGTATTGCAGTCATGGCAGAAGGATTACAAACACTGGGTATTGATTGTACGGTGACGGAAGATGGTTTGATTATTGAAGGTAAGGGCATTGAAGGCGAAGGTATTGAGGGTCAAAATAGCAATATCAATAATAGCCAGCCTGTCTTTGGTGGCGGTCATATTACCTCGCACCATGATCATCGCATTGCCATGAGTTTTGCCATTGCCAGCTTACGTGCATCCAAGCAAATTACTATTGAAGGTGTTGAGACCGTCAATACCAGTTTCCCAGGATTTGCAGAGCTTGCCAATCACATTGGAATGTCTATTAAAGTTGATAATGCTGCGGTTTAATACCACAAACTCTATTAACTTGCTGAATAGTATTATTGGCTTTTGCAACACTGAGCTGTAAAATACTGACTTGTAAAATGCTGGCTACAGCATTCAATAAAGTCTAAAAAGTTACTCGTTAGCCTTGATGTAAATGTTGTTTTTAAAGTTGTTATCGTTAGCAATGTGTTGATGCCTATATTGGCATGAGTGCATTGCTTTTTAACTTGTATCCTATCTGTAGTGACCCTGCGCTTTTGCCATTGAATTGATATAGAAATTAATATGGGGCAAGAGTGCGCTTTGCTCTAAAAAGTTGTACTGTACTATGACCACCCAAAACGTCATCAAAAAACCAGTTACGCCCATTAAAACAACCAGACGTGGCATCATCACCGCTCTCATTGCCTTTTTTATCTGGGGTGGGTTTCCATTATATTTTAAACAATTGGCCGCCTACGATGCGACCGAGATTATCGGTCACCGTATTATTTGGACGTTTGCTTGCTTGCTTATTGTGTTGGTAGTCACCAAGCGCTGGCAGTGGATCGATACCTTAAAGAAAAACCCGAGATGGATCGCGTTCTCATTTATATCGGGTTTGATTATTGCCACCAACTGGCTCACTTATGTATGGGCCGTCAATCACGACCGTATTCTCGAAGCCAGTTTGGGGTATTTTATCGGACCATTGGTGGGCGTTGCGCTATCGATGATTTTATTCAAAGAGCGCTTACGTACGCTGCAATGGGTTGCCATCGGTTTCGCCTTATTATCCGTGGTCATTCAAGTAGTTATGATTGGTAGCTTGCCATGGATATCACTGATTTTAGCCTTTAGTTTTAGTACTTATGGCACCATTCAACGGCAGACGCCTTTGACAGCTGTCGATGCCATGTTTGTCGAAACAACGATGTTGGTGCCGATTTGCTTATGGTGG
Source organism: Psychrobacter cibarius (assembly GCA_030686115.1). NCBI lineage: Bacteria > Pseudomonadati > Pseudomonadota > Gammaproteobacteria > Moraxellales > Moraxellaceae > Psychrobacter > Psychrobacter cibarius. The sequence continues at coordinate 1,493,394 of CP131612.1, forward strand.
TTCTGGCAAGCAGATGTGGTCAGTAGTCAATTGAGTTTTTGGTTTAGTCCGAATATTTGGCTACTAATGATTGCAGGGCCGATTACCTTGATACCGCTGTTATTGTTCAATAAATCTACCAAGCTCGTTGCTTATAGCATTTTAAGTTTTATGAATTATCTGACGCCGACCTTTATTTTCTTTTTAGCGGTGTTCTATTATAACGAGCCATTTGATTTACAGCGTCTTGCAGTGTTTGGTCTGATTTGGTTTGGTCTGTTATTATTCAGCATTGACTTATGGCGTCATCGCCCTAGTAAAGCGCTAAAAGCTGCGCGTTTATGTGAAGAGGCATTGCAGAAAACCAATTAAAAAACCTGAGTTCAAAATCTAATTAAAATTTAGCAAACAAGGATGAGAGCATGTTTCATACCGAATCTGATGTAATATTCGTTAAAGGCTTGACAGTAGAAGCAGTCATCGGTGTTTACGCGTGGGAGCGCGCAATCACGCAACCGCTGCTGATTGATATAGCACTTGAAACAGATATCAGCCGTGCGGCTATCTCAGATGATGTCAATGATGCGCTGAATTATAAAGCGGTTTGCGATGATGTGAGCGCGTGGTGCCAAGCCATTAAAGCGCAGTTGCTAGAGCATTTAGCGGGGCAAATCGCTGATAAGTTGCTTGCCAAATATAGCTGTCATAAAATCACTTTAAGCATTGCTAAGCCCACTGCTATCAAGCAGGCCGATGCGGTTGGGGTACAGATCACGCGTTATGCAACGGCCATTGAAGATAAGCCAGTTGTAAGCAAGGACGATGATGCATAATATGCATAAAAATTTGGCTGATTTGAGTCTTGAAACGCTAAAAAAGCAGACGCCTGAACAGTTGCAAACACAATCTGTGACGGCAGTATTATTGGCTTTAGGCAGTAATTATCAAGCTGAACATTATCTGCCGCTTGTCCGAAAGGATCTAGCGGCGCTAGGGGGAATACAGTTATCTACTGCATTTGAAAATCCTGACTTTACATCGACCGAAGCGCAACCAAAGCCCGATTATACCAATCAGTGCGTTTATTTGCGCTTAGTAGAGCCCATGACACTGCAACAGTTACAGCAGGTTTTTAAAGATCTTGAAGGTGACTGTCATAGGCAGCGTCTAACAGAAGCTCAGACGCCAATAAAAAAAGTTACGATGGATATCGATATTCTATTGATAGAAACGCTATTAATAGAAGTTGTTTCTGATGAAAATAGCCTAAGCAAAAATAAGGATTTTGAAAAGTCTAATTGGATTGTAATGGCAGACCGTTACCCATTCAAAGCGCATGAAAGAGCAGGGGTAGAGGAGTTGATTAAAGGTCATTTTTTAAAAGGTTAAATGAAGCAGCCCAGATGCTATTCTAAATAAATAAAAGTTATTGAGGACACGCTCAAGTGTTTTTCTTAAAACCTCTCAAAATAAAAGCTGAGCAAAATGCCCAGCCTATATCACATTTAAAAAGTTTAACTATGACGCCTACTGTGCCGTCAAACCACCATCAACGACAAACTCTGAACCCGTCGAGTAGCTTGAGTCATCTGACGCTAAAAATAGCACCATGCCGCTGACTTCTTCGGGCTGAGCAACACGTCTCATCGGAATAGTTTTAGCAAATGCTTCAACCGCATCTTTGGTATCGCCTTGCATAATCATCGGTGTGGCGATGACGCCTGGATGAATGGAGTTCACGCGAATGCCATGAGGGGCACACTCTAATGCTGCCGCTTTGGTCATACCGCGTACCGCAAACTTAGAATCGGTATAGCCGATAGCGCCGCCAACCAAGCCATTAATTGATGAGATATTGATAATAGAACCTTGTTTGGCGGCTTTCATCGTTGGAATGACTGCTTTCATGCCTAAAAAGACCGACACCTGATTAATCTCTAGAATCTTGCGATACGCTTCTACTGACGTATCTAAAATAGATTTGTGCGTAGTGATACCTGCATTATTAACCAGTACATCAATTCGACCAAATTTTTCCTGTGTTTCTTTAGCGACTTGCGCCCAATCATCTTCATTGGTGACGTCATGTTTGATAAATAACGCATCAGCGCCAAGCTCTTTTGCTAATGCGTCGCCTTTATCAGAATTAATATCGGTCAAGACGACTTTAGCGCCTTCTTGCATACACAAACGTGCATGAGTCTCGCCCATGCCTTGGGCGGCACCTGTGATAATAATAACTTTATTCTGTAAACGCGCCATGAGTTTTCCTATTTTTTTAGTTATGAATAATGAAAGAGTATAGGACACAATCGCTAAATGCTCCTTAGTGATTATGAAACCAAAAGTCAATGCTTGATGCTTTTAAAAGATAGTTTTAAACATAGCTTTGAATAATGCTTTTGGCTGACTTTTTTTAAATAATGTAGTGAGGAAATGATGTACAACGACATATTAAATTTCTGTTTTGATAAGGTGAGTAGTGAGAAGTTTTTTAAGAAAGACATAGCGTTTGATCAATTATTAATAGAGCGGTACAGCGATATACTTGAGCAAGCGACGGATGCAGAGTTTTATACATGGCGAAGCAGCATAAAGGGGCGTTTAGCAGAAATTATTATATTGGATCAATTTTCACGCAATATTTACCGTGATACGCCAGCAGCTTTTGCCCAAGATGCGATGAGTCTCGCGCTCGCGCAAAAGGCAGTGGCTGCCGGTGCATTAGAGACACTTGAAACGATGGATGAACGTAAGTTTTTATTGATGCCTTATATGCACAGCGAATCAAAACTGATTCATCAACAAGCAGAAAAGCTATTTAAGCAGTATACCAATGCAGATACTGTGGATGCTGAGCTTAGACATAAAGTGATTATGGATCGTTTTGGTCGTTATCCGTATCGTAATGACATCTTAGGGCGGGTTTCGAGTAGCGAAGAAATAGCGTTTTTGACGCAGCCTGACTCGTCTTTTTTATAAATATTGTTTGTCAAATGGCTAGTCAGTAAAGCGCTATTTATCAATTGGTTAAAATGTAAAAAGAAGCCATTTGGCCTCTTTTGTATTCATCATCGATTATAGCTAGCAGATCATTTCTGTTCAGTACCTGCTACATTCATATCAGCACGACCAATCACATCGATATCCTCTAAGCATAATTTATCATACTCTTTTTTACAAAAGTCAGGATCGATTTTGCACATGGCTGTTTGTAGTTGATCGAGGCGATTTTCTGATTGCTGAATGTGTTCGAGCATTTTAGCAAACGCCTCTGCAACGGGATCTTGTGAGGTTGGATCGATACCATAAGCTTGAAAAGCAGTTTCGCGTGCTGAGCGGTTGGTGGCTTTTTCATCTATTGATTTTTTATCTACTGCCTTTTTATCTATGCCATTATCTGTAGAAGCAGCTTGCGCTACTTTTTCTTGCTGCTTGGCATCATCGACTTTTTTGACAATTGGATTGCCTTTTTCGTCGTGATGGTCTGATATCATCCGAGCAGCGCTGCCGACCATGGTCGCACCTGCTGGTACTGCCTTTACTACGACGGCATTTGAGCCAATTTTAGCGCCTTTACCGACAGTAAATGGCCCCAATACTTTAGCACCAGCACCAACGATAACCCCATCTTCTAAAGTAGGGTGGCGCTTGCCATTGTTCCAAGAGACGCCGCCAAGCGTGACCCCGTGATAAAGGGTCACATCATTGCCAATCTCTGCCGTTTCACCAATAACGATGCCCATACCGTGATCAATAAAAAACCGTCGACCGATTTTGGCAGCAGGGTGTATCTCAATACCTGTGATGATACGTGAGCCATAAGAAATCACTCGCGCAGCAAGCTTTTGCTCGTTTTGCCACAGACAATGGGCACCGCGATGTAGTATGAGCGCGTGGATGCCAGGATAAGTCAAGATGACTTCCAGACTATTACGCGCAGCAGGATCACGGTTAAATACCGCATCGATATCTTCTTTTAGGTCTTTTTTGATGCGTGAAAGTGATTTGAATAAGGCAGTTGGCAATGACATAAATTGTCCTATCATATTTTTGATTACAATCTATTTAGTTATAGCAGCTTTGCAGCACAAAATATAGCGATGAGCGATAAATAAAAACAGACGACTGACAGATAAAATGCCAGTCATTGACAATTTATCTATAGGCAATTATTTATGATTTAGCTATCACTGACAACATATTTTAGCAGTTCAACAACTTGCTCTGGCGTTTGCGCCCATGCCATTGCCGCAGCATCGACTTCTTTTAGCGGATGGATAATATCTTCAGCATGAAGGGTAATGTACGGCTTGCTTAAAGCCGCGCAGTAGCCGGCATCGAATGCAGCGTTCCACTGCTTATATTTATCACCAAAACGAATGATAGCAATATCGCACTTTTGAATCATGTTTTTGGTGCGAATCGCATTTACCTTTGATGACTGATGGTCGCGCCAGAAGCCATTGTCATTTTTACCGAGTACGTCACCGGCGGCATCACTGGCTTCATGTTCAGTGACTGCTGAGGTAAAGGTAATGTCTAAACCTTGGTCTTTCGCGCCTTGCATGATTTTTTGTCGCCAGTCAGTGTGTATTTCTCCGGACAAATAAACATTCCAATTCATCATCAATTCCTTTTTATTATTGAATCCTATCATTTTTAAAATCATAGCATTTGTAGATGCTACGGCTGCTAATGCAATAGCAACTCAACGCCAGAAACCTTGCACATTAAAATCTTTAGTCTTTTGCAAGTTTGGCAATCAAAGCACTGAGTAGCTGATACTCTTTTTGATCAAGCTGTAGGCGTGAGCCCAGTCGTGACAGTCGCGATGGTAATGACTTCAAGTTTTCACTATCGGCTAAACCTCGTTGAACCATCAGTTCGGTCGTGCGATGAGTTAGCTGTTGCAGTTGTTGCTGAGTAATCGCGGGTTCATCCCATTGCTGACGTAAATGTACATCGAGCATTGGCTGAGTAGTAGTGCTCAAAGCAGTATCTAAACTATCCGCTGTCTGAGTGTGTGATTGCGCGTAAGCAAAAATAAAGCTAGCGATTACTTGCACGGCTGACGCGACATTGAGTACAGGGTAAGCAGGGTTGGCATCAATTTGGATATGATAATCGGCATAAGCCAATTCTTCATTGGTCAATCCACGATCTTCACGCCCAAATAAGATAGCGATATTTGGTTTATTAGTAGTAGCAGCCGATAGGGTATCAGCGTTGCTATCGTCTTTGCCCGACACCGACTGTTTATCGATAAAATCAAATATAATCTTGGCAGCTTGTGTAGGCGTGACCACAGGACGGGGCAAATGACGACTGCGACTGCTGGCAGCAAATACCAACTGGCAATCCGCAATAGCAGATTCTAAAGTAGGTGCAATCAAGGCTGATGATAGCAGCTCGCTGCCACCTGCTGCATGAGACACACTGGTTTCATCAATTGGTAGCTTGGGATCGACAACTGTCAAACGAGACAAGCCCATTGTGTGCATGGCGCGCGCTGCTGAGCCAATATTGGCAGGCAAAGTAGTATTAACCATGACAATTTGCACATAAGACAAATAGTCGCTCACCGTATGATTGACAGTAGATGCTGCTAATATAGGGGTAGAATCATTACTCATTACAACCCCAATCTTAGATTGATTTCTTGTTCTGCGCGTTGCAATGCGACGGCGATACTTTCAATCAGTGCCGCTTGCTCGCTGATAAGACGCTCGCGGCAGCGCTCTTGTAACTGGCTGCTCAAGTTTATTAATTGGGTCGTGCCCAAGTTGGCGCTAGCCCCTTTTAGCGCATGAGCAACCTCAAAACCATTGGCATTGTCATTTTCTTGCTGAGCGACTCGCAGCGCACTTACTCGCTGCTGACTGTCAGTGATATACACTTGTATCAAATCAGCAAAGTCTTCTTCTAACAAATCACGCATGTCTTCAAATTGCTCATGATTAATGATTTCTTCAGCTTGGTGAGCCATATTTTTATTTGGGGTTTCATCCATGGTTTTATGTCCAATTCTAAAAGTTAAAACGGTAAAGGGTTTGTAATAAATACGTCAATGTTCTTCAGGTATTAGGGCGTGTCCTCAATTCAATCAATTACTCTCTAAATGGGCTAAACATGGCTAAATTTTGTTAAACATCGTCAAATAGCTTATCAATATCTCGATATTAACGTCGCTATCTTCCTTGTTTGACGGCAATTTATCTCATTTTTATCACCATTTTTAAAATGAGGATACGCCCTAGCTATAATGGAAATGCAAATTGTCTTCACTAACCATATTCTTTAATTGCTGTAAGTTATCATCGTTGGGGTAGATGCGCCAGTGCTCAGATAGCCCTACGTTAGCGATGCCAAATTCCTCATAAATGCTCAGTCCGAGTGGCAGGCAGTTATCATTGATGGAGGCGTCGGTATTGCTTAGAGCATTATTGGCGTAGCTTTGACTAGCACTATTTTGATTCATGTCATTTTCTAGCGCCAATAAATCATTGCCATTTTCATCATATAGACTGCCACCCATCGCAGCATCGTAGCCATTATTGCCATTAAAGCTGCCACTTTCCTCGTCTTGCTCGTTGTCATGAGACAGTTTTGGTGCCGGAATAATGCTGGCTTGTGCAGACTTGAGTAACGGTTGCAGTCGCGTCAGCAGATTGATGTCGCTGCCATGAATTTTAATACTGATTTTTTTCATCCATCTTAGGCGCGCATCGACCATGCTCATGGCACTATCAAGACGGGCAAATAAACGCCCATCACGCTCACGAATGCTGCCTTTGATGATGACGACTTCATCAATTTTCAACTGTTCTTTGACACGATTGAAACGCTCGGCATAGCAGCTTACTTCCAGCCTTGAAGTGCCGTCATCTAAGATAATGACATTGCGATTACCAAAGTTGGCAATATCAATAATCAATCCGGCGAAATAACAGCTACCGTTATAGCCCGTGTCAGTCAGTTTATCGAGACGAGTGCCTGAGGTATAGCGTTTTAACTCATCCAAGTATTCATTGATTGGATGACCCGTCAAATACAATCCTAACGTGTTCTTTTCTGCTTTTAAACGATGTTTATCACCCCAAATCAGCTCTGGCGTCATAACCAGCAGCGGCGCGGCGACGACACCATCCATTTCACCAAACAAATCCATCATGCCGATTTCACGGTTCTGACGGTCTTGTTCAGCAGCTTGTACGGCACTTGGCAGCTGGCTCATTAATGCGCCGCGAATCTCGTACGCTTCATCGGCTGGTAAATCTGGTCGTAGGGTGGCTGCAAAGTCATCAAAACAACCAGCGTTTATCAGTCCCTCTAAAGTGCGTTTATTAACCTTTTTGATATCAACGCGGCGGCAAAAATCATATAGATCTTTAAACGGACCTTCACGGCGTCGTGCATCAACGATAGACTCAACCGCACCTTCACCAACGCCTTTAATCGCACCCAAGCCATAAATGATATTGGTTGGGGTATCGGCAACGAAATGCCATTCACTGCGATTTACTGACGGATTAACGACGGTCAAATCAAAGTTTTCACGGCAATCATTGATAAAGAACACCACGTTATCGGTATTGTTCATATCGGAAGTTAATACCGCCGCCATAAATTCAGCAGGGTAATACTGTTTTAGATACGCGGTCTGATAAGCGAGCACGCCATATGCGGCAGAATGTGAGCGGTTAAAACCGTAACCGGCGAACTTCTCCATCAAATCAAACACACCGCCTGATGTCGCCTCATCAATACCTTGCTCTGTTGCACCAGTAATGAAAATATCGCGCTGTTTTGCCATTTCTTCAGGTTTCTTTTTACCCATAGCACGGCGAAGCATATCCGCGCCGCCTAAGCTATAGCCCGCCATGACCTGCGAGATTTGCATGACCTGTTCTTGATAGACAATAACGCCATTGGTATTTTCTAAAATCGGCTCAAGATTGGGATGATCATAAATAACTTCTTCGCGACCGTGCTTACGGTCGATATACATCTCTACCATGCCAGCGTCCAGTGGGCCTGGGCGATAAAGCGCACACATGGCGATCACATCTTCGATGTTGGTCGGTTGTAATTTCGCCAGATATTTTTTCATACCCATACTTTCTAGCTGAAAGACGGCAGTGGTCTTGGCATCTTGCAAGAGCTTGTAGGCTTTTTTATCATCTAATGGTAGGTCTTCTAACACCAACGCATCTTTGCCTTCTTTTGCACGGCGCAGGTTGATATTTCTGACAGCAGCATCAATCACGGTCAAGTTACGTAGACCCAAAAAGTCAAATTTTACTAGCCCAACGGCTTCAACGTCATCTTTATCAAACTGGCTGACACGGTGACCTTCGTCATCACAATAAATCGCGCTAAAATCTGTGATTCTGTGCGGCGCAATCAATACGCCACCAGCATGTTTACCCACGTTCCGGCAAATGCCTTCGAGCTTAATCGCCATTTCCCACACTTCAGTGGCATCTTCGTAATCCATATTGTCAGGATTGGAGATTAAGTCTTTGAGCTGCGGCTCTTGTTCAAGCGCTTGACTGAGGGTAATCCCCGGTGTTTTGGGAATAAGTTTCGACATTTTGCTGGCAAGGAAGTAGGATTTACTTTGCGCGCGTGCGACATCTCGTACAACCGCTTTTGCTGCCATCGTACCAAAGGTAATGATTTGCGAGACTGCTTCACGACCATAGGTTTGCGCCACATAATCAATAACGCGGTCGCGACCTTCGATACAGAAGTCAATATCGAAATCGGGCATGGACACACGCTCGGGATTCAAAAAGCGCTCAAATAATAAGTCGTAATGAATAGGGTCGAGGTCGGTAATATTGAGCGAATAAGCAACGAGTGAGCCTGCACCAGAACCACGACCAGGACCGACTGGTACGCCATTGGCTTTTGCCCAACGGATAAAATCCATGACGATGAGGAAGTAACCAGGAAAGCCCATTGAAAGAATAACTTTTAGCTCATACTCTAAGCGGTCATCATATCTTTGGCGAAAGTCGCTCCAATTATCGCTACGTTTCTCGATGGGGAATAGTTTATCTAGTCGATTATTCAGACCCCGTATTGACTCTGCGCGGAAAAACGATTCAATGGTCTCACCTTCAGGCACAGGAAAATCGGGTAGTACGTTGATACCAAGCGTCAACGTCACATTACAGCGGCTTGCTAAGCGCAAAGTATTATCAATAACTTGCGGAATATCAGCAAATAGCTGCTGCATTTGTGCTTGGGTTTTAAGATATTGCGCATCGGAATAAGTTTGCGGGCGATTTTGGTCGGCAAGTACGTAGGAGCCTGCGATACAAACCCGCGCTTCGTGAGCATCGAAATCATCCTGCTCTAAGAAACGCACGTCATTATGAGCAATGATAGGAATATGATGCTTAGCACCAGAGTGAATAGCCGCTTTAATAAAGGCGTCTTCACCTGAGCGATTGGTACGCTTAATCGCAAAATATAAGCGATCAGCAAATTGCGCTTGCCATTCTATTAGCAGCTCATCGGCTTTTTCTGGCATCGAGCCGACCAGTGCCTGACCGACATCTGATTTTTCAGTAAATAAGACAATCACGCCTGCCGCATGCGCTAGAATATGACTGCGCTTGACCACTGGTACACCATGATTGGCATCGTCGGCGCGCCCTTCGGTAAAGCCGAGCGATACGATACGAGTGATGTTTTGATAGCCCTCGTTGTCCATCGCGAGTAGGGTGAGCCGTGTGTCTTCATTTTCCATGATGACTTCACTGCCGATAATGGGCTTGATACCCGCACCTAGGCAGGCACGATAAAACTTCACTGTGGCATACAAATTGGACAAATCGGTCAATGCCAGCGCGCGCTGATGGTCAGCCGCCGCAGCTTTCACTAGCGGCTTGATACGCACGATAGAATCAGTGATTGAATATTCGCTGTGGATGCCAAGGTGTACAAATGCCATAGAAGACTCTTACTAGTACGATCAAAAGCAATAAGCTATCGATAAAATAAAGGATGTGTATCCGTTATTTATATTGATGTTCAAAGGTAAGTAAGACCTCGATAGCCATGTTGATACGTTTAAAATGGGGTCGTCAATAATAGCATTATTTGCCGTAGACAGCCACTGATTCAAAGGGTTTAATCTGAGTGAGAGGATTTGTTTTTCTTATTTATAAAGGTAAAATTTTGCTGTGTTTTGTCTTAATAGTTGGTAGCATAAACATTTGTCCTTAAATTATTGCGAAACAAAGCCTATTTGACGCCTTATTTCACACAATAATGTTCATGTAATAAAACAAAGACGATAATATTATGAGTAACATTACGAAGCTGCCCGCATTTGGTGACATGTTAAATGCGGGTATACAAACCATAAAAAATTTGAGTACGCGGAATACCGTTGGTCGCACGGTATTTTATAGAGAGTTTGAAAAGTTAGCACAAATTGTCAATGATCATAAAGAAATCAATTACATGAGTAATTATGATATACGCCATGAGTGTCATAACGGCTCACCTTGTTATGATGACATCGTTGATCTAATTTTATTGTGCTTGTCCGCAATGGGGCTGGTCAAAGAAGACAAGTTCAGCTTGGTACCCAATTTAAATCAAAATTTTGCTAATTTTATTACTTTTGATGAAAAAGTAACGCCTAAAAACATCATACGTTTAGACCCGTTTGGCAAAGTCTATTTTTGGTTAGCAGGAAATAATTTTACTCAATACATTAACGAAGGCATTCCAAATAGTGATTATATTGCTAACTTGACCCGTTTTGATAATAAAGCCTTTGCTGATCTGCAAAAAGTCAATATTTCGGCTTATGGTAAAAACGGCGATGCACTTATTAATCATTTGATAGAAGAAACTCAGCGCCGAACGTCTATGTTTATGAACAATTATGCAGATGCTACTGTGGGCAATGATTTTGTCAAAGTAACGCCTGATATGATTATGGCGCAGCTTGAAAGCTTGTCACCTCTGCAGTTTGAGTGGTTTTGTCTAAAAATGATTGAACGATCTTTAGAGATTGAAAGTCCTGAGAGTAATTTGACCTCGCGTCATACTGGACGCTCGAATGATAATGGCATTGATGGGCTGATTATTCAGGATTTCCCAGATGGTGAGGTGCATAACTATTATATTCAAGCCAAATTATATAGTGCCGGTAATAATATATCTAATGGCGATTTGAGAAACTTCATAGGGGCTTATCCACCCCAAAAAACCAATCATCATGGCTTGTTCATTACTACAACAAGCTTTACCAAGCCTGCACAGGAATATGCCAATGCAACGGATTCGCACAGTCTGATACTCATCGATCAAATGAATCTCATAGAGCTTATGATGCAACATAAGGTGGGTCTAAAAGAGGTCAATGCCAGACCGAAATTATTATTAGACAATGACTTCTTTAACAAGATCAAGTTGTATTGATAGTATCTTTCAATACTTTTCATATCTATTAAAAAACGCTCTTTATTATGATAGAGAGCGTTTTTTATTTATACATATCAAGTAAAAGTTAAATCAATAACCAACGACTGCCGCATCAACGATACGCGGATCAGACGAGCCGTAGACACCATTTGGCGTAATCATAATCGACTGGGTTGAGCCCATGGCTGATTTTGGACTGACCGTATGACCCATTGATTCAAGCTTTTTAACCGTATCAATATTCAGTGCTTTTTCGACCCGAATCTCATCAGGCAGCCATTGGTCATGAATACGCGGTGCGTGAGTGGCTTCAGCGATATTCATATCATGATCGATGACGTTCGAGATTATTTGGGTGACAGTAGTAATGATACGGCTACCACCAGGGCTACCCGTGACGATATATGGTTTACTGTCTTTAAAGACCAGTGTTGGACTCATAGAAGACAATGGGCGTTTATTGGCTTCAACGGCATTGGCATCACCGCCGATTAAGCCATAACCATTTGGCACACCCGGTTTGGCAGAAAAATCGTCCATCTCATTATTGAGCAATATCCCCGTACCTTCAGCGACAAGACCTGTGCCATAAGAGAAGTTTAGCGTATAAGTATTGGCTATTGCATTGCCATCTTTATCAACGATAGAGAAATGCGTGGTCTGATCACTTTCATACGGTAGAGGGTTGTTGGCTTTAATGGTAGACGCTGGCGTGGCTTTGTCTGGATTGATTAAGGTGCGTAGTTTATCCGCATAAGCCTGAGAAGCTAAACCGCTGGCAGGCACATCGATAAAGTCAGAATCACCTAAGTACTCTGCGCGATCCGCATAAGCCAACTGCATCGCCTCAGCCATTAAATGAATGGTTTGCGCGCTGTTTTGACCGTAGTCTTTTAGCGGATAACCTTCTAAAATATTTAAAATCTGCACGATATGAATGCCACCAGAAGACGGTGGTGGCATGGAGACAATCTCATAACCACGATAATCGCCTTTGACGGGCTCGCGAGCGATAGCTTCATAATTTGCTAAATCTTGTAAGCTCATGCTACCACCAGCCTCATTGACCGCTTTGACCAACTTACTTGCGGTTTCTCCTTTATAGAATCCATCCGCCCCTTTTGCGGCAATGAGCTTAAGCGATTTTGCCAATTCAGGCTGTTTTAAACGTTCGCCCGGTTGATAGGCGCTACCATCAGGTTTAAAAAATATCTTTTTCGTGCTTGGCCATTTTTGCATGCGATCGCTTAATGCTGTGAGTGACTCAGACAGACCTGCTGTGACTTCTATACCGTCCTCAGCCAGTGCAATCGCTGGTGCCATCACTTGTCCGCGGCTCATGGTGCCATGATCTTCTAATGCTTTAAGTAATCCTGCGACCGTTCCCGGTACACCAACTGCTAGACCGTGATAACGAGACAAGTCGCTGACCGCATTGCCATCCTCATCGAGATACATATCACGCGAGGCGCTACTCGGTGCTTTTTCACGGTAATCGAGTGCCACCGTTTTGCCTTGCTTGGCATCATAAATCATCATAAATCCACCACCGCCAATGTTACCTGCGCGCGGCAAAGTTACTGCTAAGGCAAAGCCAACGGCGACGCCAGCATCAACCGCATTACCACCGTCTTTTAAAATCTTGAGTCCAATATCAGAGGCGAGGGCTTCTTGGGTGGCGACCATACCGTTCTTTGCCCAAACAGGGTGGTGAATCGCATCTTCAGAATAGATGGCTTGATCGGTCTTGGCATTGTTAATCGTGGAAGTGAGGGCATTGATTTTGGCTCTTGTCACACGCTGAGTTTCAGATATTACAGTAGGATTATCAGCCATAATCGCGAGATTGATGGCGCTAGTGTTAATCGATGTTGGGTTGATAGTAGTTGATTGATTGGTTGTCGGCTCAAGCGCGTGAGCAGACAGTGATACTAAAAATGTGCTACTGATTAACAAAATAGCCGCTTTAATATTTGCTCTACCTTGAGGATTATTGTCAGCAGTGCGTATGTTGTTTTTTGATATAGAGGTTGGCATTGTAAAGTCCTTTTTACTTGGGCGAGAAAGCAGTAGTGAGAAAGTTATTTTGTATAAAAAAATCTAAGTATTTTCTTAATAAATAGGTTCTAATATTACTAAATTGTAACGCATTGTGATATAAATAACGGTACTAATGTACACTAATTATAGACTGGCTATTTATACAAAGAGATTACTATGTCATCAAATCATATTAATAATCATAATCGACAGCGCTACTCTGAGATGACGAGTCATCATTCGTCTATCAATAATAACGATCATGTATATCAGGTAGGTAAATTGACGTCTATCGCCTTGCTGGTTGGCACTACGTCTCTGGCTCTTTTGGGCTGTCAATCAAGCCCAGCGGTATCGTCGACTGCTGTATCAAAAAGTATGATCGATTTTAGTACCGCCGATAGTGCACAGAGCCAAGCACAAGGACGCGCATTTAATGCTAGCCTCACAGCCAAATCTGAGCGTTATCAGCAATTATTTGACCAAGAAAAATACCCCAATACTGACAATCAAGCCAAATCACATTTACTGGCGGCTATTCGTCAGCATCTTGCAACAGAACACGTAGCAGTCTCGCAAGCCAATTATCAAGCCGTTCCTTTTATTGATCCAGATAGCATTGATGCAGGCTCTAGTAGCTTGCTTAGAACAATTATAGAAGCCTATGCTTATGAGCCTGAGGATTTAGACAATGATTATTTAGACGGCGATTCTTTATATAACGATGATAACGAAAGTGGGTCGAATGATAATGATGGCAGTTATGACTATGATGACTCCGATCTAGCAGAAGCTAGTGAGGAAACAGCTGTAGACGAGGCAGAAGTAGACGAGGTTAGTGAATATGGTGATTATGATGTCATCGATGCCGATGAGACCGTTGATGATGAGTATAACTACGATGAAGACGGCTACAATCCAGACGGTTACAATGAATATGGCTACAATCGAGAGGGTTACGACAGCGATGGCTATAATGAATATGGCAATGCAGAGGGCGGCATTCTCTCAGGGGTTTCGAACTTAAAGCCCAAAACTCTGTTAAAAAGCTATGAAGCCGTACAAATGGCAAAACAACAATCAGAGGATGTAGAACAAGGTAGCCAATCATCAACGCCATCTACGGGCGTCATTGGTCAAATGCTGAGTATGTTCCATCGCACGCCGGAACAGATAGCTGCGTCAAATGCTTATCAATATCAAAATTTAACGTTTAATAGTGTCAGTCAGTACAAACCCAAACAGCGACAACTGCAAAGCGTCTATAGCTATGACTATGTGACGCCGACGATTGCCTCATCCATACAGATACCGTTAGCGTTCGATTTTAACCATAGTAAAGTCACGGTAGACCCATCGGCAATCATGCCTATTGTGGCGCTTGTTAATCCTGAAAATACCCCTTTACCTAACCAGATGGCCTCGCATATCGTTAGTTTTGGGTTGCCCGAGAGTATTACCGCGCAGCTGCCGCCAGCAGTGCTTTACGATGCCGCCATTGCTGCCATACAGAGCAGCATGGCAGAACTTGCGCCTGAGCATTTTAGCGCGGTAGATATTCGCAGTGATGCTTTTGCCAAAGAAGTCGGTGCGAGCCAAGCGGTAAAAGTCTATTTTGGCAGTAAGCAAAGTGGTGAGATGATCGGCAAAACCCTAAAATACATGACAAAGTCGCTACAGGATTATGTCGATGCCAATCCACAGAAATATCCTGATGGCGCTATGCTAAGAACTGCGCTTGCGAAAGTGCAGCTATACAATAAAGGCTACCAAAGTACGGATGTAGGTTCGCTTTTGCAGCTAATTGAAGCCATCGGTCCGATATCTTTTAATCAGATAAATTACTATTATTTAGACCGCTCAGATCGCCTGCTTGGTAAGCAGCAACGGGTAAATATCGGTGGCGATTTGATGGGTTCGACAACCAGCGTGCTCAATCAAGTACGCTATGATAAAAGCAGTTTTAATAAACATGTACTAACGCCTTTGTTGACCGAGTCTTTTGGCGCAAATGCTAAAGCCGCTATTGATGGCAATGCATGGATGGCAGAGCAACGCCAACAAAAAGACAGACTGCAAGCGGCACGTGATGCCCGCTATGACTATAGTGGGAGCAGTGATGATTACAATGATGATGACTATAGTAGCGATTATGCAGATGGTGATAGCGGCTATGATGCAGCAGAATATGACAGTTTTGATAGTCAAGATGACACTGATATCGAAGACGATGCTGACAACAGGGTAGACGGTCAATAACGCTATCTTGTCATGTTCAAGCACACATCTATTAAGGATAAAAAATGAAAAAAGTACATAAAATCATTGCAAGTCACCTTCCGTCAGCGAGCCTTGCATCAGTTCTTAATGGCAATCGCCTATTTGCTGGTGCATTAGTCACAGGGGCATTGTTATTAACGGGCTGCCAATCTACCAGTCTTGACCACTCTAATGCTACGACTGCCAAGCAAACGCCAGTAGCAGCCAAAACAGCATTGGCGACTGCGTTACAGAAACAGCGCCGACAGTCTTTTAGTTACCATAGCAATCTGGAGATCAGTAACGAGCAGCAGTTTAGCGATATAAATATTGAAATAGATGCTAAAGCGCCAGTCGCCTCAGGCTATATCGATGAATACTGCGAAGACACACATGATCAAGCATATGCCGCCTTGCTTTCTCAAGCAGAAGCGCAAAATAAAGATATTTTAGTGGCAGATTATGATGCTCAGCGAACGGTGCTCAAAGACACTTATCTTGAGTGTACGGATGCCTATGAGGCATGGGTAGAGAGTAAATATGATAGTGAAATCACTGTGCCAGCATTTTACCAACAGTTATTTGACAATTACGACGACCGAGCAACAGCGCAAGATATCAAAAAAGCAAAGTTGCTAGATGCTTATGTGCTAAAGCCGCTGTCTATCAATGCACAAGGCGTCTATCAGCCAATGGCTGGTAAGGCGACGATGCTGGCGAGCGTGCAGTATCAAGCGCGTAATCATCAAAGCAGCATGAATCAGCCAATTTATCTGGATTTGAAAAACGGTAATATTTATCTATGGGCAGATAATTTTGCGATGTTTAATTCAGAACTGTTAGATGACAAGCTCGGCACAAAGTGGCGCAACAAATGGTTAAAGCTAGCCATTGATGATGGCACCTTACCCAAAGGCTTTGGTAGTGAGTTGATAAAAAGCCACTTTGCCGCGTTAGATGCCACATTTGATGCCGCACCTATTAGCCAGTTTGATTATGTCGCCCCTAATACGCTAGCCTCGCTCTCTCCCAAGTTACCCGCGCATCAGCTACCAGCAATGCTAGCAAGCAACCAAGTCATTCGCCGTGTACAAAGTGCTGAGAGTTATGAGCAGTTTTATCAAGATTATATGCGCATCGTTTACGAGCGGATGAGTCAGCGATATCCAGAACTGGTCAAAGAAAGCGCGGCTTACGAGGTAGGCAACACAGATGCTGATACATTTACCAGTAAAGCGTTAGTGCAGCAGATGCTAGCAATGATAAAAAGTGGTATGGATAGTGGCAGTGAGGCAAGAGAGGAAACAATGGCAGAGGCAAAAGAAAAGACGGCAGAAAGTGCAATGCTATCAAATTCAGAGACGCAAGAGTTGTATGGATTTGATAAGCGTGGTCAGCTCAAATGGCAGCATATGCGCAGTGAGCTTCCGAGCGAAACCGCCGCTAGTAAGAACATGGTCATAGATGTTTTGCAACAGTATTCCGCTATAAGCGCCAAAAACATGGTATTTCCCAATTTACCAAACGATGTACAAGTGCCTAATGCCAGTAATAGTATTGATATGCGCGAGTATGGTAGCGAGCTGATGCAGTATTATCGTGATGGCAATGGTACTGCGATGGGTAAGATGATGTTTAGTGTCATGCCACTGGCTAAAGAGAAGTTTGGAGCGATTGAATAATTCAGTACGGCGCCAGAAAGATCTTTAAAATGACAGGTTTATTTGAATCTAAATATCTTGAACCAAAAAGCGCACCGTTTATACGATGCGCTTTTTTATGTGTTCATAATCAGTCTTATAGGACATTCAGTATGAATGCAAAATAGCCTATTAATGACGAATTACATGCCTTGATGTGGTTTGCCATGCATTTTACCGTGCTCTGAGCCTTTATGACCTTTCGCCATTTTTTCAGCTTTTAATTTAGCAAGTTTTGCTCGTTGCTCAGCAGTCAATACTTGAGAGATAGCATGTTGAGTCTGTACTCGCTCAATGAAGCGCTGCTTGGTTTTAGCCGCTTGCTGATCAGCTAAGCGATTGACTGCCGCTGTATTTAGAGTGCTACTATTAGTCAATGCTTGCATCTGTTGCTGCATTTGCGCCCGTTCCAATTTGTTTTTTGTACGGTCAGCTTTACGATCGCCGTGTTGTGCTTGCATGATGGCTTTGATTTGCGCTTGTTGCGTTGCTGTTAGATCTAGTTGCGACATTGGACCTCTCATGCCGCCTTTTTTCATACCACCTTTTTTCATGCCATCTTTATGCTGCATTTTACTGGTCGTTGGTGTGGTATCAGTGGTTGCATTAACACTGGTACAAGCCGTTACGGTGAAAATGCTAGACATTGCTAATACTGAGCCCATTAATAATTTTTTCATCATCATTACCTTAATTTATGGTGCATACGTTATTGGTTGCGAAAAAATCAGTTTTTATCTGATCAGCTTATGAACAGTAAGTGCCCCGGATAGCCACTATCCATCATAGCTTGTTATCAGTATTTGTCGCTGATAGACGCTATATTACGACAGTTAGAGGTTACGAACATTTATGAAGTATTAAGAAAGGTAACGTTTATAGCGAATCGATAAGCAATTGACTGATAATATGGCTCATAAAGCGATTTAACGCTTAAGGAGAAAGATGTGCCACACATACTACTAGGCGATGATGACGAAGAGTTGACCCAATTGTTACAAGAATACTTGCACAATCATGGGGTGACATGCGACTGCGTTCACGATGGTGAGGCTGTCATACAGAAACTCAAAAACGCGAGCAATAATGTGCTGAATGGCGCTGCTGCTTACGATTTGCTGGTGCTAGATATTATGATGCCAAAAATCGATGGATTGAGTGTCTTGCGTCAATTGCCCAATATCAGTGATATCCCTGTCATCATGCTGACCGCAAAAGGGGAGGAGATTGATCGTATCATTGGGCTTGAACTTGGTGCTGATGATTATATTACCAAACCCTGCAATCCTAGAGAACTGCTGGCACGTATCAATGCCGTCATCAAACGCACCAGCGCAGCGATATCAGAGCATACGCCGCTACCAGAGAGCCGTTTGCATCTGAATCAAAACCAGCGGCTTTGTCAGATAGATGGCATAGAACTACAAGTGACGGGGACAGAATTTGATTTGTTGGTTGCTCTACTGAAGCAAAAAGGTGAGGTGGTGAGCAAAGCGTGGCTGTCAGAGCATGTTTTACAACGTGAATTACAGCCGTTCGACCGTAGCCTTGATGTGCATGTCTCGCGACTCCGCAAAAAACTCCAACCTTTTCATGATGAGCCTATCAAGGCGGTTCGTGGTAAAGGCTATCAGCTGGTATTGTAATGACGGACTTATCGATGAACGCTTCCAAGAAAGCTATTAACCATAAAACGCTTAAGCAAACCCCAAAGTTTAAAGTGCGAATCACACTGTTTTGGCGTTTGTTTCTAAGTCTATTATTAACAATTATAATCACCTCTATTTTATCGATCATGGTGGAGCGTTGGCTGGTCGAAAAAGCACTAACGGCTCGCATGAACGTACAAACTGATAGTTTATTGATTAAGCGTCAAGAAATGGTTGAGGCATTAAGAGCGGGTGATTTAAGTACAGTTAAGCAGATGTATCGTCAGGACCGTCAACTCATGAATCAGATAAGTGTTTACGATGAAGAAGGGGCAATTATATTTCCGCGTTATCGCAATAGAGATGAGCGTAGGCAAAAAGGTATGCAGGGTAGTCGGCGTGAAGTAGGGCAACTATCAATGCAGCCATCAGTGCAATCAATGGCAGATCAGCCCAGTGTAGACAATAACAGGACTAACCGTCACGATGATAATAATAAAATGTCGAATAATAAGTCGTCATTCTTAAACCATATTCTGCAACCGATGATGCCAAATAGCGCTACGCTAGCTGATTTCGACACTCGCCCTGAGCTGGCTGATGTGACGGTCGTCTTACCAGATGAGCAGTCTGTCATTATACAGTTACGTCCGCATTTGCGTTTTGCTGATGTTATGGCGTTGCAACGTGGCAATTTTCCCATACGTTTGCTATTTATTCTCGTTTTTAGCGTCTTGGTTTGTATTTGGCTGAGCCGTACAATGACTCAGCGTATCCGCCGTGTACAAAATACCGTACACCGTCTGATTGATGGCGATTATCAGACCCACCCAGACCTATCAAAAATGGGAGATGATGAGCTTGGTTTACTCGCGAAAGATGTGGCTAAGCTATCAAAACGGTTGGCTGAGAGTGAGCTGGCACGCAAACAGATGCTCAGTGATATCTCGCACGAGCTACGATCGCCACTGGCACGTCTAGACGTTGCGACTGAGCTGACTCGCGACTTTGCACCGAATGCCAGTCGTTATCTCGACCGTATCGATAAAGAGTCGGCGCGGATGAATGAGTTGATTGAGCAAATCATTCATATTCAATCTCTACAAATGCAGCAATATACGATCGACAATATAGAAAACGAAGTGGTTGATATTTCTGACATTATTAGTGAAATTGGACAAGACGTTTGTTTTGAGTTTCAGCATAAAAACGTGCGCTGGCAATGGCAGCCGAGTCATGCATTGGTGGCAGACGTTTCATCTACCACTGATTCAACAACGCCTTGGACAGTGCTTGGCAATCAAGAACAGCTGCATAGTGCGCTTGAAAATGTCATTCGTAATGCTTTTATGCATACGGCCTCTGATTCAACAGTCATTGCTGACATTAAAAAAGTGGAGATGGAAGGCAATAAGCCTGCACTTCAAATCAGCATCACAGACGAGGGTGGTGGCATCGCGGATAAGGACTTGGAGCGTATTTTTCAGCCCTTTGTACGGCTTGACTCGGCTCGCCATCGTGAAACGGGGGGTTATGGTTTGGGGCTGGCAATCGTTCATGCCGTGGTAATGGCACACAAGGGTCAGATTCATGTCTATAATCGCCAAGATGATATCCAAGGGCTGGTGATGCAAATAACATTGCCTGTTAACTCTGAAGGGGACTAAGAGCAGCAGAAAGTGGCGAACACGCGCTGAAAACATCTCTAAAGTGTGTGTATAAGCGTGTGTTTTATTAAGTTCCAAAGCGGATTATTTCAAAAAAGTGGGAGCATTCAATATAAGCAAGGAGCAAAAAACATCTATATATTCATTTTTTGTTATATAATTGGATGAACGGTAATAAATGCCCGATGAGCGGCATTGTCTCTCTCTATATATTCGGTAATACTAATATATAGAGAGAGCGATTAGGGCTTTTCAAGATAAAAAGTGTTAGTTGTTGGTTAACAAGATAAATGATGAACAAAAAACATTTACTCATTGCCAGCCGATAACGTGTTTTATTTTGTGATATCGACTCTCTGCAAGATGGATATTATCTCTGATTTTTAAATCTGACCAGTCTGTAAGGGAGTGCACACTATGAACCGCATCTATAAAGTAATATGGAATGAAGCCTTGAGCTGTTTTACCGCAGTTGGTGAATATGCAAAGGGGCGCGGCAAATCTTCCAAATCTAGCGTGAGCGCAAACGCGACCATCAATACGACTTCTAATCTTTCTTCTACCCAATTTTTCCGACTATCCACGATCGCCATAGGGATGCTGGCGGCTGGATTTACAATGTCACCGCAAGCTTTTGCGCAAGTGAATGTCGGCGGTGGTACGGGATCTGGTACAGCAATTTCTTCTTGTAATACAAACAGTACTGAAGCGAATGCTGAAGGCAGCTATTCGGTTGCCATTGGCTGTGAAGCGGACGCTGGGCAAAACTTCAATCTGGTCGATAGAGGCAATCCGTCATTTACTTGGACGGGTGGTTCACAAAACAATTCTGGTAGTACCGCCATTGGCACTGGGACAGAAGCCGGTGACGTCGCTACTGCTCTAGGCACTCAAGCAAAAGCTATTGGTCGGTCATCTGTGGCAATTGGGGCGGCAGCGTATTCTAATGGAAATACCTCGTTAGCGCTTGGACGTCAATCGGCAGCGACTGCTGACTTTGCTCAGGCTATTGGTAATGTCTCCTCAGCAACGGGTCAAGGCTCTCTTGCTGTTGGTCATTCAGCACTTGCCTCAGGCAAACGTGGTATCGCGATTGGTTCAACTGATTTTGAAAATGCAGGTACAGTGGCTGATCAAGCAAATGTAGGTTATAGAGCGAATGGACAGACTCAAGCAGTTGGCAGTGATACGATTGCCTTTGGTAGTAATGCAAAAGCGACTGCTGATAACAGTCTTGCTTTTGGTGTCGGCTCTCGATCTAACGCAGTAAATGGCATCGCATTAGGTTCAAACTCTATTGCAAATCGTGCTGGTGGTGCCAGTGGTTTTGTGCCAGTAGGAGCAGATAGTTCAGTCATCCAAGCAACGGATAGCGTTACACTTGGCGCGGTCTCTGTAGGAACAGGAGCAGCGGGTGGCAACCGTCAGATTGTAAACGTCGCAGCAGGTAGCAGTGACAGTGATGCTGTCAATGTGGCTCAGCTAACGGGGCTGTCGAATACTGTCGCTAATAATAAAACCAAGTATTATAGCGTGGACTCAGCTGCTATCGGTAATGCTAATAACGACGGAGCGACAGGTTATAACGCCATGGCGCTGGGCGGAAATGCAAAAGCCACAGGCAGCCAAACCATTGCGATTGGCAGCTCAGAATTTGGGCAACAGACGATGGCAAGTGGTGAGCAATCGATTGCTATCGGTGCTAACGTCGTGTCTAGAGGGGCATCGTCTATCGCAATAGGCGGTGATGACCTAAATTTTGCATCGAAAACTAATATCGATGGTAGTCCGCTGTCACCACTAAATAATGGCACAGTTAACGATGTTTTCAAATCCTACGTAGGTAAAGATTTGGTAGAAAACAATCAGTACGATGTTAATACCGAAGCTGGAGGTGCTGCGTCGATAGCCATTGGTGCAAAATCGCTGTCTAAAGGTGATCTGTCTACAGCCGTTGGTGTTCATTCCAATACCTCGGGAACTGCTTCTTCAGCGTTCGGTGTTGGTGCGTCAGCTAGCAAAGATGGTTCAGTCTCTTTAGGTGCAGGCTCTACAACAGCAACAAGTGCAAGCTCTGAAAAGACAATGACAGTTGGTGGCGTGGTATATGATATCGCCGGTAATGTCATTGATGATAAGGGCATGCTACGAGAGGGTGCGCAAGTATCCGTGGGCGTAGTAGGATCTGAGCGTCAGATCAAAAACGTCGCTGGTGGAGCTGTCACTGCGGCTAGTACGGATGCAGTGAATGGTAGTCAATTATATGCGACCAATGAAGCGGTCGGAAATAATACCACGACTATTAACAAAGGCTTTGCATTAAAAGCCGCTGATGGTAATACAGTACAGAAACCATTGGGACAAGCCGTTGAAGTGGTTGGTTCTAACAGCAACATCGATACCCGAGTAAAAAATGGCAAAATCGAAGTTGAGCTTAATGACAACTTAAACCTAGGTACTACAGGCAGCGTTAGCACAGGTAACTTATTAAACGGTACAACGGTCAATGGTCTAGGTATTGTCACTGGCGGCGTACTTACTGGCGTCACTACCGTTAGTGGTGCAGGTGTTACAGTAACGGGTGGAAGCATATTTAACCCTACCAATGCCACGTTAACCAGCAATGGTCTGACCATTTTAAATGGTCCAAGCATCACCAAAAGCGGGGTCAATGCGGGTAATAAGAAGGTCGTCAATGTTTCTAATGGTACGGTCAGTCTAAATAGCAAAGACGCCATCAATGGTGGTCAGTTATTTAATACCAACCAACAAGTCACGACCAATACTAGCAACATCTCAACCAATACCACCAATATTGGTACCAACACTGACAATATTGCTAAAGGCATCAAGTTTAACGTGAATGATGCAAGTAGCGGCGGCACTCTTAAAAAAACCTTCGCCTTAGGTGAAGAAATTAAGTTTGATACGGATAGCAATTTAACCACCACTGGCTTATCAATGGGTGATGGAATTGCTCTCGGTCTGTCTCCAACTTTAACAGGCCTCACTAGTGCAGATTTTGGTGGTGTTAGTATCTCTACTACTGGTATCAATGCCAACGACACCCAGATCAAGGGAGTAAAAAGCGGTGGTAATACAGTAACCAATGCAGCAAACATCGGTGATGTACAGATGGCAGCCGCAGGAGCGAGAACCAAAGTAGTTAAAGGTACGAATGTTGCCAGTGTTGACTTTTCAACCGATAGCGATACTGGACAGGATGTCTATACTGTCAATGCCAATGGCGCCAGTGTTTCTACTGCAGATGCTAATGCACTAACAGTTAGCACTAGTGTCAAAGATCCTGATACCAATATCACCGACTATCAAGTTGATCTAAGCGAAGGTAGTAAGGCAAGCTTGGCAAAAGCTGATAGTGCGATGCAAACGGTAGTGACACAAATCAACGGTAATGATGTCAAGACTTTGGATAAAGACAATAATACAGCCAACTTTATCACTGGTGACAATATTGTCTTGACCGCTGATAATGGCGGTATCAAAGTTGCTACTGCTGCCGACTTAGTCTCAACCAGCTTGACCACAGGAACTACAGTCGTCAACGCTGATGGTGTCACATTTATGGGTGGGACTAATCAAACGGTCAGACTCAGTAATAGTGGGCTAGACAATGGTGGCAATCAAATTACCAATGTCGCTAACGGTACAATAGCCAGCGATGCCGTAAACTTTGGTCAACTACAAGCCACGACCACGACCATCGATAAAGGTTTTGATTTCGATGGTGATACAGGTACTACCGTTAATCGTCAGCTTGGTGACAAGCTGACAGTCAAAGGTGGCGCGACCGTGGAAAGTGACTTGTCAAATGGCAACAACATTGGCGTCGTTGCTGACGGTACCAGCACATTGACCGTGAAACTTGCGAAAGATTTAACTGGTCTTAACAGCGCAAACTTTGGTAGCGGTGTCAGCATCTCAGCCAATGGTCTGAACAATGGTGGCAATAAAATTACTAACGTTGCAGAAGCGACCACAGGTAAGGATGCGGTAAACTTCGACCAATTGTCAGCAACCAATAGTCTCGTGGCTAAAGGCATCAAAATCGGTGATGGCAATAGTGCCAACGATCAGCAGTTTGCTTTAGGTGATACCATCAACGTCACTGGTGATAGCAACATTACGACGACAGCCTCGGCAACGGGTGTTCAGGTGAAACTGAATAACCAGTTAAATTTAGGCAATGAGGGTAGCATGCAGATTGGTAATAGCATTATGAATAGTAATGGCTTTACCTTTACCGATAATGGTCCCGGTAGAACGGTTAGACTGAGCAGTAGCGGTCTTGACAATGGTTTTAACAGAATCACCAATGTAGCTGCTGGTATTGCAGATACAGATGCGGCGACTGTCGGACAGTTGAACGCCACGACGTTTGCCCTTGATCAAGGTTGGGGACTAACGGCTCAGGGTGATGTTGCCACTATGATCAAACAAGGCAGCGCCATCGATTTGAACAGTACAGATGGTAATATTAAAGTGTCTAGATCAGCGGACAATAATGTTAGCCCTGACCTACGTGCTGCTGCACCATTGGCGGGCGTCAATGACATTAGCTTCGATTTAAATCCAGACCTGAATTTAGATAGCGTAACGACGGGTGATACCATTATGAATAATAATGGGCTGACTATTACAGGTGGACCTAGTGTCACCAAAGCGGGTATCAATGCTGCTGACACTAAGATTACAAACGTTGTGAACGGCGATGTCTCTGAAGGTAGCAAAGATGCTATCAATGGTGGTCAGCTCTATGCACAAGGTAGTGGCATCAGTAGTATCATTGGCGGTGAGACAGTCTACAATCCTGTAGATGGCACCTTTACCAATAGTAATATTGGTGGTACTGGTCAAAATAGTATCGATGGTGCGATTGCTTCTATTAAGCAAGGAGAAGTCGTTATCAATGAAAACATCCAAGCCAACACTACCAATATCCAAACCAATACCACGAATATTGCCACGAATAAAACAAACATCAACACCAATACGACCAATATCAAAGTGAACAAGGATAAAATAGATGCGGGTCTCAATTTTGGTGCTGATAGCGGTGCTACCATCAACAAACCAGTAGGCGATGGCAGTGTCCTCACCTTCACAGGTGGTAATAACATCACCACAACAGCAGCAGGCAGTAGTATTAAGTTTGATCTAAACGGTGATATTAATATCGATAGCGTCAAAACTGGCAATACGACAATTAATAATAATGGCGTCAGCATTGTCGGTGGTCCTAGTATGACTGCAAGCGGTATCAACGCCGCTGGCAACAAGATCACTGATGTGGCTGATGGCATGGCACCCAGAGACGCTGTGAATATGGGTCAATTGGATGCTGTTAGTCAAAGACTTGGCAACAACATGAATGAGCTAGGTTATAAGATTGGTGAAGTCGAAGACGATGCAAATGCTGGTATTTCAGCCGCCATGGCAATGTCTTCACTACCGCAAGCTTACATCGCTGGTAAATCCTTAATCGGTGGCGGTATAGGAACGTACAATGGGGAAAGTGCAGTTGCTATTGGCTTCTCGAAGTTATCCAATGATGGTCGTTGGGTCATGAAGGTAAACGGCACCGCTGATACCCAAGGTAATGCTGGCGGCTCGATTGGTGCAGGCTTCCATTTTGATTAAAGCAATCAAGCCTACTATCAAGTAAAGTGATTTGTTAGTTATAAAAATTAGTCATAAAAAAGCAAGGCATCAGATGTCTTGCTTTTTTGCGACATGAGCATGAAGACGTTTTCAGCGTGATGATTGGGTGATTACTAAATAGTAATCACTATATGATTTTTACCAATGATTTGTTTTTCTTTGGCTCAATAGCCAAGCGATAAAAAGCCCTCATTATATGAAGGCCTATTTATTTTTATAAAAGCAATTCTATACTCTGAACATGGCTGCATTTGGGGTCAATCCGACATAAGCCATGCCAGCTTGCTCCATCCAATGTGGCTGCACGATACCATGTTGTAAAATAGCATGAATGTCTCGATGCGCTCTTTCTATTCTATGTTTTTTATATAGTGAGACCGTACCAGCGACCGCATAAATTTCCGATACCATGGCTCTGGCTTCTCTCGCTGCCTCACAGGCTGCTGCCCACACATCAGCCAGCTGTATATCGGTAAAGGCATTCTGTTGCTGTGCTTCGTTCCATAATACCTCGACACTATTGTGTAATTGTGCGCGCCTAGACGCTAATAGTGTTTTGCTTTTAGCGATAGTCGCTTGTACTGCTGCACGATCACGCAAATCTGGGCTTTTACCGGGCGTTACTTTCTCAAGGCAAATTTGGATTAACTCATCTGTCGCTGCTTTTAAGACACCCAGCGCCATCGCTGCACAGCCAGCGGCATTAATACAGCCGATTGGTAGGCGGCTATACGCATTATCGATGGTGACAGGGCTATCAAAATCGACCGCATAACGCTCCTGCACAAACGCGTCTTTGATGACGATGTCGTGACTGCCTGTACCATTTAGTCCACCAACATGCCAAGTATCAATCACTTCCACATCTTTTTTTGGAATAAAGAACAGCTTTAAATTTGCACCCGGTCCAAGGGTCGTAGGCGAGCCTTCGGATATTACCAAGCAGCGCAGCACAAACCAGTCTGCCAACTCACAACCTGATACTAATGTCCATTGACCTGAGATCATATATCCTTCAGCGGTTTGTTTAGCAATCCCTTCAGGGCGTGCAGAGTTGGCATAGACATGAGAGGGGTCACTGTATATCTCCTGCATACTAGGCTTGTCTAAAAATCGTCCAAATGTGCAAGCCAAATGGTTGTTCCAAACGATCCAAGCAACTGAGGCTTCAGCACTGGCTAGCGTCTCATAAACTTTTAATGTTTCTAAAGGGTTGCCTTGCCATCCTCCCAACGATTTTGGCAGTCCCATCCTAAATAGCGACAACTCTGACAGCTTTTTGACCACTATCGGTGCAATTTTTCTACAGGTTTCTGTTTCTTCTCTAGCCGATAGGGCTAAATCATAAATATCTTGAGCGGCCTGGGATGGTAGAGCGTCTTTGTTATTTGATAAAGGTGTATAACTCATAATATCCAACCTTATTTTAATGAATAAAACAGTATGTTTATCTAAAATTAATTCTAAATTTGAGATATAACAACGCCTATACCAAGAATAGCCAACAGTTGACTGCTATACAACCAATAATTTGCATATATGAAATATTATATTGAGATGAAAAGTAGAAGTGATGATTCGATGAAATATTAAATACTATGTTTGGCTTAAGAGTATCAATGCTTTGCCTGTTTTCAGGCAGTCATTCGCTTTGATTGCTTTGTCTGAGCCCTGAGCCCAGCAATTATAAGGGCGTTTTGTTATTAAATTCTCTAATCATTTAATTTTCTAGTCATTTAATAGCAAAACACCCTTACTGAAAGCACTCTGTTTGATTGTTTATTGAGACTTGGGCGCATCAGGCTGCATGCTAGGATCAGCGTCAGCAAAGGCTTTGAGCGTACGGCAATGCGTGTCAATTTCGACGATATTGGGATAAGCACTTAAATCCACGTTAAAACGTCGCGCCGAAGAGACCTGAGGAATCAAATAGCAATCTGCAAAAGTAGGGCTGTCACCGTAGCAAAATTTTCCACGGCTTTTGTCTTTTGCTAGTATTTTTTCTAACGCCGCAAAGCCCTCACTCATCCAACGGTTGCACCACGCCATGACTTTTTCTTCGTCTACCGCCAGCTCATTGCGTAGATATTGTAAGATACGGCGGTTATTAATCGGATGAATATCACAACCAATCATAGCGCTAATGGCACGTACTTGCATACGTCCAGCCGCGTCTTTAGGCAATAGCGGATTTTCAGAATGAACCTCTTCTAACCATTCTAAGATGGCTGGGCTTTGATATAGTAATAAATCATCGGTCTGTAAAACAGGCACCAATCCTTGTGGGTTGAGTGATTTAAACGCATCTGCTAACTGCTCATCTTTTGCTAAATTGACCGAAATATAGTCATAGTCTAAGCCTTTGAGATTCATCGCTATGCGAGTACGATACGAGGTGCTGCTGCGAAAGTAGCCATAAAGTGTCATCATTGTGAATTCCTTTTATTATGGTAGGTTGTGAATGAGATAAGCGGTTATAATTAGTGATACCAAAGGTATCTTATACAATTAAAAAACTCTTATGACGTTACTTCTTCATTTCAGTCTTTCATGAATATATTAGATTAATATGCCAAGTAAATTACCCATTGAGCAAAACATGCCAGCAGCTGAAAGCCCTTTAGAAAATCCCGTGACAACCAATAAAAGTCAAAGTGGCGTCCAGTCATTGGAGATTGGATTGTCGGTGTTAGACGTTCTTATTGATCATAACGAGCCGATGATGCTAAAAGATATTGCGCAAGTGATGCAAATGCATCCAGCAAAGTGTCACCGCTATTTGGTCAGTCTCATTCGTAAAAACTATGCACGTAAGCTTGATGATGGTCGCTACGGGCTAGGCGATAGGGTTAACACATTGGCAGCATTGGGGCGCTCTGGATTTAGTCAAAACAATATTTTAGAGCGGCTTACGCACATCGCTAATGAAATCAAAGACACCCTGAATTGCGGTGTGCAGATTGCCAAATGGTTTAGCGAAGGTCCTATTATTATTCAGTCCGTTGAACCAGATAGCCCGATTAGTATTATCACTCGTATCGGTTCACGTATGCCGCTGACGACATCGGCGACGGGGCAATTATTTGCCAGTTATCAGCCAGATGCCGTCATTCAGCCATTGGTCACAGCTGAATGGCAGACAGACAATGAAGCAATAATCACAGAAAAATGGCAGAATTTCAGTCACTTGCAAGCCAAGATTCGTACCCAAGGCTATGCGACAGTGACGGGTGATATGCTCATGGGGATTAATGCCATTACGATTCCTGTCATAGTGCCGCCGTTTGTTAATAGCGCTGTTAATATATCTACTGTTAGTGGCAAAACTGCTAGCAAAGGACTACCACTAGAATACGCCATCACTATCATCGGAACGACAGAGCAATTGCCCATGAGTGAGCAACACAACGTGGTTGAGCAAATACTAGCAATCGCGCAGCGTTATCAAATTGCGTAGCTGGTATTTTTACTATATAAGTTTTAATCATATAAAGTGACCGGCTATCGCGTAAAGGTTGAATATCATTTAATGATATTCAACCTTTAGACCATGCAGGCGCTACTTGCTGCTTTTGCTTTTTCGTATACATTATTAGCATCTAGACCAGTGGCATTCACTTCGTCAAGGTAATGCTGCGAGCCTTCCATTAATGGACCCTTCCAGTCTGGGTCATTGAGTGGGTTAGGAATATCGATCATGATATCGCCTTTTTCTTTAGCGGCAGCCATTGCTTTGGCATTACTGACGTCAAATACTTTGGAGACACGTGCTGCCATCTCCGCCCCTGAATTGTCATCAATTACTTTCTTGAGATCATCGGGCAAATTGTCGTATTTCTCTTTATTCATACTGATAACAAAAGTAGAGTTATAAAAAGGAATGTTGGTGTGCGTATTGATTAACTCATCAAGACGAAATGCTTGAATGGGCTGCCAAGTAAAACTAAGTCCGTCAATGACACCGCGTTGAAGGGAAGTATAAGTATCACTGGCAGGCATGCCAACGGGCGCAGCGCCCGTCGCTTCGATAATGTGACTGGCAACCGCAGAAGGTTGGCGAATACGCAAACCTTTCATATCAGCTGGCGTGCGAATAGGCTTATCTACGGTATGCAGCGCACCTTGTCCAGTGCCTATCAGCGCTAGCAGGTGAGTATCTTCGTACTCATTTTTAATGACACCATCATCATACAGTTTATGAAGTATGCAGCTCTGCTGCGGTGCAGTATTTGTGATACCTGGCAGCTCTACAATCTGCGTTAAAGGAAATCGCCCTGCTGTATATCCTTGCGCTTGCATACCAATATCAACAATACCTTTCGCGGTAGCATCATAGGTAGCACCCGGTTTGCTAAGAGTAGCAGAAGGGTAGATCTCAATCTTTAAGCGGCCTTTTGATTCTTCTTCAATTTTCTTTGCCCATGGCTGCAATGCTTCGGTGTTTATGTTGTCATTGGCAGTCATAAAGTGTGAGAATCTTAGAGTAGTCACATCGCCTGTATCTACATCAGCGTTTACTGCTGGGTTGTTATTAGAGCAACCAGTCATTGCGATCGAGGTCGCTAAGAGTATTCCTAAAGGGGTTTTTATTTTCATCATTGAATCCTTTCATGATGGTTAGATATTGTTCGCTACCTAGGGCGTATCATCAATTAGTATATTGATACATTTAGTGGTCTTAAAATGATGGTACGCCCTAATTAGTCATATAAAAAGAGATAGCAAACAGAATAGCAGGTCAATTACTCACCGACAGGCGCGACTTCTCTTGCTTCAGCCAGTTCTTCTGCATGTAAAAACTGGGTATGAGCTGGTGCGCGTTTGGTACGTGACCATTCTTCTAACATCTCATACTTCATGGCTTCAGTAATCATCGAGACTTTTTCTTCTGAGGTAATATCATCGTAGGTGAGTTCCATACGATGGCCATTAGGATCAAAGAAATAGATAGAATGGAAAATACCATGATTGGTCACGCCGACTACATCAATACCATTTTCTTCTAAATGCTTTTTTGCTGCTATTAAGGCATCACGGTCTTTTACCTTCATGGCTAAGTGTTGCACCCAATTTGGGGTATTCGGATCAAAACCCATTTCAGGCTGATTGGGCACTTCAAAAAACGCCAATACGTTGCCATTACCGGCATCTAAAAACACATGCATATAAGGATCAAAGGCTTTGGTCGAAGGCACGTGGTCTTCAGCGAATGCAAGGATGAAATCCATGTTTAGGTATTTTTGATACCATTCAACGGTTTCTTTGGCGTCTTTGCAGCGATAGGCCACATGATGGATTTTTTCAATTTTAAAGCTCATATCAAACTCCTTTTGATAGGGAATGCAGTGAGTAATAGGCTGCCAGTACCGATTGACTATAGGTCGATGGTTGCTTGGCAGCTCAAAACAACTGTGCTCACATTTTT
This sequence comes from Psychrobacter cibarius, assembly GCA_030686115.1. NCBI lineage: Bacteria > Pseudomonadati > Pseudomonadota > Gammaproteobacteria > Moraxellales > Moraxellaceae > Psychrobacter > Psychrobacter cibarius. The sequence goes on from CP131612.1 coordinate 1,525,249, forward strand.
TCTAGACTATTTGTCAAAATCAAAGCTAAGCGCGGGCAGTACTTTGCCGCGTACTTCACCAAACCCGACACGAATGCCGTCTTTTTCGCTATAGCCTTTCATGATTACTGTGTCACCATCTTCAATAAAACTGCGGGTCTCGCCGCCTTTTAAAGTGACAGGTTTGGTCGCATTCCAAGCAATCTCTAACATTGAGCCATAAGAATCTGGCGTTGGTCCTGAAATCGTCCCTGAGCCCATCATATCGCCAACTTCCACTTTACAGCCAGTGATGGTGTGGTGGGTTAGCTGCTGCGACATTGACCAATACATATGCTTGAAGTTGGTCTCACAAACCACAGTGGCGCTATCTGAGTTTTCAGGCAATAACTCAACTGATAGATGGATGTCATAGCTATTATTGCTGTCTTTTTCGTTTAGATATGCCAATGGTTTTGGCTCTTGAATCGGGCATGCTGTTTTAAAAGGTGCCAACGCATCCATAGTCACAATCCAAGGTGAGACTTCAGAAGCAAAGGTTTTGGCATTAAATGGCCCTAAAGGCACGTATTCCCATTTTTGAATGTCACGGGCTGACCAGTCGTTGAGTAAAACCATGCCAAAAATATGCTCAAAGGCACTGTCTACTGCAATTGGTTGACCAATGCTATTACCTTTACCAACTACAAAAGCAGTCTCAAGCTCAAAATCTAAACGCTTGCAGGCTGAGAAAATAGGGCGGTCGTCAGCGTTTGGCTTTAATTGACCAGAGGGGCGTATCACATCAGTGCCACTGACGATGACGGTGCTGGCGCGTCCGTTATAGCCGACTGGCATTTCAGTCCAGTTAGGTAGTAGCGCGTTGTTTGGATCACGGAACATAGTGCCGACGTTGGTCGCATGTTCTTTAGACGAATAGAAATCGGTAAAACCTGGGACGTGAACAGGCAGATGCATGGTGACGTCTGCTTGATTAAATAGCGCTTTTTTCTGCAAGTCTTGATTATCACGCAAGGCATCGCTAGCACTAGATAGTAGGGTTTGGATGGTTGAGCGTGCCTGCGTCCAATTGTCTCGACCAGAATCAATAAAAGCATTGAGCGTTGGTTGATCAAAATATGGACCGCCCTCTAAGCTCAGTAAACCTTCTGCTTCGAGCACAGCCAAATCCAATACGTACTTACCGATAGCCACACCAGCGCGGCGCTTGTTATTACCAGCAGCGTCTTTGGCATTACTAAAAATACCGTAAGGTAGGTTGTGAATGGAGAAGTCAGAATCAGCGGCGATATCGATAAAGGATGTGAGGGTGTTGTCAATCTTTGACATAGGGTGCTCCTTGCTAAAGCATATAATGAATTACGTTATAATTAACTACTTACGCATAATGTAATTTATCAAAGTGGAGATTGCAAGGGTTTTTGTGCAGTGTTTTCTTAAAAGAGATGTGATACTAGGGACATTGATGTTCTTTGGTAAAATAAATAGGAAAAACGCAGGACATAAAAAAAGGCTGAGCACTCGCTCAACCTTTTTATGAATCGCTATTACTGACTATCGCACCGTTTTAATGCGTGCTCACTCAGTCTTTTAAGACGTCTGCCATGGCATTGGCAACATAGTCGATGTTGCTGGTGTTCAGTCCAGCCACACACATACGTGAGTTGGAAACCATGTAAATGCCAAACTCGCTTTGTAAGCGTTCGACTTGCTCAGGCGTCAGACCAGTAAAGCTAAACATGCCGTTTTGACGAGTAATATAGTCAAAGTTGCGGTTCGGGATTTTGGCTTCTAATACTGATTTTAGCTGTAAACGCATGGCTTTGATACGGTCACGCATCGCATAAACTTCGCCAACCCATTGCTTATGTAGTGCTTCGTCGTTCATAACGATATCGACCACACGACCACCATGTGATGGCGGGCTTGAGTAAATACGGCGTACGGTAGCATTTAGCTGACCGAAGACGCGCTCTGTCTCGTCAACCGTTGGACAAACAACTGATAGACCGCCGACACGCTCACCATATAGCGATAAGTTTTTAGAGAATGAGTTGCTGACAAACAATGGCAAGCCCATATCGACAGCTTTACGAATCGCATAAGCATCGCTGTCCATGTCTTCGCCAAAGCCTTGGTAGGCAATGTCCATAAATGGAATCAATTCGCGCGCTTGAATGACGTTCAGCACGGTATCCCATTGCTCACGGGTCAAATCTAGACCTGTTGGATTGTGGCAACAAGGATGCAGCAAGATCACATCATTTTTGTTCAACGTCTCAAAAAACGCAATCATTTCATCGAACTTGATGCTGCTGTTGGCTTTGTCGTAGTACGGGTATTTACCCACTTCGACATCAGAGCCTTCAAAAATAGCAATGTGGTTGCCCCATGTTGGATCACTCACATAGCATTTAGATTGTGGGAACCATTCATGGATGAACTCAGCGCCGACTTTTAACGCGCCAGAACCGCCAATCGTAGCGATAGTGGCGACCAAACCATCTTTTAAAATCTGTGCGTCTTTACCGAACAGTAATTCCTGACAGCCTTTACGATGTCCTGGTAAGCCTGCCATCGGCAGATATGGACGCGGCGCAATAGGATCGGCAATGCGTTCTTCGGCTATTTTTACACAGTCAAGTACAGGCAATACACCATTTTCATCATAATAAATACCAATGCCTAAATTGACCTTTTTAGGATTGTTATCTGCTGTATATTTTTCCATCAGCCCTAAGATTGGATCACCAGCGTAATAGTCGATACGTTCAAACATGTTGTTTCCTTATGAAATATAAATCAAGCCGCCAAAAATCATAGAGCAAATTGACGGTTAACTCAATATGAGATTCAATTATCTTGCATAATTAATAAAATAGTTGATTGAAACCATTGTGTTTCAAAGCTTTTTAAGCATCAACCATGCCTGTGTCAGGGATACTTAAGTATGCTGTAAGTCATTAAAATGACTGGAAAAATAGCTCTGCAAGAAGTCTTTGAAAGCAATGGTAGCAGGCGATAACGCACGAGAAGAACGCTGATAGATAAAAAACTGCCGCATTTTAACGGGTTGTGCCAGCGGCCTCATTTGCAAGCCATTGGCGCTAACCCAGTCGATGACTTCGGGCATATAGGGCAAACATAAGGTAATGCCGAAGCCTTGACGGGTCATCTCAAGGGCGGTGGACATAAAATTGACCTTGTAACGCGCCTGTTGAATATGACTGGCGATACGGTCGTCCAACTCGGCTGTCACTTGTTCAATGAAAGGGCCTTGCAGCGTGATGAGCGGAATGTCTAATAAATCCTGCCACGTTATTTCATATTTTTGTGCCAGCGCATGGTTGTCAGGCATCACCACACAAAATGGTAGCTGATATAACAAATCAGCATTGATGTCGTCCTCAGCCTCCATAAATCCAAGCTCAGTACCGACACCCAAATCTACTTCAATGTCCTGAATATGTCTGAGTAAGTTTTCTGCCGAACAATCTAATAACGACACGCCAATCTCGGGGTGTTGTTTGGAGAATTGGGCGATGACCGCTGGCATCGAAGAGGCGGCAAACTGCGAAACAGCAAGCCGGACTTGACCTTGCGCCAAGCTTGTTAGGCTGCTTGCCTCATTTTCAAAAAGCTGCATCTCATTCAAGATACGCCGTGCTTGCGGCAATAAATGCCGTCCTACTACCGACAACGACAACTGGCGGGTAGTACGGTCGAACAGCACAATACCGAGGCTGGACTCTAGCTCCTTAATCAAGCCGCTAACGGCAGATTGGGTCAAATGCATCTGATCGCTGGCACGAGTAAAGCTGCCATTGTCAGCGACTTGGATAAAAGCGGTTAATTGGCGAATGCTGATATTCATAAGTAAACCTGATAAATAAATCATAAAAAACAATTAGTCTTATAAATAAACCTAATCTAATATAAATACATCGTCAATAAGAATTATTGATTGAAGACATTTTTTATTGCATTTTTACCACCAATTGAAATTAAGGATGATTACAATGGCAGATTTATTTGACAACCCAATGAGCCTAAATGGGTTTGATTTTGTTGAATTCGCCTCACCTCAACCGGATGCGGTCGACGCATTGTTCAAACAGCTTGGCTTTGCCCATATCGCAAACCATCGCTCAAAAGATGTGGCGCTATACCGTCAAGGTGATATCAATCTCATTCTAAATCGTGAACCAAAAAGCGCAGCCAGCTATTTCGTTGAAGAGCATGGTGCTGGTGCTTGTAGCATGGGTTTTCGTGTGCAGAATTCCAAAAAAGCTTATGAGCGTGCCATCGAAATGGGCGCGCAGCCAGTAGACGTACCAACTGGTGTGATGGAGCTGCGCCTGCCTGCTATCAAGGGTATCGGTGGCTCACTGATTTATCTCATCGATCGTTATAAAGATGGTGAGTCTATTTATGACGTCGATTTCGAGTTTTTTGCTGATGTAGACCGTCGTCCTGTCGGGCATGGTTTTAAAGTTATCGACCATTTAACCCATAACGTTTACCGTGGTCGTATGGCTTATTGGGCAAACTTTTATGAGCGCATCTTTAATTTCCGCGAAATCCGCTTTTTTGACATCAAAGGTGAATATACGGGTTTGACCAGTAAAGCCATGACAGCGCCTGATGGCAAAATCCGTATTCCATTGAACGAAGAGTCAAAGCAGGGCGGCGGTCAAATTGAAGAATACTTGATGCATTTCAACGGTGAAGGTATTCAGCATATTGCTTTAGCCAGCAATGATTTGTTTGCCAGCATCGATAAATTAAAAGCAGCGGGTATCCCGCTCATGACTGCTCCAACCGCGACTTACTATGAAATGCTGAGTGAGCGTCTACCAAATCATGGCGAAAATGTCTCTGAGCTACAGATGCGCGGTATCTTGTTAGATGGCACCACTGAAGGCGGCACACCGCGTCTGCTGCTACAAATTTTCTCTGAAACTATCTTAGGTAGCCCTGTTTTCTTCGAGTTTATCCAGCGTAAAGGTGATTACGAAGATGGCTTTGGCGAAGGTAATTTCAAAGCCCTATTTGAATCCATCGAGCGCGATCAAGTCCGTCGTGGCACGGTTGGTCAGCCAGAAACTGAAACACCGTAAGCGCCTCTACATTTAGGGAAAAATCCATAAAATAACCGGGCAGGGCAAAAGGAGTTTGTCTTGTCCCTAATAATCACTGCGCTCTGTAATGCCATGTGTTCAATGCGATGACTGGGCTATGGTTCAGTCATGATTGCGAACGAATAGCAAAAACTCAGAGCGCTATTCAGAGTGCCAATGGCAATAAAAGGAATACAGGCATGGAACGCCTACCACATACGAATTCTGTTAATAAAGCTATCGGTGCCAACAGCGTTGCTTGCAAAACGCTAGGCACTGATGCTGCCAGTCACGATGATTCTGCTCATAAAAAGCAGGATTCTATGCCTAAAAAACAACCTTACGTGTCGCATCAGCCAGATAGCCATGGTCATATTCACTATAGTGATGATGAAAATGGTATGTGGCAGGCATTGCTTGAGCGTCAAGCCGAGCAAATACCCAATCGCGCCTGCCCAGCCTATCTAGACGGTTTAAAAAAACTGAATTTGCCCGCTATGCGTATTCCGCAATTGCATGATATCGATGCAGTATTGCAAGCCACGACTGGTTGGCAAACTGCCGCTGTCCCTGCATTAATCAGTTTTGGTAAGTTTTTTAAATTGCTTGCCAATAAATCCTTTCCAGTGGCAACTTTTATCCGTCGATTTGATGATATGGACTATATCGAAGAGCCTGATATTTTTCATGAAATCGTTGGACATTGTCCGCTTTTGACCCATCCTGCCTTTGCGACGTTCAATGAAACTTATGGCAAGCTGGGTCTTAATGCCACTAAAGAAGAACGGTGGTTTTTGGCACGGCTCTATTGGTTTACCATCGAGTTTGGTTTGGTGGGACAAAATCAGAGCAGTCGCCGAATCTATGGCGGTGGCATTTTAAGCTCACCGTCTGAGACGGTTTATGCACTCAATGCTGGTTCTGAGCAGCAAGCAGAACCTCAGCATCAACCGCAAAATCAACCAGAGCACCGAGCGTTTGACTTGCTTGATGTGTTACGTACCCCTTATCGTATCGATCATATCCAGCCGATTTATTATGTCATTGATGATTTGGATACATTATTTGATATCGTCAATAGCGATATCATGGGAATGGTCAAACAAGCCATGTCGCTAGGATTGTTCGAGCCTAGTTATGCGGTGAAAAACGCCTAACGTATGGTTGAGAAACACGGCATCATTTGAATGATGTAGCCGTAAATGACAGCGTCAACATGGACGTAACTGTATTAAACATAACAGTATTAAAAAAATGAATAGTTAACATAAAAGGACATTATAATGACGACATTATCACAAGCCAGCTGTGAGGCCTGCCGCATTGGCGCGCCAACGGTCAGCGACATCGAAACACAAGAGCTATTACAGCAAATTCCAGATTGGTCATTGATCGAGGTTGATGGCATCAAGCAATTACAACGTCAATATAAATTCAAAAACTTCGTCAAGGCGATGGAGTTTGCCAACCAATTAGCAGACATCGCCGAAGCAGAAGGGCATCATCCTGGCATATTGGTAGAGTGGGGTAAAGCCACCGTAACGTGGTGGTCACACAGCATTAAAGGTCTGCATCGCAATGATTTTGTCATGGCAGCTAAGACCGATAGTCTGCTGGATCAATAATGAGGGTAGCAATCGCTATTGCAACTCATTAAACTTGTCCGACTCAAAGCCAACCCTAACGCCAGATTTGACTGGCAAGCTAAGGATGTGTGATGCCTCCAAAAATATTAACCCAAATTTCACCTCAACTGGCATTTATGATTTCTGCCATTGTCATCGCTATTATGGGCGTTACCATGATAGGTTTTGGCTGGGTACCGCATTTATCATTGATACTCGCTATTTGTGTCTTGCTGGGCATTGGTCTGTTTAAAGGCTTGACCTTTGATGACATGCAAGCGCAAATGGCATCGGGTGTCATGCGTGGTATCGGTGCGATCTATCTATTCTTCTTTATTGGTTTGATGGTCGCCGCTTTAATGATGTCTGGTGCTATTCCAACGCTGATGTATTTTGGTTTTCAGTTGATTTCACCAGAGTATTATTACATTTCAGCCTTTGTATTGACCTCCATTATTGGTATTGCCTTGGGCAGTAGTTTGACCACCGCGGCGACATTGGGCGTGGCTTTTATTGGTATGAGTAATGCCTTTGATGCCAACGTGGCGATTGCGGCTGGTGCTGTGGTCTCAGGGGCGTTTTTCGGTGATAAAATGTCGCCGTTATCAGACACCTGTACCATTGCTTCATCGGTGGTGGGTATTGATTTGTTTGAGCATATTCGCAATATGATGTATACCACGGTACCAGCGTGGATACTCACGGTCATTATTTTTTGGTTTTTCTCTGGGCAGACCGCAGGCTCTGACTTGAGTCAAGTAACCATATTGCAAGGTCAGTTGATTGAAAGTGGCTTGGTACATGGTTATGCGGTATTGCCATTTGTGGTACTGGTTGGGTTGGCGGTTTTTCGTGTCAATGCCATCTATACGATTATCTGTACCATTGTGGCAGCATTGATTATTACTTATTTGCACAGCTCGCCGAGTTTTGGACAATTAGGCGGCTATTTATTTGCAGGCTATGCACCAGCTGAATCGTTAGAGCTGGGTGAAGTCGGTGGTATGCTATCGCGCGGCGGTGTGCAGAGTATGTTCTTCACTCAAGCGATTGTGATATTGGCACTCAGTCTGGGTGGCTTGCTCACAGCATTGGGTATTTTGCCAGCACTGTTATCAGGGATTAAAGACACATTAACCACATCAGGGCGCGCCATATTTGCCGCTGCCATGTCTGCTCTGAGTATTAACGTGCTTATTGGCGAGCAGTATTTGAGTATTTTATTATCTGGTACTGCCTTTCGTCCGACGTTTGAGCGTTTGAATTTACATCCTAAGAATCTGTCTCGTACCATTGAAGATGCAGGTACGGTCATCAATCCTCTAGTGCCTTGGAGTGTGTGCGGCGTGTTTATCAGCCAAGCATTAGGCGTGCCCGTGCTTGATTATCTGCCTTATGCGTTCTTCTGTTATTTATCGCTGTTACTAACGATATTGTTTGGTTTTACGGGAATTACCATCAGCCGACTCAAGAGTCAGTGACCCGAAAAACTTTTGTCTCTAAACTCTGCATTAAAATGCTAGGGCTTGTGCCTTCTAAGACAACACAACAAGCCCTAGTTTTTATTTATACCCTTGCAATCATGACATTGTTGTCATTTAAGACAACCTGATAGGCATCCAGCATCACGCTCTCATCATCTAAACACTGGCCAGTAGCAAGATTAAAGCGTTGCTTATAGATGGGTGAAGCCACATAAAGCACTTCTTCTGCTGTCCCTGTGTCATCTGTAACTGTGGTACCACCAATTAAACCTCGAGATAGCACATTGGCCTGACTGAATGGATCGTAATTATCAAGAGCAAATAAATCGTTCTGTCTGGTACGAAAAATAGCAATTTGTTTGCCATCTACCAGTGCGCACACACCAGTGTCAGGAATGATATCGTCAAGTGCACAAATAGTATGTTGGTTCATGGGGTGTTATCCTTAGTGATGATAATATTGCTCTGTATGAGTGATAAATCGTGAGCGACAAGTTGTGAGTTGCAAAGCGTGAGTCGAGAAACTCATCGAAAAAACAGCACCTTGCTTGTTGTAATAACTAACAAGGCACTCATCATTGGCTAAGCCAAGTCAACCAGATTAATGGTTGCTTTTTCCGCATCAGTCGCTGGGCGAATCTGTTCACGGTCGGTCACGAATACGACATTCTCATCGCCTTGCTCACTGTTTACAAAATGACGAAAACGTTTGAGTTTTTCGGTGTCGTTAATCGTCGCCGCCCACTCACACACGTAATTGTCGACCAATAATTGCATTTGTGCTTCCAGCTCATCTGCTATGCCTAAACTGTCTTCGATAATGACAGCTTTCAAATAATCCAGCCCACCATCTAAGCTTTCACGCCACTTTGAGGTGCGTTGTAGCTTGTCCGCTGTTTTGATATAGAACATAATGATGCGGTCGATATATTTAACCATGGTTTCGGTATCCAGATCAGTGGCGAACAGCTCGCCATGACGTGGAGTGATACCACCATTACCGCAGACAAATAAATTCCAGCCATTTTCAGTCGCAATCATGCCAAAGTCTTTACTTTGCGCCTCAGCACATTCGCGCATACAGCCTGACACACCCATCTTGATTTTGTGCGGTGAGCGTACACCTTTATAACGATCTTCTAATCTTAAGGCGAGGCCAATGCTGTCATCGACTCCGTAACGGCACCAGTTATTGCCAATACAAGATTTCACGGTACGTAAAGATTTACCATAGGCATGGCCAGTCTCAAAGCCTGCTTGCACCAGTTGCGTCCAAATATCAGGCAATTGCTCCATTCGCGCGCCAAACAGATCGACCCGCATCCCACCAGTGATTTTGGTGTACAAATTAAACTGCTTCGCTACTTGACCCAGTACGATGAGCTTGTCTGCAGTAATTTCACCGCCCGGCACACGAGGTACGACGGAATAAGTGCCGTCTTTTTGGATGTTACCTAAGTAGTAATCGTTACTGTCTTGTAGTGGTGTCAGTTCGGTTTTGAGTACGTAGTCATTCCAGCACGATGCCAAAATAGAGGCGACCGTTGGTTTACATATCTCACAACCATGACCACTACCATGTTCAGTCAGTAACTCATCAAAGGTTTTGATACCGTGCACGCGAATCAGACTATATAAATCTTGACGAGAGTAAGCAAAGTGCTCACACAAGTCATTGTTTACTTCAAAGCCCATGGCGGTAAGTTGATAGCTGACCGTATCTTTGACCATAGGTGCACAGCCACCACAGCCACTACCAGCACTGGTCATGGTTTTTACATCGCTGACGGAGTATGCGCCGTTCTCAACTGCCGAGCAGATAGCGCTTTTGGTCACGTTATAACAAGAGCAAATCGTGGCGGTATCTGGCAGGTTGTCGATGCCCATCACGGGTTTTTCGACATTGGGTAGTATCAGACTTTCGGGATGTGCGGGTAGGTCAATGTCATTTAAATACAGTTGCAGTAAGTTGTTATAGTCTTCGGTGTCGCCTACCAATACGGCACCAAGCAAGCGCTTATTATCTGGCGTAGTAACCAGTTTTTTATAGATGCCCTCCGCAGGGTTTTGATACAGATAGCTTAAGCTACCGTCACTCGTACCATGTGCATCGCCAATACTGCCTACATCCACACCCATCAGTTTTAACTTGGTGCTCATGTCGGCACCCGTAAATATCTGTTTGCTATCACCAGCAATTTGCGCGGCACAGATACTGGCCATATTGTAGCCGGGAGCCACTAGGCCAAATACTTTGTTGTCCCATACTGCGCACTCTCCAACGGCATAAACATGATCAGCATTGGTACGACATTGCTCATTGATCAAGATACCACCGCGCCCGCCCATTTCGATACCGCACTCGGGGTTGTTTTTAATGAGACCGTCTTGCGGTCTAATACCGGCGCTAAACACAATCATATCGGTCGTTAGAGAAGTGCCATCTGTAAACTGCATGGTTAAATGTTGATCATCACTGCTGGTGTCATCAGGGTTGGGCGCAGTGTTAGACAGAATCTCTTTGGTGTTTTTCCCCGTCAGCACTTTGACACCCAGTGCTTCTATTTTTCGCTTTAAAATCTCACCGCCAGCGGCATCAAGCTGAACGCCCATCAATTGCGGTGCGAACTCGACCACATAGGTGTCAAGGCCTAGCGTCACGAGCGCTTTGGCTGCTTCAAGCCCCAGTAAGCCACCACCAACCACCACGCCTTTTTTGACAGTGGGCAGCTCAGCAATCGCTAAAATCTCATCTAAATCTGTAATGGTACGGTAAACATGGCAATGCGGATGCTCGCGGCCCGGAATGGGCGGCACAAAAGGATATGAGCCAGTCGCCAGTACCAACTCAGAGTACTCAATAACCTCACCTGCCTCGGTGGTAATACGCTGACTGGTCGAATCGATATCTACAATGCACTGATTCAAATGTAAGTTAACTTTTGATAACTCATAAGCCGTTAAATCTACTAGGTTCAGCTTACTGGCATCTTTATGTTCAAAGTAGCTCGACAAATAAACACGGTCATAAGCAGGGCGGTCTTCTTCAGCAAACACATGAATGTCAAATTGCTGGTGTAGTCCTTGCTCAATTGCTCGTTCAATAAAGTGATGACCGACCATACCATTGCCAATCACCACCAAATTGCCTTTACTTTCTGTGCTCAATGCAGTGTTACTCATGCGTCTGTCCTTAGTAATGGGGCTGGTTGGGCACAGTCATCGTTTATTTTTTATCACGCTATAAACAGCTCCGTCCCTCAACAACAGCTGATAAACAGCATTTAATACCTACTATTACAGAGCATTCAATAATCATGCCATGGCACTTTGATTAGCTGGGTTTTTGCGCGTTGCTATTAGACATAAAGGTATGTCGTATCGGGAGCAGTCGCTTATGTACAAAGGTTTTTACGTGAGCAGGATTAGTGCCACTATTTGCCAAAAACTAGGGTGAGCACGATTATTAACGATAGTGATAGCAAAAATTAATGCACCAAAATAGATACTGCAGTGCCCCACGTTGGATGTTATTGCTGTTTATAAGGGAGGTTGATTGAGTGTTTTAAACCTGCTGTGTTAATGCTTTATTAGCATAAGCGTCAGGTGTGGCCGTGGTTATAGACCCACCAGTAAAGGCGCTTGGATAATTAACGAGTGCTGATCTTTATACAGATTTGGCAGCGTACACAAATAACTGGCATAACCATTGCACCGCCTGAAACATTGCTACTTATCATATTTGAACACTGCGTTTTTTGAACACTTAGTACCTTTAGTACGTTGTCAGAACCCTGAAGTTAATCATTTGAGGAAGTTGCCTATGTCATCATCAGCCCCCGTTGCGCCTAGTAAAGACAAGCTTAATGTTTTGTCATTTACGGGTAAAAATAAAATCCTTCATTTAGGTTGGATGGCATTTTTCCTTACCTTTTTTGTATGGTTCAACCATGCACCATTTCTATCAGCGATTGGGGAAACACTCAATCTGAGTAAAGATCAAATCAAAACGCTACTCATTTTAAATGTGGCATTGACCATTCCTGCTCGCGTGATTATCGGGATGCTGACAGATCGCTTTGGCCCTCGTATTGTTTATACCGCCATTTTAGCCATTGGTGCGATTCCTTGTTTTACCTTTGCATTCGCTCAGGATTACAATACCTTGGCGCTGTCTCGGTTTTTACTGGGCTTTGTAGGTGCAGGTTTTGTGGTGGGTATTCGTTTGATGAGTGATTGGTTTCCAACCAATGAATTGGGGACGGCTGAGGGTATTTATGGAGGGTGGGGTAATTTTGGCTCGGCAGCAGCGGCACTGTTACTACCAACTATAGCGATTGGTGCAGCAGCAGTGTTCGGTGGTGATGAAGGGTGGCGTTATGCAACAGCCACATCAGGGGTCGTGATGGCGCTTTATAGCATCATTTTTTATAAGATGGCGCGTAATACACCCAAAGGGGCTACTTATTTTAAACCCAAAAAATCAGGTGCCATGATGGTGACGTCATCAGGTGATTTTTGGTTAATGATGGTTTTTAAACTGCCTATGTATTTGGCATTGGCATTATTGGCATGGAAACTATCACCTGATGGTGTGAGCTTATTGAGCCAGTCTAGTGTCACCATGGTCTATATTGGCCTTGCGATACTTTATGTTTACGAGTTCATCAGTAGCTACCGCTTTAATAAAGAGGTTTTCACCACGCCTGTACCAGTGGCGCATCGTTATGATTTTAAGCAAGTAGGTATCTTAAATATTTTGTATTTTGCCACGTTTGGATCAGAGCTCGCTGTTGTGTCGATGCTACCTCTGTTTTACCAAGAAACTTTTAGTTTATCGATTGTGATGGCAGGGGTATTGGCATCGAGCTATGCCTTTATGAACCTTATGTCACGCCCAGGCGGCGGTTGGCTCAGTGATAAGTTTGGTCGCAAAATAACTTTATTGATTTTGACAGCTGGTTTGGCCATCGGGTATCTGTTGATGGGCTTCCTTGACTCAACGTGGCCACTGGCATTGGCATTGTTAATCACAATGTTTTGCTCATTCTTTGTACAAGCAGGTGAGGGTGCTGTTTTTGCGGTGATTCCTCTGATCAAACGCAGCATGACAGGGCAGTTTGCAGGGATGACAGGCGCGTATGGCAATGTTGGATCAGTGGTGTATTTAACGGTGCTGAGTCTGGTGTCTTATCAGGTGTTTTTCTTTGTGATTGCCGCGACAGCAGTGGCTGGATTCTTTGCCTTGTTTTTCTTAAAAGAGCCAGAAGGCATCATTATTGAAGAAATGCCAGATGGTACATTTGCGGAAATACAAGTGAGTCATAGATAGTACGGGGTGAAGACAGATGACGATAGCACACGCCAATAGAAACAATAGTCAAAATGCGGATGGTGATATGTACCAAAACGCTGATGAGATGGCGGTTCATTTTAATACAGGCAATCCGTCATCTCCAATAGGCTCAGGTCAGTTTGTTGCCAATGATGTCAGCCAGAGCATTGATAGCCACGCTATTGATGAGACTGGTGACAGTAAGGATATTGATGATGCTAGTACTGCATTATGGTGGCTTGATTTTTTCACTATGGCAGGTCGCAAGACGGAAAATCAAGACAGTTTACTTATTACCACCTGCTTGCCCTATCAATGTTCAGGTGAAGAATCATCTAGTGCCAATCGCTCAATATCTCAAGCAAGATCTCACCCGTCCTCATCAGCGCCATTATTGGTGTTGATGGCAGATGGGGTCAGTGCTTGCCAGTTTCCAAAACAGGCAAGTCGACTAGTGGTCAATACTATTGCCCACAAAATCACATTGGGGTTGACCGAGTTGGCACACTCACAAGATGAGTCGCCATCCATCAGTTTTGACGATGATCAAGTCGCTAGCATCATCAAAACAGCAGTCAACAAAGCCAACGACATCTTATATTTTCCTCAAGCGTATCAACGGGTGCCGCCGTTGTTATCTACGTTATCAGGCTTGCTCTGTATTGGTGACCGTATTCACCTGTTCCATACAGGCGACTCTCGAATATACCGCGTTGGGGTAGATTGTCTGACAGTATTGAGCAAAGATCACCGCGTGCACCGCGGCCAAGACAAAGGAGCGCTTGCCGCAGCTATCGGCGCAGATAGCCAGTTAGAGCTACAACAATCGGTATTTACCCTTCATCAAAACGAGTGTTTGGCCATTATGACGGATGGGGTGTATGAGCATATAGAGCCCACAGAGTTGCAATTTGAGCTGTGCAGCAGTGCGACTGATATATTTCAGTTGATGGCCACCACACACAAATTACCGCTAGGGTTTAACACCAGTCAAGCCGTGTGCGAGCAAGCCTTTAGTGCAGGTAGTCATGACAATCTAAGCATGGTCATGCTGAGTATGAACACACGGTCAACCCATTTTACTTCTATAAATGGTTCTAAAGGTATTGGTCATTTTGATGGTATTGACTTTGATAATCTGGATACAGTCATACGTGATGTGAATCGCTACCAGCTGCCAACCGATTTACAGATAGGCGATCATATTGATGGCTTTACTGTGATTGGTATCATTGCCCGCACAGCTCGCAGTCACGTGTACTGGGTACAAGATGAATACAACCGCGACTTTGTTTTAAAATCGCCCAGTTTAGACTCTGTTGCCGATGGTCACTATCTGCGTGATTTCTTAAAAGAACGCAAAATTGGTTTGAGCCTATCAAAACATCGCCGCGCAGGCGAGTCGGCTTACAATCAAGCTGACCCCAATCGATTACCTATCAATCCTGCATCCAACAATATCGGTCATAGTGTGGGTTCTGGCCTCAGTGAGTCGGGGCTGCTGCGATACTATCCGGTGCCAGCAAGTACCACATACTTATATCATTTGACTGAATATATCGCTGGTGAGAGTTTACGGGACTTTATGGATCGTCATGCGCCTTGTGATGTGTGGCAAACCTTTGATTTACTCACCAAAATTGGCATGGCGGTTCGAGTCATGCATCGCAACTATCTGTTGCATCAAGACATCAAACCCGAAAACATCCTTTTAACCAAATCTGGCGCCGTTAAACTGATTGATTTTGGTTCCGCCAGCTCCTCTATCTTAAAAGACAGCACCCGACCACCAAATGGTGATTTGCACTATGCTGCACCAGAATATTACACCGATGCACCAAAAGGCGTGCATTCTGACTTGTTCTCGATTGCAGTGATTGGCTATGAATTGCTGACGGGGCAATTGCCATTTAATACCCAAACACTAATGATGCCAAACCAAACACTAATGATGCCCGCGCAGCCGCTACGGCAACAGAACGTACCTGATGCCAGCCAACAGGCACTCATGCGTGCGCTGCATGTCAATACTAACGCGCGCTATCAAGCCATTGGCGAGTTTTTACAAGATTTTAACCCCGATAATAAGGCACACAGCCGCGACCCAGAACCACTCATTAAGCGTAACCCTCTACTGGTATGGCATGGCATTTGCTTCATAGAGTTTGTCATCATTTTATTATTGTTGGCATACTTTTCATGACACGTTGTTTTGCATTCAATGCTGCTCCGCGCGGCTAAGGGACTTACTGTTTATGTCGTTATCTATATCGCAAGCCGCCACTACGGTAGATACTCATACCAACAATCACGCCTTAGCATCAGGTCATCAAAAAAACGCTGGCATCGTTATTATCGGGGCGGGCATGGCAGGCAGTCGCTTTGCCATTGAGCTTGCCCGTACGCAATCAAATGATGACACCGCCCGTTTGCCAATTACGTTAATCAGTAAAGAGCCGCACGTGGGCTATAACCGAATTATGTTATCACCCGTATTGGCTGGCGACACAGCATTTGAAGATACTTATTTATATGACAACTCAGAGTATGAGCAGCTAGGTATCACCGTACTGGCTGGGGTTGCGGTAGAGACAATAGATACCAAGTGCCAGTGTATTGAGCTAGATGATGGGCAAACATTCAACTATGCCAAGTTAGTAATGGCCACAGGGTCAACTGCCCGAGTCATTCCGTTCCCCAATTACACGGCTAAGGGCGTGCATGTGTTTCGAGACCTTGCCGATGTGACCGCTCTGATGGACTATGCCCGTCAAGGAAAAACGGGGTTGGTGATTGGTGGTGGCGTACTGGGATTGGAAGCTGCCTGCGCGTTGGCGGCACAGGGCGCGAGTATGACGGTCATTCATATGGATGGTTATGTACTCAATCGTCAGCTAGACCTGCCAGCCGCCGAGCTTTTGCAAGCTGAGCTCAGTCGCCGAGGGGTTGGTCTCGCGGTTTCTGCCCATACTGAGGCCATTGAGATGAATGATGCAGGAGAAGTATGCGGATTGTCTTTAAAGGACGGGCGCATGCTAGCGGCTGATTTTATCGTGATGGCAGTAGGCGTGATACCCAATACAGCGCTTGCTAAGCAAAGCGGGCTTGAGGTTAATCGCGGTATTGTGGTCGATGGTTTTATGCACACCAGTTGTCCCAATGTTTATGCCATTGGTGAGTGTATAGAGCGAGAGGGCGAGCTATTTGGAATGGTGGCTCCGGTCAATCAGCAAGTAGATACGTTGGTCACGGTTTTAAAAGAGGCTTTGATAGAAAACGATACAAATATGGCAGATAGTAAAGCCACCGTGCCAGACCACTGGGTTCCTTTTGTAAGTAAACCATTGTCATTAAAATTGAAAGTATCTGGTATGTCGGCATTTTCTGCAGGGCAAATCGCTTTTGATGACGAAGCCGCTGATACTGTTGAGACCCTGGTATACCGTCAGCCTGCCTTAAACCATTATCATTGTCTGTACCTCAAAGAAAACAAACTCATTGGCGCTGTGCTTTATGGCGATACAAGCGATGGCAGCTTTTATAGTCAGTTAATTATAGATAACGTTGATATTACGTCCATCAAAGACACACTCATATTTGGCGAAGCATATTGTCATTTGGATGAAATAATGCCAAGCAATTCGCCAACTACGGAAGTAGATATAGAATTTAATGAGACAGACAGGAACGTCGATCATCATAAAGCGGCTGAACTGTTAGAGGATGCATTATGAATGACGCTATTGCCAATCAATCTGTTGCAAGCAAAGTAGTATCAACTAATAAGTCAAACAATCTACCTAATAGCACGCAAAAAACAACAGACCGCGTCATTGAAACACATGATGTAAGTGCTGCCAAAAATATCAAAAAAGCACCGTTGTTATCTAATTGTGATTTGATTGATAGCTCTATCACTACTATCCGCACGACGTGCCCTTATTGCGGCGTGGGGTGTGGTGTTTTAGCGAGCGTGAATGCAACAGAGGTGCTGAGCGTCAAAGGAGATCCTGAGCATCCGGCTAACTTTGGTAAATTGTGCTCCAAAGGGAGTGCATTGGCGCAAACACTGGGCACTGCGCGCCGCTTGACCGAGCCATATTATCAAAATAAGCACGCAGTCATGCAACAGCATCAGCCTATGCAATTGGGTAATGATTTCAATGCCAAACGTAAATCTGACAAGCCACTTATAGAGCAGACAGACTGGGACACCGTTTTAGATGACGTGGCCAGTCGTTTAAATGACACTATCGCCAAACACGGGCGAGACAGTATTATGTTTTATGTCTCAGGCCAGTTACTGACTGAAGACTATTACGTCGCTAACAAATTTATAAAAGGGTTTATCGGTAATAACAACATCGATTCGAACTCTCGGCTGTGTATGTCATCTGCAGTAGCCGGGCACAAACGCGCGTTTGGCGCAGATCTTGTGCCGGGTAATTACGAGGATTTAGAGGTTTGTGATTTATTGGTACTGGTAGGCTCCAATATGGCGTGGTGCCATCCTATTTTGTTTGGTCGATTTTTAGCAGCCAAAAAATCCAATCCCAATAAAAAACTTATTGTGATAGACCCGCGCCGTACCGACTCTTGTGAGTTTGCTGACCTACATTTACCGATTGCTGCAGGCACGGATACACATTTATATAATGGGTTGCTGCACTACCTAGATCAGCAAGGTTGCCAAAATGATGAATATATTAGCCAAAGCTTGGGCGTTGATGATGCGGTGAATGCGGCTAAAGCTTGGAGTGTTGATAAAGTCGCCAGTGCTTGTCAAGTGTCTGCGTATAGTATCCGCCAGTTCTATAAATGCGTTGCCGCCACTGATAAAACAGTCACTGCCTTTAGTATGGGGGTCAATCAGTCAAAAAGTGGGACTGATAAGGTCAATGCCATTATTAATACCCATCTGTTCACAGGGCGTGTAGGCAAAGTAGGGGCCAGTCCGTTTTCACTCACTGGACAGCCTAATGCGATGGGCGGACGAGAAGTAGGCGCTCTTGCTAATCTGTTGGCGGCTCATTTAGAATTAGAAAATGCCGATCATCGTCAGCTTGTGGCAGACTTTTGGCAGTCGCCTCAACCTATCTCCCCAAACGTGGGTGTCAAAGCCTGCGATGCTGCCGCTGCCATATTAGATGGTCGTATCAAGGCCATTTGGATTATGGCCACCAACCCTGTGGTCAGTTTGCCAGATGCGGATAATTTTCGCCAAGCGCTTGCTGAATGTGATTTAGTGATTGTCTCTGATTGCTCGGTAGATAGTGACACGGTGAAGTGTGCCGATATTGTACTGCCTGCCCAGGGGTGGGGTGAAAAATCTGGAACGGTTACCAATTCTGAACGGCGTATCTCTCGGCAGCGGACATTAACACCTGCAGCAGGGATTGCCAAACCAGATTGGTGGATACTGTCTCAAGTTGCCACACGCATGGGATTAACAGGGTTTGATTACCAACATCCAAGCGAGATATTCAATGAGCATGTGGCATTGACCGCTTATGGTAATACGCATAACCAAAGCCCATCTCACTCTAATAAAAATTACCCTCGCTACCTGAATCTTAGCGAATACTTGTCTGCTTTAATGACAGATGAGGTACCAGCCGATAAACCTGCTCAACAACTTCAACAACATATTAGCCAGCATATTAATCAGAACGGCAATCCAATACATACCCCAATCGCACTCAGTCAACAAGCATACGAAGAGCTGTTGCCATTTCAATGGGGTGGTACGCGTATCTCCATGATTAATAATATAAAATATTTAGAAAATGAGGTCAATAATCCCGCTGCTACTGTTACTAAGTCACAGTTAATCGCTATTACGCCCTCTAGTGAAGCGAGCATAGCCAATGTGCATCGACGTCAAAGAAGGCAAAAAAGGCAAAAACCTCAACTGATTGGTGAGAATCGAGCATCCTTTGAACATAAATCTGATCATCATACTCAACTTGAGAGCCAAGCGATCCATTTACGCCTGATTACGGGCAGGCTTCGCGATCAGTGGCATACCATGACTCGTACTGGCCTTGCACCGCAATTAAATCAACATCAGCCACTACCCACACTGACCATACACGCTAATGATGCACGGCAGCTTGGCGTTCAAGATAATGATTTTGTGCAACTGCATCGCAGGTATGAAAACCATGGAAAGCATGAAAGTTATGAGAACGGCGTGACCAGTGATGGCATAGTCAGTGATACCGCGATGAGTACGGCTAAGGATAATAACAAGCCAGCGAGTACCGTAATGGCGCAAGTTGTCATTAGCGATACGTTGCGCGTTGGTGATGCATTTATGCCCATGCATTGGAGCAATGCTTTTGCTAGCTTTGCCCGAGTTGGCCCACTTATTCCAACAGTGGTCGATCCATATTCAGGGCAGCCAGAGCTCAAAAATTCAGCCATTAGCGTCACGCCTGTTCCTATGCAATCATTTGGCAAGATTTTGGTGCATCCTGAGTGGCAAGACGCTGTTATAGTGCAATTACGTACTATTTTGGCCAATTTTTCTGCCAAAGTATCAGAGAAAGAATTATCTGAAACAAAATGCGAAGCACGTTCAAATAATATTGTGCCAGAGGCATTACCTGCACTTACTTGGAGCTTGAGTCATCAAAGTAACAGCGTCTTGATTACTCTCGCTAGCCCGATGATGGAGTCTAGCAGTACCTTAGCGTGCCCCGAGTTTTGGCAGCAGTTTATGACCTCTATGCAATCATTATCACCGCCCAGCTCTCAAGAGGGTGTCATGCATACGGCGTTTACTGTCGATAATGTGCAGAATCAATTGCGTTTTATTGTGACCCAAACTGAGTCTAAGGTAGGAGCAGATAGCCCTGTTATCAACCGTCAAGTGTCCGATGGTAAAAGCTCTAGCGCACAACTGATAATGGCAGTCTATATTGCCCCAATGCAAAACCAATTACCGAGTGTACGCTGGCTCGATAGCTGCTTTACGGATACTAGCCAGATACCTGCCAAGCAACGATACAAATGGTTGTTAGCGGGGCGACCTGCCAGTGGTTATGTTGATCCAGGAGCATTGGTGTGCTCTTGCATGTCGGTTGGAAAAAATGCCATTCTTAACGCTATCACGGAGCATGGTTGTACTAGTGCAACGGCAGTGGGTAAGCAGTGCCGCGCAGGTACTAATTGTGGGTCTTGCGTGGGGCAAATCAACGCATTAATCGCAGAATACGCCTCATTGGCGCAAGCTTAAATGATGGGATGGCACGTCGCTTGCAACTTGTTATGTAGAATTAGTTGCACTGTGTTAACACAGGTTAGCCGAGCCTGAGCGCTTATCTGGTCGGTCGATTTCTATCGAATAACCTTATTTTTATTACATGGTTTTCTGTATTTATACTGTCATTAGGAACTATCGTCATGATTGATTTATCTGTCCTTATTGCAAACAGCCCAACATCTGACTTGGCAGGGCAAAACTGTATAGAAAATGCTAAAAATTCTCATAAAAAAGGCATGGTATATTTGGTCGGCGCAGGCTCTGGTGATCCTGAGTTATTAACCTTAAAAGCATGGCGAGTGATGCAGCGCGCAGAAGTAGTGTTATATGACAGTTTAGTATCCGAAGATGTTTTGGATATGTGCGCGAGCACGGCCGAAAAAATATTCGTCGGTAAGCGCCGCGCCAATCATGCCTTATCACAACAGAGCATTAACGAGCTATTGGTCAAACACGCGCTGGCAGGTAAAACGGTGGTGAGGCTAAAAGGTGGTGACCCTTTTATTTTTGGACGCGGTGGTGAAGAGCTGCAAGAGGTGGTACGTCATGGTATTTATTTTGAATCTATTCCGGGTATTACGGCTGCCAGCGCTGCTGCAAGCCGCGCAGCGATTCCACTAACGCACCGTGATCATGCGCAATCGGTTAAGTTCATCACTGCTTGCAAAAAATCTGGCGCGCCGAATAACGATTATAAAGAATTGCTTGATACTACCCAAACGGTTGTTTTTTATATGGGCTTACACCGTCTACATGAGATGACGAAAGGCTTGATAGAGGCTGGTCGAGACAGTGAAACTCCTTTTGCTATTATCAGTCATACCAGTCTACCTACGCAGCAATTGCTTATCGGTACGCTTGCCAGCATCGCTGAATTGCAAGCCACCGCCAAGCTACCGACACCTGCTTTACTTATCATGGGTGATGTGGTCACTCTGCATGCCGAGCTTGCCGATTACAATATAAATGCTATCAAACAAAAGGCGCTTCACTTCATCAATCATCGCAATATCACGCCCAGTGACGAGCCAGACAGTGCTTTGCCCGCTGTGAGTGTTGCTTAAAGACTGGATTTGTCTCTCAGCTTGCGCTTTCAACGCAAACTTTTTATATGCTTGCTGTTTGAGAAAAACTTATCGGGTTTGCAGCTCGCTAAGTTGTGTAGTAGGCGCTGTACATGAGATTAAAAACGTTTGTTCAAGAGATTGAGCAGACGTTTTTTTGTGTCTTTCAATAATACTTGTACAGCCATTGCTTCGACATAGATAGTCGTTACTGACGTCGGTATTCGACAGCTCTTCGGTGGTTAAAGAAATAAAAGCGACTAAAAACCCAATCAGCTTATCTCAACTCATTAATATGAGTAATGGTTTGTGCGAGTTCAAAAATGATTAAGGTGATAAAGAATTAGGCTTGTATTTAAGGGTTACTTGTCACAGATAAAAGAAAATCGGTCGTATATATACTTACAAGCAACAGCGAACGGGAATGAAAAGAATGGTATTTTAAGTTAATGATAATTGTTTTTATTATCGTTTACGAGTAAAATCGGTTTTTATTGGCTGTCCAATATATACACAACGATTTAAATTAATGATGAGTACCGATATGTTACGTGCAAACCAATTGACCATCAGTCGCCAAGGAAATACCTTACTAGACAATGTAAGCTGTGAGATTGATAGCAACCAATTAGTCGCTTTGGTTGGACATAATGGTTCAGGAAAATCGACTTTAATCAAAGCGTTGGCAGGCGAGATGATGAGTAGTGGCGGTAGCATCAGCTTGGATGAGCGCCGTATCAGTGATTACAGTAGCAAAGCGCTGGCGCGACAAATGGCATATTTGCCACAGCAACTACCAGAAGCCGCTGGGTTTTCAGTACGTGAGCTGGTCATGCTAGGACGTTATCCACATCAAAAATGGCTGCAAAAGCCCAACCAAATGGACAAAGATAAAGTAATAGAAGCCATGCGCATCACCCAAACAGAGGCGTTCGCTGACCGCATTACGGCCACGCTTTCAGGTGGTGAGCGTGCTCGCGTTTGGCTTGCTATGTGTCTGGCACAAGACACCAGATATTTATTACTTGATGAGCCATTAGCTGCGCTTGATATGCACTATCAGCTTGAAGTTATCCAGCTTATCCGTCGTTTGGTGGATGAGCAGGGCTTGAGTGTGGTGATTATTTTGCATGATATTAATTTGGCCGCGCAGTATGCGGATCGAGTTATCGCCTTAAAAAACGGTCGTATTTGCCATAATGGTGATATCGGCAGCACCATGCAACCGACAGTATTGCACAAGATTTTTAACGTCGATATGCAGCTGCTTAGTCATCCTATAACGGGGCAGCCAGTCGCCGTTGCCTAGTAGGGCATATCATCAATCTGAACGAAAATGAATAAGTAGGCTAAAAAGGGTTAAATTTTTATGACCGTTTTTAAAATGAGGGCATGCCCTAGTATTTGCCTCATCTTTTTCATTTCTTATTTTCTCTTATTCGCGCAAAAGATAGGCCGCTATGTTTCCTGTTCTTTATAAATCTCTGTTCTCTTTAATAGCCATAAAACCTTTCATAAAACCTTGTATAAAAGCTGGCTCAAATATCACTATCACTATCAGTAAATATAAGTGGTTGGCGCTTATAGCAAGCTTAACACTGACCACCGTGCTGACGGCCTGTCACCAACCAATAACGTCACAAAAAGACGCTCAAGTGGGCAATGCAGATAACGCTAACATCAATATAGTCTCACCTGATTGGGGCAATGCGGCAACCTTGACCGCCATGGGTTACCCCCCGATAGCGACGGGTGATGTGAGGGTGTGGGACAGATGGGTAGGTACGCCTGAATTACCAACCTCAATCATTGATTTGGGCATTCGCTATCAGCCTAATGCGGAATTGGTTGCCCAATTGCCTGTCGATTTGGTCGTCGATAACTTCTTTTATGAGCATGCCCGCAATCTCTATGGAGATGTGCCTTCTGAGTCGGTCATGTTCGCCGCTAAAGGTGATACTGCAACTTGGGCAGATTATACTGAGCCGACTCGTCAGTTGGGACAGCTAATTGATGAACCAGCTTTGGCTGAAAGCTATATTAAAAAAAGTCAGACAGATATCAAACTGGCAAGTGAGCGTCTGCAGCAGCGCTATCCAAAAGTAAAGAGATTTGCCATTGTGCAGTTTGCTGATGCTAATAACATGCGTATGTATGTTGAAAATAGTTTGTTTCAGCCCGTGCTAAAAGAGATGGGCAGAGAGCTGGATGTATTAGGCAAAGGCAATCAATGGGGGTTTGTCCCTATTCGAATGGGCGACTTGGCTCAATTGGATAATGAGACCTGCCTATTAATCATCGATCCTTTAAGCCCGATAACCCGAGCTGAGATTAAAGACAGTTTGGTTTGGCAGCGTCTAGGCTATGGCGACGAGCGCTGCGTGGGTGAGCTGCCAACCATATGGATTTATGGTGGCATGTCGTCACTGGTCGGCTTGGCAAATAATTTATCAACAGTGACATTAAAAGGTGGGGCAGCATCATGACTATCAATACTGCCGCACAGACTCATCACTCTCATACCAATAATACTACTGATTATGTCAAACCTATGACTTCACTTGCAGCGTCTCAGTCGCCCACATTGAAAACACCATCAGAGCAACACTCCAAGCTCATGCAAAAACCTCCCAATCCAGCACCAAAATTACCTCGGAAATCACCTTCGGTATTTGCAGATACATGGCGCATCTGGGCAGTAATGATTATCCTTGTGGTGTTGTCAGTATGGAGCACGTGGGCATTAATCGCTCAGGAGTGGACACGCCCGATCAGTGATTTGTTTATTCCAAGCTCACAATTGGATATTATCAGTCTTGCGACGCAGCTGCATATAGTGGCGACCAGCATAGTGGCGCTATTGGCAGGTGGTCTGCTTGGGGTTGTCAGTATTTTGCTACAGCAATTGGTCAAAAACCCATTAGCGTCAGACACCACATTGGGCGTCGGCGTTGGTGCACAATTGGCCATGCTCATTGTGACCTTGTTTTTGCCAAGCTTAGCGATTTATGGCGGACTTTATGTGGCCTTTGTCGGTGCGCTTATTAGTATGGGACTGGTCTTTGTATTGTCAGCACCCAGTCGTTTTAATCCGCTCATTTTAATATTGGCGGGCTTAGTGGTAAACATTCTACTTGCCGCCATTGCCAATGTTTTGGTGTTGTTTTTTGCTGAACGTAGTAATGGTATGCTGTCGTGGGCGGCGGGATTTTTGGCACAGAATAGCTGGCATACCAGTACGATGCTAGCGATAACGGCCGTCGTGATGGCGGTTGTCTGTCTACCCTTGTTAAAACCATTAACCTTGATGAGTCTCGATGACTCACAAGCCAAACGCTTGGGCGTGCCGATTAACGGTATTCGTGCATTGGTGGTGCTTATTGTGGCGGTCGTTACCGCTTTGGTGGTTAGCGAAGTTGGTCTAATCGGTTTTATCGGTCTTGGCGCTGCCAGTCTGGTCAATGCGTTGGGAGTCGCTTCTATTAGCAAACGTCTGCTTGCAGCCTTTGTCTTAGGGGCGCTGCTTTTATGGCTGACTAGCAATGTTGCTTTATTACTCGAACCCATACTAAATATGCAAATTCCAGCAGGGGCGATGACGGGTATTCTCGGTGCACCACTGATTATTTGGCTGATTTTGCGTCAGCGCCGTGAGCGGATAGAAACAGTAACCCCGATGCTAACGGGCAAGCATGCACCTGTGTCATGGTGGCGCTGGGGTCTTGGCGTGGTAATGATAATTATAGTTGCCTGTGTTTTTGTCCAAGACGTCAGTGGCTGGGGACTAAGTACCGATTGGGCGATCACCCAGCAGTATCGGCTACCGCGCAGTTTGAGCGCAGCGGCAACGGGTCTGATGTTGGCCATCGCTGGTGTGTTATTGCAAACGCTCACCCGCAATCCGATGGCAAGTCCAGAAGTATTGGGTGTGAGCTCGGGCGCGGCGCTTGGGGTTATCTTAGGGTTTTTACTGCTACCAAGCTTAGGGCTATCTGCCGGAGCTGGTACTTTATTAATCTCAGGATTATCAGGAGCGATGGCTGTGTTATTGCTTGTTATTTGGCTAGCACGTAAGGTAAGTTCTGGCTATCTATTACTGGTCGGTATCGGTATTGCCGCGATGATGGATGGGGTGATGCACATGGTCAAGCTGTCTGGTGATCCTCGTTTAGAGGCGATGCTTAGCTGGTTGTCTGGAACCACTTATAGCGCTCAGCCTAGCACGGTGTGGTATCTTATCGGCATTGCCCTCATTTTATTTGCCCTCAGCTTACTGCTTATCAAACCCTTAAGAGTGCTTGGTTTGGGTACGGGAGTCGCTCGTAATTTAGGGGTGGCAGTGACACCAGTGACACTCGCGTTATTGGTGTTGGTGGCGGCGCTAAGTACTGCCAGTACGCTTGCGGTTGGGCCATTGAGTTTCATTGGTCTAATGGTGCCACATTTGGCGACGTCACTCGGTGCGGTAAGGCTTGAGCGCCAATTGCCATTAGCGGCTTTGTTAGGCGCAGGGGTGATGGTAATAGCAGACTGGATTGGGCGTTATGTCATTTTCCCTTATGAGCTGCCTGCGGGTACGATTGCGGCTATCATTGGCGGTGCGTACTTTTTATGGCTGATTCGTAAAGTGCCAGTCGCAGTGAGTGGATAGTTTTTATGGGAAATTAATGACTGACGAATAACTATAATCAGCCATCATGATCAGTCATTAATACATACCGTCCAGCGCTTAAATAGCGCTATATCTTAAAATCACCAATGTTCGTCATATTCAGTAAGTCATTTGACATTGCTTTGAAGGGGTTTTAAACTTTTTATTCAAGCTCTTTTTTAATAAATGATCGAATATAAACGGACCAAGGGGCAAAAAGGATCCGAGTACCCCTGCTGGCATCGCCCAAAGCGGCATTTTGATTTTGGTGGTGGCTATCAACAGCATTAAAATATACGCGATGAACAATCCGCCATGAGCCATCCCTATGTAGGTGACCGCTTCTGCAATACCCATCATATATTTTAGCGGCATGGCGATGCAAAGTAATAATAAGAAGGACGTACCTTCTAAATAACCCATGATCGTAAGAATCTTTAATACAGAGTTCTGATCTTTTGTGAGATTAGGTGTTTCTGTGATAGTTGTCTGAGCCTGAGACACTATATCTTCCTTTTGTTTATAATAAATAAGGTAAGGGTTTTCCAATGCCGCTATGATACTGGCTTTATTCAATGCTTTGAAGTATTAATTTTACAACCCTTAATAGAGATCAGTAACGAAACTAAATGACTCTTGATGTCAGTGACTCTAAGCCTACTGATCTCGTTTTAACTGTGAAAAAATATATGACTGCTTACTCCCTTTCTTGTTTTTACTCTTTTCGTCGCTGTCCTTATGCCATGCGCGCGCGTCTCGGTCTGTTGTTTGCCGAGTTGCCAGTAGAGCTACGGGAGATAACGCTAAAAAATAAGCCTGCGCACATGCTAGCGATTAGCCCAAAAGGCACCGTGCCCGTTTTACAGCTCGCTGATGGTGTTGTGATTGAAGAGAGTCAGGAAATAATGGAGTGGGCGCTTGAACAGCAAGATCTACAAGAGCTGTTGAACATTAAGACTTTGCATCAAGGTAATACGTTAATTGAGCAAAACGATCAGGAGTTTAAGCATTGGCTAGATCGCTATAAATATGCTGACCGTCATCTTGAAATGACCCAAACAGAATATCGGCAAAAAGGTGAAGCATTTCTACAGATTTTAGAAGCACTGCTTACTAAAAATACTTATTTGCTAGGAGACAGTGTGACCATTGCCGATATCGGTATTATGCCATTTGTCCGCCAATTTGCTCATGTAGATCGCGACGTTTTTTACAGTTTGCCTTATCCGAAGCTGCAAATATGGCTAAAAAACTGGCTTGCGCATCCATTATTTATACAAGCCATGACCAAGTTTCAACCTTGGCAAGATGGCGATGAGCCAGTGATTTTTCCTTCTTAGCAAAAGTAGCTCACTCATTTCTTTGTAAATATTCCATCAATCTATTTTAGATATGTCCAGCAACCACCCACGCGTCATTAAACAATTCCTAATAATGAGGGAGTTATTTACCCTCATTATTTTGATAGATCTCAACAGTACTATTCTCAGAATAAATATCAATCTATGGCGGTTTGATAGCCGCTTTTCATAACCTTTGTATCAAAAGGGTTGAATGTCTATTGTGTACACTTGTACTCTTAGGTTAAAATGAACATAAGTGTATCATTATGTAAATATTCTTGAGTGACCTCAATTACGAATTGATTGGCATGGTTGTGAAAGTAACTTTTATACGAGTGTGAATATAAGAGTGCGCAAACAACGAATCCACGTGCTAATTATAGTGACGCCGATGGCTTTGCTTTTTATATGCGATAACCACTTAATTCATCCCTAATCCCAACATTTACGAAGGACTGTTTGAAATGTTAAAAAGTGCCATTAAAGAAACTGAATTAGAAAAAATCGATATCATATTAGTAAAAAATATTTTAGAGATTGGTATTCAAGATGATTATGCTGACAAGATAGCGGCTGATTATATCGAGACGTTAGCCCGCGCAAAAAGTGATAAAAACAGTCTCTTATATAAATCATCTAAGGTAAAAGAGTGCTATAGACAGTCGGATCTGCATAAATCTATCAACCGTATTATTTATAAGATCGAGCCTTTAAGGGTTGCTATTATGCGTGAAGGCCTAGCATTGCAGCAGGCAGTGGCTGAAGGCAATAAAGAGATAGCTGATGAGATTATTAAGGTTGTCGTTAGAATGAAGCTAGAAAAAAGTAAGCTTGAGAAAAATCTTAGCGCACTTATGGGTAACGTAAAAAAGCTTCAGCTCGCTAGCTAATAAAATAACAACAAAGCAAGGCCATGCTTGAAAATGGCGTCAGCCTTTTTGAGCTACGTAGCCAAGCTGCGTCTGGTATACACGCTGACCATCTAGGAGCGTTCAGATCGTCAAAAGCCAGTCTTCACGCGAAAACCTTTGCGGTAGATGGAAAGCGCATTTTTATTGGCTCGTTCAATTTTGACCCCCGTTCGGCTGCTCTCAATACTGAAATGGGTTTAATGATCCACAGTGAACAGATGGCACAGAAACTGCACAAAGCATTTGACGAGGGCATAGTTGGTCTTACTTGGCGAGTAGAGCAGCGTAATGGAAGGCTTGTCTGGATCGATTCCTATACTGGATCGATGAGCGTCTCGGAGCCTGGACAAAGTGCCCTGCTTAACATTATATTGACAGTAGTAGGGTGGCTACCAGTTGAATGGCTTTTGTAGCTATAGACAACAGTGCTATATAGGATCATGAGCTATAATATCCAATATCTGACACATTCATTCAGTAATGTGATAAATATAAAAAATTGGCTAATGCTATGTCTGTCATAGTGTTTGGAATGTTTTTATGTTCTTTTAATTAAAAAAGCAGCGATGCTACAATCATTAATCATTTTTACTATTTTTTAAGATGATTTGTTAGCGTCTCTATCCTGCTTGTTTTTAATCGTTTATGCTCAGGTACTTTACAGATACTCACTAAGATATCTAAAAAACAATTAAGGAAAATTTATGCATATCACTGCTAATTTCGATGCTGGTAATATTGAGGTTATTAATTTAGAAGATAAAAAAAATATCCAATTGGCTATTCGTCCGGACGTCGGTGGCGAGTTTTTTCAGTGGTTTAATTTTCGCATGACAGGTCAAGTTGGCGAGCAATATGTGCTCAATATTATGAATGCAGGGGATGCAGCATTCCCTGCAGGGTGGGAGAATTACCAAGCAGTTGCCTCGTACGATCGTGACTATTGGTTTCGTCTACCCACCTCTTATAAAGACGGAAATTTAACCATAACGGCAGAGTTGGAATGTGAAACCATTCAAATTGCTTTTTTTGCCCCTTACAGTGATGAGCGTCATCAAGATTTATTAGCAGCGGTGCAAATGCATCCATTAGTGACGTTAGAGCATTTAGGGGAGACCCTTGATAAGCGCGATTTAACCTTAGTCAAAATTAGTGATGGCGCTAGCAATAACGATGCGCCTAAACGCAATATTTGGATTACGGCACGTCAACATCCCGGTGAGACGATGGCTGAATGGTTGGTCGATGGTCTATTGCATAGCCTGTTAGATGGTGATAATGCCACGGGTAAATTATTATTAGATAAAGCTAACTTTTACATCGTGCCCAATATGAACCCAGATGGCAGCGTGAGAGGTCATTTGCGTACCAACGCAGTTGGTACTAACCTAAACCGTGCTTGGTCAAATCCAAGTTTGGAAACCAGCCCAGAAGTCTTTCATGTCATTAATAAAATGGAAGAGACGGGTGTTGATCTATTTTATGATGTGCACGGTGATGAAGAAATACCTTTTGTGTTCCTTGCTGGCTCGCAGGGTACGCCAAATTATAGCGACCGCCTCGCACGTCTACGCGATAGATTTTCAGAAGTGTTAAAGATCGCCAGTGCCGACTTTCAGACGGAAGAGGGCTATGACGTTGATGCACCGGGTACTGCGAACATGACGCTTGCCACTCACTGGGTTGCCGAACGTTTTGACTGCCTTGCCAATACCTTGGAGATGCCATTTATAGACAACAATAATGTCCCCGATGCGGATACGGGTTGGTCACCAGAGCGCTCTATGAAATTAGGGGAAGCTTCATTAGTGGCTATGTTGGCAGTCGTGGATGATTTACGTGAGTGAATCATTTAGGTGGATTGTTTGGGTTATGAAATAAGTCTATGCACTCAAGGGTTACTTGTTCAACATTCTCTATGCCACTCCAAATCTCCTTAGATACGCCATCAGGTTGATCTGCTGCCAGACCTTGCGAGTGCCATAACGGCACTTGCAATCCTACCAGACGCGCTCACTCTTACCGATATAACAATCGTTATACTCACTGTGCAGTGAGCGTTTGGGTGGGCGAATTTTGCTCATAACGCTCTTTTCCCATAAAACTATCCCAGATTATTTTGCTTATCTAAGACAGTCCTGAAGATTAAATATCCTTTAATATAAATATACAGGTATGTTAGCTTTGTGCTTTAATAAATGACAGTTGTCATTTATGAGCATGGTTAATGTAAGTGGCATAGTAAGTGACATAGATAGCCTTGATTTTATCGACGATTAGTTTTTGGACTTATGGAGCGAGCTATGAATAAAGTATTTAAAAAGATTTGGAGTCAATCACTAGGTTGTATAGTGGTGGTATCTGAGAATACTAAGAGCGCTGGTAAGACCAGCGGCACGACTGGCACTATCGCCCTGATAGCTCGTTCAAATGACTATAAGATGTTGACTCTAAAAGGGCTTGCCTTCAGTATCGCAGCGATCAGTGGCTCGACAGTGTGGGCAGGCGTGGTATGCGTAACGGATCCTGTTTCTGGAGGAAGTACGGCAACAGGTGTCATTGCAGTAGCC
The DNA here is from genome assembly GCA_030686115.1 of Psychrobacter cibarius. Classification (NCBI taxonomy): domain Bacteria; kingdom Pseudomonadati; phylum Pseudomonadota; class Gammaproteobacteria; order Moraxellales; family Moraxellaceae; genus Psychrobacter; species Psychrobacter cibarius. The sequence continues at coordinate 1,556,598 of CP131612.1, forward strand.
TGTGGAATAAATAATGTAGCAGACGGTATTAATAGTAGTGCCTTAGGTATTGACAATAAAGCTTCTAATGAAGCGACTAGTGCGCTAGGTCATGCAAATGAAGCAACAGGTAACTCTAGCAATGCAGTGGGATTTTTCAATAAGTCTTCGGGTGGTTATAGCAGTGCGGTTGGTTATACTAATGTAGCATCAGGTGATTATAGTAGTGCGTTAGGTGCTAATAATGAAGCATCAGTTAAGTACAGTAGTGCCGTTGGTTATAACAATACCGCATCGCGTATCAATAGTAGTGCGGTAGGATCTAATAATATCGCCTCAGAGGGTTATAGTAGTGCATTTGGTTATAACAACACGGCATCGAACATAAATAGCAGTGCAATTGGCTATAAAAATACCGCCTCGAATGTAAATAGCAGTGCCGTCGGTTATAATAATACAGCATCAGGTGAAGACAGTAGTGCCATCGGTTTTGAAAATACATCAGAGGGTGACTACAGTGTTGCAGTTGGTTATCAGAATACCGCATCAGGTACAGACAGCAGCGTGTTTGGCAGTAATAGCCAAGCCACTGCGACAGGCGCAACGGCCATCGGTAGTTTCTCCATTGCAGATGAAAGAGATACGATTTCAGTTGGTAGCAAGGGTTTCGAAAAACGTATCACTAACGTGGCAGATGCAATAAATGATACAGATGCGGTAAATAAACGATACACCGACGACAAAGCAACTGAAACTTTAACCGCATCGAAAGGTTACACCGACGACAAAGCAACTGAAACTTTAACCGCATCGAAAGGTTACACCGACGACAAAGCAACTGAAACTTTAACCGCATCGAAAGGTTACACCGATGGCAAAGCAACTGAAACTTTAACTGCCTCAAAAGGTTACACCGATGGCAAAGCGACTGAAACCTTAACTGCCTCCAAAGGCTATACCGACGATAAAGCAACCGAAACTTTAACCGCCTCAAAAGGCTATACCGACGGCAAAGCAACCGAGACTTTAACCGCCTCCAAAGGCTACACCGATGGTAAAGCAACTGAGACTTTAACCGCCTCCAAAGGCTACACCGATGGTAAAGCAACTGAGACTTTAACCGCCTCCAAAGGCTACACCGATGGCAAAGCAACTGAGACTCTAGCATCGTCACAAAGTTATACGAATGATCAGGTATTGAGCGTTAAACAGGAGATTGCTGCACAGCATAAATACCTAAGCATCAATGGTGGTGAGTCTGCAGAAGCGATTGCTAGTGGAGACAACGCAATGGCTTTAGGCGCTAACGCGGCGGCGCAGGGTAAGCAATCTATTGCAATGGGAGATGGTGCTCAAGCAATCGGCGAGCAAGCTATCAGCATTGGCACTGGTAATAAAGCGACTGGAAATCATTCAGGTGCGATTGGCGATCTAAGTACGGTCAGTGGCAATAACAGCTATAGTATGGGCAATAATAATACCGTGTCTGGCGACAATACTTTTGTGCTCGGCAATAATGTTAATACTACTGCAAAAAACGCCGTGGTACTCGGCAATGACTCTAGCTCTAACCGTGAAAACACAGTGTCGGTTGGTTCGGATCTTAACCAGCGTCAGATTATCAATGTTGCTAATGGTACCGCTGATAATGACGCAGTCAATGTCAGTCAGTTACAAGACGCAAAAACAAGCGCTATCGAAACCTCGAACACTTATGCCGATACTAAATTTAATGCTCTAAATGACTCTATTCACAATTATCTGCAAGACAATGGACAGCGCTTTAAGGAAATTGATGATCGTTTTGATCGTCAAGGTGCGATGAGTGCTGCGATGTTAAACATGGCAACCAGCACGTCAGGTTTACAAGGTAAGAACCGCATAGGCGTGGGTGCAGGTTTTCAGGGCTCCGAGCAAGCGGTCTCATTGGGGTATCAGCGTGTCATTAATCCCAATACCAGCTTTAGTCTCGGTGGTGCTTTCACAAAAGATGAGAACTCTGGTGGCATGGGTATGGGCTTTAGCTGGTAAGCATTAAGTAAACCAAAAGCCAAAAAAAGGACATTAATTTGTCCTTTTTTTCTGATGACCATTTTTACTTATTATCTAAAGCTTCTTATAGCCCAAACCCTTTTGAATGCCAATCCTGCTGTGAGCTAAGCGGTCGCTTGAGCGGCCTTATTTCTTTAAGAGTTTCTTTAAGAGCTGTCATAAGCTCAGGGGCATAAGGCAATTTATATAATGTCACCTGCGTGCATTTTGGTAAGTATGGCATCAATACTCATTGTTATGATAGATCGCTGCACAGCCAGCCCCTTCAACTTACTACCGTGTTAAACAACTCTGTGTATAAATTAATAAAGTTACCCTAACAGCACACCGCATAAACCGACAACAGCTATAACACGTTGAATAATCAAACTGTCTTGCAGGTGAGTGTTTAGATAAGTGGCAAATCCTTTGCCGATAGTATATAGACCTAGCATGGCAACAATCATACCCGTAAAGAAGCCAGCGGTATTACTGTTTGCAGGAACTTCGATTGCATGAGCTGCACCGTGGAACATAGCAAGCGCACCAAAGCCAATGACTAAGAATTTATACACGGTTTTGACGGACATCTCGTGGCTTTGATTCAATGCCACATTAAAGTAGCGGCTCATAAGTGCCATGGTCAGTAGTACGATAGAGAGTAGAATGCCGTATTCAATAAACAGGCTGTTCAAGCTCACACTTAAACTCAGTACAAATCCTGTTACTAGACCAATTAACAGTGCTACAAAGCCTTTTTTAAAGCTGTGCATTTGAGTAAATAGCATGCCCATGCCCAGCGCTAACATCAGATGGTCGAACCCAGTCAAAGGGTGTAATATACCAGACAATATTGAAAGGCTAAATGAGCCATCTGCTGCCATCAAGCCATGCCCAGGGTGAGCAAACGCGAGTGTTGGTAGCAATGATAACAGTGCTAAGCCACTGATTATGGTGGTTTTTTGGAAGATATTTTTGCGTGTCATCGTTTTGGCTGTGTCTGTTGTCATGATAAATCCTTAATAAATAAACAAATCGATATAAAAACTGACTGATAATCCACTGATCCATCAGCGGTTTGTAGAGTACTTATTGATGCTATCACCTAAGGCATTCTACGCCACACTTAACATGCCTTTATCTAAGATAAAAGCAACAATGTCATCAAGACCTTCGCCTGTTTTCATGTTACTAAATACCACAGGCTTATCACCGCGCATTTTTTTGGCATCATGCGCCATAACCTCAAGTGAGGCGCCTACGAAAGGGGCAAGGTCGGTTTTATTGATAATGAGCAAGTCCGATTTCATGATACCAGGGCCGCCTTTACGAGGAATTTTATCGCCTGCCGAGACATCAATGACATATAGCGTCAAGTCGGATAATTCAGGGCTAAAAGTCGCTGCCAAATTATCACCACCAGACTCGATGATAATAAGCTCAAGACCTGCAAATTGCTGCTGTAATTCGGCGATGGCAGATAAGTTAATTGAGGCATCTTCACGGATGGCAGTATGCGGGCAGCCACCGGTTTCAACACCGCGAATGCGCTCAGCGGGCATCGCCTCATGACGGGTTAAAAATTCAGAGTCTTCTTTGGTATAAATATCATTAGTTACCACGGCCATATTGATGTCATCGCGCAGGCGTTGACATAGTCTCAGCGTCAATGCCGTTTTTCCTGAGCCAACGGGACCGCCAATACCTAGGCGTAGGGGAGACAAGGTCGTGTCTGAATGTTTGCTTTCGACTTTGGGTGTTAGTGCCATAAATAAAGTTCCTTGATGAGAGTTGTGTTTATTAACGATTAAGAGCGAAATAGGCGGCTGTATTGCCTTTCATGCTGACAAGACAGTATGGCTAAATTTGGTAGGTTGGCGGACATATGTAGCTGTTGATAGAGAAGATTTAGCTTAAATGTTGTTATATCAGAGCAATCAGTCATTAACGCCATATGTTGAACGTGCGAAAATTTTTGCTGGACGTTAGCAGCCAGTGGCTGTATTTGCTGACTTAATAACTGTTGCAGCTGCCAAATGATGCGCTGTCCTGCCATTTGTCCAAGCGGTACGGTTTTGACCGCAGCCAGCACCATATTTTCAATTTGACCAAAGGCATAGGTGGTGATGGCTTGTACAGGCTTAAGTTGCCAGTGCGAGCTGACATGGGCAAACAGTGGCAAAAATCCATGAGCGAGTAAGCTATCAGGCACGTTGAGCTCAAGAACATTATCTAGCCATGCGGATAAAGACAGTGCCAATTGACTTGACTCATAGACAAACTCTTTGGTTTCGCGGCTAGCGTGATAATCGGCACCTAAAGCATCAGTCAGCGCCACATCATTAATCATAAGTGCCTCTATCATGAGTGCCAGTAGCGGTAGCTCATAACGACATAATGCCAGCTCCAAATAGTCACTCATAAACGCTAAACCACTGCTTTCGTCGTGAATGAGCCCTGATTCGATAGCAGGCTCTATGCCTTGCGAGTAGGTATAACTGCCAATAGGTAGGTTGCTTGACGCCAGCATGAGCAAACGTCCAGTTACCTCTGTATTATTCAGATCATTTATACCTTGTGTTGTACTGGCAGGATGCTGGGAGTGTGTGGCATGATTAGTCATGATTATGCTCATGATTACGGCTATGGCTATGGCTGTGAGCGTCAGAGTGATTGTGCTGATGGTTATCGCTATGTGCATGGCTATGACTATGATCACGATTGTGGCTATGAGAGTGAGAATGTCCGCCGTGCTCACCTTTATACGCACCCGTTTCTGGCTCAAATGGCGCTTGTACGGCTTGGGTATATAGGCCAAGTTGATGTAACATCGCTTCTAAAACATGGTCAGGCTCAAAGTAGAGTGCATTAGGTGTCAGCATTAAAGGAACATGGCGGTTGCCTAAATGGTAAGCGCCTTTCATAAGGTCAAAATCATTATCGGCAGTCACTTCGATTAATCCCTGCTTGGCAGCCATAATCTGTATTAAATTGCCTTGATGGTCTGCTAGCACACTGTCATTCTTAATGGTTTCCGTACGTGGCAAATCAACACCAATGGATTCTTGATGCTGTGTTTCTGCTTTAAAACGGCTACGTTGACGGGTATCGAAATCTAAATATAAAAAGTTTTCTGCCTGTTTTTGCCTATCAATAATCGCTTGTTGTTCAGCGCTGAGGGTTGATAGATCAAGACGTTGCGTATAAATGTTCATAATTATGTTTATAGTCCGTTAAAGTAGATGGTTGACAGCTGATGGTAGATTATCAGCACGACAATAAAAAGCAGCTAGAACAAAAAATAGCGCTGTGCCATCGGTAGATAGTCGGCAGGCTCACAGGTCAGCAGCTCACCATCTGCGTACACTTCATAAGTCTCAGGGTTAACCTCCATCTTAGGACAGTAGCTATTAAACTTCATGTCTTGTTTACGTATCTTACGAATGTTGTGTACGGCTTTAATGACTTTTTCTAGTCCTAATTGCTTATCAACGCCTTTGTCTATCGCAGCGCTTGACATAAAGGTGATGCAAGTCTGCGCCACTGTTTTGGGGAAGCTACCAAACATGCTGCGATAGTGCACAGGCTGCGGGGTTGAAATGGAAGCATTGAGGTCGCCCATGGACGCTGCCGCAATCAAGCCGCCTTTAATGATAAGGTCGGGCTTTACGCCAAAAAATGCAGGCGACCATAAAATTAAATCCGCCCATTTATCTATTTCAATGGATCCCACTTCGTCACTAATGCCATGAGTGATGGCAGGGTTGATGGTGTATTTTGCGAGGTAGCGTTTGATACGAAAATTATCATTGCTGCTATCAGAGTCAGTGGGACTTAGCATGATATTTTCTAATGCTTGCTCAGTTTTAGCTGATTGATCAGGAGCCAGATGACCGCGTTGGGCTTTCATTTTATCAGCCGTTTGCCACGTGCGAATAATAACTTCTCCCACGCGTCCCATCGCTTGCGAATCACTACTCATCATGGAGATGGCACCCATGTCTTGTAAAATATCTTCGGCGGCAATGGTTTCTTTACGAATACGGCTTTCTGCAAAAGCGACATCTTCAGCAATGGCTGGGCTTAAGTGGTGACAAACCATAAGCATGTCGAGATGCTCGTCAATGGTATTAATAGTAAAAGGGCGCGTTGGATTGGTTGATGAGGGTAAAACGTTGGTTTCGCCAATAGCTTTTAAGATATCTGGGGCATGACCGCCGCCAGCGCCTTCGGTATGGAAGGTGTGAATACAGCGGTCTTTAAACGCGCCGAGAGTGCTATCTAAATAGCCGCTTTCATTTAACGTATCAGTATGAATCGCCACTTGCACATCATATTCTTCGGCCACGCTAAGGCAGTTATCAATGGCTTTGGGCGTGGAGCCCCAGTCTTCATGAAGCTTAAGCCCGATAGCTCCTGCTTCGATTTGCTCTACAATGGGGGCGGGTAGACTAACATTGCCTTTACCTAAGAATCCAATATTCATCGGAATAGCATCAGTGGCTTTTAGCATGCTGTGAATATGATAGGCACCAGGCGTACAAGTAGTGGCAAGAGTGCCTTCAGCAGGTCCCGTACCACCGCCTAACATCGTGGTTACACCAGACATCAATGCCGTCTCACATTGCTGTGGTGCAATGAAGTGAATATGACTATCGATACCGCCAGCAGTCAAGATTTTACCTTCTCCTGCGATAATTTCGGTAGCCGCGCCAATAGGTAACGTCACGTTAGGCTGAATATCAGGATTGCCAGCTTTACCAATGCCACTGATACGACCCTCTGTGATAGCGACATCTGCCTTGTAGATACCACTGTAGTCCACAATCAAAGCATTGGTAATAATAGTATCGGCAACTTGGTCACCCAGCAGTTGTGATTGACCCATACCGTCGCGGATTACCTTGCCGCCACCAAATTTGACCTCTTCACCAATGCTGATGCTATAAGTATGTTGGTCACTGTGACTAGTCAAGTCATATTCGACCTCAAGCCATAAATTTGTATCTGCCAAGCGTACTTTGTCCCCTGTGGTAGGGCCAAAATGCTCGGCATATATACGTCGGTCAATGCGTTTTTTCGAGGTGTTTTGAGAGGTTTTAGGGTCTACAGCGCCCATAACTTTGCCCGAAAAACCATAAATGTGTTGTTTACCGGCGATAGCGACTAGCTCAACTTCTCGTGCTTGGCCCGGCTCAAAGCGTACTGCAGTACCAGATAGGATATTGAGTCGATAGCCAAGCGTCGACTCTCGATCAAAGATCAGTGCTGCATTGACTTCATAGAAGTGATAGTGAGAACCGATTTGAATAGGGCGGTCGCCGGTATTGATTACCTTTATGTTTTGAACATATCGACCAGCGTTCAAAGCCATATCGCCTGCTTTAATATTATATTCGCCTGCTTTCATCGTCATTTTTATTATCCTTAATCGTCTTATGGCAATGGCTCTTGTTCAATATCGTTTTATACGGCTTTATAGCAAGTAAGCTATACGATAGGGTTATGCACTGTCACTAGCTTAGTGCCATCGGGGAAAGTGGCTTCAACTTGGACATCATGTATCATCTCTGCAATGCCTTCCATGACGTCATCGGCAGAGAGATAAGTGGCTCCTTCACTCATCAGTTGCGCCACGGTTTTGCCATCACGCGCACCTTCCATCAGGAGCATGCTGATATAAGCGATAGACTCAGGGTAATTAAGCTTGACGCCACGATTCTTACGACGTTCCGCCACCATGCCTGCGGTAAATAGTAAGAGTTTATCTTTTTCTGTAGGATTTAACTGCATAAAACTTCCTTAATAATTATTGTCTTCTGAAGGCTATGATTCGTCTTTAATCTTTATAAAATAAATAGGCTAAGTTAAATGTACTAAGTATAGTTATTCTGGTTTGATTCAGCACGGTTTAAGGATGATAGTATGTAGGAGCATATGTATAATATTAGGTGTCCCAAATTCTCGGTCGATGAGGTTCAAGCATGTACCATTTAGACCTGATAAGCTCGCGAATTTGGTAAAAAGCCTCAAAGCAGACACGCACATCTGCTCCTAAATAACGGCAGTTGATACCTTGAAAATTGTGAGTACAGTGAATGGGTAGTGACTGCGTATCAATGAGACTGCGTATCTCGGTGATAGTGGCATCTAAATATTGACCAAGCTTGAGCGGATTATTTTGTAACTCAGGTGCAATGACCTCTGTGCTAGGTATTGCCCAAAAAGAGCCGTGCACATGTTGATTGTTCAGTCCTAATGGTGAGGTAAACCAGCGCGTATTGGCTGGCTGGGAGGTGCATTCACTGACCAATAAACTGCCCTCACGCCATATCTCTAAGCGGTTGGCATAATGACCATTAGAAAAAGTCTCTTGATACGCTTGACGTCCGAACACAGCAATATCCCAAGTCAATAAACTTGCCGTCTTAGCTAAATAAAAGCGGTTATTGGCAGTAGAGACAGAATGATCGTAATAAATGCTTTCTTGTGGTAGCCATTCAAGGACAGCGTGGTCATCGAGGCGGGCGTCGATATGCTGTTCTGCGCTGATAACATCATTAAAACAGTCGTTAGAAGTGTTGCTGTTTGCCGATTGAGTACCGTTATTAAATTTTGATGAGTCGCTAGGTCTAGAGGATCGTAACGATTTGCGTTGCCCGTACCATTTTCCAGCTCCAGGAGTAGTAATCACCGCATGGCTATTAGAGTGTAGGTCAAATTCCAATGTTAAGCGGTCATCATCAGCAATACCAGCAGGAGGATACAACACATAAATATGGCAAATCCCTGCTTGGCTGTTATCAGTACTATCAGGCTCAGGATACAGCGCGCGCTGCACCATGAGTGCGCCAGTATGGGCACGATGACACAGCCGAGTTTTTGCAGCAGTAGAGGCGCAGTCGAAATGGAGCTGTAGTGAGGATTGCCAAGTCAAAATTGTATTCCCTTTTATAAAGTGTCCTTTTAGATTGCCACCAACTCTTGAATATTGTTTTTTGCCATGTCACATCCAGCCCCTTGAGCTACCACTCGTCCTCTAGAGAGCACGGTATAGTTATCGGCAAGCTCTTCTGCAAAATCATAAAACTGCTCGACTAAAACAATTGCCATATCGCCTTTATTAGCAAGACTACGAATGACTCTACCAATGTCTTTAATAATGGACGGTTGGATACCTTCAGTCGGCTCATCAAGTACTAGTACTCGAGGCTCTGATGCAAGCGCACGAGCAATAGCAAGTTGCTGCTGCTGACCGCCTGATAAATCGCCACCGCGGCGATGCTTCATTTCGTCTAGCACTGGAAATATATCATACAAGTGTTTGGGTACTTTGCTTGCTTTTCGTTGAGAGAATTTCGCCATTCCAATCAGAATGTTTTCTTCAACGGTCAAGGTGGAAAATATATCGCGTCCTTGCGGCACATAAGCGAGTCCTGCGCGCACACGCTGCTCAGGCGTCATCTGACTAATATCCTTACCGTCTAATAAAATCTCACCTGATTTTATTGGTAGGATGCCCATCAAGCATTTAAGCAAGGTGGTTTTACCGACGCCATTACGACCAAGTACCACGCTACATCCTCCTACAGGGGCGGCGAGGGTGACATCACGTAATATGTGACTGCCACCATAATATTGATTTATGGCATTGATTTCTAACATATAAGCACCTCTATTTTTTAGGTCTATTTCTAAGCACTACTATCAATTATCGACCTAAATAGGTCTCAATAACGGCCTCATTATTCTGTACTTCACTCAACGTGCCTTCAGCCAAAATAGCGCCATTTGCTAAGACCGTTACTTTTTCACTTATGGCATCAATGAAAGTCATGTCATGTTCAACTACGATTAAGGTGTGATTCTTTTTAAGGCGTAGACATAACTCAGCAGTATGTTCCGTTTCGGCATCGGTCATGCCTGCTACTGGTTCATCAAGTAAGATAAGTTTTGGTCTTTGCATCAGTAACATTCCAATCTCTAGCCACTGTTTTTGACCATGAGACAATAATCCTGCTGGCTTGTTAATCAGCTCTTTTAGGCGTATTTGATCAAGCGTTGAGTCAAGGGTATCTTGGATTTCTGCGTCAATACGAGTAAACCAGCTTTTCGATACCCGTTTGTCCTCTGGTGCAGCCAGCATTAAGTTATCAAGTACGGTAAATTTCTCAAATACGGTGGGTTTTTGAAACTTACGGCCAATGCCTGCTTCCGCTATTTCTTCGGTAGATAGTTTGGCTAAATTATGTACTTGACCAAAAAATGCGCTACCTGTGGTCGGGCGCGTTTTACCCGTAATAACATCCATTAAAGTCGTCTTACCTGCACCATTAGGACCAATGATGCAGCGTAGCTCGCCCGCCTCAATGTATAAAGACAAATCATTGAGTGCACGAAACGAGTCAAACCACACGCTAACGCCTTCTAAATATAGCGCAATCCCATGTCTCATATCTGGACCTGATTTAGAAACAGGGTGCGCCAAGCCACCGCTATTCCCATAATCTTCAGCCAAACTAGTGACTGGTCGGGTAGGCTTGGTTTCTGCAATCGTTATGTTATTTGTATTGTCATGATTTCCCATTGGCTTATGTATACTAGGATCATTTTTATTTTTAATAAGCGCATTGTTAGCTGTTTTTTGGGAAGCAGCATTATTACATATTATTGACATTATTCTTTTTCCTTCTTAAAACGATCGAGTACACCAATGATGCCGTTAGGGAGAAATATAGTAACCACTACAAATAATCCGCCTAGAATAAGTAACCAAAACTCCGGATAGGCGACGGTAAAATACGTTTTAATCACATTAATTGTACCAGCGCCTACAATGGCACCGATTAATGAACCTCTACCTCCAGCAGCCACCCATACTGCCATCTCGATAGAGTTGACGGGGTTAATCTCACCTGGATTAATGATACCAACTTGCGGTACATATAGAGCACCAGCGATACCAGCAATGACTGCAGACAACACCCAAGCTGAAAGCTTGTACCAAAGCGTGCGATAGCCTAAATACTGCAAACGATTCTCACTATCACGAATGGCACCAAGCACGCGCCCATAAGGTTGGCTCATCAGATAGCGTAGTCCAAGATAGGACAGTAGCAGCGCCAAAGCAGTCGTAAAGCACAGCACAGCCCTCGTTGAAGAGGCCGTGATGTCATAACCTAATAGCGTCGTAAAACCTGTGAAGCCATTGTTACCACCAAAGCCTGTTTCGTTACGGAAAAACAGTAAAGCTGCCGCGTAGGTCATGGCCTGAGTAATAATCGAAAAATAAACCCCTTTAATTTTTGAGCGAAAAGCAAAATAGCCAAAGATAAAAGCGACCAGACCGGGAACTAGCACCACTAAAGCCATCGCCCACCAGAAATGTTGAGTGCCTGCCCAATACCACGGTAGCTCTGTCCAACTTAAGAAACGCATAAAGTCTGGCAAGCCCGTGCCAGCAGTTTCACGCGTCAAGTACATACCAAAAGCATAGCCTCCTAGCGCAAAATAAAGACCATGACCTAAGCTTAGAATGCCGGCATAGCCCCAGACCAAGTCTAAAGCCAGTGCTACCATGGCGAGCGCCATTATTTTACCAATCAAAGTTATCCAGTAAGCAGACAGGTGAAAACTAGAGGTTTCAGGTAGTAAATGGAGCCAAGGCAATATCAGTAGCACTAAAAAACACAAACCAATCAGAATGGCATTACGTGGGGAATCAGATAATAATTGAGTCAAACGCATGAGGTTCTCCTTAATCCACAAAACGGCCTTTGAGGGCAAATAAACCTTGTGGACGTTTTTGAATAAACAAAATCACAAGAACCAGTAACACAATCTTAGCCATCACAGCACCAATGCCAATTTCAAGCACCGTACCACTGACACCAAGACCTAAAGATGCCAATACCGCGCCCCATACTTGCCCAACACCGCCAACCACGACGACTAAGAACGCATCAATAATATAAGTTTGACCTAAGTCGGGTCCGACATTGCCTACTTGCGCCAAAGCACAGCCAGCGAGACCTGCGAGGCCTGAGCCAAGTCCAAAAGCCAACATGTCGATGCGAGCAGAGGAGATACCCACTGCACGTGCCATTTGCCGGTTTTGAGTCACAGCGCGCACAAATAGCCCGAAACGAGTCTTGTTCAGTAAGTACACCAGTAGCATAAGAATAATGATGGTAAAGCCAATAATAGCGATACGATTGAAGGGAAGCACAAGGCTCGAGGAGACTTGATAGGCACCGCTCAACCAGTCGACATTGCTGACTTCGACGTTTTGCGCGCCAAATATCATCCGAACCAACTGCATAAGAATCAGACTGACACCGAAGGTTGCTAGTAAGGTTTCAAGCTCACGACCGTAAAGCGGGCGAATAATGATTCGTTCAATAATCATGCCGATAATGGCACTGACTAAGAAAGCGACGGGTATAGCAGCAACCAGATACCATCCAGTCATACTAGGAAAATATGCTTGAAAGAGATTTTGCACCATATAAGTGGCGTAAGCACCAATCATAATGAGCTCACCATGAGCCATATTGATGACCCCAAGCAGACCAAAGGTAATGGCAAGCCCTAATGCCGCCAGTAGTAAGATACTTGCCGTACTAAGCCCCGTGAACAGATGACCTATCCAAGTACTGATGGTAATGCGCTGCTCAATACTATCCTCAGCGTCTAACAGCGCAGATTTGAGCACAGGATCGATATCATCTGCCGCCAATGCTTTTTTAACATCCACTAATACTTGTGGGCTATCGCTATCAGCAAGCACGGTAAGCGCGGCAATTTGGGTAGTGACGTCGCCATCTCTAAAATCAATTCTTGCTTGTAAAGTACTCAACGCTGTTTTGACGTCGTCGTCTTGCTCATTAGTGGCAGCAGTACTTATGAGTGCTGGATCTAGCTGTTCGATATTGTCCGCTAAGATGGCGACTGCCTGTAAACGTTGCGTAGGATCGTTTGACTCAAGCTTAACCTTGGCTTGTCCAAAGACTAAGGCTGAGCGTAGCGTATTGGTCAAAGTCACTTGCGCCAAGTCACTCGGCCACTCGGTGGTCAGCTGCTTAGCAGGATAAGTAAATAGCTCATCTTCGCTGTTAAGTAGATAAGTTTGCCCACCATTACCTTGGTATAGCTCATCGTTTTTTATCAGCTCAACTAAAGTATCCAAACTCTCAACTGACCCCGGCCACTGATTGAGCATGGTTTGGCGCTTGGTGAAGTCAGCAGCAACGAACTGTTCGATAGCATCCCCTTTACTTATCGCAAGATCAGCTGATGTCGTTACAGACTGCTTGTTTTGAGCAAGTAAGGTCTCTTCACTTACAGCATTGGATGTCGCTGCCATAGTATTAGTAGATACTGCCTCATCGCGCTCGTGGCTGTGTACTACTGGCGTCTCGTGAGCATGAGCAGCTGATGTGATAGCAATGAGGAGGAGTAAAGATAGTAAGGCGATGATAAAAGTCTTGTTAAAATAATTGGCTGGCGCGTCACTTTTATAATAGGAAGGGTAATGTGACATGATGGTTCCTTTTTTGCAGTCAACACTCCTTTAACCTCTACTAAAAACTGTTTTATCAGTAGAGGAGCTAAAGGGTTGCTGGTTTTGATACCATTAAGGGGCTAAGGATTGCGGTTTAGGTGACAACACCTTATTTAGGAATGTACTGACTCCATGGCTCAGCACGAATGACTTTTGGCGTTTTGCTGATCACATCGAACTGACCATCGGCACGGATTTGACCGATCATGACAGGCTTCCATAAGTGATGGTTTTCCTCATCCATTTTCAATGTATACCCTGATGGCGCATCAAAAGTCTGACCTCCCATACTAATACGCACTTTATCAACATTAGTCGTACCAGCTTTTTCGACTGCTTGTTTCCACATATTGATACCCACGTAGGTGGCTTCCATAGGATCATTGGTCACGACCTTGTCAGCATTGGGTAGCTTATGATCCAGCGCATATTTCTTATATTTTTTAGTGAAGTCGCTGTTGACAGGATTTTTAACCGACATAAAGTAGTTCCATGACGCCAAATGCCCTTGCAATAAGCTGGTATCGATACCGCGAAGCTCTTCTTCTCCCACTGAGAATGCCATGACTGGGATATCAGAGGCTTTAATACCTTGGTTGGCAAGCTCACGATAAAAAGGTACGTTTGAATCCCCATTAATGGTAGAGATAACCGCCGTCTTTTTACCAGTAGAGAAGCTTTTAATATTGCCAACGATGGTCTGATAGTTGCTAAAACCGAAAGGGGTGTACTCTTCCATGATATCTGTTTCAGCGACGCCTTTAGATTTTAAGAAAGCCCGCAGTATCTGGTTAGTAGTCCGAGGATAAACATAATCTGTCCCAAGTAAGACAAAGCGTTCTGCACTACCACCCTCTGGACTCATTAAGTATTCAACGGCAGGAATAGCTTGTTGGTTTGGTGCAGCACCAGTGTAGAAAATGTTTTCTGACTGTTCTTGACCCTCATACTGCACGGGGTAGAACATGAGGCCATTTAGTTCTTCAACGACAGGTAGCACAGACTTACGTGACACCGACGTCCAACCCCCAAATATCACATCCACTTTATCTTGGGTTAACAGCTGACGCGCTTTTTCAGCGAATAACGGCCAATCAGAAGCGGGATCTACGACGATTGGCTCTAGCTGCTTACCTAACACACCGCCATTGGCATTAATTTCATCAATGGTCATGAGCGCCGTATCTTTTAATGACGTCTCAGAGATGGCCATCGTTCCAGATAAAGAATGCAAGATACCAACTTTGATGGTGTCACCATCTGCCGCAGTGGTAGCAGCCGTCTCAGAGGTGTCCGTTTTTGTGGCGGTAGAATTGGTTTCTGCACTGGTTTCCGCAGGTTTTTGACAACCCATAAGACTTAAGCTGCCGACAACGGCTACTGCTAGTAGAGACAAACGTGATGTCAATTTTGAGTCGATACGATAATTTGTACTTATAGGAGTAGCAGTGATAAGCGTTGGCAATAAAGACATATATTTCTCCAGAAAGATAAAGTAGCAGCATGGTAGGCCGAGTGAACGAGCCATTCCTAACTATTATTAATACTTCAATATCTATGCCAATATAAAATACTAGACAAATGCACCAATATTGGTCTTTATCAGGAGCTAGGGCACTTTTGTGCACCATAATTGGTTTTTATGATTTTCTATGCACCATTTATGTCTGGTTAAGGAATGCTAAAGCGGTATAAAAAATGATGACATCAGAAGCGATGTTTTTTTTTGAGTTCAGGAAGTGTGAACAGAAGGAAATTAAGAAGCAAACGTACTAAATGATGTCAACTTAACTAAAGGGAGGTTTTTTTTAGCTAAAGCACGTTAGCCATTAGGCTTGGTAGCTAGCTTGGGATGAAGTCTGACATTTAGTTTTTATAATAGGATGCTGATCTATGCTGAAGAAACCGTAAATTCACCCTGCGTAAGTAAAATATTTATTCGCTTATTTGTACCAGTACCAGTAAAATGCGAGACTGTTTTCTACACGAGTTTATGAGTAACCAATGATACGTTTAACTGAAATTAAATTGCCATTAAATCATGCACCTGAAGATTTAACGACTGCGATAACGACAAAACTTAAAATCTCTGCTGAGCAAATGGCGTCATTTGTGATGTTTAAACGTGGTTATGATGCTCGTAATAAAAGAAATATCCAATTAATTTATACGCTAGACATCACCCTGACCGACTCGGATTTAACCAATGATTTACTGGTTCAGTTTGAGTCAGACAACCATGTTAAAGCAACACCAGACACCAGCTACAAATATGTAGGTACAGCGCCAAAAGATTTAACTGAGCGTCCTGTTGTTATTGGTTTTGGACCTTGTGGTTTATTAGCAGCACTTACCCTTGCTCAAATGGGTTTTAAACCTATTATCATTGAACGTGGTAATGAAGTCAGACAACGCACCAAAGACACCTTTGGTTTTTGGCGTCAGCGTAAATTAAACACTGAATCAAACGTACAATTCGGTGAAGGCGGAGCGGGTACTTTTTCTGACGGCAAACTATATAGCCAAGTGAAAGATCCAAATCATTATGGCCGTAAAGTCATGACCGAGTTTGTTAAAGCCGGCGCACCAGATGAGATTTTATTTGTCAGTAAACCGCACATAGGTACTTATAAGTTAGTGACCATGGTAGAAAAAATGCGTGCCGAGATCATAGCGCTTGGTGGGGAAGTTCGTTTTGCGACTCGTGTAGATGACTTGCATATCACTGACTCAAAAGTAACAGGCGTGACCCTTAATACTGGCGTAACCTTAAAAACCAGCCATGTTGTTCTTGCTGTTGGTCATAGCGCGCGCGATACCTTCCAAATGATCCATGATAAAGGCGTGTATGTTGAAGCAAAACCTTTTTCAATTGGCTTTAGGATTGAACATAAACAGTCAACCATAGACCAAGCACGCTTTGGTGACAATGCTGGGAACGAAATACTTGGCGCTGCGGATTACAAACTGGTTCATCACTGCAAAAATGGTCGTTCTGTTTATAGCTTCTGTATGTGTCCAGGCGGAACCGTGGTTGCCGCCGCATCAGAAGAAGGCCGTGTTGTCACTAACGGCATGAGCCAATATTCAAGGAACGAGCGTAATGCCAACAGTGCTATTGTGGTAGGTATCGACCCAGAGCGAGATTACCCAAACCATCCTCTTGCTGGTATCGAATTACAAAGACAACTAGAAACCTTAGCGTTTGAATTAGGCGGAAAAGACTACAGTGCACCAGCGCAAACCATTGGCGATTTCTTAAAAGGAAAACCAGACTCAGAATTGGGCGATGTAAAACCGTCTTATACTCCCGGCATTACCTTAACTGACTTAAGCAAAGCGTTACCTGACTTTGCCGTGGATGCCATACGTGAAGCCATTCCAGCGTTTAATAGAAAAATCAAAGGATTTTCATCTGATGATGGCTTATTAACTGGCGTAGAAACCAGAACATCGTCACCAATCAGTATTAAACGTAATAAAGAATTCCAAAGCATTAACACCAAAGGCTTATTCCCAGCAGGCGAGGGTGCTGGCTACGCAGGTGGCATATTATCAGCAGGAATTGATGGCATTAAAGTGGCAGAAGCCGTGGCAAAATCGATGTTGAACCTAGAGTAAGAGCGGCTCTAAACGGTAAGCAAATCCTAATATTAAAACGCTTACCTAGATAAAAATATGCGATCGAAAAAGCCTTTCAAGCTATTAAGTATAAAGCTTGAAAGGCTTTTTTGTGTTTTGCAGGTATGCTGTATGAAAATGTATCGTAAGTTATGCAATGTTATGATGCGATATGCTAATACATTAAAAAACCCCGCAACTGGTAGGTTGTGAGGTCTTTTGATTACTTTTGACAATGTTTGTTGGTGCGCCCACCAAGACTCGAAATTATTATATAAATATATGATTTAATTATAATTAATTAAATTTATTTTCATGGATACTGTTTATTATACTGTATAAACAAAAAATGACGCAATTAGGCGTCATTTTTGTTTTTGTTAGTATCGTTTACTAGCGCATCGATCTTAACCTTTAACCATTTATTAGGCCGTCCTTCAAGATCAGGTGGTGGTAAAAAGCCGGCATCACGCTTGCGATGAATTGTCGTATTGGATTCCCAGCCAAATATTTCCTTGATGTCGCCTGTGGTGTAATACCTACCTATCATTTCAATCTCCTTTGTCTTCAATACTCTTACAATTAATTATCCCAACTGAAGAAGGGCTTATGTATCGCTTCTTCAAGTCATGTGGTATAACAATCAGCTATTCTTTATCCGTAACTGGTCGCTCTAGCCTTGCATTCTTCAAAGTGTGTGTGGGCCCAACTGATCGCTGGGCTCTCAAGATTCCCAATATCATCAGCATAAAACCATTTAGTCTGACACCATCCCCAATCGCTAAAGCAAACACTACCATCCGATGAAAAGTTATGAGGGGTAGGGGTAGCAAATTGTGCGAGGTAACCAACTTTACTGTTACGCTGCAGCTCTTCAGCAATACAGTCATCACCTTCTATATCATTAGGTAGTTGGAGTAAGTTACAAACGTCATTACAACCAAATATAGCGTCTGTTAAGTCTTCGCTAAGCGTGTCGGCTAAGCACATATAAATCGGTATCATTTTTTCACAGCGCACATTCGCAGTGTAAGCTTCATCTATTAATTTTCTTCTACTATGATTCATGATCAACTCCTAATACCTATTTGCAGTCTTTATCGTTACTAAGCGGTTTGTATCATCAGTTATTAGATTGTTTTTGCTTTACATTGAGAGCAGAGAGGTACATTCGATGAAAGAGATTGAGATAGCTGTCTACTAAATCTCTAAGCTCTATCACGTTGAAGTTCGCGATGGTCGTAACGAGACTTACCGAACTCTTTACGCGCATTTTGATTATCTGCCCAAGAACCACCACCGATTGGTCTGCTGTTCCTAACACGCTCATACCTTTCTTTAGCAACATAAAACTGCTTTTGAAGGCGTTTTAATAGGTAAGGGTCATCAGCTAAGTTAAGGCTAAGAATACGTAGCGAGTCTCCTATTAGGCGGTACTCAATAACGTTTTGACCATTACCTAAAAGAGAGATAGCATCTTTGGATTCAAATATCTTGTCGCCTATTTTTAACTTATGCTTGCCACCTTTATCAGCAATAGCGACAACTGCATCAGTCCACATGCCAAACTGTTTTCCGTCTCTGCCTTCAGAAACGTCTTTAGTAAACAGATGAGCATATGACGATACAAACCTACACATTGAGCCTGTCAGCTGCGTAGCGAGTGCATCATTGACAGTGGTAGTCTGCCAGCGGCTATCGATGAATTCATGAACATTACTGCGATCAAGCTCTACTTCAAATGGAGCAGTGCGTTTAACTTTGCAGGCATAGAAAGCTTGATTGTCATCTGCATCTGACGTGATCACTTGGGCCCCAAACGTACCGTCAGGATATTTACGCACTGAGTTCAGGTTTAGTTTGATATGTAAGTTCATTGGTTGCCTCCAGCAGCGTATAAGCGCATTTCAGCGAGTTTTTGATTGGCGTGAGCGTTCTGCTCTCTGAACTCTATTAGCTCAGGGCTATCGATTGAGCTCATGCGCGGCTCAAGCGTTGATGTCGCTACGTCTTGCTCGGCTTGGCTGAGAAGGTAGCTGTTGCAGCCAGTGATGTTGCCAACTACTACAAGTGACATACCTACCGCCAGTCCTGCGACGATATGTGCACCGCCTGACTTTATTTGGTTGAGTAGTGCGAAATGTTGTGCCATAATCCTTTCACTCCTTGTTGAGTAAAGCCCCTTTAGATGTCCAGTCGAGAAGGGGCTTTTTATTGTCTAAAATTTGGTGCTACTAGATAATTTCGGCTAGGTCATTACTAGCTTATGAACTAATTATGAACCTATGGTTCTTTTATGTCAACTATAATATGAACCAATTAATCTTTAAATAAGAACCAATATGTATTATTAGGCACAAAAAAACCCGCTCAAGGCGGGCTCTAGAGTTGTGATTTAATAATTCTTTATAGAAATAAACATAAGTAAGATAATTATTGCTAATAGAATAGGGCGGTGATACATTCTAAGCTCACGTCATCTACCTATTAAGGCTATTGCTATGAAGCTATTATCAGCGTTTTTACAGAAAGTTCAAAGAAGTCATTACTAACATAATAAACTGGAAAAAGCTGAGGAGTAAGGGATTTGATACAGAATTGGGATGATATAAAAAGTAGCGGTTGGGATAATTTGTTGCTTGGTAACGGATTTAGTCTGAATATTTGTAATCGATATTCATATAAATCGCTTTATGAATACTCAAAAAAAAATGCAATTAAGCCAGTTTTAAGTGAGCAGATAATAGGGATATTTGAAGATCTTAAGACAGTTAACTTTGAAGAAGTCTTAAAAGCTTTGGCATATGCTATTTTAGTAAAAAAATCTATTGGTGAAGATGATCTACAAGAATATTTAGATCTTTATAAGACGGTCCAAGATAATCTCTTTAATACCGTTGAAGCTGTACATATTAATTATTCCGATGTTAAAAAAGAAGAAATTGGGAAAGAGCTTGAGATTTTTGAAAAAATATTCACCACATGTTATGACTTAATTTTGTATTGGTCGTCATACAGCAGCTTGCCATCTAATAAGATTGCAGATTTCTTTTGGAACAGTAATAGTTTGTTTGATCCGCAAGATACAAGTATCTATGGAAAAAAAATAGGGTTTTACTACTTGCATGGAGCTTTGCATTTGCAACAAGACTTGGTAGGAGCAGTTTCTAAAATTGGTCACACGTCAAACTCCTTGCCATCGAGTGAAGATTTCAACTACGAAGGAATTAACACTAAAATACCTGTGTATGTTTCTGAGGGTAAAAGTGAGTATAAACTGAATAAAATCCTATCTAATAGCTATTTAACATTTTGCTATCAAACCTTCTCTGAAATTAAAGGTTCTTTAATAGTGGTTGGACATTCTTTAGATCAAGATTATGATAACCATCTTGTAAACGCTATTAAGAAAAACACCAATCTTACAAGAGTTGCAGTATCAATTTATTCGGGAGAATCTAAGTCTGATAAAGAACAGAGAGTACAGGATTTAAAAGCAATATTGCATAGGAGCGACTTAGATTTGGTATTTTTCGAATCTAACAGTTATCCACTAATTAATGAAGATGTTAAGCCCTAAGTATAAACAGATAATTACTTTAATCTGATCGGAATATAGAAAAACCCACTATGAAGTGGGTTTTCAATTCAACATGTATTCATTAATCGACAAATTCTAACACTTTGTGGACACATTCTTCGGAGGAGTGGGCCATTTGAATATCAATATCGAAACCATCTTTATTCATCTTTTCCAAAGAATATAAACACTTGTCCAATTCATTTTGAATATTTATTTGAACTGCTTCTGTGAATATTATGTCATCTACAGGCGGTACATAAATAATTATACTAGCTTTAATGGATTTTCCTAAAATCTCACAACAGTTTGCGACATTAGTACATCCAACATAATCAATATTGTATCGACGATGAATATCATCTAAGTAAGCAGCTGAAACAATCGTACCGTAGTACTCTGCTCTAGTAGTGGAATCTTCTAAGCTATATTTAGAAATGGGCATGTCTACTAACATTTCCTTTGGATTACTAGCATTTTTAATCAAAAAAGGCTCTGGATTATAAATTTTATCCTTCATTCCTTTTCTTTTACTCTCAATTTGATTAAATACTTTCTGGCGTAGCTGAGTTGTACCAATAGTTTGATTTTTCTTTGGTTTTTTTTCATCTCTACATATTAGCGATACCATTGATCTGTACAAGTCGTCTAATATTTCTTCAACACTTTCACCTCGTGCTGTTTGATAATTTGAATAGATTATGTGAGGAGAGGGCGTAATTGTGTAGTTGTTATTCGTAAGCATCTCTTCAACTATATCAAGCAGAAACTTAATATTTGCAGCCCCAATTGTACCAAACAAACATTGAAAGGCATCTGTAGTTTCCAGAATCCTATAATGACATTTGCTATCTTTATCTACGAAAACTACTCCAATGTTAAATATCTCTCCCGAAATTCTGTCGGGCATAAACCGCACAGTAAACCAGCTTCCTGATATCAAGTCACTGTTTTCGCTGCTGTTAAGTAAACTCAGCCATGACGTATTCATATTAATAGTTCCGCTCTGGATGTTGCTTGTTCAAATGCATTATCCGCTCTCTTGTTTAAGAAATCTAGAAATTCAATATAATCTGATGAATTTGAGTCATATATAGAATTCATCCAACTCTTTACCTCTTTGTCTATCGATACGATAGCATTGGAATGCTTGTTACATTCATGGATCATACTACTACGAATTTTAGAAAATTCTTTTTGAGGCATATAGTCTTTTGCGATATCAAAAAGCTGATTCTTATACTTCCTATTCACATCTAAATCGCTGGTTAGCCAGCCATAGGCAGAGTATTTACATACTAATATATCGTTATCAATAACATGGTATTTCGCTTTACCTGTTCTAAGTAAATTTCCCATATGCCTATCGACGTGTGCGATAGTGTTATCCATTGCTATGGTATCACCTATATGTGACCATTTTGCAAGTTCCTCTATTAACTTTTTGCTACGTGTATGGTATTCGAAGGCAGTTTCACTTTTGTCAATTTTGGAGGTACAGAAAATAGGGTAGAATTCATTATCAAAAAAACTTTTTCCCAACTCAGATTTAGAAAATCCAACGCTATCGTTTGCAGCAATGTCTTGAGTTGGAATCAATGCAATACAGGCGTATTTTGGCTGCGGAATTCCAAGAGCGTTGGCCATTAAATAGCCTACGATTTCGTTAAACAACGATCTATCAGCAAAATCTAAAGGATATATCTTCCCATACATATCAATAGCTTTAGCTTCACTGGGATGTTTAAAACTAGCAACAAATACTGGATTAAGATTATTTTTATCTGTAATCCATCCCTTAAAGTTACGATAGCAATTCACATCTAACAATCTAACTATTTTATTAGGCACATTTTTCTCCAGTTATCATTTTTGATATGAAGTCTTAAAGTATTCTCTTATGACTCATTAATAAGATCTTTTATGAAAAGCTATATTACAAGAAATCATTTCAACCATTGTTTCTTCAAATAAAACTATTTTTTATTAGGTATCGTGTCTGTCACACGCCTTCAACCCAACCTCTACAGCCTCACTCAAATCAGCACTTTCTTTAATACTGTATGGCACGTTTGGGATCATGCCATCTTTCTTCAGAGACTCTGCAGCTGCCTTATTAAGCGGCGTACCAATAGAAGAGTCTTCGATATAGCCGAAAGGTTGAAAATACACTTCAATGCCAAAATCTGGATAATAGACACATGAGATTTCACCATCTGTAGTGAACGGATAGGGCGTATCATGATCAACGGCCCAGAACGCTTCATGCACCGCAACACCACCAGAAACAAACTGTCGAGCGTAGCTATCATCTTGAGCAGGAGAGCATGCAGCTACTGATAGGGCTGTTGAAATGATTAACCACCTGGGCATATTGACTCGCATGGTACTCCGTCTTTGTCTCTATCTAGTCGTTTGTTACCACACTCCAATGCCTGCTTAGCTTGCTCACAATTGGCCATTTGGCCGCAGGTACTAGGTAAGCCTTTGCATTGAGCACCACCAGCACCCTTAGCGAATAGAGGGTGATCCACTTCAACAGATTCCTTCAGAACTGTATTGCTTTGAAATGGATTGTCTATCGTAGTAACGCCGGCATTGGACGATAAAGCGAACACAGATAGTGCAGCGGCGAGTATTAAATTTTTCATTCATCACATCCTTGTGTTATTCGAAATCTACTGCTTCACGATATACGCACCAACCTAAAGGCAGTGTATCGACTGGCTTAGCAAACTTCAGAAAGTGGCATATCCACATGTAAGCCCAGTCATTAGTATTCGACATATTTAACCCGCTCTATAAACTTGTTCGCCAACGATTATCAAGCTGCTATGATTTTCAGCCGTCACTAGACGGTCAGGATAGTCAGAATTGAAACTGTGCAGTCTCAATGCACCGCCAGCTTCTCTAAATATCTGTTTAAACATTCTATCGCCATCTAATAATATGGCATACACCTTACCGTCATGCACTTCCCTTGATGCTAAATTAAGACCTACCTCGTCTTTATCATTAATATATGGCGCCATGCTGCCATTAGACGCACAAACCAATTTAAAGTTTTCAGGCTGTATATTTCTTTCTCTGAAAAAAGAAGGTGGAAATCTGCGAGTACCTTTTATTTCCTGAAACTCACAGTTAGTGTCGCCATGCCCGCAACAAAAATAAACACCATATAAGGGTATTTCTATCATTCCGCTGGCGTCATCAGAAACTTGCACTGTATTGCTACTTTTTATGCTCTCAAGCTCTGTTAGTTGCTGAGGAAGGTCAGACTTATTTTGCTTCACTATCTTTTCGCCCTGTCCAGCAGCCAACCAATTGAAGTTCACGCCAAGAAACTTAGCTAACACTTCTATATTTTGATGATCCGGCAGTGTCTCAGCTTTTAGCCATTTATTTATAGCTCTGTCAGAAATGGTGAACTTCGCCTCTCGCTTGAGACGTTGGGCACTGCCTCTTTGCGTATAACCTTTTTCAGTCAAAGTGTCGTTCAGCCTTTTTGCAAATGCTGTCTTTGCGTCATCTGAACTATTCATGTGCTTATTCCTTATGAACCATTTGTTCAATTGTATTTCCTATTGAATGAAAAGTCAGTACCTGTTAATATGAACCAATTGTTCTTAAAATAGGAATCATAAATATGCAACCGACTTTACTAAAACTATTTATTGATGATGAATGTGGTGGTGTACCTGCCGTAGCAGAAAAAACAGGCTTAAGTGTCCGCGCTATTTATAAATGGGCTAAAAAGGGTTCTTTACCGCGCACTGAATTCACTAGCGAAACTAATTATTCGCAAAATCTTTCAGATCTTTCAAAAATCTCAGTAGACGAAATTAAAGATAGATTTAAACCACAACCACAACAGCAGATCGAACCAGAACCAGCCTAACCCTATATCAAAAGATACAAAAATATAGGGCTTAACAAAACGTTTTTATAGATAGGTGCAACACGATGGACGTAATAGATGCAGCACATAAGACAGTGCACAACACTCAGCATGGCGGATCAACCGCAATTGCCGCACGCATGGGTATGTCTAGCAATGTGCTGAACAGCAAAGTTAATCCTAATTGCGATACTCATCATCTGAGACTAGATGAGGCGCTGACGATTATGGAATTCACTGGTGATCATTCAATCATCCAAGCGATGGCCAGCCGATTGGGTGGGGTTTACTGCGAAGTAACTGTGGAAGCAACAAAGGATGAATTGATCATGACGGCATTATCAGCGTCAGCATGTCAAGGCGACGTGATGACTGAAATGCACAAGGCGCTGGAAGATGGACGCATAAGCTGCAATGAGCTTGACAGTCTGCTACCGAAAATACAGAAAGCGATGTCTTCACTTCAATCGCTCAAGAACCACGTCAAGCGCAAACATGCTAAAGACAATCCGCACTTGCGGAAAAATCAAGGCAATAAAAAACCCTAATCAGCTGCAACTGATTAGGGCTTCAATAAAGCTAAACCTGTAATTGGAGTATAGCACTATGAATATCTTAAGGCAAAACACTGATAAAAGAATGACCAGCCAGCAAATAGCTGACCTGGTTAATAAGCGTCACGATAACGTGAAGCGCACTATTGAATCAGTCGTCAAAACTGGCGTGATTGTCCAACCTCAAATTGAGGATGAATATACTCAGGATACTATGGGCCGTCCTCGCACAACACAGGTTTATGTTTTTACAGGTGATCAAGGTGAGCGCGATAGTCTTGTAGTCGTAGCACAGTTATCACCTGAGTTTACCGGTGCGCTTATAGACAGATGGAGAGAGCTAGAGGCGAAAGCAAATGCGCCAGTGATCCCACAAAGTTTCGCTGAAGCTCTGCAGCTAGCAGCAAACCAAGCGTTACAGATTGAGCAAAACGCGCCAAAAGTTCTGCACTATGACAATGTGGTTGAGCGAAAAGGCCTACTTAATGCTACCCAAGTTGCTCAAAAGGTGCGTCTATCAGCTGTTGCAATGAACAAAGTTCTCGATGAACTTGGTGTTTATAACAGAGCTGTGAAGCGTTCACGTGTATTTCAGCAATGGTTTATTGACAAAGGCTTGGGCGAAGTTAAACAGACTGATCAAGGCTACTCGCAAGCACTATTTACCAAGCGCGGTGAAGCATGGATTATTGAGCGTCTAGTGAGTGAAGGAGTGGCCTAATGCATTTTTATATGTTCAATCCTGCTGACTTCAATAACTCAGCACGTCACCTGTCGTTACCTGAGCGTGCTATCTATCGTGACTTGATAGACATGTACTATCACAGCGAACAAGCTATCGACACCTCAGACATGGATAGATTGGCACGTCGTCTGCTATGTACCACGCCTGAATATCGCACAATGCTTGAATACGTACTTGATGAATTCTTTGTCAAACGTGGCAAGCGTCATCACCACCATCGTATTGATAGAGAAGTTAAAAACTATAAATACCAAAACCGTAACGCCGACAGTAACGGCAAGCGTAACGCTGTAACGAATGATGTAACGCAAGGTGTAACGCCAAGTAACGATGCTTGTAACGTTACATGTAACGCTGATGACACACCAATGACCAGCGCAGAGCGTATTCGTAAGTTCCGTCAAGAGCGTAAGTTGATGATTGAAAGCCTCACTAATATAGGTGTGTCGGTTGAGAAGGGTATTAAAGCTGCTGATCTAAAGCAGCTATATGCAACACACATTGATGATGTAACAAGTAACGTTACAAGTGGTGTAACGAAATCTGTAACGCACAGTAACGAGCAATGTAACGCTAGTAACGCAAAAAATACCGCTATAACTAGTAACCATGAACTAGAAACCAATAACCAACAACCAGTTAGTGAGGGCACACACACAAGCCCAGTGACTGTTGATGATTCTTTTGAGGACAGTTTTGAGCTGACTCAGCAAACAGAAGAAGACATCAGGCTGGCAGAGCAAAAGCGCCTAAATGCTCAGGTACCAGTCCAAGCTGAACAGATACGTAGTCAGCATGCAGATGATATCGAGAACTGGATAGCGCCATCAATAGATACGATGCGCGGTGAACTATTCCGTGCCGGCAAGATGATGCAGCTGACTGATGACCAGTACGAGTTACACATTGAAGAATTCAAAGCACATTACGCTGAGCAGGCTCTACGTGGCAATCCAATAATCACTGAATCAAATCGTAAAGCTAAACTTCGTAAGTGGTTAGCAGGTGAGATAGATAAACAAAAAATCACTCAAGCACGTCAGGAAAAGGCGAAAGGCCGTTTTACCACGGATAACGAAGACTGGACCGGTACCACTGCCAAAAACGCTTCAGACTTTGATAGTGATTTGCCTCCTATTTACCATCCAAGCCATGAGACTGCTAAGGCCAATGATGACATGCCACTATTTTTGAATGGCTGTAAGCGCATGCCTTTACCTGGTATGACCAATCCTGAGACTGAAGCTTATGTAGACCGATATGTTCAGACTGGTGAAGCTCGAGTAGCAGCTTATGACAGGTTGCTAGAAGAAATGAAAGAGGCGGTATGAGCACTTCAGACCAAAAGCTATCTATGAACCAGGCAGAAAAAATAGAACTAGGGCGCGGCGCTTGGAAGTTTGAGCGCTGGCTAAACAAGCAAAAGACAGCGAAAGAGCTGGCTGATATTGAATATAAAAAGAATCATCCAGACCGCTATTTTGTTGCTTTTGTAAAAGTAAGCTTGCCACGCTCAACATTGCCAGAACACTTATGGCCAACAGTAATTAACGACACATTGTTGTTTGAGCAGCCAGAGCCGCTAACTTTTGAAGACATCATACGTGTGGCTAATAAAGCATGGATTCTTGCACATAGGATTGAGCTGACCAACTTTTATGAAATGAATGCCAGTGACTTTGCTGCGTTTGTTGGTGATGAGGCTGGCTGGGCGGTAATAGAAGAATGAAAGGGCATAAAAACTAACGACAAACCAATTAGAGGAGAATATGGTTTTGGCTAAAAAACGCGGTATCAGCTGGACAGATATAGCTTCCACTAGTGTAGGTAAGATCAACGCGCACAAAGTATCTGAACTATGGACAACCAAGCAAGCGACCAAAAAAAGTAAGTACGGCAACGTGAAGACGATTGTTGATGGTATTAAGTTTCACAGCAAAGGTGAAAGTGAGCGCTATATTTTTTTAAAGCTAAAAGAGCGCGCCGGTAGGATTAGAGACTTACGCTTACAAGTGCCTTATGAGCTCATTCCTAAAAGCAGAAACGAGGCTGGCAAGGCAATTAGAGCGGTGATCTATAAAGCCGATTTCGTTTATATTGATACCAGGACCGGCTGTGAAGTGGTAGAAGATTTTAAGGGCACGCGTACGCAGGATTACATCAATAAAAGTAAGCACATGAAAGAAAAATACGGTATCGAAATATATGAAACTGATCGGACCCATCTAAAGGACGGTAGATTGTGAGGAGGTTGATACTAACTTTGCAATTAAAATCTATGTAAAAAAGCTTGATGAGAATTAGACAATAAAAAGCGCCAATGTTGGAAGCATTGACGCTTTTGAATACATAGTTTGTTCTGAGTAGCTAAGCATCTTAATTATATGAACATTGCCAGTATTTTGCAATGTATGACGCTCAGGGGGAATAGTGGCTAAACGATCAGGATATACAAGGCGTGATATTAAAAACATTAACGTCACGGTAGGTTTAAATTTAGCAGCGGCGCGGCGCAATGCTGGTATGTCTCAAACTGAGGTCATGCAAGCTGTGTGGGGTGTCTCAAACAACCGAAATCGTATTAGTGAGATTGAGAATGGCAAAAAAGATTTAACGCTTATTGATCTTCTTATATTTCAGGACCTTTACGGCCAATCATTAGATTATATATGTGGCCTATCGACAGAACCTGAAATCGATATGTTAGCGGGTACCGTGAATCACGTTGTTAACCAGTCGCATGCACTTATTGAAATGTTAACAGGCAACGTGGCTGATGTGATCGTTAGTCATGTGAAGTCGATCTGTAAAAATGACCATGCCGCGCTACTAGATGCTTCAAAACGTCTATGTAGTATCGTCAGAGAGGATCATAAGGCCGATAGTGCCAGTGTTGAGACAGTCGTGGCCGCTAGTACTGTGATGCGTGTTGTCAGATCAATAGAGGTGAAACAGGCACGGCAAGCGCAAGCTATTGATACGCAAATGATGCAGATCACCGAGCGTGTTGATCGTGAAGACCGCCACCGTTTACTAAAGGACCGTGACCGTCACTACCAGTACAGCATACCGCTACCGGCACCAATGATAATCGATGATATAAAAATGGTGGGGGTTGGCCGTGAGTAATCAATTTTCAAGGGATGAGATATGGGCGGCTGCCAAACTTATATGGGAGAACACACCCGAAATAACCGACCGAGAATTACTGGACCAGCTACAAACAACCTATGGGGATAATGCACCAAAGTCTAGTGGTTCGGTAAGCAAAAGGCGAAGAAAGGAAGCATGGACGAAGCAAAGCCTCGTTAAATCGCCTAAAAATATCCTCAAAACACAGGAAGAGGACGCAGGAAGCAAGCAATCTAGGAAGCAGGAATCGCAAAATAATACTTTGATTCCCTCAAAAACCAATAAAGCACAAAACAGGGAATCAGAGGAGGAATTGGAAGCAGCAGGAAGCAAGATTAGTGAAATAGCCGACAATGTAGTGATTGATGCCAAAGGCCGCGCCGCTATCATTGTAAAGACTCGGCGTAGGTACGCTAATTTAGGTAAGTTATTTGATCAGGCGCTTGATATCACGTTGAGTATCCCTGATTTGGTAGATGAAGCGGATCGGATAGAGCAAGAGGCGCTGGCAGGTAATTACGGTGCTGATTTTGAAATAGGCGAAAACGCTAAAAATGAGCCAACAGCAGAGGTTGAGGCCGCCGCGCAAAAGGTACAAAAGGCCATGGTTCTAAGTAAAGCCTTGACTGAAACTACTACCAGTTTGGCTATGGCGCTTAAAACCATATCAGAAGTTGAAATGCCGTTATGCGGGATCACAGCGGACGACTTCAAACAATCAGATCAAGACCGCCGTTTGGGTGCATTGGCGGCGCTTGGTGATATTGATAAGAAAGAGCGTGAAGCACGCGAACGACTGAAACCAGAGTTACATGAGCGTTTAAAACGGATCAAGGAAGCTGAAGCAAGCGCTGATTTTGGCCTTGATGATGAGGGTAATGAGGGCGGCGCCAATGACATTGATGAGGTAGATTATACAGACGTTGATTAAGGAAGTTCTAAATTGGACCAGTAGGAACACCAAGACCGCCGTATCGCTTAGCAGTGCCATAATCTAATGACCGAATTATCAAATAAGGCATAGATCATGACATACCTAAACTATGATGCTGGCGGCTTTATCGTTGGCGTTAATAAAATGAGCGATGGTATCGACCGTGTGCACGATGACACGCAAGAGATCATCCAAATATTAAAGAGCCAAAATCAAATTGCTAATACGCGTATGACTGAGCTAACAAGGGCGGTGAGAAAGTCCACCTATCAAGCCAGCAGTCAGAGCAGCGTTAACAGCAACCGAGAACGCGCCGCCAGTGGCCGCACCTCATCCTCAAGTCGCATTACTGGTGAACCCGCCAGCATAACCCGCCGTGCACCAAATGCCAGCCAGCGCACGCAATCAAACAGCAATACTCAAAACATCGGTAATCAGGCTCGTGCCGCAAGACGCAACCAACGTGGTGATCAGGCAGGTGGCGATACCGTACCGATCAGCCGTGACAGTGCCAATGCCAGCAGTCGAACGCGCAGTCCTAACAGGGATACCCGCGCCAGCACAGACGCAGCAGGGCGCGAACGTGACGCAAGAGGCCGTTTCACTGGGGGCAGTAGCTCAGCGTCCGAAAACGAGCGTAAAAAGCTGGGTTTTGGCTCATTAAGTGGTGGCCGTAGTGATACCAGTGGCATTGATCCATTGTTCGATAGTTTTAGAGAGGCAAAAGATCTTTTATCCCCAATTAGCGGCATTGGAAAGCTGGCAGGTCGCGGGGTTAAATTTAGCGTATCAAAATTAAAGGCGATGAAGCGGCGGGAACCGTTGCCAAACGATCAATCACGCCATAACAACGAAAATGAAAAACTACTGGATAAGATACTAAAAGCCATTAGAAAACAGCGTGGTAATGGTGGCGGCGGTGGTTTACTTGGCGGCTTGCTTGGCGGCGGTGGCCGTGGTCGTGGCGGCGGCCTTAAAAACCTATTTAAGAAAATGGGCGGCCTAAAAATGCTAGGGGTGCTTAGCGCGGTCGCTGGCACAGCTGGTCTTGCTATGGACTGGGATAGCCTCGATCATCAAGGCAAATCAGAGGGTGTGGGTAGGCTGGCGGGTGCGGGTGCTGGCGCGGTCATAGGCGCTACTGTTGGATCGGTCGTGCCAGTGGTCGGCACAGCTGTTGGCGCAGTCGTTGGTGGCTGGCTTGGCAGTGAGGGCGGCGAATGGCTTGGCGGCGTTGCATCGCCTTATATTGAGAGTTGGACGAGTGCTATTACCGCTTATAACTTGCCAGCGAAAATGAGTGACACATGGAACGAGGGTATCAAGCCGTTTTTTACCACCATGGCTGGCGCGGCTCGTAACTTCTATGAAAACTCGTTGTCAACAGTCTCAGCCGCAATCGACAATGTTGGTAACTTTATTGATGGTGGTATGGACGGCATAACGTCAACCAATGCGGGAGCAAATGGAGCAACCGCCGCCAATTTATCCGAAAAGCAAAACAAAAATCAAATGATGGTGTATGAATCATTTAGAAATGCTGGCTTGTCAGATGGTCAAGCAAGAGCTATGACGGCAGAGGTTGGACGCGAAAACGGCTATCAAGACAAATACCTGTTTGGTGGACACAGTGACCCCGCTAACAACGAATACAATTTAGGTATGTTCTCATGGCAAAAAGAACGCGGTAAAAAGCTGTATAAGCACTTAAACTCTAAAGGCATGGTTAAGAATGGCAAGATTATACAGTCACAAGAGGCGTTGAACGAGCAAGCCAAATTTGCCGTTAATGAAATCAACACAGACCCTAGTTATAGTCGGACTAAGAAAGAGTTTTTAAATAAGCCTAATGTGTCCTATGGAAAAGCCAATGAAGTTTTAGGCCGTAACTACATACGCTGGCGCTATGATGATCCTAAGTACGCAGAACACCACCAGTACAGAGATCAGTATAAAGCGGCAATCGATAAGCAGCTAAAGCCCATTGAAGACACCACTATCATTGACGAGGCTAAAGCAAAGACTGGTAAGATTGCTCAAAACGTTAAGGATGCTGTCACGCAAAAACAGCAAGCAAGCAAGGAGGTTAAAGGTTCGCTGGCAAATAAGGCTAAAAATAATAGCAGTGCGCTTGGCGTTGAGGTTGGTAAGATGACACCCAACAGAGGCGGCGCTGGTGACGTTAAGAGCAACTTTAGCGACAACACACCAATGATCTTTAATTCGAGCACGCCAGCTGGCAAGGATCTTGGTTACGCCCCCGCGCATTTTCCATCAACGCCTATGTTAAGCGTGCCTAACATGCCAAAAATCAAACAGCGCCTTGATAGTGGCGGGAATAGCAAGCCGATCATGATACAGAGCAGCAATGACAGCATTAACCAAAACGTGTCAGATCGCAGCTTGGCACACGCTATCACTGGTGGGTTAGGCCAACAACGCCAGTGGGGATGATTGAATAGGGACAACGAGTTGTTACAGGCAATGTTACAATCGACATTTGTTAAATTAGGGGTGGTTATGCAGTTGCAAACAATTTTGAGAAGCGCTAGCTTATCAGATGCACAATCACGTACTATCAAAACAGCAATGATAAAACTTTTCAAAATCTATCGGACAGAGGCTTAGCACATGCAATTACAGACAGGACTGGGGAAGGTATGTATTATAGATAGTGTTTTTCTAGAATACCTTATATAGCATCAAGCGTTTTGCCAAAGTAGTTACAGGTTTCAATATAGATAATGGAACCCAAACTTTCGATAAATACGTCAAATTAAAT
Organism: Psychrobacter cibarius; assembly: GCA_030686115.1. Lineage (NCBI taxonomy): Bacteria > Pseudomonadati > Pseudomonadota > Gammaproteobacteria > Moraxellales > Moraxellaceae > Psychrobacter > Psychrobacter cibarius. The sequence goes on from CP131612.1 coordinate 1,589,417, forward strand.
AGAATTAATTGGAGGGTGCAATGAGCAGAAAAATTTTTAACAAACAAAACGTTGGTAGCTATGATTTTCTTACTCAATTAATTGAAATAGATACTGGTTTATTTAAAAAGACAACCGAGCAAGCAGGAGAAATAATAAATACAGAAGAGGTAGAAGAATTAGAAGGCAATGATTTAGAAATATACAAGACGTATGTCCATGAAACGACACACTTTTTAGATTCTACTACTACCCTTTGGGGACTACAATATAGTATAAGGTTAAATAGGTGGTTTAAATATCAAAATGAACAAACTTTAGAAGTTTTAGCTATTAACGATGCGGAAATTACATTACATAATTTTGACTACGATGAGGGAGGAGAGGATGATAAGTTTTCAAAAATAAATTACTCTCTAAGATATGACGAAAAAATTGGTGTTTTTATTAAAATTTGTTATTTGGATGAGTTTGGAAATTTACTGTATTCAAGTCCACTCTCAATGTTAGCGTTACTAGAAGGTCATGCGTATGCAAAAGAATTACTTATACCGATAGAGAATTGTAAGAGACAGAATGACTTAGTGGAGTTATCCATATTAAAAAGAACTAATAAAGAAAATATTCTAAAACTTAATTCATGTGAATATATAACTTATTTAGCTTTAGCAATGCAAATGATGCCTAAGATTGATGTTGATATTCACTTAAATCTATTATGTAAAATTTTTGAATTTTGTTTAGATATTCCATCATTGTATTTCGCCCAGGTCCCTAGTTATTTATTTGAAATGGCATTTGAAAATGTAGATAAAGAGCTTATTGCTCAATTAAAAATGGAGTTCAACCGTAGTCAAAATAGACATGTATTAGCTTTGCTAATTTTATTTGATATTCTAAATAAAATTCACAATAATATTATTATTCTGGATTGTAAATTTACAGAAAATATCGACAATCTAATATTAGAAATTTTTAATTACTCTAACGAGCCTGTAGAAGAATTACTACAATCAATAAAAATTCATTGGCAGATTGAATTAAAGCTTGATATAGATATATTGAGTAGTTTGGATGCTAAGCTCCCATTACTTATGGCACAACAAAGAATTATTTTAGGTTGGGGGTACGAGAGTCATACAAAATATGATCTACCTGATATCTGCGTTAATGAGGACGAACTACTATCCTTTAATCGGCGTTTAGATTTTGATATTAAAAAACATTTTTATGAAGTGGATGAGAAAAATAAAGTTTTAAAGTCTGAGATTAGTTCTTATGGGGCTCAAAGGCAACATCCAACTCCTGATTTTAGCTATGGTTTTTTGGAATGGATGAAAGAACACCCAATGGGTGGAATTTACTATCACAATGAGTAGGCTTTATGAATTGAAGGATGACATTTAATTGCTATAATGAGTTTCTCACACAAAAATAATTTCATTGAGCTTCAGTTCAACCCACCTTTTAAAAGGTGGGTTTTTTATTGCTTACTTACCAACAGGATAGCTATACCAAATACGAATACCATAAAGGACTTCTTGATCTTTTCTATGTATCTTTTGGGTTCGGCTTTTAAACTCAAAACTAATTAGTTCATGGCTTGGGTAATCATTAAAAAAGTCACTCATATACTTTGAACAAGCCATTCGGACCTTTTCATTATGACTTATAAAACTATCACTGTCTTCGAGCTCAAGGTGGGTCGGATGCCATTCTGTAAAGATAATTTTTCGACTCAATTTCTTCAATGAAGTAAGCCCTTGGTTTATCAAAACAAGCAAAGCTGTATTGAAAGAGGCAACGTCCTCCTCAGCGGCGTAGTCAGCTACAGCCTTATGTAGAGTAGGTGTCAGTCTAATTTGACTGCGCTTCCAGGTATCTTGTGATTGTAATAATTCTGACTCTAATAAATACGTCATTGTTACATCCTGTAATTTAAAATATTGGTTGACATCAATTATAGTGTCATGACAATAATATTGTCAACGACATTATTTTTAGTGTCATGGGTTTAGATGTAAAATCTCGTAGATATCTTTTGAAAGCTGGGTAAGAGGTTATTAATTCAAACTATAAATAGCATTTCCGCTTAAAAGTCGATTATTATTCATTTTAACGGTGATACAATCAATAAAAATTCACCGTCATCAAGGATATTGCATGTCTATTACCAAATCTCTACTGCTGATACTGTTTTCTGCGGTATTAATCACTGCGTGCGATTCATCACTTGATACATCGGATGACACTGAGGGTGCAGCCGCGAAGGAAAATCTGGTTGAGGCGACTGGAAATCCTTGTTTAGAGCCTTGGGCCATTGACAGAATGAAAGAGCATATCAAGGAACGAGCAGAAGAGGTAATTAACACTAAATATGGTGCTGGTGTTATTGATACGTCGTTGCTTTATGACTCAGAGATATCCTTTGACTATATTTCACAGCCCACCACTCTTGAAAATGGAGATTTGTCTTGCTCAGCAGAGGTGAATGTATCCTATTTAGGAAATGCGAATTCAGCAGATGATCTAGCGGTTATGTATAGTAAATTGGTCAATAGTAATATTGGGTACAACTCCAATCCTTTTGCTAATGTTTATAGTGGTTATGACATCAAGCTAGAGCTGGCAAGTATGGGTATTAGTGAATTTAATATTAATGAGTTCAATGATATTTCAGGTAATACATTTTCAACTAAAATGGATTATCAGCTGAAAAAAACGTATTCAGAAACTGGAGAGGAACAACAAAGTTATGAAGCGGGTATTGGTAAACCAGCTGCGATGCTTGCAACGATAGCGCTATTAGATAAGTTTATACAGAGAAATAAGAAATCTGATAATGTTTCAGGTGTTGATAGCATGGAAGGTCAGGCCGTTAAAGCAGATAGTTATTATGAAGATGAGTATGTAGAAGATTTTGAGGAAGACTCAGCTGTTATTGCTGATCAGACGCAGCAAGCTTCTAATGTAGAAGAGCCTAGAAGCGAAAAGCCTGGTAATGAAAATCAAAAGGTAGACGATAGAAAGCCAACTAAGGCTGTGACAAGTGCTGACGCAGACGAGGTTGATACTGATATAGATGAAGATAAATACGATACTTCTTATGTTTATGGTTATGAAGCCGAAAATGTAGAGTAGGAAAGCTAGAAATAGTACGAAGCCAGTCAGAGGAACACCCCACAAGCCAGCCCCTCAGTGCCCCTTAAACTAGACGTATTCACTACGTTTATTTAAGGGGCATTTTTTATGTCAAAAAGAACAGACACAATCACCTACAACCTAGCAGATCGCGGCCGCAAGCACGTTGGCGTTGATCGATCGGACATGAACATTCGATCGATGATCGAGCGTATCAACGCACCTGATACGCAAGAGTTGGTTGCCAGCGGCGATCTGTACGGCTATTACGGCCATGAAATACGCGCACGTTTTGGCATGAACCCGCCTGATGTTTGGGTGAACCCTAAAACTGGCGAAAACATGCGCATCGAGCCAGCCCTACGCACAATCGAGCTGACCGCCGACAATGACGGCAATGTCACATCAAGACATGAGTTTTTAGACACCGATACTGGTAAATACTCAGAACGTCTTTACACCAATAAGGCTGGCGGGTTTAGCAGCGCCGTTATGCGCAAGCGCGGCGCGTCAGGCAAGTTTGATATCACAGGCTTTTACGGCTTTGATTATGTGCGTCAGCCCAATTACAACACCAATCGCGGTAACGGCACGTTCGATAGCTTGTTTTGGCTAGATGAAGATGAAGCTGAAATGGCGTTTGACAGCTTGGATCATCTAACCCCGCAGCAAGCCAGCCACAAGTCAGCGCTGGAAATGGCCATTTTGCACCAGTACGACAGCATTGCCACCGCCAATGAAGCCAACCTGATGATCAGTCATTACCAAAACGAGGCAATGAAGTCGCAAGGTGAGCAGATATCCCGCCAAGAGAAGTTGGAGCGACTACGCCAGCGCCGACACGACCGCAAACTAGAGGTTTTTGACGGCCTGATTTGTCCGTCAGTGTCGTTTGATGAGGCCGTTGCGCAGTGGGATAGCTTCAACATGCAAGGTACGAGTGATCTTGACCTACGCACGACAGGCGACACCAAACAAGCCAAGGCCGATCAAGAGAGACACCGCCGCGAACGCACCCGCATTTTCAAAGGCCGTTAAGGGGTAGGTATGAGCCAATATCATAAAAATGGGTGTGTGTTTTGTGATCACTCAAAAATACAGGCTGGCGATATAAGAGAGCACCATTTGCGGGGTGTTGATTTTCTGTCTTTTACGCCGCTTAACCCTATAGCGCTAGGGCACTTGGTGGTTATACCAGTGCCACACGTTGACGATGCCAGCGCCGCGCCTGATATCACTGGCGCGACATTCGAGCTTGCCTCCATGATCGCCAAAGATCGCGGACTGGATAGCTACAACTTGATTGTGAATAAGGGCGCTTATGCAGATCAGACGGTTTTTCATTTACACGTACACATTATTCCGCGCTTCAAGGGCGATGAAACCATCACCGTTTGGAATACAAACGAGGCGTTACAAGGACGATCAGAATTTACCGATCGCCGCGATCGTCCAGCTATTTTCAGACGCACTTAGGAGATTATTTTGAGCAAGGTTAGCCGTTTGTTATCCCCGCTGGAGTCAATACAGAACGCATGGGGGTTAAAACTAAGGGATTTTCGCCAGTGGTGCACGCCAGCTGGCCAGCAATCCATTAGAGACTGGAAAACGCGCCGCGTTGAGGGCGCTATCATCGTGGCCAAAGGCAGCATGGTTGATGATGTTGAAAAAATGCTAAAGGCCGTCCAGCAGAACGAAAACGCCGAGGCCATGGGTGATACGACCAATTCAGGCACGTCAGTAAACCTACCATTCATGGTGACAGCAATCAGCGCCATTGAGTCGCCACCTGAGCGTGAAGTGGTTATTGGTTCCCCAACATGGCAAAACGTGGTGATCCCAAGTGATCCATTACAACGCGTGGTACAGGCAAGAACGGCTGCCGTGTCTTATCGATGCCAAATTGCCTTTTTTGCGCCTGATCCTCACGCGGCCTCATCGATCGCTAACCAGTTTGTTAACTTTTGGAAGCATGAGCGCAAGCGCGGTATTGATGTTTTTTATGAGCTTGGTTTTGCTGGCGAGTCGATCATCAAGGACAAGTGGAATTTTAGAGTGGTAGAAAACACGCTTTACCCTGATAAGGCAGACGTAGGTATTGAGACTGTGCACGCCGTGACGGTTGATTGCATCGTGGTAGGTGCTGAGCCAAACGTGGTGGGGTTAGGCGGCTTTGATGACGACATTACCGATACTGGCGAACCTGACGGCAGCATACCGCCAAACTTGCCACCAGTGGGCGGCCACCGTGACCCGCCTGACAAGCTAAACAGTTTTGTGATTGAAGCGGACGTGATCGAGCGTAAAGCCAACAGGCACACCCGCGTAACAGCCGATCCGCTTACTGGCGAGATCAACCAATACGACATTAAGGATGACACGCCATGAGTGACAAAAAATCAGTAAACCCAAATGCAATCTACATCGATGCACGCGCCGCCACCTATGACGGTGAGGCTGTGCGTATTTTGGCCGTAACCCTTGCTGATAGTGGCAAGATCTTGATCAGTAAAGAGGCCGAGTGGCGCGACCAGCCAGCCGCCAAAGGTGACACGATCGTTGTAACCGACACGCCAAACGTTTTTAACCATTGGAGCCTATCGTTCAACGAAAAAGAGCAGATGCAAGCGGTTATGGCGGCTTATAAGGCCAGCCTAGCCGCTGGCTTGTTGGTACTGGATAAGACGGTACAGCGCTATGACCCTAAACAGGTTATTCAAACGCGCAAGGTCGATGAGCGCGGTAAGGCGCTCGACTTTGACAGCATGGGGATTAACAACGGACATATTGCGGTATTGCTTGCAGTATGGGCGGCAAGATCAGCCCATGGCGGCTATGTCATAACACGCCAGCCCGATGCCGATAATAATACGGCAGAGGATGACGAGTTCGACATGATGCCATTTAGTATCTAAGTGAGTCGTAATGATAGAGAGCTTACTAGAGTTACCTGAATGGCTTGAGGTGTGCGACCGATACCGCTATGACATAACGCGTTTTGCGGTTGAAGCGTTAGACATGACGATCGATTCAGGACAGGCCGTAACCCCGCAGCAGGAATTGCTTTTTGAGTCGATTCAAATTCCAAGTAGTCGCACGTCCGTTGCGTCAGGCCATGGTACAGGTAAATCTAGGTCGGCTGGCATTATCGCGTTATGGCACTTACTGTTTTACCCTGAGTCCGTCATGCTTTTTACCGCGCCGCAAATTGGCCAGTTAAGGACGGTCGTTTGGAAAGAGATCAATATTTGTATTCAGCGCTTGCGTAATAACCCCGCGCTTGGCTGGCTGGCTGATTTTGTCGTGGTACTGACAGAAAAGATCTACATCAAGGGCTTTAAAGACACTTGGTTTGTTTTTGCTAAGACCGCGCCTAAACACCAGCCGACCAACATTGCTGGCCAGCATGGTGATCACTACATGGTATGGGCTGATGAGGCTTGCGGTATCGATGATGCCGTGATGGAAGTCGCGATCGGTGCATTGACCCATGAGAACAACCGCGCCGTACTGACGAGCCAGCCAGCGACCAACACTGGCTTTTTCTATGACACGCACCATAAGCTGAGCCACCACAACAACGGCGTATGGATTGCGTTAGAGTTTAACGGTGAGTTATCCCCGCTGGTGAGTGAATCTAAGCTGATCGAGGCGCTATACCAGTATGGCAGCCGTGATCATGCTGGCTATATGATCCGCATACGTGGCAAGTTCCCCGAATTAAAGGGTAAGTTCTTACTGACGCGATCAGAAATAACGCAAATGCTAAAGCGTAAACCCGCGATCACCGAGGATGACGAGTACGGTTATATCATTACCGTGGACGTTGGCGGTGACGTTGGCCGTGATAGCAGCGTAATTAGTGTGTTTAAGGTGGTCGATAAAGACTACCAAGGCCGCATTGAGCGCCATGCGCACTTGGTCGACATACCGCTATTTAGCAACCGCGCCAATATTAACGAGCTAAAAGCCAAGATATACGCAACCGTTGCTGAATACGCTGGCGCGACCATTGTTATCGATCCGATGGGCGCTGGTATGGGCTTATGCCAGTCGCTTAAAGCTGAGGGCTTGTATTTTGAGACTGTAAACTGGGGCGTACCTTGCTTTAACAACAACCTAAAAACGCTTTACTTCAATAAACGTGCTCACGCCTATGTGACCATGGCAAAAACCGTTGAGCGAGGCATATTCAGCATAAGCCCTAAAGTGCGCCGCATGTATCAAGTTGTCACCAATCTTGAAACGCAAATGAGCCGCTTGCCGTACTTCTTTGATGAGAAATCACGCTGGGGAATTACCAGTAAAAAGGACATGCTAAAAGACGGTATCACCTCACCCGATATTGCCGATACGTTCGCGTTTGCCTTTTTGGAGAATATCAACTACACGCCAGCAAACAAGGTCGGATTCAAGGGCAGCGATAAAGATAAACAGCAGTGGGAGGACTTGGACGAGTTGGCCGCGCTTATGGGATAAAGCAAACAATAGTATTATATTATTTTTTTTGGCCAAAAACGTGTTTGTATATATATCAATAACTTATCTCTTAAAAACTTTCTGCAGGTTTGATAAAAAAGTAAACTATTGTTTTTTGTATGAGGTTAAAAAAAGCGGACTGAATATAGCCGTTTTAGGGGTAAAAACCACATAAAACCATTTAATATCAAGGGTTTAAAAGCGGACTGACTTTTGCTATAAAATAACCCTCATGTGAGGGTCATGTGAGGGTCATGTGAGGGTCATGTGACCCCAATCAAAGCAATGGAACACGCCTAATCACGCCAGCTGGCACGCGGTAAAATTATTCATATCAAATATCAAAAGATGGAAAAACAATATGACTGACTTACCAAACCCTATCATCTTCAAGATCACCGAGGCTGGAAAGCTAGCGATGCTAAGTGCTGCCAGCGAAACGCCAAAAATTCAATTAAATTTAACTCATGTTGCCGTTGGTGCTGGCAAGTACACACCAAATGGAAGTGAGAAGAAATTATTAAGTGAGCTTAAGCGCGTTAATATTCTGTCAGGCGATGTTGAGTCAAACAGTAAGACACTAAGATTTAGTGCAAATATCACCTTGCCTGATATAAAGTCTGTTTACGAGGTAGGGTTGTTGACAGATACAGGGGTTTTGTTTGCTATTGCCGCGTCACCTTCTAATGCTTTATTCACGGTACACCCTAATATTACGTTTGTTGCCTCATTCGGCTTGTCGCTCAAAGAAGTTGCTTCTGAGAACATCACGGTAACGACAGATCCCAACGGCGCAATATCAATAGTGCTAATGGAAAACCACTTAGCCGCGTCAGATCCCCACCCGCAATACTTGAATAAAAACCGTTTTCAGCTTGCTATGCAAGCGCTTTACCCAATGGGGTATCAGCACCATACCCACACACCAGTTAACCCTAAGCCAATATTTGACGATATTTTAGGATTAGATACGGCTTGGCGGCGCATTACTGGCAAAATATTTATATCATCCGATCCTAGCGATCCATTCATCAACGACTATGGCATTGTTTTAGGTCAAAAAGGTATGACAGACGTACTAGCCAGCGGTTCCCGCCCTCATGTCTACCCACTGCAAACAACCCACACTTTTGAGCGATATGACCCTAACGATGTTATCGAGACTGTTTGGAAGGTTACAGCCAATAAAGCAGCCGTAAATGAGGGTAGCGCGGTGCGTTTTACGGTTACAGCCAATAACCTACCTGATGGTCAAATACTTAACTGGACGGTCAAAGAGGGTATTTTAAATAGCGCCAGTAACGATATTACCGCGCCAGAAAAAACCGATAGCGGCACAGTCATACTTAGAAACGGCCAAGCAGTCATCGACTTTACTACCACGACCGACGACAATGAAGAAGAACCGCAAAAACACGTCCGACTAACCGTTGGCGCACCCGCTAATTTATCAATCAACGTACCTATTGCTGATGCTGGGGCTAATGAAACCGCCTTGCATATAACGCAAAGCACTACTGATGGTATTAGCCTTGACGAGTATTACAAACAGCAAAGCGGGTCATATCCAACAGCAATCGATAAGATTCGTTTTATCGTCGATGCGGGCGTGGACATTATAGCGCCTGATACCAGCACGCCAGCAATGATCGAGGGTGCAAACTGGCCGTCAGGAGCGCAAATTGTTGTTGAGAATAGAGGCCGTATTTTAGGCCACGGTGGTAATGGCGGTATGGGCGCGGTCAGTCTTATTGATTCGTACAATCCTAGTGCTTACAAGGTAATAGACACAGCCACAGCGGGCGGCAATGGTGGTACGGCTATCAAGGGTAATATCGTGGTCGATAACTACGGTATTATTGCGGGAGGCGGCGGCGGTGGTGGTGGTGGTGGCTCTTGGGTTTACACTCAAGACGAGGGAGAGGGTCACGGTATATCAGGTCGTCAAAATGGCACAGCTTCAGGCGGCGGCGCACCCTATGGCCTAGCAACACCAAACGTAGGGTCAGTAGAATGGTTTTTAGCTGATGACAGAAACCCCAATATAGACGTAATTAGAGCAGCTTTTGATGACATGCCTGATAATATTAGTATTACAATCACGCCTGCTGCTGAGATGCCAGCCGTAATATTAAGGCGGGCTAGCATTACCGATGTTGTTCTATACGACTTAGGCTTTCGCCCTGCTTTCAAGATATTGTCAGTATTCCCTAGAAGCATATCTGCTGTCCCCAATGGTGAGGTTTATAATTTGTATAAATCAGAGATTGATTCAGACACGGATAACAGGGTGTTTTTCCAGCATATTTGGTTTGATTCACAATATGAGCGTTACAATTTATCGTCTCTTTGTAAGCGAGCGCTCGATGGTGGCGTTACATTGGGTGGCGCTAGCGGGTACAGTGTAGGCACATTTAGTCCGTTCCATTTTTACAAAGCCAGCGATAAGCCTAATTTGTCTAAATCGCATGGTGGCAGAGGTGGCGACATTGGCGAGAATGGTGAGGACGGCATGATTGAGTCTTTGATTGTGCAAGATACAATTATGCAGCCGCCAGTTTTCAGGCTTTTGCCAAAACCCGAAACAACCAATAGTTTTTATAAGGAAACCCCGCCAGCCAGCGGCGGGCTGGCGGGTTATATCAAAGAAGGTAACGTGACTATTACCAATTTTGGCAGCGGTACTACCAAAGGACGTTAAGCCATGATTGATAATATCTACCTAAACGCCGTTAGAACGCACGTTGACTTGCTGGTACGCCGATCGCGTACCGATAAGTTGATTGTGTGGGATATTGGCACAGATGAGGTGCACGACCCCAGCTTGGTTGCTTATCGTGTGTATGGCAATCGTGATAATGCAGATGTTGTGATGCTATGCGCTGGCACGAACCGCATAGGGGAACCGTTGCCGCGCCGTACCATCTTTTTACCCTTGCCAATAAACTTGGCACAGCTTAAACGTGAGCACATGAGCAAAGGGGCTGGTATCGATGGATAATTACCCCGAAGACTTTTTAAGCCCTGATCGTGAAGACAGCACCAGTTATCAAGATCGCCAGCTTAACGGCATGACCCTTGATGAGCTTAGACAGTGGCGCACACAGACAGGCAAGACCGTTGGTGAGCAGCGCAAGCACGCCAGCCGTCAAAAGCAATATTTTAAAGGCGTACTACAAGATATTGAGCACGGCGAACGCTTAACGACCAAAAAATTAGAGTCATTGGTTAAAACGGCCAAAAACAGAGCTGGCATTAGTGCTGGCGAGTTATTGGAATTTACCCTAGGGGATACCAAGCGCAACCGTGAGTTAAAAAAGACACTTAACGCCGCGATACTTGATGCCTATCTTGCCAATGTCAAAGCGGCCTCAAACAAGTTTTTAGGCGGTATCACACCCCAGCAAGTGATCAACCAATCCCGCGTAGAAGATATTAAGCGTGCCAATACTCAGATCCACCTTGCCAGCGTGTTTAAGCGCAAGGGTAACGTGATTAGTTTTTTCACGAACGCAGGTATTGGTAGTAAGGACACACACCACTATGTGACGGTACAGTTGCTCGACTATCCAAATTTACTGCTAGGTCGCACCAAAGCGCCAACCGTTGTGGACGTGAGAGAAGCGGTTATTGACGGCAAGATTCGATTTGATTGTGATTGTGGCCGTCATCGTTACTGGTATAGGTATGTGGCCACGATAGGCAAGTATAACTACGGCCTTGATGAGAACCGTTACCCCTCAACACGTAACCCTAAATTAACTGGCGTGGCTTGTAAGCACGCTTTACGTGTCATGAAGTACGTCACCAGTCCACACATGATCGCCAAGATCAGAGATTATGCGCGTGAAGACATAGCTAAGGCCAGTAACCAAGTTAAGTCACACCGTAGGCCAGCCAGCACGCTAGAACGTGAAGCCATGAAGCAGACAGAAGCGCTTAATAACTGGAATGGTCGTTTACATTGGAGCAAAAAGATCAAGCAAGCCGCTACCGCCGCTGAAAAGCAGATCAAGGCCGAGCATAAGCGTCAGCAAGCCAAGTCGCCTCACCAGCCAATGCAAGCCGAACGCGCCAGCTACCAGTACGCCAAAGGTCAGATAGGTAAAAAGAACGTGCCAGCCAGTTTTAAAGAGATCTATCAAACCGAGATTAATAATTATCAGAAAAAATGGGGCAATAAATGAGCTTACGGATAGAAAACGAGCTGGTGACGAATGGCCAGCGTTTGACCAATCGGATTATCACCTTGCGCAGCCAGTCAGTGATACCGACATTCGCTTTTAGACGCGTTGTTTTGCCAGTTGGGGATAGTACCAAAGACCGCGACCGCGATACTTGGTCAGGTCTAGGATCGGTAAGCAATAGCGATGAACACGCGATCGATTATGAGTCGTTAGGTCATGCCATGGTTTTAATGCTCGATAGCTTGGGCGGCGCGTTTCATGATACTGGCATGTTTGTTTTACCCGAAGCAATGTCATCGATCGTGCTCGTTGAGCCTTACGACATTGAATTAGAGGGCGATGAGCGCTTAAAAAGTATGCCAAATTGGGAACCAAAAAAAGGCGATCTTCTTTGTTTTATGCTGAATGGCCATAAAGAGTACCACGAAGTCACAGGAATTATGGCTCAGGCCATGCTTGCCAGCGCTGGCAAGCGGTACGCATTGTCGCAGCGGTTCGATCTTAACTATCTTGAAGCGTTTAATGAAGCTGATATCAAGGACGTGACTGTACCTTATGAGTGATTAGCAAATGCTAATGAAGAAAATTTCTACGATTGCTTTAATAAAGGGGCTCTGCTAAATAGCAGGGCTCCTTTATATTTATGCAGGCTCAAAACACAGAGTGCTTCTTAAATAAGAGACACCAGTCTAGCAAGGATATGCGTATGCGTTTTAAAAAAGACTTCCTATCTTCAAAACAGAAAGCCGCCTAATAAGCGGCTTTTTTGCGTTTGGAACACCCCTAAAACGACCATTTGAAAGCCTATTAACATTAATACTATCAGTTTAGACGTTCTATCACTATCCAACCGACCATATAGGATTAACCCCATGGATAAGAAGCAAGCAGCAGTATTTGACGCAGCAGCACATAAAGAGATACAAGCAACCCGCCGCCTTATGCGAATCTTAGGAAAAAAGGGCAATAGTAGCGATCAAGTCGCCGCGTTTGACTCAATGCTGGCAAGCAACCCCCAAGGCCGAGAAGCAGCTATGAGCGAACTACCCGAGTCGCTACAGCGCATCTTAAACAGTAAATACATGGCAGAAGACCAGCAAGCGGTATTTGATGGTTTAGAAGACGGTATTATTGAATTTAAGCGCCGTAACGGTGGTGAAATGCCGTCAGAGTATGCGATTGCCGCCGCATTAACCACAGCCGCCGCGCCGTTTGGTGGTGCTGAAAAATACGACGCCAACGCAGAGCCTACTTTTGACAGCCTATCACTAGGTCATCACGAAGCATTGTCAGTCGTGCCAGCCGCAACTCAAGTCATTATCGCGTACGGTATCTCTAACTCACTACCGCTGCTATCGATGTTACCAAACCCAATGGGTAGTAACGAATTGCCGATCGTTTATGGTACAGCGACCGCAGGTTTAGACATGGGCGTTATGCGCCGTGGCGAATTGATGGACGGTGACAAAGCGGGTATGCCATACCTTGAAAACCGCCATACATTGACCATGAAAAAAGCCAGCGCTGGCGTGTTCACGCTTGATTCGCGTGTGGCCTATACCGCTGAAAAGCGCGGCGATAAAACCATTAAATTTATTGTTGATAAAACCTCACCAAAAGCGCCGTTCTTAGGTGGCCGCGTTGCCATTATGATTAAAGGCATTGAGATTGCCAATGACAAGCACCGCGATCATCCGACCGATGGTGGGCGTAGTGTATTACAGCCGCTAGATCCAGTTGAAATCGGTACAGATACCTATATCGTAACAACCGCTGTGGCTGACCTTGATGCGCACACTATCGAGGTGAATTTTGATACAACAAACGGTGCTGATCCTGAGCCTGATGACGTGAGCCTTGAGCTTGTCTTTGACTACGAGCGTAAAGACAGCAACGGCAACAGCATTTTGCGTGAACCATCGGTAGATATGAAGTTCTTACATCGTTCTATTTATGCAGCCCCTCATCGTTCGCGTTCTACCGCGTCAATCGATGCAATCACTCAGCTATCGAACGAGCTTGGTATCAACTGGTACGGAGCCGCGCAAACAATCGCTATGCAGCGTTACTACTTTGAGCAGACAGGCCGCTTATTGCGTACCGCGTTTAATATGTGCCTATCGGATCAAAACGCAAAAACTGGCCGCGTGGTTACGTTTGACTTCAACAAGACTGGCGTGTCACCAACCAACCTAGCGGATGCGTTCTCTAACATCAATATCACGTTAGGGCTGGCACGTACTCGCTTGTCTCGCGCTATCAATATGGCGATTGCAGGTTATGATCTTTATGTGTCGGATCGCGGCGCGGCTTTCTTCTCAGGTATGGGTGGCCAAAACTACGAAGCAACAGGCGTACCGTTTGGTGATCAGTATTCCGTCTACCGTATTGGGCGTCTTAAAAACAACGGTGCAAACGTCTATTACGTTCCATCAAGCATGGGTGTGTTTGACGAAGAATCGGACACCACCACAGCACACGCGTTGTTAGTGCCACGCGCTATCACGCCAGCACAAGCGCCGTTTGTTGGCTTTACCGCAGTACCGCCAATGGTACTAACGTCAAATGCTACCGCGTTTGAAAAAGACGTGGCGATCTACAGCCGTATGGCTGGCGAGGTTAACCCGCTACCTCGTTATCGCAATCAGTGCATGTTGATTGAAATGATCAACTTGCCAGCGCTTTAATCAACAAGCGAAGGTTTAGCCACTAAAGCCTTGCTGTCATAAGTGGCAGCAAGGCTTTTTTTAAATTTATTTTTAACCAATATCCAAGGATTACCGACATGACAGACGTTAAGCAATTACCTGAAAATCTTGAGCAACTAGAGCAGCTGACAGAGTTTAAGCGCGTGTATAAAAAATACACCGCTGATCAGATGGAAGATCTATTGACCGAAGCCGAGGTGGACTACCTAAGCGCTGATAATAAGTCAGAGCTTACATGGCGCTTACTGGATCATCAGGGCTTTGATTTTGAAGCCGCGCTTGCCGAAGCAAACAACGATCAACCAGCACCAGCAGATGATAAGGATGATACCAATGAAGACGTACAGACGGTTCAAGATGATACTGATAGCGAGCATGGCGATCAGATCGATAGTGAAGCAAGCGCAGACGACAGCGAAAAACCTAGTCAAATGGATAACGTTACCAACGATGATGTGCCGTCAGATATTGGTAACAGCGATGACGCTAACGCAAACGAAGTTGAGCAGCCAGCGAATGAAGCAGTTAACGACCAACGTTTAGGCGGTAACGCATGGTTCCAGTTCAGAAATAACGCCATGAAAACCAACGATATCAAGCTGGCTGACACAGTAGAAGAAGATCATGTAGAAGTCTTCAATACTGGTGCGTTCGCTTTTTTCGAGACAGCGACCAGTACGCTAGCTCCAGCTAAGAAAACAACTAATATCTATCCTACGGCCTTGGTAGATAAAGACCAAATCTTGCGCAATGTTAAGCAATACAACCACACTCGCGGTAACAAGTTGCGTGTGCTCAACTAAAACACTGGTGTGCTACTGGCGGTCGTAAGTGCTTTTCGACCGCCATTTTCTAAAAGTCATGAGGATTGATTATGATCGAGAGTAAAACACTAGGTAGCGCCGCTGGTGTGCAGTATCAGGGCGTTATCGATAAAACAGAGAGCAACAGTTTACCGTCATTAGCCAATGGCGTGATTACGGGACGCTTTAAACGTGGCCGCATGGATAAACCGTTCAAACTGACTGCCAGCAATTACCAGCCGTTGTTAGGACGTGATCCATCTAATCCAAGTTACTTGGCGGTAGAAGATGCTTTTAAGCGCGGGGTGAGTGAGGTTAGCGTTTTGCGTATTGGTAGCAATACAAGCGGTGGTGGCAGCATTACATGCACGCCAAGTAATGGTTTTGTTTCAAACTTCAACGAAGACTTGCCCAAAGAATGGATCACTGTTAGTCGTAACGGCGGCTTGTTTGTTACTTTTGACCTAAATGCTGAGACTACAGACTATGACACCTTTAGTCGTATGACAGCTTATGGACAAGATGGTAAATCACTCGCGTTTATTGGTTATCCATATATGATCGACAGCGGCGATACAGATGGTCTAGGTGGAGTGATTAGTCTTGATAGCTTGCCAGTTCTTCCAATCGCCCCTAAGTATTACTACTCATTTCTGGGTATCAATACAAACGGTATTATAAAGACATACGATGGGGAGAAAGACTTAAAAGAGCTAAAGTTAAAATATACTTTCCAAAGTTCGCATACACCAAACAAGCCGCGTGCTGAGCACAATTGGTTAGTATTTAAACCCACACCAAACGTAGATCCTGCTAATGATCTTTTCTACAAAATGGGGGCAACAGGTGACACGCTAGAGGTACACAGTTGTGCGGTGATGGAAAAAAAATTTGATCCTAATGTTTGTATGCCAACATACAACGAAACTATGTTCAACCATCGAAGCGGAGATGAAAACCCTATTGGTGAAGTACATGCAAAATATCGTATAAATGGTGAGCCGTGGCAGTATTACAGAAACAACGACCCCGATGTTTATAACGTGGTTGAATATTTCTTTGAGTCGTTATACCACAATGATTGGCAAATGATACACATTGGCGGTGGTAATGGTAGAGCAGCATTTGCCACAGGTTATCATAAGGCCAATATCTATGGTGCTTCTGCTACAACTGAATACATGCGTGATCAAGACGGTATTGTGGCTTTCAAGCCATATACTATTGAGTTTGCTGTGACAGAAGACAGTAGAAACGATCTTGTTTATCTAGCGTTTGGTAAAGATACAACCATTAAGTCATGTGCTATTGGTAGTTGGATGGGCTACTAACCCTATGGAACAGTCCTAACTTAACCTTTCAGACCAAGCCTATACTGTGAAAACAGTATAGGCTTTTTAATAGGACAGATTATGATTGAGAGTAAAAAATTAGGTAGCGCCGCTGGCGTGCAATATCAGGGCGTTATCGATAAGACAGAGAGTAATAGTTTGCCGTCATTGAATAAAGGCGTAATTATCGGCCGTTTTAAGCGCGGTCGTATGGATAAGCCGTTCAAAGTAACGGCGAGCAATTATTAAACGTTGCTAGGACATGATCCAATATTAGAGTTTCTCGAACAACGTCCACGTTATAGATACTCTTTCTTCTGTATGCCCATGCTGATTCATTTTGATGAAGTAGGGCGCAATATCACCTTTGAGCAGTACTACATACTGTCGAAGGTCTTCAGCTCTTTCATAAGGTTCTGCGAAATATACTGGATGGTCTCTGATGTGGTCGTACTCTTCTTCATAGCGATAGCGACCATCAATCTCGCAAACTTGTGCAGACATAAGCGTTATCGGTTCAATTGACGGCTGTGATAAAGTTCTATTGTCCACTGGCTGTGGTAGTCTTCGCCACAATCTAGGATTATCGAAGCGTCTCATCCATAAGTCTGTAAAGTAAGTATTAAAGCTTTGATAGCCAATACCTTCATCGTAACCATTACCTAAAGAATCATAATTGCCATTACGCATAGGGCGAGTAATGGCATTAATATTTAGATAACTGTCAGGGATTTTATCATCGGCTGGTAGTAGTTGCGGTGTATCGGCAGCAATCAATAGCAACCCATCAGAATAATCCTTATAAGTGATTTTCTGTTTTTTAACTTGAGCCTTAAAAATATCGATTCCACCGACCCGTTCTGCGAGTTCATGACTAATATACGTCCACCAGTCGATACTCTTAATACCATGACTTAAAGTCATTATGTCTCCGAGATCATAAATATTAAGACCAAAAAAGCAATGCGCTTGGTCAAGGATATCAATACCTACTCTATCGTTATCGTAACCATAAGCGGGACTCCAGCCCATAGTAGCGTGATAAGGGTTTAAACGGCTAATACAGTCGTTGAAAAGTTCAATAATTGCTTGATGAGTTTCTGAATCATAAAACTTCTGTCTATGAATACGAAAAAGCAATCTACTAGGTTCTTGAACTTCCCAACCCCGAGCAGTAAGACAAGATAATTTATAATCAAAGCTTGCATTTAATTCTTTATAATTTCCGCTTGCAACGAACCATTCAATACAGTCATCAACATGCGCGTTGTTCTCTAGGGTTTGCTCAAAGGTAGGCAGCTTATCTATCGGTTTTTGTGTCCAGCCTTTAGGATCAAATCCCCATTCGATGTGGTCACTAAATAAGTCCATATAATGATCCATACACGCTTTTAGCTGTTGTCTGACTTCCTTGGTATGCCCATCCCAAAAGAAAAAACAAGCCTCTAGGTGAACAGATAAAACGGTCAGACCGTTATCTCCAAGACTCTCATCAAAATATTCAAACTCGTCTTTATATCTTTCTATATCTTCCATAGTTTTTCCTATTATACTTATAGTGTGGCTATTCTTAAAATTAGTGCACCTGCTGCAATCTCAGGCGCCAAGAAAATACCTACAGCAACTGTAGCGACAACTGCGCCACCGATGATGATATCAGTAACCACAGGATTATCTAGATAATCTGAAACAGGTTGATTTGTAGGTTTAATTGTTCCATGTGCTAAAGAACTCTCATGTTTGACAGCTACTTGTGCCCATGGATTTTTTAAATAAGTATATGCTTTAGTTTGTGCACCATATTTTTGTGGATTTCTAAGTTCGCATCGACAGTCTGTATCTCTTAATTTATTAAACTTCTTATTTGAACCAGCAATTCTTCTATATGCTTTAATTTGCCCATCAGACAATGTATCGGTACCAAATTTAATTTCAACAACCGACTCTATATTATCTCGTATTGGTATTAGTTTCTTAAAATTTCCTGCACCTGTCATTCGAAGATTAATCAATTCAGCATCAGTAGTCTTTAAAATGACACAGTCAGGTATTCTTAACCGACCTTTTGCACTATCCTCTAAGCTATCTTTAGTGAACAATCCCATTTGTGATGCTCTTCCAAGCGGAAAACGACTGGGGCGCATTTCTTCACCATTCTTCGGACTCATAATAGGCATAGGAGGGTTCTTATTCATCATATAACCAACTTCTGCCTTATATTTCCAAATTAGATGATTAGCCTCTTCTTCCGCCCATATTGCAAGCGTACAGGCACGCTGTTTGAGCTTAGCTCCAGCCCTACTGATACGCGGAAATTTCTCTGCAAAACAAATATGGGCACATAGATAGTTACGCTCTAAGCTTGGCTTTAGCGTAACGATTTTACTTTCAGCAATAGGTTTAGTACTGGTTTTACCTTGACCATTAGTAGGCTTTGAGCTTTTAGCCATAAATTCTATTCCGAATAAGAGTCTTCACTAAATTGATGATACTCATCTGAATAATCATCCAATATATGTATTGTTAGCTCTTTAGAGCCATTTGTATTAATAGTTTGAGTTTTACCTTCTGCATCTGTTAAACCATGGAACTCCACACCATTATTTAATTCAATAATGTACCGATGATTTCTTATAAGTTCTCCATTAGATCCTTTTAAAATAAAGAACTCTTCATGGTGTTTGGGCATTGCTGGTAATTTAAATTTTGCACGTCCACCAGCAACCAGACTCTTCTTCACCGCCTTTATCTTAATCGTCCCTGGGCACACCAGTTTAATGCCACTGTCATCAATCGTAATCGAAGCACCGCTACTGGTTTGTAGCTTGATGCGCTTAGGACTCGACACATTCACTTGACCTGATTCACTACCAATCGTCATACCTTGCTGAGAGTGCAACTGCAACTCACCTCCTTGCGCTTGTATCGCTACAGGTTTGGTATTGGCACTGATATGTAGTCCTGATAGGGCCGCTTGACCACCAACGCCCGAGAGTGACTCAATCATATCTGCCGTTAGCTTATAATTTCCTGCCACCACATCTGACTGCGTGCCGCCGGATTGTCTGACAATCGTCTTTGCTGTCCACAGCGTATTACTGGCAGAGGCGAGGATGCTATCTTTGCTGACCAGCATCACATCGGGTGCGCCTAAGACTTCTGTATTGAGTGTCTCATCTATCACTTGTGCCGTGGTTTTAAAGGCATCTACTGATTGAACAGCACGACTGAGTGCCTCGGTCGATTGCAGATGTGCTTGTTTGGCCTCTTCTAGCGTCTCACCCAGCTCAGCACCTATTTTAAGCTGACGTTGTCCTGCATCATTGACCCATGCTGATTCATGCTCCAATTGTGTATGACGGATACCAAAGGTAGACAGCAACACCCCTTTATTGCCTGTGATTTGAAGACTGTTATCAGTTGCTACTCTGAAGCCTTGTCCGCTGTTAGTGGATTGATGGTTGCTAAAACGATGGCGTAGGATACCCAGTTCAATAACGTGCTGACTGGGGGCGAAGGTGGCCTTGTCTGTGATAGTTGCGCTCATTGCATCCGCATGAGTGCCAATATTAGCACTCCACTTGAGTCCAACTTTATTAGGCGTATCATCGAACAGCAGGCTGATCTCAGAGCTATTGACTAGACCGTATTGCGCAATCCCTGATATCCACCCGCTATGATTATCATCATCATTGATTTGTGAGTGCCCAAGTCCGCTCCCATGCCACCTTGGTGAGGAGCCACCCTTTATGTTGTATCGATGCGCAAGCTCACTTGATCCTGCTGTTATATCATTGATGTCAGTATCACCCATACCAATACCGTCATATAAAGATCGGCTAATCACTGGGCTGTCGATGTCACCATACCAATAGGTCAGCAACACGGGTTGTCCATCACGCGGGGCAAACTGCCAGCCATGCGTGGTACCCGATGAGAGTTGCAGACTACGTAAGGGAGGCGTCGAGTCATCACTTTGAGCGCTAAGACCTGCCCAAACAGGAGTAGTTATGGTTTGCTGTAGAGTGTCATCAGTGACGGTAGATGCGTAACTTGGAGTTGTTGAGGTGTTAGCGTTACCTGTACGCGCTTGGGTAGGACCGCTATAGGTATGACTGGCAAAGGAGAGGATGCTTGGATAAGGGCAATAGGGGATATTTGAATCAAGCAGTTCAGCACTAACCCATATCCCTGTGCTGCGGGCTATTTCATAGGCATAGGCGGGAATGCTCATTGATCCGTACTGAGTGTCCTTAGTAAGACGCTGTAGCCAGTCTTTAATCATAGTGTGGTGCTGATAGGAAATGCTGTCACTATCAGGCTCGACTCCGATCATCTGTAATGATAAACAGTGGGTTTCAATGCTTTGGATGTTGGGGATATTATTAATATAAACGTTTGCGCCCACATTCATCCCGCGCAGGGAGCCTGTGGCTTGATAATGGCCGCGATGACTATTATTTGCAGCCACCCACTGCTTAGCTAGGCGTATGGCATCGGCATCGCTTGTGACTCTTGAGGGCGATGCTAGCAGTACCGCTGTACTATCTATTGCCAGCGGTGACTCATTATCCGCTGTACCTTCATAAATGGTGTCAGCGGAAAGACCGTCAGCACGGACGGTGACGGTGCGTGTGCCTCGTTGCATAACGGTTGGTTGCAGCTCATCAACGGTGTCTTGTCCAGACTGTACAGAGTTTTGCGAATAGTTATAGTTTAAAGAAGGTATCTCTAAGTCATCAAAGTTACTGATTAGAACTAGAGACCCAATATCTTCTATAGATTCTTTTGCAACCCAAAGCATAGAGATACCAATATCAGCAAGCAGTCCAGTGACAAAGTCCCAGTCACTAACATCTGACTGAGTACGCAAGGCAAGTGGCCGTTGTAAAGACTCTGAGGCAAGTAATATTTCAGACCATTGCCACTCAAAATCATAGTTTGCCAAAACGCTAGTGACAATATCAAAGGTGGATCGATTAACGAAGCTACGAGTACAAATATTTTGAGTCAACAACCAATCAGGGGACACAATGCTTAAGCCATAAAAGTGTAGCGCCCCATCTGAGTGCTGATAGTTTATTGCTTGAATAATGCCGGTGCGATAAGTTGGAATTCGAGTTGCTGATAGTGTGGTCAAACAAACTGGCGCACCAATCAAAGATGAACATGCGTCTGCATTTAAAAAGCTATGAGTATAGACCAACAATTTAGCTGATGATGAGTAATTAATAGTGCTTTTCCAAGAAAAAGCTACTGGATATAGATCAGAAGGTGCTAGTAAATCAGAGCTAATGACAAGTTGATGTAAACGATCAATTTGCGAAGACATAAGGATAGTTCTCAGAACTGCTTGATTGTGAGCGTGACTAATAGCTTAGTATTATTTGCAACAAAATTATAAAGTTTATTAGAATATTGTCAACTAGTGTTGATAATGAAATTGTAGTGATTTCTATCAAGTTCATATATTCGGTAGTATAAATTTTTATTAATATCTTAAAGCGTACAAAGTTAAGAGCAATCAAAAACTTTGATGGTTCGATAACCGCTAAAATCATGGCTGTTATTAATTTCACAAGCAATGGTGGTGATGTGTAATACCTCATGGAACACCCCTAAAAGCCTCAATCAAACCTTGCCTATACTGATGAAATACCAACACAGTATAGGCATTTTATTATGAGCGCTCAGACCCTTTATTTAAGTATTCTAGCGTCTTCTATGGCACTGACGGAATCGCCCAATCTCGCAGCGCTGGCAAGCGTAGAGCTTGTTACAGAATACGCGTTTGATTCAAATGTCGTGGCAAAAGTCATGGCAGTTGATGAAAAAACCCTTACCACTGACACTGATCCGCTAAACAATCTTATTTTCAAGATCAGTTTTAACGACAAGATAGACGGCAGTGTATTAACGGAATTAAAAGGCCGTTTATACACTGGCGGCGGCGTTGAAGCGTTAGAAGAACAGCACGCCGATGATTTTAGTTATATCACAGGCAAGTTAGACTTTTACGGCGCACTTGATAGTGAGTATGACTTTTTCGAGTCAGTCACGACCAGCTATAGCAAAAGCGATGCGGCAGCAATCAAGACGGCGCTTGAAACCATGGGTGCGTTAAACCAACTCGGCGCTTATCGCACCAAACAAGTTGAGCTTGCTGTGCCAGCCAGCACCGTAACCGACTTGACACCAAAAGAGATTAAAAACGCGTTGTTAGACATGCGCGATCGTCCACGCTATATAGTCTCTTGTGAGGTGGCTAGCCTACCTAATATTGAGGCACTGGCAGAGGTGATGGGTAAGATCAACTGTCATGTATTGCTTGATATTGGCAATATCACAGACTGGCAATCAGCCGTGGCATTGGCTGAAACACTAAGCATTAACGACCATCGTTTTTGGGTTTTTTGGAACCCTAATAAGTCGCGTCCAAGCAATGCAACAACCGTATTGGCGCGTAAAAAATGGCGCCCGTGCGTTGGTGACTATCTTGCGCAATTATTGATCCGTAATGCGGCCACTAATGCCGCTGGAATCCCGCCAATCTATCGACCAATCGCGGGTTACGACTTCCCAGTATTATTCCGCGATATGGAGAAAATAAGCGGCTTAACACTAGATGAGGAAGCGCAAAATGCGCTTGCGAGCGCTGGCGTGAACGTTGTCATTAATGAGCGTTTTGACGGCGGCGATCGCTTTATCTACGGGGATGCACTAACCCAGTACAACAGCAAGACCAGTGCCTTACGCTTGATCAACTCATCCGAAATTGAGACTTATACCGCCAATGTCGTGATCGGTATCACCAAGAAGCACTTACTAAAAGGCATGAGCAGCTTTGTTAAAGATGCGACCAGTGAATGCGAACGCTTTTTAGATGCGTGCGTTGTTGATGATAGCGGCAAAGGTTTATTGGTGCAATCGTCAGAGCTTGGCGGTCGTTATTACGCGCTCAGTATCACACCACGCGCCGATGATCCATTTAGTAAGGCAGACATTAAGTTTAGCCGCCGTCCGCAAGGGTGCGCACGCCAAGCCTTTTTAGAAACCACAGTCACCAAGTAATAACCCGCTTGATCACTATCATGCCAGCGATCAGTACCAATCACAGTGTAAATAATCATTTTTCAAGGAAAAAATATGTTAAACCCAATGATGAACCAGCGCCGCCGTGACCGCAACCATGAGCGCCAGCAAGCCCAGTTTGATGCGCTCAACCCAAAAGATGCCGCCGATAAGTTAGGAGCTGATCCAATCAGTGAACGTATGGCGATCGTAGCCACCAGTCAAATGCGTATTCAGGCGCTATCGGTTGCATTTATGCTTGCCGCCACACTATCAGAAGCGGATTATGACGATGAAGATATCCTGCCAAGTGAGGTGCTAGACGCGCTGATGCTTGAAGCATTTGTTGATGACGACGATGAGGATATCGAGGGCATCGATGAAAACGTTAAAATTACATTCTCAGCCCACGTAGCAGACGCGCTATCAACCCTAGGTGTTGAAGACTCAGTAATCGATGATCTGTTCGATGATGATGTTGAAGTTGCCGATGCAGCAGCACTTGCCGCCGCTGAGACGGTATTAGAAAACATGCCTGATGACGGTGATGATTTTGATGTGTTTGTGGCCGCGTTCGCTTATAGCGATGAAGACGTGGACGATGCCGAAGAATCAGGCGAGTTTGATAGCTTGGGTAATCAAGAGCCACAGTTTGATGCCGCTGGCAAGAAATTACGTGCTGGTAAAACAACGGTTAAGAAAGTCAACGGTAAAACGCTGAAATACAAAGCCGTCAAAGCCATTCGTAATGGTAAGAAAGTCACCATTAACAAGCGTATTGAAGGCAAGCCATTACTTAAAGCTGGCCAAAAAGCCGCGCTTAAAAAAGCACGCCGTAAAGCGGGTACTGGTTCCGCTATCAAAAAGCAGATCCGATCGTTTAGTAAGGGTATGCGCATGAATCTTTACAAAGGCAATAAAAATCGCTTGAAGGCATTACAAAAGGCTGGCGCGTCACGTTATTTTAACTCCTAAAGATCGGCTGCTGGCAACGAGAAAAGCCGCCTCAATATGGGGCGGTTTTTTATTGGAACACTGCCGTTAAGCCGCCAAGCTATCGACCTACAATAGAGGGATAAACGCTAACATTCATTTTAAGCAGGTGACACATGAAACTATCCGAGATCACAAAAAAAACCAAATTAGTTGCCGACTTCTCAAAACGCTTGTCTTATAGCGCAAAAGAAAAGATCGTGGCCACCGAGGTTGAAAAAGTAAAGCGCATATCAGGCGCAAGCGTGCGACCAGTCAGCATGGCCTTAGAGAACGGACAAACGGTAAAGATTTATTTGCGCTTGGTTGATGACGGCGCTAAGTACGACATATTCCGTATTGATGTTAACGGCAAGATGATCCCACTGGCTGGTGATTTTGATAACGGCTATGACGATTCATTTAACGCCTCAGTCGATGCGCTGGCCACCATGATTAAAACAGGTCAAAAAAAGTTTGATGCTAAACGCGCCAAGATGAAAGTGCGCAAAACGCCCACTGGCGGTAGTCGAGAACTGATGAACAAATCTCAGCAGCGTAACGCCTTACTTGATGAGGTAAAAGATCTTGATGTGATCATCCAAAACAAAACAACCGAAAAGGCCGAGCTGACAGAGCAGTTGGCCAAAATAAAAGAATCCAACAAATAACAGGTGAGATCATGCAAAACAGCTACATAGTGGACGCGTTTTTGACTGGGACGGCGTGGATGATCCTTATCTTTTTGTACTTTGATATCAGGGCACGTATTAAAGCGCTAAATAACATGATGAATAGCACCACGCTTGCCGTGGCATTGTCAAAGTCGGTAAAGGCGGCCACCAGCTTTGCCGTGCCATTCGCCGCGCTTTATCTGTTTTTGTTATGGCGTTTCTACGCTTTTATGGTGCAGTCGCAGACGTGGGGCGCTGGCGGGGCGGGTTTGGTAGTGATATTAGGCATTATTGGCGTGCTAATGGTGTGGCTGACTATGATGCTCGTTTTTGTGGCTCATAGCCCATTTGCTCAAATATCCTCACTCAAACAAAACAACGATAAATAAGGCTGGCCATGATTGATGCAGCGAAAATAAAAGACATGATCGATCACTGGTTGGCCACGCCGCCAAACGGATATTTTGGCCAAAGTTACGGCGCGGACGTGCGCAACATGCTATTGCGTGAGCTGAGCACTGACAACGCTGATAATTTTTTGGCACAACTACGCCGTGACATACCGCTATTAAACCAACTTAGTGATAGTCAGCTTAGTATTGATACGGCCACCGTTGGTTATGATCAGTTATATATCTACCTGAGAGTAGGCGGCATTGATATCGAGCTTGGCCAGTCAACAGCAGAAACCATGGATCAGGACTACTACAATGTCAGAGCGCAATAAAATACTAGAGAGCATAAACAGCAATATTAATGACTATCCCGAAATAGCCGAGCGCTGGCGTGCTGGTGACCCTACCGTTAGAGCAATGCTAACGTCAATCGTTGAGGTGGCAATTTCTTTAAAACGCGATAATGATGTAAACGCGATCGAGCCGTTTATTAAGTCAAAAAATCGCACTATTATTGCCGATGCGATTAACAAAGGCATATTACCAACAGCCTCACCCTGCCAGCACCTTTTGACCGTTGAAAACAACGCGCAAAGCACATTAACGATATCGCAAGGCCGGCTTGTTGAGGACGGTACCGGGCGACAATGGCGCTTACTAGCCTCGCTAACGTTGAGCGCAGGTGAAGTAAAAAAAGTTTTGGTCGAACAAAGCCTTATTAACCGCGTGAGCATGACCGTACCAATAAACGAGCCATTTTATACCGTGGCATTATCAACCACTGACGGCGCTTACTTCTCAGGCATTGGTATCACCAATACGACCACTGGCGAGATCTACCAGTACGCACCAAAATTTATGAACGCCGCTATAGACGCGCCAGCCTATACCTTACAAAGTGACGATTTGATAAATATCAACGTCATTTTTGGGGCAAGCGATCGCGCTGGCAAGACCGTACAGGCGGGTGAGGTTTATGAGTTTGCAATCACTCAGAGCTATGGTGAGGTCGATGCAGCAAGCCTAGGGCAAGCCGCGCTCAATGAGATTAATACCAGTGATGAAAGCAAGCTAAACCTATATTTTAAAGCGGGGGATATGATCCGTGCTGGCACTAATCCGTTAACGATCAATCAGCTTAGATTGTTGGCAAGCTTCCCTTCAATGTACGACCGTAATGCGGTATTCATGGGTAATTTTACCTTTTTGATCATGCAGCATTTTATGAGTCGTTTTGATTACATGGCAGTATGGAATGAGGCGGCGCATGAAAAGTATTATGGCGCGTCACTAGATAGCATCAATCACTTAAATCTTGCGGTGGTGGCCAAAAACAGTGGTTCCAGTGAGAAAGCCCAGCTGATTACCGATATTCAACAATTAGTGGCACGCGCTGATAGCTTGCTAGAGGGGCGCGTTAGAGTTAAGGCCGTGGTAGAACGGCCATACAAAATTACGATCACAGGGCGCTTGGCTCCCGTGCACGACATGGATTCAGTGCGTACGCAGATTAAAGAGTTGTTGCTTGCCAGCTACGGTAAGGGATCTCTTGCCGCGATCCATCATAACGCCGATGGGTTCAATCAATTAGAGATTGCAACGCGCTTGCGTACCGACATATCAGCTTTTCAAGACCGTATTAGTGATTTTACCGTGAGCAGTGAAGACGTAACCGCTAACCCAGTAAAGCCGCATGAATGGGCTTTTCTAAATAGTGACAGTATAACTATCAATTTAACTCGGACGGCAGGTGGTGGTAACGCGACATGGACAATGTAACTTTAACTGGCAGTGATTTTTTATCACCAATTTTGCACAGTAGCGCAGCGAATGAATTAGAGCGTGCCATGGCTGGCGTGTTTGTCGCTACCATCCAAGATCAGATGATCGACCAACTTAACGACATTTATAACTATGGCGTACCGTGGCAGGGTGGTCGTACCGTTGTTGAGCGCTTTACTAAGCTAAACGGCCTTGCGGTGCTACGGCGCGATGATGACGGCCTGAGCGATAAGTTGATGAGTATTATTTATGCGAATTGGGAGGCTATGGCCAGTGAGCGTGGCCTAGGGTTTTTACAGTTTGTTTTAAATATGCTTTACCCGAACCAAAACGAGGTCAAGCAGTTATGGCACTCAAAGGCGCTGGCAAGCAACTATCCAAACCACGTCAGAGAAAAAGGCGGGGCTGGATCGTTTTTAACCAGCCGCGTGCGCATTAAAATTGATGCGTCCGTAAACATTGCTGAGCTATCAGAGCTTGCACCAACAATGACCCGCCTTGTGCCTTGGCAGGTTGTGCCTGAGGTTGCCGTTAGTGTTGATACTGACGATATAGGATTAACCTTAGCCGCCGCTGGCACATTATATCAAGTGGCCAATTTTTCACCTTATTAACCCTGAGTCATAAGAGCATCAATGGAACACCCCTAAAAGCCCCGCCTAATAACTTGTCAAAATAGCCTTATCACTCATTCATTGATAAGGCTTTTTCATGAAAACAAACACCCCAAGCTTAACGGCTTATCGCAAGCAGTACCATACGGTTAAATCGTTGGGTGCTGCTATGTTGGCGTGCAACGCTGTATTGGTTATTGATGGCTACGAAAGCCTATATGTGCTGCTACAGAACTTCCAACGTCCGATCTGTACTCACCATGACTCAGCCGATGTGGACACCGCACGCGGCTTGCAGATGCACGCAGCTGGTACGCGTAAGACAAACTTTGAAGGTCAATGGACGTTTATTGAAACTGAAAGTGGCGTTATTTCACAGTTTGCAGACGACTTGGTAAATATTCATGACGGCATTATTCCGCTGGCACGCGTTTATGACGGTTTTGTTGATGACGGCGATAACATCAAAGGCTTGCGTGAATATGAGCTTATTGATAGCGCGATCACTTTTACTGACGGTGGCGGTGAAATCGATGCAGCCAGTCGCAGCCAAATCCTACAAGTACAAGCAAACTGCCGTTATAACTTCTTTGGTAATGACAGCAAGTTAGGCGCAACAAGTACAGATGTTTTCGCCAATACGCTAACTAATGCGCTCAATACACTTGGTGGCCTAACGCCCTCATTCACTTCAAATGACGTTACCATTTTTGGTTAAGGATGCCTTGTGAGCGTTAATGACACAGACGTAAATCACGTCATTGGCACGATCCAAGATGCCGCCAGTGACTTGTATGACGAGCTTTTAACGACTGGTTCTTCTTTATTGCTCAGTGATGTTGTTAAGGTTTTTATTATTAACACCAAAACATACGCGGGGTGGTCAGGCGAATTGCAGCACTGCCCCAAAAGCGACCAATCATGTGATAAGCCGCTATTGGTGATCGATAAAAACACCGTTTTGGGGGTGGATGACTGGGTAATTATTGCGCCAGTTATCCGTGCTCATTGCGATCTCGTTCAGGCACGGCGCATGGAGGGGGCGCAGAATTTAGGTGTTCAACCCGCTGGCATGTCGTCAAGTGAGGCACGCCAGCTATACGATGATGCGGTAAAGGTCATGCAAAAAGAGGCGTTTCAATTCCAGCCGTTTAGTATTGAAATACCCGATGACGACCCGCGCTACCCCAACACTAGCCCTTGGTTATGGCATTTATAAAACATGGCCGCCAATCAATCGGCGGCCACACCTCAAACAACCATTTATTGAGACAAACGCGTGAATATTCAGCTTGAAAATGGCAGTCAAATTGGCGGTGGTAATCTAATCAGCGCAATCTATCGCACAGACCTTGTGCCAGTGCCAGTAACGCTTGAGCTGGTGGTAAAGGCTGATGATAGATTGCGTGATTTATTTACCATTGGCCGCAAGATGACCACACCAAAAGGTGTGCCGCTGGTAATCGTTAAATCACAAGCCATTAATGAGCAGTCAATCAAGGCCGGCCGCCGTGTCACAGCTATTCATGTGATTGCTGTTATTGCTGGATGCGAGGCGCTGTTAGGCGTGACCAGTAAGGCGGTACACCTAGAAAACACCAGCTTTAATGAAGTTTATCGAGCACTTGGCGCAAAAATCAGGATCCAGCGCGATATCAAACTGGCCAGTTTTACTTGCTTAAAAGGGCAGTTGCCAACCGTGCCAATAGCATTGGCATTGCAGAAAGAAGCTGCTGTGGTATGCAATACCGATAATGGCCTATCTGTCATACGCTTAAACGAGCTTATGAACGGTGATGCGATCCTCTTTGATAAAAGTGCCGTCCAGTGGATCGACAATCCAAACGTAATCAGGCATGGCAACGTTAACTACCTATCAATCGATGACAACGGATCAGATATTTTAGGCACGGCGAGAGCTGAGCGGTCAATACAGTATTATCCCCGCGCTGACACCCGAGAACTACAAAACCTACGTCGTATATTGATCACTAAAGCCACAATCACGCGCCAGCTAGATGAGCGCTTGGATGCTGGTAAGACGATATCGGTCGATGATCAATCACTGATCACGCTTACTGGCGTGCACGTCTATGAATCAGGAGCGTTGGGCGGTCGATCGGTTGCAGCAACAAAAGCGTGGCTGGCACAAGTCGAGGACACCAAACAATGAGCTTTATATCCCCCTACATGCACCCCGCCAAGCTGGTGAGCTACGACAAGGTTAACCGTATCGCGAAAGTCACTATTGAGGGTTTAACGGACGGTGTAGCAGACGGTATCACCGCAATGCTGGCTTATCCTATTGGCGATGACGACTTGGACACTGAGCGCGAGTTGCTGGTAGGTGCTGACGTATGGGTATTTTTTGAGCAAGGCGATGTGTCAATGCCAGTGGTGGCTTTTTACCGCCGTCACGGACAAGGACGCGCAATCGTGGACGTGCGGCGCATCCGACAAGAGAATATCGAGGTGCTGGCGCGTACCAGTATGACACTAAGCGCCAAAGACTTCATCAATCTAAAAGCCAGCAAAATAAACCTTGATGCCGACATAGTGACCATCAATGCTGGTGAGCTAAATATTAATGCTGAAACAAACGCAAAAGGCGACGTTAACCAAATAGGCGATTACTTCATGACAGGCAATCAGCTGATCAATGGTGGTCAAACGGTCAACGGCAACAGTGTGTCATACGGCAATCAAACCGTTAATGGCAGCATATATTCAACGGTTGATATGATCGCTGGCAAAATTTCAGTGAGATACCACTATCACAGCGGCGTCAAAGAAGGCGGTAGCGATACTAGCCAATCCCAAAATTAATCAGGCGGCAATATGAAACTTTTTAACAGAATGGCAGGCATGATGATCGGCAACCGCGAAATGAAACAGGCTCGCTTGCCATCAAGTATTCATGACGCAAACCATCAATATGAGGCCATGAACCAATTTGAGCTTGGCACGTACTACAACAAAGAAAAAATACCGCGCACCCGCCAGCAGATCTACACCATGTGGGAGATTATGCAAAAAGACCCGCAAATTGCAGAGGCATTAAGTTTGCACGCTACCGCCGCGCTGGGTGGCCACGAAACGACAGGGGATATGATCTTTATGACCCCGCATGATCGCATTAGAGGCAAAGGCCGCCGCGCCAAAGAGCTGCGCGATAAGGTAGAGCGCGAATCACGTCACATGACGGCAATTATCAACCGTCACATATTCGCATTGGCACGTCAGGCGATCGGTTTTGGTGATAGCTATGCGCGTATCTATACCGACAAACGTGCTGGCGTGGTTGGCCTGATGAACAACCGACACACCGCGCCACCACTGATCATGCCGTTTGAGCAAGCAGGGGATACGATCGGCTTTCATGCGTTGGAAGAAGAAGACTATGAGCGCACGATTGCCAAGCTAACCCCTATGCAAATGCTACGAGTAAAAATGCCGCGCATTACCAACGTACCGCAAATGTCACGGCAAGTTTGGCAGGATGAAAAAACGCTGATTTATGACAATCGTTATGACAATCCTATCTTACCAAGTGAGGTTGGCGGCTCGTTCTTATACCCGATCGAGGAACCGTGGCAAGACGTAACCATTAGCCGCGCTGGACTCAATAACCAGCAGATTGCAGACAGCGTAAAGCAAGCCTTTTTAACGATCAACATGGAGGGGATGCCGCCGAAACAAGCTACGAAATATAGAGAAGGACTTACTAAAATGCTTGGTAACTATCGAGACAAGGTAGAGGAGGCATTTAAAGGCGGCGAAGCATTGTACGGTACAAGCTATCATGTATTACCGCAATGGGGCGAAAAGCAGATATTGCAGTCAGTGGGGGATCTAACACAGCGTCAAGCGCCGCTTAACGAAGGTACGTTGATGATCAACCTAAGACGTTTGGCGGGTGGCCTTGGTATTGATTTGGCACTGATGGGTTGGGCTGACATGCTGGCGGGTGGCTTAGGTGATGGGGCGGCGTTCCATACGTCAGCACAGATTATGAATAGATCTATGCTCATCCGTCAGGCCGTTATTGACGCGCTTAATCACTTAATGAGTATTCACTGGGGTATCAAGTACGGTGAGCACTTTGACTCTAAAGAGTATCCATGGCAATTCGATTTCTACAGTGATCAAAATGCGGCGGCCTCACAAGCGCTCAACAATAAGCAGAATCGCGCCAACACGACAACCATTCAGGTACAGGCTATACAGATGATCAAGGAGCTTGGCTTGGATAAAGAAACCGCACAATTAATATTAGAAGACGAAATGGGCTATGACATGGCCATGGCTGAGAAAATCGCTATCTCTATCACCACGCCGCCGCCAGCTGAGGGCGATCATATGATGATGCCCGATGGACAGTCGATGAACCCGCCACAAGACGACCCGCTACCTGATGAATTGGACTTTGACGATGAAGACTAATATTTTTAGTGGTTTTGCCGCCGCTGCGACCGGCACAGCCAAAAACTACTTGCCTATGCAGGATATTAAAAAAATGTATGGCGAAGTTAGAGCGCATGAGATCTTATTACAGTGCATGTATGTTGTGACGATCGAGGATATTTACGGTATTGGTGCTGGTATACCGTGGTTTACCGACAAAACATTAAGTTATCTTGTGACCGAGGCCGACTTGTCACTAGGCAGTGCTGATGCCGAGTCATTCTACGTTGGCGCGTTACCCGCCAGCTATTTAACGCAAAAGACCGCCGATGAAATGGACATGACATTCATTGAAACCAGCACCGGCGCTATTTTTAGATCATTTAGGGCATGCTATGACTTGGCGTTCAATAAGGACGGCACGGTGCACGTACCAAGAGATTATAGTTTTAAGCTAACCATTGGCTTGATTAACCATAAAAAACCGAATGACCCGCCAGCCGTCACACGATCTTGGATTGTTGCGGCCAAAAGCGGTCGCACTGAGGCAAGCGCCACTGGTAGAAGTGAGGTTGTCAAAGAAGCGATTACTTTTCAGAAGATCCGGCCGTTAATTTTCGAGCGTTAACTGAATTAAGATCATGAAACAAACTCTGTCATCACTGAATAGTTTTATCTTGTGGGTGCAGTATTCAAAATACCATTCAGCATGAATTTTCATCTAGTGTCTTAAAGGCTTAATCAGTGATAGAATCCTTATCAATAGTTTCTACTAAGTAAAGTACGGTTAATTATATTTTTAGTGATTGAGACAATAGTAAAAAATTATCAAAGTTTTTGATAAAAATTTCTAATGCCACGGAGCTACAAAGTTCTGTAGTGTATTGTGATACTCGCACAGTAATCTTGAGGGAATTAACAAGCATGAGTTTAGATTATCAGCATATCCGTGAGCAGCTACATCGTATTATCCATGACTATAAAGACGCTGAAGGATATGAGAGAGGTCAAAGTCAGAATTTTTGGACGCAGATATTCAATGCTTATGGTGTATCTGGTCAAGTACAGCTAAAAGCATTTGAACATCGTCTAAAAGATGATAAATCTCAAAAGTATGTTGATGCCTTTATTCCTAAACTGGTGATGATTGAACAAAAAAGCCGTGGTATTGATCTTAATAAAGCTTATAACCAAGTCAGTAAATACTATGAACGACTAAGCGCAGCGGATAAGCCAAGATATATCGTACTATCTAACTTTGATGAGCTATGGATATTTGATATTGAAAATCCTCTGAATATCAAAGAATATAAATGTCCGATTGCTGATCTGCCTAAAAATGCTGAATGGTTGGACTTCTTAGCGCCAAACGCTGCAATGGCGGAGATTGTTGAAGAAAACCCGATTAACCGTCAAGCAACCGAAATGGTTGCTAAGCTACATCAGGCGTTTATCTCAGATGGGGTTAATGCTGATGAATTGGCGTTATTCTTGACTCGTCTGATTTTTTGTTTCTTTGCCGATGACACCGGTATATTTGGACAAAAAAACCTGTTAGATGGGTTGCTCAAAAACGAGGCAAGAAGTGACGGTAGCAATCTCAACGAAGTGTTTACCACGCTTTTTGATACTTTAAACACTAAAGATCGCTCTAGTCGCTTACCAGAAAGTTATGCTGCCTTTGCTTATATCAACGGTGATCTGTTCTCGCAATCAATCCGCATCCCTTATTTTGATGAAAACCTCTATAACTTAGTCCTTCAGTGTAATAGCCTTGATTGGAGCGAGATCAGCCCTGCAATTTTTGGCTCAATGTTCCAAAGCGTACTCGATATAGATGACACAGCTAATAGTGATGATAAGCGTCGTGAGTCTGGTGCTCATTACACCAGTGAAAAAAATATTTTAAAGGTCATCAACTCCTTGTTCTTGCAAGAACTGCGTGATGAGTTTTCAAAGTGTGCTAAGGACACGCCAAGAGCATTAAAACTGTATGAAAAATTGCCTACATTAAAATTCTTCGATCCTGCTTGTGGTTGTGGCAATTTCCTAATCATTGCTTACCGTGAGTTACGCCTGCTAGAAAATCAGCTAATCTCACAAATCTATGGAGATGAACAAAGAGGTCTGCTTGATATTAGCAGTATGTGTCAAGTCACAGTTGATCAGTTCTATGGTATCGAGATTGAACCACACGCGGCTCATATCGCAAGGGTCGCTATGTGGATCACCGATCATCAACTGAACCAAGCCACTGCTGAGCGTTTTGGTACTACACGCCCTACAACGCCTATTGTGTACAGTCCACACATTACAGAGGGTAATGCCCTACAAATTGACTGGGAGGACGTTTTAGCAGCCAATGAGTGCGATTTTGTGATGGGCAATCCGCCTTTCATTGGTTATACCTATCAAAGTAAAGAACAAAAAGCAGACTTGGCTCATGCTGCTAATAGTATAAAAAAGTATAAATCATTAGATTATGTGGCAGGGTGGTACATCAAAGCCATGCACTATATGCAGTCAGTAACTAAGCCAAAACACCAAGTCGAAACAGCTTTTGTGTCCACTAATTCTATCGTGCAAGGTGAGCATGTAGCCATATTATGGCAATACCTACTTAAAGACTGTGGCGGATATATAAATTTTGCACACCATACTTTTAAATGGTCAAATGAGGGTAAGGGTGTAGCAGCTGTACATTGCATCATCGTTGGTTATGGTACGAAAGAAAGTAAAGAAAAGATCATTTTTAGCTACGATGATATCAATGGTGAACCCAAACCTAACAAAGCAAAGCTAATTAACGGCTATTTAATTGATTCTCCACTTATCTTTTTTGACAGAACGAATAAGCAAATCTCCAATCAAACGTTAATGTCTAAAGGTAGTCAGCCGACAGATGGTGGCAATCTACTTCTTTCTAATAAAGAATATCAAGAGCTAATAAAAGAAGAGCCAATAACAGAAAAATACTTACGCCCATTTATAGGATCACAAGAGTTTTTAAGTAGTGTTAAGCGCTGGTGTTTGTGGTTTGATAGTTGTAATGCATTAGAGCTAAATAATGATTTGGCCAAAATGCCAACAGTCATGCAACGTCTTAAAAATGTGAAAGATATGCGTGAGCAAAGTAGCAAAGTAGCAACTCAAAAGCTAGCTGCTACACCGCACTTATTCACTGAGATTCGTCAACCGGAAAGTGAAAATTATTTACTTATCCCAAGAGTGTCATCTGAAAATAGAAAGTATATACCTATCGGATTCATAAGTAATAAGACGGTGTGTAGTGATGCAGTGTTTAGCTTATCTGATGCTACTCTTTATCATTTCGGCATGTTATCTAGCAATATGCACAACTCCTTCATGCGTCTAGTAGCAGGACGGCTAAAGAGCGATTATCGCTATTCAAACAGTATTGTTTATAATAACTTCCTATTCCCTTTTGATGCTAAGTGTGAAGATGATAAAACATTAAAAGCGAAAAAATCTATTGAATTAGCTGCTCAAACCGTTTTAGATGCTCGTAAGCACTACCAAGTCAATTTAGATAATTGTTATTATCATATAGCAGGTAAGATTGCGCCAACTCTTGCTAATCTTTATAACACTTATATGATTGATCCTTACCCTGAGCTAACCAAAGCCCATGCTGCGCTTGACAAAGCCGTAGATAAAGCTTACGGCTACAAGGGTAAGGGTGACGATGCGAGTCGTGTAGAATTTTTGCTGAAGCGTATTGCACAAAGCTAGGAAGAAAAAACTTGTATCAGCAAAATAGTTAAAGATATGACCTAATAAAGAACCCACCTTAAACGGTGGGTTTTTTTATGCTATCGCGCCACGGAACACCCCTAAACCGCCTACCTCAAAACTTGTCAAAATAACCGTATCTTATTAATTATTTATAGGTACGGCGACATGGCATACACCACACAGAATAAAGCTCATAGCAATCACCATACAACCAAGCCTGATGGCTCATCTTTCAGTCAGTACAGCCGTTATGAGGTTGGCCGCATTACTGGCCGTCATCGTGAAATGCTGGCCGTATTAGCGGACAGTACAGGTTTTGACAGCTTGGGTTTTAATAGCAGCGTTGGCAGTGTCGATGATAGCTGGCACGTTGTGAACGTTTTTGACTCATTAAATAATTATATCGACAGCATGGCCATTGGCGGCGCGATGGACGGCAACCACGCCTTACAAGTCGCCAAGTCGCAGCTAGACAGCTTGGGTGGCACTACTTGCCAGCTAATCACCAACAACGCTATGCAGTTTGACGGTATGAATCAAGACCACGCTTGGTCGATTGATGCCATTAACAAGCTGATGGATAACCCCTCGCAGAATAAGAGCTACCTACCAGTAATCACCGCGCCTGAATTGGTCGTTGAAGCTGAGCGCGTCACGTTTGATAGCGTCCAGTGGGATAGCAACAACAACCTAATAAGCCATGGCGGTAAAGACAGCCGCTTGTACTTAGATCTCACCCGCGCTGATAGCCGCAACGAACTTATTACAGAGTTTGATTTAGTAGATGCACTATTTGCCATGGACGCACAGGAAGTGGGTTTTGATGCGCTAATGGACACAAAGAGTCGCTTACCATTATTAAGCGATCGTTTGTTCAAGGCGCTTAGTCAAGCAAGTAGCGAAAGTCTATCTGTGACCAACGTCACGCCAACTAAAGAATTTAAGCGCCAAGGCGTTATTAACATCGCGTTTGTCTTTGATTTATCGGACGGCCAAAAGCTGTCTATTTGGTTCCATAAACCGTTGGAGTCCTCATCAAAACTGCTACCAAGTGACTATATGGTGTCGTGGAAGTGGATGTTGAATAAGCGCGATGTAACCGCCGCCCTATCACCAAAACACGGCGATAACGTGCAGTTAAAAACGGTAGCACGCCGCATTATGCGTTTGGCCGCTAAGAACTCTAAACGCTTTAAAGCCGCGCAAGCACGCCAAGCCAAGGTTGAGCAAGAGCTATTGGACGCAGAACAGACGGTCGCTGATAGAAAGTCTACGATCAGCATGTTAGATATCGACATTATGGATTTAAACAAAAAAATCGATATGGCATTGCAATCGCGTAAGGACGAAAGCGAGAAAGCGCCTGAGCCTGAGAAGCCAAAGGGCGGCGCTTTCTCAGAGGGTGACGCGGTGATATGGATGGGTGAGTACGGCGAGATCAGCCGTGGCACGTTCAAAAGTTATTCAGCTGACGGAACTATGGGAACCTTTATTGATGAAGGTGGCCAAATGAACGCACCAGTAAGTCAACTTATTTTTAATCCTGACGTACAGCTTACGGATGAGCAGATCGCAGCCCAAAGCGAGGCCAATAAGTACAACGAAATGGAAGGTATTATCAGTAGCTTGTCTAAATCTAGCAAGCGTTTTAAAGAATGGGATATGACCATAGAGTCTGTTCAAGCGCTACCTAAAGAGCAGTTTTTTAGACTGGCTGATGCACTGGCAGCGGCCAAAATGCCAGCTTACGAGCAGCTATTAATTGCTTATCGCGTAGGTAAGCAGGATTTGATCGGCATAGCTCAATCAATCATGGATAACGAGAAATCAGCTGGCCAAACAACCATTGAGATCACTAAGCGCCGCGAGCGTTTGGCGCAAATATTAAACACCGAGTTAACGCTGGTGGGATCAAAAAAAGATACTGGCAGTAATGAGGACGCGACAGTCTCTATCACAGGTCAAGAGATAGACGTGAGCGAGGGCGTGGACTTCAAAACCGCCAAAAACAATGCAATGGCTTATTTTGATGAAAACCTAAAAGACAAGGTGGTTTTTTGCCAAGCGATTGATAGCGATGTGGCCTTGAAGCGCCGTGGTGGTAAGCATATTGCAAAAGCAAATCATACATTCCGCGATAAATTACAGCTGGTTGCCGCGATTCCTGAAATGATCAAAAAAGGTAAGTATCACAGCTACACCGAAGCGTACAAAGACAAAGCCCCGAATATATATGGTTACTATGTTTTGACGGTATCGGTAGAAGTCGATGGTATCGCTAGAGATGCAAGAGTGGTACTTGAGAAAACAGATAAAGGCGAAGCGCTTTATGATATTGGAATAAACAAAAAAGAAGCCTTGGCAGCTCTAGGGGATGCTGTCTCAAACGAATCGTTTGATCGGCTCTCCGATCCCAGCCATTACCAAGGCTTAAATAAATCTTACCAAGATGATCATGAAAATGTCAATCAGTTTGACAAATTATCAACAAATAATGCAGCAGCTAGCGATCTTATATTAAATATTTTCTTTGATGAAGATTTAGACCTTGCCAGCGACACTACCACGGATGACAAAGTAACCAAAGGCAGCGTCAACGAGTCAACGACAGTTAAAGGCACTAAGATCAGCAGTAATTTTGCGCTAGTAGAAGCAAAAAAACTCATCGTATCTCATGACGCAGCGGGTGTCGCCAATCCTGATTTTCCACAAGCACTACAGCCGCGTGATCGTAGCGATAAAAAATCCGTTGAGGCGATCAAGGCTAATGCTAAAAAACTTCAACCCGAAAAACTAGGCCAAACAGACCGAGTGGGGAACGGTGCGCCTATCGTGGGCGATGACTTAATTGTTGAAAGCGGCAACGGTAGAGCTATGGCCGTAAAGCTGGCATACGATAATGGCGATGCCGAAAACTACCGCGCATGGCTTATTGAAAATGCTGATGAGTTTGGGTTTAGTGCTGAACAGGTCGAAAATTACAAGCAGCCAGTGCTAGTAAGGGTTCGCACTACCGCTATAGATAGAATGGATTTTGCTATTGAGGCAAATCAAGACGGTTATCCGCAGTATTTTGACAATGAAGAAAGCGGCGATGGAGTAGAAAAAACCGTTTCGGTCTATGTCAACAGCCGTGGCCGCGTACTGGCCACCGTAACCGAACAGGCTGGCAAGTACCATGTGAAAGGCGAGAACTTTAGCGGCGGTAATTATCCTGACGATGCCAGTGTTTTAAAACAGCTTGAAGTAGTCAAAGCAAGCAATCCATCTATGAAGCTAAAAGAGGGTAAAGAGTTTTTTAGCGCCGATGATACTGGCAAGAGCTACCCGCCAATCGAGCGCGGCGAAAACGGTACTTATATCGCTTACATGAACAGTAAGAAAAAAGACAGCTGGCTGGCCATCCCCAACTCAGACGGTAGATTCACTGTTTACGCTGACAACGCACAAACCCGCGCTTATAGAAATAGCACGCCAAAAATATTTAACAACCTCGATGAATTGCTAGCCGCATACCCCGCGTTTAAAGGCATTAAAGAGCTTTTTGCCGCAGATCAAGCCAGCGATGATGACGAGTATGAAGATATCGATAGCAGCGAATACCCGCAAATGTTCCTAGACCGCAATAAGGACAAGCTAAATATTTTAGGTATTGGCGATGACGACATTCATGTCGGACTTGAAGACGACTACGAAAACAAATCGGATTATAACGATCTATACCACATTGATAGCGGCCTTTTTGCACGCCAAACGCTTAATTTTGCCGATGCCGTTTGTAAGACCGTGGACGCGGCGATCTCGCTTGGCGCTGATGCTGTGGTCGGTGACTTTACCGCTACCGCTTACCAAGACTCAATGTTTGACGGCCTAGACAGCAAATCTAACCCAACTTACGGTATCACCGTTCAGATCACAAAGGGCGGCGTTTACTTGCGTGCTGATATCGATGCGTATGGCGAATGCAAGATATTAAAAGGTGCTAGCGGTACCGAGATTATTACTACGATCAAGCACGTATTCACCGACAACATCAACGAATATCAATCAGCGTTGATAGACGCGCTAGACGTACAGGTAGATGAAGATATGAGAACAACAGACACGTATGATGCGCCCAAACCATCCGTACCAGCGATAGATCAAGAACCAAAGCCAATCACAGTACCGGTAGAGGAGCCAGTGGTAGAAACTACGTTCACCGAGAGCGCCTACGCCAAGCGTATTAACGAGATCGAGCAACAAATGAGCACCGCCGACTTTGACCCCACGGCAGTTGATACTGACGAGCTCATCGACTTGGTAGATCAGGTTGAGGACGATGCCGAGCTTACCGCCAAGCTAGAAGCTATCAGCGTGACCTTGCAGCAAAAAACGATTGCTGTCAGCTTAAGAGCTCTTACCGACATGGCTGGCGCGTAATGCTGGACACACCAGCCAACAACAAAAGCCAAAAGCCTAGCGGTAAAACGTTAGGCAGCGTTTGGCGCGAAAAAGGCTTAAACAAAAACCTTGTTGTAAAAATTAGACCAGTTGTAGAGGGTAATTTTGAGGGTGGCCAAGGTCAGCAAACCTATAGCGTTGATACCAGCAAGCCCACGGTTGAGTCTATTTTTGAGGATGCCGATTTTTCCATCGAAAGTCAGTACAGCACACCCTTTGAATCATCAAACCCCGAGGGGCGCTTACCTAACCTGATGGGTATGATCCAGTCAGGCCAAATCAACGCCGCTTACTACAGCTTGTTTGCACTATCAAATGACCCAACTGGCGTGGGTGCTACGATTGCCAAGGGCGTTTCAATGACGGCTAATGCGACAGGCGTTGGCGATATGCTGAGCGAGAGCGAGAGCAAATTAGAAGGCTTGATGGGGCGCTCAAACTTTACCAAGTTAAATAGTCATCAGATCTTCACATCTGCTAGCTCAATCCGCATCACAGGCAGCTTGTTTTTTGAAGCATGGGCGAACGCAAAAATAGAGGTAGAGGACGCTTTACAGCAATTGCAAATATGGGCATCAGCCGCCGAACTATCCAAGCAATCGCTATTGGTTGGCGGGATAAAAGACGGTTTTTCCGAGGCCATGTTTCCTTCAATTATTCCCCCATTGGTACAACTTCAATACGGCGGCAAAACCTATAGCCCCATGGTGGTTGAGAGTGTATCAGCACCAATCACAGCCCCCATGACCAAGGACGGCGACCGCATTGCCGTTAGGGTACAAGTCGTATTTTTATCATTAACCGCATGGGATGCACAAAACATTATCAATACAAGGCGCTAATCATGACCACAACACTAACCATTCAATTATTAAATGAAAGCCTGAGCTTGCCTGATCTCAGTATTGGCGATGCCATAGACATTGCACACATACCATCAGAGTTTAACGAAAAACGCCTGAGCGCTTTAATTGGCCATTTAAGCGGCGATGCAGCGCTGGCAGGTCGTTTAACGGCGCAAGAGCGTTACTACATACTATTGAACCATCAAGCCACCACGAGCCACAAGTACAACGCTGATGACGCTGGCGCGAACGATGAGTATATGTTTGAAACCATACAATCAGATGTACCAAGCGAAGTGCAAGTGGGTGAGCTGACAATCAATCACTTACTGGGCGCTCATGTGGTTGTTTTAGAGGGGATATGCGAGAACGTAGCCGACTGGTTGATCGGACAAATGGCGTGCCAGCTTAGCGGCAACTTGGCCAGCATTATTGGTGGCGAAGACGTTGTTTGGGAGCCTATACCGCCAACCATGACCGATAGTGAGATCAATGCCGTTATTCAAGAGCGCTTTGCTTTCATCAACCAACTATCAGCCACTCGCAAATTTAACGACCTTTTTGACGCCTATGGTAACGGTGTGCGTCAGCTGGCGCATTTTGTCACGTTAGGCAGCGACAACAAAGGCTTAACTGTAAGCAAGATAGGAGGTGACGGCGCTATGGAGCCGTCACGATTTCACACCCTTGACCATTTATCAGGGGCCGCCGCAAGACTTGCAGAATGCCTTGCTTGAGGATGCTTTTACCATGGTGGAACACGGCAAAATGAGCTTGCCTGAAGCCCTTAAAATGGGACTGTCTTTTATAAAACTGTATCGAGACTCACCGAGCTTTGAGCGCTTATCAAAAACCATTGAACAAGACCGTCTTTACAAGTCAGGGGTTATTGCTCGTTTAGATGCCGTTATCTCGACCAATTCAGTAAGACGATAAATCCAACATATGAAAAAGGAGTAACAAGGCATGAGCCACAAAGTCGCCACCGCAAAAATTGCGCTGGCAAACATTGTTGGTAACGGCGCTAATGTGGCTGCTGTCGGCGCGGGTGGTGAGGTTTTCGCTCGTGAGCTTGGTCAGACGCATTTGTTCTTATACCTAAATCTGCCTATTTGGGTGTTCTTTATATTGACCGTAGTGCTGGCCGCTATCGGATCGGTAGCATCTTTATACGTGGATGTAATGAAAGAAGCGCAATTATCTTATATCCAAAAATTTATGAATCTTGTGATGGGCTTTCTAGCAGGATTGATCGGCGCATTTGTTATTTTGCCTACGTTTGTATCCAGCCCGACAATGGCAATGCTGATGTTTACAGGGCTGTGTTCAGGATTTGCTGGCACGTTACTGGTCTTTAACCTTGGCGAAGCTATCCGTAGTACTGAACTATGGGATGGCCTGAGAAAGATATTTACTACCTTTACCCTTAACGGCATTAGAACATTGGCAATGAGTCGCCTTAAATTATTGGCCGCGTGGATTTTAAAGGGGGATGACAAGTGAATTATCTATACGCACTACTTGACTGGCGCTTGATCAATCTCATTGCCCCATTTGTTGGTATTACCGTATGCGTTTACCTACTGATGAGTAAAAACACTTGCACGGTCCAAAAGTCAATATCAACCATATTGGCGCTGGGCGTATTGTCGTGGCTCATGCTTATTTGGGCGGACTGGGGTAGCACGATATTTGAACCCTCTTATCAGAGTGCTTTAGCACGGGTAATCATGGTTTTCATGATGCTGATTGTGGCTTTTGTTTTACGCCGTGCGACCAAGCGCAATCGATCTTTATCAATCAAAACAAGAATACTATCCGCTGAAAATGAGCTGCTAAAAGAACAGCTTAATATCATGCGTGGCAAAACCGAACCCACACAGGAGTAATGCTTCATGACTACTACCACAGTCACCGACACCGATATCTTTGCCAAATTGCGTGAGCACGTATCAGGTACCAATATGCTGACGCAACTGCTCGTCGATACTGCCAATAAAGCAATGGAAGACGCAGCATTTCGCGATGAGCTCATTCAGCGCTTAGGCGTAATACCCGCCGTATCCACAGAAAACAGACCATACAATCTCACATTGGCGAACCTGCGTAAGGTTTATCCTAGCGTCAATGCTGAAGCGATTTCACTTATTTTAAAGTACGCGCCGCAGTATGACATTTTGACTAAAAAGCAAATGTGTTCTTTTCTTTCAAACTGCATTGTTGAGTCCAACGGCTTTAATGCCAAGCGTGAAAGTTTTGCTTATACAGCGGGTCGATTGCGTCAAGTTTTTAGTACTCGCATTGCCTCTGTTTCGGCAGCTAAGAAACTACTGGCGAAAGGGCAGGTGGCCACGGCCAATTATCTATATGGTAGTCGTTATGGTAATCGCCCTGGTACCAACGATGGTTGGGATTATCGCGGTGGCGGTATCATTCAAAATACGTTCCGTAGTAACTACTATATCTTGCAGAACATGACAGGTATTCCGTTTGGCGACAACCCAAAGCATATTGAAGATTTAGAGAATGCAGTAAAAGCAGCAATGGCTTTTTGGCAGTTAAACGGCTGCAACGCCAAAGCTGAAAAAATCAATACGTATGATGATGGTTATACACTAAATACGCTGACTTCAAAGGGTATTGAAACCAAAGACTATAAGATGAATTATGGCGCTCGCATTGTCCGTGAGACGG
Organism: Psychrobacter cibarius; assembly: GCA_030686115.1. Taxonomy (NCBI): domain Bacteria; kingdom Pseudomonadati; phylum Pseudomonadota; class Gammaproteobacteria; order Moraxellales; family Moraxellaceae; genus Psychrobacter; species Psychrobacter cibarius. Next base: position 1,633,695 of record CP131612.1, read on the forward strand.
TCAATGGTGGACTAAATGGCTATGAGCACTTTTGTCAGACATTAGAAAAGTGCCTGCGGTATCTATAATAATATTTGTTTAAGGTTCAAATAGTAGTTAATAGATTTGATAAAACCCCATCATTATTGATGGGGTTTTTTGTTGGAACACTATAAAAAGCATACCTTTTTTGTTTGCCATAATTGATCATCTAAACACGATCAACTGGACACATGGTTATGAAACAAAAGCTCGCTCAATTAAAACGACTGCAGACAGCACTTGCCAGCTTGCAAGCGGCCACAAACATAAAGGCGCGCTTAATGGCCGCAAAAAAGCTCACTGACATATTGAAGGATATCGGTGCAATAGGCCACTTAACGTTAAAAGAAGTCCAGCAAGCTGCTGCTAATTATGAATTGAGTAGCACAGATGATGACGAGTACAGTGACAATCCAAACGATGAGAATTATCGTTATGCCGATACCGGCTATATCGCAGGGTCGCACAAAGAACGTGCCAGTAGCCGTATTAAAGATTTGGCCAAAGACGGCATTACTGTTAAAGCTACTGATATTGAATGGGATGAAATCGAAGCTGATGCTTTAGTTGCTGAAGATGTGATTAAAAAATCTAACATTATGGGGAATGTGGATTATCAGGCATTAAAAGATCAAAACGTGGAAGCCGGTACCGCTTATCTTATCCAAAAGGTTTTAGCCTCTGTGGCACCTGAGCCTTATTGGGATGTAATGGGTTTCTTGCAAAATAGCACATCAGGGCGCCGAGTTATTGGTGGCCGTACTGAAAATAAGCTAAGACTTGCTGCGCATTTCAACGCTATTCCAATTGTTGATCAGAAGGCGCTGGCTCGTAGGGCCTATGTTAACGGTATCAATACGCTAAAATCACGCCTTACTGAGAATAAAAATATTGTTGGTACCAGGGATCTGATTGCTGAGCTCAAAGCTATTGCCAGCGAAATGTCTGGTCACACTATTAGTGCATTGGATGAGGGCCAATATAATCAAGCAGTTGTTAAAGTAACAGAGCAAAGAGAGTTTATCGAAAATAAGTCTTTTGAGTTTGAGAGCGAATACAAGGCGGCTGAAAAGCTTGCACTAGAAACCTTGGATGTGCCTAACGATACTGCCAAGGAGCAAGGTTTTGTAGAATATGTGGGTGGTAGCTTTAGGGCTCCTCGCAGACGTGGTAGCTACTATGCACGGCAAACGTCAATGAGAAGCTGGCTTGCTGAGAAATATCCTAATATTGAATTCAACAAAAGATTTGCAAGAGATATAGCGCCGGTTGTCGTTAATGAGGATATTGATAAGTACAAAGAGCTTGTGGACGACGTCGAACGAATCGCTTTGGCCAACAAATTAGTGGCACTGGTTGATCCGCTATCAAGCTTAGCATGGATAGCACTAGGAGAAAGGTTTTGGAATATTGTAGAGCTGCAGTCAGACGCTTTTATCAAACATGCCAATAGGGCCATTAAAGGTAAATACAATGACTGGGAATTAACTATTAAGCCTGATAAAGGTCCATCAGATGAGCAAGGCAAGCATAAGGGTAAGAGAAAGAGTACTTTTGAGTTGATTGTTGCTGACAGTATTAAGCGTATTGGCGGTGAACCGGTCACCATCAACTCTACTGAAGAATTAAAAGATACGTTTGGCTTTCGTGATATTCAGTCAGGTAATTGGGTACTGAAGGATAAAACCAGTGCTAAATTTCACGTTGAGAATGCGGCAGCCGCTATGATGGACCTGTCAGACATTGTGGGAATTGATCCTAAGTCTTTGGCTTTTGGTGGGAGGCTAGCACTGGCTTTAGGTGCCCGTGGTACTAAAGGAGCTTTGGCACATTATGAACCGGTCCAGCGTGTCATCAATATTACTAAAATGAAAGGTGGTGGCTCACTTGGCCATGAGTGGTTCCATGCGATCGATAATATCTTGGGCGAAGTGTTAGGCGTAGATGGTGCGACCGGCGCTGGCAAGTACTTAAGTATTGACCCTATGATGGCAGCCGAGAAATCAATCAACCTGTCAGTAGCTTTTGCTAAGCTACAAGAGGCCATGAAGAATGGCGATGTTAGAGCACCTGAAGTATTCAGAATTACTGATAAGGATGTAGAGCTTGCGCTACTTAATATCAAAGAAAATAGTACGCGCTTGGCTAAACTGATATTTGACGCTAAAGATGCTAAGGAGGCAGTAGAGATTGTTGATGCAAAACTTGGGTCGCCACATAGGCCTAAGCGTAGAAAAAATCATAATCAATGGCGCAAAGTGGCGGTTGCTTTTTTTAATCAAGATAAAGTAGGGGAGCCGATTGTTTTAAGCACTGGTGAGCCTATATCAGAGTTTTATGCCAATTCTAAGAAGCTTGATGCCGAGCGTTCAAAGCCTTACTGGTCAACCACACACGAAATGGCCGCACGTGCGTTTCAAGCCTTTTTAGAAGATAGTCTAAAAGATCAGGACAGACGTAATGATTATTTAAGCTATGGGGCAGATAACGCGTTATATGGAGGCTTCCACCAAGCATACCCCGAAGGTGAAGAGCGTAAGAAAATCAACTTGGCATTCAAAAATTTGTTTGAAGTGATTAAAAGCGAGAAAATCTTTGAGAATGCTAGCGCTGATCAAGTCATGATGGATGCTATTTTTGGTGCGCCAAGCGTGCTGTTTGATGAGGAACAATTAGAGCTTAATCGATTGTTCTCTGATAATTATATGTAAAAAGCGAGTAGATGTTTTAAGCTTCTAAATTAACGCTATTTTTATAATTCAATTTGATATTAGATTCTACATACTCCTATACAGGCTCTAAGTATTCGACTAGAAAGTCGCTTTAGCTGTTCTAGTCGAATACTTGGAGCCTACATCGCTTTGCAAAAATAGTTTTGTCTAGCTATCAAAAAGCTAATCCTTAGATATATATTTTAAAACTGAACATGATTTTATAAAAGGTTTGTTTTGCTTTCCTACAAAAGTAGGCTAAAATGCTGAATTTTTTTATGGAAAATTTGAATGGTATTGACCTTATCAGTACCAATGCAAGGAAATATATATGGCTGAAATGATTCCAGATAGCATAGGAGTAGTCAAAAGTTCTACATCAGGAGAGCGTAGAGTCTACAACTTGCTTAAAAGTGTGCTTCTCCCTGATAGTGACTGGATTGTTTGGTACGAACCCTGTGCCTCCATTCAAAGTAAGCATGGCGATTTTCTTATCTTCTCAAAGTATCACGGTATAATTTTAATCGAAGTTAAGGATTGGAGTGCGTCTTATATAGCCACAGCAAATCCTAGCACCTTCATTATAAAAAATAGTGATGGTTCAACACAAAATCGTGAGAACCCTCTTAAACAAGCGCGCAGTGTTCAACTACAAATTAGAAATTTGTTAGAAAAGAAACACTCGCTTAGACAGAAAGTCGGTAATTTTGCTGGCAAGTTAAGATTTCCAACAACTGAGTGCGTCATATTTACTGGTATGGAAAGAGCCCAAGCTGAAAAAGCAGGGCTAATGGATGACTCAATACTTAGCCATCAAAAATGCATTTTCCAGGATGACTTACGTGTAGATATAGATGATAAAGAATCATGTAACTCATTTGTTGAACAGCTACTAGGGTCTTTTAACCATAAGTTTGCGTTTACACCACTAAGTAGCAAAGAGTTAGATGCTGTTAGATACGCTATATTTCCAGAATTACGTGTCAATCCACAGCAAGAGCTTTCATTGGATATTGCGCTAAATAATGATGATCTGATCAAGGTTTTGGATAAACAACAAGAGATAGTTTCAAAATCTATTGGTACTGGCCATCGTATTCTTAAAGGAGTTGCTGGTAGCGGTAAATCCCTGGTTGTGACATATCGTGCTCGACACTTAGCTAGATTCAATCCTCATTGGCGGATACTGGTCGTATGCTTTAATATTTCATTAAGAAGTCATTTAGGTGCAAGTTTAAACAACTCACATATAGAGCCTTATCGTTCATCTGGTAAAGGATATATAGAAGTAAAGCATTACCACAGCCTTTTATCCGACTTGACCAATATTAGGCTAAGAAAGGGCGATAAGGAGAGTTGGGATGATTATAATATCCGTCGTTCAGAAAGCCTTATTGATTATGTCGAAAGTCAGAAAGATTTCCAGAAGTACGATGCTATCTTGATTGATGAAGGTCAAGATTTTACAGAAGATATGATTAGAGGGGTGTTGAGCCTTCTATCAGAGAAGGATAGCTTACTTTTCTGTTACGACCCTGCTCAAAATATATTTGGTAGAAAAAACTTTACTTGGAAGTCTGTGGGTTTGAATGTACAAGGCAAGAAACCTACATTGCTTAATAAAAGTTATCGTAATACACGACAAATATTAGAGCTGTGTACAGAGTTCAAAGGGGAGGATCTTGATGTTGATGCTGAAAGTGAGAACAAATCACTGATACCTGATTACGGGGATTGCCGCGAAGGTGATTTACCTTTATTGATTCAAAAGAATTCTTTTAATGAAATGATAGATTATGTCGCACAGGACATCATGAGTCATACAGGAAACGGAATCGAGTTATCAGAATCTGCTATTATCATTATGGAGTCAAATGTCAAAAGAGATATAGTTAAGAATCTGATTCCAAAACTAACCAGTAGACTACTAGAGCTAGGATGTGGCAATGGTTGTGTTAGTGCAATCTTAACAAAAGAAGATAAGCTGAATTTAGATCTCAATTGTCCTAGTGTTAAAGTTATCATGACAGACTCATGCAAAGGTTTAGAGTTTAGAAATGTATATATGATGGGTCTGGCTGTTGTTGAAGAAGATACGCCTGAGCTAAGAAAGACTGCATATGTGGGTATGACTCGTGCCAAGGACTATTTAACAGTGCTTTATGCTAAGCCTAATCACTATACTGATATCCTATCGGATATTTTAGAAAAACAAAGTAGGTTGTTTTAATTATTCAAAAAGACAGTAAACTAAATGAAATCTAAAAGAGAAGATAAAATGAAAGATGTATCTCAGAAAAATGTTCACTTACAGTTGTTTTCACCAAATAACGAGCATATAGGCCATTTTGATGGGGAGTTTTTTTATCCAGCAGGTGTTCTACCTTATAGAGTTGATGGTGATGAAATATATACTACAAAAATGCCTGCTGAATACATCGGTGATTTTGAAGAAGGACGAGGAGTTTCACTAACAGGCGATATCCTATTTTTTGTAAGTGAATAAAAACTCTCTTTATTTAATAGATATATTAAACATAGTCAATCTACGTCAGCAGCTTAGAACATTTTGATTCGTATCTTGGCAAGGCACAAATCAAAAAATTGTTCCTTAATTAGAAGCATATTAATCAGTATTTTCTTTCAATTTATCTAAATAGTCGGCCCATGCCTGCATCATCACTTTGCGCTCTGGTAAGAACACAGTGCGATTGTAGGCTCTGCCGTGCATATCCCTTACACGATGAGCAAGCTGTTGCTCTACCAATGCTTCAGGAAAACCTAGCTTCTCTACAATCAAGGTTCTTGCTGTGGCTCTAAACCCATGTACTGTCTGTTTTGATCCACTGTAGCCAAGCCGCTTCAAAGCTTGATTCATCGTGTTCTCTGACATTGGTTGGACAGTCGTATGAATAGCTGGGAATAGGTACTGGCTACGGGCGTGTAGGGATAACTCACGTATTAAAACAATGGCTTGCGTAGGTAGTGGAACGATAAGAGATAGACCAGTTCTACGTTGAGTTTTTCTTGGAGTAAAAGTCCAAGTACCTTCATGAAGATCAAAGTCATCCCAGAGAGCGTAACGTAGCTCGCCAGCCCTCACGAAAAGCATAGGCATCAATTTTATAGCGATTTTAACTTCAAATGATCCTTGATATTCATCAATATCGTTAAGCAATCTACCAAGCTCATCCGTATCTAAGATAGTAGGATGGTGTTGTACTACCGGTGTTTTCAATGCACCTAATAAATCCTGTGTAATATCACGCTCGCAGCGCCCAGTCTGCACACCATATCTAAATACTTGTCCTGCCATTGTGCGCATCTTTACCGCTGTCTCAATATATCCTTGCGCCTCAGCTGATCTGCAAGCTTCTAATACATCCATTGGCTTGATATCAGTTATAGGCATGCTGCCAAGGTATGCATTTAGCCGTTTCAGCTGCCTATAGTTATTTTTGATAGTAGAGGGGGCTATATGAGTCTTGCGGCTCATATACTCTTCAGCAACCATAGCGAATGTGTTTTTAGACTCAAGCAATTGCTTGCGATCTTCATCTCTTTTGATATCGCGTGGATCATCACCGTTAGCAAGATGATACTTAATATCAGTCCGCATCTGTCTTGCAGCTGCTAAAGTGATCTCTGGGTATTGACCTAGTGTTACTGTGACACGCTTTCTTGTGATAGGTGTTGTGTAGTCAATGCGCCAGGCTTTTGTGCCGGCCTTACTAATATGTAAATAAAGACCACCGCCATCGGTTAAGGTATAGGGTTTGTCCAAAGGCTTGGCCTTATCGACTTGAGTATTGGTAAGGGGTTTGACAGTTTTTGCCATTTTTACAGTATCCTCTACAGTATTTTTGCGCTCATACTGTATAGAATACTGTAAAAATTACAGTAAGCAAGGGATAATTATGGGTATATAAGGTAAGTTTTGGACAATAAAAAACCCCTGAAGGCCTTGTTCATAGGGTGTTAAGGGGTTTCTTGGTGTATTTATATGGTGCGCCCACAGGGACTCGAACCCCGATCGATCGCTTAGGAGGCAACTGCTCTATCCTGTTGAGCTATAGGCGCATTTTGGAATAACATTGTAGGAAAAATCGCTCATAAAAGCAATCAACAAAATATAAAGATTTTATCATTACTTGCCATTACTCAAGGCGTCAGCGACATTCACAGTGTTGGCATTTGCTGCTTCTTGTGCACGTGATGTTGGATTAAACAAGTCATTTACACTGTTTTTATAACCTTCGATATTATAATAATCGTACTTTTCTAATATATCTTGTCCGGTACTCGAAAGTAAAAAATTACGGAAGTTAATAGCAGCAGTATTCTCTGTCAAAATAATCCCTTCAAGCGCTTGCTTGCCTCTCAGTGCATAGCTGAAAGAATTTAGGGTACGTGCCTCTGCATTGTCAGTCTCAATGGCACCAGTCTCAGCAGTATCTACTTTTTTATCATCAGTATTGCTGATATTTTCTTTGTCTTGGTTTATTTTATTTTGAGCCGCTTTTAGCTCTGCTTGTAACGGTGTCAGACGGTCTACAGATAGACTGTCGTTAGCGATGATCATGTCTATATCAGCGCCTAATTCTGAGCGTTTATCATGGTTAGGATTGGCGTTTGATAATGTTAAGAGGTCGCTGGCGGGTACATAACTTGGCACAACCTGCACATGAGGATAACGAGATTCGAAGCTAACGATGATATCGTCCAAGGGTGCTTGTAAATCCTCTTCTGCCTTTATATACAGCGTACTGTCGGTGAGGGTATTTACCTCGTCTTGAGTGGTGGCTGACGACTCATTTGCATTTGCCATGATCGGTAGGGGATCTATATTTTTACGGTTACTGCTCCATAACCACGTAAAGATTGCAATAAAGATTATCAGCAGCAGTAAAATTAGTCCAGCCAGTAGCAGCTTGTAGTCTCTCATATGTTACTGCTCTTCTCTTAATGGGTTTGTGTCAAGTTTACATAAAATGCGGTGAGTGACGTATTATTTTTAAAGCTGTTGGTGCAACACTTCATCTGCTAAGTCCGCCAGCATATCTGCAAAAACATCGGTTTCTGAATCAGGTAAAAGTTTTTTCTCGCTAGTATTCTTATGACTAATTGTACTATTTTGATTGGATAGCACAGGTTGATCGTTTGAAGGGGAGGTAACATCATTGTCAATGGCTTTTATTTGGTGTGCAGCCAATGGCGATTCGCCCATCGTAAGCTTGTCTTTAAGCCATTCAAAACCATGGGCTTCCCACCATGCTTCAAAGCGTGGCAGTGTGCTCCCACGCACCGCGACAGGCAGATTCAATGTTCGCAGTTTTTGTGCAAGTATGGGGTCGTTAATGGCTTGATGGATGCTCAAATAAAGCGAGCGACTATCATCAGTATAGGGCTGTCTGTTTTGCCACGATCTGTCGTCAATTTTCATACGTGGCAATTGCCACAATTCACCGCGATAGTATACAACATATAGACGTCGTTTAGGATGAACGAAAATGGCATCAATGGGACGCAAGGGCATAGTATTAAGTTATTCCGTTAAAAAAGGGTTATGGACATAAAAATTACAGCAATTGATCTGACAGCAGCACTGACTTCTCTATTCATAAATATGAGACTTATCAATGCGACACTATCTGTCGTAAGATATTATAATAGTGGCACATATACTAGTAAACGATAGCTATCGATGGCACACTAATCAGCAGCCTATTTTATGATTGTTATAAATAATCACTGATGATGCAATGATAGTTAATCATTGTTGTCATTTGCATCGTGTTTATGACAGCCATGCTAGCAGAAATACATTGTAGTAACGACCGCGAAACATAGATTGGTGAGTATCCTTCGTGGTATTCCTTAGCAGCCATCAATATGCATTAGAAAGTTAACGCAAATGTTATTCCATTTCAGGCATTCACGACCGTCTACATCACACTATCACTCATATTATAACTTCAATCAGATTATCCTCTATGTTTACCATTATTCAATCGCACCGCACCGAAAACCTTGTTGATCAACTGCTTGTGCAATATCAGTCTAAGGATCAACCTGTTTTTGAACCTTTTATTGTCATTGTGCCCTCAATGGTATTGGGCGATTGGTTGGACAAAACCATTGCCAGCCGTGCTGGTATTAGTACGTTGGTACGTACTAAGTTTTGGGGTCAGTATCAGTGGACGCTCATGCAGGATGTATTAACCTGCCATAACGCGTATTTGTTAGAGCAGAATCCAGAAGCGGCAACCCTAAATGTGCCAGAAGTGGCGGTGTTGTCACCAACGGTCATGCAGTGGCGATTGTTTGGGTATTTGACCTACTATCAAGAGGCGATTGTTGCAGATGAAAAACATCCGGTTAATCCGCTACTGGCATCTTTGATTGATGAGCCGCAGGCAGATACTCATCAAGACAATGTGCGACAGGACATTATAAAGGACAAGTCACAACAAGATGCCCGTATTTGGCAGCTGGCAAGCGATTTGGCAAGAGTGTTTAACCGCTACTTGACCCATCGTGAGGATTGGCTAGCGTTATGGTCGTATAACAAACCGCTAAATGTAGATGAATTGATCGCAGAGAAAGATGCATTGTCACTGCGTTTTGATAAGTATGCACGCGGCACGCCTGAATGGTTGGTTGAGCATTATATTGAGTTAGAGGCTGCCCAGCGCTTCTTATGGTCGCATTTGTTTGCTGACGTTCATCTACACCGTGTGGCACTTGAAGATGTCTTCTGGTCGGCTTTGAAAGACAACAAGGCGAATGAGCGCGCTCAGTTGCCCAAAGTGCTGCGTATATTTACCATTCAGCAGTTGCCACAGACCGAGCTCGACTTCTTGCAGCGTTTATCGAAGTACATGAATATCACGTTATTGCATTACAACCCATCAAAGCTGTTTTGGGCAGATATCGTCGATAAATCATGGCTACAGCGTCAACAGATTATCAACCCTGAGAGTGTCTTTTTACGTGATTACGGTCATAGTTTGCTATCACGTTTGGGCAAGCAATCTCGTGATACCTTTGCCATGCTTGCCAATTTATCGGGTAATGAGCAATACCAAGAAGAAATAGTAGAGTGGCAAGATAATTTTGATAGTGGTGCAGATGAAAGCATTTATAATGATTTTAGTGCTCAAGATGCCCAACATAGCCTAAGTTTATTACGACGTTTGCAAAACGATGTGTTGATGCTTGATGAGCAATCGACCCAGCAAGCAGCGGCTGCTACGGTCTCGCAAGCAGTGAGTCAGCAGATAGCGCCAAGCCTTGATGAGGATAAGCAAGCAACGGCCTGGTATGACGATGAGGCGTTGGAGAAGAAGCGCTTTGAGAAAGACCGTTTTTGGGCAATCTCTTCTCAAGATAATAGCCTAAGCATTCACTCATGTCATAGTTTGCAGCGTCAACTTGAAGTGCTGCGTATTATGATTGGGCGCTGGCTAAATGAACCTATCAAATCTGGTGAGAAAAAACGCCATATATCTGACATCGTGGTGTTACTACCCGATGTTGAGCGTCATCATGCGCTGATTAACTCTATCTTTGTCAATGGTAGAGGTCAAGATGGTTTGACCTTACCTGCTAAAGTCACTGGTGTTGTCGATGCCGATATTCGGCAGTTATGGGAAGCGATTATTGGTTTTTATAAATTATTAGGTAGCCATAGCGCCCGTTTTGAAGCGGCTGAAGTCTTAGACTGGTTGATGTTGCCGCCCTTGTTTGAAAGCTTTGGACTGACTCATGAGCAAATGAGCCGTGGCTGTGATTTATTGGTAGAGGCAGGCTTTATTCGCGGTTTTGATGAGCTGCATCTTAAGCAAACTTTGGATAGTAATGACTATGACTATCGCTTTAGTTTTGCGCAAGCGTTAGACAGATTGACCCTAGGTCTGGTCATGCCAGAAGCTGAGTTGAGTGATTGCTTATATGCTCTAAATGAAGATGAATGGCCAAGCACTGCCTTACCAGAAATGACCTTACCGTTACCACAAGTGAGCCTAAATGATGCGTTGATTGTTGAAGCGCTTTGCCGCATTTATACCGGTTTGGTCGCACGAAGGGATGACCATACAAAAAAAATGAAAGCGGAAGACTGGCTCGATCAGATTGAGAGACAAGTGATTCATCGTTACTTTGGTGATGTGGATCAAACACGTACCATGCGAGCCATCTACAATGCGATGAATGGCTTTAAGTCAAGTCTACGAGCCAATCGTCACTACAGACAGTACTCCAGTGGCGATAGCGCCAACAGAGAAGTAGAGCAGAGGCTAGCAGGTGTAGAGCAACTACCGCTTAAATTAAGCTTTATGTTAGACAGTATCGAAAACGAGCTTGAGAGTCAGCAAGTCAGTGCGGAGCCGACTGGGGTGATTACCTTTGGTAAGTTTGGTGCCTTAAGAAACGTTCCTTTTGAGTTGGTGGTCATGCTCAACATGGATCTCTCAGAGTTCCCTGGGCGTGACCGTGATAACCGCTATGATTTGATGAAAGCGACTAACTCACGTCGTGGTGACAGAGTCAGTGAGGACGATGATAATGGCGCATTTTTAGATGCGCTGTTATGCGCGCGCAGTGCTTGTTGGATGTTCTACAACGGTCAAAGCCTGACGGATACCCACGAGCACCTGCCAGCCAACCCAGTAAGCGAATTGCTACAGTTTTTGCAAGGTGAGGTGCAGTGGCAGGTGAACTCGCTGGATACATTGCCTGAGAATATTGATCCCACTACCGAGAGTCTCAAGCGCTATTTGCCTAAATTGATTAAGCAGTGGTTAGTGACTGAGCATCCTGCTCTGCCTTTCCATGAGAGTCTGTTTGAGACCGAAACTGAAGGCGCTGATATTTTTGAGCAAGCGTCTACTGATATTGATGGCAATGCTAATGCCAACGTCAATATCAATGCTCAGGATGCAAGCCCTGTTGATATGATTGATGAACTGGATGCTTTATTAAATACAGCGATGCGTAAAACCAAGCTGGCTCAGAAAAAACAGTTTCCACCTGCGCCGCTTTGGCAAGCTGTATTCAATATACTAAAGGGCAGAGTGTCTAGTGAGCAGGTACAGTTGGTTGGCTTGCCCACAAAGACACAGTACGAAGCAATCGCTAAGATGCTTGGTCAAGGCTTGGGTCAGTTAGGTCGAGTAGACAATCAAACCTTGGCTACACTGGTTGAAATGCTGGCACTAGATACAGTAGCTAATACTAGCGATACTAGTAGCATGATAGATGCGCTTACCCAAGCGGTATCTGATAGCATATTTAATATTGGAGAGATAGACGTTGAAGGAGTATTGGCGTACCAAGTGCGCCATCCTGCCAAAGCGTTCTTACGCTCGCAAAAGGTGCATGTGGTACAAGGTGAAGAAGCACTGTCGCATCAAGAGCCATTATTTCTAAACAGTTTGACTACCTATCAAATCAAAGATCATTTGATTAAACAGTTGGTTACTGATGAGAGTAAGAATAATAGTAATGTAGCGGCTGAAACCACTACGCCAATCCTGATGTATCAAAAAATTATGCCCGCTGGTGTCGCTCGCCAAACCACGCTACCCAATCAACAACAAAAACTGCAACAGCAATGTTTGGAATTTAAAGAGCAGTTAATAGCTAATGGTTTTGGCGAAAATATTGTACCTAATGAAGATGGAGCAGAGGGTACGACAGGTTTGCAGCTACTAACGCCAACCGCCGAGCATCCTGTCCAGATAGAGCTGGCAAACTTGCTAAATAGTATTAATAACGAGTCAAAAAGCCAAGCAGATATCGAAGAGGTAGAAGCACTGCTTAAGCTGTTGCCGAAAATCATTAAGATCAAAGGCTCAGTACCTATATTAGCACCAGTATCATTACCAACAGCAGTGCCGATAGATGCGCATGATAGCCACTCTCATATTCAGGCGGGCATGCCTTATGCTCAGCAATCACCCAAGCAGTGGTTAAACATATTGCCCAATTCTGCCAGTCCTAGGCATTTACTCAAATTTTGGTTATCACATTTGTATTGGCAAGTGGCCAGACGTACCACTGCTGAGCAAGTGGCACTCAATGATGGGGTGAGTATTTGGCGCTTTAATAAGCCTAGCTCACAAGTCAAAAAGTATGACAAAGTAATCGCATTTAAACTAAGCCCCATTGTCTATGAAGACGCTGTTATTGAGCTGATAAAATGGGCGATTTTTTCCAAGTTATCTGGGCAAGTGCCTATTACTTTATTGCCTGAATATGCACTCAATTACCTTGATCAGTGTTCAAAATCTGAAGATAGTGAAGGCGGCAGTTATTGGCCAAAACGAGCAGACTTTTCAGATTGGCTACGGTCTGGCTATCATACAGACACAGTATATGATACTTGCTCTCAGCATGCCATTTGGCAATATGTACTACGTGATCAAGATGGATTTAAGGCTTTGTCAGACGCGTTGACCACCTTGGCGCGACCATTGTACGAGCCGATGTTTACTGCGTTAATTGACTTAGATGGCTAGCCCATTATCTAGAACAGCCTCTAATTAATTTTTGCTATCTTGTTTTAATAAATAATAATTAAAAGTATGCGCCCATATGACAGACTTGACTGATCCAACCAATATCATTGAACTTTCTACACAGCCACATTTATTCGATGAGCACTCAGATGCGCCTCACTCAGATCCTATGAGTGAGCGTAAGGCTGATGTGATACCAGCAGTTGATGTTGACCTAACGGGCAAGCACCTGATTGAAGCGTCTGCTGGTACTGGTAAAACTTGGACGCTAACAGGCATTGTATTGCGCCTGCTAATTGAAGCACGACGTGCGCCAGAGCAAATTATTGCTACTACCTTTACGCGAGCCGCTGCCGCTGAGATGCGTCAGCGTATTCATGATCGTTTGGTGGATTTTTATCAATTATTGCAGTGGGTCAACAGTTTAAGTGCTGACATCAGTAATAAGGAGGCTTTGTATCCCAATATATTGCAGGTGATGCCTGAAAGCGATAAGGATAAACAAGAGGGCAAAAAATCAAGTACGGATTTAAATACTGAGATAGGCGCTGATGAGTTAAACCAAGACCTTGCTACTGATAAGCAAGCTGCTGCCACAAAGCGTGCGCAAGCAAAAAAAGACCGTGAAGATTGGTTGGTAGCACAGGCTAAATATGTGCGCTTGGATGGCATCATGCAAGATCCCATTAACCTGCATCTCGTTGGTTATTTGCTGGATCACGTGTACAGCTATCCAATGACGGAAGCTATCAGGCGTACCGCACTGGTTTTAACCACGTTGGATAAACTGTTTGTGGGTACGCTCGATAGCTTGGCACAAAAATGGCTGAAGGAGTACAGTAGCGAGACAGGTCATCAGCAAGGTATGGCTATTATCGAAGAGAGCAGTATTGAGCAGGTGACCGATAGTATTATTCATGATGAGCTGCGTCAGTTTCAAAGCCGCTTACATCATGAGCAGCCTAAACTGTATGCGCTTATGGATCAGCAAGGCAAGTTGACTGCCGTGAGTGATCATAAAAAATATGTGACTCGCTCGCTTAATTTTATTTCTGCGCCAATTGATGAGATTGTAGTAAATGACTTTAGTATTCAAAATTATGAAAAGTTCTTAGTTCAGTTCTGTGATTTTGATTTTAATGATCTTCAACCTTATTTAGATCTGAGCTTTAGAAAAAAAGAAGGATTTAATAATCGAAAGAGTGTCGCTAAAAACTTATGTTTTTATGAAGATTTTAAAGGCCTTATTCAAAAGAAGCAGCTTTCTTTTTATCAAAGTTTATCTACCCCGCAAGCGAATTTCTTAAAACAGCTTCAAGCAACTTTCGATGATTCAGAAGATTCTGGATTTTTAGAAGATAAAGAGCAAGGAAGAATCAGATTCGTCAATACTGAATCAGTGCAGATGTTGCTCATGCTATATAACTATATCCAACAGCTCGATGAATATATAGTGACTGTTTTAGCCAATCTTAATCGTCATATCGTGCTTGCGGTACGTGACAGGCTACCAATTATTTTGGAAGAGCGTGGTGAGACGACCTTTAGCCTGCAAATGGTGCGTTTAAACCAAGCATTAACGGGTCGGCAAGGCGAAAAGCTGGCGCGTTATATTCGTCATCACTATCCTGTGGCGTTGATTGATGAGTCGCAAGATATCAATGGCGCACAAGCCATTATGATTGAAAGCATTTATTTGCCAAAGAAAAAGGGCAAGGTTGCTGATAATGATATACAGTCAGCTACTAAAAAAGCCAGCCATGAGTTCCTGCTATTGGTTGGTGACCCTAAGCAGGCTATTTATGGGTTTCGTGGTGGCGATGTGGCTAACTATAACTACATGAAAGCTCAATTTGATAAAAGCACGCTTTGGACGCTCGATATTAACCGACGCTCAAATGCTGGTGTGATTAATGCCCTAAACTGTTGGTTCGGCATGGCTGATGCAACCACTGGTGAGAATAAGTTAGCTCAATTAGGCGCAGGTATTTATTACCAGCATATCAAAGCGGCAAAACCAGAAAATCAGCTGTCTTGGTTTAATGAACCAGACGCTCACAGCACTACCTTAGTGACTGAGGTGCTCTCTGCCCAGCCAGTGAGCGTCTTACACTTACCTTATGATAAAGACAAAGAGCTTGAGTACGATGAGCATGAAATCACAGCGCGTCATATTGCGACTTTGCTTAGTAGTGATCAGACCTTAAAAGGCAAGCCTATCCAGCCCAGTGATATCGGCGTGCTGGCACGTACCAAAAAAGACTTAAAGCGGGTTGAGGATGAGTTGGTTAAGCTTAATGTACCGACCTTAACTACCAGTGATGTCAGTATCTTTGAAACCATCATGGCAGAAGATGTGGCGGCGCTGCTGAGTGCCATGCTATATCCGTATCGTCATGACATGATTAATCGGGTGTTGACCAGTCATCTATATGGACTGAGTATTAAAAACATCAAAGCCATGATGACGGATCATGAGTCAGGCATTACTGAGGGCAGTAGTACAACGAGCTCCCATTTAAATAATTCTAATTCTAAGGATACCTCAGTTAATGAGGCTACTGATAATAAAAAGAGCTATCAAGACTTTATTACTTATCTAAAAGAAGGCGCACAACGTTGGCAGCACTTTGGCATCTTGTCGGCATTGCATTACTTGTTAGATAAAAATCCCATACAGCCACAAGGCGTTTGGCAAGCGCTAGCGGCTCGTCCAGAAGGCGATCGTCATATCATGGATTTGCGTCATGTGATGGATATCTTGGCGCAGTATGGCCTAGGTATGGGTGAGCATGAACTATTGGCTTGGTTTAGACAAAATATAGATGCTGCCCCTAACAGTGATTGGGCTAAGCAATATCCACTGCCTACAGAATCTGGCGTACAGTTGATGACCATTCATAAGTCCAAAGGACTTGAGTTCCCCATTGTCTATGTATTGGGAATGGGTGATGCCAGTAGGAAGTCTGGGAATAAGGAAGACTACGGGTTGTACTTGTACAATGCCCAACAAGCGCCTTCAGCGCTAGTGCATAAGTCGACAGAAGTTTATCATTCGATAGATAGTGAATCAACGGGAAACCAGCGCCGCTTCTCATCCTTAAAAGGCTCAGCGACTACAGAGGACTATTACACCAATATCGAAACGCGGGAAGATTTCGATGAGCTGCGACGGCTTGGTTATGTGGCTTTTACTCGCGCCAGTGAGCAGCTTTATGTTGTGCTGCGAGATCCTAACAATAAGACAGGGTTTGAGTTAAAGCCTGTGTTTTATTGGTTTGAATCGCCAGAACCAAAGTTTGAACTACCAGATAGACTTAAAGGTACGATAGGCATGCTCAGAGGGCATAAGGTTAATGAGTTCTATGACAATAACTACGTAAGCAATGCTGCTAAATCAGCAGGCGTAAATGACAATGTTCAGCTAGCCGCAACCAAGTTAGATGCTCATAAGCCTGCCACAGAGACTATTGAATACGCGCCTTTTGCAGAGGTGATGAAAACCAATTATTTTTATGGCTGGGCTAAGACCAGCTTTACCGCTTTGGCACGTCAGCTCGATGAATCTACACAAGCGATGGCGATAGCGGATGAGCGTATGGATGATGCTATAGACATTGATATGGCAGACACTTCAGTGTCGGTTGAGCCTTTACTTAGTAGTAACGCGTTTCTTAAAGAAGTCGATGGGTTAAATCTCAAATCAGAAGATGATATCCGCTTTACCTTTGTTAAAGGTGCTAATGCGGGTACGTTTTTGCATGAGATATTTGAAAAAATTGATTTCAGCAATAAAGTGCAGTGGTCTCAGGTTATCGATAGAGCTATCAACAGCTATCAACTGCCTCTAGTTTATAGTAGCGCTGAGCAGCAAAGCCGTCGATCACAAGCGAAGAAGCAAGAGCAAGGCGATGACGGTTCATTTAATACTGGTTCACTTGATCTTGCTTCAATAGATGCTACCAAGCATGAGGCACTAATCAATTGGATTGAAGAGGTGCTACATGCGCCGCTATTGGCCTCCAATCAACCATTAAACTCTCTTAATGCAGGTCAGCGGTTTTCTGAGTTAGAGTTCAATATGGGGTTGTCAGAGAAATTTAAAGTACAGGATATCACTAAACTCTTCCAACAATATCTCCCTAATGAGATGGACAAACACGTCACTCTTATTCCGCAAAACAAAGCGCATTTGTATCGTTATTTACGCGGCGAAATTGACTTAGTGTACGAACATGCTGGCAAGTATTACGTTGTCGATTATAAAAGCAACTTTCTAGGAAATAGCCTAAGCGATTATAATGAAGATACACTTAAGCAAGCAATGTCCAAGGCAGGGTACTGGCTACAAGCAGCGATTTATCAAGTAGCTTTACATCGATTCCTTTCAATGAGAATACATGATTATGCAGGCAATGAAGATAAGTATTTAGGCGCTGTGGAGTATGTTTTTTTACGAGGTGTGTATGATCCCAATTCTCAAATAGCTGATGATCTATCACAAGATGTTAAAGAGGCTGATAATAGCCACTCAATGCACAACGACCGCTATGGACTAGTGACTTGGGATATTCCAATCGATTTTATTAAAGGTTTGGATGCGTTGTTTGGCATACCCGACTAGTAGGCTATAAGTAATGATTAAATGCTAAAAAACATGATATCGATTAACTATTTCAACATAGAGACAAGCATACGATGAGTAATAATAAAAAAGAGAGCAAGGCAGTAATTGGGCTACAACAAAGCTGGACTAGCAATATCAGTGATTATATATTGCTACGCCGCGAGCAAACGTATTTAGCGTATAAGGCAACAGAGGCAAAAGCTAATACTGATAGCAAGCAAGTCGATAAAACAGAGGAAAGTAATTTATTCACCGCTCTATTCGTTATGTTAGCGACTCATTTGGAAGAGGGGCATACCGTATTAACCATTGAAGCCGCTGAGCATGAAGAAGCATTGCAAGGTCAAATCAATAATGAGGTAGTTACGCTATATGCTTGGCAGCAACAGCTATTAGAGATGCTAGCAATGCCAATCTTTACGCTGATAGATAGCAAACTAAATACGCAATCAGATGATGACTCTACAACTGAAAGGTCGCTATTCGTATTGCTAGACACGCTATTTGATAAGAAAGAGCAGCTGTGGATGCAATTGGCGCTTAGCAACCACGAAAAAGAGGTGCTAACCAAGCGTTTTGACATGATTGCTACGCTATACCAATTATTGAAAAATACGGACTTAAGTTTTTTTATACGCCTAGTTAACGAACATGATTTGTTTGCTGAAGTTAATAGTAGCATTGATAATAACGATAAATTAAATAGCCTAGGCAAAAATAATCAACCTATTATTTACAAACAAGTTAACAGTCAAAACAAAGAAGGTTCAGCAGTATCACTAACTTTTTGGCTACATCGTTCTTGGCAAGCAGAATTTAACTTAGCACAGCACATTAATACTATTTTACATCAACAGATAACCCCTCTAAATATATCAATACCCAAAAATTTAAACGATCAGCAGATAGCAGCTATTAATGTGGCTAATAATAATGCATTTAGCATCATTACTGGTGGTCCAGGTACAGGTAAAACCTATACCGTGGCTCAGTTAGTCATTGCGCTGCAACAAGCGACAGAGAGTGGGGGATACGGGGCTGGAAATATTAGATTCAGTACAGATAGTGCCAGTCTGGCATTGGCAGCACCGACTGGTAAGGCTGCCCAACGCATGCAAGAATCTTTACAAGCTGCTCTCGATGCAGCAGATATTGATCTACAGTTACAAGAAGCTAAAACCATCCATCGCTTGTTAGGTATTGGTCGGACGGGCAGACCGCGCTACGATACTAACAATCCACTTGGCGAAGATATTATCATCGTTGATGAGGCGTCGATGCTCGGGGTCGAGTTGGCTAATTATCTCGTAAGTGCGGTAAAACCAAGTGCAAGGCTTATATTGCTAGGCGATGCGAACCAATTGGCAGCAGTCGATGCAGGAGCAGTATTGGCTGACTTGTGCCGTATTCCACTGTTACAACCCATTCATGCAGAGTTAACCGAAAGCCGCAGATTTAGCGCAGAATCAGGTATTGGCAAACTTGCCTACCAAATTAATCAGGTAGAGATAGATACGCAAGCCATCTGGCAGCTGTTAAGGCAGGATGAAGCCTTGAGTTTTCAATATGTAAATACACTGCAAACAAATGAGTTTAAAGATAATAATACAAAAAATAGCCTAAGCAATAAAAAAATTATTTCAGGAATATCTTTAAAATATATTAAATATATAAATAAAATAAAAGAACTTCTAAAAGATCCAATAGAAAAATCCATGCCAGAATCAGTAAAAAATACGATTACATCACTAATGGAGACATTTAATGAATTCAGAATTCTAAGTGCTGGTCATAATGGTGAATGGGGCGATCACTACATTAATAACTATCTCACTCAATGGCACCTAACTGAGCTAAAGCTACCACTGGGCCAAAACACATGGTTTCATGGCCGTCCTGTCATGGTTCTACAAAACAACTATGAATTAGGATTGTTTAATGGTGATATCGGTTTCTGCTTGCAGACTAGCGATGATAGAAGCCGACTAGAAGTGTTTTTTGAAAATAAAACACAAGGGATTGCCGTTAATTTACTAAATGAAGAAGTCATCGCCACCGCATATGCAATGACCATTCATAAGTCACAAGGGTCTGAGTTTGATCATGTGGCTATTACTTTTGATAATAGTCATGCTAGATTGCTAAGCAAAGAGCTTATTTATACGGCGGTGACCCGTGCTAAGAAACAGGTAACCATATATAGTACAAAATCTGCTTTTGAAAAGGCTGTTCAAACACCTACTGAGCGCCATACAGGTTTGGCATTACAGTTTTCTAAGCATTAATAGATAAATGCTCAGAAATATAAAAAGAGGACTAGAGTTGTATACCTTTGATACTGTGCTAGAGCATATTAATGAAATTATTTATAAGCCCAACCAATTGATTATTGCTTCAACTCAAGAAGAACAACAAAATCTAGAATATGCTGCTGGTACATTTGAATTAATGAACAGACGGGCTGTCAAAACAGTTAGATTCAGAGTAGCTAAACAAACACCTACCAAAGTAGGGCAGTTCGTTACCTTTTGGGAAAAAGATTCCAAAGGTATTAATCAACCTTTTCAATATGATTCGTCACCAGACTTATTGGTAGTCACGACATTTAAAGATAAGCATACATTTGGGCAGTTTGTTTTTCCAAAAAATGTCTTGCTTAGACATAATATTCTTCAGTCTCATTTTACAAAAGGTAAGATGGGTATCAGGGTGTATCCTAGCTGGGATAATCCAACCAGTAATACTGCTAAGAAGACACAGAATTGGCAACTCGATTATTTCTTCGTGGTGACTGGTACAAACATACTGCCTACAGAAAAAATACGGGCATTGTATGAGTAGCAAAATTAACAGTAAGTGCAAAATCCAAGCAATAAAAAAGCATCCAAATTGGATGCTTTTTTTGAACTCAAATGTAGAACTTAAACTTTGTCTTCTTTGATGGCATAGATGCCAGGCAGATGACGCAAGTAACCATGGAAATCCATACCACAGCCATAGACATAACGATCTGCAACATTGATACCGACAAAATCAACATCAAAATCTTCAACTTTACGATCATGCTCTTTATTAAGCAACACACAACATTCAAGTGATAAAGGTTTTTCTTTGCTTAATTCTTCGACAACTGTTTTTAGCGTGATACCTTCATCAAAAATATCGTCAATCAGCAATACATGCTCACCTTCGATACTAACATCAGGTTTGAATTTCCAATCTAGCTCATTGGTGCCTGCATTATCACGATAGCGTGATGCATGAATATAATGCATGCGATGGTAGAACGTCAAATGAGTCAATAATTGACCAGCTGGAATAAGTCCACCATTCATAACAACCATAACGATTGGGTTTAAACCAGCATAATGTAGGTTGAGTTGGGCGGCAAGGCGCTCATAAGCAGCGGCTACTTCGATGCTACTGATAAGGCACTCTGAGTTGCGTAATGTTTTTTCAATTTCTTGGTTGCTGATTTGGGTCATCGGGTGCGCCTTCGGTAAAAAGTGCCGCTTATTTTAGCAAATTTTAGTGAATTTGCCCAATACCATCTGTCTTTTGAGGCAAAATTAATCAAATACTGGCATTTATTCTGGCTTTTCTACGATGAAAGGGCGGTAATAGTTTGCTAAACGATTTAAAGAGCGATCCGGTAGGTCGGGTAGCAACTTATTTAAGGCCATACTCATGCCTTTATCAATGGCGGCTTTGGCCACTGGGACAGCTTTGCGTTTAATCATGCCAAGTTTCAGCGTTTCAGCATAGCGGCTGATAAAATGAGTCAATGTCTCTTCATTCATGGTTTCAAGCGCTGTTTTAAATGCTTTCATATCTACTTGCTCAGGTGTGATAGCAGCAAAGCCTTTTTCGATGGTTTGTGCATCTGCATCAGATAATTTGAAACCCACTCGTTTTACACCTTCATTATCAATAAACGTCGCCCGATCTCTCAAGAAGTGAAAGCTTGGCATCACTTCTTCGTTATTCTCTTTACCGAGTAAGATATTAAGCAGCGTATCTGTTGCTTTTTCAACTGTGCCAACAATTTTGCGCATGGAGGCTTGACGTTCAGGGTTTGGAATAATATCTACCAATCCAATCAACAAATTGTCGATTAGATCACGTGCTGTTTGATGCGTCAGGGCATCACGATATGGGTAGTATTCGACCTCCTCATTTGAGGCAATCACTTGCTCAGCGTCAATGATTAATGCTTTCAATTTATCTGAAGGTACAAACCCAAAATAATGCGCCATAGTGCTTCCTTTATTTGTTGTTTTTCATGTTTAACCAGCGTTACATTTGTCGTTAAATCAGTTAGTATCTAAATGGGTTGCAGTCAAAGACTCACCATATGCTGACTAGTGACATGTGCTAACGATAGAATGCAAAGCCTTATTAATGGATGATGATACCACAGTACTTCTATAAACAGCCTTTGGACAGGTGCGCTAAGTCACTAGTCGCCGACTAATTTAACATATTTTTTATATTCTAAATTAAAAAGCTTGAACTTATAAGGCTACCTATTACTTGTCTAAGGAGAGATAAGATGAATAGTGCAATCGTGCTAGTGTTTGCTGTTGCAGCGATGCTTTGCGGTTATCTGTTTTACTCAAAATTTATCGCTACTAAAATCTTGGCATTGGATAACAGTATCCCCACGCCAGCGCATACTATGAAAGATGGGGTGGATTATATCCCTACCAATAAATATGTGCTATGGGGACATCATTTTACTTCAGTCGCAGGAGCGGCTCCGATTATTGGTCCTGCCATTGCCGTTATTTGGGGCTGGGTACCTGCTATCATTTGGGTAGTATTGGGCACGATTTTTATGGCAGGTGTCCACGATATGTCAGCCATTTGGGCTAGTATGCGCAATCGAGGTCAGTCGATTGGCTCGATTGCCGGTACCGTCATGGGTACACGTGTACGTAGCTTGATGATGATCGTTATCTTCCTATTATTACTCATGGTAAATGCGGTATTTGGCGTCGCTATTGCTAATATGATGATAAAAACCCCGTCCGCTGTGCTACCTGTTTGGGGGGCTTTGATAGTCGCCTTTATCATCGGTCAGTGTATTTATCGCTATAAGATGAATCTGGTTTGGGTATCAATCATTGGGGTCACGGCTTTATATGGGCTTATCTATCTTGGTCCTATGTTCCCTGTCGTATTGCCTGAGACATTCTTAGGCTTACCTGACAATGCTGTTTGGATTATTATCTTGTTTGCTTATGCGGCAATCGCTTCTTTATTACCGGTTTGGATGCTCTTGCAGCCGCGCGATTACATCAATGGCTTACAGTTATTTGTCGGTCTAATTTTGTTATACGCTGCCATCTTTATTGCGACGCCAAATATTGTCGCGCCAGCGATAAACACGGCATTGCCAATCGGCACACCATCTATGGTGCCTTTATTGTTTGTGACCATTGCTTGTGGTGCAATTTCAGGCTTTCATGGTCTGGTAGCAACGGGTACGACATCTAAGCAGATTGATAAAGAAGAGGATGTGCGATTCGTTGGTTACTTCGGTGCCATGGGTGAGGGGATGCTGGCACTTGGTGCGATACTCGCGGCAACAGCAGGCTTTGCAACCCTTGGCGACTGGCAAGCCGTTTATCAAAAATTTGGCGATGGCTCTATTGGTGCCTTTATTGATGGCGGTGCAACTATATTGAATGCTGGTGTCGGCATTGATATGGTTTTATCACAGACGATGCTGACGGTAATGGCAGCATTGTTCGCTGGCACCACGATGGATACTGGAGTACGTTTGCAACGCTATATTTTCCAAGAGTTTGGTGAAATTTATAAACTACCTGTTCTAAATAAAAGTGTGGTGGCAACATTGCTTGCCGTTGGCAGCTGTTTGTTATTAGCCTTTGGTGCTGGTGGCATCGATGGTGCTGGCGGTATGATTATTTGGCCGTTATTTGGCACGACGAATCAGCTAATGGCCGCATTAACCTTGATGATTGTTACTGTCATCTTGTTACGTAAAGGCAGACCTGTGTGGTATACCTTGGGGCCATTGTCATTTTTACTGGTCATGACGATTTTTGCGTTATTGATTCAGCTAAAAACCTTTTTCAATGATGGTAATTGGCTGCTTATTATTATGGATGTCATTATCTTAATAGCTACGATTTTAGTGACGTTTGAGAGTCTATCGGTACTCCGAAAAGAGTGGTCGATACACAGAGGCAAAAGCAATCTCTAAGCCATGTTGAATAACTAGTTAGATACTTACTGAAATACGATAAAAACGCTAGCAGCAATTGCTGGCGTTTTTTGTCTCATATAGGCATGATAGTTAATAAGCATACGCAAAATAAAAGTCTTCATGGAAACGACAAATATGACAAATCCCATAAAAAATATTGAACCATGGTGGCAACGGTTTTCCGCTGGTCTAAATGAGTTTTATCATGCGCCTTATCGTCAGACGATGGCACGCGCCGCACGTGATGAAGAAGATTTTTTCATGCTGCTCATGTTTGCGGAAAGCTTGGGTATCGACAATCCGGCCAGCTTTTATACATTAGAGTTGCAGCCATTGTTTCTAGAAAACTTCCATGAATGGCATACCAGAATGGGCATGGATAGATGCCCTTTTGACCACGTAGGTTGCTGCTAGTTTCCTTTGAATTCATCAAAATGAGATACAAGTATGGCATTACACCCTTTACCCGCATTGGTAGAGCAACTGGCAACCCAACCGATTATATTTATCGGTGGCAAGGGCGGTGTCGGTAAAACCACCACTGCCGCCGCACTTGCCAGCTATTATGCCAATCAAGGCAAAAAGACACTGATTGTCTCGACCGATCCAGCACACAGCTTGGGCGATGTGTTAAACGTCCCACTAAAAAACCAAAAAACAGCAGTAACTTCTTATCTAGATGCTATTGAACTAAACCCTGATATCATCGTTGATGAGCATTTTGCCCAAGTTGAACGCACCATTACTTCTTATGCCAATCCAGACATGATACCAAAAATTCGCGAGCACCTACGGCTATCAAAATCAGCGCCTGGCGCACAAGAAGCCGCCATGCTCGAATCCATGTGTCAGCACTTGGTTGCAGCAGCAGATGCCGGCTATGAGCACGTTATTTTTGATACCGCACCGACGGGACATACACTGCGTTTATTAGTCCTGCCTGAGATGATGGGGGCATGGACGGATGGATTGCTCGCTCAGCAGCGGCGGCAGGCAAAACTGCGCTCAGTGGCAAATCATTTGGGCAGTCATGAACAAAAAATCCAGCAAAAAAATGACAATGATTTAGCCAATCCATTTGCCGCAAAAAAAACTGACCGCTGGGAGCAGGCTGTATCCGTACTAGAAAAACGCAAACAGCTGTTTCGTCAGGCAGGGTTGCTACTGCATGACCGTACAAAAACCGCCATTGTATTGGTTATGACGGCTGATGTATTGCCACTGGCTGAAACAAAGCGAGCGATAGCTCAGTTAGAAGACAGTAAGCTCATGCCAGCCGCCATCGTTATCAATCAGTTAATAGATTCGACCCAGTCCGATACGTTTTGGCAGCGTCGTGCTGAGCGCCAGCAACAGCTAATGCAAGATATTGAGCAAAGTTTTCCCAATTACCCGCTATACCCAATATATCTGCAGCAAACGGACGTACGCGGCACTGATGCACTAGGTGCTCTATTGCGACCAGTACTTAAATAATAACATCTACAACTTTAGTCAAACTTGACGATAATTACTCAGGTTTATAAGACTGTAGCTTACTTGCTAGCGACCATGCCATATCTGCGCGTAACAATTGAGCTTGGTCAGATTTACCACTACTGAGTGATGACCATTGCGGTTTGCCACGAGCTTTTTTTAGCTCACTGGGCAATTTATGTGTCGGCCATGGTGTGACAGTGGCGCTTTCGTCATCTAACGACTGTTCAATACTGGATTTCTCACCTTTATACAGCAATTGCGTGGCATCAGTTGCTGCATGACCACGATGACGTAGGGCGGTGAGTAAATCTATCGCTCGCGTTGCCAACAAGGTCAATGTTGCAGGGTCGATATACAAACGTTTTACCCCAGTGATTCTATCGGCAATACTACTGGTATTAGATAACAGCCCACCTGCGATACCGCCAATGGCAGCACCTAATCCTAAAGTAGTGCCAAGTGCTGCAGCATCGATGCCAAGACCCAATAACGCGCCAGCTGCCGCGCCAGAAGTGGTGCGAATACCGTAACTTTTTAGCAGCTCAGGGTCGAACGGATCTTGTTGATAAGCTTTTAGCTCAAGTGGCGTTGCCGCTACGTCATTGTCATAAAACTTATATAAATTGAGCAAGTTGTTCTGCATCGCCCGTTCACTTTGCCTCACGGCCTCTTGCATTTGCTGTAATACTGGCATTGGGTCGTCATCTTCACTAATCTCACGAACAAAAGCAGTAACATTGATTAAAAAATCAGCAATAATAATGTTGGCCTCGTCATTTAGCTGTGCCCAGTCTTCAGTACGACGTGCCATCAACTGCTCAAGCATCTCAGAGTGGGTAAGCATGGTGGCTAAATTCTGCCATAAGCGCATTTCATCTGCAAACTCAAAAGCCACGGAGTCAAAGCGTGTAGAAATATGCAAATTACGACGCGCTAGCATCGTCTGCCACTCATCTATATTGGCATCTTGAGCGTCAGTGAAATTAAATACTGGCATGACAGGAATCGCTGCCCAAGATAAAATAGCTAGCTCGTCTTTATATTTACCGAGTACTGGCTCACGTGCATCGACGACATAAATAGCCATATCACTTGCCAACAGCTGCCGAATTACTTTGGCCTCTTGGCTATAGTCCTCATTGCTATTTAGTGCATCACCACCTTGGGCAATATCTGCTGCCAAAAACTGTTGCAAACGCTCAATGCCATCACGCCGACTGGCAGTATTGTCCTCCAACCAATCCATCAATCCTGACGCATCTTCTAAACCCGGTGTGTCATACAATACCACCAACACTTCGCCCGTTTGGCTGTCTGTTAATTTGGCTTGCTCTACATGACGGGTAGTTGCGGCTTCGTTTTTGACTTCACCAAAATAGACGTCACGCAATAGTGTACGTAGTATGGATGTCTTGCCCGTATTGGTATGACCAACGACGGCCAATTTTAGCGGTTCACCACTGGCGATGGTTTTCCTTGTCATACTTGTCGTTGTTGTTAATGGTTCAGTTGATAAAGGTTGATTGTCTTGAGTTTCCACTGACTCAGTTACAGCTGATTTTAAAGTGCTGTTTGCGGTATTAGAGGTTGCCTCATAAGCCTTATCTGCAAAGAGACCAGCAGGTTTATTGTGTTCATAGTTCTCTTTTTTATTATCATTATTCATAATATCGTCTTATATTTATTAATGATCAAAACATACAGTGGCTTTTATTGTAGAACAAATTATGTGCTATTTCGGTATTAATACTAACCATTTGTCTTAAGTAACTGATAATCCCATTTTGGCTAGTCAATCAATTATTCACTAGACCAATGTTGCGGGCAGAGAGTGCGGTTTGCCACTGCTGATAACGAATATCTTGATGGTCTGCAACCTGCTTGGTTAACTCTAAAGCGCTTGCATCACTCAGCAGCTGCACGATGAGTCCATCTTTGGCGTGAGCAGCGATTTGATCAAGTTTGCGTAGCGTGCCACGGTCAGGTAAGGCTTTATGATGAATACCAAGTAAGACCTGCACTGGGTGACTGTCTAAATACGTCTTCAAACGTGCCATATCGTCACGATCATCAACGATACCGAAATTCTCTATCTCGCTATTATTAATATTGGCATCCAGACCTGCAAGCCACCAGTTATCCTGCTCTGCTGGATACTCAAGCAAAGCAACCAGCTTCTTGCCAGCGCTGACGGCTGCTTTTGGCGCAATAGGAACGGGCACTTCATTAAAGTCATCAGCATCTACCACCTGACGTTGCCAAAAGTTTAAAATCTTTTGATAATAGGGCTGCTTGATGTCCAAACGCATCTTTTTACGACGGAACATCAATGCGCAAAACGCCCAAGCAATCGCTCTTGGTACAATACCGTACATCAGCAAGCTACCAACCAATAAGCCTGCCCATTGCCGCGCAACAGTCAATGGCATCGCATCAGTCACCAAGCGACTCTGTACGATAGCGGTGCTATCTGGCACATCGAATCCCACCATACTTGGTAACCAGCCAAGTACCTGTGTCAAAGTAATTAGCGCTTGATCGGATAGTAAAGTCGACTCCCAGCTAAAGCTATACTGACGCACAATCAATAGGAAAATAATCGCCAGCAGCATGCCTGTCAACGTTGCCAGCCATAACTGATGACTAAATCTCCCCAAATACCAGCGCATCCCGCTATGCTGTAATTGGCGCTCGTACAAGTCGACTGCTGCCTTGGTAACATCATCCTTGCCACGTATCAGATAACTGGGACTGACAAAATTGGCAAACCAATTCGAAGACTGCTTGCCTTGATTAATCAGGGTCATCACCAGCCAGCCTAACAGCATAATGGTATGAAAACCCAGCAAGCAAACCAAGACATAAAAGAAATTCACCACATTGGTCTGTAGTAAGGTGAATAAGCCCAAAAATCCTGAGAGACACCACACCACGCTCATGACCACCATGATGCCTTTAATACGCCCATCAATTTTGCCCAATACTCGTGCCAGCGCACCGTTACTATCGATACGTGAGGCTCGGCGGTGCAATTTTTGAATGGGTTTGCCATCCTCACCTTGTAGTTTTTCCGTGATAAGTAGCGGGTCAGTGGCAAAGACATGTTGCTGCGTCTCAAGCGTGCGTACCAACTCAGTCAATTGATCTTGGGGTGATAGCATAATGCGATAACATCCATATAAAGGCGTTTATGTAGGAGATAATTCTTGATTATTGTAGCGTATATATGAGGGCACGCCTTCGCCAAATGTTAAAAAATGAACATTTATTAAGCATTTTTATTATAGTAAAGACAATAAAAATCAGCCAAAATGAATAATGAACAAAATGATAATAACAATAGTGTAAAAAAACAGAGGGTAAAAAACGCTGTTAAAGAGAATTCAAAAAAGGAATCATCATGAATAACAGAACATATCTAATCGTTGGTGGTACAGGCGGCATTGGTAAAGCGATGATTGAGCAATTAGTAAATAGCACTGCCAGTGACAATAAGGATGAGAATGCGAATACCGATAATGGTGGAAAACAGGGTATTCATGTCTTTACGACTTATCATCGCAATGTACCTGATTTTGAGGCTGACAATCTGCATTGGATATCCATGAATATCTGCGATGAACAGAGTATCCAACAAGCAGCTGAGGTTATTCAGCAGCAAACCACTCATATTGATTGGATTATCAATTGTGCAGGGTTATTACACACGGCGATGCAGCAGCCAGAAAAAGCGCTGCGTCAGGTTGAGACTGATTTCTTTTTACAAAACATGCAAGTGAATGCCTTAGCCAGCTTACTCATTGCCAAGCATTTTAGACTACTATTAGCCAAATCTGCGCGTAGTAATGACAAGCCCGCAATCTTTGCAACGATATCCGCGCGCGTTGGCAGTATCAGTGGCAACCAACTGGGCGGATGGTATAGCTATCGTATGAGTAAAGCGGCACTCAATATGGGCATGAAAAACCTGAGTATTGAATGGAGTCGCTCGCTCAAAGACGTGTGCGTGGTTGTCCTGCAGCCAGGAACGGTAAATACGCAACTATCAGCCCCTTTTCAAGGTAATGTGGCCGAAGGTCAGTTGTTCTCGCCAGCCTATAGTGTGGAATGCTTATTAGAAGTGCTTAACCGTATGACAGCGTTGCAATCAGGAAGCTTTGTTGACTGGGCAGGGGAATCCATACCTTGGTAGCTCTAAATGGTTGAAACGTTCACAAAGCCAATTCAAGAGATAAAAATATAGGGCGTGTCGTTGATATGAGAACACGCCCTATTTTATTGATAAGATAAGGGTTGTTTTTAGATAGGCACATGCTTAATTCGCCATAAACAAGTCCATAAACTCATGTACAGGTGTGTGCTCTAAGCGGGTTTGATCGCTACAAAGCGCAAAAATATCCTGACAGCGACTGTCGATAAAACGCGTTGCTAAACTGGCACGAAACTTGGCTTCTAATACAGGAATACCTTCTTTGCGGCGGCGCTTATGTCCGATAGGGTATTCGACAACAACCTTGTCGGTACTGCTACCATCTTTAAAAAATATCTGAATGGCATTGGCAATCGAGCGCTTGCTTGGGTCATGGTAATCTTTTGAATAACCCGCATCTTCTTCTACGATCATTTTGCGGCGTAGACCGTCGATCAAAACATGGTGCTGTGCATGATAATCGTCTTCGTAGTTTTCTGCCATTAAATCGCCAGTTAGCAGAGGCACCGCGACCATATATTGCAAACAATGATCGCGATCAGCAGGGTTGGCCAATGTGCCTTCTTTTGAGATGATTCTAATCGCAGATTCATGAGTTGTCAGGACAATTTTTTCAATATCGTCGATTCTATCGTCAATACGTGGATGTAAAATTACAGCAGCCTCACAAGCAGTCTGCGCATGAAACTCGGCAGGAAAGCTTAACTTAAATAAGATGTTTTCCATCACGTAACTGCCAAACTCACGCTGGAAAGTAAAACGGCGCTCGTTTGCAGGTTTAAGGGCTAAGTCTTTATTGGTATGGCTAAACAATACATCATAAAACCCCCATTGCGGTGCAGAGAGTGCCCCAGGGATACCCATTTCACCGCGACGAGTAATGTCAACCAAGCGTACCGCACGACTGGTAGCGTCGCCTGCCGCCCAAGATTTACGGCTACCAGCATTGGGTGCATGACGATAGGTACGCAACGCCTGACCATCGACGATCGCCTGCGAGATGGCAGCCATGATACGCTCACGTGGCAATTTATAGAGCTTGGCGACCACAGCAGTAGAGGCCAATTTAACTAAAAACACATGATCAAGACCCACACGGTTGAATGAATTTTCCAGTGCAATTACCCCCTGAATCTCATGCGCCATAATCATAGCCTCAAGCACCTCACGCATGATTAATGGCGGATGATTGCGACTGACACTTTGTTGGCTGATATAATCGGCGACTGCTAGGATACCGCCTAAATTGTCCGAAGGGTGTCCCCATTCAGCAGCCAGCCACGTGTCATTATAATCGAGCCAGCGCACCATACAGCCGATATCAAAGGCAGCTTTGATAGGATCTAGTCTGTGGGCTGTACCCGGAACGCGCGCGCCATTAGGGGTAAGCTGATCGGCACAATCAGGACCCAGATGCTTAGTACATTCAGGGAAACGTAGCGCAAGCAGACCGCAGCCAAGCGTATCCATCAAGCAGAGACGTGCGGTATTCCAAGCATCTGTGCTATTGGGGGAGTCGTTATCTATCGAATAATTGAGCACATAATCAGCAATCTTTTGAATCTCAATGTCATATTCTGGACGGACATTGCTTTCTACCGTTGCATCATTTTTATTTGAATGTGTTGTATCTGAATTATCATTTGACATGGTTGTCTCCTCTTCCTTGAGTGTGCTGCTTCCTTGACCCATTATCTCGGTCATTTTTTTAAATTAGCCATCATTTAAAAGTAGCATACTCAATATGAAACAACCAAACTGAATTATGTTAAAAATTAAAACCTTGCGGCGCGCTTAAATCATCAAATATAGTAGACCTAACACAAATAAAGCCGCCATGATAAACAGCAGAAAACTTAATACTTTGTTCGTTGTGGAGGCAGACTCAGTACGCTCTTTTTGTATTTTATTTTTCTTGGCAACGTATAGAACCATTTTTACATGTTCTATGTTGTCTTCGAGATAATGATCGCCTTCAGTTACAAACCCCAAGGACTCATAAAAGCTGAGTAAGTAGGCTTGTGCAGAGAGTATAATCGGGCGCTTCTTACCGTATTTTTTACGGCAGTGCGCAATGGCATGAATCATCATCTGCCGTGCGATACCTTCACCTCTGTGCTCTGATAACACCAACACTCTACCGATGGCAGGCATAGCAGTATGATTGGTCTTAATCGTAGGGTCAGCGACCGATAGATTGGATTTTAACTTATTAAATTCAGGCGGAATGATACGGCAGTAGCCTACCAACGCCTCGTTTTGATGCGCGATCAGATGTAGGCAATCAAAGTCCACCTCATCCATATCTTGATAGGCGCAGTTTTGCTCAACCACAAACACTTGTGATCGGGCTTTTAAAATATGATAGAGATCAACTGAGGTCAGCTCATCAAAGGTTTTGATAGAAAATTCACAATTCATAGTGGGCTAGCTTCTGGAAATAGGCAGTAAAAGATTGGCATTATAACGATTTAGGCACACATTAACCATTCCTAACCCTTTAGAGTCTGGCTGATTTTATCCAAATTTAAGCTGTCCGACATGGCATTGAATATCTCAAAATACTTGCCGTGTTTCTCATATAGCGCTTCATGGGTACCGGTTTCAACCACGCGACCATCTTCTATCACGACTAAGTCATCCGCATCGATAATTTGGGCAATATTATGCGAAACCATAATTACGGTACGATCTTTTTTGATGAGATCTAGGCTCTTCTTCACTTGTTGGCTGGCGATGGCATCTAGGCTAGCGGTTGGCTCATCCAAAAACACAATAGGCGGATCTTTTAAAAACATCCGTGCCAGCGCGATACGTTGCTGTTGACCACCAGACAATGACTTTGCTGTACTCTCATAGCCTTTTGCTAAATTAATAATTTGCTCATGGATGGAGGCTTTTTTTGCTGCAATGATAATATCTTCCTCAGTCGCATTCATATCACCATAGCGGATATTTTCGCTAATCGTACCCGAAAAGATATGATTGCTTTGTAGTACTAAACCGATATTTTGACGCAACTCATGAGTATCGCAGTCGGCTAAATTATGTCCGTCTAGCCATATGGTACCGCTATCTGGCGCATAAAACTTTACCAATAAGCTGATAATCGTACTCTTGCCAGCACCACTTAAACCCACCAGCGCAGTAATACGATTGGGCTTGATAGTAAAGCTGACATCTTTTAGCGCTTGCGTGCCATTAGGATATATGAAATCGACGTTTTTCAGCTCAATATGACCTTTTAAATTTTTACTACTTCTGCCCGTGATATCTTCAACTTGGCTTTCATCTTCTAATATATCAAAGAAGCCTTCAGCGTAAGTCAGGGCATTATTAATCTGATCATAGATACGATGCAATTGACGAATAGGGGCGGCGACATTTTGAAACAGCATGACATGGAATAAAATCATACCGATGGTCATCTCGCCTTTTAATACAAAGTAGGACGTTAGCAGAATGATAACCACCACGCCAATTTGCTCAATAAAGGTCTTTATCGCATCATAAATAAAACCAATACTGCGAATACGCAGCTGATTGTCAGTCATGTCTTTTTGAATGGTTAAGTGCTTTTCTGCCTCTATCGACTCACGGACAAAGGATTTCACCACGCTGATAGAGTTGATCAAGGAGATAACCAAGCCACTTTTGGCTTCTCGATATCCACGCATCTGCCGACGGAACCCTTGTAGACGCCGCGCTTGTTTTTGACTTATGAAAAAGTAAATGGGAATGATAATAAGACCGACCAAGCCGATCCAAAAATTGGTCGAAAACATAATGATGAGTGAGACGATCGCACTGGCAAACAGCGGTAGCATATCGATAAAGAAGTTTTGCACCAAACTGGTTAAGCTGCTGACGCCATAATCGATGCGGGTTTGCAACTTGCCGCTGTCGTTTTCGCTACTGGTATAAAATGCCATGCGGTAGGTTAAGATGCGCTCAATGATTTTTTGTGATAAATCACGTGATAAATTGATACGAATCTTTTCGCCAAAAAAGCGTTGTCCAAAAGAGATAAATATCGACAGTATCTCTTTGGTTAAGAGTACCGCACTGATAATGGTTAGCATGCGCACGCCAGCTTCCCAAGGCTCGGCAAGCGTGGAAATTTCGGTCAAAGTATCAACGGCATAGCGCAGCACAAAAGCATTGACCTGAGCCGTAAACGAACCCAGTACGGTCAATATCAAAGTGGCAATAATTAATACTTTATATGGCGCGGCAAAGACGGCAAGCTTTTTGAGGATATCCCACAGCAATGCGCGCCGCGCCGTTTTTTTGAGCGGTGGCTTCTTGTCTAAGGCTAGTTTGCGTGGTGGGAGAATATTGGACATTGAGATAACAACACACTTTTAACTGGGGAAAATTCATTTAAATTTCAGGATAATCATCTAAAGGGCTTTGACAAAGGGTTACGGTATCGTCTTCGAAATGTATTGCTATCTTCCTTGCTATTAGCCTCATGCGATGGAAACAAATAATTGCTTCAATTAAAGTTACATCATCTGGATGAGCTTCATGAGTCAGTGTATTCCTTCTATTTGAAATATCCTCATATGCTTTTACCCATTCTTCGGGTATAGGTTCTACACCAAGTTTATTCCAATTATTCACTCTGTTTCTTACGCCCATTCTCTCATGCTTATTTTGCTCACGTTCAAGAATTCCCGCAAGTAGCTTGTCTGAACCCCTATTAAGAATGTCTTTTAAAGAAACTTTTTCATCTAAAAAATTTTCCTTATTTTTATCTAATAATTTTTTATACAAGTCGAATTCATATGCTTCAAGAAGGCAGAAGTTGTATAGAATTATTTGAGTACCTACTATATGTTCAATAGGTGTAAATTCTTTCTCATGACCAAATTTTACACCGCCATGTTCTGAAATATCAGAGGGTTCAGGCTCTCTAAAGATCAAAGAAATAGTTACACTTAATTCATTTGATAAATCATGTACTAACGGTAATAGTTTTTCATCTAAGTCTGGTCTATTAGCGGCAGTAGACAAACAAGGAGAGGTAGACCATGCTTCTTTATCCCAATTCATCATTTTTTTTGCTGAAATTGCTAAATCTGATGTTCTTACTGCCGAAAGTGTAAACAAATTCATCCGTTCAATGACTTCATTAAATAGCATATGAGTTTAGCCTTTATTTTATTAATCTAGCTATTTGAGCTTTAAATTATATCAGAGAAAAATATTATCAAAATTAAAAAGCATCCGCTGGCACAAAGACTTCACCAACCATAATACGACGTGCCGAGCGACTCATCGAGACTTTTTTGGCTTGCCAGCGTCCATCGACTTGCTCGGTTTTTCCACCTACAAGTAAGGTTCCTGAAGGGTGACCAAAACGCACCTCGGTCAGCTCGCCTGCACCTGCTGCTTCATTGACCAATGTCCCTTGCGTGGTCGCTGCGGCGGCAATAGCGACTGCTGCCGTGCCCATCATGGCATGATGTAGTTGCCCCATGCTCATCGCCCGTACGACAAGATCAATCTCATTCGCATCAACGGCTTTGCCACTTGAAGCGGTATAACTTTGCGCAGGAGCAACCCAAGCGATTTTAGGAATATGTTGACTGGTTTGCGCTTCACTGACGTCTTTAAACAGCCCCATCGCAACGCCGCCTTTGGCACGGATGTTTTCAAGCTTGGCAAGTAGCTCACTATCGCTATTAATATCACCTTGCAACTCAGTGCCAGTAAAGCCTAAATCTTCTGCTTTCATAAAGATGGTTGGAATACCTGCACTGATAAAGGTTGCTTTGACACTATCAGCAGCCAAGCCACAGCCAGATACATCAAAGTCATCGATTAGATTATTTGTCGGGAACATGTCACTTGATGAATCAACGGGATCGATAAATTCGATTTTGACTTCAGCCGCTGGGAAGGTGACGCCGTCTAATTCAAAATCGCCGGTTTCTTGTACTTGCACTTTTCCTTGCCCATCAGTATAAACAGGTACATGAGCGATAATCGTTTTACCGATATTTTCCTGCCAAATACGCACTTCACAGATGCCATCTGCAGCACTATTAGCGATCTTATCAGCATCGACTAAGCCCATGTTAATAGCACAAGCACCAACCGCCGCAGTTAAGTTGCCACAGTTACCAGCCCAATCAATCATTGGTTTGGCAATATTTACCTGCCCAAACAGATAATTCACATCATGATCTGCTTTATCAGATTGAGAGAGAATGACTGTTTTTGAGGTGCTAGAGCTACCATTGCCTAAGCCATCGATTTGCTTACCATAAGGATCAGGGCTACCGATGACACGTAATAGGAAATTATCACGCGACTCGCCAGCGACTTGGCAACGCTCAGGTAAGTCGGATAATTTAAAAAATGTGCCTTTTGAAGTACCGCCACGCATATAGGTAGCAGGGACAGAGATTTGTGGAGCAAAAGCAGGGTTTGGTCGGGTCATTTTTTTATTCCTATTATTTTAGTACGATATATTCATCACCGTTTTGAATGACCATTGTTAATGATTCAATAGATTGCGGCGACAACATATTTATAGACTCACTGGTTTCTTCAGAGCTTTGTGCAGCTGCTTGTTGCAGCCAATAACGTGCTTTTTCTTCATTTTTTCGAACACCCCATCCGTTTAAATATGCTGCTGCTAAAAAGTTCTGTGCCTGCAGATCGCCTTCTTCTGAGGCAATAGACAAAAGCTTAGCAGCTTTAGTCAAATCTTGCTTGGTACCCCATCCTTTTATATACATAAGGGCTAAAGTTGTCACGGCATGAATAAATCCACTTTCAGCGGACAAACTGTACCAGTAACACGCTGCTACTAAGTCTTGACCGACACCATCACCAGTATGAAATTTAAGCGCCAAGAGATACTGCGAAACTGGGTCGCCTTCATCAATGCCAGGTCTCAAATCGGACTTAGCCATTTCAAGTTGTTGCCGTCGAATTTGTATAATACTATCAACGGACTCTTGTATATCGCGGCCGGTACGTACATTAGAAACCCAACAACCAATAATAATAGCAATAACGACAATGGAAATAGAGACGTCTACCATTGATAAATCAGTGAGACTACTACAACCGCTAAGATTCAATACAGAAATTAAAATAATAAAAGTTCTATGGATGTTTTTCATGCCACTTCTTATGATAAAAAATGACAATTATACTAAATAGAAAAACAAATGTTTATTTTTTTAAGAAAATTCATTTAAATAAAATACTATAAGTAATGTATTTAATGGATAGAAGCCTAATAAGACTAAAGAGTATCAGAATCTATTGTGAGACTACTAAAAAAGCCAATGCCATATAAATATAACATTGGCTTTTGTCACGTGTACGGCAGCTATCGTTGTTGTTTATTCGTTTCTATTAAACGATGTCTAACGTACCTTCGATAAACTCTTTGGCAAAGCGCTGGAGCATACCGCCTGCGTTGTACATTTTGACCTCATCAGCAGTATCTAAACGACATTTCACTGAGGCTTTATCGACAGTACCATCTGTGCGGTTAATGACCAATGTCATCTCACCGCCAGCAGACACTTCGCCTTCGATATCAAATACTTCGGTGCCACCGATATTTAGAGTATTACGATTGACACCTTCTTTAAACTGCAAAGGTAGTGCGCCCATACCGACCAAGTTTTGGCGGTGAATACGCTCAAAATCTTCAGCAACCACCACCTCTACACCTGCTAAACGGACGCCTTTAGCAGCCCAGTCACGGCTTGAGCCTTGACCATAGCCGTCACCGGCGATGATGATCAGCGGCTGCTCGCGGTTCATATAGGTTTCAATCGCTTCCCACATGCGCATGACCTGACCTTCTGGCTCAACGCGAGCCAATGAACCTTGAATCACCTCACCGTTCTCGTTACGCACCATCTCATTCAGTAGCTTAGGATTGGCAAAGGTCGCACGCTGCGCGGTTAAGTGGTCGCCGCGATGGGTTGCATACGAGTTGTAGTCCTCGGCAGGTAAGCCCATAGTATCAAGGTACTCGCCAGCAGCTGAGTCACCTAAGATAGCATTAGATGGTGATAAATGGTCAGTAGTGATATTGTCACCTAACACCGCTAACGGGCGCATACCTTTTAGCTTATTCATCGCTGCCATTTTGCCTTCCCAATACGGCGGACGGCGGATATAAGTAGTCTGTTCACGCCAGTTATAGAGCGGACTTAATGCTTTGCCGGTGTCTTTTTTGGCTTCGTCAAACATCGGAATATAAACAGCGTTGAATTGCTCAGGTTTTACCGCTTTAGCCACGATGGCATCAACTTCATCATCATCGAACCAGATGTCTTTTAGATAAACGTCATTGCCGTCTTGGTCTTTTCCTAACGAGTCTTTTTCGATATCGAAGCGAATATTACCGGCGATAGCATAGGCAATCACCAATGGTGGTGACGCTAAAAACGCTTGCTTGGCATACGGATGGATACGACCGTCAAAGTTACGGTTACCAGACAGTACAGCTGTGGTGAACAGATCATTATCGATGATCTCTTTTTCGATATCAGGGTCTAATGCGCCGCTCATGCCGTTACAAGTGGTACAAGCAAAACCAACCACGTCAAAGCCGATTTCTTGTAGCTCAGGCATCAGACCAGCTTCTTCTAGGTACATTTTTACCGTTTTTGAACCAGGTGCTAATGATGATTTCACCCAAGGCTTGCGTAACAAACCTTTCTTATTAGCATTACGCGCAACCAGACCAGCAGCAACCATATTGCGTGGGTTAGACGTATTGGTACAGCTGGTAATAGCCGCGATAATCACCGCACCATCTGGCATCATGCCGTCTTTGGGTTCTGGTAGTTTTTCATCAGCACCGTGAGCGATACCTTTGGCAACCAAATCAGTGGTCGATACACGTGCATGCGGACGCGACGGCCCTGCCATATTACGTACGACTGCTGATAGATCAAACTCAAGTACACGGTCATAAGCCGCATTTTCCATACCATCAGCCCATAGACCCGTTTGCTTGGCATACTGCTCAACCAGTTTAATCTGATCTTCACTACGACCAGTCAGGCGTAGATAATCAGTGGTTTGCTCATCGATATAGAACATCGCAGCCGTTGCGCCATATTCAGGCGTCATGTTGGAGATAGAGGCACGATCACCGACACTCAGCTGACGTGCACCTTCACCAAAGAATTCGATATAGGTAGAAACCACACCTGCATCACGTAAAAACTCAGTCATCGCTAGTACGAGATCCGTACCCGTAATGCCTTTTTGCAATTTGCCGGTTAATTTAACCCCAACGTAATTCGGTAGGCGCATATAAGACGGGTTGCCTAGCATCACACTTTCAGCTTCCAATCCGCCAACCCCGATTGAGATAACACCTAAAGCATCGACCATTGGGGTGTGGCTATCCGTACCAACCAAAGTATCAGCAAAAGCGACTTCTTCACCGGCTTTGTTTTGCACCACTTGCACCACTGGTGACATTTTTTCTAGGTTAATTTGGTGCATGATGCCGTTACCGGGCGGTACGACGTTGACATTATCAAAGGCATACTGGCACCAGTTGATAAAATGAAAGCGGTCATCGTTACGGCGCTCTTCAATGGCACGGTTTTTCTCAAAGGCATTTTCTTCAAATCCTGCATGCTCAACAGCCAATGAATGGTCGACAATTAATTGCGTTGGTACGATTGGATTTACTTTTGATGGGTCACCGCCTTGCTCAGCGATGGCATCACGTAGACCAGCCAAATCAACAAACGCCGTCTGACCCAAAATATCATGACAAACGACGCGGGCAGGGTACCAAGGAAAATCTAAATCTTGTTTGCCTTCGATATGCTGTTTAAGCGCCGCGGTTAGCTCTTCTGGTGGGCAACGGCGCACCAAGTTTTCACATAGTACTTTTGAGCAAAACGGTAGCTTGTCATACGCGCCAGCTTCGATGCTCTCGACAGCCTCACGGGTATCAAAATAATATAAATCGGTATCGGGTAGTGGCTTTTTAAAGAGTTCGTTCATTGGTTGTACTAGTGCGTTGTCCATAAGTCACCTTTGGCTGTTAGCTGGATTGAATGAATATTTTTATTGAAAAGATATTTTTTCAGCAAAAACTTCTTTAATAAAAAAGACTTTGCTAAAAAAATGATATTGAGTATTCAAACATAGGATCCTAAAGCCAGTATATGACCAACTCCTAATGTCGTGGTGAATACAAAAAACCAGTTGGTATGCGAAGATGGGTTGGTTGGGCGAAATAATTTGACCCAAGCCATTATCATGCACACTAGATTTATGACAAATAAAGAGCCCCATAAGTTGAGCAAAAAATCTAACCATTCTCGACTTAAATTATCCTGAGCAAAATCTATCGTAAATTTGATGCTGGTATAGCTAAAACTGAGTAGAGTAATTGCTGATATGATGAAAATAAATATATCTACTTTTGATATCTTTTGATTTTGGTACTTAGGATAGACGATAGGTTTTATTAGTAATACTACTAACCATAAAAAGCTCGCCACCCAGACGACATATGATGGCCATACCGTCATCATACTTCTCCAAACGTAAACATAGATATCAAAAACTTGAGTATTATTTATAGAGTGTGCTATGCGCGCCAGTTAAAGGGTATCTAACTATCAGCACGCAAAGCACCTCTTAAAAATAATAATTTTATTTTAACTAATTAACGCGCGCTCATCTCTGGTACTGGGCGCAACTCTTCACCGGTATATTCCGCACTTGGGCGAATGATACGGTTATTAGCACGTTGCTCAAATACGTGAGCCGCCCAGCCTGTTAGGCGTGAACAGACAAAAATAGGCGTGAACAGCTTGGTTGGAATACCCATGAAGTGATAGGCAGAGGCGTGAAAAAAGTCAGCATTACAGAACAGTTTTTTCTCACGCCACATCACTTCTTCACAGCGTACTGATACTGGATATAGCACTTCATCACCAACATCCGCTGCCAGTTTTTCAGCCCAACCTTTAATAACGACGTTACGTGGATCTGATTCGCTATAGATCGCATGACCAAAGCCCATAATTTTGTCTTTACGCGCCAGCATACCCATCATCTCGGTTTCGGCTTCATCAAGTGAGCTAAAACCTTCAATCATATCCATTGCCGCCTCATTAGCACCGCCATGAAGAGGACCGCGCAATGAGCCAATCGCGCCAGTGATACAAGAATGGATATCAGATAGCGTAGAGGCACATACACGTGCGGTAAAGGTTGAAGCGTTAAACTCATGCTCTGCATAGAGGATAAGCGAGACGTTCATTACTTTTGTGTGTAGCTCGTTTGGTTTTTCACCCTTTAACAGATGTAAGAAATGACCGCCAATCGTCGCATCATCCGTTTCAGTTTCGATACGCACGTTGTCATGGGTAAAACGATACCAGTAGTTGATGATAGAAGGGAATACCGCAAGCATGCGATCTGCTTGGTCGTTTTCTTCATCAAAACTCATTTCGGTTTCTAAGTTACCCAGCATAGAGCAACCGGTACGTAATACATCCATTGGATGCGATTCGGCAGGGATACGCTCAAGCACGTCTTTTAGTGACTGTGGTAGACCACGTAAGCTTTTGAGCTTGGCTTGGTAAGCGTCAAGCTCGCTTTGGTTTGGCAAGTTGCCATAAAGCAGCAAGTAGGCCACTTCTTCAAAGATGCATTTGTCTGCCAGTTCTGACACGTCATAACCGCGATACGTCAAACCTGATCCTGACTTGCCGACGGTAGATAGCGCGGTTTTGCCAGCGACCTGACCACGTAGACCTGCGCCTGACAATACTTTTGTTGATGGGTTTTGTGCTGCCATGATAAAATTCCTTTTGTGGGTAGCTTTTTGGGTGAAAAACAGTGTTTCTAAGTTTCTAAGTTTCTAAGTTTCTAATAATAAATTTGTCAGTTGATGACTGACTATAGCGCCAGTCAAGTATTACGCAGGCTGTTCAAGCTGTGGACCATCTAAATCGACATTGCAACGCTTGAATTCGGCTTCAATAGGGCCATTCAAGACTTCCATTGCGCTGCCTTCGCCTTCTGCATTATTGATTTTCATGTACTTGACACCCAGTGGTGATTCCATGAATGTCTGAATTTCAGTCATCTCCTCTGGAGTAGGGTCAGCCATTGGCGTTGCAATTTCTTCACCATTCATGACGCGCAGTTGCTCATTGCCAAACGTAATCAGCTTTTTCCCTACCTCTGACGTGTAAAAGCTATCCAGCTCTTTTAACTCTGCATCGGTAAACTGACTCTTATAGAAGCTATCGACTTCGGCTTTACCCAAGTCTTTATCGCGTGATTCAAGGCAGCTGACTTGCTCTGCACTGAGCGCACCACTATTGATAACTGGTGCGAACAATAGACTGTCGACGGTATCTAGCGTAATCGTCGTCATGACCAAGTCGTTTTGAGTGACAGGCGCAGGAGCCTCTTTGGTAGCATCAACTTCAGCAGTGCTTGCACTACTGGCGGTGTCTTCGGCGGTGTCTGGTGTTTTATCACAGCCCGTCATAAATAACAGCGCCGCAAGTGTGCTGCTCAGTAGTGACGTTTTAAGAGCAGTATTAGCAGTAAAAAATGGCATAAATAACCTAAAAATAAATGAAGACGGATTTCGAAAAGATAACACACTCAAAGGTAAGCTATCTATTCAGTGTTGCCAATGACGAATGCTTAACTACTTATTAGCAAATAGCTTGTCTAGCGTCTGCTCAAACTCATGATAATTTAAGAAATCATACAGCTCCATGCGGGTTTGCATGGTATCAACAACTTTTTCTTGTGTGCCATCAGTCAATAGATGCTGATAAACGTTTAATGCCGCTTTGTTCATCGCACGGAATGCTGATAGTGGGTACAACACCATCTCGACACCCACGCTATATAGTTGATCAGTGGTGTAAAGGTCGGTCTGACCAAACTCTGTCATGTTGGCGAGTACTGGAATATCTAGTACGTCAGTGAACTTACGATACATTTCGATATCCGTTAAGGCTTCAGCAAAAATCATGTCTGCGCCTGCTTCTTGGAAGGCAACAGCGCGCTCTACAGCAGCATCAAGCCCTTCGACCGATAGCGCATCCGTACGTGCCATGACCACAAAATCAGGGTCAGTTTTGGCATCTAATGCCGCTTTTAAGCGATCAACCATTTCTGAGATACTGACGATTTCTTTATTTGGGCGATGACCACAGCGCTTTTGAGCGACTTGATCTTCGATATGTACGGCTGCCACGCCCGCTTTTTCCATTTTTCTGATGGTTTGTGCAATGTTAAACGCGCCACCAAAACCAGTATCGATATCTACTAATAACGGCGTATCAACTGCGTCAGTGATACGTCGTGCATCTTCTAGTACATTATCAAGGCTAGTCATACCCAAATCAGGAAGACCAAATGAGGCA
This sequence comes from Psychrobacter cibarius, assembly GCA_030686115.1. Lineage (NCBI taxonomy): Bacteria > Pseudomonadati > Pseudomonadota > Gammaproteobacteria > Moraxellales > Moraxellaceae > Psychrobacter > Psychrobacter cibarius. The sequence continues at coordinate 1,676,916 of CP131612.1, forward strand.
TTTGCCACACCAGCACCGGAGAGATACAACGCTTGATGGCCGACTTGGGTCGCCATCATTGCAGTATAGGCATTGATAGCACCTGCAATTTGTAGTGGCTGGTTATTATCGTTTTTTTGGGTCAAAGCACTGCGAAAGCGTGCGCCTGCTGAAGGTGAAGTCATGTGAGTGTCCTTGCATAGAGAGATAGTATTATCGTTATTGTGTTCGATTATACTCAATAATCAGTGAGTGAAAAGCATTGTTTGAGCATATCTATTTAAATAATTTAAACAACTAGTTTATTAAAATTAATATTATTCACTATGTAAATAGCATTATCTATAAAGTAATGGTTTGCTTAAACTATTATTCATATTGCTGAATTTGCAAAGACACGTATAGTCCATTATTTACATTTATTTACAATAGCGGTTGCGCTTATTTTTATCGATTCATGGTTTTAGCTTACCAAAAAGCCCTAATAGCTAAGCTAAAAGGGCTTTTATGATATAAATAGATATTTTTAAAACCGATACCTAGCCAAATAGTCCAGCAAGATTGGCTAAAAATAACAGCGCAAAACCCGTTAAGAAGATGAGTCCCGCGATAGAGAGTGCATTCATGCCAAAAGACAGTTTTTTATGGTTTTTAACCAGTGAGTAATTTAACCAGCCAAAGATAGGCGCTGAGACAAACGCCGATATCATGGCAAACTTAAGCATAGTCCCTAATTGTCCAGTAAAGAAAGTGATAATCATCAACCCACCACCGATAGCATAGGTCGTCCAAAAAGCGATTTGCTTTTTGTTGATTTCGCTTTCACCTTTTATTAGACGCCAGCACTCAGCGTTGGCACGGCCATAACCGTCTGCACAGGTGATCGTCGTGCCAAACATACACATAAAGGCGACGAAAGCGACCAATAGACGTGACCATTCGCCGATGGTTGCGGTATACATGTTGATCAACTGATTGATATAAGCGCCACCGACCAGCTCAATTTCTTGTCCTGAGCCATACTGTACAAACACACCTAATGACAAGAAAAATAAGGCTAAAATTGCTGAGACGGCATAACCGACGTTAAAATCTAACAAACCTTGGCGATGGGTGGTGTGATCGGCTTTGACTTTGGCAGATGTCCACATCGAGGTAATGGCGGCAAACTCAAGCGGTGCTGGCATCCAGCCCATGAGTGCCACAATAAAACCTAAAGTTGCTAAATTCCAAGGAGAGGCCGCGACAAAGTCAGCAGCCATAACCGTTGGCTTGCCAGCAGCAATGATGACAGCAGCGACGGTCGCAGTCGTCAAGGCAATCATAATCCATTTGGTCACACCATCAAGCAGCTTATAGTGACCTGCAATTAAAAAGAACCAAGAAACCGCCACGATGATTAGAGACAGTGCCATCGTCGATAGCCCAAGAGAAGCGGGTAGCATAAAACCTAAGATAACCGCTGCTATTAATGAGACCGCGCCCGTACTAATGACGGCTGATAGGATAGAGAGTATAAAATATACCCACAGATATACTTTTGAGCGTTTGGCATAGCCTGCAATCAAACTCTCGCCAGTGTCATAGACGTAGTCGGTTGCAAAGCGAAAAAATGGATACTTAAAAACGTTGGCTAAAATAATCATAATGGCCAGTTGCCAGCCATATATAGCGCCAGCCTGCGTCGATGAAATCAAATGCGAGCCACCGATAGCAGCGGTTGCCATCAAAATACCGGGACCAAAAATGCGCCAGCTAAAGCCTTCTTGTGGCGATGTCGCGGTATCGTCAGTGGCATTTGGGTTGGTGCGTGGATTATTGAGTGGTTGTGTGGTCATGAATACCTCTAAATGGTTAAAACGGCAAATTATCACTTACCTGTGTCAGCTTGCCAATGATCATGAGAGAAGCGCTTTATAAACTGCTTAAATATAAAACGATTCATCTTGTATCGACTTTAGCACACCGAAGCCAGTCAGGAGAATGATTATTCTAGTTGTTATTACTATTTGTTTGCATTGCCATTCTTTTTAGTTAGCATAATCAGTTGCTAATATCAAGTATTAAGGCTGATTATTTTTTAGCGGTTCTTTATAACACAATATCCATCCAATATCTGATAATTTAAGGCTGTGACACAAATTTTTGCTGACGATAAGTGATGCCGCGCTGCTCATATACCTGATAGGTGGCGCTCAGCAAATCAGAAATGCTGGGATGAACGAAATCTTTGAGTGTATGTAGATAAATAGGGGAGGTGACGTTTTCGTGTATCAAACGTTGATAACTGATTTGGTCGGTACGCACGGTCTTTAGGCTAGCAGGCACAAGGGTAATGCCTTCGCCAGCCGCCACTAAGCCTAGTGCTACTTGCAAGTCACTCACCGTCGTAGTCATAAAAGGCGAAATACCGTATTGTGCGAATAAGTGTAGTAAAGGTTCAGTAATAGGCGCGCTAAGTGTGGATTGCTCAGCGCTTGTGCGTCTGGATTTTGTATTATTATCCAGCTTTACGCTAGTCGCTATCGGTAAATGGGTTTGATGGTAGAGAATCAGACGATTGTTCGCTAAGTCTATCAACCGTTGCTCCTTTACCTGCGCCAAAGGATGGGCTTTTGGTAAGGCGACGACATAACGTTCATGACGCAGTAGTATTTGCTGAATCCATGGATCTTGATGGGGGAAACGCCCAAATCCGATGTCTATCTCACCAGATTTGAGCGCCTCTATTTGTTGATATGAGCTGATGTCTTTGAGATTGACTTCGATATCGGGGCTGGATTGCTTCAGCATGGCAATAATTTCAGGAAGCAATCCATAAAGCACGGATGGGACAAAGCCAATATTTAGCATGCTACTGGGCGTGGATAGCCGCTGCGTCATGCTGGTGACGGTATCAATCTCTGTCAATATGGCGCTGATTTTGTCGTAAAAGAATGTACCAGCTTCAGTCAGATGTAGCGGTCTATGGTAGCGATCGACCAATTCCACACCCATATCTGTTTCAAGCTGTTTAAGCAGACGACTCAAGCTTGGTTGTGACAATCCAGTTTTAGTCGCTGCGGCACTAAAGCTCCGTGAATCTGCGATAGCAATAAAAGCATTGAGCTGTTTTAAATCCATATCTTTATGCTCACTTGTTTATGATGTCATCGTTGCTTGTGGCTTATTTTTTTGGCTATTTTGATTATTTTATCCGAATAAGAGCAGTAAGCGACAAATTATGCTTGAAGCGAACGAGGCGAGCTACTATATTGTTTGTTAACGTTAGTGTTACACTTTAGCAAACAATAAAAACTTTATTCTTAATTCTAGCTGTTATCTACTTTTTCTCGGTAAAAACTGGTTTGGTATTACTTCATGAGCGACAAAAAAAATAGCCCTAATGCGCAGTTAGAGGCAAATTTAGCCAAAATTGCTAATACTAAGCCACGTAAGCGTATGCGTAAAGATAATATCTACGAGCGTTTCATCACGCGTGTCGAAAATGTCGATAGTAATGAGGATAACCCTGATTTCAAAGAAAATGCATTAAAACCACTAAAAAATACCAACCATCTTTCATCATACGAGCCATTAAGCGCCACAGAGCTAGAATTATTTGCTAATTTAGAGCAAGAAAGCGTGAGCACAGGTATTAATATAGATTTTTCTGATGACGATAAAGACGAGGGTTTTTCGACAAATCATGCACCGATAGCTAATACTGACAACTCTTTAGACTCTGATGCAAATAACGATAAATCTTCTTTATATATCGCTGACAGCGCGAATGCTGATGATTTAAAACGTCAAGATTCAGAAAGATTAGCAGCTGAAAAAGTTAGAAACGAACAACTATCTAATAATAACGACGCTGTAAATGACAATGCTATTGCTAAACAATTAGCAAAATCAAAGGAAAAGCAAGTAAGTAGCAAAAAACCACTTATTATTGGCATGATCTTTGGCTCATTATTGATTGCTACTATTGTAGCAACACTAATTTTCACCGGCGTTCTATCGACCTCAACGAAAACGATTGCACCTGATAGTGCAGAGACGAAAACAACAACGACAGATGCAGCACCAGCTGTTAGCACTGGCAAAGCAGTAGTAACCGATGACAACCAACCTTCTGCTGATACAAGCGCGATAGACAAATCGACAGTGATATCGCAACCAGATGAATCGCCCACTGAGAATCCAGACACTAATCCTAATGGGATAGAGACTACTGAAGCCCCATCGACCATGCCAGCAGCTGAGGCAGCCATCACTTATGATGACTTTAGAGAAGAATCCCAAAGTACCTTGTATCGTGAGACCAATGATTAAGGTCTGTTGCACATTCATAATGTCAACTAGTCATTCAATCTAAGGCATGTTATCAATTCAAATGGACTGAATTTTGCCAAGCAGCGTTAAATATCTGCCTAATACTTCGAGATAACCTGTGCTATTTTGCTTATTAGACTGCAATTCATCTCATTTTTATCACCATTTTTCAAATTGCTCATCAGCAACTAGCCATACAATAATAGTGCTTTCAAGCCGCTTATCAGTCAATTCTATCGCTCATACCAAAAATCATTGCAACATACCTGAGAGCCCGTATCCTGAGATGAAGGATACGGTGATAGGCCGTTCATAACATGGATTGACTCGGTATTGAATTATGACTATTTCAGACAATAAAAATGATATCAATAAAAGTGTTGGCTTATCCAGTAATTCTAATAACGAGCCACTATTAGCAACCAACACAGCAAAGCTAGCAAAAGACAGTTTGCTGAGTCATGTAAAATGGTTTTCTATAGTGGGCGTCTTGTTATTAATGGCTATATTTGTGTCGGCTCGTTTTTTTTCAACAATCCCTCAAACATCCATGGTAAGTGTTCATCTACCTGTTACGGTAGCTACTCATCAAATCAACGAGGCGGCAGCAGATAGCTCACCGCTAGCAGAGGTTAAAAAAAATCACAATCAGGCTAATGTTGAAGCTAAGCATGCTCAAGTCGAGACTGCTATTAGTTATGGTGATTTTAGACAGGAAGCACAGAATATTTTATATCGTGAGGCAGAAGCGTCTGTCTCACGTGTGGACCTAAATGCAGCTAGCATTGAGCCTGCGATTAGTCATGAAAATTTTAGAGTAGAAGCAAAAAATATCTTATACCGTGAGGAAAAATAATCAAGTTTATAGGCTAATACAATAGAATTGAAACGCAGATGACGACTTATTTAAAACCAGCTATTTGACATATGCATATCTCCAGATAGCTTTGCAAGCAGGCAGAGAAGCTCCTACTCATTGGAGGGATTTGGTTAACTTAGCCTCGTTATATCCTGATATTGAAATAATATAAACGCGAGTAATGAGATTGCTAATATTTACACCTTCATTAGGAGAAAAATCTGCAAGAGTGATTGGCTGACCACTCTTTGAAAAGCAAAGTGCGTATTCAATAAATGGTTGATAAGTTTATTCTGCATGTTGCATTTTCGACACTTAATTTACAAAGGTAGCAGTATTTTTAACGGCTTTACAAATTATTAATACTGAGTGCTCAAATGCATTTCAATCAAATAGCTGTAATAGAAACATTGTTATAGATTTAATTCTATATAAATCAGATACTGTGTCAGGCTCGCTTAGTCTACTATTTGTAGTACTTTCGCTCGCCTTCCTTGTATCTGAATTATATTGTACCGGCTATATATTCATAAAGGTTCAAAAAACATTACACTCGTTTCAGTAGGCGCATAAGGTTTATGGTTACTGTTCTTAGGAATAACGACAACTTCACCAGCGTTCACCTCTACGGTTTTGTCTTCTAATATAATAAATAACTGTCCTGACAATACGTGAAATAGCTTATCTTCATATTCGTGATTATGCCATTCATACTCACCTTTCAATTTAGCCAGTTTTACTGTTAATTGATTAAACTGAGCAATATCAGTAGGCTTCCAAAACTGTTCAATATCATCAAGCTCTTTTTTTATATTCGCTATAAGCAGACTCATGCTTACTCCTTTTTGGTATGTGAATACCATTGAATTATATTTAATTGATAATCATTAACATTAAGATGATTGTTTATTACTAATAATGCTATTATTGCTTCGAGACTGGAGAACTGGCTATCTATACGTGTAAAGCTATTTTTAGCTGGATATAACATAAACACACATACCAAAACATCTTGATTGTATTTATATGGCAAACTTACATGCATTTTACGACCACTATCAGACCGAATACTGGTCTTTCGATCATCCTGATTCTGACTATTTGCTTAAACGTCCAACTTATGATGGCAGCTCTGGTTATGGTGACTTGCTGAGCTTTCATAATGGTATCATGCTCGGTCGAAACAGCATTGCTAGCAGCCAATCTTTGGTGGAACCCGCCGCACCATTTTCTTGTGATGTAGGGATGCACTTAATTGTAGATGCGAACTATACCTTACATGCTAGTAATTTACGGACTGATACAAGTATTCATTCGCAGCAAATTTGGCGACGATCAGGAAATTTTGGTGATATCAACTCTATAGTTGATACTGAATATTTGCAGAATTCTCCTATAAATAGCCATATCGTAACAATCGATTTTAATCAAACATTGTTGTCGCGCTGGGCAGAAAGCTTCGCTGTTCCAACATGGCTATTACCTTCTAATAATCAAGATCCTGAAATGGTTCAAGTCAGCTTATCCAACCAGCCACGTCTACTTGCTCGTGCAGCTTATATCCTCTCTTTACCTTGCTGTACTTTGAGTGATCGATTAGCTTTAGAGAGTCAAGCATTGCTGCTTTGCCAAGATATTTTAGGCATTCAAGATATATCAGGCCGATTAGCAAACCAAAAAAGCCAAATTGATCAGGCCGTTGATATTATTCGCCAAGAGTACAGTAATAAATTAACAATTTCCTTGTTGGCTCAACGAGTGGGTATAAACGAATGCTATCTCAAGCAACAGTTCAAACAACAAACGGGTAAAACAATCGGCAGCTTTATCCGTGAACTGCGTATGCAGGAAGCAATGCGTTTGTTGCTAGATGAATATAAAAGCGTCCAAGAGACTGCATGGTATGTTGGCTATCGTGATCCTAGCAATTTCAGTAAAGCTTTTGCCAAATTTTACGGCGTTACACCTACACAACTTATCTAGCCAACCAATAGATGTCAAGCTGCCACAATCTTCTAAAATCAGCTAAATAAGCATTGCTGATATACGACTTATTTATGCCAAACTTATGTTGCGCCTGAGTTAATTCAATCTTTAAACCTTGATAAATGCTGAGGTATCGTTCCGAATAAGTTCCCTTATTCACGGTATAACTTCCCAATTTCACCTTATATTCAACTTACCTATTCAAACAAGCATAGTATGATTGATTCTCATTTATGCTTTAATGAAAAATCCTAGCAATGAGTTTTATAGACTGTTGGTGGTATGTTTCAGCGTAGTAAAAAGTCATTCGTAATAAGTAAGAAGAACTTCAATAATGCGCTCACTATCTTTGTTACTTATTTTGCTCTGTGCCGTTTCTCTTATGCTGGGCTCAAAACAGACCTCACTTATCGCTCTCTTTAATTTCTCCAACGATGCATGGTTGACCTTAACGGCGAGCCGTATACCACGGCTGATTGCGCTGGTACTGACAGGAGTGGGTTTGTCTGTTAGCGGCGTGATTTTACAGCACATCGTCCGTAACAAGTTTGTTGAGCCCGCAACTTCAGGGGGTTTGGATGCTGCCAAACTTGGCATTTTGGTCTCGCTCACCATGCTTCCTAATGCCAGTACGAGTAGTAAAATGGTCTTTGCGCTGGTTTTTTGCTTTGCCGCAAGCTTACTTTTTATTCTCATTATTAGCCGTATTAAGTTTAAGAGCGCTGTGCTTATTCCTGTCCTTGGGTTGATGTATGGCAGTGTGCTGAGCTCAATTGCGGAGTTTTATGCGTATCGCCATAATATTTTACAAAGTATGCAAGGGTGGTTATTGGGAGATTTCTCAAGGGTTGTACAAGGTCATTACGAGCTGATTTATATTATTTTTCCCATCATTGTATTAGCCTATATTTATGCCCATCGCTTTACGGTACTGGGTATGGGCGAGGACATGGCCGCCAGTCTAGGACTCGGCTATGCGGCGACAGCTGCCTTAGGGCTTATGCTAGTCTCAGTAACGGTGGCCGCTTCAGTCATCACCATCGGCGCCATACCTTTTGTGGGGCTGGTTATTCCAAATCTAGTCGCTCTAAAGTACGGGGAAAACCTGTCGCGGACACTGCCAGTAGTCGCCTTAGGCGGTGCTTGTTTGCTGCTGATTTGTGATATTTTTGGGCGGCTCGTCATTTATCCTTTTGAGGTTCCCATTGGCCTTACCGCAGGCGGGGTAGGCGGTGTAATATTCCTTGTGTTAATCATGAAGGGGGTGAGATGAGTGCTGCGGCAAAGGTTTGGGCGACCGTGATACTGATTATATTGCTGGCGCTTATCTTCTTATTGATAGGCTCTGATTTAGATTTTGATTACTTAATTCCTAAGCGTTTGATGCGTCTAGCGACTATTGTTCTCGGTAGTATATGCTTAGCTTTTTCATCTATAATCTTTCAGACTATTGTTGGCAATCGTATTTTGGCGCCTTCTATCATGGGCTATGAGGCTGTTTATTTATTGTGGCAAGTGCTGCTGCTGTTTGTGATGGGTACAAATGGACTGATGCTGCTGGGTGTCAGTGGTGATTTTATCGTATCAATCGTATCAATCGTATTGATGCTGGCATATTCTTGGGCACTTCATCACTGGCTTTTCCCTCGATGTAAAAATGATGTCTATACCTTGTTGTTATTTGGCTTGGTGTTGACGATGGTCATCGGTACGGTTACGCAGTTTATTCAGCTGCGTATTAGCCCTGGCGAGTTTTCGGTTTTTCAGGGGTTAAGCTATACCTCGTTTCATCGATCTCAGCCAGAGACTCTGTTTTATGGAGCGCTTGCGGTAGCCACCGTACTATGGGTTAGTCGTAAGACACTGCCTGTTTTAGATGTGATGGCGCTTGGCCGTGAGCCGTCGCTGTCTCTTGGTGTAAACCATCCTAGATACGTTAAGTTATATCTGGCTTTAATTGCCATTTTGGTGGCTGTGTCAACGAGCTTGATCGGTCCTACGGTATTTATGGGTGTGTTCATTGCCAACATCGCTTATGCGCTTGCAGGGAGTAACCAGCATAGAGTCACCTTACCCATCGCTTGTGCCATTACTATCGCCATATTTTTAGTCGCTCAAATCTTTGTTGAGCATGTCTTTAATTATAAAACCAGTGTCAGTATTCTCGTCAACCTTGTGGGTGGCATCTATTTTCTTGCGCTGACTGTCCGTACTAGAGGGTTCACATGATTACCATCAACCATGTCCATAAAAACTATGGCAAAAAATCTGTGCTATCAGATATCAGCCTAGAATTTCAGGCTGGCAGTGTTACCTCTTTAATTGGTCCTAATGGTGCTGGAAAATCCACCTTGTTGATGATGATGGCAAGGCTATTGGAGCCAAGTAGCGGTGAGATATCATTCAATGATCGCAACATCCGTGAGATTCGCACTGCTGAATACGCGCATCATGTTGCGACACTGCGGCAGTCTCCAGGGTTTAATCTACGATTGACTGTAGAGGAGCTGATCTCCTTTGGGCGCTTTCCGTATAGCCGTGGTGCGTTAACCACAGAAGATCGACGCATCATTGATGAGGCCATTGATTTTTTGGCATTAGAGCCTCTACGTCATTCTTATCTGGATGAATTAAGTGGTGGACAGCGGCAAATGGCTTTTTTGGCGATGACCATCGCGCAACAGACAGATGTGTTGTTATTGGATGAGCCACTAAACAATCTTGACATGAAGCATGCCGTGCAAATCATGCAAGCCTTACGCCGTCTATGTGATGAGCGGGGGCGCACGGTGATTTTGGTGATTCATGATATCAATTTTGCAGCCAATTATTCTGATTATATTGTGGCGTTGAAGCATGGCGCGCTTACATTTAGTGGACTGTCTGAACAGGTCGTGACAGAAACCAACTTAAGTGAGTTATACGATCTTGATTTTGAGATCATTCGTAGTGAACGTGGTTGCCTGTGCAACTACTTCAATTTATCAGAGGTAAAAGTATGATTTTGAATAAGAGAGGTTGGGTCTGGATACTGACCATGTCGGCAGCGGTATCATTACAAGGATGCGAAAAAGCATCTACTGAGCTGACAAATGAGCCAGCACACGCGTCACAAAAACTTGAGACGCCCATCACGATCAAGCATGAGCTTGGTACTACTGTCATCAATAATCGAGTGCAACGCGTTGCGGTACTGGATATGAATGAAGCTGATTTTTTGGATCAGCTCGATGTTCCGATTGCAGGAATGGTCAAAGACTATATTCCCCACTTTCTTTCGCAGTACAAAGCGGATGACGCAGTAGAGGACTTGGGCGCTATCGTTCAGCCAAATATGGAACGTATCCATGCGCTACATCCTGATCTGATTTTGATGACCCCGCTGCACGCCGCTAACTATCAAGAGCTGTCAGAGATTGCACCGACTCTACATTTCGATGTGAATTTTGATAACAGTCAGCAGCATATAGCTGGTGTTAAAAGTCACTTATTAACCTTAGGTCGTATTTTTCATAAGGAGGCATTGGCAGAACAAAAAGCCACGCAGTTAGATACAAGAGTCAAAGAGGTTCAGGACTTCACAAAAAACCGCCCAGAAAAAGCACTGGTTGTCTTACATAATAATGGGGCTTTTAGCAATTTTGGGCTGCAATCACGCTATGGTTTTATCTTCAATGACTTGGGCGTCAAGCCTGCGAGTACGATTGTAGAGACCAGCCTGCATGGACAGCCGATTTCTAGCGAATTTATACAGCAGGCAGATCCAGACATTCTTTATATTGTAGACCGTACCGCTGTCATGGAGCATCGCGCTATTATCAATCCTGATGATGTGAGCAACCCTTTACTTCGTCAAACAACAGCATGGAAAAATGGTCGTGTTGTTTTTGTTGATGCAGATGCGTGGTATATAGCAGCCGCTAGCCCAACCTCATTAAACATCATAATGGACGATGTCCTCAAAGGCTATCAGCCAACGTCCTAGAGACACTCTAGGAACCTTCTAAGACGAACGATGTTTTTTAACGTAGGACTAGGACACGCCCTAGTGAATAATTAAGTGAGAAAGAGAGGGTTCTTTTTATCCTAAATTTTTAATGATTATCATTTGTATTTTTATTCGCATTATTATTTTCCATCAGAACAAGAGGACGTTTCCATGTACCAACTTCAACACCTAGATCATAAAAATAGGGTCAAACAGCGGGCGACACTGACCAAACCTTCTTTCGCGCTCAATTATATCGTATCAGCAAGACTTGCCATGTCTTTGAGCCTAGTCGCTGGGACGGTATTCATCTGTATGCCATCAGCGTATGCACAGACAAATAGTAATGTGATACATAGTGAGCAAACCACTGAGTCTGGCAATGGAGCGCAAAACCCACCGTTAGAGGAGGATAACAACGTTCCTACAGTGACCTTGCCTGCGATAACAGTAGTGGCAGAACGCAATGACAATCCTATCTACTCAGGTGGGCAGGTGACCTATACCAATCACGCTGGATTCTTGGGAAATAAGGATTTTTTAGAGACGCCGTTTAGTGCCATCAGCTATACCGATAAATTTATTGAAGATCAGCAAGCCACCGATATTACGGCTGTCATCGCTGCTACTGATCCTGCCGTCTTTAGCAGTGGGGTTGGTGGCCAGAATCTTGAAAGTTATTCTATCCGTGGATTCTCTTCAGACATTGGTGATGTTACGGTAGACGGGCTATTCGGTATGGCACCTTATTATCGTAGCTCACCTGAGATGTTTGAGCGTATCGAAGTACTTAAAGGGCCCTCAGCTTTATTGAATGGTATGCCGCCCAAAGGCTCAGTAGGCGGTGCAGTCAATCTAGTGCCTAAACGAGCAGGCGATGAGCCGTTGACGCGAGTGACGGCAAGATATTTATCAGACTCACAACTTGGTGGGCATGTGGATGTAGGACGGCGTTTTGGTGAAGACAAGCAGTTTGGTGTTCGGATTAATGGTGCTTATAGAGAGGGTGATAGTGCAGTAAATGATCAAGAAAAACAAGCGCAACTGGCTTCTGTTGCACTGGACTGGAAAGGAGAGCGTGCTCGATTATCGACAGATCTTTATCATAGTAAAGATCGTGTCGATGGACCGACTCGCGGTCTCACCCTAGCACCAGGATTGTCAATTCCTAAGCCGCCCAAACCAGCGACTCTATTGAACCCAAGCTGGGCATTTAATGATAGTGAAGATAAGGGGCTAATGATACGTGGTGAATATGATGTGACTGATGATTTAATGATTTATGGTGCGGGCGGAAATAGTAAAACAAAATTTAAGTCGCAGAGTGCCTCTGTCGCGCAGATTATCAATGCCGCAGGAGACTATCGGACTAACCTTGGAGAAGTTGATGATGAAATCGAAAGACAGTCTGCTGAGATAGGGTTAAAAAGTAAATTCCAAACAGGACGAGTTAATCATCAATTGGCATTTAACATCGTTGACTATCAGGAAGATTATGATTTAAGTGCTAGAAGGGGTTTATTAGCTGAAGATTGGGTCACGAACATATATAAACCAGTATGGGAGTCGCGTAATATTCCCTTCAATTCTCCTGCGCTACTGAACACAAAAACGAATTTGACCAGCTATGGTCTTGCAGACACACTGTCTTTTGCTGAGGATAAATATCAGCTGACTTTAGGACTACGCCATCAACAGGTAGAAAGTAAACAAGCAGGTATGCTGGCATCAGCAAAGGATTACAACGAAAGTGCGACTACGCCATCAATAGCGCTACTAAGTAAAGTAAACGATCAAGTTTCTTTATATGCTAACTATATAGAAGGTTTGAGCCAAGGTTCTACTGCACCGATAGATGCAGAAAATGCTGGTGAAATGTTTGCCCCTTATAAGACGCAACAAAAAGAAGTTGGCGTAAAGCTTGATCTTGGTGAATTCTCACACACCCTAAGTGTTTATGAAATAGAGAAACCTAATAGTTATTTGGACCCTGTTAGTAATATCTTTTCTTATGCTGGCGAACAGCGTAACCGAGGTGTTGAATGGGGATTTTTTGGCTCACCCATTGAAGATATACGCCTAATGGGTGGGGTTTCATATATTGATGCGAAGCTAACCAAGACGCTTGGTGGCGTTAATGAGGGCAATAGAGCTACAGGTGTCCCAAAATGGCAGTCTAAGCTTGGCGTTGAATGGGACCTACCTTTTATTCAAGATTTGACATTGACAGCTAATGCAAACTCGATATCTAAGCAATATCTTGATGCAGGCAACTCACTGTCATTACCAGGTCGCACTGTATATGATTTAGGTGCACGTTATGCCACCTCTATTGATAAAAAGCCGCTGACATTGAGAACAAGTGTTGCTAACGTAACCAATAAAGCCTATTGGGCAAAGCCGCATTATACCAGTCTTGGCTTGGGCGAGCCGCGTACCTTTATGCTGTCAGCCACAATGGATTTTTGATTTGAGTTAAGGCGTGTTTGTAATATCATTATAGATTAGTGAATTATAGTGCTAAAGATTTGCCGCACCAAAATAGGAAATTTATTAGCATATAATTCACTCTTCTGTGAGTTCAAGGCTCAAAAAGTAGATGAGACGTAGACTTAGCGATATCAATAATTACTCGTTATTCTACTGGCAAGTTGTTACCTAAAGCATAAATAGAATGGTGCTCATTGAAAGCTTGTTATAGGCTTACTGAATTATATTTAAACACATCATATTAACGCACCCGATTAATTCTTAAGATGAAAAGTAGATTTAGCGGTGCCTATTGGAGTGCTTTTTATGGCACTTAAAATGAAGGAGTGAGCCACAGCTCCATAATCATGCCTAGCAGAACGAAAGTGACACCTACTGAACACCCAGTATTTATCTCTCTTGCCGGCAAATTCATAAGACCGTATTGGTCTAATATTAATGAAATGAGCAGTAGCGTACTACCACGGCGAGCCACTTCTGCGAATTGTTGTTCTAAATCCATAGTACATCGACGTCACCAGCAGCTTCCACCGCTCGTCCAAAGATCACAATCACCTTAGCTTGAGCATCCAGCTCATGACTACTACGCCAATCGTTGTCAAAATTAAGCAAACTAACAAAGCTACTGAAATAAAAATAGCAATGAGTTTGCCTTTTGAGAGGACGGCAATATAGTCAGTTCAATCTCATTTGGCGTTCTGGTACGTTTGGCACCCTCTATTCTACCAAGGCCATCATAAATAGATGTCGAATCTTGAGTGACGCTGGAGCAGTATTTTTTGGGAGTAATAAGGGGTTTCGATATTGTAAATAATTATAGAAACAACAATGATTATCATTTACAATATTGTTCACAAAGTTAGTACACATAGCATTATTAGCTAAATATAACTTTTACCACTCTTTGATCCTCCAATTAAGTGAAGTGAATATGAAACGCCACCATCAAGTTGCTCTATCCTTTCTTACCCTTTGTATCAGCCAGCAACTATATGCACAAAACAATGTCAGTGCTATGGACATCGCTTCAAATACAATGCTTTCAGAAGACTTAGCTGTCAACGCCGCCTCAAGTGAGTTACCAAACGTGACTTTAGATACCATTACGGTCACTGCTAAAGCAAGGACAGGAACGGCTTTGGCACAAAAAATTAGTGAGATGCCCGCCGTCACACAGGTAATTACCGAAAATGAGCTGCAGATGCAGGCGACAGGCAATCGCACTACTGGAGATATATTGGCTCAGCTGATTCCAAGTTTGGGGGCAAGCAGCGGCTCAACCAGTAACTATGGCACGACCATGCATGGCCGTCCCGTGCAGTTTTTGCTGAATGGTGTGCCATTGAGTGGCTCACGCAGCCTTTCACGCGAGCTAAACAGTATCGACCCTGCGCAGCTTGAGCGGGTAGAGGTGCTCTCTGGTGCGACCAGTATTTATGGGGCTGGCGCGGCTGGTGGTCTGATTAATCTCGTCACAAAATCTATGGTGGGTTATGGCTCTATCAGGCAAACCAGAGTCGGCGTCAGTAGCAGTCGTAATTTTGACTCAGATTCATTGGGTTATCATGTGGGGCAAACATTGGGTTATGGCGGTGAGCGAGTCTATGGTCGCCTAGATGTGGATTATGATCGTAAGGGCGGCAAATTCGATAGCCACGATAATCGCATCAGTCCAGACGTCAATCAAACTGACCAACAAGATACCGAGTCGCTAAGTATTAATGGTAGCTTAGGTATAGAGCTCACTGACAGCCAACGTCTTGATTTGGCAGTGACTTACTATAATGATGAGCAGGATACTGACTATGGTCCAGATTATGGTAAAAATTTACAAGTATTATTTGGCGCAAAACCTTCCTTAAAGGCTATTTATGGTGCCAATGTAGAAAACGAGCCTTATACCACCAAAACATCAGTGAACCTAAATTATAATAATGATGATATTGCAGGCTCAAATTTGAGCGTGACTGGCTACTATCGAGACGAAAAAGGCCGTTTTTATCCTTCTGGGAAAAGTGCAGCAGACCAAGCAGCTGAAGTTTGGGCTACCAAGGGTCTTACTGATAAAGACACGCTAGGTAAGCTTTTGGGCGCGGCAACATTCGTCACTCAATCAGAAGCAGATATTGAGGTGATGGGTTTGCGTGCCGCTATGCAAACGGATAGTGAAATTGCGGGTCAAAAGACACTGTTTAGCTATGGGGCTGATTTTGAACGCGAAAAAAGTGAGCAAACCTATGAAGGGCAAGACTTAAACACGTTTCTTGCTAGTAATGGTTTGAGCGCTCAAACCAACGGACTATCTTATAATGGTGGACCAGATACCACCATTGATAAATGGGGCGCTTTTGTCAATGCCGATATAGATATCACTGATAAATGGCATACCAGTGCTGGCGTGCGCTATCAAAAATTGAAAGCAGAAACGGCTACTTTCACGCCCATTTATGAGCAATTGCTCGAAGAGTATTTTAATGATCCTCGCATCAGTGGTGTCAGCGATGCTTATGGCATTGACTATCAGGCTGGTCAAGTGGAAAAGGGCAATACAGACCACGATAAAACCCTATTTAATATCGGTACCAGCTATCAATTAACCCCAAATGACCAAGTATTTGCCAATTTTTCACAAGGCTTTACGACTGCTGACATTCAGCGTGCGCTACGTGATGTACGGGCAGGCTTTGTGGTCAATTCAGACAATGTACAACCTATCGCAATCGATAATTACGAGTTGGGCTGGCAAGGTAAGCATGGCAGTACTGCTGCACGATTGAGCGGTTTTTATAATGAGTCAGACAAAACGGTACGCTTTACCAATGACTATACGGTAGAAGTGGTCGATACTGATGAGCGCGTCTACGGAATAGAAGGTTCGCTCAGCCATGATATTGATGATCAATGGCAATTGGGTGGCAGTGTCGCCTATACTCGTGGCCAGTATGATAAAGATGGTGATTGGTTGGAGCTTGATGCCGTACGCTTGACACCACTTAAAGGCACCGCATTTGCACAATATAACTTCGATAAAGGCAGTAATATACGTCTACAAGCATTAGCGATTGGTGGTGATGATAAAGCCTTTAAGGATCAACAAAAAGACCCTGATTCTAGCGCATTGCCAGTCACAGGTTATATGACACTTGATGTATTAGGACAAGTCAAAATGCCGGTAGGTCGAGTAGACTATGGGATTTATAACTTACTCAATAAAGATTATCTAACGGTCTATCATCAAACAACCTATGGCGACTTGAATCGTTTGCCTGCCTCGGGTACAACTTATGGCTTGAGCTACACTGTGGATTATTAAAAATAATATCAGACCAGTTTTTATTGCCCATAAAAAAATCTTCACCATTTCTTTAATTTTAATACCGCTTTATTAGTTTTTTTATATACATCAAAAACAGGCTTATTACTTAGTAGTAGTAAGCCTGTTTTTGATGTAATGAGTCTCGTAAATGTGCAACGAGCAATTTTAACTTTTGATCCGGTTGTCTGGCCTTAGGATAAACCGCATATAGGCCAAGCTTCTTGCTGGTAAAACATCGTAAAATCTGCGTGAGTGTATTTTTCTGTATTTCCTCATAGATCAACACTTGTGGTAAAAAAGCGATACCTAAATCGCTAAGCGCGGCTTGTTTAATTGCACTCAGATGGTTGCTATGAAACCGACCATGGACAGATATTAATTGCTCTTTGCCGTCTATATATAGCGGCCATGTACTGTTAGCCGTATTATCAAACTTATAAACCAAGCACTCATGATTCTGTAACTGTTCAGGAGTTTGAGGCGTACCATATTGCTTTAAATAGGCTGGAGTCGCGCATATAATCCATTGGCTATCTATAAGACGCCTTGCAATGAGCGAGGAATCTTCAAGCACAGCGGTCCTTAGTGCCAAATCAAATCCTTCTTCTATCAAGTCAACCAATCGATTGGTAATTTGTAACTCTACTGATACTTCAGGGTGTTGTTTACAGAATTCGGCAATAGATTCGCTAAATATGAAATTCGCAGAGACCACAGGCATGGTTATACGTATATGGCCTTTCATATCTTCGCCGTAACCCGTGACAGCATTTTCAGCTTCTTGAAAGGCGGATTTAGCAATTTTAGCTTTGTTATAAAGCGCCCTGCCTGCATCGGTTAAGCTCAACTTTCTAGTGGTTCTATAAAGCAGTTGTGTATTTAAGTTTTCTTCTAATCTCGCAATGCGCTTGCTCACTACTGAGTTCGTCAATGATAATTTTTCAGCGACTCTAGAAAATGACCCTTCTTCAACAACTTGAACGAATAAAATCATGTCGTCAGCTTTGGTCACACTTGTTCTCCAATTGCAGTAATGTGTTTCTGATTATATCAAAAAAGGAAAATAACATTGTCCATTGATGCAATATATCAATGAATTAACAAGGCGTAGACTATTTCAGGGCATTTTTAACATTGGGACATAAACTGTCGCAAGTCGTGCTCAGCTTTGTCTACAAGATAGCTTTAGTAAATAAGCAGTCCCTATTTGTGAATATTTAATACAACTTAGTCATCATGAATTCGTCAAAATAAAGGCTTCGATGACTTGGTTCAGGGAAGATCACACAATCAAAAGGATGTAATTTTGAATCAAACAATATATGGGCTTTTGGCATTACTGCCAATCGTTCTCTGTGGTATTTTTCTGATAGGTTTGCAATGGTCAGCTAAAAAAACAATGCCTATCATTTTAGTGGTTACCGCTGCGCTTGCCATTTTTATATGGGATATGACGCTTAACCGAGTGTCATCATCTATTATTCAGGGTTTGGTCATTACGGTTTCGGTATTGTGGATAGTCTTTGGGGCTATTTTTTTGTTGAATACATTGAAACATACTGGTGCAATCGCCGTTATCCGTGCTGGGTTTACTAATGTATCGCCAGATAGGCGTGTGCAAGCCATTATTATTGCATGGTGCTTTGGCTGCTTTCTTGAGGGTGCCTCTGGTTTTGGTACAGCTGCCGCTATTGCAGCGCCTTTGCTGGTGGCAGTAGGATTTCCGGCGCTGGGTGCGGTGTTGATGGGAATGATGATACAAAGTACACCTGTATCATTTGGTGCGGTCGGTACGCCTATTGTGATAGGGGTAAACGATGGGTTAGATAAAGCTGCCATTAGCGCTCAACTGGCACAACAAGGAGTACAGTGGAGCGAATTTTTACAACTGATTACCAGTCAAGTCGCCATTATTCACGGTGTCATTGGTACGTTTATGCCACTTTTTATGGTGATGATGCTCACTCGCTTCTTTGGTAAAAACAAAAGCTGGCGAGAAGGCTTTGCGATTTGGCCGTTTGCGATTTTTGCAGGCTTGGCATTTACAATCCCTTATATGATAACTGGTGTTTTTTTAGGGCCAGAGTTTCCGTCACTGGTCGGTGGCTTGGTCAGTATTACTATTGTTGTTAATGCTGCTAAAAGAGGGTTTTTGGTGCCAAAAACCATATGGGATTTTGAACCGCAAAAAAACTGGCCGAGTGAATGGCTTGGTAAGTTAGTGGTCAGTAAAGAAGATATTACGTTGACCTTGAGTGATAAGAAGATGTCCACCCTTATGGCGTGGTTCCCTTATTTACTGGTTGCCCTTTTACTGGTGTTTTCAAGAGTATTTACAGGCTTTCAGTCTTTACTTAACAGTGTGGCAGTAGACCTAACCTCGATTTTAGGTGAGACAGATATCAGTGCCAGTTTTAGTCCTTTATACTTACCAGGCGGCTTGTTACTAATTAGTGCTTTGGTTGCCGCCGCTTTTCAAACTAGAAAGCCCGTCAGCGCCCTAAACAGTGCCTTTAAAGAATCAGGCAAGACCGTGTTAGGGGCAGGTTTTGTACTTATTTTTACGATTCCAATGGTTAGAATTTTTATTAATTCAGGCATAAACTTATCAGATGTGGCGAGTATGCCAGTCGCCAGTGCAGAGTTGTTTTCAGGTACTTTTGGTAATGTTTTTCCATTGATTAGTGCAACCATTGGTGCTTTAGGTGCATTTATCGCAGGCTCTAATACCGTATCTAATATGATGTTCAGTCAATTCCAATATGAAGCCGCCATGAGCTTACATATTTCACCTTCTCTAATCATCGCGGCGCAAGCGGTTGGTGCCGCAGCCGGTAATATGGTTGCCATACATAACGTGGTGGCTGCATCGGCAACAGTAGGTTTACTTGGTATGGAGGGCGCCACACTTAGGCGTACTATTTTACCCACCATATACTACGTGTTGTTCTGTGGCATCATCGTCATGGCCGCTATTTACATTTTTGGTTTTCAAGGTCCCTTAGCATGATGAATGATACACAATCACAAGATAAGGAGCATCATATATCTTCGTCAAATCACGTTTCTCAAGGCATGCTTAGTCCTGATCAGGTGTTAGATAAACTAACCAACTTGCTAGGCGCGAGTAATGTACAGGCTGATCCAGAGAAAAATGAGCACTATAGAATGGGGTGGCGCTCTGGTGGCGGCAGTGCCTTAGCGGTTTTGTTCCCGCAAACATTGCTGGACATTTGGCGTAGCTTAGAAGTGTGCGTTGAAGGCGACTGTATTATCATTATGCAAGCGGCAAAAACAGGCCTGACTGAAGGATCAACACCGAGCGGTAATGACTACGATAGACCTGTTGTGGTGATTAATACGCTTGCCATAAACCAGTTGTATTTGGTGAATGATGGCGAGCAAGTGATTAGCTTGTCTGGGGCGACATTGCATCAGTTGCAAAGTCAGCTTAAGGCTGTCAATAGAGCGCCTCACTCTGTCATCGGTTCCTCGACATTGGGAGCGTCTATTATTGGTGGTATATCTAATAACTCTGGTGGGGCTCTAGTTAAAAGAGGCCCTGCCTATACCGAGCTTGCGTTGTTTGCCCAAATAAATGAACACGGTCAACTGGTGCTAGTCAATCATCTAGACGTCGAGTTGGGTGATACTCCGGAAGAAATATTAACAAATTTGCAAAACGGTCATTTTGATAAAAAAGAATTACCTGACACTGGTAAGCTCGCATCTGACAGAGAGTACATCGCCCGAGTAAAAGATGTTGATGCAAGCACACCCAGTCGCTTTAATGCGGACAAGCGCAGACTGTATGAAGCAAGCGGCTGTGCTGGCAAGCTTGCCGTGTTTGCAGTACGTCTTGACACTTATCCAATAGCTGCAAAAGAGCAAACCTTCTACATAGGCACTAACAGTGTGAGTGAGCTTGCACAGCTCAGAAGACAGATACTATCCCGCTTCGACAATATCCCTGAAGTGGGCGAGTATATGCATCGTGATATATTCGATGTATCCGCTAAATACGGTAAAGACACGTTCTTGAGTATCAAGCATCTCGGTACAAATGCTTTACCTAGACTGTTCTCTATCAAAGGCGCTATGGATGCAAAGTTCCATAAATGGTCATGGATGCCAAAGCATTTTACTGACAAAATCATGCAGTTCGTCGCCAATATATTTCCCAAGCATTTGCCGAAGCGCATGATGGAGTATCGCGATCAATATGAACATCACCTCATCATAAAAATGAGTGATGAAGGTATAGCCGAGGCACAGAATTTTCTGAAGACGTTTTTTGATGCGTCGGACACAGGCAATTATTTTGAATGTAGTCAGGAAGAATCAGAAAGCGCACTTTTAAATCGTTTTGCAGCAGCCGGTGCCGCATTACGCTATGAAATCATACATGAAAAAGAAGTCGGTGAGATATTAGCGCTGGATATTGCCATACCACGTAACGAGCTAGAGTGGCTTGAAAGCTTGCCTGAAGACATTGAAAAACGCTTAGAAAAGAAGCTGTATTACGGACATTTCTTTTGTTATGTGTTTCATCAAGACTATATCTTGAAGAAGGGCAGTGATGCCAAGCTTGTTAAAAAGATGATGTTAGAGCTGTTGAGTGCACGCGGGGCAAAATATCCTGCTGAGCATAATGTGGGGCACTTGTATGAAGCAGAACCTGATTTGCAAAACTTCTATAAAAGTCTAGACCCAACCAATACCTTTAATCCGGGTATTGGCAAAATGTCGAAAACCAAACGTAATTGCTCTTGCTGTGTGTAATAGTGAGTGTGGGTTGAGCTTGCCGCTTCAAAAATAAGCCAATTGCATCCATCGTTTAGCACTAATCAATAAATAATTAGAGATTCAAAAATATTACATAGGTATCTAACAGAATAAGGGCAAGCGTATGATTATTTCATCTCCAAACGACTACAGGGCTGCTGCCAAGCGCCGACTGCCACCATTTCTATTTCATTATATAGATGGCGGTGCTTATGAGGAATATACCTTAAAACATAATGTTGAAGATTTATCAAAAATTGCCCTTAGACAACGTGTACTGAATGATATGTCACAACTGAGCTTAGAGACGCAGTTATTTAATGAAACTCTGTCTATGCCTGTCGCGTTGTCACCCGTGGGTCTGACAGGTATGTATGCGCGCCGCGGAGAAGTGCAGGCCGCTATGGCAGCCGATCAAAAAGGCATTCCGTTTACCATGTCGACAGTTTCGGTTTGTCCGATTGAGGAAGTAGTGCCTAAAATTAACCGTCCAATGTGGTTTCAGCTTTATGTATTAAAGGACCGAGGTTTTATGAAAAATGCCTTGGAGCGTGCCAAAGCTGCGGGGTGTTCGACCTTGGTTTTTACGGTAGATATGCCGGTACCAGGGGCACGCTACCGAGATATGCACTCCGGTATGAGCGGTAAAAATGCCGCTATGCGCCGTTACTTCCAGTCTATGACGCATCCGCAATGGGCATGGGATGTAGGACTAAATGGCCGTCCGCACGATCTGGGTAATATCTCTACTTATTTAGGCAAGACAACAGGATTGGAAGACTATATAGGCTGGCTAGGTAATAACTTCGACCCCTCTATTTCTTGGAAAGATTTAGATTGGATTCGCGAGTACTGGGATGGGCCTATGGTCATCAAAGGTATTTTGGACCCCGAAGATGCCAAAGATGCGGTGCGTTTTGGGGCAGACGGCATAGTCGTATCCAATCATGGTGGGCGACAGCTGGACGGTGTTTTATCCAGTGCACGGGCGCTGCCTCCTATTGCCGATGCGGTGAAAGGAGAGATTAAAATTTTAGCCGACTCTGGCATACGTAATGGCTTAGATATTGTGCGCATGTTGGCTTTGGGCGCTGATATTTGCATGCTAGGGCGCGCTTTTATTTATGCTTTAGCAGCGGATGGCGGTGCAGGAGTAAGCAATTTGTTAGAACTGCTAGATAAAGAAATACGCGTCGCAATGACCTTGACTGGTGCCAAAACGATTGCTGATATTAATTCTGATTGTTTGGTAAAGCTGGATAATTAAACCGATGCTATAGAGTTTGTCAGTACATGAAGTGAACTCATGCAAATAAGATACCGGAGCTTAGAAGCCGTCAGCTTGCGAATGTTAGTGTGTTTTGGTTGTTATGTGATGAATGGGAATGAGATGCTATGCAAAGGGCTTATTGTGCACTGTGAATGCTAATAGGCATATTATTGTTGAGTGATACGATCAATGTAAAGTAAGTATTACGTTGAACCCCGGAGCTTATCTATATAGTCTGCCCAATCTTGCATCATGTGTACCCTAGTATCTATTTCATCTAATCGGTTATAAGCGCCGCCATGCGTATCCTTTATTCGATGTCCTAATTGCAGCTCAGTCACGATATCTGAATAACGCAGTTCAGGTTGTTCCATTAGTAGAGTTTTCGCTGATGCTCGAAATCCATGAGCGCATTGAACATCCTTATATCCAAGCCTATGAAATATTTGCACTAGCGTTGCTTTACTAATATAAGGATTGCTCGAGGCGCGTATCGATGCAAATACATATTCTTTATGACCTGTAGCTAATTGTAGTTCTCGTAAGCGGGCAATAACCTGAGTGGCTAGTGGTACAACTAAGTGCGATACCATGTCATCACGACCTTCGCCTTTAGTAGGAGAAAACTCCCATACCTTATTATCCCAATCTATATCTTGCCAACGCATAGACCGCAAATCGATACTACGCACAAAGATATATGGCAGTAAATTCATCGCTTCTAATGTGATTTTACTTGCACCTTTGAAATTAGACATATCGTTCAGGAGGGTGGCAAACTGATCGGGCTTGGTAATGGCTGGTAAATGGTTGCCTGAATTAGCAGGCGCTAGCTCGCCACGTGTATCAATAGCTACATTTCTATCGCATAATCCTCTTGCGACAGCAAATGAGAAGACTTTTTCAGTATAAAGCCGAGTGCTGGCACCAACGAAGGTTGCTTGATTTTCATTGTTTTGAATCGCCTCACATACACTCAATATCATCTCGCTGGTGATACCGTTCATTCTTAAATCGCCAATCTCACGACACATGTATCCTAGACATAAATCCCAAAATTTAAGGGTTGAGTCACTAAACGCGCGCTTTCTAGATTTACTATGGTGACGACTTGACGTTTTGTGATCTCGCCACGCTTGTGTGATTTCAGAAAATGTGGCGTTCTTTAGATGAGCATACTTATTGACTTGCTCTTTTTTATGGATAGCTTTAGGGTCAGAGCCTTGCACGACCATGCTAATTATAGTTTCTGCTTTATACTTAGCTTCATATAGACTGATATCTTCGACCTTACCTAACATCATTCTAGGGCGCTTACCATCGATGTGCGGATGAGCGTACCGTAAGTAGTATTCCTTTTTACCATTTGGATAAATACGAATACTTAAACCCGCGATACCTGAGACACTGACCGAGTAATCTTTATCTCGGCATTCAAGTTTATTGATATCATTTAAATTATCGACAGCCATGAGGTACATCCGTCAGCTTTATAAGCTAGGTAAATTGTGAGTGTTAATCTATTATCTCTATACTTAGAGCTAGAGCAACCTTTGCGCACGTTTTATAAATTTTGAAAAGCATCTTCTGAGAAATATAGATAGCTGTTGGACACTAACATGGACACTGTTATTCATTAATCATTTTATAAAACCCTTTAAATTAGAGGTTTTAATGTCAAATTATCCCCAACCTTCACTTGGGGATGATTATAGTATAACTACTGAAGGAGGAGTAGGCTATGCGTTTATTGAGCTGTAGGTTATTATTACTGGTTATTTTGGTCAAATAATTGGAGTTAATATAAGATGGATGCTTTGCCTAGCATTTGATTGAGCATATTTTTGAAAAAAACCATGCTCCTGTACGTGCACAGAATATAAAAATTATGGGCATAGTACTGTTTTGTGCAAATTTGGCGGTTGTCAAATTAGTGCTTTAGATGAAATTATATTACGAATAGTGAGGGGTTTTTGATAACTTAAAACAAAAAGTATTACAGCTTAGTTGGTCATGATATTCGCCACTATAAGGTAGTTCCAAACCAGACTTGCAGACAGGCTAAGTAGGAGCATTGTAAGATCATACCTGCGCTATTAGAATTGATATGAAGTAACAGATATCAAAAAGATTTATGATTTTTGAGCTAAGCTAATAATCTATAGGTAGTGATATCTTTATATGCCTAACGTATTGCAAGAGCATTCATACCAAAGAACCAGATGATTAAGATGCTAACAATTGAATGATAGTGAATTTTGCTGTTGGATGATGATGATTAGGAATGAGAGACTATGCAAAGGGCTAGCTATGCATGGTGAAGGGAATAAGCATATTAACCATAGTCAGAACAAGTTCATCGAACAGATTAACTTTGAATGAATGGTAGATTAAACCTTCAAGACATATCAGCTAGTAGTTACGTTAGGAGTGATTACAGTATTTATTTGATAGGTGGTACATATTTTGGTCAAGAAATTATCAATCAGATTAATAATTTACCGTTTGATTATAATTCCATGAATTTACTATCAGGTATTGCTTATTTAACATAATATACATTATACGAAAACAAACCAATGGCTTTAGAAGTTAGGCTCATAGTTTTATACAGTGTCATTTATAAGCTCTCATGATTGTTTATGTAATTCTTATTCAGGGTTTATAACTTTTTATATTTAGGTATTAATAAAAATAATACGCAGCATTGGCTAGCGACAGGCTTCTAGTAAATGCTTGCGCAAAGACTTGCCATCTTCATCTAAAATCACATCTGCCACTCGGCAATTAGCATCCTCACCGGTACCATTACATGACAACTCATAATAAACATTGCTACCATGTGCCAAACTCACTTGCACCAATCCTTGGTCAGTCATCGAAAACTGTTTGTCTTGGGTATAATCAGGATCTTGCGAATCCCACAATACATCATAATCAACATGACAAGATATTTGCTCTCTATCAAAATAATCCTGTTCAATCTGCATCGCGGCTTGTAGATCTGGGTCGGCATACTGTTGCAATACGACCGGATTATCCATGCCTTGATTGCTGACATCTTGCTGATACATGTTGCTAATGGTCGCTATTTTTATGGCTGCATAAGCCTGAGTTGACTCTGCTATAACAGCTATAGCAGAATTGGTTGCTATCAGTCCCATAGCTAGCAGCGTCAGTGAATAATGTGTTGGCATGGCGTTCTCTACGAGCTTCAATGATATAAGTGTTATAAACCATTACATCATAACCATATTATGACTCTGCTGTATTATCGTATCATTCCGGTTTATCTACTAAAAACAATCTATTACTTAGGGCGCGTCCTCAATTCAATCGATTATTAACTAAATGGACTAAAAATGGCTAAATTTTGCCAAATATCTTTAAATAGCTTATGAATATCTTAATATTATTTGCGCTAATTTCCTTGTTTGACATCAATTTATCTCATTTTCATCACCGTTTTTAGAGTAAGGACACACCCTAGTAACTTTTAAATAACAACTTTTTGCTCAGTAATCTTGTGAAATTTGCCCAATTATATTCACAGTAACGTATATTTCGATAACCACTGCGATAAGGATGCTTTATGACCCTATTATCTACTTTCAAAGACCGTTCATCTAAATTAACCGTTGGCGGCGCATTGGCTTTGGCGCTAGCAGCAACTGGCTGTCAATCTTCTGCTGAATCCAATATAGCCACTCCCAATCAATCTAACGGTCATTCATCAACGCCTGTTGTCTCCGATATCAGTCAGCAAACCCTTAAGCAGCAAGCCTTACGTATTCAGCGCGCGCTTGCGAATAAAGATTTTTCTCGCATCACCAATGATATTCATCCAACCCGTGGCGTCCGTTTTTCGATGTATGCCTATGTGCGTCCTGAGACGGATAAAGTCTTTAGCCGTGAACAATTCGCCCAATATTTGCAACAGTCTAAAATTCGTTTTACTTGGGGTGAAAAAGACGGTACGGGCGATCTACTCGTCACGCCACTACCTACATATTTAGACACGTGGATTGATGCTAGTAAATTTAACAATGCCAGTATCGGCATTAATGAGTTCCAACACAGTGGGAATATGATTAATAACCTGAAGAAAATTTATCCCAATTCAGAGGTTGTCGAGTTTTATCATAAAGGCTCGGAGGAATACGCTGGTATGGATTGGCGCATCATGCGTTTAGTGTTTGAAGAGTATCAAGGTAAACGCTATTTGGTCGCTATTGTGAATGAGCAATGGACAACTTAAATAGTTTTTATCTATAAAAATATAGACTTAAAGAAAAAATAAGCCAAAAAAAAGGCAGTGTCATGAAACCCATGCACTGCCCTTTTTTATTGCTTCTTCATGTCTATATATTCATTATCGAACATTAATAGTGACTATTAATGATTTTGATTAAAGTGGTGTTTGGTGAAAAAACTTCACCATTATGTCGTAAATATCAGGGTAAGCATCGACCAGCTTTTGCGGCGTCTCAAAAAATACCTCACTGAGCACTGCAAAAAACTCCGCTGGATTGGTCGCGCCATAACGATCAAGACCTGATTTATGATGGCTTTGAAAATCCTCAAAATCTCGTGTCATAATTTCAGTCCAGCGCGCAGGATCCATATCCGCTTGCAGTGGTGGAAAGCCGTTGGCACGACCATTTAACATATCAAGCTTATGCACAAACTCATGAATGACCACGTTATGACCATCGCGCTCCCCTGAATGTTTGGCATCCTTCCACGACAGAATAACGGGGCCACGCAGCCATGCTTCGCCGCTACGGTGCTGACTACCCTCATGGACAATGCCCAGCTCATCGACAGTGGTAGTTTCACTCTTATAGGAACCAGGATAAATGATAATGGCTGACCAGCCAGCATACCATTCAAGGCTAAGGTTTAAGATAGGCAAGCAAGCTTGCAAGGCGATGGATTGCTTAACCGCATTGGTAATCTCGAAACCCTGCGCGCCAGTAATCGACTTATCCGCCAAAAACAGCGTCGCCAGCTCAAACAAGCGTGTTAGCTCGTCCTCATTTAACCGATCAAGTATCACAATACGCTGAGCCGCTTGCAGCCAGTCAGCATGAGTAAATTCGCTATTGTCCAGTATGCGCTGCTCGCGCCAGTCTTTTATCATGCTAAACATATTGAATTTCCTTTAATTTTGTTGTTAGACTGTGCTTTTTATTATTAGCGTTATGAGTATTACGTGCCACGGATGATAAACCTATTTATTAACTCTCTAAAGACAGCATATTCATAATCAACTTAATCAAGGTTTCTTTTTGGTTGGGGTCAGATTCAGCGACCAACAAGGTTAATGCGGCAAGCCCCGTGTTATTGATAACCATGTCACCTTTATCATTAAGCAGTCGATTATTACGATGCAAAAAATCCACGAACAAAAAAGCGCCGCTGCGTTTATTACCATCGGTAAAAGGATGATTTTTGACCATGAAATATAGCAGATGCGCCGCTTTACTCTCGATGGTCGGATATGCAGGCTCACCAAACACCGTTTGCTGTAAATTACCCAGTATGCTGTCCAACCCATCACCGCGAGGCTTAGCAAATAGCTCAGTCGCCTCGCCTCTATTTATCAGCTGCGCTTTTAAATCCGTCAGCGCTGCCATCGCCTGAGTCGGACTGGGTAAGATACCGCCATCCTCCCCTGAAGGATTATCAAGCAAGCCTTCATCATAACGCTGTAACCATAAGAATGTCTGTGTATAACGGCTGATAATTTCAACCAAGCCGCGACCTTCATCGGTGTTAAGTTCGGGACTTTGCGCGGTTTTTCGAATTAAATTTAATGCTTGTTGTAGCTCGCTCGAGTTTTTATCAAAGCGCTCTTGATTGAGTGTATAACCTTGGACCAAGTATTCACGTAGACGCTGGGTTGCCCAGCGTCTAAACTGCACACCTTGGGGAGATTTGATGCGATAACCTACTGAGATAACTACATCTAAGTCATAAAAAGTCACAGGGCGGTCAGAATTTGCAATATGCATTTTTTGCATATTGCTTTTTTCAGCGATCTCTTCATCGTTTATGGCATTGGAAATATGACGAGAAATCACCGATTGGTCACGACCAAACAGCTCGGTCATTTGTGCTTGCGTAAGCCAAACAGTATCTTGTCCAAAACGCACGTCTACCTGCGCCTTCCCATCAGCGCTTTCATATATTTCTACTTTTGCTGTTTTATCATTCGTAACACCAACCATCTTGGTTTTTCCTTAATATACGCGCTTATGCTCAATTCATAAATTATACGGCGACTGCATGAAAGAGTACATAATAATGACTATCCTGTGCCTGGTGTATCTCGCGGCGAATAACCGAAGTGCTGCTTATAAATACGTGAAAAATAACCTTGATCGGTATAGCCTACTCTATGAGCGACCTCATCTATAGTCACGTAGCTTTTGGTTTTTAAAATATGATTGGCCTGCTTTAAGCGCAATTCCTTGACCCATTCTGAAAAAGTATAAGGTAGCTCAGAAAATAACTTATGTAGGTATCTGGCAGAGATATGACAAGCAGCAGCGACGGTCTTAGGATTAAGGTCAGAACTTGCTAAGTTTAGACTTACATAGTGTTCTATCCGCTTTAAGTGCACCGATTGTATGGACGAGCTAGCACTCATCATCACCTCTTTCGGGGCGATCAATGTCAATACAATAAGGTTAAGCAGCTGCTGCTCTAATATTTTTATCTCTAAATCACCCAGCTGATTGTTATGAATAAGCGCCAGTATTTGACCAATTTGAAATACTAGCAACCTGCCTGCCCCTTCATCAATAGACAGACTGCGGGCAAACTGCCGCTCTATAGTACCCATTTGCGGGGTTAATAGCGCTAAAGGCACTTTAATCACATACAGTGATGCTTCGTGCAGATGATAGAACTCATAAGGTAGGCTGGACAGCTCAATAAAGAACTGACCGGGCTTAGACGTTAGCTGTCGACCTTTTTGAGTAAAACGAACGTCGCCTGTGATAGGAAAGGTAATTAAAATACTGTCATCAATATAGCCGGAACTCTGTCTGCCGCGATTATAGTGCACAGTATTAGCATGATAGTGCGAAACACCTATCTCTAGAAGCTTAGCATGTTGCAAAAAACCAGAAAACTTATTTGGTTGCCGAAAACTAACATCAAGATCAAAGTAAGTCTCATTGATGGTATGTTTCCAATCGAAGGCACCTAAGGTTTGCATGCGCTCCGTTGTTGGCATCTCCAACCCTGAGGGTCTTAGAAGATTTTTATTCATTGGTAAATAATGTGCAGAGGTATCGTTTGTCTGACCTGCCTGCAACTGTAAGGTTTGATGAGAAGTATTTTGATAACGATTTGGCTTTTGATTTGCATTCATCCTTGAACACTCAATATATGGTATACAACTGTACTGATATCCTATCAGTTATTCATCAATAAACCTCTTTTATATCATAAAATAAAAAAGGCTTTAGGCATTAAAGAGTACTTAATGCCTAAAGCCTTTAATTAGTTTTGTTTCATAACTTGCTTTATGCTGCTCGAGTCAGCTCATAAGTTCCAGTCTCATGCAGCTCTGCTTGCCAGCCATTTTTAATGACCACAGTAGTGGTTGGCTCTTGGATAAGCGCAGGGCCTGTGACCAATGCACCAGCACCGAATTTCTCACCGTCATAGATAGGCGTATCAATCCAGTCATAGGACTGATCAAACAGCATCTCGCGGCTACCCGTTTTAGCATTACTGATATCCCCTTGCTGTGCTACTAGACTCGGTAGTTTTGGCTTACTGATTTTACCAATTACCGATACCTCAATGTTGACCAGCTCGACGTGACTATCACGCTCATCATAAGTATAAAGTTCACGATGGCGATGATGGAACAACTCTAAGATGGTGCTGACGCTATCAGCATCGAGCTTACCATTCGGTATCAGCACGTTACATTCATGCACCTGGCCAACATAGCGCATCTCCATGGTACGCTCGATAGTGATATCTTCATCTGTAAAGCCATCTTCTAGCAGCTTTTGGACACCTTGCTCCTCAAGTTCTTGTAGCTTGGTATTGAGTGCTTGCAGCTCTACATCTGGTGCGAGAATCATCATTTGTGTCGCTAAGTAGTTATACTTAATATCAGAGATAATCTGGCCAAAGGCGCAGAGACAGGATGCAATTTTGGGTATTAAAATAGTCCCTATTCCCATTTCCTCAGCCAGAGCAATAATATGCATGCCAGCTGCTCCGCCTGCACAGACTAGCGCAAAGTCCCGAGGGTCATAGCCTTTTTCGATAGTAATACGGCGAATGGCATTAGACATGTTTTGGTTAACGATAGCACTGATGCCGAATGCAGCATGATCTAACTCGATGTTTAGCGGATCAGCGATGTGTGTTTGCACCGCTTGTACGGCTTTGTCTTTGTCTAAGGTCACACTACCGCCTAATACCGCATTCGGCTGTAGATAGCCCAATACTAAGTTTGCATCTGTGACGGTCGGCAAGTCACCACCTTTACCATAACATGCCGGTCCAGGCGTCGCGCCAGCACTCTGAGGGCCAACCTCTAGCATACCAAAGGTATTAACATGCCCAATAGAGCCGCCGCCCGCCCCTAATGTTTCTACATGAATCATAGGCACGCCAATACGATTACGTAAGAAATCAATATCGCGGTTGAGGCTGGTTCTGCCTGCCTTCGCCATGGTGATGTCAAAAGAAGTACCGCCCATGTCGACCGTGATAATATCGTCAATTCCAAAAGGGCTAGCAATATACAGACCCGCTTGTGGTGCAGATGCTGGCCCCGAGTTAATGGCATTTACCGCACGCTCTCGCATGATACTACCAACTGCAAGCCCGCCATTAGACTGGAAATAACGTACGGGCTGCTCAGCGCCTAACGCCTTAAAGTAGTCGTCAATCTTATGGACATAAGATGCCATAACTGGGCTTAGGTAGGCATTAACTAAGGTGGTTGAGGTACGAGTATATTCTTTAATCTGTGGATATACGTCACTACCGCAGCAAACGAATACCCCTGGCATATGCTGCTCAACCAGCTCTTTGGCGCGTTGCTCATGCTGAGTATTACGAATAGACCAGACGAAGGAGATAGCAACAGCCTGAACGTCTTGCTGCTTTAACACTTTAATCGCATCGAGGATATCTTGCTCATTTAGCGGCTCGTGTTCAGTGCCATCAGCTAAGATACGACCACGGATAGGAAAGCGACGATCACGGGTGGCGATTTGCGGTGCTGGCGGATAGCTAGCATCATAGCGATGCCCTTCTTCTTTATGACCTAAACGTATCTCGATACTGTCCTCATGGCCTGCCGTGCATAACAGACCAACCTTTACCCCTTTCATCTGAATCAAGGCGTTTAGCGCGACGGTCGTACCGTTGATGCATAGGTCGCAGGCTTGGATAATATCTTCAATAGGACGGTCAAACTGGGTAGCGATTTGCTGTAACCCGTTGGCAATGGCCAAGGTACCATCCTCAGGGGTAGAAGGTGCTTTGAACAGATGTACATTGCCACTTCTTTCGGCCAGAACAAAGTCAGTGAACGTCCCGCCAGCATCGACCCCAATACGGAAATCATTTTTCATAAGTCATCCTTAACTCAAATTATTTAATATCAGTTGGTATTTGGTGTTATGCCGTCAGCTTACGGCGTAGCGATTCAGTCTCTGCTTCATTGACCGCCATCGTTTGTGGGTCAATAACCACTCCATACTCAGTCTTAGCCGCTGCTACTGATATGATTCTTTCTTCTACATCTTTTAATACTGCGGGTACCGACCGTGCAAACGAGCTGCCATAGCCGCCACCGCCAGGATTGGTATTACGCGCACGGTCACCTGGTTGAATTTCAGTCATTATGTTTTGCTTGTGCAGATCAGTGACGCCATCCTTATGGATAATCTCTAAGCGCCCTAACTTAAGCTCAGGTGATATTTGTTCTGCACCTGCAGCGCCCATTGTCGGATGCTCACGTCCTTCACCAAATGCTACGACAGTCATCTCATGACCTAATGGCTCAACTTCCCATACGGTGCCGCAACCACCACGATACTCACCAGCGCCGCCACTGTCTTCTGCCAAGCCGTACTTATGAATTAAGATAGGATACTGATACTCTAGTAGTTCAATATCACCAGAGCTTAACGCGCCGAAGCAACATAATGGGCCACAAGCATGCCATCCATCCATCTGCTGAGTCGCGCCAGCACCAGAGATAATCGAAGCTAGAATCATAGTGACGTATTGTTCCCCTGTTTTTGGGTCAATACCTGAGATGTTGATACCTGAGGCATGACCCCAGGAAGCAATCACGCGATCTGGTGCTGCATCTTCAAAAGCCATACGCACAGCATCCGTTAAGGTTTCCATCGGTGTGGTAGTACAATTCACATGAGGGGCAGGTTCTTTGGCATTACATAGCGTGCCATGCTCACCCAGATCTACCGTAACACAGCGATATAAACCTTCGTTGTACGGCGGGTCTACTTGGGCAAACATCATCAGCCCTAGGAGAACACCAGACATCGAGTTGCCTGCATAGGAGTTAATGAAGTAAGGTACTTGCGGTGGACTGGTAATCTTGATATGCACATCACTGTCTTTAATCTCAATATCAGCGCTAATGGTCAAATCACCTAAACCGTGACCTGAATCTTCTAATACCGCTTCGCCATGATACTGACCATCTGGGATAGATGAGATCAATGAGCGCATATGGGTATCAGCCATATTCTTCAGCTCTTCAATCGCTGCTCGGACGGTCTCTACGCCATACTTGTCTAATAGCGCAATCATGTTACGCTCACCGACTGCACACGCACCATACTGAGCATTGAGATCGCCTTCTTGGTTACGACGAGAGCGCATGTTGCTATGGATTAAGTTAATGACATCACGACGTCTAACGCCTTTTTCCCATATTTTGATAGGCGGAATGCGCAACCCTTCGGCGTATATTTCTTTAGCGTCTGGATTATATCCTGCCGGTACTGGACCACCGATATCAGTGACGTGACCTTTGCATACTGTCCAAAATACCAACTCACCTTTATAAAACACTGGCTTATACATACAGCAATCTAGGATATGACTGCCCATCATCACGGGATCGTTGTGATAAATAACGTCTCCTTCATGAATGTCATCACCATAATATTCGGCAACGGCTTTCATGGCTGGCATGAGTGAACCTAGATGAATAGGAATGTCTTGACCCTGCAAGATCATCTCAGGCAGATGATCAAACAAGGCATTACTATAATCGTGAGCTAAGTTAAAGACACTAGAACGTGCGGTTTTTTCTAAGGTTGTCGTCATCTCGCGCTGCGCCGTTTCTAAGGCACCACGTACGACGGACAAGGTAATAGGATCAATTGAAGTGTGAGCGTTGCTCATGTGAGACTCCCTGTCTAGAAATTTATATCAGAAGATATGAGTGGCTCTGTAAAATATAACGCCCAATGTGGCCGTCAATACTTAACAATTACACTCATTCTTTATATGGCTGTCATCCATCCTAATGACGAAGCTTTTTTACTATAGCGAGGTTTTTGGCAAATTAATTGGCTGACAGTGCAGAGTTTTTGACTGTGAGTGCACACCTGTATAAATAAGGTTTGTGATTTCAGCTTTTGGAGAGAATGTTAACAATAAAGAGCGTTTGCAATAAAAAAGACAATGCATCGATTATGATGCACTGCCCTATGAATTTACGTCTTTGACTATGTATTAGTTTAGTTTTGAGTTTACAGCCACACTTAAGCGTATTAAATGTCTGACATCAAGAAAAAATGCCGTCGTCAATAAGACAGTCTTAAGCATAATCGTGTGTACCACGAATAGGATAGTTGTTTTCTGGATTTCTGATAAAGGCCAGACCATTTACCAAGGCTTCCAGCTCAGGTCTAGTAAAAGGAGCGTTGGAGAGATCTACAATCTGAATCTCCCCTTCTGTATTGATAACAAACAAGCCGGGCTCTGCAAATGGATGATCGGTTTCTTTCTCTGAACGTGGGTCAGAGATATAAAGACCTAGCATTTTCATTTGTTCAACGGTCAGATCATAGGCGATAGGAAAGCTCACATTTATTTTTTCCAAATGACTTGCTACCTGCTCGTTGCTGTCACCTGAAACAGCGATGACGTCGACACCCGTTTCATTAAATGCCGATTTTAATGTTTCTAACTGATTGAGGTATTTGGTGCAAATGGGACAGTGTTGACCTCGGTAAACAACCACCATTTTCCAGTCATGACCATTTTCGGGCTTGCCCAATAGCATCATGCCACCATTATAAGCTGGTACTTCGATAGTAGGAAATGTTGCACCAGCAATGATTTTTGGGTTGTAGTTTGCTTGCATTGTTTTATCCTTATAGTTTTGGGTTAAAAATATTTAATATCAAATTTGAGTGTTTGCTCAATTTCGTATGTATTGATACTACAAGTAAAAAGCCGACGGTGAAGTCGGCTTTTTGTTATTAAATTGGTGTAAATTGAAAGTTTTTATCTCTGTAGAGATATGATGGGTCAACATAGTTGTTTATCAACTAATACTAACCAGTCCGACTCATATGAATATGCTGGCAATTAACAGCGCAGACTAGTTAGCGTTATTACAGAAGCGTTTGGCGTTACCAATGCTGAGCATTATATTCGCGCTCACCCTACTACCAAGCGCATCAATTGGGTACTAATATAGCCACCGAAAGTGCCTACCGCATAGCCCAGAATGCCCAAAAACACCCCAACTGGCGCGAGTGATGGGTGAAACGCCGTTGCGACAATGGGGGCCGATGATGCACCGCCAGTATTGGCATTGGAGCCGACTGCCAAAAAGAAAAACGGCGCACGAATTATCCTAGCCACAGCAAAGATAATGACAACGTGAATGCTCATCCATAATAAACCAATAAGGAGCAGTCGCCATTGCGAAACGATACCCGCAAGATTGATTTGCATACCAATAGCAGCAATCAAGATGAAGATAAAGACAGTACCTATTTTGGAAGCGCCAACATGATCGAGTCTGCGTACTTTAGTGAAAGAAAAAATCACACCGATTAACGTGATAATCACCACCATCCAAAAGAACGAGCTGGCAAAGCTATATTGTACTGCCCAGCTATAGGGCGCAAAAAACCCTGCAATTTGACCACCAATAAAGTGTGCGACACCCACCATAGCAAAGCATAAGCCAAACATCACCATCAAGTCATTTAAAGTGGCTGGACGAGCATTGTCACGCTCATAATTCTCAACCGCCTTAATCACTTTATCAATACTACTGGTGTCTGCCCTCAATAGCCGATCTATCTTATCGCTATGCTTCGCCAATACCAAGATAGCCAATAACCATAATGAAGCATTGGTGGTATCGACCAAAATCATCATCCCAAATAAATCATCACTGACGCCAAATAGCTCCTTCATCGCTGCTTGATTTGCCGCACCGCCGATCCAACTACCCGCCACCGCCGAAAACCCACGCCATAGCGTGTCATCGGTAAACATCTCAGGCGATACCCATTTAGCGACACCTAAGCTAATTGGTCCACTAATAATAATCGCGATACTAGCAGCAAAAAACATGGCGATGGCTTTCCAGCCTAGCCCCAATATCTTCGGTACATCCATCGACAAGGTCATTAACAGCAAACTTGCTGGCAACAGATACGTGGCGGTAAAGCCATAAATCTGTGAGCCAATACCGTCAGCAAAAACACCTAAACTATTAAGCGTCGCAGGTATAAAGCAGCACAGCACGATACCCGGCAATACCGCATAAAAGCGCTGCCAGAATTTACCGGGTAATCCTTGGGTATAAAAAACCAAACCGATAATGGCCATAATGATGCCAAAGGCCAATGGCAGGCTATCAATGGTTAAATGAGAAATATCGGGCATCAAATAGCTCCGCAGCACACGATGAATAAAAGCTTGTTAGTATAGACAAGGCGAAAAAAACGCGCAAGCAGCGATCGAATAAACACAAAAAAGCCAGATAACGAGTATCTGGCTTTTTTAGTGCTATCTTTAGGCGATCAAGTAATTAATAATTTTAATCACCAAATATAACAGTATTACGAGTTGTTACCACGGTTGCCGCCGTTTGGACGACCTTGACCACGGCTGTCAGAACGACCTGCTGGGCGACCTTGGCTGCCACTTGGACGACCACGACCTGTTGCAGCACGCTCACCACGTGGAACGCCAGTGCTATCGCCGCGGCTAGGAGCACCAGTGCGCTTGCCTTGATACGGCTTGCCACCTGAACGCTCATTTGACTTGCCTGACGTGTCACGTGGCTTACCTTGATAACCGCTGTCATTGCTAGCGCGTTGACCAGTTGAAGCGCTGTCGCTTGAACGACCGCGAGCATTAGCAGGATTACCTTGATAACCACCGCTCGAGCGACCACGGCCTTGACCATTACCACCGCCGCCGTTTGAACGACCACGACCGCGACCACGACCATTACCTTTATTTTCGCTAGGTACATAAGTCTTCTTAGGCTCCATGCCTTCGATGATACATACTTCCATTTTGCGATCTAAATAACGGTTGATAGCGTTTAGCTGTGGACGATCATCCATGCTACACAAGCTGATAGCGATACCAGTACGACCAGCACGACCACAACGACCGATACGATGGACGTAATCTTCAGTTTGGCGTGGAAGATCATAGTTAATAACGTGCGAGATAGCTGGGATATCTAGACCACGAGCAGCAACGTCAGTCGCTACTAAGATTTTAACTTTACCATTACGCAAGTCTTGAACGATACGGTTACGCTTGCTTTGTGGCAAATCACCATGTAGGAAGCTGGCTTTATGACCCGCTTCTTGTAGCTGTTTGGCCAGTTTTTCAGTGCTACGTTTAGTAGCAGCAAAGATAATGATCTGTTCCATATCTTGCTGGCAAACGATTTTGTCAAGCAAACGGTTTTTATGATCAAAATCATCACAGTAGTACACTTTTTCTTCGATGTGTGCAGATTCTACTTTGATTGATACACGCTCAGGGTTCTTAGTGAAGCTGGCAGCGATTTTACCTACTGGGCCATCCCAAGTTGCAGAACACATGATCGTTTGACGATCAATTGGTGCGGCACGAAGGATGTCACTGATGTCATCAGCAAAACCCATGTCTAACATACGGTCAGCTTCATCAAGTACCAAAATTTCTAGGCTTGATAAGTCAACACGACCAGCATTGATATGGTCAAGTAGACGACCTGGGGTCGCAACGATAACTTGAACGCCTTTTTTCAACGCAGTGATCTGACCATTGTATGGTGCGCCGCCAACTAAAGGCACGCAGAATAGACCACGCATATCTTTAGAATAAGTACGTACGCTATCATGTACTTGCTGAGCAAGTTCACGCGTTGGCGTTAAGATAAGGGCTTTAGTTAATTTATCAAAGCTAGTGGCACGGCTTAAACGGTCAAGTACAGGGATAACGAATGCCGCAGTTTTACCACTACCGGTTTGCGCAGACAATAATAAGTCGCGACCGGCTAGTGCAAAAGGAATGGCTTGTGCTTGAATAGGTGTTGGATTGGTATAACCACTGCGATCAAGCGCGGTCAAAATCGGCTTGGCAATGTCTAGTTCAGCAAAGGTAATTTGATCTTCATCAGTCGCGTCAGTAGTAGCCGCTTGATTATTAGTATCAGTATTTGGAGTGTCAGTGTTTTCGATGATGCCGTTTTCAGCGGCGATTGCAGATAAAATATCAGTCATGAGAATCCTTGGTAAGTATAAGTTGCTGTAAATTCAGCAAGCTTGATGCATACCACTGATAACCGTTCACCACGCTGCCTTTATTAAAGAATTACCGGACCACATGTAAGTGTCGATAATCAGAAGCCAAGTCAATAAAGCTTAGAGCCTCTACAATAAATGCGTTCGTGCTGTCTGACGTATTTTGGTGGTAGTGCCGAGTGTCTCATCCTTGTTTGATATAAGCGTATTATTAATGCTTTGTCCAAAGCAAATAATCGCGAATAACAACCAATTTAAACCATATTTATGGTTCGGTAGATAAGATATGAGTCAAAAATAACTGCTATTTTCATTATAGGTTATTCAAGTACACAAAATCATCGGCAACAATTACTTATGGTCATCCTAGACCCAAAATCGCAGGCGATGTTATCAATCTCATAATTCACGAAAGCCTAAGCTAACGTGGCGACGCAGTATAGCACAATAAAATATTATATGTAGCTATTTATTAAATTTCTCAGTAAATAAAGAAAATATACTTATAAATGTGCTTGTTCAATATGCTGAGTAATAAGACAATCAGCAGTATTATTGGCGGCTATCGCACCATTTTAACTTCGGTGACATACGTCGGCAGCTGCCACGCACCGCCCGCTTCAATCATACGGCAAAGCCCTGTGGTACTTTCATGGCTTTTTTCAAATGCCTTACCTATCCATACCCAATCAGTCTTGGTTAAACAATCACCGATGCCGCGACCTTTTTGTACGGAAGTGATTTTACCCTTATCATAGCCAGTGGCGTTGGTGGTTACCAATGTCGGTTTATAAGGTCTACTGTCATTGA
Organism: Psychrobacter cibarius; assembly: GCA_030686115.1. Classification (NCBI taxonomy): domain Bacteria; kingdom Pseudomonadati; phylum Pseudomonadota; class Gammaproteobacteria; order Moraxellales; family Moraxellaceae; genus Psychrobacter; species Psychrobacter cibarius. The sequence goes on from CP131612.1 coordinate 1,716,522, forward strand.
TGACCCAGATGCCTGCACCAGTATTATAAGCACCTGTCCAGCAATCATGTTGTGCCAACAGCTGTGAGCCATTCAGTCGGCTCACACGCCATGGTGATTTGTCTGATAGATTGGGACAGTCACTATCCGCATCTTTCATCGTACTTTTCATCAGCGCCGCTAGCTGCGACGATTTCATCACAAACTTTCTATTGTTACTAGCGACGGCTTTCGGATTGGGCGCCACAAAGCGAAGTTTTGGTGCTGACTTGGGTGACAATACAGTGCTATTTGATTTGGCGGCACCATCAGTATTGACAAAGGCAGATGACGTCCCTACTCGACCTTGGGCTTCATCTGCTTTGAGCATGACGGCGCTAGCCCCTTTATCAGAGAGTTGCCAGCGTGAGTTACGTAGCACTAGCTCAATTTTGCTTGACTTAGTCAGCGCCTCTAGTAGCGCTGCGACTTGTGTTGGGGTCAGATCAGCATTGCCTGCTGCAGTTGAAAACGGCTTGGTTTCGCCATAGTCTCTACCATTGATGAACAATGATATACGATGACGATTGCCAAGTTGCATCAAGGCTTTAGCTGAGCTTTCTTTAGCACCGCCCAGCTTCACTTTGCCATCCACACCAGCATTTGCGCCTGCACGGCGTATGAGCAATACCGATATAGGAAATTCGCTATTGTTTTCTGCTTGATAGCCTGCCAGCCGGCACGTACGGGTATTGTCGCAGACTACCTGCCAGTCTTGATTGGTAAATTCAACGCCATTGCTGGCCATCGTCGCTGTACTAAATAAAGCTGCGCTGATAGCAGCAAACATAGGTAATCGTATTTTATTTTTTATCATCAATAAGAGTATCTTTTTTATTTTTTTAGGATGGGTGGTTAAGTTGGCTTTATATTGCAATATTGAGTATCGATTAGCATCTATCTGTTGATCGTTATGAATGGCGCTGAGTTTGGTATTGATAACTGTTAATTCGCTAGCCATCGCCTGTCGTGAGAAGTTGATCCGTTTACGGTTATCATCCTTCATAATCGTTATCCATCAATATAGTCAATCTTATTTCAATCAGATATGTTGTCTGATTTACTCAGTCTATTATAAGTCGCTCTATTCGCCTTGCTGGTATCCCAATGGTATTGAGCCAATTAAATAAGCAGTACAAATACCCACTTATTAAGGTGTTATGTGCTTGAGCTACTCAAGCTATCTTAACGTACTAAGGTTTCTATCTGTTGTACTAATGTATCATTGTGTAAACAGGTAAGTATATCTCTATTTTAATATAACCATATATGGATATAGAATAGCAAGATGTCGGATAAAATCAAGGCTGATAAGCAAATAGCCTATCAGCCTTGATTTTATCAATGCGTCTGTTATCGACAGATTTAGTCAATAGGCTTTAATGATAGGTCTACGGCACGCTTAACGGCTGGACGTTCAGCAATTACCTGTGCCCAACGTTTCACATGCTTGTAGTCATCAACTTGCAGGAACTCGGCAGCGTCATAAAGCTTTCCAAGCACCAATTGTCCATACCATGCCCAAATAATCATATCCGCAATATTATAATCGGCTTCGTTGTTGCCACACATATATGTGCTGTCTTTTAGATGGGTATCCAGCACATCGAGCTGGCGTTTGGTTTCCATAGTATAGCGGTTGATCGGGTACTCTAGCGGTTCAGGTGCATAAGCATAAAAATGTCCGAAGCCGCCACCTAAAAAAGGCGCACTGCCCATCTGCCACATGACCCAAGACAAACACTCTGCCCGTGCTTTGCCAAGTGACAAAGGCATAAATTGGTCAAATTTTTCTGCCAGATACATCAAGATAGCACCAGACTCAAAAAGTGCTATCGGCTCGCCAGCTATATCGGCAGAATGATCAACCAAGGCTGGAATTTTTGAGTTAGGGTTTATGGCTACAAAGCCAGAACCAAACTGCTCTCCTTGAGAGATATCAATTTTATAGGCATCATATTCAGCACCTTTAACATCAATCTCGGCAAGCTCTTCTAACAGGATATTAACCTTGACGCCATTTGGCGTATTCAACGAGTACAACTGTAATGGCGCAGCGCCTACTGGCAGCGCTTTCTCATAGCGCGCACCCGCTGTTGGGCGATTGATACTGGCAAACTTACCACCGTTTTCTTTGTCTTGCGTCCAAACCTTTGGCGGTACATATTTATCGTTTTGCCCATCGGTATGATTGTAAGCTTTGTTATTTTCCTGACTCATAATATATCCTCAATTTATCTTTATCATGTTGTTGATGCTTCTAGTTATATCTTCGGCAGTATAGTCAATCTCATCTCAATCATATGAGATTGACTATACTGCTTATCTATTGATTTAAGTCGTTAGCGAGGGTTTACTATAACGATAACCAACCCTGACATTAAAGTCCTCTCTTGTAAGCAGTATTAATATTATTACCTCTAAACACAGAATTCTATAACCTCAACCGCCAGCCGTTACTTTGATTCCCTTTTATTATGATTGAGTCTTTCTTATACTACTCGGTTGGTATAGCGAATTAGTCGTCAATAGACTATTTTGTTAATTTTATGATGGAATGTCTAATGAGATTTACATGGTAACGCTAACCCCGACACAAGATAAATACTTGCCCTATGTGCTAGCGGTGGCGCTATTTATGCAAATTTTGGATGCCACTATATTAAATACCTCATTACCGCAGATGGCACAGGCGCTGGGTGAGTCTCCATTAAAAATGCAGTGGGCGGTGATCAGTTATGCGCTAACTTTGGCCATATTCATTCCCATCAGTGGTTTTTTGGCGGATAAATACGGCACGCGCCGAGTATTTTTGGCAGCGATTATTATCTTTTGTATTGGCTCACTGCTATGTGCTGCGTCACCAACGTTGGATTTTTTGATTGGCTCACGGGTTATACAAGGTATTGGCGGGGCGATGATGACGCCTGTGGCTCGCTTAATATTGGTCAAATCTTACCCACGCAATAAGCTGCTGACCGTCATGAACTTTGCGGTGATTCCTGCTTTGGTAGCACCACTAGTAGGGCCGGTCTTAGGTGGCTATATCGTACAATATACCAGTTGGCATTGGATATTTTTGATCAATATACCGATGGGTATTTTTGGCTTTATCATGGGCAAAAAACTGGTTCCCGCACTATTTGAGGATACCAAGCGTCTTGATTGGACAGGATTTTTATTGTTTGCGGCAGCGGCTTGTGGGTTTACGCTTGCTGTAGAGTTCGGCTCACAGACTGGTCGCGGATTCTATGGGTTGCTGCTTAGTTTGGTGGCCAGTTTATTGATAGGCGCTTATATCTGGCACGCCAAGCGTCGTCAAGCACCGTTGTTCCCCTTGAGTTTGTTTGACATTCGCACCTTTCGTATTGGCATCACTGGTAACCTATTCACGCGCTTAGGTATTAGCGCCGTACCGTTTTTGCTGCCGCTGTTGCTGCAAGTGGTGTTTGAATACTCACCGTCGCAGGCAGGTTGGCTACTCGCGCCCATCGCAGTCGGTGCTATCGGGATTAAACCATGGGTCAGTAAAATTATTCAGCGTCATACTTATCGCAAAGTGCTGGTCTTCAACACGTTTTTGATGGGCACGCTCATCATTGTGTTGGCACAGTTTACCGATGCCTCACAGTGGTTATGGTTTATCCCTATTTTGACCATAATGGGCGCTTGTAATTCTATGCAATTCAGCGCGATGAATACGATTACTATCGGTGATTTAGAAGGCACTCAAACCAGTAGTGGCAATAGCTTGATGGCGGTCAATCAGCAGTTAGCAATTAGTTTTGGTATTGCTTTTGGGGCAGCGGTACTGACGCTGTTACGTGAACGCCTACAAATGGATACGCTGACAGCGTTTCAAACCACCTATTGGATACTTGGGGTCTTAACCATTCTCTCGGGGCTATACTTCTTACGACTCAAGCCCGAAGATGGGCGCGGCTTATACTGAGCCGCTGATATTTAGATGTTGAATAAAGAGTTTGAAAAAATATTGATTAAGCGTTGATTTTGTCAGCAGTGCAGATAGCACGTATTGTCAAATATGAGACATAAAAGTGCCAGCATGTGAGTGATTATAAACCACACGACACGCTGGCATTTTTAGAGCACAGTACGGCTCATTGCATCAATAATGAACCATTAAGGCGCGTAATCATCCATTTGTGATTGGATATAGCGCTCAACCCCAACGCTTTCGATCAAGTCTTCTTGAGTCTCTAACCAGTCTTGATACTCTTCATTACCATCTTTTAGCGTCACCAATAGCTGGCGTGACACATAGTCAGACTTTGTTTCACATAGAGTAATAGCATCGGTAATGATCTCGAACTTTTGTTTTTCTAAGCGCAAATTGCATTCGATAATCTCTGGCACATCTTCACCGATGAACATCTTACCGTAATCTTGCAAATTTGGTAAACCGCCTAGCAATAAAATCCGGGCAATCAGCTCATCAGACCATTTCATCTCAGCGATGGATTGTTTATAGAAACTTTCATTGAGGGCTTCTAATCCCCAATGGCGCGCAATGCGCGCATGTAAAAAATACTGGTTGATGGCAATCAATGACTGTCCGAGCACTTTATTTAAAGCGCGAATAACCTCTTTATCCCCTTTCATTATCTCTCTCCCTTTCATGTCGTTATTTATGCTAAATACTATGGTTATTGTTCATATCTTTGTGACATTAAACAAGATTGGGAGTGACTTCAGCCATTTGGCTTTGCAGATAATTGGGCAGACTGATCATATCAATTAAGCGCAACTGTTGCTCAAGCCAATGCGCATGATCTTCTTCAGTGTCTTTTAGTTGTTCTACCAACATCTCACGCGTGACATAATCGCGCTCTGCTTCACAGAGAGCAATACCGTCTTTTAAGTGCTGTTGTACTTGATACTCTAGCTCAAGATCAAGTTGCAGCATTTCAGGAACTGTCGCGCCGATATTGATGGCATTGACCGTCATTTTTGGCGTGCCGCTCAGCATTAGGATACGGCGAATAATAGATTGGGCATGTAGCGTCTCATCTGCCATCTCATGATGGATACGGTCGTACAATTTGCCATAATGCCACTCAGCATACATTTCTGAGTGAATAAAATACTGGTCACGGGCAGCAAGCTCACCGCCTAACAAAAAATTCAAATAATCAATGACTTTTGGGCTACCTATCATAACCTATACTCCCCTATTTATATTTTACAGATCACCTTACATTCATAATTACCCATATAAGGATAGTACTATTGGTAAACTGATCAGTAAAGATCAAAATCAACAAAACGTCTTACAACGTGAGACAGATATAGTAGCATATAGGCTCTGTACAGCTTGTAATGTTATGAACTAAGAATAAGATGCTAATTGAGAATCATAATTAGCTAGCTTTAGTAATAACTGATTTATCGCAACAATGGCTGCTAATGATGCTCAATATCATTGAAGTAGGTGTATAGGTAAAGTTATATGGACGCTCGCAACTTACCCTTTATGTATAATGACCAAAGGATAAGTGCGGAATATTGAATGTATGTGGTATCGAGGCGTACTAGTGATATTGGTGTAATGAGGTGATGAACAGCTGGGTAGTAAATCTCTGGTTTGATAATTCTTAAACAGCGTAAGCCAAGACATCGAGTCTCGCATGATGCTCATCTAGGTAATCGTTAACCATCGGTTCGCAGCAGCCACAGCAAGTCGCAACATCGAGGGTATCTTTTAGACCGTCAAGGGTATCGATACCTGAAGCAATGGCTGCTTTGATTTGCTTTTCTTTTACGTCATTACAGATGCATACGTACATGGTCTGGCTCCTCTGAATACCGCTATTCGGTAACTGCTTTTATTGCTCATAAATTTAGTGCATTGATGATAAAAATGGTGAGTAGAGTGTTTGTCTTGATATTCACGGTCATTTTTATGGCTTGATGTATAATAACGATAACTATTATCATTTGCAATAGCATTTGATATATTATTGGTATAAAAGTACAGTCATCAAAGTAGAGTTATATTGCACACAGTTAATTGATGTAAGTGAATATAAGCGTGCGTGTAACCGAATATGATGAAAGGTAGTAAATTAACGACGAACTGTAATTTAGCCCATTTTTTAATCGATTTTGTAGATAACTGCTGTTATATTGAACCCCTATTAACAAAGCCCAATTGGAATTGTTCTATGTCTGATAATAATTTTACGATACGACCTATCGAGTTATTTAAAGTCTTATCTGACCCGACGCGCTTAAAAATATTTCAAATTCTATTTAACAAAGAATCGCGCTGTGTTGGTGAGTTGGTAGAAATACTAGATCAACCACAGCCAACGATATCGCGTCATTTGAACCATTTAAAGAAACTTGGTATTTTAAGCTGTGTTCGCGACGGTACGTGGATGTGGTATGAAGTCGCTGACGACTTGCCAGAATGGTGCCAAGAGATTTTGGATATTACTTATAAGCAAATATCTAGCAAAGACCTTGATATATCCAAGCCTTCTGAGATATAACCCATAAAAAAAGACCTACAATAAATAGGTCTTTTTTTATAGGTTATAATAGAAAAACTGCACCAAATTTCACTATGCCAAATCTAAAAAATCACTGATAAACGCATTGGCTGGCTGGTGTATCAGCTCCTCCGATGTGCCTACCTGCTCTACCCGCCCTTGATTCATGACCACGATCTCATCTGAGACCGCGCGGGCTTCTTCTTGATCGTGAGTAACCATGATACTGGTAATACCAAGCTCATGGTGAATGTTCTTTAACCACGTGCGCAGCTCTTTACGTACTTTGGCATCGAGTGCACCAAAAGGCTCATCAAGCAACAATAATTTTGGCTTCACTGCTAAGGCGCGTGCCAGCGCAATCCGTTGACGCTGACCGCCTGATAATTGATGCGGATAAGCATTGGCCACTTGTGGCAGCTGCACCAAGTCTAATAGCTCGGCAACGCGTTTATTGATATCTGCCTTACTCGGTCGCTCATTCTTTGGTAACAAGGTCAGTCCAAAGGCAACATTATCGGCGATATTTTTATGACGAAACAATGCGTAATGCTGAAACATAAAGCCAATATGGCGCTTTTGTACTGGCGTATTGGTCACATCCATCTCATCAAACAATATTTGCCCTGAGTCAGCATATTCTAGGCCGGCGATAATGCGTAGCAACGTCGTTTTGCCACAGCCTGATGGTCCCAGCAAAGTGGTCAGCTTGCCAGTCGGCACGGTGATATTGATATTATCTAAGGCGGTAAACTGACCGAATTTTTTATTAACGTTGCGAATCTCGATGCTCATAATGGGTTCTCTTATTATATCTTTGGTATCGTGGCAGATTTTTTAGTTACCGCCTTTACATTATTAAATTAAATCTAATGCCAGCCCTTGTGCAGACCAAGTGTAGATAATTTTGCTTATCATTTATCCGAACTTTCAGTGGTTGTTGCATCAGTAGTATTGGTAGCCTTAGTAGCGTTGGCACTTACCAGTAACTCAGGCCCACTTGCCAGCCGTTCGGACTTGGCAAATTTGCGCTCTTGTAGCTTAGTCATGACTTGTTGAATAAGCAACGTCACCAATGCCAATGCAGCTAGTAGGCTCGATAAGGCAAAAGCAGCGGTAAAGTTATAATCATTGTAAGCAATCTCAACCAGTAGTGGCATGGTGTTGGTCTCGCCGCGAATATGACCAGATACCACACTCACCGCCCCAAACTCACCCATTGCCCGCGCATTGGTCAAAATCAAACCATAGAGTAGTGCCCATTTGATATTGGGTAGCGTCACATGCCAAAACGTCTGCCAACCAGTCGCGCCCAAGGTCAATGCCGCTTGCTCTTCAGAGTCGCCTTGCGTCTGCATCAGCGGTATCAGCTCACGTGCTACAAAAGGGAAAGTAACAAACAGCGTTGCCAATACAATACCTGGAACCGCATAAATGACTTGGAATCCCATGCTTTCAAGCCAGCCGCCAATGGTGGAATTGAGTCCGAATAGTAAAACAAACATCAAACCTGCAACGACGGGTGATACTGAAAATGGCAGATCAAGCAAGGTGGTGACCAGCTGCTTACCTTTAAACTGATAGCGCGTCACTAACCATGCGATGGCGATACCCATCACCATATTGATGGGTAAGACGATAGCCGCGGTAATCAATGTCAGCTTAATGGCTTGCAGAGCTTCTGGATCAACCAACGAGGCAATATACAACTGCCAGCCACCTTTAAAGGCCTCATAGAACACAGCCAGCAACGGAATGACCAACATGATGACCATAAATAGCACTGCGATGACGATAAAGGTAAGGCGTATCCATGGCGTATCTTTAGTCGCTGCGTTGCTTTGGTAATCGTAGCTATTAGATATTTGCATTAGCGAGCTCCTACACGGCGCGACAGTTTCCACTGCATGATATTAATGGTCAATAAGATCACAAATGAGATCAGTAGCATAAATAATGCAACTGCAGAAGCCCCTTGAACATCAAACTGCTCTAGTTTACTAATAATAATGAGCGGTAAAATCTCTGATTGCATGGGGATATTGCCAGCGATAAAGATAACCGAACCGTACTCGCCAGTGGCACGGGCAAACATCATGCCTGCACCCATGAGTAAAGCGGGCAACAGCTCTGGCAAAATTACTTTGCGAAACGTCGTGAAACGATTGGCACCCAATACCGCGGCTGCCTCTTCAAATTCAACCGATAGCTCAGCGAGTACAGGCTGCACAGCACGGACAATAAAGGGAAAGCTGACCACGACCAATGCCAACCAAATACCTATGGGTGTAAAGGCGACCTGAATGCCAAATTTATCAAACCACTGTCCAATCAAACCATTAGGGGCATAAAGGGTCGCAAGCGAAATACCTGTGACCGCCGTTGGTAATGCAAATGGTAAATCAACTAGCGCATTAATCAGCGACTTACCCCAGAACTCGTAGCGTACGAGCACCCAAGCGACCAATGTGCCAAACACCATATTGGTGAGCATCGCTAAAAACGACATCCATAAGCTTAGCTTGATAGCAGCAGTGACTTGCGGCTGACTAATCGTCTCCCAGAATCCAGTCCAACCCATCTGAGTCGTGGTATAAGCCATCATGGCAAACGGTAATACCACCAGTAGCGACAAGCTAAAGACCGTGATACCCATGCTCAGGCCGAACCCTGGCAGCACATTGCGTTGGCGCAAACGTGTTAACCACCCTTTTTTTGCAGGGGCTTTGCTGGCAGGAGATGTTTTTGCACTCATAATGATGTCCTATTGCCTAACCAATCGTACTTAGCGATGATTACTATTTATTGTTATTGCTTCACGTGGGTTTTCACTATTGATACTTAAAAAGAGCACTTAACAGAAAGCATTTAACGATGATGTCGTCCATAAAACCACGCTATCAGGTAGTTATTAATATGCTTACGGTATAAAGGACATAGCGTATATGACCATGTCCTTTATAAGATTCTGCATGACTATGGTATGACTGACTGCATTTGCTAGCGCAGCAGCTTCTCTTATGCACTTAGCAAGTGATTACTGCGGGGCGTTAATGGCGAGCTGGTCGAATACACCGCCATCACTGAAGTAAGTACCCATAATCTCATCCCACGTGCCAAAGGCATCATTTGGACGGAATGTTTCGATTGGTGGTAATTTATCACCATTTTTATCAAGGACGCTTTTTACACTAGGACGCAAGTATAGATTGGCTGCTAGCTGCTGAGCAGGTTCGCTCCATAAGTAGTCAAGATAAGCTTTTGCGGCATCCGTTGTGCCTTTTTTATCTGTCACTGACTTGACAATCGCAACAGGGCTTTCTGATTTAATAGAGTATTTAGGATAAACGATGTCTACTTTACCAGCACCGAAATCAGTCGCTGCCAAGTTGGCTTCATTTTCAAAAGTCACTAGGACATCACCGATACCACGTTGAACGAAAGTAGTGGTCGCGGCGCGCCCGCCATTCTCATAAACTTTGACGTTTTTGAGCATGTCTTTCACGTAGTTTTTGGCATTGGTCTCGTTTTTATCGAAAGCGTGCAAGCCATAACCATAAGCGCCCAGGAACGCATAACGACCATTACCCGTCACTTTTGGATTGGCCATGACGATCTCAACGCCTTCTTTGGTCAAATCTTCCCAGTCATTGATGCCTTTTGGATTGTCTTTACGGACTAGGAATACAATGGTACTGGTAAAAGGGACGGCATTGTCTGGGAATTTACTTTCCCAATCTGACTCAACCAAGCCTTTTTTCTCAAGCAGCTCAATATCAGAGCCTTGGTTCATGGTGGCGACATCTGCTTGCAGACCATTGGCAACTGACAGCGCTTGTTTACTTGAGCCACCATGTGACTGCTTGATTAGAATATTGCTGTTTGGATTTTCCGCTTTATAGTGCTCAACGAATAATGGGTTGTAGTCTTTATAAAAGTCACGTGCCACATCATAAGAGACGTTCAGCAGCTCAATATTTTGACCTTCTGTGGCAACTGTGCCATCTGCATTAGCAGTCGTCTCTGTCTCGCTATTGCTACAGCCAGCCAGCCCCAAGGTTAATGCAACGCCTGCAATGCTCAAGACGTTACGTTTTTTACTTTTTTGTTGATATTGCAAAGCGTATGTCATAAATCCCTCAAAGGTATCTGTTAAGTAATGCAAGTATGCTAACAGTGCCATCTTATTATGTTTAATGATGAATATGCGTATGTTATTGCCAAAATGGAATAACAAAGGGATAAATACAAGGTTATCAATCACTTAAATAGTATCGTTAATACATAACGCTGACACCCTACTAACTACCCGCTCTGGCTCATACAAATTGAGCACTTTGAGCATGTATCAGGCCATTGATGATCTCTTGATAAAGGCTCCCTACTTCACTCTTGCCAGCTGATCAAAACGCCCACCATCGACAAAGAAAGTGTCCATAATCTGCTCCCAAGAACCAAATACTGCTACCGGCTCAAAAGTCTCAATATCAGGCAAGGTTGCTTTGTGAGCTGCCAGCACTTGTGGGTTGCTGGGACGCATATACATCTGTGCCATGAGCTCTTGTACTGGGGTGTCCCATAAGCCTTTTAGGTAAGCATTCGCCGCTGCCGTCTTGCCGCCCTTGTCAGTCACTGCCGTTACGACTGCCACTGGGTTGGCAATCACAATAGAATAACTGGGATAAACGATATTGACCTGTCCTTTGGCAAATTGCTTGGCGGCTAAATGCGCTTCGTTTTCGGTCGTGATGAGCACATCGCCCAGTCCGCGCTGAGTAAAGCTGGTCGTTGCGGCACGCGCCCCATTGTCATAAGTGACCACGTTTGCCAGTAGCTTTTTGATAAAATCATCCGTTTTGGCAGGACTTTGTACCGTTTCTTTAAATTGATGTAATCCGTAACCATAGGCACCCAAAAACGCATAACGCGCGGTGCCGCTGGTTTTCGGGTTTGGTATCACCACGTCTATATCGTTACGCGCCAAGTCCGACCAGTCTTTGATGTTTTTGGGGTTACCATCGCGCACCAATAGCACCATGGTACTGGTATAAGGCACCGCATTGTTCGGGAATGCTTGCTGCCAGTCAGAGGCAACCAAGCCTTTTTTAACCAACAGATTCATATCACTTTCTTGGTTTAAAGTGACTACATCTGCTTGCAGACCATTGGCAACCGACAATGCTTGTTTGCTTGAGCCACCATGTGATTGGTTGATATTTACCTGACTGTCTGAATGCTTTTGCTGATAGTCTGCGCTAAATAAAACGTTATAATCTTTATAGAAATCGCGTGATACATCATAAGAGACATTTAATAAACTGATATTTTTTGCATCACCCGTCGCGTTTGAGCCGTCTTGCTGAGTGGCTTTGGTAGGATTACAGCCTGTCATTAGCATGGCAAAGGCTAGTACGCTACCAACTTTAACACTGATATTGGCGAGCGGCGTTGGTGTCTCTTTATCCTCAATAAATGTATGTATGTTCGCAAAACGAAGATTTTTAGATACTTGCTGAATACTTTTGTTATCTGGTTGCATGGGTGCTCTCGATAATGTTGATAGAAGCGTTTTCCACAGCATTAACAATCTTATTAATGCGCATAATTCTTTGGATGCGGTTCTATAGATAATGAGAAATATGCTAACAGCATGTGAGTCAAATGCTTAGTGACAAATGCGCTTATCGAGTGATTAACTTGGCATAAGTCATTTTATTAATTATTTTACAGGGCTTATTTTTTCTAAGTATTTTGCGCTATAGTTATGAGCAGACACTTTTGAGTAAGTAATGGTATTGCTTACTATATAGACGAGCCTTTATGTAAACGATACTATCTCTTGTAGTGGTCAACTAATATCCTTACAGCCATGCTGTTAGGCGTTGCGTTTAGATAACGACCATTCCTCTTAATCACTCCTTTATCAAAGGTACTTAAATGATCATGTCTCCACCTCGTGCCGCTCGTCACTCACGCTTTTTTTCGGTATTTTTCACCACATCGGCGGCTCTATTTGCCTTAAGTGGCTGTAATAACGTGACACCTAGCGTAAATCACCAAGCCATAAAACAACCTATAGCCGATGTCATGCCAGCTGTGCAAGCAGTCGTTGGAGATTATGCTGATGAAGGTTATGAAAAGCGCGCGCAAGGCTATGATTGGGTTGGCGTCATGGTACGGGCAGAGAGTGATCAGCAAATCAACATAAAGGTTCGCGCCCGTAGCGATATTAAAAAGCCCAGTTGCCAGTTTGATGGCAAGGCGACATTAATGGGTCAAGATGACGCGCACGGCATTATTTTCCAAAGCAAAGTGAATGACAGTACGGCATTCTTTCAATTTAAGGATGATAAGCTGACTATTGATAGTCAAGATAAATACGCGTTGAATTATTTTTGTTCGGGCGGTGGCACATTGGTCGGTGACTATCAAAAGCTGACAACAGATTTAGAGATTTAATAGATAACAAACGCTAGCTTAGATAACAGGAGTTGAAAACCAGTATCAAAAAAAGGTGTCAGATAATAAGTCTGACACCTTTTTTTGATACTTATTTGTATGCTGATAATCTTGGTTTACACCGCAGAGGCACCGACTAATTTCACTTCAGCACGTTCCTCTCTTGCGATACCAGCATAATAATCACGCAAAATTTGTAGTACTTCTGGACGGCTAAAGTTGTCTGGTACTTCTTCATCTTCTGATAGCGCTTTACGCAGCTTGGTACCTGATACTTTCACGTGTTCAGACGCTTCATGCGGGCAAGTCTTGTCGGAAGCCATGGCATTACAAGCATTACACCAGAACGTCCAGCCGATTTTTAACGGCTGAGTAATCAAATCATCTTTACCAACCTGTTCAAATATCGTTTGTGCATCAAAGGCCCCATAATAATCGCCGACACCAGCATGGTCACGACCAACAATCAAGTGGCTACAGCCATAGTTTTGACGGAATACGGCATGCAGTAATGCCTCGCGTGGACCGGCATAGCGCATATCTAGCGGATAACCGGCTTGAATAACCGTATCTTGTCTAAAGTAATTATCAATCAAAGTTTTGATCGCTTCTTGACGGACATCAGCTGGGATATCACCAGGTTTCAATGCCCCTAGCAATGAATGAATCAATACACCGTCACAGATCTCAATCGCAATTTTTGCCAAATACTCATGTGAGCGATGCATTGGATTACGCGTTTGGAAGGCAGCCACTGTTTTCCAGCCTTTAGCGTCCAAAATAGCGCGCGTTTCTGCTGGCGTTTTGTAGATTTCTGGATATAACGTTGGGAACTCGCCTTCGCTCAATACCTCGACACTACCGGCAATATTGACCTCACCTTGCTCTAAAACTTGTTGTACGCCCGGATGTTCTGGGTCTGTTGTGGTGAATACTTGCTGACACTCGTGCTCTTTATCGATGGTATAGGTTTCTTCTACCGTCAAGATACCCATGATTTCGCCATCTTTTGCGACCAAGGCTACTTTATCGCCTTGACTCAAACTATCTGCAGTCGCTTTTGGTGCAGACAAGGTGATCGGAATTGGCCAAAACAGATCCGCATTGTCACCACTTTGCAAACGCATATCATCAACCACACCCTGCCAGTCTGCTTGATTCATAAAGCCATTCAACGGCGTAAAGCCACCAATACCGAACATAATTAAATCACCACGCTCACGTGAGCTTAAAGTAATGGTCGGCAATGTGCTGGCAAGTTTCAATGCTTGAGCGCGTGCCTCAGCATTCAACAATAGTGGCTTAAGATCAGTGCTGCCATGCGGCGGAACAAGTTTTGATGGTTGCTTAGAGGTGATAGATGTCATATTGATTTATAACCTTTATGGGTAGTGATAAATTTGATAAGCATAGGCTACCTAACTTTCGTTATGAAAATTTATGCTGTGTTTGGATATACATATGTCTTAAAGGAATTTATGTTTATAGACGCAAGCTTATATGATGTGACTCTGAATGGTTTACCTTGCGACTGGCAATAAGACCGATTACACACGCAAATCATTTTCGTCACTGCTTTTAAGACTAAAAACAAAATTGAGATTACGTCATGTATCAATATAATTACGCTGACCAAACCTTGGTAGAAGAACGAGTCGCTCAGTTTCGCGACCAGACCGAACGGTTTTTGGCAGGTGAGCTGCCAGAAGAGCAATTTTTGCCGCTGCGATTACAAAACGGCCTTTATATTCAGCGTTATGCACCGATGTTGCGTATCGCCATTCCTTACGGGCTACTTGCCAGCTACCAATTGCGAAAATTGGCTGAGATTACTCGTAAATATGACAAAGGTTATGGGCACTTCACTACCCGTACCAATATCCAGCTGAATTGGCCAAAGCTAGAAGACGTGCCAGATATTTTGGCAGAGCTGGCATCAGTACAGATGCACTCGATCCAAACCTCGGGCAACTGTATTCGTAACACAACCACCGATCCATATGCTGGTATTCATAAAGAAGAAATCGCTGATCCACGTCCCTATTGTGAGATTATCCGTCAGTGGTCAACCTTCCATCCTGAGTTTGCTTTTTTACCACGTAAATTTAAGATTGCCGTCATCGGTACCAATGATGACCGCGCGGCAACCCAAGTACATGATGTCGGTCTTCATATCAAAACCAACGATGAAGGCGAAATTGGCTTTGAAGTATTGGTCGGTGGCGGTCTAGGACGTATTCCTGTCTTGGGTAAGGTCATCAATAAGTTCTTGCCGCGTCAGCATCTGCTTAGCTATTTAGATGCCATCTTACGTGTCTATAACTTGCATGGTCGCCGTGATAAAGGCAGTAAATACCGATCACGTATCAAGATTTTGGTCGAGAGCATGGGCGGCCCTGCCTTTGCCAAACTGGTCAATGCTGAGTGGGAAGCCCACACCAAAGATGGTTCGCTTACCTTAACTGATGAGAACTTTGCGACGGCGAGCAGCTTTTTTAGTGAGCCTGACTATGTGTCGTTTGATGCGCTACAAGTACAGTCTAAGCTACAACAGCAATTAAATGCTGATAAAGATTTTGCCAATTGGTATAACCAAAACACGGTGGCGCATAAAGTCGCTGGTTATCGTGCGGTCGTTATTTCGCTCAAAGCAGGCTTGGTCGATGGCAAATATGTGCCCTCTGGTGATGTCAGCGAGTCACAGATGGATGCACTGGCTGATTTGTCTGACAAATACAGCTTTGGTGAACTGCGTGGTACTTATCAGCAGAATCTGGTATTCGCTGATGTGCAAACCAACACTCTCTATGAATTGTGGCAGCAGCTAGCAGAGTTGCATTTAGCACGCGCTAATATTAATACCCTAACAGATATGATTGTCTGCCCAGGTTGGGATTACTGCTCGCTTGCTAATGCGACGACACACAACATCGCTGAACAAATCGAAAAACAGTTCGATGATCTAGACTATCTGTATGATTTGGGTGAGATTCGCTTAAACATGTCTGGTTGTATCAATGCTTGTGCGCACCATCATACAGGTGACATTGGTATCTTGGGCGTCGATAAAAAAGGTGAGCACTGGTATCAGATCAGCATTGGCGGCAATTCCAGTGACGATGCCAAACTTGGCAAAATCTTAGGTAAATCTGTCCCTGCTCTTGAGGTTGCCAATACCATACAGCAGATCGTCGATGTCTATGTAGACTTGCGAGCCAGTACCGACAATGATGTCGAAAGCTTTGGTCAATTGGTTGAGCGCGTTGGTATTGATCCATTTAAGGAGAAGGTCTATGGCTAATCACCATATTTTGGACAGTCATGGCGTAGATATCGGCAGCCAAGATACATGGCATGTGCTCACTACGGACGCGCTACCAGAGAGTATTGTATCAACAAACATTACGTTGCTTGAGTTGCTACAAAGGCAAGAAAAGCCCGATGTGATTGTACCGCTCGCTGATTTATTGGATAACTCAGGCGTGCAGGTCGGTGGTCTGGTTAAAGAGATTTATGAGCTGATTGTACAGCACAGTAGCCGCCTTGGATTGTGGGTGACGGCTGACACCGATGCTGATGCGTTAGAAGGTCTTAGTGAGTTCTTATCAACGCAGGCGCTTATCGTGATTGATGTACCGAAATTCGCTGATGGTCGCAATTTTAGCTTTGCACGTACCCTACGCCAAATTGGCTACCAAGGCGAGATTCGGGTGGCTGGCGCGTTTGGCCGTGATCAAATCGCATATCTATTGCGCATGGGTGTTGATAGCTTTGTATTGAGCGAGCATGACATGCAGCCAGACTCTAAATTCGGTATTGAGCAAGCATTTACTGCCCTTGCCAGTAGTTATGATGGACAAAGTGCTTCGGATTTACCGATGTTTGCTAAACCGTCAGAACCCTCAATCGCCTAGCTTTAACACTGATCATAAATTTTAATTTTTAATCGACACTTTTATATTAACAACCATTAAGGAAGGTATTATGAGCCAATTACATCCAAGTTTAGACCTCGACCAAGCCAACCAAGCATTGCAAGGCAAGTCGCCTGAGCAAATCGTTGAGTGGGCATTAAGCCAAGCGAAAAACCCAATCATCACGACTAACTTCCGCCCATACGAGTCAGCGATTCTGCATTTGGTTGCCAAACAGCGCCCTGACATCACCGTATTGTGGGTAGACTCAGGCTACAATACTGATGCCACTTATCAATTTGCCAATAAAGTCATCCGTAATTTAAACTTAAACGTCATCACTTATATTCCTAAGCAAACAGCGGCGTATCGTGACGCGACCATGAACGGCATCCCAGGTATCGACAACCCACAGCATGATGAATTCACTGACCAAGTAAAACTGGAACCCTTCCGCCGTGCGCTAGATGAGTTAAAGCCAGATGTTTGGTTCAATGCGATTCGTAAAGATCAAACCGAATTCCGCCAAGGTCTTGATGTACTTAGCCTATCAAAAGATGGCGTCTTAAAAGTAGCACCATTGTTTGAAAACACTGACGCCGATTTAGATGTTTATCTCGAAGAGCATCACTTACCGAATGAATTTGATTACTTTGATCCAACGAAAGTAGAAGAAAGCCGTGAGTGTGGCTTGCACACGCAGCTTTAGGTATTTCGTAGTTTTACGATAAAAACACTTCTTAGATATAAGAGGTGTTTTTTTTATTGTCATAGTAGATTCAATATTCAGTCCCACAAAATTTGAATCTATAATCCAAGCGCTAGCGCTACTGCCAAAACAATGAGGACACACACACAATATCAAAATTATTGAGCTAACTGCCAACCGCCTTTCTCATCCCTTTTACCCATGACTGCCAAAACCAACACTAGACTTAACATCAGTAATAAGTACCAAGAGCCCAGCTTACCCCAACCTACCATATGCCATACATTTGCTTGTGACGGATAACGCCAAATATTGGTAAAAGTAGCAATATTTTCTGCCAACCAAACCAAAAAAGCGAGAAACAACAGTAATGGTAAAAATGGACATTGATATTGCTTGGTATCATGCAGTTGAAGATTATTCTTGTGATGGATTTGAAAAAACACTCTGGTTTTCCAAAATAAAACTACTGAAGCGATGAACAATATATTGCGAATATCAGGGACTAAAAACTTAGTGAAGAAGTTGGCATAAGAAAAAATAACCAATAAACTCACCCATAGTAAACGTGGTAAGTCGGTAAAAGAGGCATTAAACAATCTTAAGCCACGCGCTAAAAAACTACCTACGGCCGAATACATAAATCCAGCGAAAAGTGGCACAGTGGCAATTCTAAAAATTGCTGGTTCAGGATAATACCAAGAACCAATTTTGGGATGGGTTAAAAACAGCTCCATTGCCATGGCCATGATATGAAAAATAGCAATGACCCATACCTCACGCGGTGTCTCTAATTTGAAATAAACCAAAAAAACCTGAATAATCAAAGCATAAGCCAATAACAGATCATAGCGATAGATACCAGAAATTGACCAACTTATTTGATGAGTCAGTACAAAAGCCAATAATAAAAGTATGCCAAACAAAGCAGACGCTAAACTCAGCGCGGCGCCACGCGGAATAATGTTCAACACCTTAGTTTAGCACTACAATCATATTGACTACCGTTTATTGCTTTAACAGCTCGCTTCATACGCTATGGTGAACCATGACATACATCCTCCTCTTCCTCACAATAGCTTATTATATAAAGTATTTATTAGAGGCCGCCAAACTATAGCAAATACTCCGCTTAATAGACAATTTTCTATTATTTTTGAATATCTCTATCTGTATAAAGAAGTCAGCATTTGAATAATTAACGTTTCTTGAACGTTTTATTGTCTAACATTGCGGTATTCTATGGCTTGCCTCAGTGGCCGCTCGGCATTAAACCGACGCTATAAAGCCACATCATGGACAAAGTTACTCATCCTTTTTTATTTCCTTATAGGCACTCGCGCTCATTAATATGGATATTTATTATGTCTTTTATAAAAAAAATCGATTCACTCTATGAAAAACTGCACGATAAGCTACCAGCGGTAGGCAAGACCGCCTCTTTTTTAACCGGTACGAGTGTTCTTACTGCCAATAGTGCGATGGTGGGTCTGCCCATCTGGACTTTGGGAGCGGCAAAAGTATTGACAGGAGCAAAAGCTGCGGATGATGCGCTGATTGCGATTACTAAATACTGGATTAATAGTAATAACGCCGTCATTGATCATGCGCTACCTCATAAAGACTGGCGCATTAACCTGCCTGACGACCTGAGCGAAGACAAACAGTATCTATTGGTAAGCAACCATCAATCGTGGGTTGATACCAGCATTGTGCAATATATCAGCCAAGATACGCTGCCTCTGACACGGTTTTTTACCAAATTTAATCTGATTTATATTCCTGTCATCGGTCAAGCCTTTTATTTCTTAGACTTTCCGATGATGAAGCGCTTTTCTGCCAAAGCGATGGCCAAGAATCCAGAACTTAAAAAACAAAACTTGCTTGAGGCTAAACGTGCTTGTCGTCAATTAAAAAACAAACCTTTCGCGCTATTAAACTATTTGGAAGGGACGCGCTTTACTAAAGAAAAACATGACCAACAAAAATCTCCTTATCAGCATTTGTTAAAACCACGGGCTGGCGGTTTGTCATTAGCCATTAATGCGTTAGGCAATGAGTTGGATTCTATCTTGGACGTGACCATTGTCTACCCAGACGGCGCGCCTGACTATGATGATTTATGGAAAGGTAATATTCGCCGTTTGGGCGTCGATGTGACTCGCTTAAAGATACCAGATGAATTATTTGCTGCCATCATGGACGGCGGCTATGACCGTGATGAAACCACCAAAAAAATGATGTTTGACTGGTTAGAGGATATCTGGCAACAAAAAGATGCCCGTATGACTAAGATGCTGAGTGAGTTTGAATAGGTTCTTGTACGTGGTCAAATCTCTTTATTGCTAATAGCCAATGCAAAAATCTAATCTAAATGACAGCCACAAGCTTTGACGTAAGCCTGTGGCTTTTTTAGTTCTGTATTTCACGACTCACCTATTCCCTTTTACATCAAAAACCCTCACCAACATGACAAAAACGAATATGCTAATGCCAATTCGCTACGTGAGCCTTCGCGCCTAATAAATCATAATAGTGGCATACATTGAATAACTGGTCATAATATGAACACCTTTCCGCTATTTTTTAAATTAGAAGGTCGCAAAGTACTGATCGTCGGCGGCGGCGATGTGGCACTACGTAAAGCGGATTTGCTCAGCCGTGCTGGCGCGTGTATTACTGTCCTTGCACCAAGCATTAGCCACGAGATACAAGCCTTGCTCAGTGACAGTAAGCATGAGCTGATTTATGAGAATTATAATAAAACTTATATGACAGGCGCACGCGTCATTATTGCTGCCACTGACGATGAGATACTTAACCATCAAATACATGCTGATGCCACTGAGCTAAACATTCCAGTTAATGTAGTCGATACGCCGCATTTGTGCGATTTTATCTTCCCTGCGATTGTTGATCGCAATCCAATCGTGATTGGCATATCGTCAAACGGCAAAGCGCCAGTGCTGGCACGTCTATTACGCGCTCGCCTCGAAACCTTGATTCCACAAGGCTATGGTAAATTGGCAAAGCTTGCTGGGGATTTTCGTAGCGAAGTGAAAACTAAAATACCTACGCTGACAGGACGCAGGCAGTTTTGGGAAAAAGCATTTGAAGGTCCAGTCAGTCAGCTGATGTTTGCGGGCAATGAAGCTGAAGCGGCGGCACAATTACAAGCCGATTTAGATAAAACAGTATCAATTATCACTGAAAAACATACAGAGAATGATATATCCACAGAACCTCAAACCCTACAAAATAATGTAGGCGAAGTCTATATCGTTGGTGCAGGCCCAGGTGACCCAGAGCTACTCACCTTTAAAGCGCTGCGTCTCATGCAGCAGGCTGACATTGTCTATTATGATGCGCTCGTCTCACCGCAAGTATTGGATTTATGCCGCCGTGATGCTGATAAAGTATTTGTTGGCAAAAAACGCAGCAATCATGCAGTAGCGCAACTTGGTATCAATGAGTTATTGGTCAATAGCGCTAAAGAAGGTCGCCGTGTGGTGCGTCTAAAAGGTGGTGATCCTTTCATCTTTGGCCGTGGCGGCGAAGAAATTGAGAGCTTGCGTGCGCACAGTATCCCTTATCAAGTCGTACCTGGTATTACCGCTGCCAATGCCGCTGCAAGCTATGCTGGCATTCCACTGACTCATCGTGACCATTCGCAGTCGGTACGTTTTGTCACTGGATTTTTAAAGGCTGGCGCGCCCAATAGTAATTTTAAGAGCTTTTTGAATACGGATGAAACAGTCGTCTTTTATATGGGGTTGCATTCGCTGGCGCGTTTGACTGAAGGCTTGATTGATGCAGGGCGCAGTAGCGACACCCCGATTGCCATTGTCTCCAATGCCAGTATGCCCAATCAGCAAGTATTAACGGGTACGCTTGCCGACATCGTTGAGTTGCAAGAAAAAAACCAGCTACCCACGCCAGCCTTGCTCATTATGGGAGACGTGGTCGCACTCCATCATGATTTGGCTTGGTATAATTTGCAAAATCAGAAGGAAAACAACAATAGTGACACCACAGCTAGTAACTGGCTACGTGGTGGGACAGCCGCTACACCAAAGGCAGATCATACCAACCAGCAAGCCCATGCGTTATCTATGGTGGCTAATTTGGCAACGGCTGATGATGGTTTGGAGCAGTTAGTGATTGGTTGAAGTATGATTTTAAATTTCTAAAAAGCCCTGCCAGTAGATTAGCAGGGCTTTTGAGTATAACGCTATTGATCTTTTATGAGCTATTCGTTTTTAATAATTAAGATTTGGTCTTATGTTTCTCAATGACTTTTATTAGCGTGCTATGAATTGATGATGCGTCAGCGGGCGGATTGCTAATGGGTGTATTCTTGATGAGCAAAGTGTATTCATAATTAGGTTCAAAATCAAAACCTTCTATACCACTATATCGATACTCCCAGTCGGCGTTAGCTTGTTCAGCAGGCTTAGTCAGTAAACATGATTGCGGCGCAACACCGACACAGTCTACTTGATGGTCAGCGATGATGATTTTACGTAAAACATAAGGCATCGCATGGACAGTAATGTGGTGCTTACTATCTACCCCTGATTGTGATGTTGATTGCTCTCCCATCACTTCAACATAATCGCCTATGGTTAATTTCTGCATTTGATGGGCGTTTTTCTGAGCAAAGTTAGCTTTACTGATTTCCGCGGTATACGTCTGTCCATCTTGAGCGACGATAGTGACCTTTTGCTGCTCTCTGTCTTGCGAGATGACCTCAGTCACTTGACCAATGATTGCGTCAGAATGACTCGGTTTAATCGAATGGAAAAACGCGGTGCTATCTTTTATTTGACTAACACTGGTTTTATTATTCATATTTGCTTGCTCATAACTGCTACAAGCAGCCAAAGAGGAAGTGGCAATTAAAGCCAATGTGCATAATCTGATAAACGACATAACATAACCTTATATTAATAATGGCTTGGATGTTACTAAATATGGACCTTTTCTAGTACCATTTATTTGTTACTTAATACTATTAACAATCCGCCTTATTAATCAGCTTTTTTAAATAGCCATTATTTTAATAAACGATCATCGTTTCATTTACGGTCAAATGTCACTACTCATTCGTATCTACTTTGCTTTACTGGTAAATTTATAGCAAAGCAAACTTCTCTAATCCTTGCTAGAAT
Source organism: Psychrobacter cibarius (assembly GCA_030686115.1). NCBI lineage: Bacteria > Pseudomonadati > Pseudomonadota > Gammaproteobacteria > Moraxellales > Moraxellaceae > Psychrobacter > Psychrobacter cibarius. The sequence goes on from CP131612.1 coordinate 1,739,308, forward strand.
AATCGCTGTCTTTCATTCACCATTAAGCCTCATTATGTCTGTATCTGCTGTTACCCCTCTGACTATCCTCCATACCTCCGACTGGCATTTGGGAAGACGGCTTTATGGGCGCATGCGTTATGAGGAATTTGAAGCCTTTTTAAGTTGGCTACAAGAGACCATTAGCCTGCAGAAAGTGGATATATTGATCGTTGCTGGTGATATTTTTGACACCATGACCCCAAGTAATAGAGCTCAAGCGCTATATTATGAATTTTTAGGAAAAGTTTCAAAATCATGCTGTCAACATGTCGTCATCGTCGCAGGTAACCACGATTCACCGACATTTTTGGATGCCCCAAGCAATGTACTCAAGTTTTTAAACGTCCATGTTATCGGTACGGCTTGTGAAGACTTAAACGATGAAGTATTGGTGTTAGACGATACAAATGGAAACCCGCATTGTATTATTGCGGCTGTTCCCTATTTGCGTGATCGTGATGTCCGTATTAGTGGCGCTGGCGAGTCGGCTGATAGCAAAGATGCCAATGTCATTAAAGGCATTCGTGCTCATTACGATGAAGTGGCTAGCATTGCCAAAGCCAAGCAGGCTCAATTAGTTGAAGTATACCAGCGTCACATTCCCATCATTGCTACAGGGCATCTATTTGCAGCCGGTGGCACCACTACTGAAGACGATGGTGTACGTGAGCTTTATGTCGGCTCACTCGGTAAGATTTCTGCTGACATGTTCGATGAAATTTTTGACTATGTGGCGCTTGGACATTTGCACGTACCGCAACGCGTCGGTGGTCGTGAGAGCATTCGCTATTCAGGCTCGCCAATCGCGATGGGATTTGGTGAGTCAAAACAGCAAAAACAAGTATTACTGGTACAGTTTGGTGCAGTAGCAAATGACATTAGCGGTCAAAAGTCAGCCTCAAATAATATAGTTGAAAGCATTATTCCTCAGCTGACCAATACCGTTACCACGATTGAAAAACCTGTTAAGAAAGTAGCCAGTCAAACGACTGAATTTATGGATGACTTGTTTGGTTTTGACGAGCAATCAAAAAATAATGAGATGACAAAAACTGCTGCTATAGAAAACATCCCTGATCAGCAGGATCAAAACAACCAATCAATGCCTAAAAATATCGATACTTCCAACAAAATACTGCACCGAGATGACTCTAATCAGATGCAAGTAGTATCACTACCTATTCCAAAGTTTCAACAACTGGCGCAAGTTTCAGGTGATTTGGAGTGCATTAATCAGGCTATAGATAAAGTCATTCAATCTCTTGACGCAACAGAATCTGTTTGGCTCGAAATTATTTATACGGGTGAGGAGATTATCAGCGAGTTACGTGAGCATATCCAAACGATGGTAGATAATTTGCCGTGCGAGGTGTTAAAAATCAAAAACACTCGTACCTATAATAAAGTACTAAATCAACAACAGATCTCTGAGACGCTACAAGATTTAAATGAGGAAGAAGTATTCGAGCGTTGCTTGATTGCTCATGATATTTCTGATGAGCAAAAATCATCCTTACGTGACGCCTATGATCAAATCGTTTATAACTTACGTCACGAAGATACTCAGGCTGAATAGTATTATGTAATCATAAACGCTGTTGATAGAAACTAGCTAGAATAACAGCTTCATTTCTCATTATTACCCTCATTTACTACCTATAAAAATAAGACCTTATCATGCGCCTAATCGAACTACGACTTAAAAACTTAAATTCTTTAAAAGGCGAATGGCACATTGACTTTAGTGATCCCGCTTTTCTTAATGAAGGCATCTTTGCCATCACTGGGCAAACGGGGGCTGGCAAGACGACCATATTGGATGCGATTTGCTTAGCACTCTATAGCCAGACGCCAAGACTGGGCGATATCACTGGTTCAACGAACGAGATCATGACTCAAGGTACGGGTGAATGCTCAGCAGAAGTCATTATAGAGATTGATTCCAAGCGTTATCAATGCTATTGGTATCAACATCGTGCCCACAAAAAAGCCAAGGGCAATTTATTACCAATTAAGCATGAGATTAGTGAGGTGCAGACCGGCAAGATTTTAGAAGAGAAGAAGTCCAAAACTTCTGCCTATATACAAAACCTCATTGGCATGGATTTTAATCAATTTACGCGCTCCATCATGCTCGCACAGGGCAGTTTTGCCGCGTTTTTAAAGTCTGATATCGGCGATAGAGCCGCGATTTTAGAGAAAATAACGGGCACTGCTATTTATGCCAAAATATCATTAAACGTTCATGAAAAAAAACGCTCTGAGGAATACGTGCTTGGTAAGCTGCAAGCGGGCGTGAATAGCTTGTCATTATTAAATATTGAAGACGAAAAGCTACTGGTAGCAGATTTAGAGAGCTTTAACCAACAGCAGAGCGCACAGCGCCAAACATTCAAAACCCTGAGTGAACAGTTACAATGGCTGGATAGCGTTCAGCAGCTACAGCAAAATCTCTCGACCTATCAGGTCGAGTTTGCAACAGCGCAGCAAACGCAGCAAGCCTTTATCCCAGAAGCACAGCGCTTAAACATTGCTAATAAAGCTCTAGAGATTGACAGTCACTTCCGAGAGCTGAGCTACAGCCGAAATTTGGTCAAGCAGTTAGAGGTTGAGCAGCAAGGTTTACTTAATAAGATTCCAACTCAGCAAGAAGTACTGGCACAAGCTTCAATCCATCTAAATAATATCAATACCATTGAAAAGCAAGCCACAGATAGCCTACATGCTACTTTGCCTATTATTAAAAAGACGCGTGAGTTGGATACTGAGATAAAACAGCACTCTTATTCTTTAGCTAGCGATAATCAGCGTAAAGAGGTATTAGTTAGTAACACTCAACAATTAGGTCAAGATATAGCTGACTACAAACAAACAGAGCAAAAGACTCAGACTCAGCTTAGCAGTGTAGAAAAGTACTTTCGCGATTACCAAGAGCTAAAAGACCTCGATAAAGATATGGTGACCTTCGATAACAGCTGTCGCCAATTAATGGCGCTGTTGGAAGATAATGCCAATCTAACAGCGGATAAACTTGCTTATAGTAATCAAGCCCGCATGCTACAGACTGATTTTGATAAGTTATATAAGCAACAAGCCGCAGATGAATTGTTAATTAAGCAAAAACGCGAGAAATTGGTCAGCGTACAACAGCAGCAAGCCACCCTCATTCAAAACCAGCCCATTGCTAATATGCGTAGCGAGCAAGAGCAAATCGATCAAATAAGCACCCAGATTGTGCAAGCCAATATTAAGCTAGAGCAGCTGTCTGAGCGTACCAGCCAAATTCAACACATCAATGCAACGTTACCCACACTGAATCAAGAGCTTAAGACTTTAGAAGGTTTGATTGACAGTCACAAGATAAATATTGAAGAGGCTAAGCTCAAGAGGCAAGATAAACAAGAGCATCTACATCTACTACAAAAGGTCGCTAAGCTTGAAGATTATATAGTAGAGCTAGAGGATGGGTCGCCCTGCCCGCTTTGCGGTGCACATGAGCATCCTTATAGCAAACATCATCCATTATTAGACCCTAGTACCAAGAATAATAATACCGACGCCCATGACGATCAAAACCAGTCGTCCACAATAAAACAGACTAAGGCGCAATTAACTCAGCAGCACATAGCTGAATTAGAAACTATTATTGATAATCTTGAGCAGACTTTATCTAAACATCATATTGACCATGCCACCAAAAAAGAAGCCATTAATAACCAACAGCAGCAGCTGATACCCTTACAGCATCAATCTCAAACGTTAACCGATGATATTCAATACTATCTTTCCTCACTGTTTGACGCTAAAAACCCTTATTCTGAATCGATTGCGGCGATTATCCAGCTGCTTGCCCATTTAAAAATTGATGCTGATGTTGAGCGCTCTTTAACCCTATTAAGTAGCATTAAATGCAATCTACTTGAACAAAAACACGCTCTTAAACTAATACTCACCCAATATGACGACCTTAGCGACAGTATATCAGCGCTCAGTAAGGCCCTAGAGAACAAGGAAAAACAGCAGCAAGCGCTTATTAGTGAGATAAGCTATCTGACAACTGACCTAAAGCTGACTGCTCAAAAAATAGAGAGCATCGATGAGAAAACCGCTGCTAACTTCTCCGAACTGTCACCCTTGATGGCGACCATTGCAGCTCTGGTAAGTAAGTACCCAGTCGATAAATACAAAAATTATGTCAGTATCGAGCTGGCAGGCACAGAGGTTCAAGCCGCAATTGAAAAACTGTTTCATGATATCAACGAGCAAAAAGTGCTTGATAGTGTCGATGATTATGACCGTTATATTGAAAAATTGCGTGCCCAAAGTCGTGTCTTAAAGCAGTTGAAGCAACACTACAATGAGCAAAGCAGCAGCCAACAACAACTATTGAATAGCTTAAGTGGTTTAACTGCGCAGATTGATACCAAACAATCGCAGCTTACCCATGATGAGACCGCACTCAAAGAATTAGAGACATTAATTGATAATAAAATAGAGGATATCGAACAATTAAAGAAAGCTAGAAAAGCGCTATTCGCAGATAAAGATACAGACCATGAAGAAAATCAGTTACGCAGTGCTGCTGATGAGGCTAAAGCCGAACAAATCATAGCGCAAAGACAGCTAGATTCTATACAGCAGTCTTTAGAGCAATTAAAGAGCAGAGAGCAACAGCTAGCCAAAGAGCAACAGTCGGCGACTACTACCGTAAATACACAGGACAGTATTTTTACTAACTTACTCGCAGAGTCAAAGTTCATCGATGAGGCGGATTTTTTGAGTGCGCGTCTGCCTAAAGAAGAGCGTGAGGCATTACATATACGTAAACTAGCGATTGATAATGCCCTACAACAAGCTAAGTTGCAGTTAAATAATACCCAGCATGCGTTAGAGCAAAAACTTGCTACCCCTATGACAGATGAAGACCGAGAAACACTTGCTAGCAAGCATCATCAAATACAGACGGATATCGATGAGTTAAGTCAAAAAATCGGTGCGATTGACCAAAAGCTTAAGGATAACGACAGCCAAAAAGGGCAACAGGAGATACAGCTGATTGCAATCGATGAACAAAAACAAAAACTACAAGTTTGGCAGCAGCTACATACGTTAATTGGTTCTGCTGATGGCAAAAAATATCGTACCTTTGCGCAAGGTTTAACGTTTGAAGTGATGATTAGCCATGCCAATACGCAACTGCAAAAAATGAGTGACCGCTATTTGCTCATTCATGATGACAGTAATCCGCTGGAGCTTAATGTGATTGATAACTATCAAGGCGGTGATATTCGCAGTACCAAAAATCTATCGGGCGGCGAAGGATTTATTATCAGCTTGGCGCTCGCCCTTGGACTATCGCAGATGGCGAGTCACAACATTCGCGTGGATTCACTGTTTTTGGATGAAGGGTTTGGTACGCTTGATGAAGAGTCGCTTGATATTGCGCTCGATACTTTAACGAGCTTACAACAAGAAGGTAAGCTTATTGGTATTATCTCTCACGTACAGGCGTTAAAAGATCGCATCTTGACTCAAATCAAGGTTGAAAAAATCTCGGGTGGTTTTAGCCAAATCAGTGGTCAAGGCTGTCGCCGAGTGGTCAATATTACTAATGAAAAAGCCTCGTAAGTTAAAGCGGTCATCAAGAGTCGAGCGTGCATCACGCAGTTGATTACTTTTTACGCTTAGCCAGACAATAAAAAACCACCGTTATTAATTAACGGTGGTTTTTTTGAAAAGACGTTTATCTTGTTGCTTATTGAATGACTAGTTAGTTTAGTTACTTGGTTACCAAACCGCTTAGCTCACTCATCAATACTGACAACGTTGAAAGACCAATTTGACCATTTTCATCATTACGATGCAGATTATCTAACTTGCTCATCTCTGTGGTGACAGACTCCAGATGATCTAAGTGGCGTGAACGCCATTCACCAAACGCTTGCTTCGCATCAGGTTTAGATAATATAGCATCCATCAGTAGACGTAGACTACGTGACAGCTCATTCATCAACGCATGGCGTGCGCGGCGATCCCAGTAGTCTTGCTGTGGTAACGTGGCGATGTTGTCCATCATCCAATCTAACTGCAAGACGTGATAGGCATCAAAGTACAATGTTGCAATCTCATCAACAGGACGCTCATATTGCTCAGCGAGCAGTGCGGCATCAAGTGCATCAACATGATAAGGCAGCATCGCAAACAATGCGGCATCATTATTAGACAGATCATCCTGCATCAGGCTAGTCGTATCTTCTTGCAAGTATTCTGCAAATTGTTGCTCAATAAAGCCGCCTGATTTGGTTAATTTCTCAACACTATCACTAAAGCGACTGATCATGTCAGCGACTTGCAATTCTTGACCAAAAGCATTGATAAACCAAACAACACCTTGCTCAAGCGCATCACGCAAACGCAGCTCAAGAGTTAGTAGTAATGTAGCATCGACTTGATTGTCCAGTGCTTCAAGCGTGTTCCAAGCTTTTGATACATTGAACACATCACGGCTAATCGCATAACCACGCACGATAGTCGCCAGCGATTGATCTGTTTCCTCATAAAGACGGAACAGTGCTTCAATGCCCAAACGATTGACCACACTATTGGTCAAATAGGTGCTGATAATCTCACGATGTAAGCGGTGTTCAGTCATCTCATCAAAGAAACGCGTCGCCAGCTCATCAGGGAAATACTTGCGTAGCTCATTGATAAAGTACGCATCATCTGGCAAGTCTGATGATAATAAGTTGTCATACACCCACATTTTGCCATAAGCCATGACAACTGCCAGCTCAGGGTTGGTCAAGCCAGTATCTGCTTTTTGACGTTTGGCAATTTCTTCATCTGATGGCAGATATTCAATCGCCCGATCAAGACGCCCTTCGCCTTCTAACATCTGAATAAAACGCTGATGATCACTTAAGTTAGCCGCGGCACGAATGTGGCTAAGCTCGATCGCTTGTGGTTGAAGGTAGTTTTGACGCAATACCAGCTCTGCCACGCTATCAGTCATGCTCTCAAGCAACTCATTACGCTGCTTTAAGGTCATGTCGCCTTGCTCGACCACTTTACCAAGTAAGATTTTGATATTTACTTCATGATCTGAGCAGTTTACGCCGCCTGAGTTATCGATAGCGTCGGTATAAATGCGCCCGCCTGTTTGTGCATATTCGATACGCCCTTGCTGGGTAAAGCCTAAGTTACCACCTTCACCAACGATAGCCGTACGTAGCTCATTGCCGTTGACCCGTACTGCGTCATTGGCACGGTCGCCGACATCAGCATGGCTCTCATTCACGCTTTTCACATAAGTACCAATACCGCCATTCCAAATAAGATCAACAGGCGATTTTAACAACGCACTGATTAACTCATTGGGTGCCATGCTGTCTTCAGCGATATCAAAACGCTGTTTCATCTCAGCACTGAGCGTGATGCTCTTATCTTGGCGGGAGAAAACGCCACCTCCTTGGCTAATAAGTGACTTTTCATAGTCATCCCACGTCGAACGCGGCATATCAAATAAGCGGGCACGTTCTGCGTGTGAAGCAGCAGCATCTGGATTAGGATCAATAAAGATATGTAGATGGTTAAATGCGGCAACCAGCTGGGTATGGGTTGAGAGCAGCATGCCATTGCCGAATACGTCACCACTCATATCACCAATACCAACCACGGTAAAGTTATCACGGTTCTGAATGTCCATGCCGCGCATACGGAAGTGGCGTTTGACCGACTCCCAGCCACCGCGTGCAGTGATACCCATGGCTTTGTGATCGTAACCAACCGAGCCTCCTGAAGCAAAGGCATCGTCGAGCCAGAAGTCGTATTCAGCAGACAAGGCATTCGCAATATCAGAGAAGCTAGCCGTTCCTTTATCAGCCGCCACCACTAAGTACGGATCATCTTCATCATGACGCACGGTGTTGGCTGGCGGGACAATTTTTCCATCAACGATATTATCCGTCACATCCAGCATGCCGCGTAGGAATGCTTGATAACAAGCAATGCCTTCGGCTTGGAATACGTCGCGACCATCTGCCATGGTTTTGGTTTTGACGATAAAACCGCCTTTTGAACCAACAGGAACGATTACGGCGTTTTTGACCATCTGTGCTTTGACCAAACCAAGCACTTCGGTACGGAAATCTTCCATACGATCTGACCAACGCAGACCGCCACGAGCCACTTTACCACCGCGCAAATGCACGGCTTCAACACGCGGCGAATACACGAATATCTCAAACATCGGCTTTGGTTTTGGTAGATTAGGAATATCTGCTGCCAAAAACTTAAACGATAAACGATCTTTACGCTGACCATCGCTATCGGTTTGATAGAAGTTGGTGCGTACCATGGCGTTAATTAAATCTAAATACCAACGCAAGATACGGTCTTCATCCAAGCTATCCACACCTGCCAATGCAGCCGTGATTTGCTGTTGAATCTGCGCGGTTTTTTCTGTGCGCTCATCTTCACTGTACTTAGGGTTCATACGAGCATCAAACAGACTACCGAGCGCCACGCTAATGTCGCTATTTTTTACTACCGTTTGTTGAATATAAGTACTAGAGAATGGTGCTTTTGCTTGCATCATATAGCGTGACAATGCTCGTAGTACCACCACATCATAAGTATCTAAGTTGGTAGTCAATACCAATTCGTTAAAGGAGTCACTCTCGACATGTCCCGCCCAAATCTGTTTGAGACTGTCTTCAAACTGACCACGCACTACTTGCATGTTGACAGTATCGACATGCTCCAGTGTTAGCTCATACTCTTGCATCCAAATGGGCTGCTCTGGCAAATCAAACTCATAGGTTTGTGCTGAAATGACAGACACACCAAAGTTTTCAAGGATTGGCAGGACTTTAGACAAAATGACAGGCTGTTCACGACCATACAGTTTTAGGTGTAATTGATTGCTTGCATCGCCAGTTGACTGGTATAAATGCCAAATCATCGGCTGTTCTGCTGTCAATACAGCCAAACGCTTAGTGTCTTCAACCGCAGTACGGGCATCAAAACGCTCTTGATAAGCCGCAGGGATATAATTTAAAAAGCGACGGTTTAAAGCATTGGCTTGTTGCTCACCCACATTATCCAATAGCATCTTTTGATAGCTGTCGCTCCATGATTGCATTAAAGCAGATAGTTTTGCTTCAAGTGCAGCAGTATCGACGTCTTTTACTTGACCTGGCACCGTACGCACATGGACATGCACACGTGCGTGAGCTGATTCATTGAATTCGGTGGTAAACCCTGATGATGTGCCACCGTAGGCTTCTTTTAGGACGTTCTGTACTTTGATACGTAGCTCGGTGTTGAACTTGTCGCGCGGGATATAGACCAAACATGATACAAAACGCTGATAATGATCCACACGGCTGAATAGGCGCAGGCTCTTTTTATCTTGCAACTGGCTGATACCAGAAACGATAGGATATAGCTCTTCGACGCTGGCTTGAAAGAGGTCGTCACGCGGTAAGGTGTTAATCACATGCATCATTTTATGGTGCGCATGACCGTCACGCGGCAGTTCTGCCATCGCCATAATCTTATTGGCTTTGTCACGTAATAGCGGAATTTGCTGTACCGTTAGTTGATACGCTTGTGAGGTCAATAGACCAATAAATCGATATTCACCAACCAGCTTACCGTTGTCATCAAACTTATGAATACCCAAAAAATCCATATATACGGGACGATGCACAGGCGATACACGGCTTGATTTGGACAACATCAATACTCGCGGTTCAGTCAATAGTTGCTTTAATACTTTTGGCAATTGGCTAAAACTTTCTGACAGTTTATCTTCTTCAGCACCGCGTAATAGACCAAGACCGCTATTACCAATGGCGAATAAATCTAAATCAGCAGGTTCAGCATTCACTTCGACAGCCTGCCCGCCCTCCAAACGGTATTCACGATAACCCAAGAATATAAAATGATCGTCTAATATCCAATCTAAAAATGCTTGTATCTCTTGCTGCGAGTAAAAAACTTCTGGCAGTGGTTTGTTTGATAGCTCAGCTTTGATATCCGTCAACTGCGCACGCATCTGCTTCCAATCGCCAACGACTGTATCTAGCGTATCAATTTTTGCCAATAACATTTGCTGTAATGCAGCCAGATCCTCATCATCTTGATAGGCAATTTCACAATGAATCAAAGACAAATGAGAGGTCGCGCTTTCATGTGCGCCTTCGACATGAGTAATATGACCATTATCATCACGTGCAACACTGACAATGATGTTATAAGTACGATGAACATCGATACCTTCAGACTCAAGACTCATCAAAATCGTATCGACTAAAAACGGTCTGTCATAGGCAACAATTTGAATAACCGTATGTGAGCTATGAAAATGCTGCTCTTCTGCTTTTGGGTTCAGCACCTTCAGTTGTGGCTTGCTGCCATCATAGGCTTGGAGCAACGTAAAATGATGTAATGCCATGCCCGCTAGGTCAGCATTACTGATAGTCTCAGCTGCCTCTGCGTGCAATGGCTGATAGTAGCTATGAATAAAATGATCAAATAATGATTTGTCTTTTTGTACATAACTGGTAGCAATATCGCTTATCTGGCTGATGCGCTCTTTTGCGATACTGAGGGAGTTTGGCATGTCCTTCATCCTTTTTTATAGATTTGATTTATCATTTATTTAAGTTTATTGATTCGTAATAACTAATGGCAGCGCATAAATATGTGAAACATTATTAGTGCTGCGGAGCAGTATATCCATTTACGCAATTTATTCTGTTTTTTCTTGATATTTTAAGTTTCTCTCCTTTTTTCACCCTTATTTTTAGGAATATGTCGCAATTGGGATTTAATACCATTAATTTAGTGAAGTGTAACGTACATAGCGCGCCAGCTAAAGCGTACAACATCATTTCATGAATCAGCAACATGTCGATAACATTTGCTCATGAGACAGGTTTTTCCGTTTATTGATGATTAATTGCTGGCAAGTGGATACTCATGGCAATCGGTACGACTTTTTTGTTAGAATATGCCAGTATATTTGAGAGTGTGTGGCTAACTCATAATTAACTTTAATGCTAAGGGCAAGACGTATGATGAATATTTTGGTGATTGGTTCAGGTGGTCGCGAACACGCGCTAGCATGGCAATGTGCAAAAGACGATAAGGTCAATAATGTCTACGTCGCGCCTGGTAATGCTGGTACAGCGCTTGAACCTAAATGCCAAAACATTGTCCTAGTATCGACAGACGAGAACGCTAGTGAGCATAGTGCAATCATCGATTTTTGCCAAAACAATGCCATTGATATGGTCATTGTTGGACCAGAAGCGCCTTTGGTCACTGGTATCGTTGATGCTTGCCGCGATGCTGGGATTCAAGCGTGGGGACCAACAGCATACTGTGCGCAGTTAGAAGGCTCCAAAACCTTCGCTAAAGAATTCATGGAGCAAACCAATATCCCTACCGCAGCCTATAAAGGCTTCACCGAAGCGGTGGCAGCCAAAGCTTATATCGATGAAAAAGGTGCACCCATCGTTATCAAAGCTGATGGCCTTGCCGCTGGTAAAGGGGTCATCGTTGCAGAAACTATCGAACAGGCATATGAGGCCATCGATGACATGCTTGCGGACAATAAGTTTGGTGATGCAGGCAGCCGAGTGGTGATTGAGCAGTTTTTGCAAGGTGAAGAAGCCAGCTTTATCTGCATGATTGATGGTAAAAATATCTTGCCAATGGCAACGAGCCAAGACCATAAACGGGCTTTTGAAGGCGATACAGGTCCGAACACAGGCGGTATGGGAGCATACTCTCCTGCGCCAGTGGTCACTCAAGATGTCCATGAAAAAGTCATGACTCAAGTCATTCAGCCAGTGGTTGATGCAATGAATAATGCTGGTCACCCTTATACAGGATTTTTATATGCAGGTCTTATGATTGATGAGGCAGGTGATCCTTATGTGATCGAATTTAACTGCCGTTTTGGTGATCCAGAAACTCAGCCTATCTTAATGCGTTTACAATCATCAATGGTAGATTTGGTGGCACAAGGTCTAGCAGGACAGTTACCTAGTGATGCTCAATGGGACAGCCGCCCTGCCCTCGGTATCGTCATTGCTTCAAAAGGCTATCCTGAAACATCATCAAAAGGTGATGTAATTGCTGGCTTGCCAGAACTAGATGACAATAATGACAACGCTGTCAAAGTCTTCCATGCTGGCACAGCGTTTTCTGACAGTGATGCCATAGACCGTGAAAAAGAAGTGGTGACGAATGGCGGACGTGTATTATGCGTGACTGCTCTTGCAGATAGTATTTCAGATGCTCAGCAAGCCGCACTTGCGGTAACAGGTGCGATTAGTTTTGATGGTGCACAGTATCGCCGTGATATTGGTCATCATGCCATTGCTCGTGAAAACAGTTAAAAATCAATATTACTCAGGCGAGAGCTGTTCGCAGTTTCAGTCTGATATACCAAATTACTTTTAGCTTTTATGATTCGACCTAGCATGATGCTAGGTCTTATTTTTTGATATTATTTTTTACGAAGTTATAATCTGCAAATATATACTGCGGCTTACAAAGTAACTGCTATTGGCAAGCTTAGGCTCATCAATCAAATGTGCTTTATATGATACAATTTTGTACCCGTACATCGCATCTCCCTTGTATTGTAGGTTTTGAACCCACAAATCAATACCAACTGGATGAATGATTATATTTATGGCAAATGATACGTCTAAACCTTCTAGCACCAAGCAATCCATCGATAACTTAAAAACCTCAGGGTTTGATAGACGAATGTCGATTGCTAAAACCTCCTTAAATATTGGTCGCCGCTGGGCGGGTAATAGCGTGTCTGGCATGTTCTTAAACAAAGAAGCTCGCACAGCACGCAACCAAGTGTTTATGGAGGCTCAAGCAAACTACCTCGCAGAAGAGCTAGGTAAGCTAAAAGGTTCGGTCGTTAAAATCGGTCAAATGTTAGCAATTTATGGCGAACATATTTTGCCACCAGAAATCACCCGTGCCTTGCAAACGCTCAATGACGATACCGCTACGCTATCATGGCCAACCATGCAACAAACGCTGCAGCAATTATTGGGTGAAAAACTACATGAATTAGATGTCGATACGGTTCCTATAGGTACTGCGTCGCTCGCTCAAGTTCATCGAGCCACCGTGATTGCAACTGGCGAGCAAGTTGTATTAAAAATTCAGTATCCGGGTGTTGCTGATGCGATCAACTCAGATCTTGCTTTATTTAAGCAACTATTAAGAGTAAGTAATATCGTTCCGCAGACCCGTTCGCTCGATGCTTGGTTCGAAGAGATACGTGACCTACTCCATCATGAAGTGGACTATGAAGCTGAAGCCGCGACGACAGAACGGTTTTATGACCGTCTGAGTAATGATCCGCGTTACATAGTTCCCAAGATTAATCGCACTTATTCCAAAAAACGCCTACTCTGTATGTCTTATGAGCCAGGTATTACCGTAGTTTCTGAGGCATTACAATTATTACCTCATGAGCGTCGTAACGCTATTGGTCAGGCAGCCATCGAAATCATGATGCAAGAGATTTTTGTGTGGGGTGAAATGCAGACAGACCCCAACTTTGGTAATTATCTGGTTCGTGTCAGTGAAAATGAAGGCGATATCGATAAATTAGTATTATTAGATTTTGGTGCTATTCGTCAATTTGATAACAACCTTTTGACCATTGCGCATGGCTTACTAAAAGCTGGTTACCGCCATGACCATCAGGCGATGATGCTTGCGATGACGGGTTACGATTTCTTTGATAGTATGAGTGATAAAGTACGCTCTGATATGGCCTCACTATTTTTATTGGCAACCGAACCGTTTAGTGATCCAGCGACCAATCCTGAAATTCCTAGCGATTGTCTAGATAAGGACGACCGTTATATTTGGGCGAACAGCAAACTCCACTCTCGCCTCTCAACACAAGCCACAAAAGCGATGCAGTCTTTTGAGTTTAACTTACCACCAAAAGAATTTATGTTTATTAGTCGAAAATTTATTGGTGCTTACACCTTTTTGACAGTGCTTGACGCTTATACTGATTCCGATACCTTAGTAAAACCTTATTTATAGTCTTAATTGAAGAGTAAGTAATTTTTGAACCGCCTTCTTGTGGCGGTTTTATTTTCTAATATTTTATTCGCTTAGGCTATTTCATATATTACAAATTAGTACTTATTATTGGCAATATTGGTCTTGATTTATTACTTAGGCTATTTAACTTGATTCACAATATCTGCCTGCCACTCATCAAACCTAGTTTTATAACCCTCCGGCTTACGCATATTAAGCTCCCAGCATACCTCTCCACGGGCTAAATATTTTATTTCAAAATGCGTGCGCTGACTGTCATCAGCGACTTGATAGCGCTCATTAGGCAACGACCATGTCTTCGTTGCTTGCTGCTCTGCATTATTGATATAGGCTTCGATGTTGGTTACTAGTACCATCTCTCCACCTACTTGCAAGCGTGACAATAAAAACTCGAAAAAAGGCATGTTTAGCCATTGCTGGTTGGGATTATGCTGTTCAGGATTGGGGTACAGAATGAAAATCTTACTGACACTATTGGGTTTAATGGCATGCACAATCCATGCGATCGCATCAGCATGAATGGCAGTTAAATTCGGTGAATCTTGTAGCACTGCCAGTTTGGCAAAAGCGTCAAATTTATTACGCGTACGTTCGATCGCAATCAAATGCTTATCAGTATTTTTTGCGGCGAAACCAAGCGCATGCTTACCCTTCCCTGCACCAATTTCTAATATTAAAGGGACAGTACTTTCATTGTCGTGAATGATATTTGGCATAATAAAATCACGTGGTGCTGAAAGCTTTTCTGGTTGAAATGCTCGCTGTTGCTGATGTGTAAGCTCAATATTATCGCTCATCTACTATCCTTAAAGTATTTGTCTTTTGCCATTATTCGGGCGCATGCTATTATATAGCCAATCCACTTCAATAGTAATATGGCGACAGCGAGTAACGCGCTATCGTAGTCTATCAAGCGCATACGAGATAAAAATAGATGCAATTACCGACTGCCGCTCGCTAATGACGTTCATCATACAAATAAATCGAGGATACTCCCACCCCTATCATGACTGAATCTACCCCCAATACTTCTCCTAAAACCTATCCTTGCCCACGTTGTGGTACCAAAACAGCATGGCAAGACAATAAATACAAGCCGTTCTGTAGCAGTCAATGCAAACTTATCGACTTAGGTTCATGGGCAAATGAAGACTATACCTTACCTGCAGAAACTACGCCTTTTTCTGACGAGCTATAATCAACACCTTCTCTTTTAACTAATTTATCATCTTAAGGATGTTTTATATGTCTGCTACTTATCTGATGCCCACTTATAACCGTCAGCCAATCAGCTTTACACGCGGTTCAGGCAGCTGGCTATATACCAAAGATGACACGCCTTATTTAGATGCGCTGACTGGTATTGCCGTATGCGGTCTAGGGCATTGCCACCCGCAAGTGACTGACGCCATTCAGCAGCAAGCAGCGACTTTAGTACATACCAGTAATTTATTCGGTATCGACTGGCAAGAGCGTGCGGGTGAAGTGCTATGTACAGCCGCCCAAATGGACAGTGTGTTCTTTGCCAACAGTGGTGCTGAAGCGAACGAAGCGGCGCTCAAATTGGCGCGTCTATATGCCTATCAGCAAGGTTTTAAACGCCCAAAAGTCATCGTTATGGAGCAGTCATTCCATGGTCGTACCTTATTATCATTGTCAGCCACCGCCAACCCAAAAGCCCGTGAAGGGTTTTACACATTAGATGAGGATTTTATCCGTGTACCCTTTGGCGATATTGCCGCGATTAAGCAAGCCGCGCACGATCATGATGAAATTTGCGCCATCTTTGTAGAGCCTATTCAAGGTGAAGGGGGTTTAAATACTGCTGCTAACGGATTTACGTATCTTGAAGAACTACAAGCAGAGTGTGAAGCCCACAACTGGCTATTTATGCTGGATGAAGTGCAAACAGGTAATGGCCGTACGGGTAAATACTTCGCTTATCAACATAGTAATGCGCGTCCTGATGTATTGACGACAGCTAAGGGCTTGGGTAACGGTTTTCCAGTAGGCGCATGTATGGTACGTGGCCGCGCTAATGGTCTGTTTGGTGCTGGTAGTCATGGCTCTACTTATGGTGGTACGCCGCTAGCCAGTCGTGTGGTACATAGCGTATATGACGTATTGGCTAACAGTGATATCATGACCAATGCCGTAACCGAAGGGCTGTTTATTCGAGAGACGCTGGTCGATACACTAGGACAATATGGCGTCAGCAGTCGTGGTGCAGGTATGATGATTGGTATCGCCTTACCTGAAGACATGGACTGTAGTCAGTTGGTCGATCGTGCGCGTGATGAACAAAAGCTCATCATCAATGTCACTGGTGGGCATGTTGTGCGCTTGCTACCGCCGCTTAATATGAGCCGCGATGACAGCACACAAGTGGCTGAGCGTCTGATTGACTTGCTAAAACCATCATTTTAAATGATTGGTTACATTAAACGCTAACACTAAAAAAGCCTATAGATAATATGTCTATAGGCTTTTTGCTTTTGGAGGCTTTAAACTACTCTCTACGTTGCATTATTCAAACGTCACCTAATTGGCATGGAAGTACTTTTTTAACACCTCTAAACAGCGAGTGATTTTGGCTGGCTGTTGATCACGGTTTAAGGTGACGGCATATAGTACAAAACTTGGTAATTGATAACCGGTCAACACTTCGACCAAATCACCATTTTCAAGCTCTTTTTTGATGTCCATTTCCATCATTCTAACCAAGCCATGACCTTCTTTCGCCAAGGTGGTTGCCATAAAGACATTATTGGTATAAATGCGTGAATTCATTTTCGTGCGCGTCTTCTTACCCGTTTCTGTCTGAATGAGATCAATTTGATTGGCATCTTTCATGATTTCAATACAAATCAGCTGATGGTCAGCCAAATCTTTAGGCGTCTGCAGTTTGGTATGTTGGCGTAGATACTGCGGTGAAGCAACCAACATTTGGCGCACATCGGTCAATGGATGACTGCTGAGGCTCGAGTCATTAATCGATGGACTCATACGAATCGCAATATCGATCCGCTCATCAATCATGTCAATATAGTGGTTGTCTGCCAGATAGGTAATGCTAAGATCATCATGTGCCGCCATCCACGTAGAGAGTGCCGGCAAGATGTGATTAACACCAAGCTCCGGTGTTGTCGCCACTCGTAAGCTACCTGCCAACTCATCACGCAACTGATTGACCTTAATCCGGCCTTGTTCAGCAGCACTTACCACATCCTTTGCGGCTTCATAAAAGCTTTCACCAGCTTCTGTTAAGCTCAGCTTACGAGTTGAGCGGTGTAATAGCACGACGCCCAGCTCATTTTCTAATGAGCGGATTTGCTGACTGACGGCACTGGTTGTAATGCCAAGCTCACGAGCAGAGCCACTAAAAGAGCCATGTCCAACTACACTGGCGAACACAGCCATACCGCGTAAATTATCCAACATATTCTCACCTAAACTTCATTTCAGTTTTTAATATAACTTAACCATTATAGCGAATCTTAATTTATTTTATCGTTATTAAATATTTCTCTCTTGTTTAAAAAAGTCCATTTACTCTGCAATAAAAACAAAAATATCAAGGCGATAGTACAACATCGCCTTGATATTTTATATGAAAGTTGTATTTAATAACTATATAGACTTTTAAATAATTTTAACAACAGTTTTTCTGACTGTTTAATACAACTGAACCTTACCCATTTTTCCTTCACCGCGCTCATTCAAATACTGCATCACAGGCGTAGCAAGCAGTCTTGCTTCTGCAACCGTTTTGGCTTGCACCAAGCGTTTTTGTTGGCGACGCTCAGGCGTCTTATCCTCTGCTTGCATGACGCTGCCATCGATTTGCAAGTCAATTTCTGCTTGGGTGAACTGCTGTTGCAGTTTAGCCGCTAATTGCTGAAAAGTAGTTTGTAAATGCCGACTATCTACACTGGTTATAAATATTGCCTTGCCATCGCATAAGCCCGTCATCATGCCTTGACGCGCAAGTGCCAATTCGTCTTGAGCCAATATCTCCGCTTCACGAGCCGTTTGTAGCCAATAATCCCATTTTTCTGGTGTCCACTCACCTAGCAGTTCTTGCGGTGGGCAACGCAGCAAAGTACGAGGATCATCAAGTTGCCTTGTTAACTGAGAATTATTTGCATCAGGCTCAACAACTGGTTCAGGCTCAACAACTGGTTCAGGCTCAACAACTGGTTCAGGCTCAACAACTGGTTCAGGCTCAACAACTGGTTCAGGCTCAACAACTGGTTCAGGCTCAACAACTGGTTCAGGGTTAGTAACTAATACATCATGGTTTTGCTCAGAATTTTGAGCCAAACTTGGCTCAATATTGTCATAGGTCTCGACTTGCAAATCATCATTATTTCGTGCTTGATAATCAATGCCATAAGACTGTAATGGCTGTGCAGAAGCCGAGTGGCTATTTGATGACTTATTCGATGACTGTGTAGAACCTGTAGATGTTCCATCTTCTATAGCTGGTACTTCAGAGCCAGCATAAGTATGATTTAATATCTCATCGACTGGCAACGGACGAAATGCTAGCAGACGTAAAATGCACATTTCCAGCGCTTGCATTGGTGTGCTCGCAAGCTTAACACCCTCACGTGCTTGCACGACAATCTCATAATACAGTTGCAGAACGTCTGGACTCATATGCTGCGCAAGCGTGTTAATATCTTGCGCCTGTGCCTCATTCACATTTAATGCCACTTCAGGCAACAGCTGAGTCAACGCCAATTGATGCAGTAATTCAGTAAGACCATCAAACATGCTGGTGGCATCAACCATTTGCGCGCGCATTTGTTCTATGTGAGCCGCGACAGCAGATTTGTCATGGTTATAGATATCAGTAATTAAACTGACCAGATCAGCCGCATCAATTAAACCAAGCATGGCGTTTACAGTGACATCATCGAGCGTACCTTGACCAAAAGCAATGGCCTGATCGGTCAATGACAACGCATCACGTACCGAGCCTTTGGCGGCGCTGGCCAATTGCCAGAGCGCAGGTTGCGTATAGCCTACCTGCTCTTGGGTAAGAACATTTGCCAAATGCTCGCTGAGTAACGTTTGCGGTAGCGGACGTAGCACAAACTGCAAACAGCGCGAAATAATGGTAATTGGCAATTTTTGCGGATCAGTCGTAGCAAGTAAGAATTTTACATGCTCAGGGGGCTCTTCCAAAGTTTTAAGAAGCGCATTAAAACTGTGTGTGGACAACATATGTACTTCATCAATCAGGTATACTTTATAACGCCCCTGACTTGGCGCATACGGTACATTATCCAGCAACTCACGTGTGTCTTCTACTTTGGTACGGGATGCCGCATCAATCTCGATAAGATCGATAAATCGCCCTTGATCGATTGCCATGCAGTTATCACACACACCGCAAGGGGTACTAGTGATACCCGTATCGCAGTTCAAACATTTAGATAAAATACGCGCAATCGTGGTCTTACCCACACCGCGTGTGCCCGTAAAGAGATAAGCATGATGCAAACGGTTATAATCAATCGCATTAATCAGTGCTTGAGAAACATGCGTTTGCCCAATCAACTCGTGAAAGTTTTTGGGACGGTATTTGCGCGCTAAAACTTGATATTGCTGCGTCATAATAAATGCCAATGTGAATAATACAAATATAGATGGAGTGTCAAACCAGTAGGCTATATTAGGTTTAGATTATAACTGCGCTTGAAGTTGTGCCAAACGTTCATATAAGCGCTGAGTATTGGCGTCAATCACTGAGCCTTTTTGATAAAAGGCATCCAAATGCACCTCTGTATTGACGCTATCGTCACAAGGTCTAAACTCAACGCCAATCAAAAACAAATCATCCATCACTGGATCCTGCATTTGAGCATTGAGCTCCAACAACAAATCTTGTTGAGACGTGCGCACCTTGTCAGCACTTAGCGAACTATTATCATCTTGCGCATAGAAAACCATCAGATAATGGCGTCCAAACACGTGATAAGAGTGCTCATGACAAACATAACCATTCCAGCGAGAGTCTTGATCCATCGTTTTGTAAGCTAAGATTTTTTCAACCAAACAAGCGTAAGTGTACATTGACTCATCGACCAAAATATCGACTGGCTCTTTTGGTAGGGGTTGACCTGCCTCATAATAATTTTTGATCAAACTATTAAACAGCTTGTACCACATTCGAGTATTTTTCTGAATCTCAGCCATGAGTGCTTTGGCAAATACTGCCTGATCTGGTTCTGTAGCTTTGAGCAAGCGTTGCTCAATCTGATCGATCAACTGATTGTCAATCAATTGCTCTTGCACCCTAATCGCTCTTTGATGAAAGTCAGGCGACTGTAAAAACTGGGTAAGTAATGTCGATTCGTCTTGGAATGACTCAAACCCTGTCAGCTGGCTGCGATGAAAGTCTAAAAATGCGGACAAATCGCTTGGCGTAACCAATTGGCTGATGATATCGACAAAGTTTTGATGGCTAAATACCTGTAAGACACTCTGCTCATCATCCAGATCTAAAACACAGTCTTCAGCAAAAAACTGACTACCATATTCATAATCAACCGTATGCGAGGATGCTTGTAGTTTGTCATCTTGATGTGTAACAGACAATGACGTCAAACCAATGAAATAAACATCCTTACCAGCTGTCGAGGTATTACTTTCTGCCATCGACTTATCGTTTTTTAGATAAAGCTGAGCGTGACGCTTGATTAGTTGGTTGACGACTTCTTTTCTCCACTCACGAACTTGAGCGCTGTCTACTTTTTGCCTACTCGCTTGCATCACTACATCATTGACGATCAAATAAATGATAGCGCCAGAAAACTCAAAAACGAAATCATAACCTTGAAACTGCTCAGGATTGGTTGTTTTATCTGCTGGTAATTCATACAAAGATAAGAAACTTCGTTGAATCATCTGTTGCCAAAGTGAGGGTGACGCGTGCTGAGTATCCATGATATCCCTATAAATGAGGTCTCATAAAGAATCTGGGACCATTCCATTGAAAGCAAAAGAGCTTTCTTATGTTCAGTTTAGTCCCAGCATGGATTTATGGCAAGTAAACCAGTTTTAGCTTTCTAATTTGCGACGCATATGCGGGAACAAAATCACATCACGAATACTGGCAGAATCAGTAAACAACATCACTAAACGGTCAATACCGATACCTTCACCTGCGGTTGGTGGTAAGCCATAAGACAGCGCTTCGATGTACTCTTCATCAAAATGCATCGCTTCATCATCACCAGCGTCTTTTTCAGCGACTTGTCCACGGAAGCGTTCTGCCTGATCAGCAGGATCATTAAGCTCGCTAAAGCCGTTTGCCAGTTCACGACCACCGATGAATAGCTCAAAACGATCGGTGATTTCAGGATTGTCATCACTACGACGTGCCAGTGGTGACGTTTCCGCTGGATATTCAGTGATGAACGTTGGCTGACGCAATTGGTGTTCAGCGGTTTCTTCAAAGATAATGGTCTGTAGTTTGCCCACACCAAACACCTCTTTCACTTGCTGTTTAAGCGTTGTCGAGGCGTACTCTGCCAAATAATCACGGTCATTGATACGTGCCATATCGAAATTTTCGGCATATTTTGCAATTGCATCAGACATAGACAAACGTATAAATGGCGCTTTTAGACTGATGGCTTCTTCTTGATAAGTAATCTCAGTTGTGCCCAAGATATCCATCGCCAATTCATTAAATAAGCGTTCGGTCAAATCCATCAAGTCATGATAATCAGCATAAGCTTGATAAAATTCAATCATGGTAAATTCAGGATTATGGCGAGTTGATACACCTTCGTTGCGGAAGCTGCGGTTAATCTCGAACACTCTTTCAAAACCACCAACAACTAAGCGCTTCAAGTAAAGCTCAGGCGCGATACGCAGATATAAAGGCATATCTAGAGCGTTATGATGCGTCACAAACGGACGCGCCACCGCACCACCTGGGATAGGATGCATCATCGGCGTCTCAACTTCCATGAAACGCTCATTTAACATAAACTTGCGAATGCCGCTAATGACTTGACTGCGAATCATAAAGGTATCACGAGTCGTCTCATTGGTCATCAAATCAAGATGACGATTACGATAGCGCGCTTCGACATCAGCTAGACCATGAAACTTGTTTGGCATTGGACGTAGCGCTTTAGTCAATAACTGAAACTCTTCGATATGCACATATAAGTCGCCCTTGCCTGAGCGACCGATATAGCCTGATACGCCAACAATATCACCCAAATCTAGTGATTTAATGGTCGCCAACGTCTCTGGGTCCAACTCTTTGCGTGCAACATATAACTGAATGCGACCCGTCATATCTTGAATAACAATAAAGGCACCACGGTTCAGCATGACGCGACCTGCCACGTTGACCTGTGTTTTTTCACCATTCGCCGCTTTTTCTTCAATTTCTTGTTTTGAGACGCCGTCAAAAGCAGTTTGCAAATCTTGCGCATAATCAGTACGTTTAAACGTATTTGGATACGGCTGCTTGCCTGAAGCACTGATATCGTCTAGCTTGGCTTGCAGTTGCGCAATCAGCTCGTTAGCGTCTTCTACAACTGGAGTTTGGTCTTGGTTCTGATTATTGTGCTTTGACATAACACTCTCAATATTATTAGATAATTAAATGGAATAAACGAAAACTGCAAAATTAAATCTATACTTATTATCATAGTCGATAGCCGTAAAAAAACAGCTATAAACAAACAGACACTGTCATCTAGACAGTGTCACGCTTTTATGAATTAATGATTCACGACCAGCTATTGAGCCTCTAGTCATTAATATCCTGATGGTTACTAATCACCACCGCCGATACTGGCCATCAAATCAGCCTGATGCTCACGCAACAGTGCATCAAGAATCTCATCCAAGTCGCCTTCCATAATGGCATCAAGCTTGTATAACGTCAGGTTGATACGGTGATCGGTCATGCGACCTTGTGGGAAATTATAAGTGCGAATGCGTTCTGAACGATCGCCACTACCCACCAAATCACGGCGTATGGTATCTGCGGCATCAACTTGAGCCTGTACTTTGACTTGCTGAATCTTTGAAATCAGCATTTTCATCGCTTGCGCACGGTTTTTATGTTGGCTACGCTCTTGCTGACACTCTACCACGGTACCCGTTGGAATGTGGGTCAAACGTACGGCTGAGTCAGTGGTGTTAACGTGCTGACCACCCGCACCGCTTGAACGGAAGGTATCAAAGCGGATATCGGCTGGATTTAGATCTACTGTATCATCAATCTCAACCTCAGGCATCACCGCCACGGTACAAGCTGAGGTATGCACACGACCTTGGCTTTCGGTTTCAGGCACACGCTGCACACGGTGTACGCCAGATTCAAACTTTAAGCGCCCATACACGCTGTTGCCTGATACGCGAGTGATAATTTCTTTATAACCGCCATGCTCGCCTTCACTTGCCGACAGCACTTCCACTGTCCAGCCTTGTGTCTGCGCGTATTTTTGGTACATGCGGAACAAGTCACCAGAGAAAATCGCGGCTTCATCACCACCTGTACCCGCTCGAATTTCCAAGAAAGCAGGCACTTTATCATTCGGATCTTTTGGTAGCATCATGACATTGAGCGCCTCTTCCATCTCTACGATGGTCTCGCGGGCGTTATCAATCTCATCGATCATCATCTCTTTCATGTCAGGATCTGATGCATCAGCCAGCATAGCCTCTGCATCAGCCTGATCCGTTTCTGCACGCACATAGTTCTGCCATAAAGTAGTGATATCCATCAAGTCGCTGTGTTCGACAGACAATTCACGGAATTTATTATTATCGCTGATGATACTAGGATCTGATAATAAGGCGGTGACCTCTTCATAACGGTCTACCATCTGGTCTAAACGCAGGCGTAAGGATTCTTTCATAAAAGGACTTTTAATTGGATGAGAGGAATAAGACCGTGATTATAGCAAATTTTTCGGGGTAAATTAAAACCTCTACGCATTCTTGTCGATATTCTAAGCATTCTTCCCGTTATATTCGCAAATAGCGCCTCATTCTTGAATAATATATTGCTTAAATAATGTGATTAAATGCTCATAATAAAAATAACAGACAAAAAAATAGCTAAGGTTGCTCTTAGCTATTTTTTATTAGTACCAGATTTTACTTTAAAAATTAAACCTTACGCACCAACACTGAACCGATAGAGTAACCCGCACCAAATGAGCAAATCACACCCAAATCACCTGATGCTAGCTCATCTTTATAGCGATGGAAAACAATCATCGGACTGGCTGAACTGGTGTTAGCAAATTCAGCAATGACACTTGGCACAATCGCTTTATCTGCTTCTTTACCAATCACAGTACGTAGGATTAAATCCAACATATTGGCGTTGGCTTGGTGCAGCCACATCATTTTAACGTCAGACGTTGCGATATCATTTTCTTGCAAATGCTCAGTGATGACTTCTGAAACCTTTGGACAGACTTCACGGAACACTTTTCGACCATTTTGTAAGAATAGCTTGTCGGTGACTGGCTCTTTAATGTCTGGATACATCTCAGTCTGTGCTGCTAAGAACTCTGAGCGATCCATAAAGCCGTATTCGTTTTTGATATTGGTCGAAAACTGGGTAAATAGCTTAGAGTTAAGAATCTCATAACCTTTTGGCGTGTCTAGCTCTTCGACGATAGATGCTGTCGCGACATCGCCAAAGATAAAGTGGCTGTCACGGTTACGCCAGTTTAGATGCGCTGAAGTAATCTCAACGTTGACCACAGCGATGCGCTTAGCCAGACCAGAAACGATAGAGCCGTGTGCTTGCGATAGACCAAAAGTCGCGGCACTACAAGCGACGTTCATATCATAAGCAAAACCACCAATCATACCGATTGCATTTTGAATCTCGATAGCGACCGCAGGATAAGTACGCTGGAAGTTTGAACAGGCAAGGATAATACCATCTAGGTCATTCGCCTCAAGACCCGCATCTGCTAGCGCGTCTTTCAAAGCCGCAGTACCCATTTCTGCCATGATAGACAGCTCTTCACCTAAATGACGATAAGGAATCACTGGTGCCATGATTTCAGGATCTAAAATACCATCCTTTTCCATCACATAACGTGATTTGATACCAGATACTTTTTCGATAAAGGCCGCTGAAGAAGGCTCTAGGGCAGTCAAAGTTCCTGCTGCTATCTCGTCAGCATGCTTTGCATTATAATTCTCAACATACTTATTAAATGAATCTACTAGCTCTTCATTACTGATGCTATAAGGCGGAATATACAGGCCAGTGCCTGTGATACAAGTCGTCATGATAAGCTTCCTTGTCTACTACTATAGGGCTTGGGATAAGCATAAAAGTGGAAAAATAACAGTCGTTTGATTTCAGTGAATAACTGTAAACTTAAAATCAGAGCCTTTATTATGCCTGAATATAATTATTTTTCTAATACTTTGTTACAAATAATCTGTTTGTTGCGAAAAATAAGCAAAGTCCTGACTTCATTTTGGAGCAGCTACGTTATAATTGGCGCATTTTGCTAGCGACGCGTTCACAGTTCGAGCTCATAAAACTGCGAGACATAAACCCGCTCATATTTGGGAATACTCATGGTAGAAATTTTTAACTGGTTATTTGGACAGTACGCTGACTATCCCACCGTCTTTATTGCTCTTGAATTGATTGCCGTCATATTTGGGGTAGCAAGTGTCTTACTCGCCAGCAGAACCAATATTCTAGTCTTCCCCATTGGTCTCGTCAGCACCGCAATCTTTGTCTATCTGTTGTGGAAATGGCAGTTATTTGGCGATATGTTTATCAATGCCTATTATACGGTGATGAGTCTATATGGCTGGATCAATTGGACACAGAGTAAGAAAAACACAGCAATCAAAAAACAGCAAGATTATATCAACCCTACTGGTCAGCAGCAAAATGAGTCGTTAGCAAGGACTAACGCCCAGAATGCTATTCAAGTAGAACATCTCGATAAAAAAGATGTGCCAATACTCGCCTTACTAGCCTCGGCGACTATTGCCTTTGTCGCGTTGGTGTATTACTTCAGACCAGTCATCAATAATAACTTTAGTTTTGATGGCGCGGTATTAGGTTTGCATTTATTTACGTGGGTTGATTACACCGACATGCTGACCACCGCGCTGTTTTTGATGGCGATGTGGCTGATGGCGCGGCGCAAAATTGAGCATTGGATACTCTGGATAATCGCCGATGCTATTTCAGTCCCGCTATACTTTTATAAAGGTCTCACTTTTACTGCGCTACAATACGTAGTCTTCACTCTTATCGCAATTTGGGCTTACTATGAATGGCAACGACGTTACCGCTTGCAACCTAAAGCAGCATACGCCTAAATCGGTCATCAATGTCGCTATCCTAGGGGCAGAGAGCACTGGTAAGACCACGCTATGTCGCGACTTGGCAGCGCATTTTGGTTGCCCTTGGGTGCCAGAATACATGCGCACCTATCTACAAGCGAAATGGGATAAGGAACACCTCACTTGCACTTGGGATGATTTACTCCCTATTGCACAAGGTCAAATTGAGTTAGAAAATAAACTCGCCGCACAAGCCGCGCAAAATTCTGATAGCAGCTACTTGTTTTGTGACACCAGTTTATTTGAGCTAATGGTTTATGCCAACTGGTATTATGGTGATTGCCCTAAAGCGCTCACCAATGCGGCGTTAACGCATCATTATGATTTGATTCTATTAACCGAAGTTGATATTCCGTGGGTCGCCGATGATTTGCGTGATAGCCCACATCAACGTGATGAAATCAGTGCTTATTTTGAAAGTCAGCTGACCCGTCACCAAAAGCCATTTCATCGCATAGGTGGTGATAGAGATGAGCGGGTACAACAAGTGCTTGAATGGCTTTCTTAAATCCATCTATACCACGTTATCAGTAAATGACCTACAACCTTACCTTTAAGAGCATTAAGAGATGTCCATGCTAAAAAACATTGAACGATACCTAGAAAAAACCATCTTTAACAGCCGCTGGATATTAGCGCCTTTTTATTTAGGGCTGGTCTTAGGGATTATTTTATTATTTATAAAGTTCATTCAAAAAACAGTCATGATGTTCAATACTGTATTTAGCGCTTCTGTATCAGATGTCATTGTTAATATATTAGTGTTGGTCGACCTCTCTTTAGTAGCCAGTTTATTATTAATTATTATATTTAGTGGCTATGAAATATTTGTCTCAAAAATTGACACTGGTGATCACGTTGATCGACCTAGTTGGATGGGCAAAGTAGATTTTTCTGGTCTAAAACTAAAAGTCATCGGTGCCATTGTCGCTATTTCTGCGATTGATCTGTTAAAATCGTTTATGGATATTCCTAATGAATTGAGTGAGGGTGAAGCGGACAAACTCATGTGGAAAGTCATCATTCATATGACTTTTGTGTTGTCTGGCTTATTGTTTGCTATTATGGATAAAGTGGTTGGTGATACTAAAAAACACTGATACCAGAAAACACTAGTATCAGAAAACACTAGTATCAGAAAACACTAGTATCAGAAAACACTAAGGCTTATTTTTCCACACACTCTCCATCGTTCTTACATATTTTTTCTTCATCTCTCCTCTATGATCTTCTTTGAACCTACTGACTGTTATATGCACAGTTTTGGACTAAAGATTCATATGAGGAGCTTTCATGCAAAAAACACTATTGACTAAATTGTCCATCATCGCCGGGCTTTGTATTATTTTTGCCATCGGTCTCGGTATGATTGGCTCAGTCATCTACGAACGACAAAATTATGCCGCGTCGGTGGTTAAAGAAATTGCCCAGCAGCACGTCAATCCGCAAGAAGTCATCACCCCATTTATCATCATCCCTACCACAATTACACCTGAATGTCAGATTACAGCACCTGAAACAACCAGTAAATGTGCACCATCCTATTTAAAAAATGAAATTATCTTTGCCAGTCAGACCCAAGCCATACAAAATCTTGAAGTCAGCACTGATACCTACAAACGTGGCATCTATCATGCGACTAGTTATGATGGTGCGTTGACATTTGACCAGCGCTATACATTTGATCAAGCCATCAGCAGCTTATATGACACTACGAGCACAGCTAGTGACGCACAAGGTTCTGTCAGTACACCCGCCAATAAAAATAACACCCAGCCCGAAAAAACCATTATCCACTGGAATGCAGCAAAATTGATTATTCCAGTATCAGATCTGCGCGGCGTGGCGACGCTACCAACGGTGACCATTGATAAAAAACCGATAAAAGCGACCTACCCTCAGACAGCGCTGCTGAAAAACCTGACCTATGTAGAAGTAGCTATTCCGCAAGATATATTACAACGTTCAGTAAAAAACATAACGAGCCAGCAGAATGGCAATAACGCCCTTGCTACGAACGGTACTAGCGAGTCATTGACCAGTACAGAAATCGTCATTGATTTACCGTTAGCTGGTATTAGCAATGTAAACACTGTGCCGACTGGACAAAACTTTAACTTAACGATGCGCAGTAATTGGCATGCGCCAAACTTTATTGGTAAGGCGCTCCCCAATGCCAAAAAACTTACCGCTAAAGGTTTTGAAGCCAGTTGGCAAAATCAGTATTTAACAATAGCCAACAATCAAGATTTGTCGCAGTGTGTCAGCATCGCTAACAACCGATGTGTCGTCACCAGTCAAGCCACTCTCGATAATAATAGCCAGTCAATGGCTTCTGGTGATGCGCTTATAGCAATGGAAGGCGCTGCCACAGCAGAAGCTACCGCCATACCTGATAGCTATCGAAACGTGCGCCTGAACAGCTTTGGTGTGAGTTTTGCTGAGCCTAATGATGTGTATTTACAAACTGAACGAACGATGAAATATGCCTTATTATTAATCTTAGTATCATTCGGCACTTTCTTCTTATTTGAAGTGATCAAATCCAGCCGTATTCACCCTATTCAATATCTGTTGGTCGGTTGTGCGCTGTTTGTGTTTTATGTCTTACTATTACCACTTGCGGAGCAAATTGTCTTTTGGAAAGCGTATGCCATTGCTGCCAGCGCCTGTGTTGGACTCATTGGTTGGTATGCTTATTATGTACTGGGCGGCGTCAAGCGAGCGGCGATTTTTACTGTCACACTGGCAGGATTGTATGCGGCGTTTTTCGGCATATTAACCACCGAAGATATGAATTTATTGCTTGGTGCTGTCTTCTGTTTTGTGCTACTCGCTTGCGTGATGGTCATGACCCGTAAAATTGATTGGTATAAAATTGCCTAACTCAGATAGGGCATGTTAAAAGCGTTTAGTCTAGGGCTGTCTTACGTTGGTAGAATTGGCTATTATTAAGCCTGCCAACATAAGACCGCTCGATCTACTCATAGATAATTCAATATAGCTATCATCTCATTTATTATCATCTAATGATCTCACTATTCAAGGCCTTCGCCCAGTCTCGACATCCATTCTCACAGCGTTCACAGAGCTGATTTGGGTCAGATATATAATCGACATAGCCGCAGTGCATACATGCGTAATATGTTTCTGACTCTATCTCTTCGACAGGTTGATACTGCTTAGGGAAAAGCGGCATACCATAGCCAGTGTTTTCAGGCGGATATAACAATATGCTAAAATTACCGTCTGTCTCTAGCAAGCCTGTACGCACTTGACCCAAATGCTCGACCCCTTGTTGGCGCATTTCAGTAAAAAACTCATCATGAGACATTTTACCCTTTTTAATCTTATCAAGTACCAGCATCCCATCTTCTACAATATAGAGCGACTTCCCTTCTAATAGATCTTCAAAAGGTTGGAATTCCATCATGATCCACGTGCACAATCGATAAAGCAGGATAACAGCGCTCATGACCAGCACCGCCTGAATAATCGGCAAATCCTCGTTAAACATAGGGTCACCTGCGATAGAACCCAATGATAAAATAATGGTCAACTCAAAGATTGACAGCTGACGGACGCCGCGTTTGCCCGTCAAACGCAAAAACGAGATAATCAGCACAAACATGACGCTGACGCGCACCAATATCTCAAGCGCAAATGCCCAAGTGGTGTCATGAATAAAGATACTTGCCCAATCCATATTACTTTTTCCTATCTATTGTTTTTATTTGATTTATGACGATTAACTTCAGCAATCGTTCTGAATATGCGCTTGACCCACATCACATCATTTTTGTCGTCAGCCTTTATTGTTAATTCAACTATCATCAGTCCAATTTAAAAAATACTTTTGCCTGCGAGTGCAATAAAATATGGTCTGTTGTGAGAAATCTCCCAATTGGCAACTAGCAACTAGCAACTAATTTTTGGCACTTCAGCCATTATTTTTGCTGGTAAAAAAGCGGTAATAACAACATCCCTAAAAGTCGAATTTGCCTATTTTATTCAAAAACCAGCTTCTTTATTGTAGGAATTATTTTTGAAAGCCACCTTGTACACCGTTATTGCATTAATCGCCTTTGCTGCAAACTCTCTCTTTTGCCGTATGGCGTTAGCAGAGGGTCATATAGATGCTTGGAGCTTTACCATTCTGCGCCTGCTGAGCGCTGCTGTCTGCCTAGGTATTATCATGACCATTCATGCTTATCGGTTACGACAGCATGTACGAGAGCCTGACAGCATTGCTCACGCTGCTATTTTAAACGACAAAGGTAGCTGGTTAAGTAGCCTGAGCTTAGTGATTTATGCGCTATGCTTTTCGATTGCTTATGTAGAGTTGGATACTGGTACAGGAGCGCTGATTCTATTTTCAGCGGTTCAGCTGACGATGATTGGTTGGGGCATCTATAAAAAAGAGCAATTGAGCGGCTTACAATGGCTGGCATTTATCGTAGCGGTATCAGGGTTTGTCTATTTGATGCTACCGTCAGCAGCGGTGCCTTCGTTACTGGCGGCGGTGCTTATGGCAATCAGTGGTGCTGCTTGGGGCATATATAGCATACGCGGCAAATCATGCGTGTCACCGCTGCGAGCCACAGGTTTTAATTTCATTCGGAGTCTGATAGCAGCGCCCATACTGTTAGTGATAGGCATGACTTATCTAGAAAATATAGGCTTGGAAAACATCAATTTAGGTGATATTACTATAAAAGGAGTACTTTTGGCCTTTGCGTCAGGAGCGATCGCATCCGGTATAGGCTATAGCATCTGGTATATGGCCATGCCTTTGTTAAAAAACACCCAAGCAGCAGTTGTACAACTGTGTGTACCTATACTGGCTGCGATATTAGGCGTGGTGTTTTTATCTGAGCAATTGACCTTGCCATTCGTTATAGCAAGCTCAGTTATCTTGGGTGCAGTATTGGTATTTATTTTAAATAGAGAAAAAGCCCCTACGTGAAATATTCTCATTCGTTATTTAAAATAAATAGGCTAATAGAGGCTTAGTCATAAAAAAGACAGATAAGATTACTACCATAGCCCTCAAACACAACATGAAGTTACATTCTCTACGGTATCATGTTGCTTGAAGTAACAACCTACTTTTACCGATACTTTTGAGGCATATTATGAAAAAATTATTAGCCGTAGCACCTTTTGCTCTATTATTGTCTGCCTGCGCCACTAATGCACCAACCACTACGACCCCAGAGACCAATACTCAGCCAGTAGTCCAATCATTCACTTGTGAAGACAATGGTCAACTCACTGCTGCTTACACTGCAAATGGTCAAACTGCTAACCTAAACGTGACCTTGCCTAAAGTTGGCTTGACCAACGCAAAAATCACCATGGAGCAAGCGGTATCAGGTTCTGGCGCTCGTTATGTCAATAATGTTAACCCTAAAACCACTTACGATTGGCACACCAAAGCGGATTACGGCATCATGACCATCAAATCAGACAATGGTCAACAATACCAAGTGAACTGCCAACTATAATAATCTTAGAAACAAGTATGAATAATACGTGGTGGTTATTTGAATAAAACCCATGTTTTTATTCTCATCTATTGAAAACGAAAGAGCCAGTAGTCAAACTACTGGCTCTTTTTTGTGCTTAACTTTTTATGCTTGATAATTTAATTTTAATGATCAACGTTGAATCACTCAATAAAAAACTGCCTGAATACTTATGTACTCAAGCAGTTGAAAGTCATGTCGTTTTTATATTTGTTTATAGTTATTAGAGCAGCTGTTGAATCGTTCGTTAGGTATTAACTACTGCTGACCGTTAAACCACGGTCACATGCAAACGTGCATCGACATTACCGCGAGTGGCATTAGAGTATGGGCAAACTTGGTGAGCTGTTTCGACCAGTGTTTGCGCTTGAGCCTCATCAATGCCCGACACTTCAACATACAAATCTATGTCTAGGTTATAGCTACCATCGGCTTTCATACCAATACCCACTTGGGTCGAGGTTTTTGAGGCAGTGATTGGCAGTTTCATTTGCTGAGCGGTCAGATTTAAAGCACTATCAAAACAAGCCGCATAACCCATTGCAAAAAGCTGCTCTGGATTGACACCTTCCTTGTCTGTTTCTTGAAAAGAGACCAGATCAAAAGCTAGCGAACCATCGTCAAGACCTGTATGACCAGAACGACCACCGGTTGCCGTTGCGCGCGTTTTATAGAAAATTTTCATCATATATTCCTTACGGATTGGCGTGTTATTGGTGTTGTGCAAAACGCTGCAAATCAATCTTGCTGCGTTTTGATGCCATCATTATAGAAGTGAGCACGCTAATCCGGTAGAGCATTACTCCAGAATCCTTGCCTAATACTATAAATATTTATATCATTAGGCAAATTATAAAGTAAGCGTAAATCATGAAAACAAAAACGGTAGAGCAGCTATTTAGTATATTACCCAAAAACCAAACTATCGAATCAGACATTTCAGGCTTGTTTTTTTATTGTGCCGACAGACCAAGAAAGACTATCAGCTATATCCAAGAACCTAGCATATGTATTGTCTTACAAGGCACGCGTGAAATTTACTTAGGTACAGATTGCCAGAAATTTGATGACAGCAGTCTGATGTTCTGCCCTGTCAATATTCCTATAAACATGCATATCAAACACGCCACTGTAGAAAAGCCTGTCATCGTATTGTCTATGAAATTAAATCTAGCGCTCATTCGTGAGGTAATGGCACAAATACCACCTCAGAAAAATGCCGATTATGAGCATCAAGGTATAAAATGGCCATTAGAAGACACCATATTAACCGCATTCGAACGGCTGATAGACTTGCTTAATTATCCAAATGATATAGAGTTTTTATCACCTTTAATTCAGCAAGAGATTTATTATCGTCTGCTCTCAGCACAGCAAGGTCATAAGCTTCGGCAACTGGTGGTTAATGGCAGTCACACCCACCGTATTGCCCAAGCTACCGATTGGCTAAAAGCGCATTTAGAAGAGCCCGTCATCATAGAAGATTTGGCCAGTCGATGCGGTATGAGTGTGTCGGGATTTCATCAACATTTTAAAGAAATCACTCAACTAAGCCCGCTTCAATATCAAAAAAGCCTACGATTGATGAAAGCACGGCAGCTTATTCAACTCGGCGAGGCACAAGTATCGCAAATCGCCATGCAAGTAGGCTATGAAAGTCCCAGCCAATTTAGCCGTGAATATAAACGGCTATTTGGAGTAAGCCCAAGCAGTGAGTTAAATATCTAGAATGAGGCTTCTACCATAATGCCCCTACTATAATGGTTTCTGACTAAGGCAATCCCTCTGCGTCTTGACAGCTTCATAAGCAACTGCGTACACAATGTAATTATCTGTTTAACAGATTCCTACACCCTCCCTCTTTCCAGCCAAACAAACGACGAAATATCTTACCCAAGAAAAAAACAGTTGACTTGGTCTATATATTCATATTATAACATATATATTATATTCATAATTTTGCAACTATTATAATAATTTTTCTACGTGTGATCGTCAGAATATTTCGGGAGGCACTAACATGATTCGTTTAAGCTATACTCTCAAATGCTGGGCATTGGGTGTCACTTATTTCTTGGTGTTTTATTTTATGGTGGTCATGAGCGACCCTGGTTTTAGCAAGTATATTTATATGCTGGCACTAAGCACCTTGCTATTCCCCGTAGCTAAGCGTTCAGTCGATGTTATGACGGATTTTTTTACACCAAACACGGTATTATTCAACGGATTATTGCCCTCATTATTGATCAACGTGGTGATTTGGATACTCACGCCATTTATTGTAGCACTGACCGTTATAGCATTCGTGCTTTATAGTATGGGTGTGCTGACAGAAAAGATCAGCCACTAATTTTACTCAGGTGCTAAATTTTAGAGCAAAGGTCATATGACGCCACCTTTGCTTTTTTGCTTCATAAAAGATTTGTCCATCGCAGAAAAACAATGACACTCAAAAAAAAGGCTGAGTTAGCAATTGCTAATCCAGCCTTTTTATCGATAGTGAGTGAGGGTTGGTTACTTAAAATCAGTAGAGTATCCATTCGATAACCTACTCTATCAAAGCTACGCGCAAATCTCACGAATAGTTATTTGATTTTGATATTTGCCTAGAGGCCCATATTGACCGATGGGGCTAATGTTACCAATGATGCAAGTTTCGAAATATTTGTAATAGCCTTTTTGATTGAGACTTTTTGAATCTTTAATTAATAATTGCTTTGGGTCTGACACATAGTAAATAATGTTATCAGAAACGAACTCATGAATCTCAAAGCTTCTTTTAAACTTACCGCGTAACTGCACTTCTTTTTCTACGCTTGTTGGCACAAATACCTTCACATTTTCATTATTACTGGCTTGTGTTTCATCACAGCCCGTACTCATAAATATAGTTGATGCAAATGCTAGTATTATCAATCTACATTTAATCATTATTTTTTATCCTGCTCAAAAACTTACATCAATATATTAGGTAACATGCAAAAAACGTTGGTATAAAAAATAATAGCTCTTTCATTTAATCAAATATTATCGACTAAATCAAAGAGCTATACAAGACAATTGTCATATGTTGTCAATTAGTAAATTTTAAAACTCAAATCGATCCTTAACTCATTTTATCCCACATCTTGCTTAGGCGCTTCGGTGACACTGCCATGCGGGTTTTCATCGGTTGCGCGAATAGCTGAATACGATACTCCTCGACCATCCAGCGATACTCACTAATGGCTTTATCGTTGGCACAATTTGCCAGCCGCTCCATATGCACATCAAGCGCGTATACCCCTTCGAGATCGGATTCAAGATTGTGCTCAAGCCGTTCGATACGAATTTCAAGCGCCTCTAGATAGCGCGGATACTGCTGCCAATGGCTATAATCCATACGATAAACAAAATCAGCCAAGTGCAAGTCTTCTAGCTGGTCTTCGATATCTTCGATAGACTCACCAAATACCTCTCGATCGAGCATGAGTAAGCTTTGGCGAATACGTTGCCAGCGAGTATAAACATTTTTCAGGATTTTTATGACGTTTTGACCTGTCAATAGAAAGTTACCCGACACCACTTCCAAGGTTTTCTCGTACTCTTCTGGTGTAAAGGGCAATTCTTCAGCAAGCGCTACGGCAGTATCATCAGCACTTTCAGGCAAATCAGCACTATGATCAAATAATACATAATGCTCTTCGAGCGACGCGTCCAATGCCGCGTCGATGACGATGGTTTTTAGCTTTTCCATATCACCAAGTGGCGCGAATGCCAATTTAAATATCTTATCAATTTGGCTGGTCAGCTGTTTTTTCTTCGCACCAAGCTTACCTTTTATCAAGGTCAAAACCCCGATACGGTGTGCCTGTAACGCTGCATTGACATCGGTATATTGATGGATAGATACCGCTTCACCTGATGCATCTGCAACCAAAGCAGCAAATTGCTTCATCACCACTCCTGCACTATGATGATTTTTGCTAAAGGCAAAATGCTCAGGGAATTCGGTATGCGTACCTTGCTGCTCATTCACCGCTTGGCGGGTTTCAGAGGCATGACGAATCTGTAGCGTTTGCAGGTCGCGACCCTTTTCGATAATGCGGTTTTTGTCGTCGACCACACAGATTTGCGGCTGTAAATAGCGATCAATGCTAGAGGGATTAAAGCTATCAGGCGTCACTGACATAACGCCACGACGGTTGAGCGCTTGGCAAAGCTGCTTGAGCAATCCTTGACCACCAGCGGGCTGCAATTCATCAAACAAACTATCGGCGGTGTCAGGAATCGGTACGATTTGACGGCGAATGTCTTTCGGCAATGACTTGAGCAATTGCAATACCAGCTCATAGCGCCAACCGGGCACGCCCCACAATAGCTCGATCGCATCAAGCTGCGGTAGCGCTACCAGTGGCACACGAATGGTCACGCCATCATCATCGCTTGATGGATCAAAGACATAGCGTAGCGGTAATTTTAAATCACCCAATTTCCACACTTCTGGAAAATCGCCTGTCGTTGGTGCTTGGCTGTTAAGCACGTCATCATCGGTAAAGAATAGATATTTGGCATCAGTTTTTTCGACCTCGGCACGCCAATCTTCAAAGGCTTTGCGGCTGGCAATATGCTCAGGTATTTTTTTATCATAAAATTGATACAGTGCTTCTTCGTCAACCAACAAATCACGGCGACGTAACTTATCTTCAATGCGTTCAATGTCGGCAATTTTATCCATATTATGCTGTAAAAATGGCGCTTGACGCCCCAAATTACCAGTCACCAGACCATCACGAATGAAGATTTCTCGTGACTCAGCCAAGTTCACTTGCTCATAGTTGGTCAGCTGCTTACTAATGATTATGAGACCAAACAGACTAATCTGCGCATAGGCTTTCACTCGTCCAGTCTTTTTCGACCAATGCGGCTCAAAGTAGTGATATTTTAATAAGTCGCCTGCCGCTGAGATAATCCATTCTGGTTCAATTTTGGCAACAGTGCGCATAAAGACTTGTGAGGTTTCGACCACTTCAAAAGCCATGACCCAAGGCGGTACTTGTTTAAATACCGTACTGGCTGGGAATATTTTGGCTTTTTGCTGGCGAGCTGCTAAGTATTCACCGCGATTCTCAGTTTTGTGCGCAATCGTAGACAATAGACCTGTCAATAATGCGCGGTGTAAATTGGCATATCTAACCGCTTTGAGTTCTTCATCTTCGATCGCGGTAGGATCGCTGGTCATGTTTTCTAACGAAGAATTTTTATCAGCTCCTTTATCAGAAGCTTTTGCCTCTTTAACATCCGTCAGCTTAAGGTCTGTGACCATTTGTACTAACTGACGATGGGTTTGATTCCATTCACGCACCCGCGGAAAGCTCAGATAGTTTTTCTTTGTAAACTGCTTTCGCTGATTACCAGACAGCTTATTGCCATCTTCATCTTTTTCAAATAGGGCTTTCCACAGACTTAAATAGAATAAAAAGTCGGAATCATCTTGACGAAACTCCGCATGCTTTTGATCGGCTTGCTGGCGTTTATTGGCAGGACGCTCGCGTGGATCCTGTACAGCAAGAGCCGCTACTACAATCAGCATCTCACGGATACAATCAAAATCACTGCCCGCAACCAACATACGTGCTAGCCTTGGATCGATTGGCATACGCGCCATTTTTTGTCCAGTTGGCGTCAGGCTTAAATGGTCGAGACCTTTTTTTGGTTTTGGCTGATTGTTTTGATGAGCAGCAGTTACTTCATTTTTAGAGGTAATCGCGCCTAACTCATCAAGCAATTTATGCCCATCAGTAACCAAGCGGCTATCGGGTGGCTCGATAAAGGCAAAATCATCAACACTACCTAAGCGCAGATTGGCCATCTGTAAAATAACGGATGCAAGATTGGTCCGTAAAATCTCAGGTTCGGTAAATTCTGGACGACCGGTAAAGTCCTCTTCACTATAAAGACGGATACAAACACCCGGCGCAACACGACCGCAGCGACCTTTACGCTGATTGGCAGCCGCTTGCGAGATCGCCTCAATCGGTAAACGCTGTACGCGCGAGCGATACGAATAGCGTGATATCCGCGCAAAACCCAAGTCAATCACATAGCGGATACCAGGTACGGTCAGCGCGGTCTCGGCAACGTTGGTCGCAATAACGATACGCCGACCACGACCTGACGGTTGAAAGATGCGCTGCTGCTCTTCATAAGTCTGCCGTGCAAATAGTGGCAGCACTTCGGTGTGCTTGGGTCCATGACGCTCAAGCACCTCTTGTAGCTCACGAATCTCAGCTTCTGTCGCTGCAAATATGAGAATGTCCGCTTGATCGGCATGACCTTTATTTTGTGCATCGCTAAAGCATTCTTCGACGGCGGCAACGACCGCACGTGGCAGATTTTCTTCAAAGTCATCATAGCTGTCATCATCCGAGCTGTTCACTGGCTCATCGGTCAGCGGACGGTAACGAACTTCAACAGGAAAACTACGACCTTCGACATTGAAAATAGGCGCAGGTACGTTGCGTTTTAGCTTATTATCATAGCGGCTAAAATATTCACTAAAGCGTTTGGTATCAAGTGTTGCTGAGGTAATAATCACTTTTAAATCAGGACGTTTGGGCAGTAGCTTTTTCAGATAACCCATAATAAAATCAATGTTTAAGCTACGCTCATGCGCCTCATCAATAATGATGGTATCGTATTTACTCAAGAATCTATCATGCCCCAATTCTGCCAGCAAGATACCATCGGTCATGAGCTTAACAACAGATTGCGCCGTACCTTGCTCATTAAAGCGAATCTTGAAGCTGACAGTATTACCGAGCTGCTCGCCCAGTTCTTCAGCGATACGGTTTGCCACACTGCGCGCGGCCAATCGTCGAGGCTGGGTATGCCCTATCTGCCCAGTGATACCACGACCTGCCAGCATTGCCAGCTTCGGCAATTGCGTCGTCTTACCAGAACCCGTCTCCCCTGCAACAATAATGACTTGGTGATCAATAATTGCCTGTACTAAATCTTCTGCACGTTGACTCACGGGCAAATCAAGATTCAGTTTTTCTGCCAGTTTTTCTGGAATGCTATCCATACGTGCCTGCACCGCTTGCTGTGAGCGGGTCTTGATTTTTTCATACTGCGCACGTTTTTTAGTTAGCCCATCATCCGCTTTATCGTCAGAAACTTTTTTATTTTTAGCCACGGCAGCCCTTGCCAGTTCACGCTCAAGACGACTTAAATAATAACTGTCTTTAGCGAGTACTGGTAAATCAACAACCATATCAGGTTGTGAAGACGCTTCATTACTGTTTGCCGTAATATTTAAATCATTGTTACTTGGGTTTGTTAATTTACTTAATTCATCGGATTTAAATCCATTGGTATTGTTTCCAGTCGGCATATCTGAGGTGCTCTTAGAAGTATTCGGCATATTTACTTAGGCTATTCATTGTTTGGAAGTGGTTAGATTATGAGGGTAATTTGGGCGTGATTCAAGGTGGTTATAGTGTTTGGTTGGCAACTATGCAGACTATTATCTATTTTCAAAACGCTCAGTCAAAATATTTCTAAGCTCATTAGTCATAGGCTTAAATTTAAAATGCTCTGGCTCCATTTAAGCAATCAAAGCATACTGATCCTTTTCAATTGAGTTATCCTCACATAAAAAATGATTCATCTCCTGACCAGTGATGGCATTAATAATATAAAAAGAAGTATCGCTATCTTCAAACTGTGTCAGCTCATAGTAATTATTCGGATCCCGCATAACGAGATTAGTACCATTAGAAAGAGTCGTATAATAGGTATCCTCAGTCGCTTGCTGCGCCTCTAATCTTAAAGGATTGCCTTGGGTAGCGAAATAATACTTCAGCATATAACCAATATCGCTATTAATCACATCCAAACGTAAATGCTCACCCTCTTCTGTGATGCATTGATAGATCATAAAAGGTTCGTAAATTCGTGGTTTAGTAGTGACATTTTATCAAATTTCTCAAACCTGCCAGCCCTATTTTATTTTTGTGAATAAATTATTTGTAAGCTCAAACGCTGCTTGTATAAATAATCTGTTGACGAATGGCAGCCCCCGTAAAGAAATTCTGCAACTTTTGCAATGGCAGCCTAGGAAAAGGCAGATGCAGCGAAAGTATTAACCTCTCAAACGCTACCATTTCATCAGCTAAGGCTTGTGCGACATCGGGTTGAATCTGAGGATTTTCATATACATTATCAATCAACCAAGTGAGTTTTGGAAACTTAGCATTATCATGAATCTGATAAAGGGTCGGTAATAGCTCATCAGAGAGTTGGCAACGCGATTTGCGAATCATGCCATTTTTATAATACATATTTAAAGCCATATTGGGGTGTGTCCTTAATTAAATGATGAGACTAAAAATGAAATGAATTTAAAATAACTTCCTTAAATTCTTGATACTTAGATAACCAACATACTCTTTATCTTCATCAGCATTTGCAAGTTCGTGACTATTATGAATCGTAGGCTCAATTAAAATCTGTATGTTTGAGACAAGGTCGTTCACGTCGTATATATCATCGATATCTACCTGAAATTTATCATCAATGTGCGATGCGGCATTAAAAGGTGAGTCTTTATCTTTAAAAGTAAATTCTTTATAAAATGTACTTTGTTTGGCTTGTTTAATAGCATCTGCTTGAGTAGCAGCGACGATAAGCAGTTTATGATGAAACTCTTCAAAGCTCCCCCGCTGATAACCACCTAAATTAATAAAGAACAACCTTAAACCATTCTCAGCATCTACTTTGTTGTTTGATTCAATTAATTTGACACTATAATTATCAACTTTAGTAATAGCGCGATACGAGTCAATATGCCATTTATTGTTGACTTCTGGCCAATGATTATTGATATCGTCTACCAGCTCGCTCACCTGATTGGCCACACCAAAGAAAATATCATGCTGCTCAATCAAACGACCTTTGGGGCGACCACCAAGCTGTACCATAAAGAGTGTTGGCATAAAGAATTACCTTGTACGTTAATAACTTCTGAGTAAAATGTGTGATGTTAGATGAATCATATAAAAAGGATCAATATGGGCATTCTGATAGCTACTAAGCTGACGTTTATAGCGACTATATTTTTGCCAATAGTGTTGTGTTTAACTTCCTGTACAAATAAAGAATCAAGCTTAACATCAAGAGCTACTTATCATGACATCAGCAAAGTTGAAATTGAGAACCCTTATTCAAACCCTATTCTACTATCTTACGACGCAAAGCATCAGCCTGAAAAAATGCAAGCCATAGTCGATGAGATAAACAGTCAAAGCCATGGTTTTTGGCGTGAAGGTCTAGGCGGCAAAGAGGGAGCTAATGTTATTAGTATTCATATCTATAGCCATTCCGAGACGCCAGTTGCAAGCTTTTCTTTATTTTCTAATCAACTAATGGAGCGAGGACCAAATTATCGACAGCTTAATGTAGACGGTTTTTTTAGGCAAATAGATATTCAAGCGCTACCCGCATTGAAAGAGGCTTGGTGTGGTCATAGAGATATTGATGCATATCATAGCTTGCAACTTAGTAAATCATGCTAAAAATAGGCAAAATCCTGATACTTATATATTTAATTGCTCATCAAGGCAATACTCGCCCTGTTCTCAGTGCAAACGCCCAGTCTTCACGACCGTTCATAGAAGCCAATTTAGCCGCAGCTTCATAATCATAAGGCACTTTGATATGCTCAGTTTGCCAGTATTTACCCTGTTCAGTATCAACACATTTAATAATCGCGTAACTGGCATGGGGCGAATAGGTTTGCATTTTATGCAAAATAGGCAAATCATCTTCATAGGCTGGATAACCCACGCTACCTGTATTGACTATCATTTGCCCTGTCGATAGCGTGACTGTACGTGGAATATGAGTATGACCACATACGATCACTGAACTGCCAATACCGTTAAGCTGTGCCAAAATGTCTAGATTATCACGTAAGGTCGGCTGACCCGTCTCGATATTTTCTAACAAATATACCATGTCATCGGTTGGTGACCCATGGCAAAGATAAACATCTTCACTCAGATGACAATCAAATGGCAAATTCTGTAGCCAATTAACCGCTGCTTTTGGCAAGTCCTCTATGATAAAAGCCATGGTTGCGTTGTTGCCAATCTCCGCCGTTGTCGCTTCATAAATCTGTCTATCCTGATTACCTCGAATAGTAATGATATCGTTCTGCTGAGCCATTAAGAGCGCATAGGTATCTTTAGGGGCAATCGGTCCGTATAAAATATCGCCCAGATTAACAATTTGATCAATATCGCGCTGTTTAATATCAGTCAACACGGCTTCAAGCGCGAAGACATTACTATGAATGTCGGAAATAGCTGCGATAGTATTTAATTGCTTGTTATTAGAGTTGGAGTTAGAGTGCGCCATCCTATTTATTTTCCTAACAAATCACTATGTTATACATCGACTAACCATAAAAAGGAATAGAAAAGAGAAACAAAAAAACCCAATGGCTCGTGATTATTAAGACATTGGGTTTCATAAATTATGATTAATGTGATTGATAAACTATATTAAGAAGAAATAAGCCCATAATCCGACGACAAAGGTAGCAATGATATTAAGAATGACACCCGTACGGATCATTTCGCTCTGTTTAATCAACCCCGTACCAAAGACAATCGCATTTGGCGGTGTTGCAACTGGTAGCATAAAGGCACAAGATGCACCAATACCGATGACCAATACCAACACTTCGTGCGGCAAACCCATCTGCTCTGCAATAGCAGCAAATACGGGAACCAGCAGGGCGGCAGAGGCGGTATTAGAAGCAAACTCCGTTAAGAAAATAATAAATGCTGATACCGCAATCATCACCACGATAAGCGGTGCAGAAGACAAGGCATTAGCGACCGTCTCCCCCAACACCAAAGAGGCACCTGACACTTTCAGAATCGTCGACAGGGCGATACCACCACCGAACAGCATGAGTACACCCCAATCCGTATTATCAGACACTTGCTTCCACGATACCAAGCCTAAGCTGACCACAGCGGCAGCGGCTGATAAGGCAATAACCGCGTCAGTATCTGTAATATCAAGCGCAGCACCAATCTTTTTGGAGAAAATCCAGCTCAATGCGGTGACAATAAAGACGATAATCGTCACTACGCGAGGTTTATTCCATACAATAGGCTCATCTTCAACCAGTACAATTTTACGATTCAGGTTGGGCTTCAAAAACACATACATCGCGCCTAACAATAGCGGCAATAATACCAGCATCATCGGCACACCAAACTTCATCCAGTCCACAAAGGCAATATTGAGCGCTTTTGCAGCGATAGCATTTGGTGGCGAACCAACGATCGTACCTAAACCACCAAGGCTTGCTGAATAAGCGATACCTAATAGTACAAATACAAAAGTACCTCGGTCTTTTTCACGGTCAACTTGCGTTAAAATACCCAGTGCTAATGGCAACATCATCGCCGCCGTCGCAGTATTCGATATCCACATCGACAAAAATGCGGTCACGCCAAATATTAAAAATACCGCCGTGCTTAATTTGCCACCTGACATCGATAAAATCTTCAGGGCAATTTTTTTATCCAATTGCTGCACATGCAAGGCTGCCGCTAAAGCAAAACCACCAAAAAACAAATAAATGGTCGGATTGGCAAAGCTTTGTAAGCCTATTTCGGCATCGAATTCTGGTATACCAACTAAGGCACCAACCACGACTACCAATAGTGCCGTAATCGTGACGTGCAACGCTTCCGTTAGCCACAATACGCCGATGAAGAACAATAAGGCAAGACCCTTATTGGCGTTGATATCGAATGGTAATACATTATAAATAATCATACTGATAACTGCCGCAATAGCGACCACTATCAACCCTTTACCAGTACCCTTTGGAAAGGTATCGGTAAATAAATACTCATTGCCATCATCAGGAAGATGGCTATCTAGTTTTTGCTCTGACATAAAATGTCCTTATTTTCCCAAAGACAGTGTAAAAAGACGCTAAAATAAAAACGCATGTTAGCTATTAATGGTTATTCAACCAGCAACCACAAAAAATACGCCGTTATCATAACAGATATATAACAAAAAGCTGATGCAACAAAGCTTTTATAAAAAAACCGTTATAAAATTTGCAATAAACATGGTTATTTCACAGGTAAAGAGTTACTTTAATGCGTTTTAGGAAAGGTACCTTAAAACGGTACTTTATAGAGATGACATTTATCTCATGAGTTTTTTATTTTTGAACCGAACGCCGAAAGTGAGTGAGAGAGCAACTTATAACCAAGTAATTGTTTTTCATTAAACAGCAAGCCTTGTGATGTGCGGTTACACATCGTCACTAAACAAGCGTACACTTAGTATGTACAAGCGTATGGTGCTATCTCATACTAAATAAGTCAAAATAAATTTCTAATACCAGTAATAGCTTAACAACTGTTTTTTATTAGTATTTATATCGGAAAATGAATAACAATAAATAGGAGCACTTTATGACAGATGCAAATAAAACAGACTCAACCACTAAAATGTCACCAAGAGATATCAATCAAGACAGT
The DNA here is from genome assembly GCA_030686115.1 of Psychrobacter cibarius. Taxonomy (NCBI): domain Bacteria; kingdom Pseudomonadati; phylum Pseudomonadota; class Gammaproteobacteria; order Moraxellales; family Moraxellaceae; genus Psychrobacter; species Psychrobacter cibarius. Next base: position 1,783,931 of record CP131612.1, read on the forward strand.
TTGGCTAAAAAAGATCAGCAGCGTACCGATGACTCTGCACTCGATATGATGCAAGGGTTGCATGAACATGAAGACCATAATGAAGAAGGTAAAAACTAAATCACAGCTTTATTATTATCTCAAAGCAAAAAATAAAAGGTACTGATCGTTATGATGAGTGCCTTTTATTTTTTGGCTCTCTTTTTTCTGGCAGGCGGTCTGAGACATAGTTATATATAAATGCTGCCGTCAAGACGATAGCAATGGGTACAAATAGCGCTTCATAGCCAACCTTGGCGAATAAAAATGCTCCAACGGCGCTGCCACCGCAAAAGCAATACCAAATAATGGCTTGAAACCCTAATGTCGGTTTGCTAATCGATCGACCCGCCAACCAGTTGCCAATCGCTGCGCCCATATCTGATGTCAAACCTGTTAAATGGGTGGTACGAATAACCGCGCCACTATAAGTCGCTACCATGGCATTCTGTAATCCGCATGCCATTGCCGCTGCCAACTGTCCTAAATAATCATGCTGCTGATACAACCAGTAGCTGACCATTAACAGTGCCGCCTCGATATATAGCGCACTACCATAGCGCCTACCTAACTTTAATGATGTCTGCCCAATCACATAACCACTCAGTATCGCGCCTGCCAAAAAAGACAATAGCAGCGCACCAATATACAAGATACTACGCACATCCAAGTAAGCAATAGCCGCTGCAAATAAGCTTACGTTGCCAGTGACATGAGAAACCGATAGATTGGTAAACCCCATTAACGCAGCAGTGTTAACACAGCCAGCACTGAATGCCAGTACTGCCCCGCCCCACAATATCCACTTTGGTAATTTGGTTATCATATTCGCCGCCTAATGGCTTATCACCAAAAAGCATCTATTATAACCAAAAAAGGCAACCTATTGGCTGCCTTCCTGATCTATAGAACCCTATAACCGACTATTGAAGTGGATTATTTCGGCTCATCAAGCATCATTAATTGCTCACTGATAGCAACGGTATTAAAACCTGCGTCAACAAACATAATCTCGCCGGTAATACCAGATGCCCAAGGTGATAGCAAGAAAAGCGCCGCATTACCGACTTCGGTTTGGGTGATATTGCGTTGTAGCGGCGCGATTTTTTCGCTGATATCGAGCATTTTACGGAATGATTTGATGCCACTGGCAGCAAGCGTGCGAATAGGACCTGCTGAGATCGCATTGACACGAATGCCTTCACCGCCCATCGAAGTAGCCAAATAGCGAACACTGGCTTCGAGGCTGGCCTTTGCCATACCCATGACGTTATAGTTTGGCAATACCGAGATACTACCTTCATATGTCAATGTCAGCATCGAACCGTGACGCATGGACAATAAAGCACGAGCTTCTTTGGCTAATGCCACAAAACTATAGCTTGAGATATCATGGGCAATTTGACTACCTTCACGGGTCGTCGCCTTAACAAAATCGCCATCAAGCTGATCCATCGGTGCAAAGCCAATCGCATGTACCACACCATCGATTCCATCACCCCAATGGGCAGTGACTTGCTCAAAGCAGGCAGCGATAGACTCATCAGATGCCACATCACACTCAAGTACCAAATCTGCTTCGAATTTCTCCGCTGCCATATCGACACGCTTTTTGATCTTATCATTAGGATAAGTGAGAATTAATGAGGCACCTTCACGGTGCAGTGCCTCAGCGATAGCCCAAGCGATAGACAGTTTGCTCGCAATGCCTGTCACGACAAATCGTTGTCCTTGTAGTAGCATAATATTTCCTTTTGGGTCGATCAAAATTGTTTAATCATATTAAGTTATTTAGAGTGATTAGATACGATGAATATCACAGCGTAAAAAGTACAAATTATAAAATAAGTCATTATACACGAATTAATTTAAGTAAACAGTCGTAAACTGTATTCCCTTGTAATGGCGTCTAATATCGATTAAACGCTCAACTGCTCGCCACAGCAGTATGAAGTTAAGTAGATTTCAAGTATAATCACAGCCCTTCCCAGCTTGCACAATTTTTATAAAAATCCTTTACAACAGTTATTTGTAACTGTTCGTAATTAGGGATTTAGCGTTAAGCTACACCCACATTTTGGATGGCTGCCAAACTTATGAGTAACACCCCAACAATAGCATCAAATTACCAAGAAAGCGTTGAGTCTTATCGTCAACTGATTCTCTCAACAGGCGAGGACTTACAGCGTCCCGGTCTTGAAGAAACGCCGATGCGTGCTGCAAAAGCTTTTGCACATCTAACCCAAGGTTATCATCAAAGCTTGGATGAAGTCGTCAACGACGCCCTATTTCCATCAAGCAATCGCGAGCTGGTATTGGTACAAAATATTGAATTTTATTCATTGTGCGAACATCATATGCTGCCTTTTCATGGTATTGCTCATATAGGCTATTTACCCAATGGTCAAGTACTGGGCTTATCAAAATTTGCCCGTATCGTCGACATGTTCGCCCGTCGCTTGCAAGTTCAAGAAAATTTAAGCGAGCAAGTGGCACAAACTATCATGGATGTCACTGGCTGTCGCGGCGTAGCAGTAGTGATGGATGCAGCACATATGTGTATGATGATGCGCGGCGTAAATAAACAGCACTCTACTACACGCACGATGTCGATGTTGGGTGAGTACGTACATGACAATCAAGCGCGCAATGAGTTTTTGAGTGCGATTCCTAGACGTCAACCTGCATTCTAACGCTTCAAGTAATAATAGATAATAAAAAAAGGATACTTAAGTATCCTTTTTTAATGCGTACCTTTCAATATAGCTATCATTAATAATTAGCAATCAACCATTAATTGCAATATAACGAGGCTTAACTAACCTATTTTACGTCATCAATCCAATTGCCATAACCTTCTGCTTCCATCTGTGCCAGTGGAATAAAACGCATTGCCGCTGAATTCATACAGTAGCGCTTGCCTGTCGGTGCTGGGCCATCATCGAACACATGACCGACGTGTGAGTCTGCATAACGGCTACGGATTTCGGTACGGCTTCCGAATATCCCTCGGTCTTCCTTCTCAACGACCATATCCGTGCTCAATGGACGGGTAAAGCTTGGCCAGCCAGTGCCAGATTTGTATTGATCACGAGAGGAATATAGTGGCTCTCCCGATATCACATCGACATACAGCCCAGGCGCTTTATTATCCCAATATTCATTATCAAAAGCGCGTTCGGTGCCGTCTTTTTGAGTGACTTTATATTGAATATCACTTAGCAACTGCTTTAGCTCATCCTGTGCAGGCTTCACAAAGGTATCTGGATTGAATCCTGTGCTAGCTTTAGTAGCTGACGCATTGTTTGATGTTGCCTGTACGCTATCTGCCGCAGTAGGTTTAAACTGACTAAAATCCAGCTCGTAGTCTTTACCATAGACACTTTCGATAAATTGATAGCGCCCGGAATTAAAGGTATAAGCTTTATAGCGGATTGGGTTTTTCTTATAATAATCTTGATGATACTCTTCAGCAGGGTAAAACTTGCTAGCAGCAACAATTTCAATCACAACTGGTTTGCTATAGACACCAGAGTCTTGCAGTGATTGCTTAGCAGCTTCCGCTATCTGCTTTTCTTGTGCATTATTATAAAAAATAGCAGGACGATACTGAGTACCACGATCTACATACTGGCCGTCAGCATCGGTTGGATCGGCGATACGCCATAACGCTTGAACGAGACCATTATAGGTGATTTTCGTCGGGTCATAATAGACCTGCGCAGCTTCAGTATGCCCTGTGCCGCCTGCTGATACAGTGCTATAAGTTGGATTGGTCGATTGACCGCCGGTATAGCCAGAGACCACTTCTACAACGCCAGGTATTTTTTCATAACCCGCTTCCACGCACCAAAAACAACCGCCAGCGACCGTAGCGACTGCGAGATTTGGGTCCGTTGGCGCATAAGGATTATCGATGGCAGTACTTTTTACAGCGGGCGTATTTTCGGTGGCAGCACAGCCAACGAAAACCATACTGATGGCTGCTACAGCCATCGCAATAGCGCCCGTCTTTAATTTATGATTCATCGATAACTCCTAAAAGTAATATAATATAGCCATGATAACTCTTTGACCTCACTAAACTATACCTATATTGTTATAAAAATTTAATAGTTATTAGATATTATTTAATATAATTAAACAGTAAAATTCTGAATTATACACAATTTCCTAATAAGATAAGTTTGATACAAAGTATGATTATTAAAAAAAGAGCACATTACGGACAGTGTAGTGTGCTCTTTTATATTATATCAATATAGCTTAGTTACTCTTTTATTTTCAAGCAGTATGCTCATCACTGGCTTGCTGAATCTTGGTTAAAATAGCCTTGATTTCAGACGCTGATAGATAAGCCGGTACTGCATAAGTATCACTAACTTCTTTTGCAGCTGCTTTGGCAATTTTATCAAAATCACTGCTTTGCATGCCTTTCACCGTTGGATCGATATTCAAGGTGGCAATCAGTTCACGTACTTGCGCGATGAGGTCGTCGGCAATCTCAGCATCACTCTTGCTAGCTTGTCCCGATTTTACCATACCTGTTTTTCTAGCCAATTCTGCCAGTCTTTTTTTACTTCCTTGACAATTGACATCAAGCACATACGGCAGCACGATGGCATTGGCACGACCGTGAGGAATACTATAGTGCGCGCCTAACTGGTGAGCGATAGCATGAACGTAACCAAGACCCGCTTTATTAAAGGCGATACCGCCGTAATGAGCGGCAATACCCATTGCTTCTCTGGCTTTAAGATTGCCGCCGTCTTTATAGACCAGCGGTAGGTTTTGCATCACAGATTTGATCGCAGAAGCCGCATAATAATCGGTCTCTACGCTCGCATTAGCACTCATCCAAGCTTCAAGCGCGTGCGTTAAAACATCGATACCCGTATCCGCTGTGATATGAGCAGGCATGCCTTTCATAATAACAGGGTCAATAGCCGCTGCTAATGGCACCATTCTTGGGTCAATAGACAGTGCTTTTTGATGCGTTTTATCGTCTGATACTACTGCACCAAGGGTTGCTTCTGAACCTGTGCCAGCCGTGGTAGGAATACAATAAAGCGGCATCGAAGGCTTTCTAGCTTTAAGAATGCCGATAAGCTGTTGCGGCTTGCAGCTATTGCCTTGCGACATCGCAATCATCTTAGCCGCATCAATGACCGAACCACCACCGATAGCAATAATCGAATCGCACTTAGCATCGATAGATTTGCGCAGTCCCTCTTCGACAACGTTAAAAGTAGGGTCTGGGGTAATGCCGTCATAAACGGTATAGCTGATATTTTTGCTATCTAGATAATCAGTCACTTTGGCTGGGATACCTAGCTTATTAAGCACGGTATCAGTGACGATAAATACATTGGTGCTGCCTTCGTTGATGGCCATATCACATAGCTCTTCACAAGAGGTCTCACCGACAAATAGCATTGGTCTTCTAATTGGAACAACATAAGCGAACGCTTTTAAGACTTTAGCGCGTGTTTTAGCAACGGCTAAATAACCGACATTCTGCAATCCATTGGTATTTACTAACTTGTTATTTACTAATTTAGCAATACTGTTTTGTTTTTTCATGAGTAAAAATCCTTTTTAATGATGGTAATAATAGCGATGACAATCCTTTAAAGCAGCAACTTAAACGGCTCTTTAACTAAAAATTAAACAAATTTAAGCCTCTAACTAAAGTGAACGTCTGTTTAACTTATTGTATCACTGCTATTTTTAGGATATCGCAATTAATATGAACTGCCATGTTCTGCTTATTTGGCTCTATCTGCTTAACTCTTTTTGGCTAAGCTAAATCATACTCGCCTGCAGCAACTGCTGCGCATAGGGATGCTGCGGGCTATTAAAAACATCTTCAGTACGTCCGTACTCAATACATATCCCATCTTTAAGCACCATAATATGCTGACATAAGGCGCGCACCACTTTTAAGTCATGACTAATAAATACATAACTGATTTGTAGTTTCTGTTGAATTTCACGCAGCAAGCTAACTACAGTGACCTGCGTGGTACTATCAAGCGCGGACGTCGGCTCATCCAGTATCAATAGACTTGGTTGCATAATCAGGGCGCGCGCAAGTGCGACACGCTGACGCTGACCACCTGACAACTCATGCGGATAGCGATGCGCAAACTCAGCTGGCAGATGCACGGTAGTAAGGCTATACATCACTGCCTGCTGCCGTGCTGCCTTATCAACGCCTTGTACGAGCAATCCTTCTTCAACGATTTGCATCACTGTCATGCGCGGATTGATACTGGCAAAGGGGTCTTGAAACACCATTTGAATTTGCGAGCGAAAGGTGCGCAAATCACGTTTGGAAAATGCCGTAATATCTTGTCCATTGACCATTATTTCGCCACCCACACGCGCTTGATTGCTCAGTAATTGACTGAGTGCGAGGGCGATGGTGGTTTTTCCAGAGCCTGACTCACCAACAATGCCTAACGCCCACCCTTTCTGTAGCGTCATATCAACATTTTTTACCGCATCAAACCAGCGCTTAGTACCACCGAATAGGCTTTTTTCAATGGGAAACTGTATTTGTAAATTGCTGACTTGCAATACGGTGGGTTGCTGAATTTTATCATCATTAGAGAAGTTCAGTGCTTGGCCAAAGTCTTGTTTGATTAGCGAGCGGGTATATTCGGCTTTGGGCTGGTTAAACACCGCTGCGGTTTGCCCTTGCTCAATCGTTTGCCCTTGGTGCATGACGATGACGTCATCACTGTAGCGCCTGACCAGATTGAGGTCATGGCTAATAAGCACCATCGCCATATTATGCTGACGCTTAAGATCATCTAATAGAGCGAGAATCTCATGTTGCAGAGTCACATCAAGCGCGGTGGTCGGCTCATCAGCGATTAAAATATCAGGCTGCTGTGCCAATGCCATGGCAATCATGACCCGTTGACGTTGACCACCTGATAGCTCGTGCGGATAGCGGTTCAACTTATCAATCGGATTGGTAATATTGACATCATTTAGTAAATCGATTGTTTGGCTTTGCCATTGTTTCTTGGGCACACCAACTAGACGTAGTGATTCAGCAATTTGTTTGCCGACCGTATGTAGTGGATTGAGCGCTGTCATCGGCTCTTGAAACACCATGCCGATGCGCTGTCCGCGAATAGAGCGCAGCGCAGCGTTACGTGCCTTAGCACTAACACCAACATTGGCATTGGCTATCGGTAGCACAGTCAACCCTGCTGACCCTGCTAGCTTCACCTCACCGCTAACGGTCAAACTGTCTGGCAATAAGCCTAATAACGCGAGACTTGCAATGGATTTGCCAGAGCCTGATTCACCTACTATCGCTAACGTCTGCCCTTGCCGTAGCTCATACGATAGTTTATCGACCAGAACGCTGCCTGCGTCCGTGACGATGCTAAGTTTATCGACGCTCAGCATCAGCTTATTTTGGTTATTGCTATGACTATCATTTAAATGGGCATTGTGCTCAGTAACACTTTGCTCAGTAGTCGTCATATTAGTCGTTATCACATCATCAGTTGTCATATCAGGAGCGCCTCGGATCAAACGCATCACGCAGCGCTTCGCCAACGAAAATCAGCAATGATAAAATAAAGGTCAAACTAAAAAACCCAGATAGCGCAAGCCATGGTGCATCTAGGTTATTTTTCCCTTGTACCATCAGCTCACCCAGCGACGGTGACCCAGGCGGCAAGCCATAACCTAAAAAGTCTAGTGCGGTTAACGCAATAATATTGGCCGTTAAAATGAACGGCAGCTGTGACAAACTTGACGCTAGGGCATTGGGCAAGATATGCCTTAGCATGATTTGACTGTCTGACACCCCAAGATTACGCGCCGCACGCACATAATCAAAGTTACGCGCGCGCAAAAACTCTGCCCGTACCAAACCAACCAGCCCCATCCAACCGAATAATAGCATCATCGCAAATAGCATAGTAATGCTAGGGCTAAACAAGCTGACCAAAATAATAATCATAAACAGCTGCGGCATACCGCCCCACACTTCCATGAAGCGCTGCCCTGCCAAATCTATCCAGCCACCGTAATAACCTTGTATTGCACCGACGATAATACCAATCACTGCCCCAGCAAGTGTTAATGCTAAACCGAACAATAACGACACGCGCATGCCATAAAGTATCCGTGCCAACACATCACGGCCTAAGTCATCAGTACCAAGCCAGTTCTGGCTATTGGGCGCTGCTGGATATGGAATACCCAGCTCAACGTTTGGTGTCTGATCGGCAAATGGAATCGGCGGCATAATGTAAAAACCCTGCTCATCAATCAGCGTCTGTACCGCAGGGTCTTTATAATTGGCTTCAGTCTCAAACACCCCACCAAAAGCCGTTTCAGGATAGGCTTTTAGGACAGGAAAGTAATAATCGCCTTGATACTGCACCAGTAGCGGCTTGTCATTGGCAATCACATTGGCTGCCATACAAATGACGAATATCAGCGCAAAAATGAATAATGATACGACGCCAAGACGATTACGGCGAAAACGGTTTAGGCGTGCCTGCCAGATAGGATTTAGGCGACGTTTTTTTGGCATAGAGACAGGAGATGCAGATGCAGATGAAGGCGTTGAAGGTAACGGATGATTTGATATTTTATCTGACATTATCGCCCCTCAAAATCAATACGAGGATCAATTAAGTGATAACTTAAATCACTGATTAACTGTAATAATAGCCCGACCAAGGTAAAGATAAACAATGTGCCAAATATCACCGGATAATCACGCTGCTGAATGGCTTCAAAAGCTAACAACCCCAAACCATCAAGCTTAAAGATAATCTCAATCAAAAAATTACCGGCAAAGAAAATACCAACGATAGCTGCTGGAATACCCGCGATAATAATCAGCATGGCATTACGAAACACATGTCCGTATAACACTTGACGCTCACCCAAGCCTTTGGCATGGGCGGTGAACACATATTGCTTACCCAGCTCTTCTAAAAAGCTAAACTTGGTCAGGTAGGTCAAACCCGCAAAACCGCCAATCGTACTTGCCAGCAGCGGCAGCGCTAAATGCCAAAAGTAATCTTTGATTTTACCCAGCGCACTTAATTGATCAAAGTTCTCAGAGGTCAAGCCTTGCAGTGGAAAGATATTCCAGTAGCTACCACCTGCAAAAAACACCAGTAATATAACGGCAAATACGAAAACAGGTATTGCATGCCCGATAGCCAGTAGCATGGCAGTAACTTTATCAATCCCCGAGCCATGATGCATGGCTTTATAGATACCTAATGGAATCGCTATCATATAAATCAGCAGCGTGCTCCAGAGCCCAAGCGAGATAGAAACGGGTAATTTCTCGATAATCAAATCTGTTACCGACTGTCCTTTAAAAAAAGACTCGCCAAAATCTAGCTGAGCGTAATTCTTTAACATAAGCCAAAAGCGCTCAGGTGCCGATTTATCAAAGCCGTATTGGGCATTAATCGCTGCAACCATTTCCTCAGATAAGCCACGCGTACCTTGATAGGTACTGTTATTTCCCGCACTACCCGCGCCAATATTACCGCCAAGTGCATTGTCTTTTGCCCCTTGCTCAATAAGCGCCAGTTGCTGCTCGACAGGACCACCAGGCGCTGCTTGTACAATCACAAAGTTTGCGAGCAATATCAAAAAAAGCGTCGGTAATATCAGTAGTAACCTTTTTAAGATATAACGACCCATAACGGTGGCTTCCTAAGATAATAAATATGACGACAGAAAGAATACGCAGCTAATAACTATCAAAACGTCAGTCGAAGCGCCCGTTATGGTTTAAAAGCTATTTTTAAGCTCACGTAACGCAGCAAATACAGCCAAAGATTTATCATCATCGATAGTTGCTTTAGACTTCACCCCTGCTATCACACTCGGCTCTTGCGTCCGTAAAAACACATTGACTGCGCGCTCATGTTCTAGAGTGACTGGCAACGTCGGAATACCTTGGGCGGTTTTTTCTTCTGCTTGAACCAGAGTTTGCTGCATTGCTACATTAGTAGGTTCAATAGATAGTCCAAAGCGCAGATTACTGGCAGTGTATTCATGCGCAGGATATAGTAGCGTGTCAGCTGGTAAACCATTTAAACGCTTAAAGCTGTTGTGTAATTGCTCAATCGTCCCCGTAAATACCCGTCCGCATCCAGCACTAAATAAAGTATCGCCACAAAAGCAATGTTTAAGCCCGTCAATATCCAAAACATAAGCCACGTGGCTATCAGTATGGCCAGACACATCCCATACTTGTGCTGCACAGCCCCACGCACTGACGGTACTGCCATCTTTGATGGTTTGATCTTCATCGACATTATGCTCAGTATGCGCAACCAGATGCGTCATCGGATACGACTCTTGCAGTTCTGCGACACCGCCGATATGGTCATGATGATGATGAGTCGTCCAGATAGACGTCAGCTCTAATTTATTTTCTTCCAAATAACTCATGACAGGCTCAGCTTGACCAGGATCAATAACGATCGCCTGTTTATTATTTTCATTAATCAATGTCCAAATATAATTGTCATTGAACGCTTTGATTGGGTGAATACGGATAGTCATATTAAATCCTTACCAGTAGTTATCTTTATTGCTGATGTCTTTTATTGATTTTTTTAAACGAAATAAAATTTTAAGATGAAGCGTTATTTCCTTTATTGTTCTAAATTATTGCTTCAAGTATTGGTTAATACGTGCTTCTGCTTCTTTGTCCGTCCACCAGTAGTCAATACCGATGGCATTAGAGGGCAGTTTTTCAGTATGACGATATTGATCCCAATAGGCGACATTGGTCGCTGATTTGCCGTATAAAGGCACTAAATAATGACCAGCACGTAGTAGGCGATCGAGCACCTGAGTATATAATATAGTATCGTCGCGAGTTTTAGCATTACCAAGCTGCTCTATTACCGCGTCAATCTCTGGGTTTTTGATGCCAATAGTGTTTCTATTGCCCGCTTGGTCGGCCGCTGAGCTACCCCAAAAACCAACTTGTTCCGCACCAGGGGATAAACTCTGAGCAAATTTATCAACTATCATGTCGTAGTCAAAACGGCGTACCCGCTCATAATATTGTGGCCCATCGACTTGACGTAACGTGGCATCAAAGCCCAAGCGCTTTAGATTTCGAATATATGGCAGCAGCACCCGACCCATGGTTTCGCCTGTCATCAATATCTCAATCTGAGCAAGTTGTCCATTGGGCTGATATAGTCTCATATCGTTATAATAAAACCCAGCATCTAGCAACAGCTGCCTTGCTTTTAATAATTCTGTACGATTAAAGCCGCTACCATCACTGGTTGGCAATTGCCATTCTGCTAATACGGCTTGACGTTGCAGCGGTTCAAGCTTGGGTAATAAAGGCGTAAGCACCTGCATCTCTTCAGTAGATGGCATCCCTGTTGCGGCAAGCTCGGAGCCATGAAAGAAACTTTGCAAACGTTCATACTGCCCATGAAACAAGGTCTTATTCATCCACTCAAAGTCATAAGCCTTGCTCAGTGCTTGGCGAACGCGAATATCTTGAAAGATGGGACGTCGCATATTCATGACCAGACCTTGCATTGGTACTGGGTTTTCGCTGCTGATCGTTTCTTTATTAATCATCCCTGCCTTGACTGCAGGAAAGTTATAACCCGTTGCCCAGTTCGACGCTTTATTCTCAGGGCGAAAACGATATTGACCAGACTTAAAACCTTCAAAGGCAATCTCATCGCTTTGATAATAAACAAACTTAATCATATCAAAGTTATAACGACCGCGATTGACCATCAAATCACGACCCCAATAATTGGGATCACGTACATAGCTGACCGAGCGCCCTGCATCGACACGTCCTAACTTATAAGGTCCACTGCCCATCAATGGCGTCAACGTTATTTTTTCAAAGTCAGTATCGATAGAGGACTTAGCAAAAATAGGAAACTGTCCGACGGTTAATAAAATCTCTTTATTGTCATCAGAGTTAAAGATGAATTTTACTTGTTGGTCATTAATAATTTCAATATTTTTAATATCAACCAAATAGCTGCGAATATACATCGGACCTTTATTTAACAGTGCATCATAAGTCGCTTTGACGTCACTGCTGGTGACCGGCGTACCATCCCAAAAATGGGCAGCAGGATTAATATGATAGATAATCCAACTAGTATCGTCGGGATCATAAGTTACTTTGGTTGCCAGCTGCGGATACATGGTAAAGGCTTCATTTAATGAGCCAGTCATCAAGGTGTCATAGAGATAATCGGTGCCAACCATCGCCACACCTGTGGTCATCCATTTATTAGCCGCGTTAAAAGTACCACGCGCCTCAAGTGATAATGTACCGCCTGTCGGTGCCTTTGGGTTGGCATAAGGCATAAAGGGCACGTCAATATACTCAGTGGTACTATTATGACCAAGCGCAGTAGTAGTGATTGGCACCGCGATACTGGCAGGTATCCAGCTTACAGTCATGGCAAGTAAGACGGCTTTTAGCATGGTATTTTTTATCATAATAAAGTTATAACAAACCCTTGTGCGAGCCCAATGAATATGATGAAATTTTACTCAAGTGCTACCATATAATTAAAAAAGAGTGAGTGCCGCAGAATTTTATCATAACAAACTTAGGTTTTTTAACCTAATGATTTGCAGCGTTAGAGTTGCTACATGATGCATCATTTATCTTAAAAGAATACTAACGCGTATAAAAAAAGACGCAACTTTTATAAGCTGCGTCTTTTATTTTAAAGTCTATACATAATTTATGCGTGTTTTTTTTCAAACGCAATCATAAAGTCAACCAACTGCTGCACCCAATCTAATGACACTGCATTGTAAATGCTGGCACGCATACCGCCCACATCGCGGTGACCTTTTAGATTCATGAGGCCTGCCGCTTCCGACTCTTCTAAGAATACTTTATCAAGGCTGCTGTCGGCTAAGGTAAAAGGCACATTCATGATAGAGCGATATTTGGGATCAACTGGATTGCTATAAAAGCTGCTATCATCAATTGTTTTATAGAGTAAATCGGCTTTTTGTTGGTTGATTTTGCCGATAGCAGCGACGCCGCCCTGCTCCTCTAGCCAATCAAACACCAGCCCTGCCAAATACCAAGAATACGTCGCTGGTGTGTTTGACATGGATTCTTTTTCAGCTTGGTGCTCATAGTTCATCAGCAGTGGACACCATTCACTCGCTTTGCCCAATAAATCTTCACGGATAATGACGATAATCAGACCTGCTGGCCCGATATTTTTTTGCGCACCCGCGTAAATCACGCCAAATTTAGAGACGTCGATTGGCTGTGACAAAATGCAAGAAGACATATCGACGACAATTGGCGCATCGACTTGTGGCGGCTCAAATATTTGCAAACCATGAATGGTTTCGTTGGCACAGTAATGAAAATAGGCAGCATCTTCGCTCAGGCTCCATTCGCTTTGGGCTGGCACATCAGTAAAGCTACTGTCTTTACCCGTTGCGACCTGATTCACTTCACCAAGACCTAGTTTGGCATAGCGCTGTGCTTCTTTGACCGCTTTACCAGACCATGCACCCGTCGTTAGATAGTCTGCGCGCCCACCATTTAGCAAGTTTAATGGAATCGCTGAAAACTGTAAGCTAGCACCACCTTGTAAAAACAGCACTTTATAGTTATCTGGAATGTCCATCAATGAGCGCAATTTGGCTTCGGCTTTTTCGGTAATGGCGATGTATTCTTTACTACGGTGACTCACTTCCATGACCGACATACCGCGTCCCTGCCAATCAAGCAACTCTTCTTGAGCGCGTGATAATACGGCCGTCGGTATAGTAGCAGGTCCCGCTGAAAAATTGGGTACGCGGTTAGGAGCGGCTTTAGTGGTCATAATCAATATCCTAAATATGATGAAGTCATCGTGGTTATTAAAGGTTAAATGTTGAAGGTGAATTTTATCGTTACTTTTTAATCTCTGTCGTAGTAGTCGTAATAATAGTAAGTGGCAAGCCTTTAACTCTGACTCGATAACTGCTCCCAAAGCTGACGTTTGAGATTACTATCAGTAAGCATCTCATCCAACGTGGGTGCAGTCGTCAGGTTAGGATGTTCCAAACCTTCAGGAAGTGCGGTCAATGCCACTACCTGTATCTCTTCGCTACGGCCAATTTTAAAGACGTATCCAGCAAGGCTGGCATTGGCAAGCTCAGCCGTATCCATACCTTCACAAATAGGGAATGAGGTCGTCTCACAACTGATGGATAAGGCTTGGGTGATATTTTGCCACAGTTTTTGGCTGTCATGATTAAGGGCTTGGATATCCACCAAAATCACCCAATTGCCATAGCGACCACCTTGTAAATCAAAGGGTGCTACCTTTTTGAAGCTTTCCTCTTGAAAGCCCTCTTCTTTAAAACTGCCATTTCCAAAGCTCGAAGCGTCATCTATATCAGCAATAGAAGTTTGCTGAACGACCGTATTTACAAGGGAAGTCACGGCGGGCTTAGAGATGTCAGAGACAGTCGAGTCAAAACTATAAGTAACAGAGCTTTGCTGATCAGAATAGCTTAAATCTGTATCATTAGCGTCATTATAATAATGGTTGATAGACTCATCATCTACCATATCTGATATGGCATTAATATTTGGGGATTCAATATTAGAAGATTCAATACTTGGCTGTTCAGTGGTAATCGCAGAAGAAATACTAGGATTAGCTAAAATTGGATTAGCTGTAGTCTGCTCGAGCAGAGCAGGCGCAGAAATACCTGCGATACTCAATGTCTTAGAGCTCGGCTGCACCCACTGATTGATACCCATCATCGCTAAAATCTGGCGCTGCTGCAATACAATTAGCGGGTCTCGGATATCACTCATGCTTATTTACTATCCTACTTATCTAAAATGAATTTACAGGCTTTTACTATCAAAAGAAATGCTATTAAGAAAAGGTCAAGAACATATCGTTTCTTGCCAGCAAAACAATTACTTAAGTACCATCAACTAAATTGCTCAAAAAAGCTGCCGAACGCCTAACCAATGATTGGCAAGCTCGGTCAAGCAATCATATTCGTCTTGACTGACTATCGTATCGTGCAACATCACCGTATGCAACGTACTCAACCATTGCCGGTAAGTATGATAAGCATAAGAATGGCGCAGACTATCATTGCCCGCCTTATCTACACTATCTGCATTGCCGTCTTGTCTATGAGCATTATAATCTATTTGATCGCTGCCCTGTTGCCTCTGTCGATAATTATCATTACGTTTGGCTTCTGATGCAGACGACTGACTGGCAGGCGCTATAAAAATAGGCACCGCTTCTATCACTGCCAATAACTGGATACTATTTATATTTTGCGCAGTCAATAGTAGCCATTGCAAATTTGCGTCACTAACAGCGGCTAAGTCAATATCAATTAAACGTGCGTGACGCCGCAAATCCACAAGATAGTGAGCAACACTGTCATTATTATAGCCGAGTACTGAAGTAGGTGCTGAAATGTGTACTGAGCTATCTAGTGCTGATACGACCTGACCCTTGACATCTTTTGATAGGCGATAAGCCAATAAAATAAGCATTGCTTTCGCGGCAACATCGAGACCATCAAATACCTGTCCTGAAGGGTCAAGCTGGTCATAAATATCATCTCTACCCGCTTGCAATGTTTGCTGCCATAACCATAATAGCTGAGGCTGAGCATGCACGTGTTCCTCGTTCAATACAGTAGACAATATAGGTAATAATTGCTGCAACTGTAGCGCTTGCCATAATGATAAAATCGGTGGCAACCGAGAGTCGATTTTTCCTGAGTGCGTTGATACTGGCTTAATTTTATCCATAGCACCATCTTCACTGGCTATGTTATCAGCGAAATGTTGACTTAAATCCGCCGTTAGGTAGTGTTCAAATAGCTCAATGATACCCTGTTGATAGCGCATCAGCATTGTACGACACTTTTTTTGCTGCACATAATGTTGATGATCTTGATTGCTATGACTCGCTTCATATCTTAAGCGTGATTCATTGATAGCAGTTTCTGACAGGTTATGCTGATTCAATTGCTTTATTGCCAATGCAATCAATGCGTTGTCTAAACGCCTATCAAGATGTGCCACTGCTGCTAATAATCTATGATCTATCGTATGCGCTAAAAATTGGGGGTGGCTGCTAATATTAGCGCTAGCGTTATTATTGATTTCAGCAGCAGACGCTTTATCGTTAGCAATTCCAAGCCAGATATCAGTCAAGTCATAACTCTCAGTCGTTGCTAATATACGACCTTGATGGCATAACATAACTGCTTCAATCAAAGCTTGCGCCCCGAGCGGGTGATAACTGTGATTGAGTATATACTGCGGCAGTGAAACTTTTTGTCTATCGTCGATACCAATCAATGTATCCGATGGCAAATCGCTATCAGGTTTTGCTTGCCATGGCTTGAGCAACTGATGAATACCGGTATTTTGCGCTTGAACCTGTAAACGTCCTGCAACAACGACATCTTTCTCGATAACAAACTCTAGCCCCTTATCTTCGTCCAACTCATTCTTTATTTCATTTGCAGGAAAAGCAGTAGTTTCTTTGTCTATAACATCATTGCTGTTATTAGTAAGGCTTTTATCGTTATTGCTTTTATTGTTATCTAATCCTGATTGAGTTTCAAATATTGATGATTGGCTATTTTTTTCTTGTTTATTTTTGCTTAGGCTATTTGCTTTTATGACGCCCCAATCCCCTAATCGCCGCTGCTCATATATCTCTTTTATTTTCTGTTGATTTATGCGCTTTTCTTTAGCTACTTTTACCGCAAAATCATGATAAGCGTTGGCATTAATGGCACTCATTCGCTCAGCCAAGCTCGGATGGGTGGCAAACCAAGAGACGTCACCCAAATCAGCACCACTACTGGCAAAGAAGAAGTGACTAAGACCATTGATATCGGCGATACTGGTTAAGCGCGAACCAAGCGAATCTTGATGAATGGCTTTCAGTGTTGCCATAATGGCAGGTGAGCGTGTCAGCTGCACACTGGTGGCATCAGCAAGCAATTCACGCTGGCGATTAAAGCTGTGTTTAATCAGTTGCGCACTGGCCATACTCGAAAAACTCAATCCATGTATTAACAACGTCCAAATATTGCGCGGTGCTTGACTATCGAACTTATTATTATTTTGTAGCCATCGTGACTGGCTCTTAGCTGACGACTGCTGGCTTTGTGATTGACTTTGCCAATAGCTTACCCATTCACTATGGGTGGTAAAATTGGCGGTTTGAGCTTCAGTGCTACGCGCATGGCTATCGACGACCCTTTGTGACAAGAGATTGCGTCGATTGACCGCATCATCAAAATAATTGTTATGGCTATTCTGATGACTGCGTTGATTACCAGCGCCAAAATTATTAATAGAATCACTCCAGTCATAGAGTAATTGCAAGCCTGCCAGCACCACCATCAGTTGCAAATTAAATGTCGCATCACCATGCAAGATATGACCATATTCATGCCCTATCAGCCCATATAGCCCCTCATCGGACAGCTTATCAAGCGCGCCTTGAGTGACGACCAATACCATATCTTGACTATGACGACCAGCAACGAAGCCGTTAATACCTTGCTCATCAGGCAGTATATAGAGAATCGGCATACGTACACCCGAAGCAATGGCTAGCTGCTGGGCAATCTCATAATAACGACGGTAGACAGGCGGAAAATCTCGCTCATTACGTACTGCGATATGGTGGGCGCTGAAACGAACCTTTGGTATAGGCTCATGCTGATGGGCAACCCCTTGACTATGCTCCCACGCATCTTGGCTGTGGTCGATAAACAGCCGAACCCCGCCCACACGCTGAGCAATAGCGCGACCGCCCGCTTCTAAACGTCTGTACTCTAAAAAACTACCGATCACAAAGCTACCGATTGTCCAGATAGCAACCAGTATCAACACCCAATGATAAATGCCACCAGTAAATATCGTTAGCAGCAGCGCCATGATACCCAGCGCTACTGCCAGATGGGCAAAGACAATGAGAAAAAATAGCCCATAGAGCAACAGACTTCGCTGGGTACGGGTGCGTTGTTCACCAAAAAAATCCATCTATATGCCTGACTTAAAAATAGCTAAACGCATCTAAACATATGAATATAATTCAATATCAGCCCATATTGACGACAGGTGCTTGAGCGATCACCTTTCTGTCTTCAAAAACTAGCGGGCTTAACGGGCGAAAGCCAAAAGTCGTACTAATAAGATTATTAGGAAATACCTCGCGGTCATTGTTGTAGAACATCACGCTGTCATTATAGTGCTGACGGGCGAAGCCAATGCGGTTCTCAGTATTGGTCAGCTCATCCATCAACTCTTTAATCATGCTGTCCGCCTTTAGCTCAGGGTAAGCTTCCACAACCGCTGAAAACTGCCCTAACGCTTTAGACAGCATACTCTCAGCTTTGGCAAATAGCGCCATATGCTCAAGCGAGTCTGGCTGATGTATATTGGAGTCTTGCAAGCTCTGGGCATGATTACGTGCACTAATCACACGGGTCAGCGTCTCTTCTTCATGCGTTAGATAGCGTTTAGCAGTTTCAACCAAATTTGGAATCAAATCATGACGGCGCTTCAGTTGCACATCTATTTGAGCAAAACCATTTTTCGCTTGGTTGCGAGCGCGTACCAATTTATTAAATATAGATACGCCAAACACAATCACTAGTAGCACGAAGGCAATGAACAACCAAACAAACATCTTCATAAGAAAACCTTAAAGTGTCCAGAATGTTAATAAAAGTTAGTACATTGTATTTTAACCCACATTAATCAACCAAAGGTCGAAATCGGACAAAAAAAGGTCGAAAAAAAGCCCTTTACAATGAAGGGCTTAATAGATCAAATGAGCATTTCTAATTAAATGTCAAAACAGGTATCAAATTTTAGGCAAAAAAAAGCGACTCCAAAAGCAAATCCTCGGCACACACTGTGACTATTACCGTTGCTACCTTCCGGTCCTGGCGGGGTTCATAGAACAATGTTGCGAGGCTACCAATGGAGCCACCAGTTGCAAATTATACAAGAATTTTTAAATATTACAACCCCTATCGTAAAACTCTTTCTATGACCTCAAAACGCCCTGTAACTTAGGTGACAAAATTCTCACAGCAAGCCTGTTAAATTTTGCTATTTTAGTTGAGGAAGCTGAGCATACTCGGTATCAACTAATAAATAAAATGGACAGCTTCTCATATCAAGGCGAGTCTTACCTATGGTATGGCTCACCTAAACACTATTGATATAACTCACTCAGGAGATCATTGTGAAAACCACTCTACTTAATAAAGCCGCTCTAACGACTGGTACTGCATTTCTACTCACAGCCATGATGGGTAGCGCGCATGCAGAACCAACAGGCTACGATCAGCTTACCTTTCAGACAGAAGTAAAAGAAGAAATCCAGAATGATGAAGTACGAGCCAGCTTATATAAAAAAGCGCAGGCAACGGATTCTAAAACTCTAGCGACAACGCTCAACACCTCAATCAATAATGCCATGAAAATTGCTAAGCGCTATCCAACCGTTACCGTGAGTACCGGACAACAGCGCACCTACCCTCGCTATGATAAAAATGACAAAATCATTGGCTGGACAGGACAAGCAAACATCGATTTAAAAAGCACCGACTTTGCAGCAACCAGCCAACTCATCGCTGACCTACAAGAAACGCTGGTGATGGACAATCTGAACTTTGGTGTCTCAGATACCAAGAAGGATGCGCTTGAGCAAAAGCTGATGACCAATGCGTCTCGTGCTTTTCAGCAACAAGCTAAAAACCTAACACGCGCTTGGGATGCTCGTGGCTATCGTGTGGTCAATGTGAATCTAAATACAGGTAGCAACTACCCACGTCCGATGTATAGTGCTATGAGCATGAAAGCAGGCGCGGCCGACGAGTCAGTACCTAGCCAAAGTTTTGAATCTGGCAATAGTACTATCTCAGTGACTGCTAATGGTACGATTGAATTGACTAAATAAGCTATAAATACATAGAATTGATAAATATCCTGATAAACATAAAGGCAAGCGCTGATTGCAGCGCTTGCCTTTATGTTTATATAGAAGAAATCAACTTATAAAGTTACTCTACTTTGTATGGGTTCTTATACTTATCCATGATTGACACATTGACTACAAGTCAATTTGTCACCGGTTGCTCAAGCGTCATGGGTTTATCCACTATAGGCTTAGTAAATGATTGCATATTCGGTTGTTTGCCCTCTTGACGCATTTTTAACAGCACTTTTTGATACCAAGGTAGATTTTGATAAGCTAAAAGCTGTTGCGCGATTTTCTTATTATTTTGCAATGTTGTATTGTTTTGAATCACATAAACCATACGCTCTACTTGTTTGAGTGTTTGACCTTTCTCATTTTTTAACACGGCTCTTATCTTGTGCGATCCTGGTAAAACATCTACCGTTGCAATCGAGGCGCTAAGACCTTGCGCGACTTCATTACCATCCAAATAAATACTAACACTATCACCTGTTTGTAAGTTCGGCTTCACTTGCACATTAACATCAATGCTTTGGGCTGGGCGACGATATGCACGTTCTGCGCTTGGTTCAGTAATAGCAAGCTGATAATTGACGGCTGGTTTGGCGACAGGGCTATTTTTAGCAGCCGTATTTTGCATAGTAGTATTAACATTACTAGAAGGAGGTTGACTACTCGTGTTATCACTGTTACTTGAGCTGACGCGACTTTCTTTCGTCGTGACACCCGTTTGGCTGATTTTTTTACCTGCCTGCTGCTCATAATTTTGCGGGCGATCGGTAAAGGTGACTTGACCTGTTTTTTCGTCAATAACTTTATAAATAGGCGCAGCATTTGCCAAAGGGGCATAGAGAGTTGCCATGCCAATCATCGTAGCAGCAATCAATGCCAACCCTAACTTACTGTTTGAAAAAACCGGTTTTGATAATGAAGTCATAGTCAGTCAACCTAATGAGTACTTAATATTATGAATATCTATTATGCGATACTTTGGGCGTTAAATCAGTAATAATTTCAAAGAGGACATATCTGTTGATTTAGTAAATTATTATTGAGACGTAAAAAAACCAGCTAAGATTGCCTTAACTGGTTTTATGAATTGAGCTTGCTATGAGCGTATTAGCTATAAATTAGCAACTGTAGTATAAGTCAAACTCAACGGGATGCACGGTTACATTGACACGTTGCACTTCTTCTTCTTTCAAAGCGATGAACGCCTCTAGCATGTCTTCAGTGAATACATCACCTTTTAACAAGAACTCATGATCATCACGCAGGGCTTGTAATGCAACTTCTAAGCTCTCCGCAACGGTTGGGATGAGCGCTTCTTCTTCTGGTGGTAAGTCATACAAGTTTTTGTCAGCCGCTTCACCTGGATGTATTTTATTTTGAATACCATCAAGACCTGCCATTAGTAACGCTGCAAATGTTAAGTATGGGTTGGCTGCTGGATCAGGGAAACGTGCTTCAACACGTACCGCTTTTGGGCTGCTAACATGTGGAATACGGATAGACGCTGAGCGGTTAGACGCTGAGTACGCAAGTTTGATAGGCGCTTCATAATGCGGTACTAGGCGCTTATAGCTATTAGTCGATGGGTTGGTAATCGCATTCAACGCACGCGCATGCTTGATAATACCACCGATAAAATACAGTGCAGATTCAGAAAGACCCGCATACTCATCACCTGAGAAAGTATTGACACCATCTTTGGAGATTGACATATGCACATGCATGCCTGAACCATTGTCACCAACGATTGGTTTTGGCATAAAGGTAGCCGTTTTGCCAAACTGATGCGCAACATTATGCACAACATACTTTAACTGCTGTACTTCATCGGCTTTTTTGACTAGCGTATTGAAAGCGACACCAATTTCTGACTGGCAAGGCGCAACTTCATGGTGATGAACTTCGACACAGCCTTCACCGATGATTTCTTCTAAACGCTCACACATAACAGAGCGCATGTCTTGCGAGCTATCGATTGGTGGTACTGGGAAGTAAGCGCCTTTAACACGTGGACGATGTCCCATGTTGCCCCACTCATAGTCATTGTTAGTCGACCATGCCGCTTCTTCGGCTGTGATCTTATGGCTAACGCCAGACATATCAATTGACCATTTCACATCATCAAATATAAAAAACTCAGGCTCAGGACCAAAATAAGCAGTATCGCCAATGCCCGTTGACTTCAAGTACTCTTCGGCGCGGCGCGCAATAGAACGTGGGTCACGATCATAACCTTGTAGCGTTGATGGCTCGATGATATCGCAAGTAACAACTACGGTAAGTGAATCAAAGAACGGGTCAAGAAAAGCCGTCTCTGGATCAGGACGCAAGATCATATCTGACGCTTCGATACCTTTCCAACCAGCAATAGATGAGCCATCAAACATCTTGCCATCTTCCATCACTTCTTCATCAACGCTATGCGCTGGAAAGCTGATATGTTGCTCTTTACCACGTGTATCAGTGAAGCGAAAATCAACCCATTTAGCATTAGAGGATTGTATAAGATCTAGTAATTTGTTCGACATAAATAGTCTCCGTTGTGTTGATTAGATTATTGCGATTTAAAATTATAGGTACAATCTGTTGGTTAAAAATCTCTGGTTTGATAACAGTCAGCGCTGCGTTTAGCGCTAAATATCCTGTTTAATATTATGCTTATTCTCAGCACTGTCAATATTATTAGTCAAGATAGCCATCTGAGTTATGCGCTTAATAAGACTCGCCAGTGTTTTGGTTCGATATTATTCTAACAACATATCACTCATTATGCTGAACTCTTCAGGCACTCGTTAATAATAATTATTGAACCACTTTATCACCAAAGATAATCATAACAGTAATAATGCAAAGGCTATGCCAGCTTTTTATAATGCTGAAAATATAGATGATAAAAGGACAGTTATTAACAATAATTACAGCAACTTATAATACCTTTGACAATATTACAGCCGTATATTTATCATCAGAGGTGTCATGCAAATTATTTACCCAGAGGCATTACTAACGCATGACTGCACTAAATTAGTGCATATTTAGTGCATAAATAAAAATTATGTACTTTTTTAGTGCGTTTGAGATGTTAACGAATATCATCTAACAAGCAAAATGTATTGATATTCACCGCTTATTTGGGTCGCCTGTACCCTACATTTGATAGTCTACAAAGTCGCCTGTACCCTACATTTGATAGTCTACAAAGTCGCCTGCACCCTACATTTGATAGTCTACAAAATAGTGGTAAGATAACGGCGTTATATAACCATCTCCATAAGTAGAACTCAATAAGTAGAACGCTAATGATTCTGATGATCGATAATTACGACAGCTTTACGTACAATATTGTACAGTACTTCGGTGAATTACAGCAGGAAATCACCGTCTGGCGTAACGATCAAACCACTATTGAAAATATTAGAACCCTTGCGCCAGATGCGATCGTCATTGGCCCCGGTCCCTGCGATCCTGATCAGGCGGGTATCTCTCTAGAAGCTATCAAGACTTTTCAGGGCGTGATACCGATACTAGGTATTTGCCTAGGACATCAGGCCATTGGACAAGCATTTGGTGGACAAGTGGTCAAGGCTGGTGAAGTCATGCATGGCCGCTTATCCGCCGTTTATCATACTGACCAAGGTGTCTTTGTAGGCTTGCCTAATCCCGTACAAGTCACGCGCTATCATTCGCTTGTCATTGATAAAACCAGCCTGCCCGATTGTCTTGAGCTGACCGCATGGACACAAAACAGTGATGGCAGTATTGAAGAAATCATGGGTATCCGTCATAAAACGTTTGCGATAGAAGGGGTACAATTTCATCCTGAGTCTATCTTAAGCGAAGCAGGTTATCAGCTGCTCAACAATTTTTTGCAAACGCATCATTTGTCAGCACTAACCTCAGATGAACTACCACAAGTCGGCTAACAGTTTATTAAAGCATGTTCTAAAAAGGGCGTTAATAACAAAATTAAAATAAAACCTATTCTATTGATAATTTAAAATTAACGTATAAAAATATTAAGAGAGATCACAATGAGTACGACAAAAACAAATGAAAGCCCTACCCCAACTAATATTGCTCAACTGTCTGATGAAGAGACACATACGCTACTGACGACAGCTTTGGGGCGAATTTTTCAGCACATTGATTTAACCTTTGATGAGATGTATCAGGTGATGCTGATTATCATGCAAGGCAGATGTAGCGACGCCATGATGGGGGCTATTTTGACTGGTCTACGTATGAAAGGTGAGTCCATCGATGAGATTACTGCCTCTGCCAGTGCAATGCGTGCGTTAGCAGCCAATATCGAACCAAACGACTGTAATTACTTAGTCGATATCGTCGGAACTGGCGGTGATGGTGCCAATTTATTCAACGTTTCTACTGCATCAGCATTGGTTGCTGCTGCCGCTGGTGCGCAAGTGGCCAAACATGGTAACCGCGGCGTCTCTACCAACTCTGGTAGCTCAGATTTGCTTGAGCAAGCAGGTATCAGTCTGGCACTTACCCCTGAGCAATCTAAAGAATGTATCGAAAACCAAGGTATCGGCTTTTTGTTTGCGCCCAATCATCACAGTGCGATGCGTTATGCCAATCCAGTACGCCGCGAGCTCAAAGCGCGCACCATCTTTAATATTTTAGGACCATTAACCAACCCTGCTGGCACACCCAATCTGGTAATCGGTGTCTTTACCGCTCAGCTGTGCGAGCCTATCGCTAAAGTCATGAAAAACTTAGGCGCACGTCATGTCATGGTTGTGGGCGCAAAAGACGGTTTGGATGAAATCAGTCTCGCTACCTCAACCACTGTCGCTGAATTAAAAGACGGTGAGATATCCGTCTATGAGATGATGCCAGAAGATGCAGGTATTGAGTCACAAACCCTTATCGGTCTCGATGTAGATTCTCCAGCGCAAAGTCTTGAGCTGATTCGCGCGGCTCTATCAGGAAAAAACTCTCAAGATCGTGCTGTACTTAAAGCACGTGATATGATTGCATTAAATGCAGGCGCGGCCATATATACCGCAGGACTTGCCAGCAACTATGCTAATGGTGTGAGCCGGGCACAAACAGTCATTCATAATGGTGATGCTCTACTCAAGCTTGAGTCTCTCGCCACATACACGCAGCAACTAGTGACTCCTGCTTAACGGCTAAGCACCATTACTGTGCACTCTAGCTATTTTGTCTATTTACATTTAACGATATTCGGATACCCGCATGACTCATACAGAAACCAAAACAGATGTTCCTTCCGTATTGCAACGCATTGTCGCCACTAAAGTGGAAGAAGTAAACGCCGCTTGCAAGGTATTATCTCTTGAAGACTTACAAGCACAAGTCGCGGCGGATAACAAACCACGTCGTGGCTTCGCGGCGGCGCTGCGAGCGGCTAGCACTAAAGAGCATGGTATTGGTATCATCGCTGAGATTAAAAAAGCCTCTCCTTCTAAGGGCGTTATCAATCACAACTTCGCGCCAGCCCTATTTGCCAAGCAATACGAGCAAGCGGGCGCCAGCTGTCTGTCTGTATTGACTGATCGCGATTATTTCCAAGGTGATGATAGCTATCTTATTCAAGCAGCTAATGCGGTAAGCTTACCCATACTGCGTAAAGATTTTATGATAGATGTGTACCAGATCTATCAATCTTATCTGATGGGCGCTGACTGTATTCTACTCATTATGGCCTGCCTTGACGATATCCAAGTACAAGAGCTGCATGCGCTAAGTATCGAATTGGGTATGGATGTATTGATAGAAGTCCATACCCAATTCGAACTTGAACGTGCACTACAGCTACCGCGCTCAGCGCATAATATTTATGGCATTAATAATCGTGACTTGAATACTTTCGATGTCGACTTGCAAACCACGCTGGATCTAAAAAATATTTTAATCGACGCACTGGCAGCTAATGTGGATAGCACGCTTAAACCGCTTATCGTCACCGAAAGTGGCATTCATAATAGCGCTGATATTCGTTTGATGTTAGATAATGACATTCAGCACTTTTTAATCGGTGAACAGTTCATGAAGACTGACCATCCTGGACAAGCGTTACAATCCTTACTTGCGGGCGTCGCAGCAGACGGGTAAAGTGGCTTAAGTCTACTAAACAGTTTAAATCAATCCATCATTCATCAACCAACGATACGTTAACTTCTATGTCAAACTCTCTATTTTCAAAAGAAATGCAAGACCAGCTCAAAGAGCTAAAAGGCCAACTTAGCAAAGGTCGCGATACCAATTCGCCTGAAGATGAAAACCAAAAGCCTACTGAGCCTGTATCATTGCCCACGCAAAAGCAAGTAAACAAGACCGTCAAGCAAATGGCTAGCGAGCATATTGACGATGACAAAGTACTGTTTATGCAAGCAATGCATGGCGTCAATCAGCTTGAAGACAAAAACGTACGCTCACCTGCCAATGCTAGCAAAGCGGGCAAGCCTGATGCGACCACCTTGTCTAAACGTGCTGCTGCGCAAGGTAGTGAAGCGAGTGATTTGGGAGCTGGCTTGTCAGATATGCAAGCACTACTCAACCCTGTCGCTGCTGAGGCCTATTTATCTTACAAACAGCCGACTTTGCAGAATAAAATCTTTGATCAGCTTAAAAAAGGTAAGCTACGTTGGTATGACGCCGTAGATATTCATGGTTGTACCATCGAAGAAGCACGCGTGGCCATGACTCAACTCCTAAGCCAAGCGAAACAGAAAAACGAGACCATGGTAAAAATCGTCCATGGTAAAGGCAGTGAAGCCATTTTAAAAACCTGCGTCAATGGTTGGCTGCGTCAACTACCAGAAGTATTGGCATTTTGCTCTGCACCGCCAAAAGATGGTGGTAACGGTGCAGTATTGGTACTGCTCAAAAAATCTAAAGCTGATGGTGAATAGTTTTTAGTGTTAGAGTTAGTATGAAGAATCAAAAGGACTGCTTATTGGCAGTCCTTTTTGTTATGCTCATAAAATCATTATTTAATCCTTATCTACTACAGCCACTATATTTAACATCTAGCGATAGCGGTATTTGCATAAATCAGGATAAGCATTTATGAGCATACAGACCATTCAGAACACGCAACAGCTACATGAACACATCATGGCTTTGATTGTTATCGAGCCAAGATTTTTGTCTATCTATGAACAAGTTGGCATGCCCAGTCTACGGCATAATGTCGGTGGGTTTGAGCAGTTGATGCGAGCAATGGTTGGTCAACAGCTGTCTGTGGCAGCAGCAGCCAGTATTTGGCAACGATTACTTGATGCCGTCTTAACGAATCCACAGGCGATTATCAAAGCAACAGATGAGGACTTAAGAGCGCAAGGGTTATCTAAACAAAAAACCCGTTATATTCGCTCATTAGTCGATCATGATATAGACTTTGCTGCGTTAGAAATCATGCCTGATGAAGAAGCAATAGAAGTGCTGACGGCCGTTATTGGTATTGGCCGCTGGACGGCTGAGATGTATTTATTATTCTCTCTGAAACGTGCAGACGTACTTGCGGTCGATGATCTAGCAATTAAAGTAGCGGCGATGGCGTTATTAGGCTTAATGGAACGTCCAACGCCGAAACAGTTAAAGAATCTAACACAAGATTGGTCACCACATCGCAGCGCTGCCAGTTTGTTGCTATGGTCATACTACGGCTTATTACGTAATCAAACCGCTGTCCCTTTATAATGCCAAACACCAAAGTACGATTCACTATGTCAAACTCGCTTAGCTTAAGCTTAGTCTAGCACTCGTTTTCTTTGCTGCTCTAATTTTTATGAATGGTATAAGATAAACGCTTGATACTTACCTCAAGTGCTTATCTTATACCGTTTTTAATCCATAATTTTATGGCTGGTTCCATATAGAAAAGCCAGATTTTCTTTTTGCGTACTTGAACTTGATTTTCTTTATCATATGGCTTTTATTTCTCAATGCCTTTAACGCATTGTCTTTTTTGCTCTCTACGGATTTAGTCTTTTTCTGACTGCCTTTTTCATCTGTCTTGACGTTATCTTTACCTTTACTCAAGTCCACGGCATGCTTATCATCGTTGCTGTTATCCTTATTGTCGCTAGCATCATCATCAGCATGGTCATCATTTGACATATCTTTTGTCGTTTCCGCGACGTTGTCTTCCTTATTCTTATCTTCAATTTCGTTTTCTATGTGATGCTCAAGCTCAGTTTGATTGACAATAAGCTGCTGCGTTGGCAAAGCATGCTCGACATCATATTTCGCCACTTGGTTCAATAAATCAACAAATAAAACGTTCTGTTTGTCATAGAACTCAGTCACACCATTAGCATTAACATACGCCTGTAATTGAATGATATAGCAGTCTTGACGTAGCTCTAAAATATTGACCTGATTCCATTCTTGGTTGGTCAAATAATGCTCATCTATAAACTCATCCAAGTCCTTGACCATCTTAAAGACCACATCAATATCAGCAGTGCGTTTAATATATAACTGATGGAAGAAGCGAAACATATCGCGGGATGTAAAGTTTTCAATCTGCATTGATGAAAAGTCACCGTTTGGTACAGTCACAACAGTGCGCGTCAAGGTGCGCACACGTGATGAGCGAATACCAATATCAATGACTGTGCCTTCATAAGTGCCAAACTTACAATAATCACCAATACGTACGGGCGAATCCGCCACGACCACGACACTACCAACAAGGTTTTCAATGGTTTTTTGCGCACCCAGTGCTAATGCCAAACCACCCACACCCAAGGCGGCAATACCCGTGGTCAAATCGAAACCCAAATTACCGAAGATAACAATCACGGCAAAGATAAGCAGCAACGCTTTGACCACTTTGCGTAGCAGCCCCAAGATAGAGACACGTTCAGTATAATTTTTCTTATAACTTAAGTTTACCGCACGAGTGAATATGGCATCGATGACTCGTAACAGCAACCAAGTCAATGCAAGCCAAGATGCAATCTCGGTAAAACGATTGATCGGTTCACGTAGCGTCACCGACACGCCTGCATACACCATCACTTCTGACAGTATCAGCGCCATAATGACCACTGCCAGTGGCAATACGACCTTATCAGGTAATGGCAATGGTACGCCGCGTACACGAGGATAGACAATTCGTAATAGATGGTACAGCAGCCATACCATGATATAAGTAAACACAAAGCTGCCGACAGTCATCATTAACGCTGCGGCTAAATCCGCCACTTGATAACCAAACAGCTTTTTGCCTTCTAATGAATCAAAAGTATAGCGAGACACTAACGTTGGTTCGGTATTTTCTATGACTTCTGGTACTGAGCTGAGCGTATCCGTAGAAAACTGCCAGTACTGCTCTCCTTGCTTAGACACCACTCTTTCAAGTATCAGTGGAACACTTTTTTCACCCACATTAATCGCACCGACGTTTTCTTGGCTTGGCGGTAGCTGATCAGTTAGGTTGCCCTCCGGCGTATTATTAATCTGCAAATCAGGCTGAAAACGCCCACCTGCATCCAGCGCTTGCTTAAATTGACGAACGATTGTGGTTGGATTGTCAGACTTTGATAAGTTTAAATAATTACTCGCCAGCAGATAGTCATTTTCACCTAATGCACTGATGAAGCCCTGCACGGTATGGCGCGGAGTATCGCGTCCGAATGAATCTGGTATCGGCGTACTCGCCGACTCCTCACTGGTGCTGCCACCCATCCCCAATGCGCTGGCTTCAGCAGCAAATGCATTATTGGGCAACAACGCACTCAACAGCATCACAAGCAAAAACAAAATTGCCATTAGTGACATTTTGATGATTGAGTATGGTGAGGACAACTTGGGACTGGGAATTATAGGAATCAGGCGATACTTAATAGACAAAACAAACCTCTTAGCATTATGAATGGTACAACGAAGAACAAATGAGTGCTTCCCTATAATAGCAATTATTTATAACAGCAGTGCTTTTGATTACACGTTTTTATGGTCATCTATGTGAGTTATCTGCTCTCGCCTTTGCTTATGGCTTCTGATTTTTTATTACCTTTCACGACACTCCTTATAAATGCCTACTATGAATAAGAGTGATAATCGTTAAATGAGTAAACCGCAATCTATCATGAAAACTACTCAGCTTACCGTGAATAAACATTAGGTTAAAGTGGTTTATAAAGCGGTCTGTTTTGTAGATAATGAACGCAGTTTTGCTTGTCCACTGTTTTTTGTAATTTTTAGCCATATTAACGTCAGTATGGTTACTTTTTTCTCTGCATTTTTTAATATGATTATTTTGGAATTGACTATGTCTTTATCACGTTCATCTTCACGTACCTACCTTCGTTTGAGTATCTTGAGCGCACTAGGTTTACTTGCGGTTAACACAGCAATGGCAGTGACACCTGACGTTGCTACTATTAACGATAGCGAGCTACCACAAGTTGAGCTTGATGAAATCATCGTAACAGCAACCCGTACCCCTACTAAAACCAGCAATGTAATTGCGCAAACTCGGGTTGTAGATAAAGAAGATTTAAAACGCTTTCAAGGTCAGACGGTTTTAGAAGTACTTAGACGGCAGCCAGGATTTAGCATTAAACAAGATGGTGGTATGGGTCAAAGCAGTAATTTCTATCTTCGCGGCTATGATAGTAAGCGTGTATTAGTGCTAATAGACGGTATTCGTTATGGCTCAATGTCAACAGGTCAGCCCGCTTTAGCCTTATTACCGACCGATCAAATCGATCGTATTGAAATTTTATACGGTGCTTCAGGCTCTAGCATTTATGGTTCAGATGCTATGGGCGGCGTCATTCAAATATTTACTAAAGGCAGTGACGTCGACCAAACTAACTTTTCTGTGACCGCAGGTGTTGGCTCACATGACCACTATGTTTATGGTGCAACAGCGCAGTTTGCAAATGCTCAAGGCGCAAAACTTAGTCTTTCCGCTAGTCGGAATCAAACCAAAGGTATCAGCGCGCTTGACAACCGAACAGGCAATGATAAAGATGAGGATGGCTTTGAGAGCAATAACTTTGCCTTAAATGCTAGTATGCCTATTACTCAAAATATAAGCGTTGGCGCAACTGGACTTTTTTCTAAGTCAACGACAGAGTTTGATAACTTTAGTTTTGGACCAGGTCCCAATGCAGAGATTGATCAAGAGAATGGTGCCGTATCAGCATTTTCACAATACGAAAACGATAAGCTGACAGTACGACTATCAGCGGGTCAGAGCTTGGATAAGATTGATAACAAAGTGGGCGATGCCTTTGAAACCAAGCAGAAACAGGCGAATTTGATAAGCACTTATGAATTACCTGTAGGACAATTTCAAGCAGGTGCCGAATGGTTGCAGCAGGAAGTAGACCTTACAGATAACACTCCTAGTGCCGGTGGTAAAGACAGCTATAAAATAAATGACCGTGATATTAAGAGTGGCTTTGCTGGTTATCAAGTAAATGAGGATGCTTACGATTTTCAAGCCAATGTTCGTTTCGATGATAACTCACAATTTGGTCACGAAACTACATTTGGTCTTGGTTATGCTGTAAAGCTAGCGCCTAGCCTACGCCTAGGTACTAGCTTCGCTACTGGCTACAGAGCGCCTACTCTCAATGACTTATACATTGAGAGTGCTTACTATGTTCCAAATGAAGATTTAAAAGTCGAAAAGAGTAAAAATGTAGAAGTGTTTATTGAGTCTAATACCACCGTGCAAAATACACGTCTGACTGCCTTTAATAGTAATGTCGACAATCTTATTGATAACAGATACGATGGTAGTATTGATAAATATCAAGCACTGAACATTGATGAAGCAAGCTTGTCAGGTTATAGCTTTACCTCAGACTGGCAGCTCAGTAATATTTTATTTGGTGGTCAATACACTCGCACCAATGCTGAAGAGGACTCAGGAGCTAACAAAGGCAAACAATTAGTTTATCGCCCTGAAAATACTGGCTTGGTATATATAGGTTACCAAGCTGCAGAGTTCGATATTCGTACTGAAGCAGAATATGTGGGTAAAACCTATAATGTTGCAGATAATAGCACTTTTATAGAGGACTATACGTTATTCAATATCAGTGGTAATTATTACTTGAGTCCAAATCTGACATGGACAAGTCGTATTAACAACTTGACCAACGTAGATTACTCAACCAATGAGAGTTTTGGTCAATATGCTTCGCGTTACAATCAAGACGGCACCAACTTCTTCACATCTCTAACCTATAACTGGTACTAATTTTCTCTTGGTACTATTTAAACTGTCTGAACTGAGAATAAAAAAGGTCATCCATCGATGGCCTTTTTTATTGCTACATATTACTGCTCGCCTTCTTATGTGCCTATACCGTCAGCTATTTATGTTATCCAACAGGTGACAATTCATGACTCATCAATTACAATAACGACCTCCGAGAGGTGTTGCGCCATAATATCTGATAGTGCATTTAGGGTTTAAAGCCCTGCTAATCAGTCATTATGTTAGGCTCGGTAACTGTTAAACAATAATCTCATTGATTGTTTAACAGCGCAAATAACGGCACCTGCGTTTTTATTCTTTTTATCATACCTTAACCACTGATAGGAGCATATTATGGACGCAGTGTCTAACACCCCATCTGCCCATACGATCGACCCCTCTTTCACTGACTATAAAGTCGCTGACATTAGCCTTGCTGACTACGGCCGCCGTGAAATCACTCTTGCTGAAGCTGAAATGCCTGCCCTAATGGGTTTGCGTCGTCGCTACGAATCCGATCAGCCGCTTAAAGGCGCGAAAATCGCTGGCTGTATCCATATGACCATCCAGACTGCCGTTCTTATCGAGACACTCGTCGCGCTAGGTGCTGAAGTACGTTGGACCTCATGTAATATCTTCTCAACTCAAGACCATGCTGCTGCTGCGATTGCTGCTGCAGGTATCTCTGTTTATGCTTGGAAAGGCGAAACAGAAGAAGAGTACGAATGGTGCTTACGTCAGCAAATCCACGTTGGCGGCGAAGCCTCAGGTCAGCTTTGGGATGCTAACCTAATTTTGGATGATGGCGGTGATTTGACCGCATTGATTCATAATGATTATGCCGAACTTCTTGATAGCATTCATGGTATCTCTGAAGAGACGACTACAGGCGTCCATCGCTTAGTTGAAATGCTAAATAAAGGCACATTAAAAGTACCTGCTATCAACGTCAACGATGCAGTTACCAAATCTAAAAACGACAACAAATACGGCTGCCGTCATAGCTTAAATGATGCTATCAAACGTGCAACTGACATGTTCCTTGCTGGTCGTCGCGCCTTAGTTATCGGTTATGGTGATGTTGGTAAAGGTTCTACGCAGAGCTTACGTCAAGAAGGTATGATTGTACGTGTCTCAGAAGTTGATCCTATCTGTGCGATGCAGGCATGTATGGACGGCTTTGAAGTATTATCACCTTACATCAATGGTGATAACACTGGCGGCGCAGAAAACATCAACACCCGTCTGCTTGAAGACACTGACATGATTGTCACGACTACTGGTAACTACCATGTTTGTGACAGACATATGCTAGCAGCCCTGAAACCTGGTGCTGTTGTATGTAACATCGGTCACTTTGATACCGAAATCGACACTCAGTTTATGCGTGATAACTGGCGCTGGGTTGAGATTAAGCCACAAGTCCATCAAATCTTCCGCTCAGATGATGAAAATGATTACTTAATTTTGCTTGCTGAAGGTCGTTTGGTAAACTTGGGTAATGCGACTGGTCACCCATCACGCGTGATGGACGGATCATTTGCTAACCAAGTATTGGCACAAATGTATTTGTTTGACGAGAAATTCGCAGACTTGCCAGCAGACGCACGTACTGACAATTTATACGTCAAAGTACTGCCTAAGAAGCTCGATGAAGAAGTCGCTGCGGCGATGGTTGCTGGTTTTAACGGTACTCTAACGAAGCTAACTGAAAAACAAGCAGAGTATTTGGGTGTGCCTGTCGAAGGTCCATTTAAGCCTGACGCTTATAA
This sequence comes from Psychrobacter cibarius, assembly GCA_030686115.1. NCBI lineage: Bacteria > Pseudomonadati > Pseudomonadota > Gammaproteobacteria > Moraxellales > Moraxellaceae > Psychrobacter > Psychrobacter cibarius. The sequence goes on from CP131612.1 coordinate 1,817,992, forward strand.
ATACTAAAAGGAGCCAGACTGTGACTAAGCCTGCTTTCTCCTTTGAGTTTTTCCCTGCCAAAACCGAGCTAGGTCATGAAAAACTACTCAGTACTTATGATGAGTTGAATAAGCTATCACCTGCGTATTTTTCGGTGACTTACGGTGCTGGGGGTTCAACCCGAAATCGCACTTTAGATATCGTCCAAGCACTATGCGCACGCGGCGATACTGACATTGCGCCGCATATATCTTGTATCGGTGATGATAAGGCGGAAATCGCTGAATTGCTCGATCTGTATAAAGGTTTGGGCATCAAGCGCTTAGTCGCCCTGCGTGGTGATTTACCGTCAGGTCAAGTCGGTATGGGCGAGCTGCCGTTTGCGTTAGACTTGGTGAAGTTTATCCGTGAATATTCAGGCGATCATTTCCATATCGAGGTCGCAGCGTATCCTGAAATGCATCCACAAGCGCGTAGCTTTGCGTTTGATATTGACAACTTGGTCAATAAATACCAAGCAGGTGCCAATGCTTCAATCACCCAGTTTTTCTATAACGCTGATAGTTACTTATATTTGCGTGATACCTTAGAGAAGCGTGGTATTGACACGATTGCTCAGCCTTTAATCGCTGGTATCATGCCAATTACTAACTCAAGTAATTTGGTACGCTTTGCCGATAGCTGTGGCGCTGATATTCCGCGTTATGTACGTAAGCAGTTGTCTGACTTTGGCGATGACCGCAAAGCCATTCGTGAATTTGGTTTTGATGTCGTCTATCGTTTATGCGAGCGCTTAATTGCTGAGGGCGTACCTGCCATGCATTTTTATAGCATGAATAAGGTTGAGCCAAACAAGCGCTTGATTGAAGCACTCGGCTTAGCTTAATTGCTCATCGTATTTATCGAATATATTTTTTAAAGACTGGCGTTCCTAGGAGCGCCAGTCTTTTTGGTATAAGAATTGCACTAATGCAAATTCTACTAAAGATAATCCCTTTACCCTCTCAAACGATATTCTGCTAAGATATTTGAAAATATTATTCAAACAATAGGACTAAGCAACTGTGCGACGTTTTTTTTATGACACCAGCAATGACATCAGCGATGAAAGAAGCTCACTCCATCCTCAACTTAGCACCTTGGCTATTGGAGATAGTACCGAATTAACAGAGAGTATCGTCCATCATTGGTGCCGTGTATTGCGTGCCAATATTGGCGATCAAGGCATATTATTCGATGGCTTTGGCGGCGAGTATCAGGTGCAGCTACAAGCCATCAGCAAAAAACACGCCACTGTGACATTATTAGCACATGTAGATATTGACCGAAGTGCCGCTGTCTTCACTAAAATCGGTCTAGTGATGAGCCGCGGTGAACGCATGGACTATGCGATTCAAAAATCCACCGAGCTTGGTGTCACTGCCATTCAATTGCTAAGTAGCCATCATGGCGAGGTCAATCTAAAGCCTGCCCAAGTAGAAAAAAAACTGGTACATTGGCAGCAAATTGCCATTGCCGCCTGTGAACAATGCGGTCTTAACCGTCCACCGCTTATTATTGCGCCTGTGTCCATAAATGACTGGTTACAACAATCAGTGACTCACTCTGCCGATGCGCAAATGAACCTTCGCCCTCCTACTACCAGTACTATTGTCACAACCCTTAGCCAAGACCCTTATTATCAAATATTACAACAACCAGCAGATTTGCGTCTGCAACTGAGCGTACCAGCTGCAGGACAACCAGCAATGCCTAAGTCGCTACCAACAGTCTTAACGCAACAGTCTCCTTATATTGAGCTGCTAATAGGCCCTGAAGGTGGTCTGAGTGTTGATGAATGCCAGCAAGCAGCCAAAGCTGGTTTTGAACCTTGGCAAATTGGTCCAAGAATCTTACGCACCGAGACCGCACCCGTGGTGGCGTTGGCGACTCTGCATGCTTTGAGCTATTATGGGTAAATACCCTATGCGTAATCCTAATTGCTGTTCCATTTCGACGTGATGAGTCCAACTATGACTGCTTTCGCCCCTATTTCAATCGCAGACAAGCAGCAACTGCTGGCCGAGTTATGTGAGCAGCTTGATGATGCTATATTCATCTTGGATGCCAATTTACGCTATCTATCGGTCAATGCCAGTTATGAGATTATCATTGGCTACAGTGAGTCATTTTTGCTTGGCAGACCACTTGGTGTTTATGCAGCAGAATTTTTATCAGATGAAGAAAGAGCTGTCTTAGCAGATATCACTGACCATCTAGACTGCAATGGTTTTTATGAAAACGACTTTTCGATGCTGAACCGTTATGGACAAATACTTGACTGTCACATGACTTATCGCAAAATCTGTGTCAATCATAGAACTTACTATATCGGTATGGTGCGTGATATGTCCGCGGTCGTCAAAGATCAAAAGCAAGTGGCTCATTTGCTCAATTATGATCAATTGACTGGGTTACCAAACCGTAAAGTTTTCTTGAGTCAGACCAGCGACCTATTGTTGGACAGTTATCAAGAAGTCGTAATTGTGCGCTTCAATATTGACCGTTATCGCAATCTAGCAAGCTTGCTTGGCCCTGACGGCATCAACACCTTGGTAAAGAACTTTGTCACACGCCTGAAGAACCTCAAGCTCGATAATTTACATTGTTTTTCTCATTTTGGCGGCGATGATTTTGCGTTATTATTTGAATCCAATGACGCTAATATGGTACGTCATCAGCTAGATAGCTTGATGCAAATGTGTGAACGCCCCTTCTCCTTAGATGAAAACACTGCGACAGATGCCAAGATTTATTGTCATATTTCCGTCGGGGTCAGTTACTTTCCCACTAACGACGACGAAGTGACAGGATTATTGACCAAGGCTGAAAAAGCCCTGCATTATGTCAAGCAGCAAGGCGGTGATGACATTTGCTGGTATGATACGGCCATTGACGAAGCCACTGCGGGTAGCTTGCAGTTAGAGACAGAACTTAGAGCCGCCACCACTGAAAATCAGTTTGTTCCTTATTATCAACCAAAGTTTGAGCTGGCTACGGGCATCATTATTGGTTTTGAAGCGCTGGTACGTTGGCAACACCCGACTCGCGGACTGCTAAAGCCGATACATTTTATCAATGCCATTATCACTCATAAACTGTCGTTTGAGTTGTTCTCGCACATGGCGATTCAAATTGCTAAGCAGTTATCGACTTGGCAACAGCAAGGGTTTTGTCAACATATCTGTATCAATGCAGATGCCGCCGAATTTAGCCACCCTGAGTTTTCTGAGATGGTGAGCAGTTTACTGGTGCAACACCATATTTCTGCGCATCAGCTACATATTGAAGTCACTGAATCATCGTTAATTCAGCGTCATGCAAATGTCAAAAAACAGCTTACTTTGCTCAAAGAGCTGGGAATTTGTCTGGCGTTGGATGACTTTGGCACCGGTTATGCCTCTTTGAGTTACTTACAAGAATATCCGTTTGATTTTATTAAAATTGATAAAAGCTTTATATCCAACATCGACACCGATCGTACCCAACATGCCATTGTAAAAGCTATTTTAGACTTGGCAATGGCACTTGATATGCAGGTAGTCGCCGAAGGCATCGAAACCGAACAACAGCGCGATGTGTTGCTAAAAATGGGCTGTCAACAGGGTCAAGGCTATTGGTTTGGCAAACCAGTGCCAGCAGAGGCTGCGACTGAGATGTTGATTCAGCAGTACGCCGCCAAATAAACCCCCTTTAACGGATGTTTATTTATCCAGTATCATTAGTATTTTCATATGCTTATTCGCATGTCCTCTTAACGCCTAACGTCGATTGTATAACCGATGCAAGATAGGTTCATGACTTATCAGTGCTGTCACCAAACTTGTATAATCCCCTCTGAAAGCCTATCTTTTATAGTGAATTTGTTAGAGCTTATTAAGTTTCAAGCTTACTCTGACCATCGCCATTCTTTTCAATACTATTTTATATAGCCGACAACATCGTCAATCTGCATTATTGCCTAGCAATTATATGGGCTCGTTAGATTAATATGGGCTGGACTTGTGCACTAAATAACAGTGCAGTCATGTGCCTACCCTTGATGATGATTGGTTATATTCTCAAAAGGACAGGAAGTTATGCAATACAAAGCGCCCTTACGTGACATTCAATTCGTGATGCATGAGTTACTCGACAGCGAAAGCCATTATAAAACCCTGCCAGCATTCCAAGAAGCGGATCGCGAGCTAATGGACAGCCTGTTTGAAATGGCGGCAAGCTTTGCTGAAAATGAGCTATCACCATTGAATCAAAGTGGTGACGCTGAAGGCTGCCAGTTTAACAATGGTCAAGTCACTACGCCAAAGGGCTTTAAAGAAGCATACAAAGCGTATTGTGAGCTTGGTTTTCCAGCCTTATCTGCTGAAGAAGACTTCGGTGGTCAAAACATGCCGTTTTCATTATCGACCGTCATTAATGAAATGGTTGGTACGGCTAACTGGTCATTCTCTATGTACCCTGGTTTATCGCATGGTGCCATTCAAACCATCGAGCATCACGGTACGGATGAGCAAAAAGACATATATTTAGAAAAAATGATCAGCGGTGAATGGTCAGGCACCATGTGCTTGACTGAAGCACATGCAGGTTCTGATCTGGGTATTATCCGTACCAAAGCTGAGCCTAAAGAAGATGGCAGCTATAGCATCACTGGTCAAAAAATCTTCATTTCAGCGGGTGAGCATGACTTAACGGACAATATCATTCACATTGTCTTGGCTCGTCTACCAGGCGCGCCTGCTGGCACAAAAGGCATCTCACTGTTTATCGTTCCTAAGGTAACGGTCAACGAAGATGGTAGCCTAGGTGAAAACAATAACGTCGTTTGTGGCTCTATCGAACACAAAATGGGTATCAAAGCCTCAGCCACTTGCGTGATGAACTTTGATGGCGCAACGGGTTATCTGATTGGCCCTGAAAACCGTGGTCTACAATGCATGTTTACCTTTATGAACGTGGCGCGTATTGGTACCGCAGTGCAAGGTTTAACCGCAGCAGAATATGCGTTCCAAGGCTCATTGACTTATGCCAAAGATCGTCTAGCGATGCGTTCATTATCTGGTGTTAAAGCCCCTGAAAAAGCAGCTGACCCTATCATCGTTCATCCAGCGGTTCGTAACATGCTGTTGACTGAAAAAGCCTTTGCTGAAGGTGGTCGTGCTTTAGTCTATTACCTCTCACATTTTGCCGATACCGTCGCAAAAGGCGAAGGCGATGCGCTTAAATTTGCTGATCAAATGTTGTCACTATTGACACCTATTGCTAAAGCTTTCTTGACTGAAACGGGTCTAGAAGCGGCTAACCATGGCGTACAGGTTTATGGTGGTCATGGCTTTATCAGCGAATGGGGCATGGAGCAAAACGTGCGTGATACGCGTATTGCTTGCTTATACGAAGGTACTACTGAAATCCAAGCACTCGATCTACTAGGTCGTAAAGTATTGGGCTCACAAGGCAAACTGCTTGCAAACTTTGTTAAAATCATTCAGACATTCTGTGAAGAAAATAAAGAAAACGACGAGATGGGTCAGTTTATTCGCCCACTTGCCAAACACCTTAAAGAATGGGGTGATTTGACTGCACGCATCGGCATGCAAGCCACTGAAAACCCAGATGCAGTTGGCGGCGCTGCGGTTGATTACATGTATTTCAGCGGTTATGTAACGCTAGCCTACTTATGGGCACGCATGGCATTAGTAGCACAAACTGAACTTGCTAACGGTACTAGCGAACAAGCCTTCTACGACGCGAAAGTAAAAACCGCGCAGTTCTACTTTGCTAAGCTATTGCCACGTACCACCACTCACGTACAGCGTATCAGCACTGGTGTTGAACCATACATGAGCATGGACGTTGATCAGTTCGCTTTTTAATTAGACGTTAAATACTGCTAATACTGTATTTTTATCGGCAACATACTCAGGTGTGTTGCCGATTTTCTTAGCGCTATTAAAATTAATAACGAGTAGAGTCAACACTGTCAAAAAACCTAACCTTTTGTAAAAACCTATTCTTATTTTTATAAAGGCTATCCTTTATCAATACTTTTGGTGTACGCACAATTCACGAAGAAACACACCCGTGCGCAAGCTTATTTGCTAAACTTTGATTATTAACCGCTAAGGTTAGACCAAAAGAACAATTGATATCTTTAACAACTTTAATTTTATTTATTTGAACCAAAGGAATGTTTATGGCTGTTTATAATGCCCCTCTGAATGACATGCGCTTTATCTTAAATGATGTATTTAACGCGCCTAAATTTTGGCAAAACAACGAAAACTTAGCTCATGTCGACATGGAAACCGTCGATATGATTTTGGAAGAAATGGCAAAACTGTCAAAAAACATTCTCTTGCCAATCAACCGCAGCGGCGATGAAGAAGGCGCAACCTTTGAAGGTAATGGCGTCGTCACGACTCCTACTGGATTTAAAGAAGCGTATAAACAGTATGCTGAATCAGGCTGGGTTGGCTTAAGCGGTAACGCTGAATACGGTGGTCAAGGTTTCCCAAAAATGGTGACTATGCTGACTGAAGAGATGGTATTCACTGCCAACCAATCATTTGCGCTATATCCAAACCTAACCGTTGGTGCAACGCTTTGCCTAAACGCAGCGGCGTCTGAAGAACAAAAGCAAACTTACCTAGAAAAAATGTACAACGGCGAGTGGGCGGGCACCATGTGCTTGACAGAGCCACATGCTGGTACTGACTTAGGTATCATCAAAACAAAAGCTATCCCTAATGATGACGGTAGCTATGATATCTCTGGTACCAAAATCTTTATCACTGGCGGCGAGCATGACTTAACCGAAAATATCATTCATTTGGTATTGGCAAAAACCCCTAACGCGCCAGAAGGCTCAAAAGGTATTTCACTATTTGTCGTACCAAAATTTTTGGTCAATGCAGATGGCAGCTTAGGCGAGCGTAACACCCTAGCAGTCGGCTCTATCGAGCATAAAATGGGTATCAAAGCCTCAGCCACTTGTGTCATGAACTTTGACAGCGCTAAAGGCTGGATGGTTGGTGCCGAAAACACGGGTCTGTCATCAATGTTCATTATGATGAACTATGAGCGTGTCACTATGGGTCTGCAAGGCCTTGGTGGTTCTGAGCTTGCTTATCAGAATGCGGCGTTATATGCCAATGACCGTGGTCAAGGTCGTAGCGATACTCAGCTACAAAGTCCAGAAAAACCAGCCGATGCCATCATTCATCATGCCGATGTGCGCCGTATGCTATTAAATGCCAAAGCCAATACCGAAGCCTCACGTTGCTTTGCGATGTACGTGGCTAAAAATCTTGATGAAGAGAAATTTAGTACTGATCCAGAGGCTGCGCAAGCTGCTGCCGCACGTGTTGCTCTATTGACGCCAGTGGCTAAAGCGTTCTTGACTGATAAAGCATTAGAAGCCACCATTGATTGCCAGCAAGTATTCGGTGGCCATGGCTACATCCGCGAATGGAGTATGGAGCAAATCGTTCGTGATACCCGTATTGCGCAGATTTATGAAGGTACCAACGGTATTCAAGCACTTGACTTACTGGGTCGTAAAGTGGCGAAAAATAACGGCAAATACGTTACCCATTTCTTAGGTGAAATTCGTGATTTCGTCAATAACATGCAAGCGGATCATGGCATCAAACAAGCAACGCTAGATGCTGCCGACACGATTGAAGCATTGACAAACACTGTGCTTAGCAACATTAGCGAGCGTAAAAACGAAGTCAATGGCTGTGCCGTTGACTACATGCATGCCTTTGGTTACCTCGCTTATTCGTATATGTTTGCGTTGATGGTAGAAGCCGCTAACGGTAAAGAAGGTGAGTTTTATACCAATAAAGCCAAGCTTGCCGATTATTTCGTCGGGCGTATTTTGCCACGCATTGATGCTCATGCACAAATGGTTCAAGCTGGTAGTGATCCAATGATGAACTTTGATCTTAGCTACTTTGATGTACCTGCTAGCTAATTTCTTACTTTTATAATAAAGTAAGCCATACCGCACTACGATAAGGGGACAGTCACGCTACTGTCCCTTTTTTTGCCAAAAATATCATCACAGTGATGGTTTCCACAATCGATATAATGAGCGCCACAAAATAACTGCTAACAAAATAATTAACCGCTCAGGCATTGTTACGATTAAAATAACGCAAAGTCACAACATTAAGATTGCTACAAATATCTTTAATGCCGAAACCAATAAGCTCTGAACCAATGACTTCCAAATTAGTGAGCTGCAAATTAGAAACCTAACCATCAATAGTGGTAGATATCGCGACATTGATAACCAATATAGCCATTCAAAGCGCTTATATCTTTGCTCATACTCAATAATAACAATGACTGAAATAACCACCACAAGGGATGCAATGTGTCAGAAATAAAACACATTTTACAACAAATTACAGCCTTAAGTGATGTGCCAGATCCTGCGGTACTCAAGCGCTTAATCGATGAGCTACGAGTGAGTGATAAAGAGCCCACGTTAGCCAATCAAAACATTCAAGAGCTGGTTGATATTTTACGTCAACATCCAGAATATGCAGATGGACTGTCAAGTTTCGTCTTGAAACTGATTATTGAATATCGCCAAATTGCTTTATATACCGATACCGGCATCATGTCGGATCAGGGCTTTTTTAATAGTCTACGTCGCCTTATCGGACACCGTTTTTTACCGCTATTGCCACAAGAAGATTCTGTCGTAGAATTGGTCGGTTATTTATTTGATAAACGCTCTGATGAGCGCTGGCTTGCCAATATTAAAAAAGACAAATGGGATGAACTGGTTGAGCTACTCAAAGTCGATGAGCAGCATTTAAACTTAGTTGCGACAGCAAAAAACAGTATTTTGAACGCGATTATCATTTTGTCATACCGTATCAGCGGTATTGGCTTGCATCCAGATTTGATGGAATTTTATCCGCAAATGCTGAATTATTCAGCGTCATTTGTGGCACAAAATCAAGAGGCGGTCTTATACGTCAATCAGTACCGAGAAGCGCATGAGCTTGATACTTTAACGGATATTACGCCCGAAAAAGCAGTAGATCCTGCGCCGTTACTGGTCATGATTGAACAATGCGAAGATATCGTTGCCACCATACGCAAGCGCATCTATAAAACGGGAATCTCTATTCGCCTGACCAACATGATGCTGCGTTTAGACCAAAGCTTGCAGCGTATGCGCATCCTAACTGAACTGGTAGCAGATAATTATGATAAGCGTGATCAGGCGCTCATTGAGTTGATTCAAGCGCTGATTACCACTGCGAGCCGCCGTTATAGTATTGGATACTTAATTGATAATAATACCAAGCTGCTGTCGCGCAAAGTCACTGAAAATGCCAGCCGTGTGGGTGAACATTATATTAGTACCGATAAATCGGGCTACCAAAAAATGTTCAAGAAAGCCTCTATTGGTGGTTTTATTATTGCTTTTATGGCAACGCTTAAGATATTAGCCTATAACCTAGCCCTTGCACCGATGGGACGCGCCTTTGTAAATAGTATGATTTATGGATTGGGTTTTGTTTTTATCCATATCGTTCATGGTACGGTTGCTACCAAACAGCCTGCTATGACGGCGGCGGCTATTGCCTCTACTATCTCGGACGGTTCTGGTAAAAAGTCACACCAGTTAAATAAACTATCAGAATTGGTGGTCGATATTTTACGTACTCAGTTTGTGGCGATTATGGGTAATATTATGCTAGCGATACCAGTCGCTCTGATTATCTCTTTTGCATGGCTACAATATACTGGTGCGCCGATGATCAATACCGACAAGGCTGCACACTTACTGCATGATCTTGACCCCTTTCATTCACTGGCACTACCCCATGCGGCAATCGCTGGTGTGTATTTATTTTTATCGGGTCTTATTGCTGGTTACTACGATAACTTGGCGGTCTATAACCAAATCGGTGCCCGTATTCAGCGCCACAAACTACTTCAATACCTACTACCAAAAAGTTGGTTACAGCGTTTAGGCGGTTTTATAGAAGCCAACCTTGGCGCCATTATGGGCAATTTTTTGTTCGGGGTGTTCTTAGGTAGTACTGCAACAATTGGCTATTTATTTGGCCTACCGATTGATATTCGCCACATTGCGTTTGCCTCGGCGAATTTGGCGCATGGACTGTTTAATATATCTGCCAACCAGTGGGATTGGCAGATTGTGTTTATTTCTATTTTAGGCGTTGCCCTTATCGGCATGGTGAACCTCATGGTCAGCTTTTCGCTCGCCTTATTTGTGGCACTGCGCTCTAAAGAAGTCAAATTCATGGAGTGGAGTCGTTTAACCAAGCAGCTTTTCAGCCATATGCTGACCCATCCTTCAGACTTTTTCTGGCCACGTGATAAGCCAATGAAGTATGCTCGTATCGACAGCCAAGGACATATGATTTTTGACGATACCAGCGCTCATAAAGGGGGACAAACTATTCCCAATAATTATGTAGTGCGCCGTTTGTCTGACGTAAAAATCCTACCTAAATCCAAGCAAAAAAGCATGCAAAATGAACAGGCTATCACAGACATAGATTACGATAATAACATCTCAAATGCTGACACTGACGCTGCGCTAAAAAGCCGGGAAACACACAGCACCACCAATCATATCAGTACCAAAAAAACCATTGAACTCGATGATGGGCTGATAGATGAGGAGCTCAATAGCGTTCCTTATAGTAGTGATATTCAATATGATAAAGCGCATAACGCCTTTACTGAGGGTAATGAGACGACTGCCCATCCTGAAAGCGATAACAGCAACCCTGAAAATAAGGCCACGGGCGATGCTAAAACCTCACTACCTAAACCCAAAAAACCACCAAACCTACCCAGCTAATGGGAAGGTTCGGTGGTTTAATAAATCGTTTGGATAAGTAAAATAGTTGCGGCGTGACCTCATTTTAAAAACGGAGATAGAAATGAGCCCATGCCCTAATATTATGTATCTGGCTGTAAGCAGTGCGCACTTGACCTGATGATTTTTTCATCACTCAAGCGATACGCCAATAGATCATTTCCCCAAACACAGCCGCCGTCAAGTGCACGCGCATGCGGTAAGTCTACCTCACCTTTCAGCGCTGCCCAGTGCCCAAATAATACCTTGCGAGTCCGCGGTACTTGCCATTCAAACCAAGGCAAAAAACCCTCTGGCATAGACGCTTCTAACCCTGCTGCAAAGCTAAATTCTAACGTGCCATCTAGTTTGCACAGCCTCATACGAGTGAAATAATTGGCAATTGCACGCATTTTGGTAAAGCCATTAATATCTGGATGCCAGTCATTAGCAGTCTTACTATATAAATGTGGCAATAAACGATCCAGCTGTTTTAAACTACTTTGCAGTTGTGACTCTAATTGCTGCGCGTGATTTGCGGCCGCCTCAACCGTCCAATGCGGTGGAATGCCAGCATGAACCAATACCGTCTGCTCATCAGGATAAACCAATAATGGCTGATCACGTAACCATTCAAGCAATTCATCGCAGTCATCGGCAGCAAAAATAGGCGTTGTCTGATCCTTTTTTTTAATCTTTACCGCACCGCGCCAGACAGCGATCAAATTGATATCATGATTGCCGAGTACTGTCGCGGCTGCCCCTTGCTCGCAAAGTGCTTTGACATGACGCAAGGTACTTAACGAGTCTTCACCACGTGCCACCAAGTCCCCTGCAAACCATAGCTTGTCTTGTGCAGGATCAAAATCCAATATTTCAAGTAAATGAAGGTACGCCGCATAGCAACCTTGCAGGTCACCGATGACATACTGATGGCGAAAGCTCATAAATCCTCAGTGTTTTTACGTGATATTTTTATGTGAAAGTTTTATGTCGTCATTTCCATATAAATGTCTTTGACGACCAATCAGCAGTAACTCGATTTAAACCTCTACTTTACGCGCTTGATTACTCAAATTCACAAAATCCTTCACACTTAAGACTTCAGGACGTGCTTGTGGGTCGATGCTACACGCTGCAAAATCTTCTTCGCTCAGTGTCGGTAGCAACGTTGATTTTTTAAAGATGGCACGTAGCGTCTTACGACGATGGTTAAAGGTTTCACGTACCACAAGCGCGAAATACTCTTCGTCCTCTGCGACGACTGGCTTAATGATATGCGGCGTCAAACGAAAAACCGCACTGGTTACTTTTGGTGGCGGATTAAAAGCACCACGTGGTACGGTCAGTAGATAATCGGTATGGCAGTGATACTGCATAATGACAGATAGGCGACCATAAGTTTTGCTACCGACATCCGCCGTAATACGCTCGACCACTTCTTTTTGCAGCATAAAGTGCATGTCTTGAATCACATCGGCATAGCTGAGCAAATGAAACAAAATAGGCGTAGAGATATTATACGGTAGATTACCGACTACCCGGAGCTTACCACGCTCATCGCTATACAGCTCGCGATAGTCGACATGCATGGCATTGTCTTTGATGATCGTAAAGTTTCGATGGCTGTTGGCACCGATACGAATACGCAGGCTATCTGCCAAATCACGATCCAGCTCGACCACAGTCATCGCATCCACTTCTGCCAATAATGGCTCAGTCAGTGCGCCCATCCCTGGCCCAATCTCAATCAAATTGTCATCGCGCTCTAAGCGAATGCTCTCAACAATCTCACGGATGACACTGCGATCATGTAAGAAGTTTTGACCAAAGCGCTTACGCGGTTGGTGTTTGGCAGCGCGTAGGCTGTTGGTAATAGACTGAGCATCAAACGAAATTTTGGACATAAAAAGGTCTTAATCGATAAAAGATAAATGGGCTATAGCGCTATGGCAGCAATATACTGGTTTTATAGGCGCTTTTATTGGCTCGTTTTGTAATACGAAATTATACCACAGCTCGTAAATTTGCTGTATTTTTGAGACATTTTATCGATAAACTGCTCATACCTTAGCATAATCGAAACAGCGAATTTTTTGCTCAGAACTATTTACTGTAACGTTTATTTATGGAAATAGGCATGATTCCCTAGTGAGGACTTGAACCTCCGGCTGTAAGCTGATGATATCAGCGGTTTGATTACTTGAAATATTCGGAGTGTACTTCATGATGTGCTTGCTACGAAAGTGGTAGCAAAAAACAAAGAAGCCTGCTCATAGTAAGCTGACTTCTGGGTAAAACAATTGCGTGATAAACCCTCATTATGAAAATTTATTTATGGCGTATTTAGTTGATGGTAATTAAGCTTCAACAACAATTACTTCACCATTGATAAAGTCCTCTATACTTATTATATGACTACTTCATTATTTCGTTTATTTTTAGGTGTTTATTGATGTAGCTCAGAATATCACTAACACTTTGGTCTAAACTTTCACAAGAAGAATTGTATTCGTTCCAAATCCAAGTTGGTTCAAATTTAATAGTCTGATCAATTGTTGTATATTTAATTGGCATTTTTTTCGCAGCTTCAGTAAGAACTTCACCTATAAGAGTTAAGTTACTTCTGTTTATCTCTATTACTTTATGAATTTTCTCTACTTATAACTTGAATATCTCAGTTTTTATTGGAGAAAATAGTGTTTTCCGAGCTTGAAGATAAGACAATATGCCAATTATACTTACAACTAAAAAGAAGCCAATATTAAAAATATTTTTCCATTCTTCTAATCCCAGATTTCTCATATCTATCCTTAGTCAATATAAATTATCAATAAGATATAACTGCAAAATAAGTAATGAGTATTAGTTAGCTAACATTAAGTAGACCCTGTTTGATAATTCATAAATAGCCATTACTCACACTAAAGTTACCCAATACTGCGTGATAAATGTCGCTAAGGTACCGGCTTATGCAAGAGGTCTATTTAATAAGCGATTTATCTGCCATCTCGTTTGCCATTTTTAATGCTTGATACAAGCTAGTGGCACTAGCATTGCCGCGCCCCGCTAAATCAAGCGCCGTACCGTGATCAACCGAGGTGCGGATATACGGCAGTCCTAAAGTAAGATTGACGGTATCACCAAAACCGTGTGACTTGAGCACTGGTAACCCCTGATCATGATACATAGCAATCACCGCATCACAGTTGGCTAGATGTCTGGGTGTAAATAACGTATCCGCTGGCATCGCCTCTGATATATCGACGCCTGCTTTGATAAACTCTTGCAAGACTGGATTAATAATATCAATCTCCTCCATACCCAGATGTCCGCCTTCACCTGCATGCGGATTGAGACCGCAGACCAATATACGCGGCTGGGTTAAGCCAAATTTTGCTTTCATCTCATCGACGACAATTTGTACGGTCTGGCGTACATTGTCAGACGTGATTGCAGCAGGGATATCTTTTAGCGGTAAATGAGTGGTGACAAGCGCGACTTTCATGGCTTGATTGGCGAGCATCATAACCACTTTATCACAGCCACTTTGCTGCATAAAAAACTCTGTATGACCACTAAACATCGTGCCATCTAATAGCTTAATACTGGCTTCTATCAATGCAGACTTTTGCAATGGTCCAGTGACGATAGCCGCCACTGTTTTATTGGTTGCCAACTGATGGGCAATGTCTAACTGCTTAGCAACCATTGCCGAATTGCGCGTGTTAATTTCTCCGCAGACAACTGGCTCAGCACAAGATATATTAAGCAGAATAAAAGAACTATCCACGTCAGTATCTGGCTGCGATATCTGCTCTACAACGTTAAAATTAAAGTCATCGGCATCGATATCAATAGTTTGCCAGATGGGAAGGTTTTTCAATATATCAGCTGCAACCAACTCATCTGCGCGCTTTGTCATAGCAGTGCTATCGGCAGTGACCCAAATTGGGCGTTCAAAATCTTGCAATTTACCCTCAGCCGCTAATAGCAGCACGATATCCATTCCAATACCAGCAGGCTCACCAGTTGTGATTAATAATGGCAATTTTTTTTGTATATCTTGCATCGTAACTACGCCTTTATATTTATATTGAGTCGTGAATTTTATTGTATTTTTTATGGGAAAAATAAGTACTGACACTTATATTATATAGATGATTTTTTACTTATTACAACCGTCATCTAGAATAGATAGTTGCCTATCGGTGCCGAAAAAAGCCTATTATGTGTTAAACTTTCGCTTTTCATTATAGCATTTACCGGTCAACACAGAGATCAGGTTTTGGTACTTCAACTATAGTGGCACGTGGCGTTTTATTTGCTGTATCAGCACCCAATGAAACCCTGATGTCACATACCCATTTATACCCTCTTTTATATCGACTTTTGACACATTAGGCAATCATGGCAGACAACGAAAAAACCGACGACTTACTCAATCAGACACCGCCGCACAATATCGACATTGAAAAGGCATTGCTCGCGTCCTTAATGAGTATCGAAGAGGCGTACGACAAGATTGCTGATATCGTTACCAAAGATGATTTTTATGCAGGGCGACATCAGTATATTTTTGATGCTATTGCTCATTTAGCAGCAGTCAACGAACCCTATGATACGGTCATGGTACACGACTGGCTAGAAGCACAAAAACTCCTTAAAAGTGCAGGCGGCGATAGCTACTTGGCAGATATTTTGAGCCAAAGCCCTGCGACCTTGTTTAACCTGACCGCCTATGCTCAGCGCGTCCGTGAACTATCTACTCTACGCCAACTGATTACGACTGGCAATGAGATGCTCACGCTCGCCTATAATCCTAAAGACCAGAGCGTCAGTGATATTTTAGACAGTGTTGAGGGTAAGATATTTAGCATCAATGAGCAGCACAATAAACGCGCTGAACAACGTGGACCTGTGGGCATTACTGCTGTTTTGACCAACGTTATTGATAAGATTCAAGAGCTAAAATCCAATCCCGATGGCATGATTGGTTTACAGACGCCGTTTGCTGAGTTGAATAATAAAACCCAAGGCTTGCAGGCAGGTGACTTAATCATCGTGGCTGCGCGCCCTTCTATGGGTAAAACCACCTTTGCCATGAACTTGGCAGAAGGTATTTTATTTAACGAAGATCTGCCTGTTGTGGTGTTTTCGATGGAGATGCCTGCTGAGTCTATCGTCATGCGTTTGCTGTCCTCATGGGGCGCGATTAATCAGACGCATCTGCGTTCTGGGCAAATGAATGAAGATGAATGGGCAAAAATGATGAACGCCATTCAGCACTTGCAATCTAAGCACCTTTATATTGACGATAGTACTGCTTTGCCACCCTCTGAGATGCGTTCACGCTGCCGCCGTATCGCTAAAAACCATGATGGCAAGCTTGGCGCCATCGTCGTCGATTATCTGCAGTTGATGAAAGTGCCAAACCTAGATGGCAACCGTGTTGGGGAAATCTCTGAGATTTCACGGAGTCTCAAGGCGCTAGCACGTGAGCTTGAATGCCCTGTTATCGCTTTGTCGCAGCTTAACCGTAGTCTAGAAAACCGCCCTAACAAGCGTCCTATCATGTCGGATTTGCGTGAATCAGGTGCGATTGAGCAGGATGCCGATTTGATTATGTTCATCTATCGTGATGAGGTTTATAATGAGAATACAGACCACAAAGGCGTGGCTGAAATCATTATTGGTAAGCAGCGTAACGGCCCTATCGGCACCATACGTTTGGGCTTTGAAGGCCAATTTACCCGCTTTATTAACCTAACGCCAGAATACTATCAAAATGTCAGTTTCGAGAACGACGAATGATTAATCTTATAAAACTTAAGCCTGATAAAGACTGAAGCTTAATCATAAGCGAACAAATAGTTTTTAATAAAATAGCCAGTGCTGCATTAGCCTAATTGATGCAGTACTGGCTTTATAATTTCATAATTCTACTTATAAAGAAGCCAATTATGCGTACTATCACAATCAAACCACAAGCCATTACCCACAATTTAAACCAAGTTAAGAAAATGGCAGCAAACTCTAAAATCCTAGCCATGGTCAAGTCCAATGCTTACGGACATGGCGTGGCAGCGGTATTGCCTGCATTGCAACAAGCAGACGGTGTTGGTGTTGCAACCTTGACTGAGGCGCTAGAAGCTAGGCAGTTAGGCTGGGACAAAACGATTGGTTTGATTGAAGGGGCATTTAGCGCTGATGAGTGGCAGCAAGCCATTGAGCATGATATTAGCTGCGTGATTCACCATGCGCCGCAATTGCAGTGGGCACTCGACAATATCCCACCAGCCAATAGTGCGACCAGAGTGGTTTGGCTTAAATATAATACTGGTATGAACCGTCTAGGCTTCAACGCTGAAGGTATTATGGCAGCGGCTAAGCGCCTGCATGAAGCGGGATATCAGCTGATACTAGCCACGCATTTTGCTAATGCCGATGACAGCACTCATCCATTAAACTCAATGCAAATTCAGCGTTTTTCGGAGGTATTAGATACCTTACAAGCGACCATTAGCGCTGATATCAAAGGCTCATTATGCAATTCAGCCGGTATCGTTAATTTTCCAGAGCATCATTATGACTGGGTACGTCCCGGCATTATTTTATATGGTAGCGCCCCTGTCATTGATCAAAGCGCACATGAGTTAGACTTACAGCCAGCGATGGATTTCAGCGCACAAATTATCGCCCTGCAAACAGTTCAGGCAGACAATGCTATTGGCTATGGCAGTCGTTGGACAGCGCAGAAAGACACTAGAACAGCGCTGGTGAGTGTCGGCTACGGCGATGGTTACCCTCGTGTCATCAGCGATGAAGCCTATGTCACTGTTATAGATACTACTAACGATCAAAGCTACCGATGCGCAGTCATTGGACGCGTGGCAATGGATATGATTGTCATTGATGTCAGTGCCGCGCCAGAAGACATTGCGTTAGACAGTAAAGTAATTCTGTGGGGCGATGCCCCGCACGTCGATGAAGTCGCCGCACATGCAGGTACTATTAGCTATGAGCTACTATGCCGCCTAAGCATTCGCCCAAATCGCATACAAGTATAATTATGCTGACCTTATCACTATTCATGTAATGTCTGTCTGCCAGACTTATAAATCACGGCAAATTGGACATTTACATTAAGCCTAATTGCGCTATACTAAAAGTTTGTTGTCACCCCAGTATACGCACTGACGCGATGCTATTAAAGACTGATGACGTTTCACTGACTGCGATCGACTGCTAGGATTACTATGAGTTTGCGCCATTTTTTGACCTTATCTGATTTAACCAAACAAGAATTAGAAAACCTTATAAAGCGTGCCAGCGAATTGCGCAAGATGCAACACGCAGGCGAGATATATCAGCCGTTTGTTGGTCGTACGCTTGGCATGATATTTGAAAAATCCTCAACCCGTACGCGCATCTCATTTGAGACGGGTATGGGTCAGTTTGGTGGTAGTGCTATCTTTTTGTCGCCAAATGATACCCAACTTGGGCGTGGTGAGCCGCTAGAAGACTCTGCCCGTGTGATCTCTAGCATGGTTGATATCATCATGATTCGTACCTTTGGTCACGAAAAAGTTGAGACCTTTGCTGAATACTCAAGCGTGCCTATTATCAATGCTTTAACTGACGAATTTCATCCTTGCCAGCTACTGGCAGACATGCAAACCTATTATGAGCATCGCGGTAGTATCGAAAATAAAATTGTCACTTGGGTTGGTGATGGCAATAATATGTGCGCATCGTATATGCAAGCGGCTCATCAATTTGGTTTTGAGCTACGCGTCGCTGCGCCTTATGGGTTTGAGCCTGACCCTGAGCTGATGAAACGCTTCTCGCATTGCGTCAGTATTGTCGAAAACGTACAAGAAGCCGCGAAAGATTCAAATTTAATTGTCACCGATGTATGGGCAAGCATGGGACAAGAGTCTGAACAAAATACTCGTGCGCGCCGTTTTGCCGCTTATCAAGTAACGCCATCGCTATTGGACAAAGCCGATCCTGAAGTGGTATTTATGCATTGTCTACCCGCGCATCGTGGTGAGGAGATCTCTCATGATATGCTTGACGACCCACGCTCAGTGGTATGGGATGAAGCAGAGAACCGCTTACATGCGCAAAAAGCCTTGATGGAATTCTTATTACAAGACAAAATCAAACTTTAAACAATATAGCCATAACCTATTTATGGAAGAGTAAGTACGAAAAAGGCAGACCACATTTAGTGTGATCTGCCTTTTTAGTTTCTGATTAATAATAAGCCACTGCTTAACTGATTCTTAACGAGTAAGCATTTTTTAACGAATAAGTGTCGTTACGCCATCACTACCGGCTTTTAACAACACATCAGCTTGATTAGCTGCAAATATACCATTACAAACTACGCCCACAATATTATTCAGCTCTTTCTCAAGCGCTATCGGATTACTAACGTCCAAATCATAAGTATCTAAGATAACATTACCATAATCAGTCACAAAATCTTCGCGGTAAACTGGCTCACCGCCCATACGGGCTAATTGCCGTGCGACATAAGAACGTGCTTGCGGCAGTACCTCAATCGGAACAGGAAACTCGCGACCTAGCACCTCAACGCTTTTGCTCTCATCAACCATGCATATAAATTTATTAGAAGCCGCTGCCACGATTTTTTCACGAGTGAGCGCGCCGCCACCGCCTTTTATCAATTGCAAATGCTCATTGACCTCATCTGCCCCATCGATATAAATATCAAGCGTACCAGCAAAGTTCAAATCAACGATTTCAATACCAAGGGCACGAAGTTTGTCTTCAGTGACCTGTGAGCTAGCCACCGCACCAGCAAGCTTTACAGTTGGCAATAATTCAATCAAACAGTTGACCGTACTGCCTGTGCCTACTCCAAGTATCATGTCATCTTCGATATAGCTTAGAGCCGCTTTGGCTGCGGCTTGCTTTTGTGCTTGCTGATCACTCATCATAAGTCCTTGGCAAAATAAACGTATCGCTTTAAGAAAAGTAAAGGGTAAAAAGGTAAAATGCGCTGCCATTATACCCGATGAGTTTAATGAATGTCAGCGTAATAGCCACGCTAATCGCAAGACATTCACTCAAATTTTAAAATGAAGACAGATAAGGCAACCAAGCAACCAAAGCCAGTAGCGTGACCAATAGTACGGGCGGGGTAATGAGCAGTCCAATCTTCATATACTGCCCCCAACTGATTTTATAGTCTTTTTCTGCCAATACATGGAGCCACAATAAAGTCGCCAAACTACCGATAGGTGTGAATTTCGGCCCCAAATCATTACCAATCACATTAGCATAAATCATGAGCTCGCGAGTGGCAGCAG
Organism: Psychrobacter cibarius; assembly: GCA_030686115.1. Classification (NCBI taxonomy): domain Bacteria; kingdom Pseudomonadati; phylum Pseudomonadota; class Gammaproteobacteria; order Moraxellales; family Moraxellaceae; genus Psychrobacter; species Psychrobacter cibarius. The sequence goes on from CP131612.1 coordinate 1,838,216, forward strand.
GTACTTGCGCACTATCAATCGCCAATGCACCTACTAAAGTAGACGGCATATTATTCATGACAGAGGCTACAATAGCGGAGAGGAATCCAGTTCCTACTGTTGCGATGACCATACCCTGCTGCCCCAACCAATTCAATACTTGAGCACCATAGGCAGTCAATCCTGCATTGCCCAAGCCATAAACAACCAAGTACATACCAATTGAAAACAGTACAATTTGCCAAGGCGCTTGACGCAGGATATCAGATACAGAAACAACGGCATCACGACCCCCTTGCCACCAGCGACCTGCAATTGCCATTAATATTAACGCCGCCACTCCTGTCACCAAGGAGATGGCCATGCCCAATGACTCAGTCGTAAAGTAGGCAATAAGTAGCAACGCGAGCAGTGGAAAGGCCGCCTTAAAGACCAGCGGATCTTCAATCGCAGACTCGGGCGCACTCAAATCAGCAATGGAGTAGTGTTTTGGAATGTGCCGCGCATAGACCACCCATAATACGGCGAGCGTCGCCAATACAGAAACAATATTGACCGGTATCATCACTGCTGCATAACGACCAAATCCAATGTCAAAATAATTGGCACTAACAATATTGACCAGATTAGAAGTGATTAACGGCAGACTTGCGGTATCAGCAATGAAACCTGTTGCGATAATGAAAGCCAAAGCAGATGGTGGTGAGAATTTGAGACGCAGTAAGATAGCGATGACAATCGGTGTCAATAGCAATGCTGCCCCATCATTGGCAAACAATGCCGAAATAAACGCACCTAAAATCACAATCATAGGAAACAATAATCGTCCTTGCCCATTGCCTAGCCTAGCCACATGCAGTGCTGCCCACCCAAAAAATCCGGCTTTATCTAAGATAAGCGAGATGATGATAAGCGCCACAAAGGTAAAAGTTGCATCCCAAACGATGTCCCACACAATGCCAATATCGGAGAGCTTTACCACGCCAAAAGCCAAGGCTATCAACGCACCGCCCATTGCACTCCAGCCAATACCCAGTCCTTTGGGCTGCCATATCACTAAAACCAAAGTCACGATAAATATAATCAATGCGATCATTGAGTAACCTTTTTAGGCTTAATTATTATAAGAACAATTATGTAAGAGCAATTATTAGAAAATGAATGATCAGAGGATACATTAGAGTGATTTTTGATTGACGCGCTGCGAAAGCTCCTCTGCGCTTTCTACTCGTTCAGAGTAGCGGTCAGTCAGATAGTCTGAGCGTCCACGGGTCAGCCAAGTAAATTTTACCAACTCCTCACAAACATCCACGAGACGCAAATATAAAGGAGACTTATCCATACGATCATCGTCATTAAATTCTAAAAAAGCTTTAGGAATAGAGGACTGATTGGGTATGGTAATCATCCGCATCCAACGCCCAAGAATGCGCAATTGGTTGACCGTATTGAAGCTTTGACTGCCACCACTGACTTGCATCACTGCCAAAGTTTTGCCTTGGGTTGGACGCACACCACCTAATGATAATGGAATCCAGTCAATTTGTGCTTTCATAATACTGGTCATACTGCCATGACGTTCTGGGCTCACCCACAGCATACCTTCTGACCACTGCGCCAACTCTCGCAGCTCTTGTACTTTTGGATGATCTGCATCAGCAGCATCAGGCAATGGTAAACCCGTCGGATCAAAGGTTCGAACCTCACAACCATACCAACGCAATAGACGGCTCGCTTCTTCACTGGCCAGTTTAGAGAATGAGCGCTGGCGTAGAGAGCCATATAGCACCAATATTCTTGGCGCATGGCGCGGGTCATTTGTTCCAATTAAAGACTCAATATCGATAGGCTGTATACTGTCTGCATCAATATTGGGCAAATCACACAAATCGATCACATCTAAATCTGCTGTTTTATTTGCCATGATAAATCACTTCCCCATCTTCTTTAGTGAAGCTGCTCACGGGATTCTCTAATAATTCAAATACGCGTTCTGAGGGACGGCATAATGCTGCGCCTTTATTGGTGACCACGATAGGACGATTGATTAAAATAGGATGGGCAATCATCGCATCAATGATTTGATCGTCAGACAATTCAGGATTGTCTAATCCTAACTCATCATTGACAGGCTCTTTGCTTCGTAACAGCTCTCTTGGTGAAAGGTTTATCTTTGCCAACAGCTCAACTAAATAATCACGGCTTGGTGGGGTTTTAAGATATTCAATTACTTCTGGACTTTCGCCTGATGCTTTGATGATGGCCAATGTATTGCGAGACGTACCGCATTTTGGATTGTGAAAAATTAATGGTTTCATAGCAATCTCACTTATTGTCTGAATATGTTGTTTGAGTTCTGAATATATAGCTATATTACTCACTGTTTACGTCATTAGTATTAACGACCCCACATCCGCTCAGACTGTCCATAAGAGACGCACGCAATTCTGGATGTCCCGCACAGCAATCTTGCAACAGAAACTGAATAACCTCCTCCATATGTGATAGTGAGGCGCGATAAATTATCTGCCGACTGTGCCGTTGAGACACCACCCACCCTGCTCGTGCCAGCACTGATAAATGCGCTGACATCGTGTTATGTGGCACGGACAGTTTGCGAGCTATTTCACCCGCAGGTAGGCCGACAGGCTCTTGACTGACAAGCAACCTAAAAGCTTTTAGACGAGTATCTTGAGAGAGCGCAGCAAAGCTTGCGATAGCATTTATCATTTCCATATGTCCAATAATACAGACATATGGAAATAATTCAATATTTTATTTAAAAAATATTGAGATAAAATCACCCTATCTTTCATCAAAAATTGAAATCGCTGCAAAAACTGCAATAGGGTCTTGCAAGACCGTTAAAATCAGCATAGGCTAATCTATTTAATTTTCTATTCATCCATACTTTTTATTAGGGAACATTATGCTGTCACATTGGGTACGAGCCATCTTGCAAGCCACCGTCTATGACGTGGCAATTCAAACACCACTTGAAGCGGCGCCCAAGCTGACCCAACGTTTTGCTAATGACATTCGTTTTAAACGCGAAGACTTGCAACCGGTCAAATCCTTTAAATTGCGTGGTGCCTATAATCGAATTAGTCAATTAAGTGATGAGCAAAAAGCCCGCGGCGTCATTTGTGCATCAGCAGGTAATCACGCACAAGGGGTTGCTTACTCCGCCCGTAAACTTGCCCTAAACAATATCATCGTGATGCCGACCACCACCCCTGACATCAAAGTAGATGCCGTTAAAGCACTGGGCGGCAATGTCGATTTGTATGGTGATAGCTTCGATGAAGCCAACCGTTATGCAATCAATCGCGCTGAAACAGAAGGTCTGACCTTTATCCCCCCTTACGATGATGAATTGGTCATTGCCGGGCAAGGCACCATTGGTCTTGAGCTCACCCAGCAATGGCGCAATATGGATTATGTGTTTGTCGCGGTTGGCGGTGGTGGTCTCATCTCAGGTGTCGCGGCATTCTTAGGTGAAGTTGCGCCGCACGTCAAAGTGATTGCGGTAGAAGCAGAGCAATCAGCTTCTCTTAAAGCGGCGCTTGAAGCCAATGAGCGCGTTAAGCTTGAGCAAGTTGGACTGTTCGTCGATGGCGTGGCAGTTGCTCAAATCGGCGAATTGCCATTTGAAATTGTCCGCATGCAAAAGAGTGATAAATCAGGTCCTTTAGTCGAGCTGGAAGTCGTGACTTGTACCAATGACGAAGTATGTGCGGCGGTTAAAGACATTTTTGAAGAAAATCGCAGTATCGTTGAGCCTGCGGGCGCGTTACCCGTTGCTGGCATGAAAAAATATATCGAAGCCCATAATCTACAAGGTAAAAACTGCGTCGGTATTATTTGCGGTGCCAATATGAACTTTGACCGCCTACGCTATATCGCTGAGCGTACTGAGATTGGTGAGAAAAAAGAAGCCATCTTTGGTGTGACGATTCCTGAGCAGACAGGCGCTTTCTTAAATTTCTGTCGTAGCTTACATGGACGCAATATCACTGAGTTTAATTATCGCGCCGATAGTAAAAAATCACCTGACTCTATGGAACCTGCATCAATATTTGTCGGTATCGCACTAAAAGAAGGCGACAAAGAGCGCAAAACCATTCGCACCCAATTGGCAGCTGATGGCTACACGGCTCATGATCTGACCGATGATGATATTGCCAAATCGCATATCCGCCATTTGATTGGTGGTCATGCACATGTTGCAAACGAGCAATTATTAAGTGTGGTTTTCCCTGAACGTCCAGGGGCATTGCTGAAGTTTCTAGAAAAACTGGGTGATGACTTTAATATCACTTTGTTTCATTATCGCAATCATGGTGCCGCCGAAGGTCGCGTATTGGTCGGTTTGCAAGCGTCTGAAGGTAATTCTCGTCAATTACAAGACGCGTTACTCGATATCGGCTATGACTGCACCATGCTCAATGACAATATCGGTTATCAATTATTTTTGAAATAAAAATAGACTATCAATCCATCAATGGCTGTTTGTTAATCACTAAAAAGCCATTGATGAATGAACAATGATTATGCATTGGTAGCTTTCATTAATTCATAGCGACCATGATGAGGTGGTAAACCGTGACTCAAAAGATATTGATCTTTGTATTATTACTGGTTTTAGCACTTTTGGGTTATAAGATGCTGCAACCTAAAAACTCGACCAGTAACCCTATCGCTGACGTTGCGACTGATACTCCAGTTGACGCTGCTTTTACCTCAACTGATCTGGATGATATACCGCCAACGTACGTCGACTCAGATGCAACGTCGACATCAGTCTCGGCAGTAAAACCAGTACTCACGTCGTCAGCATCAGCATCAAGCTTTACCTGTGATGGTAGAAAGCATTGCTCTCAGATGACGTCATGCGCAGAAGCCACTTACTTTGTACAACATTGCCCGAATACCAAAATGGATGGTAATAATGATGGTATCCCATGTGAGCAGCAGTGGTGTCGCTGATTTCATGTCAAATATAAACTGAGAACAGCATGCATACTCCTGCTATTTTTGCCGAAGAAAATCTAGAAAATATCATTGGATTTATCGCAGCCAATCCCTTAGCGACCTTGGTTGCTCAAACCAAAGATGGCATCGAAGCCTGCCATATACCGCTCTTCTGGCATAACGATAACTTTATGCCTGATGCTAGTGCTAGTGCTAGTGTTGGTGTTGGTGTTAACTCTAATGCTCAGTACGGCTATCTTTACGGTCATTTTGGTCGTAAAAACCCTATTTATCAGAACACCTTACCAGATACTGCGTGGTTAATTATTTTTCAAGATTCTGGACATTATATTAGCCCTAACTGGTATCCTAGCAAAGCGAAAACCCATAAAGAAGTGCCCACTTGGAACTATCAAAGTGTTCATATTCAATCCAAAATTGAGCTGCTTGAAGACGCCGAGACGCTGAAATGGATATTAGCAACCATGACTGCATGGCAAGAGGTGCTATCCGACCATCCTTGGTCATTAGATGAGGCACCTGCTACTTATATCGATGCTATGTGCCGAGGGATTATTGGCTTTAAGCTGCCCATCAATTCTATACAAGCCCAATTTAAATTAAGCCAAAATAAAACCGTAGAAAATATCACAGGGGTGATTAATGGTTTAGCGCAATTAAAGACAAATGATGCGGCAGAAATGGCGATGAAAGTTGCCAATCAGAATAATGGCTAAGACGAGACTTTCGCTCTTCACCATAAAAATCTATTTTTAAACATTTTGATAGCGCAGGGCTCTTTCAATTTGTAAAAAAAGCACCATTATTATTATCTTACTTTATGGATATCGATGAGGTTTTGATGAGTAAACACAACAAAAACCACAATCAGCCTAACCATAGCCAACCTGATGTCGTGCGTATGCGTCTCGATAAGTGGTTGTGGGCAGCACGATTTTATCGGACACGTACTCTCGCCAAAGAAGCCATCGAAAGCGGACGGGTACATTATGCGGGTAGCCGCGTAAAGACCAGTAAAGAGATTATGGTTGGCGATGAACTACAGATTCGTCAAGGCTCAGCCACTGCCATGACTGAAAAGACCGTCGTCGTTGAAGCACTAACGGCGCAACGTGGTAATGCGCTCGCTGCTGAAGTCTTGTATTCAGAAACTGAAGAAAGCGAAGAGCGCCGCGCTTATCATGCTGAGCAGCGCAAACTTGCCAATCTTGCACGGCCTGATAATAAACCCAACAAAAAAGAGCGCCGTGACCTTCAACGCTTTAAGCACAAACAAGAGTAAGCTGGTCAAAGTACGACCTTAGATGATAAATAATATCATCGAAAATTCGTGAACAGATGACCGTATTGTTTAGCTTCTACTCTTGCCATTCAAGGCATTAACCGTTACGCTGACGGCCGATTTACTTAATTAATTGCATGCTAATAAAAGCCGCACTAACATGCCGGTCTCTTATAGCATGTTTTTTTGTTATACAAGGTCATATTATGCTGATGAAAACCTGTACTCCGTCTTCTGTATTATTGGTTTGTTTGGGAAATATTTGCCGATCGCCAACGGCTGAAGAAGTCTTTCGTCAGCAAGCAGCGATTGCTGGATTGTCAATCAAAGTAGATTCAGCAGGGACAAGTGACTGGCATATTGGTCATGCGCCTGACACTCGCTCGCAACGCCATGCAAAAGCGCATGGTTATAAAATCAACAAACTGGTCGCCCGCCAAGTCAGTACCGATGACTTTCGTAATTTTGACTTAATTCTAGCGATGGATACACAGAATTTAGCTGATTTACAAGCCATCAAGGACAGCTTGACAGACACAGAGGACCATTTGGCCAAGTTGGCTTTATTTAGTGAAGAAGATCCTACTTATGGCGGCGACGATGTGCCAGATCCTTATAAAGGCGATGGCGATGACTTTGAAGAAGTGATTGAACGTATTGAGTCAAGCGCACAAGCGTGGATTGAAAGCTGGAAAGCTTGCTAACGATAAAGTTAACTTTATGCCACCTTTATGTCTTGCATCCTTTATAATAAACACTGTGTAATTCATTATCTATCTGCCACATGGGCTATGTTATGACCTCAGTTTCACGCTTGGACTCTAGTACTCAATTTGCCATGACAACTGATTTGCCAGCGAGCTTATTGACCCGTGAATTAGTCGATTTGTCACATGGTAATACCATGGCCTTAGCCTGTGTCGCTGATACTGTCGTGACACTGACGAATGAAACACAGCTTGACGATTTTATGGCAAATCATGCAAAAGACATAGCGCAAAACAAGCCGCTATTTGTGTTGTCTGGCGGCAGTAATGTGTTATTGCCAGCGCACCTGAATGCTATCGTATTACAGCCCCAAATGCGAGGTATCAGCCTAACCGCTCAGACAGATAGCCACGTCGATATTGCAGTGATGGCAGGCGAAAACTGGCATGACTTGGTGGTATATACGGTCAATCAAGGTTGGTACGGGCTAGAAAATCTGGCGCTGATACCCGGTCTAACTGGCGCTGCACCCGTACAAAACATCGGTGCTTATGGTGTCCAATTAGAAGACTGCTTACAGTATGTACGAGCCTATCACTTACCCACTCAAACTTGGCATCATCTCACAGCCGCCGACTGCGAGTTTGGCTATCGTGACAGCATTTTTAAACGTGCACCTAATACCTGGCTAATCAGCTGTGTTGGATTTAGATTACATACCGATGCAACCAAAATCCTAGCCAGCTATGGTGATGTGCAAACCGTTGCACAACGCTATGCCGAGCAAGACGATCGTACGCAGCCAGTGCCTGCGGATATCATGCAAGCGATTATTGATATTCGTCAACAAAAACTCCCTAATCCCAAGCATCTGCCAAATTGTGGTAGCTTTTTTCAAAACCCCATTATTCCTCAATCACACTTTACTGCTTTACAATCAACCTACCCTGCTATCGTCGGCTACGCTATGCCTGATGCCATGGTAAAGGTTGCGGCAGGCTGGTTGATTGACCAGACAGGCTTGAAAGGTGGTGGTATTGCACCGATTATCACCCATCAGCAGCAAGCCTTGGTGCTGACCAATCATGCCCCTTATCACGCCACTCAAGACAATGTAGCAGATGCCCAACGACATATCGTCAATACGGTTTATGAAAAATTTGCGATTCAGTTAGCGCGTGAGCCAGTTTGGGTAAATACTGACGGCTCTATTGGGTATGATGAGCATGTGGTCTAAGCGGCTATTATCTAAGCGACTATGGCGTTATTACTTGCGTTCAGCTGAGCGTATGATAAAGCTATTTCGTATTATTAATATTACCTTTTTACTTGGTTCAACGACTGTTATTTTAGTACTCATCAGCCTATTCACGCCGCTGTTCTCCCAAGCGATTGTTTATCTATTTACGCTTTTGCCATTGCCCAGCCTACCCTCTGCTGCCTTGAGTTCACCGCCTACCGCTTATGTGGTTTTAGGCGGCGGACTAACCAATGATCATGACAATCAAACTATTCTTAATAGTTACAGCCTCAACCGTGCCCGTACCGCTGCCAGCGCTTATCACGACTTACCCCTACCTATTGTACTAAGCGGTGCTGAAGCGCCGTGGCTCGGTCAATGGCTCATTGAGCATGGTATTGATGGGCTGATAAGTGAAAATGCCAGTATGAATACCTGCGAAAATGCGCGTTTTACCGCCAAACGTATTCCACTGCGTCATGTCTATCTCATTACTGACAGCTACCATATGGCACGTGCTCGTAGACAGTTTGCCTTAAACGGTATCAATAGCACACCACTTAGCGCCCCTTTACCAGTGAGCCGTGACTGGATGAAACCTGCGCAAAACTTAAGTCATTCTCGGCGCGCTGTTTATGAGGTTGCCGCTTATTTACGCGATGTGATACGTCCTCAAATGAATTGTCGTCATGCCAACGACGTGACCTCACAGCAGCTGTTAACCCCTAGAGGTAACGCAGCAAAAAAACCTGACGAATAAAGTTAAATACAAGCAGGTAGCCAATTCAATATCTTTTGAGAACTCACCCTAATCACTACCGGTCATCCACTATACTTGTGATGAGTGTATAATAACAAAAGAAAATGCTATTTAAGAGAGTTACCATGCTCAGTATATTTTTGTTAATTCCATTAAGTCTCATGCTATTTGTGGTTGCCATTTGGGCAGTACGCTATGCGGTCAAATCAAATCAGTTTGAAGATTTGGACAATGCATCACAGCGCATCATATTGGATGATCGCCAAGAGCGACGGCAAACCATACAGGCTTATGATTACTCAGCGCCTATTTCACAGAATGACGATACCACAGTGACTGATATAGTCGCTGATGATAAGGTGAGCCATCCTGATATAGAGTCAATTGATCATGCTGACCTTGATAAACAGCCAAAAATCTAGCATTGAGCCACTTTATCTATAGTAGAAGCTATTGAAAGTGTGAATATATGGCAACCGAGCGCAAATAGTACGACTTAGTACATTGAACGAGGTGGATGCCATAACCACTTATCAAGGCTTGGACTATCTGCGCAGCCTACTGTTAAGTGTTGGTTAAATGCCGATTGTATGCGTAGGTTTGCTTTTCATTTTTTAGGAGAATCGCCCCATGACCACCGCTTTACTTATTGCGGCACTACTAATGGGATTTTTTGGTTCACCGCATTGCTTAGGCATGTGTGGCGGTCTGGTGACAGCATTTGGGCTATCGATGAAAGACGTCAGCCCTACCAAGCGCCGTGCTCTTGTGGCAACTTACCATTTAGGTCGTTTGACCAGTTACGCATTTTTGGGTTTGATGGCAGGCCTGATTGGCACCACTGTACTAGAGCCCTTAATGAAAGGTAATAGTACGCCACGTATCTTGCTAGGCTTGGTGTTAGTGTTCGTCGGCGTGACCATGCTTGGCGCACCATTTTTAAAAAATCTTGAGCGTTTTGGTATGCGATTTTGGCAATATCTCAGCCCACTTCGTCAAAAAGTATTTCCACTCAATACCTTTCCGCGAGCATTAACGGCTGGACTGCTTTGGGGATTTTTGCCTTGCGGATTGGTTTACGGTGCATTATTGATTGCAGTAGTCGCTCACAATCCACTAAGCGGCGCCGCACTCATGTTTGTGTTTGGCTTAGGAACCGTACCGATGCTAGTCGCCACGCACGAAACCGTTGGCTGGTTACGTGACAAGATTGGACGTTTTCGCTTGAGACAGCTTAATGGCGCTGTCATGGTATTAGCTGGCTTAGCCGTTGTGTTTGTCCCTATAGCAATGTCTAGCATGCATGGTGGACATGATATGTCCACCATGCAAGGCGATCATATGCAAATGAGCGATTCAGAAATGATGGATATGCCAATGGATACAAATATGGATCACAGCAGCCATCATATGATGCCAACTGATAACAGCACAACTCCCCAAAGTATGGATCATAGTATGCATGATATGAGTGATGGCGCGATCAACACGAACCACGATGAACATTCTGAAATGATGGAACAAGCCCAATAGAATCATCAACAATAGATATTGTTAAAATATAAAATCATTTAACATCAAAATCTGCCATATAAAAAAGCCCTTAACATCAATCATGATGTTGAGGGCTTTTATGATTCCGACAGCTGTACACTATAGTAGAACTGACGGCTTATAAATCACTATTCTTGCCACTGCTCAAGGGTAAACTTAGTATCTAAATGCTTCTCTAGCGCGGGAATATTAAAAGCATCATCTTCACTCACAAAACTAATGCTGATACCTGTTTGTCCAGCACGACCCGTACGACCAATACGATGCACGTAATCATCTGGCTGGTCAGGCAAGGTATAATTAACCACGTGGCTAACATCATCGACATGGATACCGCGTCCTGCGACATCAGTTGCCACCAAGATAGAAGCATGACCATCTTTAAAACGCTGTAAATACTTTTCGCGTTTTTGTTGAATGACATCGCCTGACAACATCACAATTTTATGTGCTTGACGCAGCTTATGATAGAGACGCTTGACTTGGTCTTTACGATTGGCAAAGACAATCACTTTATCCACTGCCGTATCACTGATGATACGCTGCAACGCTTCTAATTTTTGATCTTCTGTCAGTAAGTAAAAGTGCTGATCGACCAACTCACTGGTTTTATGTTCTGGCTCGATTTCAACAAACTGCGGCTCATGCAACCAGCGATAGGCTAGATTCATCACATCTTGGTTAAAGGTGGCAGAAAACAGTAAGCTTTGACGGTCTGTATTGGCTGGCATCCGACCGACCAAACGCTTGATGTCAGGGATAAAACCCATATCTAGCATGCGATCTGCTTCATCTAACACTAGTACTTCCACTCGATCTAAATAAACCATACCCTTATTGGCAAGATCAATCAAACGACCAGGTGTCGCTACTAAAATATCGACATATTGACGCTCAAGCTCATGCTGCTGAGTCTCATAATTGGTGCCACCCATAATACAAACGCTGTGTAGCGAAGTATATTTGGTCAAAGCTATACAATCATCAAATATTTGCTGAGCAAGCTCGCGAGTGGGTGCCATAACCACTGCGCGTGGCTCACCCAAATAACGCTCTTCATCATTGGTAAAAGGACGTTTAAGCAAGGCTTCCATAATAGTCAATAGAAAGGTTGCCGTCTTACCAGTACCCGTCTGCGCCTGTCCAATAGCATCTTGATTTGCCAGCGTATGCGGTAATATTTGTGCTTGAATGGGCGTCAATGCCGTAAAACCTAGATCGCTTACGGCACGTAAGGTCGGTGCTGAAAGTGGCAAATCAGTAAACGTGGTAAAATTACTCAAAAAAATATCCTTTTAAATTAATCACTTGTTCATTACTAATAATAAGTAGACTCATGATAAATAGGCTCATGATAACCCGTTATATTGCTATCTAAATTAAGCAGCAACAACAATATGAAATCTATATACAGCTGACTGAGATACGGGCATAAAAAAGCCAAGCCTAACGCCTAATCCCACCAAAAATGCTGATTTTGACTCAACATGGGTAAGATAAAACGGGCTTGACTCAGTAGTATATCAGTAGTGTCTACAGACATTATAGCTAAACCGCTCTAATGAATGGATAGATTACTCTTCTACTTTTCTGACTTCTTCAGCTTGAAGACCTTTATCACCTTCTACCACACTGAATTCGACCTTTTCGCCATCTTTTAGAGAACGATAGCCATCACCTTGAATCGCGCGGAAATGGACAAAAATATCTTCTCCGCTGTCACGTTGAATGAAACCAAAGCCTTTTGAGTCATTAAACCACTTAACGATACCTTGCTCACGAGCTGACATAATATTGCTTCCTAAAAAAGTCCGCTTAGCCCCAAATTCCTTTGCAACATTGCATATAAACGGGATCTAAGATGATGAAATCAAAAACTTAAGAGTACTATCCTCACTACTATCACCTACATACCGCATCTATAGCAAATAACGGTATGTACCAACACAGTGAGTATTTACAAACATAACGACTGTCTTACTGATTGCTCTACTTCGGCAGTAGCAACAAACTTGCAATAATTATTGCATAAAAAATATCATAGCACGGGTTTTTAGCAACATAAAGACTTTTAACATGATTTTTTACCTTTAGCTTTATTTTTCATGTAATTTTTTTATAACCTTGCCATCAAGCTGTTATCATAAAGAGAAAGGTTTGATTAAACTGTGCAATTTTACGCTTATGCCATTTTATGCTTATATAGTATCTAAACCTTATAACAAATAATAAATCCTCAACCTCGTTTCATCGTTATAGAGACCATTATGACCTCTCCTTCTCAGTCTATACCAACCGTCACGCCTTCAAAGCAAAATGCCGATAAAACACTCACTCATAAGTTATTGCTGGTTAATGGGGTCAATTTGAATTTATTGGGTAAGCGCGAACCTGAGATTTATGGTCATACGACACTAGCAGATATCGAGGAACGTCTGATCGCACGTGCAGCTCAGCACGGTATCGAATTAATATGTATACAATCCAATCATGAAGGTAAACTGATAGATGACATCCAATATCATGGACTTTTAGCGGATACCGCGCTGCAAGTAGATGCCATTATCATTAACCCCGCCGCCTTTACTCATACCTCGGTTGCGTTACGTGATGCGCTCTTGGCCACACAAAAACCGTTTATCGAGGTACACTTATCCAATGTGCATGCGCGCGAACCTTTTCGCCATCATTCTTATCTAAGCGATATCGCCGTCGGTGTTATTTTTGGTTTGGGGCATCTGGGTTATCAAATGGCATTGTCCTACTGGCTTGATAGCCTCTACTCTGTCACAATCAGCGATTAATGCTTAATCCTGATTACCGAAAATCATGAATTGTATAACTATGCTTTATCAATAGCACACGAGTTAAACAGCAATTGTTTGACTAAAATACTAAAATTATGACTGAGCAAACAACCCACTACATGGTGATATGAATGGCAAAATCGTCTGGAAAGCGCTTTATGAAATTGGCTGGCATGACAGCAAGCATTGCCGGCAAAGCAGCTAAAAACTCATTTAAGCACCTCTCAAGTGACGAAGAAAAACGTTTGCAAGCACGCTCAGAGCTGATGCAAGATGTGGGCATTCAGATAGCCGAAACGTTGGGTGAAATGAAAGGCGCGGTGATGAAGGTCGGGCAAATTGCCTCGCAATATAAAGACGTGTTCCCACCAGAAGTAGCGACAGCGTTAGAAAAGCTACAAAAAGATGCGCCGCCCATGCCCTATGCGCAGATACGTGCACAAATCGAGCGCGAGCTTAAAGCGCCTGTGGCAGAATTATTTAGCGAATTTGAAGAAACACCGTTTGCGGCGGCTTCCATCGGTCAAGTGCATAAAGCCGTTTTGCCATCTGGTCAAAAAGTGGTGGTTAAAGTTCAATATCCTGATGTCGATGAAAACTGTGATAGTGATCTCAAACAAGTACGCATGGCACTAAAAATTGCAGGTGTACTCAATATGAGCAAGCAGTTGCAAGAGCAACTATTCAACGAGATTCGCCAAAGTTTACATGATGAATTGGACTATATTAAAGAAGCGCATAACTTACGAGTGTTTGGCGCATTTCATGCAGAAGACAAAGGTCTTATTATTCCTAAAGTCATTAGCAGCCACTCTTCTAAACGGGTTTTAACCTTAACAGAAGAGATGGGAGAAACACTAACTGTCGCGGCGACTTGGGACAATGATATCAAACAACATATAGCCAAGCGCCTGTTCCACTTTACCGCAGGACAACTATTTGGCTTATACCGTATGCACTGTGACCCACATCCCGGCAACTTTGCCTTTCGCAAAGATGGCAGTGTGGTGGCTTATGATTTTGGCGGCATTCGTAGCTATAGTGACAGCGAAGTTCAATTGTTTCGCCGTTTTGCTAAGCATGCCATTAAAGGAGATGTGACTGCCCTTGAGCAGGACCTCATCGCTCTTGATATTCGCCGTGATGACGATAAAAATATCCCCGGAGAGTTTTATGAGAAATGGCTATCCATTGGGCTAAAGCCTCTGTCTATTCAACCTTATCAACAAGGCGCTTTTGATTTTGGTCAAAGTCAGGTTCATCACGAAGTCATTGCTCAAATGCGGACGTCGTTGAAGTACTTTGGTCAATTCCAACCTTCTGCAACCACCATGATGCTAGATCGCACAGTGTCAGGACAATACTGGAACTTGGTCAACCTCGGTGTTGAGATTGACTTATCACCGCTCGTTAGTGAATACATTGATGTGTAACGATATAAAATATAAATATTTACGAAAGCAGACAACGCACAAACACTACTAAATATGCAAAGCGTGTCCACAACGATCACAGAATTCTGCTGCAATGGCATGACCGAACTTGCCACAATTAGGACAGGTGACGGGATTGAGTTGCGGACGCATATTACGTGCCAGCTCAGAAGTAAAAATCCCCGTTGGCACTGCAATTATCGAATAACCCGTAATCATGACCATGCTCGCAATCGCTTGACCTAGCGGTGTTTTGGGTGACATATCACCGTAACCGACCGTGGTCATGGTGACGACTGCCCAGTAGATAGACAGCGGAATACTGGTAAAGCCATTTTCAGGGCCTTCTACCACGTAAATAATCGAGCCGAAAATCGTGACCAATAATACCAGCGACAAAAAGAATACCGTGATTTTTTGCTGACTGGTTTTAAGCGCCGAGGCCAAAAATCCCGCTTGTTGCATATAAGCTTTGAGCTTGAGTACGCGAAACACACGTAAAATACGCAAAACCCGTATCACTAATAGATACTGTACCCCCACAAACATGAGGCTTAGGTAACTTGGCAGCACAGACAATAAATCGACTACCCCAAAAAAACTAAAGACGTAACGCACGCGGTTAGGCGCTGAAAACAACCTGAGCGCATACTCTATCGTGAATAAAATGGTAAAAAACCATTCAGCATAGAAGAATATAGTGCCATATTGCAGGCGCATGTATAGCACACTGTCAAGCATGACCACAGCCACACTGGTCAAAATCGCAATCAATAATACAATATCAAAAAGTTTACCCAAGCGGGTATCTGTGCCTTCAATAATGATATGAATGCGGTTACGCAGGTGGGTAATGGCTTCAGCCGTCGGTTGCTTCATATAGTCAGTAGTATCGAGTCAGTAGCGATATAAAATAATGGCTTGATGGCAACCAATGATTTAAAATACGCTGGATAAGGCCAAGTTAGTCAAAATAGATAAAATTGGTTTATAATATTGCTCACAGGTCACATGTGAATACAATCACTAAGTTGCCACAGTGTAGCAAAAAAGCACTCTCAACAAAATACAAATCGTTAACGTGTCGGTAGCTCTGTTACTTTAAAGAGATAGTGCAAGCTATATCATAGAAACAGGTGATCTGAGGTGTGTCATCATGCAGATTGAAAAATCTTAAAATGTATAAATACTCTTATTCATGACACACTCATAGTAAAAGATTGTTATTAAACACTTGTTTTAAGCACAATAAATAATACGCAAAACTTAAGGATGTTATATGGCAGGCCATTCAAAATGGGCAAATATTAAACACCGTAAAGCCCGTCAGGATGCGGTAAAAGGTAAAGTATTCACTAAAATTATTCGTGAAATTGTTTCTGCTGCCAAGCAAGGTGATCCTGACCCTAACAAGAATCCGCGCCTACGTGCTGTCATTGAAAAAGCCCTATCTGTCAATATGACACGAGACACCATCAACCGTGCAGTAGCTCGTGGTACAGGCGGTGATGACAATGACAATATGGACGAAGTAAGCTATGAAGGCTATGGTATCGGCGGCGTTGCAGTACTTGTCGAAACCTTGACTGACAATCTTAACCGAACAGTCAGTGAAGTACGCCACGCCTTTACCAAAAATGAAGGCAATCTAGGTACTACTGGCTCGGTCGCTTATCTATTTAATAAGCGCGGTGAAATCATCTTTAATGATACAAGCCTAGAAGATGAAGTCATGCTAGTGGCATTAGATGCAGGCGCGCTTGATATCGAGAATGATGGTGAAAGCTTGCTCGTCATCACTGAATGGGAAAATTTCGGTCACGTCAAAGATGCGCTTAATGCTGCAGGTTTGGTCTCTGACAATGCTGAAGTGACCATGGCACCGTCTACCAGTGCTGAAATAGACAATGTCGATGATGCACTAAAAGTTATGAAAATGATTGATATGTTAGAAGATATCGATGATGTGCAAGAGGTTTATAGCAATGTAAACTTTTCTGCTGACGTAATGACCCAGCTTGAGCAATAGTTTTATTTAGCAACCCTTTATGTGTCACACATCAAAAAGCCAAACGTTTTAAATGTTTGGCTTTTTTTGTTTAGAAATATGTGACGAGCGCTTCGTTCCTACTAAGTTTTGCAAGTGACACCTTCAAGCGCTAGCAAGTATGTTTTCTTATCTAGTCCACCTGTATAACCACCAAGCTTACCATCGCTAGCAATGACTCGATGACACGGAACGATAATGCTAAAAGGATTTTTACTATTAGCATTAGCAACCGCGCGAAACCCTTTGGGACTAGCGACATTTTGTGCCAGTGTCGCGTAGCTTATTGTTTCGCCATAGCCAATATCTTGTAACGCTTGCCAAACTCGTTGCTGAAACTTGGTTCCTAAGCTTATATCTAATGGCAAATCGAATGCCTGACGATCACCTTTAAAATACGATTTTAATTGCGCTATAGTCTCTATGAGTAGCGCTTGGGCAGGCTCATTTCCGCTTAAGCTATCCTCATTGATAAACGTAAAGCTCTGATCGACAAGCCCATAGTGTTTCTTAAGTTTGGAAATAGATTTTGAGCTATGCCAAGAGTCACCTGCTATCAGCCAATTGACTTCTACTAGCTTAGGGCGACTATGCTCATTGACACTCGCAATTAACGTTAGCTGGTGTGCTCCAAAAGCGGCTGTGGTGACTATCATGATGCTTCCTTTCAAATGATGATTTTTTCAAAAATCGTTCATCGACTAAAATGATCTATTAAAATGACCTATCGAGCGCTACTCTTTATCATCGGTCTCAAATAATGCGGCGACAAATTGTTTTGGACTAAAGGCACGTAAATCATCAATCGACTCACCAACACCAATATAGCGAATCGGCACATCCGTGGTTTCAGCGATATTAAAGACCACGCCACCTTTTGCAGTGCCATCTAGTTTGGTAATGGTAATACCTGTTAATGGTACGACTTTGTTAAAGAGTTCTACTTGATTAATCGCATTTTGACCCGTGCCAGCATCGAGGACAATCATACCTTCGTGCGGTGCGCTTGGATCAGCTTTACGCATGACGCGTACCACTTTTTCAAGCTCTGCCATCAGGTGGGTTTTATTCTGCAAGCGTCCAGCAGTATCAGCGATTAATACATCGATATTTTTTGCTTTGGCAGACTGCATGGCATCAAAGATAACAGAGGCACTATCAGAGCCATGACCTTGAGCGACGACAGGAATGTTATTACGCTCACCCCAAATTTGTAGCTGTTCAGTAGCAGCGGCACGGAAGGTATCGCCAGCAGCCAGCATAACGGATTTACCTTCGCCTTGTAAGCGCTTGGCAAGTTTACCAATCGTCGTGGTTTTACCGACACCGTTGACACCCACAACTAAAATCACAAAAGGTTTTTTGCTGGTATCAATAATGAGTGGTGCGACTTTTGGCGTTAAAATATCAACCAGTTCAGTTTGCAACGCTTTATATAATGAATGCGCATAAATCAAATCACCACGGTCTGTCTGCTCGGTCAGACTTTTGATAATACGATTGGTCGCGTTGACACCGATATCGGCGACCAGCAGTTGATCTTCAACTTCTTCCAATAGCTCATCATCAATCTCTTTGCCACCGATCAAAATACTGACCATACCTTCGGCAAGATTTTTACGTGACTTACTTAGCCCCGTTTTCATGCGGTTAAACCAGCTGCCTTTTTTCTTGTTTTCTTGTAGCTCTGTAGATTCGATTTCTGGTTGAGTGGTCGCTTGTACCGCACTACTCGCAGGACTGACATTTGGGCTATCGCCAAGTTGCTCTTGTAATGGCATGGTTGGGGCAGTAGAAATAGTGCTAAGCTTAGTATCAATATTTTTATTATTATCGTTATCAGTTGAGAAAGCGCTTATAAAGCTTTCAGAGGCATTTTTAGACGTGCTTTGCTCTTCTGTCCTCACAATTGGCGCACCCAAAGCAATGTTTTGTGCCGCATCAGCACTTGAGACATCTTTGTTTATCGTGCTGTCTTTTTGCTGATCTTCGATGCTTTGATCATTGGGCGCTTGGATAGAGCCTGCATCTTCTTTCTCATCGATAATGGGCACAGATTGCGAAGGCAGACTGGGTAAGGTAATATCATCGTCATCTAGGTCATCAAGATTGCCATCGAGATTAATGATTACACGACTGCTATTATTGGAGTTATTCATAAGCTTGCCCTAAAAGTTATCACGGTCAGTTATTTGATTATTTTAAATGGGTTGGTATATCGTCATGTTTTTGTCATGGATCATGACCCACGACAGTCAATTTTTAGCCTAGTTTATCATAATTCGAGTTGTGCTCAGACCTTACCATCATAGCCTATCGTCAATTTTTGCAAATCTGGCAAGTCACACCATCTCTTTAGAAAGTTTCGCTTAAGATTTGGCAACAAAAATCTGACCTTACACATGCTAAACTTCGCCTACTCTACCAGAGTTTATTGTAGAACAAGCCTTATTCCAAAGCTTACCAACTACTTCACTATTGCTCACTCAACCCTCATTTTTAGGAATTATCTATGCCATCACTATCTAATACTGACAAAACGTACGGTAAAAAAGCAATCAGCATCAGCGCAGCTGTATTAGTAGCGACACTGGTACTATCCGCGACAGGCTGTAATACCACCCAAGAATTTAAGCCAACAGCCAGTGTGATGGTTGGGGCACATAAATCTTTATAAAACCTGCTATCTATCGCTAGTATTTAGAGTGATCTAACCACTGATCAATTTACAAGTTGCCATTTTCTATAAGTAGAATATACCATGCCACTGCCTTTATCACCGTCCCCCTTACCTACCGCCTCTTTACGTCTTGCCTGTGCCTTAGCAATAGCAACGACTCTTGCTGCTTGCCAAACCAGTACTATCAGCGCCAACACATTGTCGGCTGCTCAGAAGCCAGTCATTCAAAATACCTTGGGTAAAGATGGGCTAAATACCGCTAAATCAGGTCAAGACATTCAGCCCTCATCAGCATTGACCATGGATATGTCAGGTCGACACGAATATCAATTAGAAAACGGTCTAAAGGTAGTGGTAAAAGAAGACCATCGTGCACCTGTGGTAATGACTCAAATCTGGTATCGAGTTGGGTCAGCAGATGAGCCGCTGGATAAAGGGGGCATCTCGCATTTGCTTGAGCATATGATGTTTAAAGGCACTACTAACGTTTCGAGCGACGACTATGAGCGCTTGATTGCTAAATTTGGCGGCGTCAATAATGCGTTTACCAGCTACGACTATACGGGCTATTACGAGCTATTCCCTGCCAACCGTTTTCCTTTGGCATTAGAGCTAGAAGCGGATCGTATGAAAAACCTACTGTTTAATGAGCAGGAATTTACCAAAGAGCACCAAGTGGTCATGGAGGAGCGCCGCCAACGCACTGATGATAATCCACTTGCCAAGGCTTATGAGTCATTTCGCTTATTGGCACTCCCGAATAGTCCAAAAGGCGAATCCGTTATTGGTCCGATGGATGAGCTTGAATCCATTACCCTTACAGATTTAAAAGACTGGTATAAAACATGGTACGCACCAAACAATGCAACGTTAGTCATCGTTGGCGACGTTAAACCGCAAGAGGTGTTGGCTCAAGTCAAACGTTACTTTGGTGAGCTAACACCAAGCGATCTACCTAAACGTCCTGCCGTCAGTCAAAAAGGCTTCCGTGGCTATCAGCAAGTCGACTCCGAGCAAGCCGTACAAGTACCAGTATTGTTAATGGGTTATAACGTACCCAGTCTCGTCACTGCTGGTGCAGCTAATGAAAAACAAGCTTATGCGCTCTCACTGGCTCAAGATGTATTAGACGGTGGTCTCTCTGCGCGCCTTGAGAGTCGATTGATACGCGAGCAAGGTCTACTGACCACAGTGGGCACTTCATATGACTTGCTAGATCGTGGAGATGGACTGTTTTTGATACAAGCGACTCCACGTGAAGGTGTCAGCTTAGAGCAAGCACAACAAGCCATTATGGCTGAAATAGAAAAGCTCAAAACCGATCCCATCGCCGCCGATGAAATCGAGCGTGCCAAAACCAATACGGTCACAGGGCTCGTCTATGCGCAAGACAGTATGGAAGGTCAGGCGCAGATGATTGGCTCCTTACAGTCTATCGGTCTTGACGATACGCTGCTTGCTGAATTGCCCACCAAACTCGATAGCGTGACGATTGCTGACATACAAGCTGCTAGCAAAAAGTATTTGGTAAAGGACAATTTAACAGTGATGCATGTCATCCCACCTAAAGACCAAGCAGCGACAGAGAAATAATCGTGTCGTGTTAGCTCTTTATTCGATACAAGCGCCAATCATAAAGACCTTATTTATAAGAAGAAAACCATGACTCAAAATAGTGATTTGTTGCAAAATAGAAAAAAGGCTTACAGCTCAATACCATCAGCAACCGCCACCATGCAAAAACTGTCGCATCTTAGTGTTGGCATCTTGCTAGGTCTAACAACGTTGACAGCACAAGCAAACACAACAGGTGCTGAAGAATATCGTGGCTCTGCGGCAGTGGATACCAGCGCACCGATTGCCGCATTATCAAAGCTAACCAGCCTTGACGATGATAAACCGTTAACCGTTACCATCCCAACAATTCAGCAGTTCAAAACCAAGGCAGGCGTTCCCGTACGTTTTGTACAAACAACAGCCTTACCGATTGTCGATATCGACTTGCGTTTTAACGCTGGTAGCGCCCGTGATGGCAGTATTAGTAGCACAGGCTTTGGTATTGCTAATATGACTGCCACTATGTTGACGCAAGGCTCTAAACGCTTAGACGAAAATGAATTTACTCGCGCTGTCGAAACCTTGGGTATCAATCTAAATAGTAGTGCATATAAAGACATGTTTATTGTGTCGCTACGTAGCTTATATGATGATAAGCATCTACTTCCAGCCGTTGATTTAATGACTCAGATGCTCAGCGAACCCGCTTTTGACGACAGCATCCTAGCACGTAATAAAGCACGATTATTGGTTGGTTTACAGCAGCAAAAACAAGATCCCAACAGCCTTGCTAGCATTGCATTTAGCGAAGCATTGTATGGCGAGCATCCTTACGCCCATCCATCAGCGGGTACGCTTGAAAGCATTCCTACTATCGAAAAGCAACAACTGATAGATTTCAAAAACCGCTACTTAGTCGCAGCGAATGCCTCTGTTGCCATCACTGGTAATCTAACCTTAGAACAGGCAAAAAAACTGGCGGAAGATATCACTAGCAAATTACCGAAGGGTCAGCCTGCAACTGAGCTGCCTGAACCAAAACCACTGAGCCAAGCCAAGCACATTCATATTCCCTTTCCAAGTACTCAAACCACCGTACTCATGGGACAATTGGGAGATAAGCGCGCCACCGATCCCCAGTCTCAGCAGAAGCAAACCAACTTTGCGGTTGGTAATGAGGTACTTGCGGGCGGTGATTTTAATGCGCGACTCATGACTGAGATTAGACAAAACTTGGGCTACACTTATGGCATATCAGGCTCTATGAATCCCATGCTGGCACGAGGACCGTACCAAATCGGTTTTTCAACGCGTAATGACAAGGCGCGCGCGGCCATTGATGCCAGCTTAGCCGTTATCAATGACACTTTAGAAAAAGGTATTACCAGCAATGAAATGCGCTTAACGACGGACAATCTTAAGAATAGCTTTCCGATGGGTTTTGCGAGCAATGCAGGAATTAATGGCTTACTTGGGATGATGAATTTTTATCAATTACCAAACAGCTATCTGACTGATTATGTCAAACGTGTTGAACAAGTAAAGCTATCAGAAGTCAATCAAACCATGCGTGACACCCTTAAGCCTGATGATTTCCTGATTGTCACCGTTGGACAAGAGGATCCTTGGAAAGATAAAAAGACCAATAAATAGCCGCACAAAGAAATGCTGGGCAACACTATTTAGTATTGCCCAGCATTTCTTTATAGGTTGGCACTCTTTATGAGTGGTAATAAATTATGAGTAGCACTGTTTATGAGTGGTACTAAAAGTCGATAATGGGTTGTCCATACAAAAAATAATGCTCTTAACCAGAAATAGTCACTGCCACGTCATACATGAAATTTTCAGGCTTATAAGTTGCACCATTATAGGTCAATCGAATCACGTGCTTGTCATAAGAGTCTACTTGATAATCACCATTGGCGAAATCATGCAGGGCTGGCACTATTAGTAGCGCTTCAATTTGACTGTCGTTAATGCTAACCGAGATCTGCTGACCACTGCGTGGGTATAAGAAATAATCACAATGATTATTCACCATCACTTCTGCAGTACGCTCAACGACCTGACTACCTACTTCTTCTTGTATGAATTTTGGACAGATATCTGAGCGCTTTGAAGCCAGCCGAGCGTAAGAGTTCTTAATATTATCTTCAATATCCTCAACGTCCTGTAAGTTTCTGTCAGGATCAGTAGCGGAATCTTCTGCCGTTAGAGAGCCTTGTTCAGAAAAGGTTTCTGGGCTACAAGCACTGACCAATAAAAGAGAGAGCAAAACTGAACCAAACAAAGCCATATACGTGTTATTTGATTGCAAAAACACTTTTTTTGGCTTATCAGACTTATGTGTTTTCACCATCGTTGAATACCGCTTCTTCATAAATCCTACTTACAATAGACGCTATGTGATTTCATAAACTAAATGATCATTAGCCATAGTTTTTTAATACTAAACTATTTATCATTTAGCGCTGCCTTTCATCAGTATTATTATAGCGCTTTTACTCTATTTTAATTCGCTCTGGCTTATATTTATTTGATTTTTTGATAGATCATAAATGACTTAATAGCGGCACGAAGATGAGCTACTGGCATGATTAAAGCCCCATTTACGATAACCATCCGTGTCTAGATGTATTGCACCCGTAGCATATAGCCCTAAACCGAAATTATGAGATTGTCCTTGATATTGCCAAAATTGACATAAGCCATCTTGCATCGTACTGAGCCGCCATAAGTTATCTTCATACTCTGGCACCCAGATGTCAATAGCACTGGCATTCATATGCTTGCTACTATCGGCCCCGCCTGCACAGTCATTAAGACCAGGACTGCGATATACCGAGCGTATTTCACTACTGATAGGTAGAATTCCTTGATGCTTCAATTCGCCGTACAAACGTAATGTTGGGACGATATTTGCCCATAACTCCTGCGGTGGCAACTGATAAGGCTCATAACCACATTTGCTCCAGCTTCGTGCTGTTGTGAGCAACTGCGACATAGGCGGTACATTTTGTGCGCCTACCCGCGAATTTAGGTAGCGTTGAAAATCTGCTACTTGCCTAGCACGGTAGCTATTGCTATTCAACCACGCGTTAAAATCCATACTAATAGAATCAGTATAAGTACTATTGTAAGTATTGTTCGCCGTGCTGTAGCTGTTATTACTGTAAGTTGTATTATAAGCAGGCGCGCGCCGATTGACATTCATGCGCTTATTTTCTTCAATAGACAGACTGTCATCGAAATCAAAATCACGCTGCTTTTGAGCAATCAATCCTTGCATGCTATCGCCACTCAGCATGGTAACGCCAGAATTATAGCTTGTAGTATTCGCCGAAGGTCTGATGTGAGCATTACTGCTACTACCTTGACGTACTTGGATACGGCGCTCACTATTGTCGCTGATAATAGCGGCATGAACAGAGATGCTACTGGCACACATGAGTAGTGCAAGCATAGGCTTGTGAATCTGCCCATAAGGATATTTTTTTGTATTGGTCATTGCAACAAGCTACCGCTAAAAACGTTTTATCGATACTATCAAATTTTCAGCAAGCAAGCTAAACTATCGCCTCTAATCAGAGGCGTGTTATTGGTAATTAACACTTATCCTTATAATTTTTATAATTATGTGACTTTATTTCTTATGTGTTACTTTATCTACGATATTTTACTTGCATAGATATAGATATGGTGCGATTACCTTTAAATGTTGATCTGATTTGAAATTTCCCTCTTACCTCAATTGCCAGACACACTTTGCCTATGTCTTCTAATCCGCAATACCGTTTTTCACGTCAGAGCCATCATTTAGGCCAAGGCCATGCACCATCGTTATGGCAGCGTATACATATCGATCCATGGTTGACCCTTCTCTTATTGACGGTTTGCTGCATTGGTTTGACAATTTTATATAGTGCGGCCGGTCAAGATGTCGGTATGGTATTACGTCAAATGGTCAGTTATGGTGTGGCCTTTACGGTTATGTTTATCATGGCACAGATACCGCCTAGCCTTTATCGCACTTTTACACCCATCTTTTATGTAATGGGATTAATTTTATTGGTATTGGTCGATATCATTGGTGAAGTACGTATGGGTGCTCAGCGCTGGATTAATTTACCAGGGTTTGGCAGTGTGCAGCCCTCAGAATTTATGAAACTTGGGATGCCAATGATGTGTGCTTGGTTTTTATCCAAGCGTGATCTACCGCCCTCTCTATCAAGCATCGTCATTACCTTAGCCTTAATTATCGTCCCTGTACTATTAATTGCAAAAGAGCCTGATCTTGGGACGTCGCTATTGGTGGCAGCCAGTGGTATCTTTGTGCTTTTTTTGGCAGGGTTGTCTTGGCGATTGATTTCAGCTGCCGCCATATTAGCGATACCGCTTATTGCGATTGCTTGGAATTTTCTATTACATGATTATCAGCGTACCCGTGTCTTAACACTGCTCAATCCTGAAGCCGATGTACAAGGGGCTGGGTGGAACATCATTCAGTCAAAAACTGCCATCGGTGCGGGTGGACTCACTGGTAAGGGCTATTTAGAAGGCACGCAGTCGCATTTACATTTTTTACCAGAAGGTCATACTGATTTTATTATCGCGGCTTTTTCAGAAGAGTTTGGCTTGTTGGGCGTGATTTTATTAATGTTCATTTATTCCTGTTTGCTCCTGCGCGCTTTATACATCGCTTTCACCCATCCTGATGTATACAGTAGATTACTAGCGGGTGCAATTGCCATGTCTTTCTTTGTTTATGTGTTCGTTAATGTGGGTATGGTTGGTGGTATTTTACCCGTCGTTGGCGTTCCTCTGCCCTTCATTAGCTATGGCGGTACTGCAATCGTCACTTTGATGGCAGGATTTGGACTACTTATGTCCATTCACACTCATAAGCCCAGTTGACGCACAGTTACCAGTGATTCTCTAATGAACATTCAAACTTTATCTTAATGCTATTCATGTTAAAAATCAAAAGACACAGGCTATATAAAAGTTGTAAGGCGGATGAATCAGCCAATTAAAGCCTTTATCTAAATCATTGTTACATGCAAAATGGTTGAAAATAAATATAAATCAACAACAAATTAAAGGTTTCTAACAAATTTTATTGTTTCATCATTTTATGGCAAGTCCTATAACTTGCCATAAAAACCCTCCTATCTACTTTTGATAATAAATACAAGCCATTGATTTAATTGAAATAATTAAAAACACCCTTATATTTCCTCTCATTAAAACACTTCGTTGCCAATTGGTACTGATAGATTTTAATCCTTGTTTTTTACAAATAATTGCGTTAACCTCGTTTAACTGTACTTTGATACATAACCCGTACATAGCTACTAATAAACTTTGCATTTAATTATATTTTGGTTGTAGCTCGTACGTATAGTTAGCGAATTGTTGATTCCAAGCTTTCAAATACACTACTTAATTAACGGTTTAATAACAAAGACACACGTAAGGCCTTCTAAAACCTTTATTAATTTAGCAATGTTAGAAAGTTTGTAAATAGCACATATAGCGGACTCGGTACTCAACCTTTGTATTCGAATTGGGTATTCTACTAATATCGTTAGCTGTCATTTGAGCGTTTCATAAGTATCTTTGGTCGTATTATCCTGACCCGCTTATGATAATAAAATGAAAAATTACCATACCTTAAAATCTATAAAAGCCACGTTTAGTATCAATAATTATATGAAAAAAATATTGATGATGCGGCTTTAGAGTTTGTGACGCTGTTAGATTGGTCTAACATTGCCACGCTCAGTCTAGAACTATTAGAGTTAGATTTTAAAGTATAAGTTATAGAGGTATCTATGAATAAGCGTTTATCTGGTTTACTTACCATGTCAGCAGTATTGTTTGCTGGCTCCGCAGTTGCTACTAATGCAAATGCTGTAGAAGCCAAAACCTCTCTTGCGATGATTTCACAAGATAACGCCTCCCATATCGATCGTGTACTTGGTGAGCTTAGCCGTCAACATGATGGCGCATCAAGTTTGGTGAAGTCAGCACGCCAACCAACCTCGTTGGCACTTAGCAGCTCGCTGTTAGCCAGTGACACCTCTCAACTGACTAATGATGAAGATGTATTAGAGCGTCTGACAGCCGTAGCCTCTAACTCGGTCAGTAAATTTAAGCAAACAGGTCTAGCCTCTTGGTATGGTCGTAAATTCCATGGTCGTAAAACAGCCAGTGGTGAAACATTCGATATGAATGGTTTGACAGCGGCGCATCGTTCACTGCCATTGAATTGCTATGTTAAAGTCACGAATAAGACCAATGGTAAAAGCGTCGTGGTAAAAGTGAATGATCGTGGTCCATTCCATGGTAACCGTGTGCTAGATTTGTCTTATGGTGCTGCCAAAAAACTCGGTATTACGGGTAAAGGTGTGGGTAATGTTGCTATTGAGCGCGTTTCAGGACCATAATTCTAAAAAAACAGTCTATTTGTATTAGAGCATAAAAAGCGCCTAACACATCAGTGTTAGGCGCTTTTTTATAGTTTCAGTTTATTGTATCCATTAGGCTACAAATAAAGCTGTAGCGCTTAGCAATAACTTATAAAACAAGGTGTAATCAAAATGATTAACCCTTACACCTTACAGTTCAAATGCACTCTCAATGGCATCATCGAGACGTTCAACGGCAATCACATTGATGCCTTTAAATTGAGGAGCATCCTTAGCAGGCGCATTGGCTTTTGGGATAATGGCATACTTAAATCCATGTTTCATCGCTTCCTTTAAACGTTCTTGACCGTTTGGTACAGGACGGATTTCACCCGACAATCCCACTTCACCAAATACAGCCAATGACGATGGCAAGGCTTTTTCTTTAATACTTGAGGCACAAGCCAACAATACTGCCAAGTCAGACCCAGTCTCTATAACCTTGACACCACCGACGACGTTGACATACACATCTTGTCCGCTAGTATGAATACCGCCGTGTCGATGCATGACGGCCAGCAGCATGGACAGACGCTGAAAATCCAATCCTAATGCCATTCGTCTAGGTGAGCCTTGCGAATCATCCACTAATGCTTGCACCTCCACCAACAAGGGTCGTGTGCCTTCGCGGCTGACCATGACGACAGATCCAGCAACGGGTTTGTCATAGCGACTTAAAAATATCGCTGATGGATTGGCGACCTCTTTCAGTCCCATATCTGTCATACCAAAAATACCTAATTCGTTGACGGCACCGAAGCGGTTTTTGACGGCACGAATCATCCGAAAACGTGAGTCTGATTGACCTTCAAAATATAAGACCGTATCAACCATGTGTTCAAGAACGCGCGGCCCTGCGAGCGTGCCTTCCTTGGTCACGTGACCCACTAAGAATAGCGCGGTGCCAGTCTGTTTGGCATAGCGAGTCAAGATAGCCGCAGACTCTCGAATTTGACTGACGCCGCCAGGTGCAGAATTGATTGCATCCGTATAAATGGTTTGAATAGAGTCAATAATAGCGATGGCGGGCTGCTCTTGAGTCAAGGCGGCACAAATAGTCTCTACATTGGTTTCGGCCAGTACGCGTAATCTATCAGCCGGTAAATCTAAGCGCCTAGCGCGCATAGCAACCTGTGCCAATGATTCTTCACCAGTCACATACAAGGCGCTACCTGCCAATGAGTCGGCACGTGCCATATTAGTCGCAGTTTGCAGCAAAATCGTCGATTTACCGATACCAGGATCACCGCCGATTAAAACGACTGAACCAGCAACCAATCCTCCACCAAGTACACGATCAAACTCACTAATACCAGTTGGTAAGCGTGTGTCTAGCGTTACGCTCACAGCATTAAGCGGCATGACCGCACTATGCGTACCCGAATAATTTCCTGATGGTGCACCACCTAATTCACGAGAGGCTGATCGATTTGCTGCTGGTTTAGAAACGTTTTTATTGTGATGCGGCATGCTCACATTTGGTGCTTCGACCAAGCTATTCCATTCACCGCAATCGGTACATTGCCCTGCCCACTTGCCAAAATGCGCGCCGCAATGCTGACAGACATAACTGCTCTTATTTTTTGCCATAACGTATGAACCTTATTCAAGTGTCCAATCAAGATTAATTGATAAAATATCGTGACGCTCTGATAAGCATTAATTTGAGAATGATCTTTGAGATAAATTAGCCATCAGTATGATGGACTAGATCTTATAGAAGAGGTGATGCTAAATGTGATGAATAGCTAGATATAGGAAAAGTAGCAAGCGCTGTCTTGAGAACTTAATGGAAATTATAAGTTTAACAGACAGCGTAAATAGTAGCGCGAAAAACACGTTAAGATATTAAGGGTGTATTGAACATTTAAAAATACGCAGAGCTAATCGATGCGCATTTAGCAAAAAAATGTATTCGAGACAAGTACAATGTTCAACACATCCTCATTTATACGTGAAAGTCTTTACCCAAATAAACGGCTTTCACCAATTCATTTTCTAACACTTCACTAGAAGTACCCTCAGCAATAATAGCACCTTCTGAGACGATATAAGCTTTCTCACAAATAGCCAAGGTATCGCGAACGTTATGATCGGTAATCAAAACACCAATACCACGATTTTTGAGGGTCAAAATAACGTCTTTGATATCACCAACAGAGATAGGATCCACGCCTGCAAATGGCTCATCTAATAAAATGAATTTTGGGTCAGCCGCCAATGCACGGGCAATTTCACAGCGACGACGCTCACCACCTGATACGCTCATGCCTAATGATTTTCGTACATGCTCTAGATGGAATTCACCGATTAGTTTTTCCAGCTCTTGCTTTTGCTCGCTTTTACTCAATTCTTTGCGAGTTTCTAAAATAGCTAAGATGTTGTCTTCGATAGACAATTTGCGAAAAATAGACGCCTCTTGTGGTAAGTAACCAATTCCTGCCCGTGCACGCTCATGCATGGCATATTTAGACAGATCCATTTTTCCTAAAGTAACACGTCCTTTATCCATATTGACCAACCCTACCACCATATAAAAGCTGGTTGTCTTCCCTGCACCGTTTGGACCTAATAAACCAACGACCTGCCCTTGTTCTACGGAGAAAGAGACATCTTTCACAACCCAGCGCTTACCATAGCGTTTGCCTAGATTTTGCATTGATAGTCGCGTTGCAGGTACTGCGTTATTGTTGGTTACCAAAGGGTTTGTATTCTTATTATCACTCATAACTTACTCATACGGTTGCAAAATTCAAGCACTGATACACTAAAGGGTGTTGATACAGTTACATTAACCATTCAGATTTTTAGCGGATGCTACTTTGGCTACCATTACTACTGGGCGGAAACACCAACTCTACGCGCTGATTACCGCCAGCAGTTGCTTCAACATCACCAGCTTTTAGGCTATAACGAATGACATTACCCGCAAAACTGGCGCCATTTTGAACCAACTTAGCATTACCCGTCAAAGTAACAATACCAGTGACCGCATTATAATCAATCTTATTGGCTTGACCTTTCGCCAGCCCTTTTTCTTGTGTGACTACCTGTTGCATGGTTGCAGGGCGTCCGGTCGCTACTGCCGAGTTGATACTGCGACCCTGTGATAGGTTGACCGTAATGTTATCAGCGGTCATTTTAAACGTACCTTGAGTGATAATGACACTACCTGAATAGCTGGTAACGCCTGTACGCTCACTATAGGTCGCTTTATCAGCCAATAGTTTGATTTCTTGATTGGCATCTGATGGCAGCGCATGACTGTAAAGTGGCAGTGCCAGCAGCATAACCGTTGGCAGCACATGTAATTGACGCAAGCGGCACGATGTTAGATTGAAGCGTGCTAATGATGAGCGCAAAGTAGGCAAAAATTTAGATGTCATAAAAATCACTCGTTTTATAATGGGTAGTAGGATTTGCAAACTTTATGCTAGCTGCTATTTTTATTACATAGTCAATAAGAGTTACTGCGATCAAAACAATGCTTTATCTTGGCGTTCAGCTGGAGTAAAAGCGACGGCAACTTGACCAAACTCATATTCACCGGTCTCAAGGTTGGCGGTCATGCTAGAAGCTTCAAACCGATTCATGCCTTGTTCTATCTTAACAGGCGCGTCACTATATACTTGCCCTGATTTAGTATTGCCTTTAAGGATACTACCTGTCACCTTTATCGGTTCAATATCTGGCGCGTCTTTATTGCCTTCACTAACCAGTGAAAAGCCCCCTGACAAGCTGAGTTCACCCGTCTGCTGACTGATAGCAGCACTACCCGCTTCAATACGATAACGCTGCTCTGCCGATGGCTCCCAATTCATAGTGATGCCTGACATCTCGTCTAAATTGGTCTCTGGATTGTGCGTCAATGTTTTGGCAGTCAGCTCATACTCAGTTTCGCCTTTCTCATTAGTCTGTACCGCTTTGATATCTGTTGCTTCATAATCAACATCGGTCGCTTCCATGCTAACTGGCGGCGCTATCTCTCCTTGCTGTTGAAAAAACCAACCTGCAATACCAGCAATAATCAAGGCAAGAACTATTAGAACACGAGTATTCACGACAAATTATCCTGAGTTTCGGCTGCATCAAGCGTATAGTGCGCGATGAAGTCTTGATAGTGTCCATGACCTTTCAAAATGAGGTCACATACTTCACGTACAGCGCCAGTGCCACCTGCTCGGGTGGTGACCATGTCACTGCGATTGATGACTTCAGCATGCGCATTGGGTACTGTTGCAGCAAATCCAACGGTCTGCATCGCTTTAATGTCTGGTAAATCATCGCCCATATAAGCGCAATCAGCAGCCGTGATATTGAGCGCTGAATCAAGTATGGTTAGCAGCTCATTTAAAGCAACCAGCTTATCATCACGACCTTGCACCACATAATTAACGCCCATTTCCGCGGCGCGCTTATCTACCATAGCACTGCTACGACCTGTAATAATAGCCGTCAAAATGCCATAACGTGCTAACGACTTAACGCCTACGCCATCATGGACAGAAAAGGCCTTGGTCTCGATACCATTGGCATCATAG
Source organism: Psychrobacter cibarius (assembly GCA_030686115.1). NCBI lineage: Bacteria > Pseudomonadati > Pseudomonadota > Gammaproteobacteria > Moraxellales > Moraxellaceae > Psychrobacter > Psychrobacter cibarius. Next base: position 1,870,272 of record CP131612.1, read on the forward strand.
ATAATTTGACCGTTTGATAAAATACCATCGACATCCATTATCAACAGCTTTACTTGTCCGGCTTTTTTGATTAAGTCTTGCATCATATCCCTCTTTCTTAAGGCTATTTTTTACATTTTATTGTTATAAATCGATACTGTGCGAATCTATACTGTATAAACCGATATCTTTATTAATGCTATTTATTTTACACCGGCTTGTAGCAAATCATGTACCGTAATAATCGCTTCTAAACGATCTTGGTCGTCAATAATTAGCAACTGGCTAATACCATTTTCATTCATCACACTGAGCGCATCTGATGCGCGCATGGTCTTACTAATGCGCCGTGGATTACTAACCATTACTTCAGCCATCGGCGTTTGCAAATCGATGCCTTTTTCTAGACCACGGCGTAGGTCACCATCTGTAAATACCCCAACCACCTTATCATTATCATCGGTCACCACCGTCATTCCTAAGCGCCCAGCAGACATAGTAAAAAGCGCTTCTTGCAGTGGCGCTTGCTGATGAATGAGCGGCAAATCTTCCGACTTAGTATGCATTAAATCTTCAACTCGCGTTAGCAGCTGACGACCTAATGCGCCTGCTGGATGCGATAATGCGAAATCCTCTGAGGTAAAGTTGCGCGCATGGACTAAGGCAACGGCCAATGCATCGCCAAGCGCTAAGGTCGCCGTGGTACTAGAAGTAGGAGCAAGATTAAGTGGACAAGCCTCTTGCGATTTACCAAGCGTCAATACAATGCTCGCGGCACGAGGCAACATACCGCGCTTATCACGGCTAATACTAATCAGTGGAATATTTAGGTGTTTGACCACTGGCAGCAGCATCTTAATCTCGTCGGACTCACCAGAGTTAGAGATAGCAAGCAGTACATCACCTTTTACCAACATGCCTAAATCGCCATGCCCAGCTTCACCAGGGTGCATAAAAAAGGCTGGCGTGCCAGTAGAGGCAAACGTCGCCGCTATTTTACGCCCAATCAATCCTGACTTACCCATACCAGTGACCACGACTCGACCCTTACAAGCCAAAATAATATCGCATGCTTGTGCAAACCTATCGTCTATCTGCTCTGTTAGTAAAGCCAATGCCGATATCTCAGTGTTAATCGCTTCGATGGCCTTACTAATAAACTGCTCATGGGTTAGATTGATTTGGGTATTACTCATGGATTCGCTCTATTTTATAATGAATCAATACTGTATTTTACTATACTATGCCCAATATTAATAATAATCTACGAAACCAATCACTAACAACTCGGCACGTCATTTTAGACCATTATTATACGTTTATTTATACAAAAAAAACCCACTATAAAAAGCAGGTTTTGATCGGATAAATCACGTATTAGTAATGCACCTTCAATAATGAATCTTGCTCTCTAACCCTTAGTCTCTAACCATTATTATCATTAGATCCATCATTTGGTTTTTCCTCAAAACCCGTATTATCTGCTGGGTTTTCGAAACCACGGTCTTGACCAAAACCGCCACGCTCAAAGCCACGCTCCTGACTCTGACCAAAGCTACCACGCTCAAAACCACGATCTTGACCTTGGCTAAAGCCGCCACGATTAAAACCACTGCGATTAGACGCAAAACCGCGCTCTTCAAAGCCACCTGTGCTAGCAGGATTACTACCGCGTTCAAACCCACCACCTTGATAACCTGCTGGAGCAGCGCTTTGCGGTTGGGTACTCGTACCTGTCGTCGTACTGCTACGTGGATTACGTGCCGGCACGACGGTTGAGATAGCGTGTTTGTATACCATTTGACTGACAGTGTTTTTGAGCAATACCACGTACTGATCAAATGATTCAATCTGACCTTGCAGCTTGATACCATTGACCAAAAAAATAGAGACAGGAATGCGATCTTTGCGCAGCGAGTTCAAAAACGGATCTTGTAAAGTTTGTCCTTTTGACATGAGAGCTCTCCTAAATATTATTAATTATGTTTTAGTGCCAATTATTTTAAGTGTTCATTTAATTATAATGGCTAACGGCAGATACAATAATAAATTTTCTTTATAAAACGTATCTAAATAAACGCTACTTGTTCTTAAGTGATTCCACTTTATCGCGAATACATTATTATTGTAAATAATTAAGTAACTAGTTGTTTCATTAGTTGTTTTTATCAACAAACGTCAATTAATATTGATTAAATACACAGTTAGGCTAGTATTACACCTACTATTTTGATGAATTTAAATTATAACAGCTATCTACGATATAATTTGATACTAATTGTCATTACTTTCTAATTGTTGCATAGAGCTTTTTGCAATACTATATTTTTAGTACACTATATTGTATTTATAAGGTATTAACTCATACTATATTTTGAGGCAGTTTATCTCATTTTTATCACCATTTTTAAAATGAGGACACGCCCTAGTATCATTGAGAGATTTAATATAAATAGTCTCTTGCCTGCGCCATGGTAGTGAATGCTTTTACCACCATATCGCGGTCTATAGAATAGCCTTCCTCGCTAGAGGTATCGGCTGCTATCGCCCCATCCATGGAATTACTAGGTAATTGCATGACTTTACGTAACCATGTGTACTGACGTTTTGCCAATTGTCTTGTCGCATATAATGCCTTATTTTGCATTTGCTGACAAGCAAGTGCCTCGGTCGCACCATCAGATAAGCTTGATTGAGCTGAAGACTGGAGCACTTCAAAAGTACTGTAAAATTGCGCTTTGTCTAGATGAGGCTGTTCAAATACTGGGTGATCGATATGTACTAGGTATTCTAGTACTTGTCGATAACCAACGCAGCGCATAGATGGTAGATTTGGTGTTAAAGGATAGCGCTCCAGCAGATCAATGACCTCAGTTACTAACCCGTCATTCCACATGATATCTAAACGCTGCTCGATACGTGTATGCAACCATGGACGATCAGGCATGACTGTCAATGCATGCCATTGCTGATTGGGATTATTTGCCAATGCCTGCTTGGGCTTGCGCTGCCAGTCACTTATAGGGATATTAGTTTGTAGATAAACTTCAACTGCTCGGGTGATGCGCTGAGTATCGGTCGCATTAAGGCGCTCATGGCTGATCAGATCTATCTCACCCAAATAGTCGTAAAGCGCACTAATGCCTTCATCTTGCCGCCACTGCTCCACACGTGCGCGAACGCTATCATCACTGTCAGGTACTGGAGATAGCCCGTCTAGCAGCGCCATGTAATACATCATAGTACCGCCAACCAGCAACGGTATTTTGCCATTCTCGTGACAGCTATCAATCAAACGGGCAACGTCATGCACAAATTCGGCGACGCTATAGCTCTGCATAGGATCGATAATATCAACCAAATGATGTGGATAACGCGCCAACTCAATAGCGGTTGGTTTTGCTGTACCGATATTCATATCACGATAAATCAGCGCTGAATCTACTGAAATTAGCTCATAACGCCCTGTATCATATAACTCATAAGCCAGTGCAGTCTTGCCACTTGCTGTCGGCGCCATCAAACACACCACGCTATTATCCGCTAAATTGGCGTTTAGGCGATAAGATGAGCTGTCAGATGAAAGTTGCATAGGCTTGCCTTTATTAATGATATTAGTAGCAATAAATAACTTTGAGCGGTGTCATCGCTAAAACTTGCTTATTATATTTTTTGTCGTTATAGCTGTATTGACTCAGGCGCAGATAATAGCATCAATGTTGCTAATTGATTACCATCTATCGCTTTAATCGCATGCTGAGTCAGTAACGCATCGATATCCGCCAAGAACACCATCAAATCTTGCTTTGACATCTGCATGCTCACGGCGGCAAGTTGCTGATTAATGTCATTTGCACTGTGCAACCATTGATCTTTTTTACCTGCCCTATTACTAAGTAAACTTGACTCAAATAATGAACGCATCTTTGATTGCCAATTCTCTGCACCGATCAATACACATTGGCTTTGATGATAAAATAACAACCAAGGCAGCGCTTTGTCCTCACTATATGTTGTACCAACAGATTCGGTTAATGCCTCATTTAAATGAGTAACAACGTCTAGGCAATAAGGCAAAGATGTCGAATGTATTGCGACATCGTTAGCGATATCTGTGGTGTTTTGACTTATTTTCTCAGAAACACTTGATACGTTTAAGGTTTGAGGCGAATACCTATTTTCTGACAACTGATAGGGTTGTTTGGGCGCTTTTACCTGATGGCTTTTGCTTGAATGAATGGTCGTTGATGTGTTTAGCATTACAGTAGCGAATGCATTATCGATAGACAGATTGCTATCTACTATCTGACTATTACCTAGTATTTGAATAGTATCATTAGCATTGGTAGATCTGATCGTCTCTGTAGTCACTACCGTCTTAAGTTTTGCCCGAATCGCATGGCTTACATGCGCCATAATATTATTGAGCGGACTTATTTTAATACGCTGTTTAGATGGATGCACATTGATATTGAGCCACTGAGTGGGCAAATCAAAATAAAGCGCATAGCCAATACCCACCAACTGAGCAGTTTGAGCAAGTTGGCGTAGCTGATTGCTTATCAATGCTTCTTTGACCAGTCTGCCATTCACATAGATTAACTTTGGTAAGGTATCCTGCGAATCAGTGATAGGCCATAACCAACCATTAACGCTTGCTTGATCGCCAAAGCTATTATTAACATACTCTCTAGGTGACTGCATTAAACTGGTGAGGTCTATCGCTATCTCTAACGCCTTTTTGGTTAACGACAATCCAGTCGCTTGCTCAAGACGTGCCAATGGCAAAGGATTGACATTATTATTGCCATTAGCATTTGTAGAAACGGCACTTAAAGACTTTGAATTTGAAAGCCTTGTAGTTGAAGACATCGTACTTAAAGACATCGCACTTGAAGAAAGTGACAACCGTTTTTTATGGTCATGAAAGAGCGCCAATGCCACATCTGCTCGCGCCAAAGCTACTTCGCGCACAATCGTTTCGATATAACCGAACTCCGTCGCAATAGATTTCAAATTGCCACGGCGTGCTGGTACATTAAAATATAAATCCTTAACCGTAATGGTCGTACCACGATGATGCACAACTGGCATAAGCTTTGGCGCATCATCTAACACACCCGCGACTTGCAACTGGCGACCGATGCCACTGTCATCATGGCTACTGGTTAAAGTCAGCCGAGATACTGCCGCCGTCGCCGCCAACGCCTCCCCGCGAAAACCCAACGTCGTAATACCTTGTAAGTTAGCGACATCCGCGACTTTACTGGTTGCATGACGGGTGATCGCCATGACCATATCATCGGGATGAATACCCACGCCATTGTCGACCACTTCAATCATACCCATGCCGCCTTGAGTAATATGTATCTCAATATTAGTCGCACCAGCGTCAATGGCATTTTCTAGCAGCTCTTTAACTACGGCTGCTGGGCGTGTCACTACCTCACCCGCTGCCAATTGATTGATGAGCAGCGGCGATAGTTTTTTGATGCGAGTATAAGAATGATTGTCTGGCATTTGCGGCATTAAGAGGTATCGTTGTTTTACGTGATGATAAGTAGTACTGGCAGATATTGATGATTTATATTAGGGTCTATTGAACATTCAAATGTATAATTAAATCTTAATAAAGGATAAATCCAAGCCTTGCGCTTGTCCAGCCTTCGATAGCCGCAGCTCAACTTGACGAGACTCATTATCCTTATCAGTGCTAGTAGCTTGCGTCATATTAATAAACAAGGTGGGCGGCGGTAAATAGCTGTCCGCACGGCTTGCCCATTCGATGACAACCAACGCATTTGGCTCATCCAAATACTCATCAAAACCGATAAAAGACAGCTCTTCTGGGTCTTGCAGACGATATAAATCCGCGTGGTAAACTGGCTTGATTGAGCCATCTTTTTGCTCGATGCTATAAGGCTCAACCAAAGTATAAGTCGGGCTTTTGACGGCACCTGCATGCCCGAGCGCCTGCAACCAATAGCGAGTCAGAGTCGTTTTACCTGCCCCTAAATCACCTGCCAACCAGACACTACCTGTCAAAGGTAAAGCTGCCAATTGTGCAGCCAAACGCTGAGTATCGGCTTCTGTATACAGTGTCAGCGTCTTAGCATTTTTGTCCTCTGTTGTACTATTAGGCATCGGGCTTACCTGCCTGCACTTGCGTCTGTACCTGCATAGTCACCGTTGGGTTGATAAAGCTTTCACCGCGGATCAATTTGGCATATAGCTCAGGGTCGTGCCACTCGGCACTGACTTGATCGCTAAACTCAAACGCTTCTAGATGAAGCTTACCCATTTGCTCGTTCGCCACATCATCAGCAAAGCACTGCGCGTAACCAGTAGCGGTTTCGTGTGCAATCACCGAGTAAACGCTGACATCAGATTCACCGTTTTGCATTTGGGTTTGTTTTAGAATTTCTTGCGCCCAAAAGAATATCACGCGTGAAAACTGCTCTGCCGATGGCGATACTGGCAAGCTTATCCAGCGCGCACTGAATTTTTTACAGGCAGCGACATATTCAGGGTCGTCTTTATTCCAAAAACAAATCGCATGATCAAAGCTATCGATAATGTCCTTGATAGACGATTTTAATAAGCCAAAATCATAGACCATTTGCCCATGATCTAAGCGCTTAGCCTCAAGAATCAGCTCAATCTGATAACTATGACCATGGATAGAGTGTTTGCAGCGCTCAGAGCTACAATTACGCACAATATGTGCATTTTCAAATTTAAAAAGTTTACGGATACGCATAACAATCAACCAAAACAGTAAGCATTTTTATGCTAAATATGAATATTATAAAAGTTTGCCGCGACGACCTATCGGCTTGTGGCTTATTATAGCAAATCATGATGACTCCGTAAGTAAGCACTTATTAATAGCAGTATTGACTAAATAAATTCATGGCATCGAAAATCTACTTATAAAATTTATTTATCAGACAAATTTTTGAAAAGTAGTATTAAACAAGGGATGGATACAGGATTGACTCAAATCGTAGGTGAATTGTGCTAGCGCTATCTATTTCGAGACCTTAAGCATATACTCATTGCAGTACGCACTATTTGCGTCATCAGCGTTAATCTAACCTTTCAGCTATTTACATTGGCTTAAAAGGTATTACGGCTTATCTCAAGAGGAAAAAACCATGAGTAAAGGTCAAGACAGTAAAAAGAACGTAAAAAAGAAACCGCTATTAACGGCAAAAGAGAAAAAAGCCGCCAAACAATCTAAGAAAGACGACAACGGCAGTATCTTAGGTAAACATTAATATTTAGTGTATCATTGTGCCATTTAAAAAATGCCAATCGAACCTCACGGTTTGATTGGCATTTTTTATGCTAGGTGCGGTCTTTATGCTAAGCACCGCGCGGCGCAAACATAATAATTGCCATGCCTAATAACGCAACCGCAGAACCTACTATATCCCACGTGGTCGGCCTGATACCGTTCACCGCCCACAACCATAAAATAGCCATCGAAATATACACGCCGCCATAAGCCGCGTAGACTCTACCAGCTGCGGTAGGATGTAAAGACAACAGCCAAACGAAAGCGACCAGACTTAGTACGCCAGGGACAAGCAGCCAAATAGATTTACCTTCTCGCAGCCAAAGATAAGGCAAATAGCAGCCCGCAATCTCTGCTAATGCGGTCAGTGCGAACAATCCAACGGTTTTTAATTCAGTCAAAACCATCTACTCCTAAACGGTGATAAATCCTGTCATATACTGTACGGCATGACCAGAGATAATGACTCTATCGCCAGCGACCACACAGTCTAGAACCCCGCCGCGACGTGATGCTTGATAAGCGACCAAGTTATTTTTAGCCAAACGCTCAGCCCATAATGGGGCAAGACCAGTATGCACTGAACCCGTCACTGGGTCTTCATCGCCACCATTGGCTGGCCAAAAATAACGTGAAATAAAATCATAGTTTTCGTAGTCAGCAGACTTAGCCTGACAAGTCACCACCACATCTAAAGGCGCAAGCTGTTTTAGCTGCTCGTTATCACGCGCTACTGTTAAGACGTCGGACTCAGCATTATAAATCACAAAATAGGCTTGAGTATTTTTATAGACTTCAACGGGTGCAATAGATAGTCCTGCAAGCAAGCTATCAGGGATATTGTCAACTTTCTCAGGCTTAGTATTAGGAAAGTCCATTTGTATCTTGCCATCGTCTGTTTGCACAATGGTCAAAACACCAACCGCTTTGGCTGAAAATTTAATGTTTTCTACATTGGGGTTTTTGTTAAATAACACAAAGGCTGACGCTAGCGTTGCATGTCCACAAAATGCAATCTCAGTGAATGGTGAAAACCAGCGGATATGACAAATGTCTTTGTCATCAACCACAATAAAAGCTGTCTCAGATAAATTATTCTCAAAAGCGATAGACTGCATCAAATCATCACTTAACCAATTATCTGTAATGATAACCGCCGCTGAATTGCCTTTAAAAACGGTATCCGTAAAAGCATCAACGACATTTATTTCTAGTTGCATTTTATGTTCTCGCTTTATTTTTATAGATCTATGGTTTTATAGCTTTATGAATTTTATGGTGTTACTGGCAATATCAATCAACAATAAATAGCTTAGCGCCTATCTTCGTTGACGAACGATGGGCAATCGTATTGTCCGCCACTTGATAAGTCATGCCCGCTGTTAAGGTGAAAGTGCGCCCATCTTTTAGTTCGGTGTTCAGCTCGCCCTCAACACAGAATAAAATATGTCCTTTATCGCACCAGTGATCGGCAAGGTAGCCTGCGGAGTACTCAACCATATGCACATTGATATTGTTAAATTCGCAAGTCTTCCAATACCCCGTGCCCGTTTCACCTCTGTTTTCTACCGCTTCTACTGTCGTCCAATCGGTAATAGCAAAAGGTATATTTTTCATTTCCATAACGTCATCTCCCTGATTTTATTGTTCATTCATTTATCATAAAATCTTTACTTACTATACCTCAAATCCAGCGCCGCACTTTATTTAGATAATCCTGATAAGTTTTGCCAAATTTCTGTGCCATCATTCGCTCTTCTGGCTGGATTTGAAAGCGCGTCATATAAAGTATAAAAATAGGCAATAATACAAACGCCAGAAAGTGAGAAAGATAGAACGCCCAGCCTAATAGTATAAGCACCAAGCCAACATACATCGGATTGCGGCTATACTGATATACGCCGCTGGTCACTAAACTAGAGACCTTCTCTAACGCTTGTGGATTGGGCGTGGTCTGAGCTATTCTAAATTGAGTCACACCCATAATACCTAAGCTCAGCCCTATCACACCCAAACACCCTGCCAGTGTAGTTGAGCCGTTGAGTGAGAACGTCAAAGCAGGAACCATTTTAGAGATGCCATACATAGCAGCAGCAGTAATAATGACTTGGGCGACTGGAGGGACTTTAAGTGTTAGAGCGTTCATGATTAGACCTCATAGAGCGTTAAATGAAAAACCTCAACAGTGAGTGCTCATTATACCTGCTCACTATTTTCGTTTTAATTTTTACTTTTAGCCCTTGACTATTTAAACCGTCAAAAAACAATTATTCTTACCTTTTAGATGTCGCTATTCTTTATTTTTATTCTTTGCTCGCTAACCATATCACTGTATTTATACGGTTAACTGGGATTGTTATTTATCAAAATAACGCCATTTATGTAAAGTAAAAACATATATAAAAATATAATACCTCATAGAGTATTATGTCTTAAAGTTGTATTTAAATTTAAATGAGGAAACTGGCATCATGATGCGCATCGGATTGTTCTTATTAACCAACTTAGCGGTTATTGTGGTATTTAGCATCGTGTTTGGTATTTTATCCAGATTTTTTGGAATTGGTGGCGTACATGGTGCGGGCGGGCTAAATTACACCAGTCTTGCCATTATGTGCGGCGTGTACGGCATGGTTGGTTCGATGGTATCACTATTTATCTCGAAATGGATGGCCAAAAGATCAACGGGAACGGTGGTTATTGAAACGCCAAGCAATGCCACTGAAAAATGGCTGGTAGATACGGTCGCTAGACAAGCGCGAGCGGTAAATATTGGCATGCCAGAAGTGGGGATTTTTAATAATTCTCAGCCAAACGCGTTTGCCACAGGCTGGAATAAAAACAAAGCGTTGGTCGCTGTTTCATCTGGCTTACTGCAAAGCATGACACCCGATGAAGTAGAAGCGGTATTGGCGCATGAAATTGGTCACGTCGCAAACGGTGATATGGTCACGCTGGCGCTCATCCAAGGGGTGGTAAACGCCTTTGTGATGTTCTTTGCGCGTATCATTGGTAGCTTCGTCGATCGGACGGTGTTTAAAAACACCAGTGATAGCCCAGGTATTGGTTACTTCATCACGAGTATTGTGATGGATATTTTGCTTGGATTTTTGGCGTCTGCCATCGTAATGTGGTTCTCGCGTCTACGCGAATTCCGTGCCGATCAGATGGGAGCAAAACTTGCTAGCAAAGATAAAATGATTAGTGCGCTTGATGCCTTGCGTCCTTCCGAGCAGCGTCCAGATCAAATGCCTGAGAGCATGAAAGCATTTGCTATTTCATCAGGACAGTCTACGGGCTTTAGTATCGCAAACCTTTTCCGCTCACATCCAACGCTTGATGACCGTATTGCGGCGTTGAGAAATTATAATCCTAATGAAGGGTAATGACAGGATCAGCTCCCCTACCTCCTCGTAAAATTAACGTAAAAACCCAGACATAAAAAAAGCCTATCTATTAAAGATAGGCTTTTCTAAATCAAACTCGTTATTTAAATATCAAACGCTAACGCTCTGTCGCCTTCGCTATCTTTGATACGCGTTGGCAAACCAATCTTATTTAGCAGATTGATAAATGGCTTGGCATCCAGCTCTTCAACGTTGACCATCTTGCCAGCATCCCACTCACCAGTTGCGACCAGAATCGCAGCAGCGACGGGTGGTACGCCTGCGGTATAAGAGATACCTTGGCTACCGACTTCGTTATAAGCGTCTTTATGATCTGAGATATTGTAAATAAATACCTCGCTATCAACGCCGTTGATTTTGCCTTTGACTTTGTCACCGATGCAGGTCTTGCCCGTATAGTTTGGCGCAAGTGAACTTGGGTCTGGCAGAACCGCTTTCACTACTTTTAACGGAATTACTTCTTGCCCTTCAGCAGTCATCACCGGCTGCTCAGAGAGTAGACCCAAACTTTGTAGCACAGTGAATACATTAATATAATGCTCACCAAAGCCCATCCAAAAACGGATATTTGGTACGTCTAAATTGGCGGATAACGAATGCACTTCATCATGACCACTTAAGTAACTGTTTTGCACGCCAACCACTGGCAAATCGTCAGTACGCTTCACTTCGAACATTTTATTAGACTGCCACTTGCTGTCCTGCCAAGAGTAAACCGTACCGGTAAATTCACGGAAGTTAATCTCAGGATCGAAGTTAGTAGCGAAGTATTTACCGTGGCTGCCAGCATTGATATCAATGATATCGATATCCGTCACCGAACCTGCATCCATCATGTCATAGCCAAGACGCGCATAGGCGTTGACCATACCGGGGTCAAATCCTGCCCCTAAAATCGCCGTGACATTATTGTCCGCACAGCGCTGTTTGCGCTGCCATTCGTAATTGTCATACCATGGTGGCGTCTCGCAAATCTTGCGTGGATCTTCGTGAATGGCAGTATCGATATAAGCAACACCTGTCTCGATACAAGCTTCCAATACCGTCATATTGATAAATGCCGAACCGACATTGATGACGATTTGGATACCCGACTCTTGAATCAGCTGTATCAGCGCTTGAGTATCCATAGCATCCACTTGATGCGTATGCAATACTGCAGGCTGCTTGAAGCTATTCTTATCTTTCACGCTTTGGGCGATGGCATCACATTTATCTTGCGTGCGCGAGGCAATATGAATCTCGCCAAGGATATCGTTATGCATCGCACATTTATGCGCGACCACTTGAGCGACACCGCCGGCTCCGATGATGAGTACGTCTTTTTTGCTAGATTTGGCTTGTTGGTTTGTGTTCAATGAACAATCCTCCTTTGTGTCTCTGTCGATACCATCGATAGTGGCGAGTCAAAACAGAAACGAGTGAATGATATGCGTGAATTAAAAAGGAAGACCGAGGAAAACCCACGCACCCGTCGGGCAAAGCACCATTTGATTGTTGGCTTTTGCCCGTGGCGATTATAACAATTTTTATGAAGACATCGGTAAAAATAATGTATAAAAAACAGACGAGTTAAAGTCATTCAAAAACACACTTAAGTCTTTGTTTTCTAAAATTTAAATCAATTTATCGACACAATTAAACTAAGACAAGCTGGCTTTGTAATCTTGATAATCAAATTCGCGCTGCACATCTATACTGCCATCTAGACGACGAATCACAATCGCCGGCATATTAACACCATTGAACCAGTTCTTTTTCACCATGGTATAACCTGCGGCATTACCAAAGGTTACGGTATCACCTATTGTTAAGTTATTTGGCAAGGCATACTCACCAAAGATATCACCTGCTAAGCAAGAACGACCATAAATAATGGTATTATCAGCTGATTCAGTATTTTCGCTTATGGGTGCAATATTGGTCGGGTCGATATCAAGAGAGGCAATATTCATTAAATCACTATTAACAGCCGCTATCGGCGCTGACTCACGGTAAATTAACAAATCAAGCATGTGCGCTTCAATGGATGAATCTACTACAGCGAGATTTTTTTCATTATGCATGGTATCTAAGACGGTCGTGACCAATGACCCAGCACCATGGATACTTGCCTCACCCGGTTCAAGATAAACTTGCACCCCATATTTTTCACTAAAGCCTTTTAACCTGTCAGCCAGTTTTTCTAGTGGATAATCAGGCGCGATAAAATGAATACCACCGCCCAAACTCACCCACTCAAGCTGCGCTAAAACATCACCAAATCTGTCTTCGATATCGGCTAAGCTTGCACTAAAGGCTTCAAAGCTGTCATTTTCACAGTTGTTATGAATCATTACCCCAGTAATGTCATCAAGTACCACTGCAATCTTGTTTTTATCATGTTCACCCAAACGGCTAAAAGGACGCGCAGGATCAGCGATGATAAATGACGAGTTGCTGGTCTTTGGGTTTAAGCGCAGTCCCACTGGTATATTTTTTGCCGCCGCTTGATCTTTAAAAGCATTTAGTTGCGAGATAGAGTTAAAGATAATTTTATCAGCATAGCTCAATACTTCATCGATCTCATCAGCACTATAGGCGACGCTGTAAGCATGAGTTTCTTTTTTATTATCACTGTCTTTACCTTTACCAAAAGTCTCGTAGCCCAAACGCACTTCATTGAGTGACGATGAGGTTGTGCCGTGCAAATAAGGCTGCATCACATCAAACACGCCCCAAGTGGCAAAGCATTTGAGCGCCAATAATGCTTTAGCGCCTGATAGCTCACACAGCCGTGAGATAATCTGCATATTGGCAACGATTGCCGCTTCATCGAGCAAATAATAAGGCGTGGGCGGTAGAGATGATTGGGTGGTGTTTAGTGAAGTTTTTGTATTCATAAGAGGTTACCTAATAGCTGCTGTTGGCATCATGACAGACATAAATATTTGCGCTATAGTAGACTAAATTCATCATAATTAGAATATCTTATGTCACTATCAACCGATTATTCCACTGCTACTAGCCAAGCTTATTCATCGCAGCTCGACCCAAAAAATATTCATTTAGAGCATCTTGATGCTAATGCGCGTGCAGTACTGGAGTTTTGGTTTGACAAAGAAAATGAGCAATATTGGTTTGCGCAAAATGATGCTTTTGATAAGCAGATAAAGGATAAATTCAGTGACATCTGGCACGCGGCAAAGCAAGGTGAATGCGTGACGTGGCGTATCGCAAACGCGCCAACCGATAGCAATAGCTCCATCACGGCGTTGGCAGGCAGACTAGCAGAAATTATTGTCTTAGATCAGTTTTCGCGTAATTTATGTCGCGGGCAAGCAGGCGCTTTTGCACAAGATAGTATGGCTATCGCATTGGCACAAGAGGCTATTGGACAACCACACTTTGATACGTTACCGACTGAATGGCGCAAGTTTATCATCATGCCATTTATGCATTCTGAATCATTGATGATCCATAAGCGCTACTTACCATTGTTTGAAAAATTACATGATGACAATACGCTGGATTTCGAAAATCGTCATAAAGATATCATTGAACAATTCGGTCGCTATCCGCATCGCAATGACATTTTAGATCGCGAGTCAACGGATGAAGAAGAAGCCTTCTTGCAACAACCGAACTCATCGTTTTAGCGCTTATATATCTATATGATTGATTGCAATATGATTTATTGTAATATAGTTACTTCGACTCAAAAGAAGTGTGAAGTACAAGGCAACCAAGTATAGGCATATACACTATTTCAAGCGAGAGGAACGCCGAACTCTTTTATAGTGCAAGGGATTGACTATGGTAATAAAGCAAGGGCTGAATCAGATAACTGGTTCAGCCCTTGCTTTATTTTACTTACTCTTTAGATACTTTCGTTCAGATTGGTGCTTTTATTCAGATTAAGAACACGTCTTAGTACACCTAATTATTAGTTGACTATCCCTGTCATAAAGGTAAAGCTCTCACGCTCGATAGTTTTATTATCCACTAAAATATCAAAGCTGACACGGTAGTCACTGTTGCCATGTAAACCACAGTTTTTGCCTTTTTTACTGGCAATCTGGCAGCTTTTTAAATTATCAGTGATTGGTAATATAAAAGCTTCGTTTGCTGGCAGCGCATTTGCCGTATTTTTATAGGGATCTTGGCGATAGTCTAGCAGCTCAATCGGTACATCGATATTTCGCTGGATATCATGAAATCTCACATTGCTGATATCAATCGTTTGAGCGGCTGGCATATTGATATAAATGGGTTGCCCGATAGGATCCACTCTCAAGTCACGCCCTGTATGCTTGACAGGATCTGGTGTCTCATTATATAGCGCGGTTACTGTATCCGTCACGCCTTCACATGGATAAGTGAATACGCCTTTAACCGTATTATCTTTAGTCGCTTGGGTTGCTGCTGCATGGTTGACCAATACATAACCTTGGTTATTCGCCGCCTCTTTATTGTATGGCTTATAGATAACCACGCCAGTACCCGTCACGCTTGCACTAGGCATCATTAATGAACGCAAATGGTAAGGTGCTGCCAGCAAGGACTTTGCCATCGAGCCTGCCACAACATCCGAGCGAATAAGATTGCCTGCTGAACTATAGTGAATAGATTGGGCGATATTCTCAGTCACACCATATCGTACATTTGGGTAATTTGCATTTGATAAGCGATCGGTAAAACTTAACCCACCAAAAAATGGATTATTGCTACTGGTAACGCCCGAAATATCTGCAATCTTATTTTCGTAATGCGCGCTGAATGCGGTCGGTGAGCTATTGGCAAAGACGTATTTAATATAATTTGCATGTTTAATGGCAACATCATCAAGCGCGGTATCAACAGATAAACCGCTCAGACCACAGCTGGTACGCGCCAAACTGAACTTATTGTTGGTAATCAATGCAGCCTTTGCCTCATCATTAGTAGCAATAGTGCTATCAGGTTGGTCGCCAACATTATCGCTTGAATTGTCACTTGTATTACCATTGGGCTGATCGTTTGGCTCGATAGCAGGTGGGTTCGGGCTTGGCGCATTGGTATTAGAGCTGCTATCAGAGCCACCACCACAAGCCGTTATAAATACTGTCAAAAAAAGCACTGCAGCAAGATTTTTCTGTGGTGTACTGATTAATAGCGTACTGAGCGTCATTTTTTATCCTATAGAATAATAGCGCGTATATAAGTCAATAAAAGCCAGCGTTAAATATGCGGATATAAGCTAAGTAGACTTAAACTGCTAATATCACAGTATTGAGTTTATTTGTTATGACATTGTAATACAGTCCAAAAATTTTTACTTGGTGTTTGTTGAATACTGATACGTTCATTATAGACTGTCTTATTTTTAGTTATGACTATTTCCACTTAGGCTACTTTAAAGAAGCACGCTCAGCTCAACGTTTATTTTTAAGTGCTTTGTTCTTAAGTAGCTTTCTCTAATGACTTCCTGACTGGTGCAAAACTACGTCTATGCGCAGATAATACGCCGTATTTTTCGATTGCCTCCATGTGTGCGCGTGTTGGATAGCCTTTATGTTTGGCGATACCATATTCTGGATGCTCAGCATCAAGCGCATACATGGCTTTGTCACGGCTGACTTTAGCCAATATACTGGCGGCAGCAATGCTGGTATGACGCGCATCGCCCTTTACCCACGCTTGGCAATCGATAATCGATTTCTCTATACCCAGTTCAGCGAGCATTACCTCATTTAATTCAGGGCAGCGATTACCATCGAACAAAACTTCAACCTGCCTCATAGAGTTGACAAGATGATGAGCAATGGCTTTTAACAACACTTCGGTACATAAGCGCATACCGAGCATCGTCGCTTGCAAGATATTGACTTGATCGATGACCGCTGCTGGGATCTCGGCGACAACATAACCAATAGCATGCTGCTGAACCAACGGATAAAGACGGTCACGCTTCTTTTCACTCAGCTGCTTGGAGTCGGTCAAGATAGATAATGGCGTGTCCTTTAATGGCTGCATCTCAATCAATCCTGACCAAGTTTTAGGCAATATCGCAGCAGCCACATTGACGCTACCGAGCAACGGCCCACGTCCTGCTTCATCAACGCCTATTTGTAGCGTTGACTGCTGTAAGCCTTGTTCCACCTTGATCGGATACTGAGTAAGTAGCTCATCAATATATACCTGACCCGATAAACGAATAGGCTCAACCAGCTGTAGATATTGACCTTTGATATCAATTTGCTCAATACTTACTTCAATCGGGGTGACAGAGTTGTGGGTTTGGTACTGGTTACTCATAGGGGCGCGGTATCTTTGTTATTAGGTATCTTTGTAATTAATAGAAGAAGAAATGATCGCAATCAATAATGGCTTAAATCCGATGTTTCTCTTGGATAAACCATTGCTCAATCACACTATTAGCAGGATCATGATTACTCTGCTGTTGTAATAAGTACTTTGTGGCGACGAGATCTTTTAATTGCTCAGCATAGGCACGCGGTTGCAATAGCCGCATGACCGTACGACAGATATTGTCACCACTCGCCTGCTCTTGGATCAGCTCAGGAACGATTGCAGTATTAGCCAAAATATTGGGCAGCGCCACATAAGGCACTTTGACCAAGCGTTTGGCAATCTGATAGGTGAGCTTATTTAATTGATAAACCACCACCATCGGTCGCTCTAACAGCATCGCCTCTAGCGTTGCAGTGCCAGATGCTAGCATTACAATATCTGAGGCTGCCATCGCTTGTTGGCTAAAGGCTGGCTGGCTAACATCATAAACCACAACGATGGCAGCACGTAGTTGCTCTGAGCGCTGATCAATAACATCTTGGACGATATATTGGTGATTCTGATCGACGGTCGGAATGATAAAGCACAGCTTGGGGTCAAGCAATATCAACTTTTGAATACCATCTAACATCAATGGCAAAATAGCCGTGATTTCACCGCGCCGAGAGCCTGGCATCACACAAATAAGCTGGCTGACATCGTCAAATCGTTCAATAAAAAACTGCTGCAAGCCATCGTTGTGCCAAACCAGCTCACTACGGCGCTGATTGATCGGTGTCTCTAATAATGTTTGATCGATCGTACGCAACAGCGGATGACCAACACATATTGCTGGATGATTATGACGCTCATAAACGGACAGCTCAAAGGGGAACAAACACAACACAAGGTCGGTCGCCGCTTTGATATTATGAATACGTGACTCACGCCATGCCCAAATAGAAGGGCTGACATACTGCACGCAGAATACGCCTTGCGGTTTTAATTTTTTAGCCACTCTAAGATTAAAATCAGGCGCATCAATGCCAATAAACCAATCAATATCAGCGGCTTTAAATGCGCTCAGTAATTCACGGCGCGCTTTAAGCAAGTCAGGTAATTGCGCCATGACTTCTACCAAACCCATTACTGCCAAACGCTCTAACGGAAAAATGCTGTGCAGCCCTTGCGCTTGCATCTTTGTACCACCGACGCCGACCCACACAATATCATCGCGTAGATTATTCATTTGCTGCATGAAGTCTGCGCCCAAGCTATCCCCTGACACCTCACCTGCGACGATACCGATGACCAATGGCACAGTCTGTAATTCAGCACTTCGAATTTCAGTCTCTGTTTGGTCTATAAAGTTATGATATTGATCAGGCGTAGCAGAATCTGTCATGACAAGCTCTCGATATTAAAAAATACAATAAATGCATATAAAATAAATGAATGATTATTATAAAATACGACGCATAAAATCTGCGCGAAAGCTCTGTGATACCTAAGCATTCGCCATACTCACTATTTTATCGTCATACCTTTTATATTGTCATCATACGTGACGATGATACAAATAGCTAAATTAGCTGATAAAAGCCAGAAATGACCACTTAACGGGTTAGTTCGTTTTTCTATACGGACAGATAAATTGAGTAACAATCTTGCTTGTTGAAGCGCTCATATACGATTAGCGCTGAACAAGTATAACTAAGTTTTGGTTTCCTCATTCCAGTTATCAGTCAATTAACTGCGCGACTGCCCTTGTCAACCAACACTTTTGTCCGCATAATGAAACTCCCTATAAATCAGCTAGACGATATATAACCATGACAACATCAGTTACCCATAATGCAGATATTGACGACGTGAATATTGAAAAGTTCATTCCTTTGATCACTCCCGCTGAGCTAAAAACTGAGCTACCTTTATCAGATGCAGCCTATAAAACCGTATTAAACGGTCGTAATACCATCCAAAACATCTTGGACGGTAAAGACAAGCGCCTCTTTGTGGTCATCGGCCCCTGCTCTATTCATGATATCAAAGCCGCTCACGAATATGCCGATCGTTTGGCCATATTAGCAAAAGAAATCGAAGATAGCGTGTTCGTTGTGATGCGCGTATATTTTGAAAAGCCGCGCACAACCGTTGGCTGGAAAGGCATGATTAATGACCCTGATATGAACGATAGCTTCGATATTGAAAAAGGTCTGCGTACTGCCCGTAAGCTACTGCTCGATTTGAATGAAAAAGGTCTGCCTTGCGCCACCGAAGCATTAGACCCGAATACCCCGCAGTACATGCAGGATTTGATCAGCTGGTCAGCGATTGGCGCACGTACCACTGAGAGCCAAACGCATCGTGAAATGAGTTCAGGCTTATCGTGCCCAGTAGGCTTCAAGAATGGAACAGACGGCGGCATGACGGTCGCTGTTAACGCAATGCAAGCCGTAAAAGAAGGTCATAGCTTCTTGGGTTTATCTGCAGATGGCAAAGTCTCAATCATCAAGTCTAAAGGCAACCCTTACGCGCACGTGGTACTTCGCGGTGGTAACGGCAAGCCCAACTATGACGAGACTGCGGTTGCACAAGTGGAAAACGAGCTGGCAAAAGGCAAAACCAATAGCAAGATTATGATTGACTCAAGCCATGCCAACTCAGGTAAAGACCCATATCTACAGCCGATGGTTATCCAAAACGTTGCAGAGCAAATTCAAAACGGCAATAAATCTATCATTGGTATGATGATTGAGAGTCATCTAAAGGGCGGCAATCAAAAACTGACGGCTGACTTAAGCCAGCTCGAATATGGCAAGTCTATCACTGACGGTTGCTTAGATTGGGATAGTACGGTCACTGCCCTGTATAATCTACGTGATATGGTCAAAGACGTTTTGCCGAATCGTTAATTTTTAATAACGATTGCCCATAAACACAGGTTATTAAGTTTTTTAAGCATTATTAAGCGTTCAATAAAAAAGCCCGTCCGATACTATTATCGGACGGGCTTTTTCTTATAAAATAATTTAGTTTATTGTTATAGAGTCATTTAATTTACCCTACTCGCTCGCTGATCCTAAAACACTGTTTAGACTTTCAAGTACATGCTTAGAAGAAGCCTGCTTTTGCAACTCAATCAACCGCTCATGCGCCATTTGACGACGTGGCTCAGCCAAGGTATTCCAACGCGCTAGCACTTGCAATAAGCGCGACGCCAAAACAGGATTGGCATCATCCAACTTTTTAATCACACCAATATAAAGCTCTAACCCTTCTGCCGTCCATAAAGTCGTTGGCTGCGAGGTGAAGGCGCTGACCACTGAGCGTACACGATTGGGCGTATTCCAATCAAAATCTGCGTGAGCGATCAAGGATTGGATAGTATCAGCGGTGACAGTATCAGCAGACGCTTGCACACTAAACCATAAATCGATGACCAAATCATTATTTTGGAAACGATTATAAAAGTCCGCCAAATACTCATCAGCATTTAGCAGTTGATGATTGACCATCGCTTTCAACGCACCGAAACGCTCTGTCATACAGCTTGCATCATCATACTGCTGCTGCGCCCATTCATCTGCGCCATCGACATTTGCGGTCAGCGCCATATCGAGCACCACATTACGCAAGGCACGGATGCCACGAGCTTCGGCATTATCTTCATAAGACTGCATAGGTAGCTGCTCATAAAGCTCAGACCATTGATCTTTTAGCGCCTCTGCAAGCTGCTGATACAAGTCGTCGCGCTGCGCTTTCACCAATGCTGGATCGTAATTTTTATGAATAGCAGACGCCAGCTCTTGCGCTGATGGAATATCAAGCAAGCGGGCAGCCAACATCGCATCCTCAGCCGCGAGCACAGGCAATGTCTGCGCTAGTGCTTGCAGATAGATGTCAGGACTGCTCTTCTCGCCTTGACCTTGCAGCAAGATACGATTGACCAGCATCTGCGTCACTTGCCAGCGGTTAAAACCATTAGTTTCATGTTTGAGCAAAAATGCCAAATCTGCATCTTGATAATCATAATTGAGCTGTACTGGCGCACTAAAATCACGTAGCAAAGATACAACAGGCTCACGCGCTACATGTTCGAAGGTAAAGGTTTGCGTGGCTTGATCGAGTAGCAGCATACGCTCAGCCACAATGTCACCAGTGTCTTTATCAAATAGCGCAGTCGCTACCGGAATAGGCAAAGGTTTTGGCGCAGCAAAGCCACTGACATGACGGGTTTGCTGACTTAACGTAATCATCAGTGTCTGCGCTGCATGGTCATAATATTGATGACCAGAAACCATTGGTGTGCCCGGCTGACGATACCAGTCGATGAAGCTTTCAATCTTGCTATCCGTGATGCTAAGCGCTGACAAAAAGTCCTCAACCGTCACCGCTTGCCCATCATAACGACGGAAATACTCATCCGTGCCTTTACGAAAATTCTCGGCTCCTAACGTATTGGCAATCA
Source organism: Psychrobacter cibarius (assembly GCA_030686115.1). Classification (NCBI taxonomy): domain Bacteria; kingdom Pseudomonadati; phylum Pseudomonadota; class Gammaproteobacteria; order Moraxellales; family Moraxellaceae; genus Psychrobacter; species Psychrobacter cibarius. Next base: position 1,891,681 of record CP131612.1, read on the forward strand.
TGCGTACGATTTCAGCGCCTTTCTCATAAACAGTCGTCGTATAAAAATTATTAATCTCGACAAAACTCTCAGGGCGTACCGGGTGTGCCAATGGTCCTGCATCCTCCGCAAACTGATGAGCACGCAAGGTCGCCACATCGTCGATACGCTGTACGGCACTCGACTGCTGATCCGCTGAGAATGATTGATCGCGGTAAACGGTAAAGCCTTCTTTTAAGCACAATTGAAACCAATCACGGCAAGTGATGCGATTGCCTGTCCAGTTATGAAAATACTCATGGGCAATGATGGCTTTCACACTAAAGCTACGCGCATCCGTTGTCGTCTCAGGACTGGATAACACACAAGCGGTGTTAAAAATATTTAGACCCTTGTTTTCCATTGCGCCCATATTAAATTGACTCACGGCAACAATCATATAACGGTCTAAATCATACGCACGACCATAATTGACCTCATCCCATTTCATCGAATCTTTCAACGCTTGCATACCGACATCACATTTATCGATGTCAGCAGACTTTGCGTATATTTCCAGCAACACCTCACGACCTTCGTTGGTGGTATAATAATCCGTTAATACGTCTAAATCAGCGACAACGCAGGCAAATAGATAGCTTGGTTTATTGGTTGGATCATGCCATATCGCATAATGACGGTCTGGGGCATCTGCCACCTCACCCGCTTCAACCAAGTTACCATTGGCCAATAGTGTTGGATAACGCTTATCCGCCTCAAGACGCGTGGTAAATATCGCCAATACATCGGGGCGGTCTGGATAAAAGGTAATCTTGCGAAAACCTTCCGGCTCACACTGGGTGACAAACATCGTCTCATCACCACTTCCCGCCATATAGAACCCTTCAAGTGCGGTATTGGTCTGCGGACAGATGCGTACTTGAATCTCTAAAACAAGCTCATCAGGTGCATTAGCAATCGTCAACGTGCCTGCTTGTTGTTGATAATCCTCAGCCGTCAATGGCTTATCATTCATCGTAATGGCGATCAGCTCCAACTCCTCACCAAACAATACGAGATCTCCTGCTGTTTGACGTACCATCTTCAGTGTGCTGTCTAACTGTGCATGATTTTCAAACAGTTTAATATCTAAATCAACCGTTTCCACATCAAAGCTAGGTTTCTGGTAATCTTTTAAATTAATTTTACTTGGTGTATGCGGTGGCACATCTGGCATATCAGGATTAATGATTTGAGCATCAGTTTCAGCAATAGACATGGGTATTCCTATTATTATTTATGGCAAAAAATATATATGGTAAAAAGCGTGATAATTTAGGTTAAGGCAGGTCGTCAATTAGCATAATCTTATGACCATCAACATGATAATGGTATCTTGCTACATTGACCTAAACTGCCAAATTTCAAGAGCAGGTCCCAATTTTATTATGTCCATCGTCCATGACACTTATCAAAATGCGATGGCAATGAGAGAGTCGATATATCAAAAGAATGAGAGAGTCGACATATTAAAAGAGCAGCATAATCAGCATCAATCACCCATTGGATAATCGCGATTAAAATGATTTAATAGGGTCACTGATGACCAACACTCGATAAACGGCCTATTATATGATAAAGCAAACTGCCAGTCGCTCAGACATTACGTTACCATTATTGATAGATTACGTTGAAGCTCTTTTGCCCTCACTAACCATACAAGCGAACGCATCCACAACCATTGAATCTACTGATAATGACACTGAGTTGCTGTGGGTCGTCCCAGACCAAAATGCGCGGTTAGCATTAAAGACACTACTAAAAAATACCCGCTCACCACAAATATCGACACTATTAGAGCTCAATCAACGACAATTGCCTGAACGTTATGAGCTCGCCTGTTTTTGGTTACCCACACTCTCACCAGAGTTGCTGCAGCAGTATATTCCGCTGCTCATGCGCTATCGAGATCTTTATGCGGCACACCTGCTCATCGCCCTTGATGGCACCCTAGATTTAAAAGCTTATGGCTTTACCCCATTTGATATCTTGCATGAGCCATCTTTAGAGATGAATACTACTGAGCAAACAGAGCAGCCTTTATCTGTAAAGTCATCAGCGTCCGCCAGACTTTGGCAGTTCAATTTATATGATTATAAACAGCTGCCAAATTGGTTAAATGCGGATTATTGGGCCAATCCTGAAAATTGGGGCAAGCACCGCTGGTAGTAGATCTCATATCTATCTGTAAATTCTAGCATTATTTACAGTAATACTACTTACATAAAGTAACATTTAGTATATGATAGATAGCAATTGCCTAAGTTTTATCGTAAGCAGTTCAAAAAAACAATTTTAATTAATTAAAATTTTAGGAGCTCATTATGTCAACCAGTTTTTCTAAGATCGCAGCCCTCGCTGTATTATCAAGCGCTGTGGCACTAACCACAGGTTGTGCGACCAAACGTGCTACCTCTGAAGTCGTGGTTGCCCCACTAGGTATCCCAGGTGGTCAAGTTGGATACACTGGCGCAGTCATCGTAGATAACTCAAGCGCGGTTATTATGGGCGCTGAAAACCTACAGGCGGTTGTTTACTTTGCTTTTGATAGCAGCGAAATTACTTCACAAGCAGCAAGCATTCTTAATCAACATGCCAGCTTGCTCAACTCAAATCCAGCAGCCAGCGTTGTTATCGCAGGTAACACTGATGATCGTGGTAGCCGTGAATACAACATGGCACTAGGTGAGCGCCGTGCTGCTGCAGCACGTGATTACCTTGCTACTCAAGGCGTCGCAGTAAACAATATCCGCGTCATCAGCTATGGTGAAGAGCGCCCTGCTGCCGCTGGTAATACTGAAGAAGCTTATGCACTAAATCGCCGTGCTGAATTGTCTTACTAACACCAGTAAAACTAATCACAGTCGATAAAGCTCAACATATTTTATAATTGAAAGCCCAGCAATAATATATCGCTGGGCTTTTTGCATATTACTAAGCGAACGAATCCAATAGATATAATCAATGATGCCAAGCTCTATCTTAAACCTGACCCATGTCCAATATACCCAGCTCGATCCTGCAACGTGGTGCGCCACTGCACAAGTGAGCGAGCGTTCATTCCTCAACTTCAAAAGACTGTGGGATGAATTACTGTGGTCATCCGCTAACAATATATCGCAAGTAAATTTTCAGAAATTTTACGAGCTTAATTGGCATTACTGCCTGTCACCAGTAAGTTTATCAACACGTGAAATGGCGCAGCATCAACGTCGCCTACAACGCAAAGGCGTTCGATTATTGCTACAACAATTACTGGCTGAGCTAAAGTTGCGCGATACTTTGGATGAGTCAAATTTCCCGTATCGGCTTAGCAGCAGTGAATATTACGTATGCTTTAGTCATACAGGCAGCAAGAATCATGATATTAATCAAAATACTGTTCAGACAATCAATAAATCATTGAACAGTAAAGTAACAGTGGTCATTAGTCGTCACCGTCCCATTGGTATTGATATTGAAACCAATCATGTAGCATGGCACGTAGCACATCGGTTTTACTCTAAGCATGAAATAGCTGCTTTACAAGCACTATCACCACTTCAGCGTGAGACTATCGCTAAATTACTATGGCAAATAAAAGAAAGTTTTATCAAAATTTATCAATACAAACTGGCACAAGGGTTAGGAGTAGATTACTCCTACCTGATTGCTGATTTGATTCATGCTATTAGAGAACCATCACCTTTAATGGTCATAGCAGACATTAAGTCCGATTACCGTATCGCGGTATTGTCAGCGCAACAAACCATCGTTATTTTCTAGATTATTTATACATATGATTCATTCTAACAACTACCCTTTCACAAACAAAAAAAACGACCCTAAAAAGGATCGTTTTTTCTTACTATTCTTCTAATAACAGTACTTAAACTGTGATTAGATTAGAAACGGTAAGTTGCACCAAGCTTAACAATTGGCATCCACTCAAGATAGTCTTTATCTTCAAGCTCACGCTCAGCAAGTTTAGCAACTTGACCAGCATTTAAGCCTGAATCTACACCACCTGGAGTAACACCATTATCAATATTCACATTTCTTTCTGGGTCAACTGCATTTACAGTCGCGTTAGTTTTACCCATATAGGCTGCACCGATTTCGCCGAATACACCCCAGTTGTTACCGATGTTAGGACGGAAACCGATAGTACCATAAGGTGCTAGTTTGTTACGATGTTCCATAGTACCTTGTAAAGAACCTACACCGTTTTCGCCATCAGCAACAAACGTTCTATCGTTAATTTTGTATACGCCGCCATCTGGATTAGCAGTTACGTCGATGTCGTTGTCAGGTACAATGATACCAGCACCCATTGTAAACCAGTTACCAGTAGGACGTAATTGCACACCTAGGTACGGGTTGCTGAAGTCAGAATCAACGTCATAGTTTACGTCGTTTGCGTCAAAGTCACCGCCGAATAGGTCAGCAACATCGCCACCAGCCCAACCAGCTTGTAATTCAGTTTTCTCATTTAGTGACCAACCGATGTTAGCACCATAACCTAGTGTACCAACTTCAGCGCTAACAGAAGCTGGGTTGATAGCAGTTTGGAAGAAAGTCTTAGTACCACCAACAACAGCACCAGTAGTATTGCGAACGATACCAGCGTCAGCATTGTATGCATAAGCAACAGGCTCAGCTTCATATGCAACAGCAACAGGCTCAGCTTCATATACAACTGCATCGTTACCATCAACAACGATAACAGGTTCAGCAGCTAGTGCAGCAGTTGACGCTAAAACGGCAGCAGAAATTGCTGTTAATTTAATAAGTCTCATAAATACTCTCCTAAAGTGTGGAATAAGTCGCCCATAAAAAATGACAATTTAGCTTTTTTTAAATCGATCATTTTGTTGAGCAGATTAAAACAATTTTGGCCGGAAAAGTCACCCCTCTAGGAGCGCTTTTTATTTGCCGTTATGTAAAGATTGCATAGATATTGTAATAATTACTACACCAATCCGCAAAACTTCGACTTTCTGTTACACAATGCTCTTAAAGTAACTCAGCAGCGCAAACATGAATATTGGTTAGCTTAATCTTCATGTAAGGATATTACAAAATATGTCATTATAATGACCTACCTCTTTATTTAACTCAATAACAGTTATATAGCTTATTACTACAGTTTGTTGTATTTTGTGAGATGGTGTAGTAATTATTGCTTTTAGAAAACTTTTCAGAAAAAAGTATTGGTATCAGTTTTCAATATTGTATGACTGTGTGACGTTAGTATTGATACATTTAGTATTGGCATATAGAGTAACTAGATCTTGTCTAGGCTTGATATTATGCTAAATTAGAGGTTAGGGAAAATGTGTCGCAAGGCTGCGTATTTACTTTTATCTGTTAATGCCTTGTTGTATTTCCTACTGTATTCTTTTTATTCTTATTGAGCCACTCATATGCCTAAAGTATCGTCGATTACCCGTGTGTTAGAGATTATCGAGGCGGTGTCCTATGCCTCAAAACCGCTCTCGCCACTTGAGCTATCGCAAGAGCTTGATATTCCCAAGCCGACCATTCATCGATTGATTCAAAATCTGCTCGATGAAGGGTTTGTGACTGTGGATATTGGCGGCGGCATTATACCGGGCAAGCGAGTACGAAACTTGGGTGTTGAGCTTTGGCAGCAGCGATTGTTCTTTAATGAGCGACAAATGATTTTGCAAAAGCTGGTTGATGAGCTAAAAGAGACCTGCGGGATCGGTGTGCCTTATCAGATGAATATGATCTATACCAACCGTGCAAATACGACCTTGCCGATACAGATTTATTTGCCAGTGGGCGCAAAATCACCAATGTGGTGTACAGCGACTGGTAAGCTGTATTTAAGTCAGTTGCCGCGCACAAGCCGCGACAAAATACTGCAAAACCTTTCATTGGATAAGTTTACCAAAAATACGATCACCGATATCGATGCGCTAAACGCTGAGCTTGATCGCATCGCTGAAACAGGTATCGGTATCGATAATGAGGAGTTTATCTCTGAGATGGTCGCAATCGCCGTACCGATACGGGATAGAAAGTCGCGCTACCTTGCTTCGCTATATCTTCATGCACCGACCATACGAGTGTCTTTAGATGATCTCTTAACCCATGTCCCACGACTGCAAAAAGCAGCGCAAGATATTCAGTCTCTAGTCTATGACCTACCCAGCTAGATGATGCAATATAAGCAAAAAAAAGGTCTGCATTAAGATAATAATGCAGACCTTTTTCATAGGTACTTTGATAATTTAAGTCAATACAGAGCTGTCATGACGCGCCATAATGCTCGAGAAATCTCTATCACCATTCTCGACAGTATGTGCAGCATAAAGCTCAGTCGCTTTAGCGCCCATCGGCGTCTCTACCTGAGTATCTTCAGCAGTCTGCATGGCAAGGTTAAGATCTTTTTGCATCAGCTTACTCATAAAGCCGCCTTGGTAGCCATTGCTAGAGGGGACATTTTCCATCACTTGCGGATAAGGGTTGTAGACCTCTAACGTCCAGTTGCGACCTGAGCTTTGTAGCATGATATCCGATAGCACTTTTGGATCGAGACCGTTTTTGACGCCCAGATTAATTGCTTCTGCCGTTCCTGCCATCAGAATACCTAACAGCATGTTATTACAGATTTTTGCCACTTGTCCTGCGCCATGCTCGCCTGCATGAAAGATATTTTTGCCCATCACAGCCAGTATCGGCTCAGCTTTGGCAAAGGCATCAGTGCTGCCACCGACTATAAAGGTTAACGTACCAGCGATAGCACCGCCCGTACCACCAGAGACTGGGGCATCTAAGAAGTCTATGCCAAGCTTGCTTGCCGCCTCCGCCACTGTTCTTGCATCAGCCGCTGCAATGGTACTGCTATCAATGACTAAAGTACCTTTCGGTAACTCTGCAAGTAGACCGTCAGCGCCATTATCTCCTAGATAGACTGAATGGACGTGCTTGCCAGCAGGCAACATACTGATAACGACCTGTGCATGACGTGCAGCGTCTTTAGGACTATCTGCTACATTAGCACCCGCTTGTTGCAAGCGCGTGGTCGCCTCTGCGGATAAATCATAAACCGATAACGTATAACCTGCTTTTAAAAAGTTCTCTGCCATCGGTGCGCCCATATTACCAAGCCCAATAAAGGCGATATTTGGCTTAGTAGTATCGCTACTGGTGACATTCACATCCTTTGTATTCATCTCATCATTCCTTGATGGTTAAGTATTGATCATGCGTGCAGGCATTGCTACACATATAGCTGTAAACTATTTAATTGAGTGTAATTTTAATTTGATGTCTATATTGAATTGATAAATTCAATTTTTAACGCACAGACTGACTGCCTAAAGCATTATCACCCAACCAATCGCCTAACGGATGCGCATCTTTAGCATAAGGATTCACAAAATGCTGCTGTATGTACGTCTGCCCTTCGCTACTCAGGCAGTCTGCTAGTGAACGCGACCATTGTGGATTACGATCTTTATCAATGAGCAGCGCACGTACCCCTTCCTTAAAGTCAGGATTGGCGGCACAATGTACGGCTACATTGGCTTCTAAATACAGAACTTGCTCTAGCGATAAGTCAGTGACTTTATAATAAAGCGCATAGGTCAACGCCGCAGTCACTGGGCAGCCATGGCGATAAGTGTCTACTGCTCGCCGCGTCCAGCTATCATTAGCAAACTCTGTATCTATTTTTTCGAGTGCTGCATCACTTTGTAATAAAGCATCGATATCACCAAGTCCGCCGCTGTTCATCAACTGCTGGATAGGTTGCCAATGGATTGCCAATTTACTAGCAGGCAACTCGGCAATTGGTTGCGCTGCAAGCACACGGCTAACGATACTATGAGCACTATTGTTATCGCATTTATCCGTACGACTAGCGGCAACCTGCCAATCACTCTGTTTTAAACTTTGTATGACGGCATCATAGTCACTACTGGCGACGGCATACTCTGCAAGATTGGCTAATAGCGCATCATTGCCATTACACATCGCGCCCGTTAACCCTAAAAACAAGCCCGTCTTAGCTGGCATACGCTGCAAAAACCAACTGCCAGAAGCATCAGGGAACAGCCCAATAGTCACTTCTGGCATGGCAAAGCGCGTGCGCTCTGTGACCAAGCGGTGACTACAACCTGCCATCAAGCCCATGCCGCCACCCATAATAATGCCGTCACCCCAGAGTATTAGTGGTTTGGAATAAAAGTGCATCTGCCGATAAAGACGATATTCATGACCAAAAAATTCTGTCGCGTAAGGATTCGGTAGCGGTGCATCACTAGACATACTGTCATAAAGCTTACGAATATCACCGCCAGCACAAAATGCCTTATCGCCTGCGCCTTTTAATACCAATGCTACTATCCGATCGTCATTTTGCCACTGCTCTAGCTGCTGGGCTAATAACTGACACATCTCAACGCTAAGGGCATTAAGAGATTTGGGTGTGTTTAACATCATTATTCCAATCAGGTGACCACAATCTGTCGGCTCGGTGCTGAATAGTACAGGCGCTTCTAGTTTGCCTTCTATAGCTGTTGTCATAAAGGTGACCTACAAATATTAAAAGAAAAAAATAGTATCATTAAGTTTGATTTTATGGCGTTTATTTATTTTTCCAAACGGGCTTACGCTTCTCTAAAAATGCTTGCACGCCTTCACGCTGATCTTTGGTATCAAATAATTTAACGAAGGCTTCACGCTCATGGATAAGATTTTGCGCAGGCGGTGTGTGTCTTGCTGCTTGAATAAGCGCTTTGGAATAACTGACGGCAACTGGTGATTGCTTAGCAACTTTTTGCGCCAGTGCTTGTGCTGCTAATAAACCGCCACCTTTTGCAGTGACTTCTTCAACCAAACCAATACGCAAGGCAGTGTTCGCATCGACGCGCTCACCGCATAATATCATGCGCTTCGCCCAGCCTTCACCTACTAAAGCTGTTAGATTTTGCGTACCGCCAGCACAAGGTAACAAACCGACGCCAGTCTCAGGCAATGCCATTTGGGCATGGTCTTCTGCGATACGGATATCACAAGCGAGCGCACATTCAAGACCACCGCCCATCGCATAACCATTGATAACCGCTATACTAACGCCGCGATAGGCTGACAGTGCCTCAAATGCTTCACCAAAGGCGATCGCCATACTGATCGCGCGGCCTTTATCACCATCGGCAAAATTATTTAAATCAGCGCCTGCTGAAAAGAACTTCTCGCCATCGCCATGAACAATTAGTGCATATACCTCATCATTGGTATTGAGGTCAGTGACCAGTTGCTTAAGCGCCTGTAGACTATCCATCGTCCACGTATGAGCAGGTGGGTTATTTAGGGTTAGCGTCGCAATATGACCATTAATTGATAGTTTTAAGTTGGTATAATCCGTCATGAAATATCCTTGTTATAATTTTTTATAAAACTGCTTTATCCATAAATTCGAATAGGCAAATCATCTATTCATATAAAATGATTAGCGTAACTGGCTTAACGCATTATCTTGTAAGAGCTGACGCGAGACAATCACGCGCATAATCTCATTGGTACCTTCTAAGATTTGATGGACCCGCAAATCTCGCACATGACGTTCAAGCGGATACTCATTGAGATAACCGTAGCCACCGTGTAGTTGCAGAGCTTCATTGGCGACATCGAAACACAAGTCAGTAGACAAACGCTTTGCCATTGCACAATAAGTAGAGGCCTGTGCATCATTATTATCGACTTTGCTAGCTGCCAAATAGAGCATTTGCCGTGCAGTGATAGTTTGAGTCAGCATATCAGCAAGCTTAAACTGTACTGCTTGTAGGCTAGCAATCGGGCTGCCAAACTGGCTACGCTCTTGCACGTAATTGGTCGCTGTCTCAAGCGCCGCTTGCGCTGTCCCTACTGCACAGATACCAATATTAATCCGGCCGCCATCTAAGCCTTTCATAGCAATACGAAAACCTTGGCCTTCCTCGCCGATGAGGTTTTCTACTGGCACTTTGACGTCTTTAAAGCTAATCGTCCGCGTTGGCTGTGCTTTCCAGCCCATTTTATGCTCGTTTTTGCCGTATTCGATACCAGCACTGTCAGCGTCTACCACAAATGCAGAAACCCCTTTTGGGCCTGCGCCGCCCGTACGAGCCATAACGACCAACACATCGGTGGAGCCTGCGCCTGAGATAAAGGTTTTTTCGCCGTTAAGAATATAATGCTCGCCTTGCTTATCGGCTTTGGTACGCAGTGATGCGGCATCAGAACCGGCATTAGGTTCCGTTAGACAATAGCTGCCCAGCCATTCACCACTAACCATATTTGGCAAATATTTTTTGCACAGCGCATCACTGCCAAACTCACCAATCATCCAGCCAGCCATGTTATGAATACTCATATAAGCAGCAACAGCCGTATCACCCCATGCTAACTCCTCAAACACCATCGCAGAATCTAGACGCGGCAGACCCAAGCCATCATAGTCAGGGTTGGTATATAACCCTAAAAAGCCGAGCTCGCCTGATTTTTTAATCACATCAATTGGGAAATGCGAAGTACGATCCCATTCAGCAGCATTGGGCTTTAGCTCTTTTTGGGCAAACTGTCTAGCGGTTTGGCGAAAGGCAATTTGGTCATCGGTTAATGAAAAATCCATGGGGTCATCCTTATGCTGAATAGAGTGTGTTAAGTCGTCAATGCAAATATAGGTGATTCAGCATTAAATTGAAATAGTCGTATTAACACCGCGACTTGCTTCATCATCAAACCAGCGCGCCGTAACCGTCTTAGTTTGGGTATAAAACTGCACTGCTTGCTTACCATAAGGACCCAAATCACCAAGCTTACTAGCACGTGAGCCTGAGAATGAGAACATCGGTAGTGGCACAGGAATCGGCAAGTTAATACCGATTTGACCGACTTGGATATCTTGTTGAAATTTATGCGCAGCAGCCCCTGACTGAGTGAAGATAGCCGTACCATTACCATGTGGGTTGGCATTGAGCAGCTCAATCGCTTCATCTAAGCTATTGGCACGCATGATACACAGGACAGGTCCAAAGATTTCTTCTTTGTAGATTTGCATATCTGCAGTGACATTATCAAAAATAGTTGGACCAACAAAATTACCCTGTTCATAACCTTCAACCGTAATGCCACGACCATCAAGTATCAAGCTCGCCCCTTCTTCTACCCCCGTACCAATCAAATGCTCAACACGCGCTTTTGCCGCAGGAGAAATCAATGGACCCAGATCTTTATCATGCTTACCTGCTGAAACGATTAAACCCTCAGCTTTGGCCTTGATATCATCAATCCATTCACCGGCTGCACCGACAAGGACAACGACAGATAGCGCCATACAGCGCTGACCAGCAGCACCAAATGCAGCACCTGCTAGCTGATTTAGCGTTTGCTCTTTATTGGCATCTGGCAGGATAACGCCATGATTTTTTGCGCCCATCATACACTGCGCACGTTTTCCTGATTGACTGGCACGCTCATAAACGTGTTTACCAACGTTGGTCGAACCAACAAACGAAACCGCTTTGATATCTGGGTGGTCACAAATCGCATCAACCGTTGCTTTACCGCCATGCACGACGTTTAGCACGCCTTCAGGTAAACCTGCCTCAACGGCTAGCTCAACCAGACGCATAGTTACCATTGGGTCTTGCTCAGAAGGTTTTAAGATAAAAGTATTACCCGTGGCAATCGCCATTGGGAACATCCACAGTGGAATCATCGCTGGGAAGTTAAACGGCGTGATGCCTGCACAAACACCCAGTGGCTGCCAAATACTATAGGTATCCACGCCTGAAGCAACGTTTTCAACGAAGTCACCAATCTGTAAGTTGGCAATACCCGCTGCATGCTCAACTACTTCTAAACCACGGAACACATCACCGCGTGCATCAGCAATAGTCTTGCCCTGCTCTGCGGTCAGGATTTCTGCTAACTCATCCATATGATCGCGTATCAGTGCTTGATACTTTAAAAAGATACGGGCACGTGTGGTAATCGGTGTTTTGCGCCACGTTTGAAATGCCTTTTGAGCGGCAGCGACCGCTTGATTGATTTCATCATCTGTGGTTTGTGGGACTTTGGCGATGACTTCTTGAGTAGCAGGATCGGTAATATCAATCCATTCGCTGGTATTAGAATCAACAAATTGACCATTTATAAGCTGCTGAACGTGGTGCATAAGATATCCTTATCTTGTTTGCAAGACTGCCATTAGGTGACGTCTTAGAATCTTGAAAGTTTTGAATTTATCATTTTGTTATATAATTTTAAAATGATTTATTTCGTATCGTTATTGACTATACCAATAAACCATTTTTAGGGTCAAGCGCTTTGTCAAAATTTTATCTGAGTTTATGTTAACGAAAAAAACTTTATGTAAGGTATATTTTCAGTTTGAGCGAAAGCGACTAAGTAGTGATAAAAATTAGGAGACGCCTTAAATTGAAAACAAAAAAGCCCATGATTGTGCATGAGCTTTTTTTCAATATTAACGTTAGATGGCTTTTTTCAATTAATACGCCATCGTATTAGTAGTCTTTCATAGACTGCTTAATCGCCTCAATCGCTGTTGGATTATCAAGCGTTGACATATCTCCTGTTTCGTTGCCTTCTGCTAAAGCACGAATGGCTCGACGTAAGATTTTGCCAGAGCGCGTTTTTGGTAGTGCTTGCGGGAAATAAATTGCCGCTGGCCTTGCGATACCGCCAAGGGATTTGACCACAGCACCGATGACCTGCTGCTCAATACGGAAACGATTTTCGGTGGTTGTGACTTGTTCATGATCTCTCAGCACACAAAAGGCTATCGGCAACTCTCCTTTCAATTCATCATGAATACCCACAACCGCACATTCTGCCATCTCTGGATGCGTACTAATCGCTTCTTCAATTTCTTGCGTGCCAATACGATGACCGGCGACGTTAATCACATCATCAGTGCGGCCTAAAATATAAAAATAACCCTCCTCATCAGTCACGGCATAGTCTGAGGTTGAATATTGCTTGCCATCAAACAGACCAAAATAACTGCTAATAAAGCGTTCGTCATTTCGCCATACCGTGGTCAGACAACCGGGCGGCAATGGTGCACGAATCGCGAGCAGTCCTTTTTCGCCAGCTTTACAAGGTTCGCCAGTTTCTTCATTAATGACATGCGCATCATAACCATACATGGGATAACCAGGTGAGCCTTGTTTGTGCGGCTTATGATTGAATTTGGGCGTGTTACTCAGAATGGGCCAGCCAGACTCTGTTTGCCAATAATGGTCTAAAATTGGCACACCTAAATGCTTAGTCAGCCAGTTGGCTGTCGATTCATCCAGTGGTTCACCTGCCAAAAAGAAGGATTTTACGCTGGAGACATCATAGCGTGTCATCCATGTCTCATCTTGTTTTTTCAGCATACGGACACCCGTCGGTGCCGTGAATAAGATATTGACCTTGTTTGCTTCGACAATTCGCCACCAAATACCGGGGTTGGGGCGATGCGGTAGACCTTCATACATCACACTCGTCATGCCCGCCAGCAATGGTGCGTAAATGGTGTAAGAATGCCCAACCGCCCAGCCGATATCTGATATCGCCCAAAATGTCTCGCCCGCCTTGCCATCGTAGATATAGTCCATCGACGTCGTTAACGCAACCGCGTGACCACCGGTATCACGTTGCACACCTTTTGGCGTACCCGTAGTGCCTGAGGTATAAAGTAAATATGATGGCGTATTTGACTCAAGCCAAACTGGCTCGACAATCGCATTGGCTTCACAGCTGATACGGCGCTGGGTTGCATAATCAACATCAATATTTTTTGGCTCAAATGGTAAAATGCCACGATTAATGACCAATACATGCTCGGGTTTAACTGTTGCTTGCTCGACCCCTTGATTGACAAGATTTTTATAATTAATAACTTTACCACCGCGCAAACCTGCATCCACCGTGATGACCATTTTCGCTTCGGCATCATCCATGCGAATGGCTAAGTTATGAGCCGCAAAACCACCAAATACCACCGAATGTACCGCACCGATACGAGCGCAAGCCAACATGGCATAAGCGGCTTCTAGAATCATCGGCATGTAAATGACAACGCGATCGCCCTTGCCAATACCATGACGCTGTAGCACATCAGCAAAATAATTGACTTCTTTATATAGGTCATTATAGGTCAGACGACGCTTGGTATAGTCCGTATAAAGCTCAACGTTATTACCCAAGTCTTTAAACGCATCGACGACTGCAGGAAAGGTTTCGATTAACTCTTGGTTAATCTCAGAGGATAACCAGATAAAAGCATCCTGCTCTGCGCGCTCTGCAAGATGGCGATCCACACAGTTATAGCAAAGATTGGTCTCGCCACCGACATACCACTGCGCAAATGGCAGATTGCTGTCATCAAGGATTTGTTCAGGCTCTTTATGCCAATAGACACGCTTTGCTTGCTCTGCCCAAAACTGCTCTTTATTTTCAATAGAAGACTGATAAATCTCAGCAAAGGTTTGAGTGGTATTAGATAACGCTTGAGAAGTCTGAGCTTGCTCTGACGATTGGTTGGTCACTGAAGTGGCGGTTTGCTCGCTCATAATAGCTGTCCTTAGCATAAATGATGGGTAATACGATGTAATATTGTCATAGTAAAGATTGGCTATCCCTGCCAGCTATCTCTAATAGAACAAAAACCGATACACTACGTATCGATTTAGTAGGTATCGGTTTAAAATGTAGCAGAGCTAACAATAAAGGTCAACTATTAAGCCAGTTATCTGCTCAATAGTTAAGCCACTTTAAGCCTATACCTCAGTTTGATCAGCATACATCTCACGCATCACTTTTTTGTCATGTTTACCAATAGAAGTCTTTGGTAGCTCATTGACGAACTTAAACTGACTTGGCACACCATATTTCGGGATAATACCCCGCTCTACAGCTTTCTCAGCAATGGCTTTGATATCATCAACGCTCGTGTCTTGAGCATTAGGTTTTAACACAATCAAGGCCAATGGACGCTCGCCCCACTGTTTGTCACGTACCCCAATCACAGATACGTCAGCGACCGCTGGATGTAACGACAAAATCGTCTCAATCTCTAATGACGATATCCACTCGCCGCCTGACTTAATGACATCTTTTAAGCGATCAGTAATTCTAATATAACCATCAGGACGTATATAAGCAATGTCTTGGGTGTGCATATAGCCGTTTTCCCACAGCTCTTTGCCCGCATCGTCATTTTTTAGATAGCTTTGCGTTAGCCAAGGTGCGCGTAATACCAGCTCGCCAGTATTGTCTTGACCGGTACCAACCGACTCATTATTGCTACTCCATATTTGAGCATCCACCATCAATACTGGCTTACCAGTCATACAACGGCGAGTGATATCTTCATCTTCACTCATTTCAGGCTCGTCGAGACTAAATTCTGTCAAGCTAATAAGGGGCGCTGTCTCTGACATACCATAACCAGTATATACTTCGATGCCTTGTGCCATGGCGGTTTTTGCCAGACCTTCAGTCAATCTTGAACCACCGATGATCATTTTTAAACCATTAAAGCTAGCACCGCGATCTTGCGCTTCTTTGAGCACCATTTGCAAAATCGTTGGGACACAATGGGTAATACTGACTTTTTCATTAATAATCAAATCCATTAACACATCTGGTGCATAGCGTCCTGGATACACTTGCTTCAGACCAGCCATGGTCGCGGTAAATGGAAAGCCCCATGCATGAACGTGGAACATCGGCGTCATCGGCATATAGACATCACCGTAACTGACGCCTTGCTTGTCGGGCAGCATACCTAGTGTCGCCGCTTCGGTAAGAGTATGCAATACTAACTGGCGGTGGCTAAAGAACACGCCTTTTGGATCGCCCGTCGTGCCTGAGGTATAAAACGTTGTGGCAATGGTATTTTCATCAAAATCTGGGAAGTCAAACTCACTATCAGCAGCTTGTAATAATTCTTCATACTCACCTACTACGCGGTTTTGATTACCACCGAAGACTCCTTCAGATGTCGCACCATCATCATCTAGCCAAATAATGTGCTCAATACTAGAGTTTTCAAACTGATAGCTTTTGACCAATGGCGCAAACTCAGAGTTGAGCAGCAGCACTTTTGGCTTAGCATGATTGATGGTATAAAGAATTTTTTCTGGCGATAGGCGGATATTAACGGTTTGTAAAATATACTCTGACATCGGTATAGCAAAATACGACTCCAGATAACGATTGCTGTCCCAATCCATCACCGCCACTATATCACCTGCATCTAGATTTAAACCTGCTAAGACATTGGCCAAGCGATTGATACGATTGAATAAATCTTTATACGTAAGGCGTTTTTTGTCAGCATAAACGATTTCTTGCTCAAGCGACACCGTTTTGGCACGGTTCAATAGCTGCTTGACTAATAAGGGATAATCGTAAGCAGAAGGGGCGCTGTGGTAAATATTTGACATAGATGTGACGTCCTTGTTGGTCATGCGGATAAGTTATTATGCGGGTGAATCATGGATAATTGATGGCGTATTGAGCAGGCTATATCGATAGTAAGAAAAAATCGGTGCTATGTAAAGCGACCTTACGTAAACATCCTAAGCTGCAATAGCTTGATGAATATTGCTCAAAAACAGCCATCAAGCCGCGCGTGATTTTGTTTTAATCATACCAAAACTGGCAACCAGTAATGCCAAAATCTGTACAAATAAGAGCAGCCATACTGTGAGCGACCACTGCCCGCGCGCATAAGTCATGCCGCATAACCACGCACCCATCGTACCGCCAGCATAATACCCCATGTAATATAAACCAGACGCCAATGAGCGCCCTTTTTTGACATTGACGGCGATATAACTGATGGTGGCAGCTTGGGTGATAAAGACACCTGAGGACATAATAGCAAGACCAATAATAATGCCCCATAACGGCGTCACTAGTGTTAACAGCACCCCAATCATAGAAACGAAAACAGCCACGCGTACTGTGCGCGCTGAACCAAAGCGACGTAGCAAAGTCGTCGACAATGGCGTGATGACAACGCCTATCAAATAAACGGCAAAAATATTGGCAAGCGCACCCGTACTCAACTCATATGGCGTCTTAGCAAGATGTAGATTGATAAAGGTAAAACAACCCACGAGTGAGAATAAAACACACGCCCCTAGCAGACACGCCGTTACCACATAACGATTGGTTAAATGCTCACCGAGCGTCTGCATCGCGGAACGAAAATTCGGATTGGCCACAAACTGCTGTGATGATGGCAGCATCTTGCCGACCCACAGCGCACCAATAAGGGTCATCGCTGCCATCACATAATAGCCTGCACGCCAGCCGATAAGCTCGTGCAAATGCCCAAGCAAAAATCGCCCCATGAAGCCGCCAAGTACCGAGCCTGAGACATAGAACGACATCAGTTCCGTGACAGCGCGTCCCTCAAACTCTTCACCGATATAAGCAATCGTCACCACGGTAATGCCCGGTACAGATAACCCTTGCATAAACCGCCACATGCCCATCCAACCAATACTCGGACTTTGGGCAATTAAAGCAGTTGGTATCGCTAAAAATAATAACGCGCCAACGATAAAGGATTTACGCCCCACAGCGTCAGACAGCATGCCCAAGAATGGCGACATAATAGCAATCGCCATCACCGTTGCACCGACGATCATGCCAGCTTGCACTTCAGTTGCAGAAAGGTCTACCATTAATACGGGCAAAATGGCCTGAATAGAATACACTTGCAAAAAAGCAAACATCCCAATCAAGCCAACGGTAAGTTTTAAGACCCACGATGTTGCATTATTGATTGGCGTAGATAGAGGTTCTGGCATATTATTTTGGGGTTTACTGATGGTATTTTTCACAGGGATACAGGCTATGTTGGACGCGGATGATCTGGCGTGAGTAATAGAAATAGGACGATAATAGCTGAAATAATGACAAAAACAATGATGACAATAATGGCTGATGCTAGGGATAGCCGTCATGTATGATTTTAGCACACCAAATACCAGACTCTGGTTTCGGTGTGTTATCGGTATTGCTTTATTTATGCTTAGGGTCTGTTGAACACTAAAAATTGCTGCTTTGTATACTGCGTAGGTGACGTATATTTTTGACAGCAAGCAGATTACTGTCTACTATTATTTTGATCTATTATATATAAATGCGATTCACAAAAACTTATATCCACAAAATATAACCTGCGACAAAATCCAACTCACCTATAACAGATTCTCTATCATGCCCAAATACCCTTTTTATTCGCAATGGATTGTCGCTATAGGTGCACTGGTTTTTTCTATAAATGCGTCGGCAGTTACGTTAGACGAAGTAGCCGCAACGAACAAGCTCATAATTAAAGAGCAATCGACCAAAATAGTATCCACCCCGATAGCGTCAGCGGTTGCAATAACATCGCCTGTATCAACACCAGCCGTGCCGTCAAACTGTATCGCTGACAGTATTATTACAGCGGCTAATCTGTCAGATACGCGTGATAAGGGGCCTTTTTCGGTGGCTAAGAAAGCTGTTCCTCGTCAGTTAGCCAATGGCTTTGGTGGCGGAACCATTTATTATCCAACCGATGCAGGTGGCTGTGGTCTGTTAGGCGGAATCGCGGTAGTACCCGGTTATGTGTCCTACGAATCTTCTATTAAATGGTGGGGGCCGCGTTTGGCATCTTGGGGATTTGTGGTTATCACCATCGATACCAACTCCATTTATGATGACCCAGAGAGCCGTGCGGCGCAGTTAAGTGCCGCGCTTGATCATATGCTTCATGACGATACGGTAGGCGCTCAGATAGATAGTACGCGCTTGGGTGCTATTGGCTGGTCAATGGGCGGCGGCGGTGCACTCGAGCTAGCGACAAAACGTCAGACGGTTCGAGCGATTATTCCGCAAACGCCCTATCACGATAAAGACTATGGCGAAATGAACACGCCTGCTTTATTCATTACTTGCCAAAATGACCGTATCGCCTCAAATAAAAAATACAGCAGTCGTTTTTATGATAAAGCTACAGGCGCAAAAATGAAGATTGAGATAAAGAATGGTAGCCATTTTTGTCCAAGTTATCGTTTTAATGAGATATTGCTGAGCAAGCCAGGTATTGCTTGGATGCATCGCTATATTAATGGCGATATCCGCTTTAATCAGTTTTTATGTAGTAACGACAACTATGGCAACAATCCTCGTATATCCGCTTACGACTATAAAAACTGCTCATAAACAAGGCACTCATGAGAAAAGCACTTATAAACTAGGTACTGATAAACAATCTGCTGGTCAATCTCTGACTTAGGAGCGCTTAGCATAGAAAAAGGCTACCGAAATGGCAGCCTTTTTTGTAAAGTCATTGACGCAATTATTCACAGCTCGCTTTGCCAGTGCGATGATTCACAGCACCATTGGCGGCTAATAGCTTTTGCATATCAACCAAATCTCGCGAACACGCATATGAATAGGTACCTTGATTATACGAGCCCATTTTTTTGTCTTTGGTCGTTGCCACTAGATTTGGATTAGCACCTTGCGCCAATAAATATTTGACAGTTTCAAGGCGATTATTACTAGCTGCAACCATAATCAAGGTTTCACCATCACTTTCTACCGTCTGATCATTTAAGTCCACAGGCGCTTTTTCATTCAATAACGTATGTACTTTTTTGACAATATTGGTATTTTTTCCCAGTACAGCAGATTTCATGACGTTATACACATCACCGTCATCTTTAGCATAGATATCAGCGCCTTTACTGACTAAATAATCTACCATATCTTCATAGCCGATAAAGGCAGCCCAGCCTAACGCCGTTTGGTTTAGGCTACCTGTATCTTTTACTTCTAAGTCTTGACCATTGTTAACCATGTATTTGACCGTGGCTAGATCACCATGTTTTACGGCGTCAAACCAAGTAGCATCTGCACCTGTAGAAGGTTTGTCATAAAACACACGCCAAGAAAGTTTGTTTTGATTGGCAAGATCAAAATTCTCAGTAGTGCTGAAACGAAAACCCACTTGTGGGACTGGTGCAGTTTGAGCAGCTTGGATAGTGTCCATTTTAGTGACGCTGTTATCATTGTTTAGGCTTGAGCAACCTGCTAATAACATCGTTGCCATAACCGCTGATGCGCTCATTTTTCCAAAAAATCTCATCACTCAACCTTCAAATACAAATTAAATAGTGAGAGGTATTATACAGATTCATTAAATAACAATCTATAAATTATAAGCTATGAATGACAATGACCCTCGGTTAATATAGGCTTATATCAGACTTTAACGCTATACACTGAACCTAACAATCAACATCTTTTTTATAACAGACTTTAGGTACATGACTCACCATAATAAGAGGTCGTTTATAATAAATTGTCATTTAT
Organism: Psychrobacter cibarius; assembly: GCA_030686115.1. NCBI lineage: Bacteria > Pseudomonadati > Pseudomonadota > Gammaproteobacteria > Moraxellales > Moraxellaceae > Psychrobacter > Psychrobacter cibarius. The sequence continues at coordinate 1,912,087 of CP131612.1, forward strand.
TGATGAGAAATATTCATTATTAAAATTGCTAAGACATCAAGAAACTCAAATAAAAACACTAAGGAATAATTTCGATGACCGATAAAATTCATGATTTAGGGGCAGGATTTTGGAATATACGCGGATCTTTTCGCATTGGTGGTGTTCTAAACATTGGTACTCACTGCTCACTTATACAGTTAAACTCAGGAAAGTTTATATTTTTGGATAGTTATTCATTGACTGGTGACGTACGCGATGAGGTGATGGCATTAACCAATAATGGTCAAGATGTCGAAGCAGTACTGAACGTCCACCCATTCCATACGGTGCACTGTGCACAAATGGCAAAAGACTTCCCGCAGGCGACCTTTTATGGCAGTAGCCGCCACCATAAAAAAGCACCTGAAGTAAAATGGGCAGATGACTTGGTTGAAAGCGATACGGTCGCCAAGCGTTACCCTGAGCTTAAGTTCTCAATGTCACAAGGCATCCACTATATCTCACCCAATGAGATGATTCATGCAGGCTCACTATTAGCCTATCATCCTACCAGTCAAAGCTTGCACGTCGATGATACCTTTATGAGTCCACCGATGAAGTTATTAGAGGCGATATTACCTGAACTGATACTACACCCAACGACCAAAAAAGCGCTAAAAAATGAGCCCAATGCAGGCAAGCAATATTGCGATTGGGCAAGCAATTTGGCACATGAATGGCGCGATGTGCGTAATTTCTGCGCTGCACATTCCTATTTAGTGACATTCAATGACGGTGAGTTTGAAGTGGCACTATTAAAAGCCATTGATAAAGCCCGTCCAAAATTAGAAAAAGCTTAATTGACCGTATAATCTCATATTAGAAGCATAACAAAGGGAGTGACCAAGATGGTCGCTCCCTTTTTTGCAATGATGCCATCAACATCAAAAGTTATTAACGAAACAATAAAGACGCTAGCTCATCTTCGTTATTGATGATATCTGCCAAGGTATAGCGTTCAAGGACGTTAATAAATGCCGTCAGCGCTTCAAAGAACACACTTTTTAGTTGGCATGCTGGGCTAATGACACAGCCTCTAGCATTATTTGTCGTTTCATCAATAAGCGTAATAGGCAAACCAGTCTGTCGACCATCACTGCTCTTGCCATTCGCGGGGGTCGCAAAGCATTCGACCAAATCAAAGTCTGGCTCTATTTGTTTAATTAATACACCCAAATTGATGTCTTTTGGCGCACGAGCCAAACGTATACCACCATTTTTACCACGCACACTTTCTATATAACCAAGCTGACCCAACTGATGAATAATCTTGGTCAAATGACTTTTAGAAATGCCATAACTGTCGGCAATATCACTGATATTTGCGAGTAATGGCGGCTCTGGTCTCACTGCCAAGTAAATCAATGAGCGCAGTGCATAATCGCTATAATTGGTCAATCGCATTTATTTGCGCTCCTATTTTATATAAATCTCTCAAGTATGTATCAGCCTAAATTTTAGCAATGTAATTCTATGAGTTTGAAAATGAGAGTCTTGAAGAATCAGTGTCTCAGACAAACGGTATTTCGGATAAACGGTATTTTGAACAAACTGTATTTTAAACAAACAGTGTCTGGAAAACAAAGGTCTCAAAACCTTATAACATTTGCAAAACAACCTACTCAAAAACGTCAACAATCAGTCGATAGACTTGGATAAATCCCCTATTCTTTTGGCGATAGTATTATAACGGCTCTACAGACTCTAACCAAACAGACCATCAGGTCTAGGACGTGCCAGCATCGGCAAATAACTGATGCAAAATAGCACGAAGCAAGCAATCCACGCCCCTTGGGCAATCATGATCCATAGTAGATAGTGACTCATATCGGCAAGCGGCAACAGCACGCGACTGACAAATGCCAATACCATCAGACCGTACATAATATTCACCGTCTTGGGCGGCTGATGAATGCTGCGTCCCGTATGGCCAAGCGATACCCGCGTCATCATCGCCACGGTCATCATACCAACACATGCAATGGCAAGCCCATGCATCGCAATACTATGAGTATAGCCCAACCATGGTTGCAGCGCATACAGCAGAAAACTCAAACACATGCCCAAAAATGCAACATATAATGACCAAAGCAATGGTTTTTGCCAGATATCGCGATGATACCAGCCTACCAAACGGACGATATTAACCACTGCTACGCCAAGCGCCGTAATAGTCAGCAGATACTGATTAGGATAAAACAAGTCACTGATAAAAAAGACTAAGAAAAACAATAAACTCGCAATATCCTGTACTTTACTATTGCGCAACTTGATGACTTCCGTCGTTCCAACACTCAGACCACGTTCAATAAAGAATGGCACCACGCGGCGACCAATGGTCAGCACGAAGCCGATAATTAAGTAAAACCCTAGATAAATACCTATTTTAGTCATACTCATATCGGCATTGATAATACCCCAGTAGCAGATTCCATTGCCAACGGTCAATAATGCCAATTTCGCTAAAATACCCATTTGCTTATACTGCTTGACCTGTAATACCGCTCGACATATCACAAATGCCATCGAGGCGATAAACAATAAGTCAAATACTGCGGCGACATATAACAACGATATACTGCTACCCGCAACCGTCATACCAAGCCCAAAACCTGCCCAGCTCAAACGTGCCAACAGCCAACAGCCAAATATAGCCAGCAGCTTATAACCATGCGGCATCATTACCCCTGTCCACGTCTTCACTGCCGTGAGGAGAAATCCTGCAATGACTGCCAAGGCATAACCATAGACCATCTCATGACCGTGCCAATACAATGGGTTCAGTGCTTGTGCGTCAATATCTGTATGACCAGTAAATACAAAAGACCATAGCAGCATCGTTATCACGGCAAATAGCGCGGCAGCACTAAAAAATATTCGAAAGCTTAAGTTCAGAATAGGATGCGGAGAGCTGGGCGGCTTGCTGGGTAAGTTGATCGATTGCATGGCACTCTTCTTAGAAGCATGTGAATAGAGTTTAACTTAAAGATTCATTTTAAATGAATGTTATAGGTTATACAATAGGGATAATTTTATAACTCATTATAACGGTTTGCTATTAGCATAAAAAACAACCACTGATAAGACTATTAGCGGTTTAGCACGTGCTATTTAGTATTTGTGCTCTAAAATCCATAAACCGCTTTAACTTATATGACCGCCTTGCCATTTATCAATGAACCCACTATTGGAATCATATTGTTGGGTTTGCTTGCTAAGATTAAATTGCCGACATCCTCTTGGATCAGCGCCTACGCCCGCTAGATATTGCCAATTCCCCCAATTACTCGCGACATCATAATCGATAAGATGCTGCTCAAAATAGGTTGCACCGTAACGCCAGTCTAAACCCAGCTCATGAATAAAGCAGCTAGCAACGATTTGCCTGCCTCGATTGGACATATACCCTGTTTGCTTTAGCTGATTCATGCAAGCATTGACGATAGGATATGGCGTGCTGCCATTCTGCCATTGCTGCAAACGCTGATCGTCAAAATGAGTAGCTGGTAATTGATGACCAATCCCCTTAAACAAAAATAGCTTACTACCATGTTCAATCGCATACCAATAAAAATACTCGCGCCACAGCAGCTCAAACCATATCCAATACGTTGACTCATTGGCGATAACCTCACGCTCATAATGACGTAAGCGATTCAACAGTATTTTCACAGACAAGCAACCATTTGCTAGCCAAGGCGAGAATTTAGTGGAATGCGTCCAGTCATCCAGTGCATTACGTGTGGTTTTATAAGTGCGCGGCGCAGCAGAATCAAAATAGTGAGTTAAATGAAGCATTGCATTTGTTTCACCACCTTTAAAGCTAAGCGCTTGCTGTGCTTGCTCATCAGATGGTTTTGTTTTAAAAAGATATTTACTATGAGCTATCAACGCATCAGGCATTGGCGGCAGCGACTTTGGTGTAGGAGAAACAGCCACCTCATCGTCAGCATTCAATAAATCATGGCTTGCTTCAACCTTTTTACGAAACTGGGTAAAGCTTTTGGGCAGGTCTTGTGTCGTTAAATCAGCGAATAGCGTATTGGTTGATTGCCTGTGCCATATTATCTGCGGATATTTGCTCTGCAAGGCAGCATAGCCTTTATTTTGATTATAATCTGCCGTGTGGCTGACACAGATATCGGTGACTTGTTGCTGCTCAATGAGCTGGCATAACTGAGTAAAGGTGTTTAAGGCAGACTCCACCTTATCTGGTGACAACTGACTCTTTGATAAATAGCTTGGCGACAGATACAGCAATCGATTACCAAGGCGCTGAAGCGATCGATCCAAATCAGCCAAGCTCTCAGACAAGAACTGCTGACGAGCAGCACCCATCTCATTAAAGTGGTAAGCTTGACGGCTCTCTTTCGGTTCAATGCAATCAGCCAAAAAATCAGCATAGATGAGCATCAGGTTGCCTTGATTACTTTTAGTCAATGTCGCCGCTTTGACTAACGTTTCATTGTCCTCTATGCGCAAATCGTTATGAAATAAGACCAATACCGCTTTTTTGACTGACTTATTTGATGCGTTGTCTGATTGGTGGTTTGACATACTCTCGATTCCCAAGTAGTTAAACGCGCTCACTTGAAGCTGAGTCTAAACTATAATATTTTAGAATGTGACACACAGTATAAAGCGTGTTACCCGTTCAACTTAAGTCGCTACCCTCGTTGTTATCTGCGTTATACTAGCCATAAGCATTGACTATCACTGAGCTGACTGCTTAGATGGTTTATAACTAGGAGAATGTCATGACTCAAGAACACGCTTCCCATGAAAAGCGCAAAATCATCGATAAGTTTTTGATGAAACTCACCAAAGAAGAGCCGCAAATGTATTATGCTAGCACCTCTGAGGTCGCTCGTAGCATCCATACTATGATAAAAGAGCACACTCATCGCTTGTCGGTAGAAGATCAGGCGCTCGTTAGACATATGACCGTCGAGGAGATACAAGGCTTGCTAGGCTTTCACCTTAAATAATCACACTTTCAACGTTCCCATAAAAAAAGCCCGCTTATTTGCAGGCTTTTTTATTATTAAAACTTTAATTTAGAGCATTGAAAATATACATCGCTTAAAACGGATACTCGCGTGGCTCATGTTGCATAGATATCCAGTGCGTTCTAGTGAACTCTTCTAGCACCCACTCACCGTTAAAACGACCAATACCTGAGTTTTTCTCGCCACCGAATGGTAAGTTACTTTCATCATTGACTGAAATATCATTAATATGGGTCATGCCCGCTCTGATACCGCGAGCAAAGCGCATGCCTTTTGCCATATCTTTTGTAAATACCGCACTCGACAAACCAAACATTGAGTCATTGGCGATCGATAATGCATCCTCTTCATCTTTGGCACGGATGATACCGACCAATGGTCCAAACACCTCATTACGTGACAAATCCATCTCGCGCGTCACTTCAGTAAAGATGTGCGGCGGTACCACTTGACCTTTAATCTCACCACTTAGTCTCATTTTTGCGCCTTCTTGCTGCGCATTAGCGATTTTCTCTTTCAACGATTCGACTTGTTTTTTATTAATAATCGGACCAACCGCCGTGTCTTGTTTGCTCGGATCACCGACGTTTAACGTTTTGACGTGCGCCAAGAAACGCTCAACAAAGTCATCATAAATCTCGTCTTCAACGATAATACGATTAATAGCAATACAGATTTGACCTTGATGTAAGAACTTCCCAAAGGCAGCTGCTTTGACCGCTTGCTCAATATCAGCGTCTTTTAGTACCACAAATGGACTGTTACCACCCAACTCAAGCGCTACTTGTTTAATGTAGTCGCCGCCATTGGCCAACTCGCCAATGCGCTTACCGACTGAAGTAGAGCCAGTAAATGATACAAAGCTTGGGGTTTTGTGTTCAACGATAGCATCTCCTATCTCTTTGCCTGAGCCAACCACCACGTTGAGCAAGCCTTTTAGTAAACCTGCTTCTTCGAATACTTTTGCTAGCAACAAACCACCAGTCACTGGGGTATCACTCGCAGGCTTTAGTACCACAGCGTTACCAAGTGCTAAAGCTGGTGCAATAGAACGTTGGGTCAAATGTAATGGAAAGTTCCACGGACTAATGACAGCGACGACACCGATGGGCTCACGGTAAACAAAGTTTTCTTTGCCAGGGGTGTTAGAGGGACGAATCTCGCCATGTACACGACTGGGGAAAGTCGCAGCCTCAAGGGTAATGGCGCGGGTAGCAGCAAACTCAACCATGGCTTTAACACGGGTACTGCCCGACTCTTTAATGAGCCAATCGACGATTTCATCTTGGCGCTGATCTAAAATCTCAACCACCTTATATAGCACACCTGCTCGTGTCGCTGGCGTTTGCTGTGACCACTCTTTTTGTGCCGCACTTGCTGCTTGATAAGCTTCATTAAGCTGCGCTTCTGTCGCCTGCTGAATCTTTACAAGTGTATCGCCATTGTAGGGGTTGGTATTGGTATTGACGCTATCGTCTTGACCAATTTGCCATTCCCCTGCAATGTACTGTAGGTGGAAATCATTATAGGCATTGGCTTTGGTATTATCGGTATCAGGTGACATAATTTTTCTCATTTATTTTATGGATGTTATGTTGGTTGTCAATAAAACAGTATGACTAGCAAATTGAGGCAGATAAAAAATAACTATTAACAAAGTTATTTATATTAAATAGCCTGCGCTCGCGACATTTGATTAAGCACATCAAAACGAAACTTGCTAGACGACTGGTCTAATGCTACCATAGACCTCATACAAATAAGCGTATTTCGTCAGCAAGTATTGTTGAAAAAACGTAACGTGACCATATCAACCCTTACAAATCAACCCTTACAATAAGCACTCATTATAAGCAAAGATAAAAATCTGCATCGACCCATAGAAAGTATCATGAATAATTGTTAATAGCGCGCTAAGTAGCATTATTCGCCATACCTTATCTCTGAAATACATTCATAAAAAATATAGGAGGACATTACCATTATGTCTGCGGCCTCAACCACAATCCCACCAGATACCAAAACGCATCTGTTAGAAACAGGCTATCAACTGATTTCCAAAAAAGGTTTTACTGCCGTCGGTATCAAACAAATACTAGACACAGCCGGTATTCCTAAAGGCTCTTTTTACCATTATTTTGCCTCAAAGGAAGCGTTCGGTGAAGCTATCATCAGTCATTATTTCACTGACTATAAGATACGCTTAGACACCATTGGTCGTCAAAAAGTTAATGCTCAGCAAAAGATTTATGATTACTTTCAAAGCTGGTATGACACCCAGCAAAATGGCTGTGATCATGAAAAGTGCTTGGTGGTGAAGCTCAGCGCTGAGGTTGCAGATCTGTCTGAACCTATGCGCATCGCACTGAATGCTGGTTACCAGCAGACCATCAGCTGGCTTGCCGAACAAATCAAAGCAGGCTGGGCGGATGACTCTGTACCACAGCCTGACAATATCGCGGCCGAGAGCATGGCAAAACGTTGGTATTTTGCTTGGCTTGGTGCCAGTTTAATCGCCAAGATTAGCCAAACCAATACACCGCTTGCAGAAGTATGGCAGATGACTACTTCTCAATTGGGACGCTAATTTCGTGCGTTAAACGCTTTTTAGCCATTTATACATCCCTATATCTAAAGCAAAAAATTGAGTTATAAGAGAGTTTTGTAAAAAATACTAGACGACTGGTCTATTTAATGTACAATGCCCACAGTTGCAAAAATGAATGGCTAATTTGCCACTGAGATTTTTGCACCCCATACGCCCAACACAAATATTTAATAATTTTAGGAATACTATGAATAATTTCCAATATTACAATCCAGTACGTATCGTCTTTGGTGAGGGTCAAATCAAACAACTATCAGAATTGGTCCCGACTGATGCCCGTGTGCTTATCACTTATGGTGGCGGTTCGGCACAGCGCACAGGTACGCTAGACGAAGTAAAAGAAGCCTTGGTTGCAAGTGGTACACGTACCGTATTCGAATTTGGTGGTATTGAAGCCAATCCAGAATTCACGACTCTTTTAAAAGCAGCAGACATGGTCAATGAGCACAATATTGACTTTTTGCTAGCGGTCGGTGGTGGCTCAGTCATTGATGGTAGTAAATTTGTGGCATTGGTATCGTCCCTTACTGAAGAAGATGGCACGACAGTCTCACGCGAACAAGCATGGAATGCATTAACCAGCTATTGCAGAGACATTGATTCTGCCAACGATTTGGGTGCTGTTTTGACCATTCCAGCCACTGGCTCTGAGATGAACTCAGGCGGAGTCATCAATTATAGTGAACGTCAAGCTAAGCTACCATTTGGCAACGCACTTGCCTTCCCTAAGTTCTCAATATTAGATCCAATCAAAACATTGACATTACCTGAGCGTCAAGTGATGAATGGTGTTGCGGATGCCTTTGTCCATGTCATGGAACAGTACCTAACGTATCCAGTCAATGCAAAAGTGCAAGATGCCTTTGCTGAGAGCTTACTGAAAATCCTTATTGATGAAGGTCGTATCGTTAAACAAGATCCAGAAAACTTAGAAACACGTAAGAATATTATGTGGACAGCGACCATGGCACTCAATGGTCTAATCGGTGCAGGCGTACCGCAGGACTGGACGACACATATGATCGGTCATGAGCTAACCTCGTTACACAGCATCGATCATGCTCGCACCCTAACCATTTTATTACCCTCAGTAATGCGTGAGTTGAAAGACAGCAAAAAAGAGAAACTACTTCAATATGCACATAATGTCTGGAATATTACGCTCGATGATACTCATCAAGACGAAGACGCTGTCATTGAAGACGCTATTGTCCGTACAGAAAACTTCTTCCGCGAGCTTGGCTTGCCCGTCAGTTTAGAAGATGCAGAACTTGATGCGTCAGCTATTGACCCGATTATCAAGCAGCTTGAAGTACACAACATGGTGAAACTGGGCGAGCACAGCAACAATGATTTAGAAGTATCACGCCGTATTCTACAACGTGCTATTAGTAGCAAAGCTGCTTAATAAAAACACCACCGTAATAAGAAACACATATTGTTATGCTATTTATAGTAGTTGCTCAGCACTGAGTAACTACTCCATTCACTATTAAATATCAAAACCAGTAAATATTAAAATCAATAGAATCTTAAAATCAATAAATAGAAAAGGAATCTGATAATGAGCTTTGATAAACAACAAAATCAAAAAATAAACCGTCAAATCAAATTGGCAAGCCGTCCAACAGGTGAGCCAAAAGCTGAAAACTTTGATATGGTAACCAGCGATATCCCATCGCCAAATAACAATGAAATGCTGCTGCGTACCGTTTACTTATCATTAGATCCATACATGCGTGGACGTATGAGCGATGCAAAAAGCTATGCTGATCCGCTAGAAGTGGGTGACGTCATGATGGGTGGCACGGTTGCCCAAGTCGTTGAATCCAATATCGATAAATTTGCTGTGGGTGACTTAGTGGTCTCAAACTCAGGCTGGCAAGACTATAGCGTCAGTGATGGCGAAGGCGTCTTAAAGCTTGACAAAAACATGTCAAATCCTTCTTATGGTTTAGGTGTACTAGGTATGCCCGGCTTTACCGGTTACATGGGTTTGACCGACATCGGTAAGCCGCAAAAAGGGGAAACTTTGGTCGTCGCTGCTGCAACGGGTCCCGTTGGTGCAACAGTAGGTCAAGTTGGCAACCAATATGGCTTACGTACCGTTGGTGTGGCTGGTGGCAAAGAGAAATGTGACTTTGCTGTCAATGAGCTAGGCTTTGATCTCTGTATTGACCATAAAGCGGATGACTTTGCCGAGCAATTAAAAGCGGCTTGCCCAGATGGCATCGATATCTATTACGAAAACGTCGGTGGCAAAGTATTTGATGCCGTTATGCCATTATTAAATGCGCATGCACGTATCCCAGTCTGTGGTCTGGTTTCGCAATACAACGCCACCGAGCTGCCTGATGGCAAAGATCGTTTAGGCGTATTAATGGGCAACATTCTAAGCCGTCGTCTCACCATTAAAGGGTTCATTATTTTTGAAGAATATGGCGATCACTTCCCAGAATTCTTAAAAACCATGAGTAAATGGGTCGAGTCAGGCGATGTTAAAACCAAAGAATATATCGCTGAAGGCTTAGACGATGCACCAAACGCCTTTGTTCGCATGCTAAATGGCGATAACTTTGGTAAAACAGTGGTTAAAGTTTCTGAGGTTGAATAACAGAGCCAATGGTTATCAGTTGGTTGAATCGCAAATAACGACTTAACAACATAACTTGCTAAGACAACCACTGAAAATGACCTCTCAACCATGAATACTGTTCTATGAATACCGCTAGCAGTTCTATGAATACCGCTAGCAGTCATTGCAAATACTCATATTGATTACAGATGACCAATTAAGCATGACTGCTAACAACCCATGATTTAAGAACAACATTAATAATAAATAAGGACGACTATGAATATTTTAATGGTACTAACCTCACATGATAAGTTGGGCGATACTGGTAAAAAAACGGGCTTTTGGCTAGAAGAGTTTGCCGCGCCTTATTACGCTTTTATCGATGCGGGCGTCAATGTGACACTTGCTTCTCCTGCTGGCGGGCAGCCACCGCTTGATCCGAGCAGCGATACTGAAGACACGCAAACGAAAGATACCAAGCGTTTTAAAGAAGACAGCGACGCTCAAAAGCATCTTGCCAATACTGAAAAACTCGCTGATATGAACGCTGAAGATTTTGATTCAGTCTTTTATCCAGGCGGTCATGGTCCACTATGGGACTTGGCAGTTGATAAAAATTCGATCAATTTGATTGAGACTTTCGTCAAACAAGACAAACCTGTCGCCTTTGTTTGTCATTCTCCAGCCGCTCTTAAAAATGTCAAAATTGACGGTGAGTATTTAGTCAAAGGCAAAACAGTGACTGGCTTTACCAATTCAGAAGAAGACGCCGTTGGTCTCACAGATGTCGTGCCATTCTTAGTAGAAGATGCACTAAAAGCCAATGGTGGTAACTATGAAAAAGCCGCTGATTGGGAATCATTTGTGGTCGAAGATGGCTTGCTGATTACTGGGCAAAACCCAGCGTCATCAGAAGAAGCTGCCAAGCGCTTAATCACTAAGCTGAAAGGTTAATATCTTTTTAACGTTAATATAATAGACCATGCAAAAGGCCACTATCATGATTCGCTTACATCATCTCAACCAGTCTCGCTCATTACGTATTTTATGGCTTTTAGAAGAGCTGGGCGTGCCTTATGAGATCATTAGTCATCAACGCGATCCTAATACTCATTTGGCACCAGACAGTTTAAAGGCGGTACATCCACTCGGTAAATCTCCGGTTATCGAGATGGATGGTCAACTTTATGCCGAGTCGGGTGCAATCACTGAGTTATTGATTGAGCGATTTGCGCCAGAGCGCTTACGTCCTACGACTGATAGCGTAGACTATGGCCATTATCTGCAATGGATTAACTTTGCTGAAAGCTCGCTCATGTTGCCGTTATTACTGGAGCTATTTACCAAAAAAGCCGGTATTGTCGATAACGAGTTTTTAGATGGTTATATCAGTCAAGAAAAACACAGACTGTTGAGCTATCTAAACGAGGAAGTTGCAGATAAGCCATTTATCGTTGGTCATAAGCTAAGCGGCGCTGACTTTATGCTGTCTTTTGACTTAATCATGCTGGCTAAGCGTGAAGCGTTAGATGATTATCCGCATATCAAGCAGTATGCTTTACAGCTTGCCAGTCTTGATAGCTATCAGCGCAGCATGCGTTTAGAGGCGAATTATGATCACTCAATTTAGTACCATGGTCTAACTGTTTATCGACTACTTAATGTATAAAAAAACAGCTCTTTATAGAGCTGTTTTTTATGGGTAAAAATGACCTGAGTCGTAGCTATGTGACATATAGTCAAGGAATTTTAGAATCGCTACAAGGCGACCGACCGCAGATAGTACACTGAGTACATCTAGGGCGGGTAACACCGTAGCGGTTTAAAAGTGCTCTGACTATAGCACTGTGTTTCTTATCGTCTATCATTGACAGACAGCTGTATCTATCTTTTAACTTGATTTTCAATGTGTTAGTTATGCGTGATAAATGCTCAACAAAAATTATGATAAAATATTCAAAACAGGGTTTAGAATACTTTTTTGGTTTTATCAGTCTACTAAATGACTTTCTGTTAAATGGCTTTTTATTAAATGACTTTGAACGTCTTGAGCTTCGTGACTATCCGACGAGCGTGATGCTTGTTTAACAACTGCTATATACCATTTTATCCCTCTACGCAGATTATCCATCCATGAGTACTGAATACCAGTTTAAGCCCCATGAACGACCATTCATGCTTGGCTCGCCTGCCACCCCTGATCACCCTGTGCGCCGTAAAGTATTTTATTTACTGATTGGTATTTTTATAGGCTTAACTGCCAGCTTTCAGAACGGTCTATTGGTCGCAAATCTCACTCAAATCCAAGGTGAAATGGGCTTAACACCAGTAGAAGGTGGCTGGATATCAGTCGCTTACAATATGACCAATGCTTGTGTCACGGTGCTGCTGTACAAAATTCGCCAGCAATTTGGCATGTCGTTATTTAGCAAAATCACTTTGTTCTTTTTATTGGCAGCCACCAGTATGCAGTGGTTGGTCAGTAGCAATCTACTCAGTACGACGATTGGGATTAGCATTGAGCCTTATTATTTAGAACTGCTCGCCCGTGGCTTTAGTGGTGTGGTGGCTAGTGCGATGACGGTATTGTCTATTTTTTATTGTCTACAAGGCATGCCAACTGCTCGGCGTATCAGCGGACTGATATTAGGGTTCGGCTTGGTGCAGTTTGGCATTCCACTGTCACGGATTATCTCGCCTTATTTAGCCGTTGATGGTCAGCTTGAAGGTTTATTTTTATTTCAAGTGGGATTATCGCTGATTTGCTTTGGGCTTATTAACATTCTTGAGCTACCACCGGGCAACACGGAAAAGGTCTTTGAAAAACTTGATTTGGTGAGTTTTGGCTTTTTTGCCAGTGGTCTTGCCGCCCTATCGGTATTTTTAGTACAAGGTAGAATTCAATGGTGGACGATGCCTTGGCTTAGCTATCCATTGATCATTGCCGTCGTGACTATCTCGATTGCTTTATGGATTGAGACCCATCGCAAAAACCCAATGCTACAAGTGCGCTGGATGCGTAGTCGCACCATTATTGCCTTTATGATTACTGGTGCCGTCATGCGCATTTTGCTGTCTGAGCAAAGTGTGGGTGCCGCAGGATTATTAGCAAACCTTGGTTATGGTAATGACCAGCTGATTGTTTTTTATGCCATCATCTTGGTGGCTAGCATACTGGCATTAGTGATTAGCATTTTTACCACCAAAGCGACGGATCTGCGCCGACCCGTGATTTTTGCGGTTGCATTGATTGCGATTGGTGCATGGATAGATACGGGTGTGTCACTAAACTCTGCCCCTTATATGTTCTATTTCAGTCAGTTTATAATCGCTTTTGCTGCCGTTTACTTCATGGGACCAATGGTATTTGAAGGTATGTTTCGCGCCATTGCTAACGGACCTGCCTATATTATTAGCTTCTCGGTGATTTTTGGTATCTCACAAACTGTCGGCGGTTTGGCAGGCGCGGCAGGTATTCAAGCATTTACCACCATTCGTACTCAGATGCATTATGCCGATATGGTCAGTTCAATGAATACCACTGATCCTGCTACGATGACCCAAATGCTACAGGGTGTGCAACGTCAAGCAACGGTCGCCGCTTATGATGATTTATTCTTTTTGATGGCCGTGGGCGCCACTATCACCGCGCTATATTTATTGATGGTTTATTTTTATTACCTTTATCATAAACGCAATCCACTTGGTAAAGAACTTGCCGCATTGGCAGAAATGATGGGCAAAAAATAACAGGTGACAATAATATCGATTTTTTGCTGTTACCTTTTCTTCTTATGCTAATTACTATATTTTAAAAAGTTATCCACTATGTTTACTAATCTCTTTAGGAGCGCATCATGAGCGAAGACAAGTTAAATGATCTTGATGACCATAATCAAGACACCGCTCAAGATGCCACCCAAAATACTGCTAAAAACAATCAGACATCATCCAAGGCAGCAGCAATAGAGATTCCTCTAAGCCAATCAAAAAATGATGATATTGTGACTATACCGAAAACAGAGGACTCGATAATAACGTCCGTTGCTGATGCTGATGAAACGCCAATGCCGCCAAAAGAGCCTATTCCTGACGCTACAGGTTGGTCGCCTAAAAAGAAATCTTACTTTAACCTAGGCTTATTGATTGCACTAATCATTATTGGCGTCCTTTTGATTCTTTATGCGTGGAAGCTACCGCCCTTTACGCCTACGGTTCAACAGACTAATAATGCCTTTGTAAAAGGTCAAACAACGATTATCAGCCCGCAAGTTTCTGGCTATGTCACAGAAGTGGCAGTGCAAGATTTTGAAAATGTACAAGCAGGTGATTTATTGGTCAAGATAGACGACCGTGCCTTTTTGCAGCAGCTCGAACAAGCACAAGCCGATATCGAAGTCGCTATGACCGACCGCTCAAGCAATGCGCAAGATACGGGCACCAGTCAGGCACAAATCGAAGCACGTAAAGCGGACTTATATAGTGCCAAAGTCAGCGTTGATAGTGCACGCGAAGATGTAAAGCGCTATCAAGGACTTGATGCGATTGGCGCAGTATCCAAAGCAGAAGTTGCTCATGCCCAAGCTCAGCTCGCTCAAGCACAAGCTGGCGTGCAGCAAGCAGAAGCCAATTTACAAGTCGCCCTTGAGGCCAGCAAAAAAACCAGTGGTAGCCGCTCATCACTCGATGCCAATATTAAAAATGCAGAAGCAGTTGCTAAGCAAGCACAGCTTAATTTAGACAATACTATTATCAGAGCACCGGAATCAGGACAACTGAGTCAAGTCAGCGTCAAAGCGGGGCAATATGTCAGCGCGGGCACACAGCTCATGTATGTGGTGCCAAAAGGCGTGTGGATTATTGCCAACTTTAAAGAAACCCAAGTGGCAAATATGACTGTCGGTGAGCCTGCAACGATTCATGTGGATGCGCTAGGCGGCGCTACGTTTCGAGGTCATGTCAGCAATATCTCGCCAGCGACTGGCAGTGAATTTAGCGCGGGCGCGGCAAACCCTGCGACTGGCAATTATATTAAAATCGCTCAGCGTATTCCGGTACGAATAGATTTGGAGCAAGGACAACCTGAGCTTGCGCAATTGCGCCCCGGTATGTCGGTATCGGTCGATGTCGATACTAAACCGAACTAGAGCATGTTGGACATTCACAAATAGGCACTGCTATTTTCTAAAATTGCTCCAGACAAACCGCAAAATAAAAAGCCAGTCCAGATGTCATAATCACTATGACGCCTAGATTGGCTTTTTTTACTTCTATGAAAATATGAATAGCGCGCTTAGGTTACGGCAAAAGGCGCTTGGTAGTCCAGCTTTCACCATTGTCTTTAGTATAGACAATACGGTCATGCATACGATTGGCACGACCTTGCCAAAACTCAATCTCATGAATGCTAATCTCATAACCACCCCAAAACTCTGGTGTTGGCACTTGGCTACTTTCTGGATACTGGTTTTGTAGCTCATCAAACTTGGATTGCATCACCTCACGATCAGCAACTTCGCCACTTTGAGGTTGACTGACCCACGCACCCACTCGACTGTCGTGAGGACGCTTTTGAAAGTAAGCAGCTGACTTATTAGCATCGATTTTAGCAATGCTGCCACTAATACGTACTTGACGCTCCAGCTCGTGCCAAAAGAATAGCGCTTCGACATTCGGGTTTTCGGCAATATCTTGACCTTTAGCGCTTTCATAGTTGGTATAAAACACCACACCATTTTCAGTAATCTCACGCATAAGTACGATGCGCACGCTAGGTTTATTATCAGCACCGCACGTCGCCAAGCTCATCGCATAAGGCTCTTGCACCTTTTGTGCTATTGCCTCATTCATCCATTCTTTTAGTAGCTCAAATGGAGAGTCTGGGACGGACTGTTGATCAAGCTCACCTTTTTCGTATGACAAACGCTGATCGGTAAAATCCATGCTCATAAAATATTCCTTATTTTAATATAACTATATTATGACTTTAACCCAATATTGCTTTGATATGGTCAGCCAAATCATTTGCCAATACATCACATTCTATTTCATCATCCGACTCAACCATCACACGTATCATAGGCTCTGTACCTGACTGTCGAATGAGCAGACGACCACGACCCTCTAAAGTAGCCTGTGCTTTTGCAAAAGCAGCAACCAGCTCTTCATGTTCAAACGGATCTTGCATTTTACTTAAGCGTACATTGACCAGTTTCTGTGGCAATTTTTCAAAGCCTTCGGTCAAATCACTGAGCGCTTTACCACGTGCTTCCATCACCGCAAGCACTTGCAAGCCGGCGATAATGGCATCGCCCGTACGACTCTTATCCAAACATAGAATATGACCCGATGGTTCGCCACCCAGTATCCAGCCATTCGCTTCAAGCTCATGCATCACATAACGATCGCCTACTTTCGCACGCGTAAATTTAATATCTGCTGCTTTGAGTGCCAGCTCTAAGCCCATGTTACTCATCAGCGTACCAACCACACCTTTCGCCTTAGTCTGACCTTGGGTAGCAAGTACGTATAAAATGCCATCGCCGTCAACCAGATTACCAGCCTCATCAACCATCACAATACGATCACCATCACCGTCTAGTGCGATACCAACATCTGCCTCGTACTCAATCACTGCTTTCTGTAAGCCTTCAGGATGGGTAGAGCCGCAGTCGGCATTGATATTGATGCCATCAGGCGTATTGTTAATAGCAATCACATTGGCACCCAACTCACGCATGACTCTTGGTGCCACGCTATAGCCTGCACCATTAGCACAATCTACGACGACAGTCAGATGACTCAAGTCGTACTGATAGGGAAAACTGCCTTTACAGAATTCGATATAGCGACCTTTGGCATCATTGATTCGATTATTTTTCCCCAATTGTGCAGGATCAAGAATAGGCATGATCACGTTATTGTCCGCCTCAGAGGCACTCATAATCGCTTTTAGCTTGTCATTAATAGAGTTTTGCATCTCATCAGTCAGCTTTTTGCCATCACCTGAAAACAGCTTGATACCGTTATCATAGTAAGGATTGTGCGACGCTGAAATAACTACCCCAGCATCTGCATTAAAACTACGAGTCAAATGCGCAATCGCTGGTGTGGGTAATGGTCCAAGCATATGCACATCGACACCAGCGGCATTAAACCCCGCTTGCAATGCGCCTTCAATCACATAACCTGACAGCCGCGTATCCTTACCGATGACCACGCTTGGCTTGCGCGCAGGATTGTCATTATTCTCTATCAGCACACGTCCCGTCACATAGCCCAATTTTAAAATAAAGTCTGGTGTGATCGGCGACTCACCGAATTTTCCGCGAATACCATCGGTGCCAAAGTAGCTCATTATGTATGCTCCCAAATCTAAGAGTGAAAACCAGACGAATACGCAAACAATAACGTATAAACAGTCTAAGTAGTTATTATTATAATCCGCTTGTGTATTTTACAAAAAAAACAGCCAACAATAACAAGGCATTGTTGGCTGTTTGTATCTTAAGGTCACTGCAGCCCTGCAAAATAGCTATCATTGAGATAATGCAGGACTATAAAACACCTTTTAGTTCACACGATAGTTCGGTGCTTCTTTGGTGATTTGTACATCATGGACATGCGACTCTTTCATACCCGCCGATGTCACCTTAATGAATTGCGGATTGGTACGCATATCTTCGATGGTCGCAGAGCCAGTATAACCCATTGATGAGCGCAAACCGCCAACCAACTGATTAACAATACCAGCAACTGGACCTTTATAAGGAACTCGGCCTTCGATACCTTCTGGCACTAATTTTTCTACGCCATCTTTAGCATCTTGGAAGTAACGATCTGATGAGCCATTTGAGCCTGACATCGCACCAAGGCTACCCATACCGCGATAAGCTTTGTAGTAACGACCTTGGAACAGCTCAACTTCACCCGGCGCTTCTTCAGTACCAGCCATCAATGAGCCTACCATGATGCACGAAGCACCAGCGGCGATGGCTTTTGCCATATCACCTGAATAGCGAATACCGCCATCAGCAATCAGTGGAATACTGTCTTTTAATGCGCTAGCGACGTTATCGATAGCTGAGATTTGCGGCACACCGATACCAGCGATGATACGCGTAGTACATATAGAACCAGGGCCAATACCGACTTTTACCGCATCAGCGCCTGCATCACGTAGTGCAAGTGCAGCATCCCCTGTTGCGATATTGCCACCGATGACTTGTACGTGTGGATAGTGCTTTTTAATCCAAGACACCTTATCAATCACGCCTTTTGAATGACCATGTGCGGTATCAACCACGATGATATCGACGTCAGCAGCGATTAACGCTTCAACACGCGCTTGAGTATCTGCACCCGTACCTACGGCAGCACCAACACGCAGACGACCTTGCTCATCCTTACAAGCATTTGGATTGTTTTCAGCTTTTGCAAAGTCATTAACCGTAATCAAACCACGTAAGCGGAAATAATCATCGATAACAATGACTTTTTCAATGCGGTGCTCATGTAGCAGACGCTTGATGTTTTCGTTGCTTTCACCTTCATGTACTGTCACCAACTGATCTTTTGGCGTCATGATTTTACTAACTGGCAAAGACAGATTGGTTTCAAAGCGCCAATCTCTGTGAGTCACAATACCCACGACATTATCAGTGCCTCTTTCTACCACAGGTACGCCTGAGATATTATTGTCTTGCGTCAGCTGTAGCAGATCACCAATCGTCATCTCTGGATGCACAGTGATCGGATCTACGACCGTACCTGCTTCAAATTTTTTGACGCGGCGTACTTGTGTGGCTTGCTTGGCGATATCCATGCTCTTGTGCAAGATACCCATACCACCTAGCTGTGCCATGGTAATGGCCATTTCAGATTCGGTCACGGTATCCATCGCGGCAGAAATCAGCGGTAGATTCAGCGTGATATTTTTGGTCAAACGGGTCGTCAGATCGGCAGTTTTTGGCAAGACTTCAGAATAAGCTGGCAACAATAAAACGTCATCAAAGGTTAAGGCTTCATCGACAATTCGCAACATACAGACCCCTAGTGGTGGTTATTTTGATGGGTGGGATATTTTTGGCATTAAGACAATCAACCAAAATCACCGATATGACTTTATGAAGCTAAAGTCTCAAAATTAAAGACCTCGTATCACAAAGTTTTAGATAATCAGCAATGAGCCAGCCGATGTTTGTGATTAAACAAACAGAGACACTCGAAAATTGCAATTGATTGATGCTAATAAGTTTGCACAAATATAGCGCGCCCCTACTCTTAATCGCTCATTTATCCCTTAAAAATAACGCCATATTATAACAAATAATCAGACAAATCGCATGCTATATTTGTCAGCTTATTTTGCTAGCGCTTATCTATCAATATCGACGTCTGTAAAGCTCTGCTATTTAAAAGCATAGAAAATATACTCAATCGTCGGTTACTGGTCTTGACCTTTCAATATCAAACGTTCAGCAGGCAGATAAGCTTTTTGTTTGCTATATAGATAATTCAGCATCTGCTCACGTATCTCACAGGCCAGTGTCCATGCTTCTATGGGACCTACCGCTGAAACAGCGCCGCGCAGGTGAATAATGTTGGCAGTCACCTCAACGACAAACATTTCAGGCTCAGTTTTGTTGTCCCAAAGCTTATTGTCTTTAACCGCCGATATAAATTGCTGGCGAATGGCATCAATATCTGCACCATAATCTACATATAAAAACACAGGACAGGTCTGATGTACCTCGGTATGTGACCAGTTTTCTACCATTTCGGTGATCAGTTCGCGCATCGGCACGATCAATCGACGTTCATCCCATGTTTTGAGTACCGCATACGTATAACGCAGGTCTTCAACGGTACTAAAATTGCCATCCATTATCACACTGTCGCCAATCCGTACCGGCTGGGTCACTGCCACCTGTACCCCAGCAATGATGTTACCCAGTATCGGCTGCGCGGCAATTCCGATGACCACGCCTGCGATACCAGCCGAGGTCAATAGCGTTTTGCCAAGGCCTTCCATGTTGGCAAATTCACTGAGACCAATCCAAATACTGCCCAAAATCATGACAAAAATAAAGACGCGGCGAAATATCGATACATAAGTACGGCGACGGCGCTCTTTATCAAAGTGCTCTTCAGCCAGATTTTCAATTTGTAGGCTTTGATAGCGATTAGCAAAAAAGTTAATAACACGAATGCCAAGCCATAAGGTGCTAAATACTAGCCCAATCCAGATAAGCGGACGAGTCGATGAAGCTACTGCATCCAAATAAGGAAAACCGCCTGACACCAAAGTAAAGACGAGCAAAAAACTGATGGTAAAAGTCAACGGCACGGTCAGCTTATTAACCAAATCTGCCACGCCATTAGTACTAACAACATAATTACTATATTTCTCATCATCGATATAACGGCTGATTATTTTTTCCGTGCCTTTACTGAGTAACCACCCTACTCCCATGGTCACTAAGAAAAACAATGCTAATGCCAAAAACTCCCATAGTGCAATACTAAAAATCTTAAGTTTTAACCATCCAGGTAAATAACGCTCAAATTCCGCTGGATGATATTGCTCATAGAGATTGTCGATATTATCAACTGTCTGTGCAGAAAATACCCAAATAGGCGCAGCCTCACCAACCCGTACTCGTTGCAAATAAATGGGGACACGGCGCTCACGATAGTCAATATAGCCTAGCTGAATCGAACGTCTAGGAATGCCCATAATACTACTGGTATTGCCAAGCGGCGGCTCGATTAAACCATCTGGGCGATCTGGCAGATCATCAAAAACGTAAAGCTCTTTTTCCGTTAACAAAAAATCCAACCGTTTTGATAACTCGAGCGCGTGGTTACGCTGAATTTTCTGATCGATTAAATTCATGTTAAGTGCATAAGCAGCCAAGTCGTATTGTTGCTTCATGACCGCTGACTGAAAAAACTCTAAAGTCGCCAGTGGCGTGGTCAAATTTGGCAGCTCAGACAACGGCGGTAAGCCTACATTGAGCTTGTCTAGCAAATAATAACTTTCATTGTATTCACCCGTCAGTCCAGAATCGCCCTGCAAATTACCCGCTTGCTCTACTGCATTGCGCTCGGTAGGATCAAATATTTCTTCTGCAACGCCAGAGATGCTGAGGCTTTCGTCTTTAATTGTATTGATTTTTTGAGTGGCATATTCAGCCAGATTATCGGGCTTGCTGACTGAATTCGATGACGAGCTAGACTGCTCATCCGCAGCTTGTTCGCTATCGCTTTGCCTATCACTAGTGCTTGCGGCATTAGCGGGTGCAAACACAGCACTCATGCTGACTATAAAAAAAACCAATAGTAATGACAAGGTACTGGCGCGCACATTCCAACGCTGGGGGTTAGCATAGTGGTCACTGTCGGTATCAATTGCTATACAATGACCGCCAACAATGCTTTTTTTGAGAATATTCATATTTTAAAAGCCATTAATTCACTTGATGTTTGCATCTCTTGAAGTTTGCCTACAAAGCTTGTTCTTACATATATTACATAGCCAATTTAGCTTCATCTTTCTTGTTTGACTGCAATTTATCTTGTTTTTAGCACCATTTTTAGAATGATGATATACCCTAGTTTAGCCTATAAAAAAAGCCAGCTCAAAGCTGACTTAGTTTATGACTATCTATATGAGTGTTCTGTAACATGATTGCCTTAAGCGCGGCGCCATGTTGTGCCAGCACGGCTGTCTTCAAGCTCAATACCAGCATCTTTTAGTTGCTCACGTATCTCATCAGCACGCGCAAAGTTTTTGTTGGTTTTGGCGTCCGCACGCTCAATAATTAAACCATCGATAGTGTCATCGGTTAAACCATCATCCGCCTTGTCACCAATCACTGCTTGCAAAAACTGTTGAACTGGCTGCTGTAAAATATTGAGTACCTGTGCCAACGTTTTGAGCTGCTCTGCTAATTGCCATGCGGTGTCTACGTCTTCGGCTTTAATAGCTTTATTAATATCACGCGCCAGCCCAAACAATACACTAATCGCCGTTGAACTATTAAAGTCATCGTTCATGGCTTTGATGAAATCTTGTCCAGCACTGCTGCTATAAGCATCATTTATCAGCGTATCATTGACGACGAGCGCCCGCCCTTTTTGTTGTTCGGCCAATTTTAACGCATTATATAATCTGCTTAGGCTATTATGTGCTTCATCCAATGCGTTATCAGAAAAATTGACTTGGCTGCGATAATGGCTTGATAATAAGAAAAAGCGCACCGTTTCAGGTAAATATTTTGCCATCACGTCACGAATGGTAAAAAAGTTACCCAACGACTTGGACATTTTTTCGCCATCGACATTAATGAAACCGACATGCATCCAGTTACGCGCGTATTCACAGCCAGTCGCTGCTTCAGACTGCGCTATCTCGTTTTCGTGATGCGGAAATTGCAAGTCATGACCACCGCCATGAATATCAAAGGTGCTACCTAAGCACTTAGTCGACATCGCTGAGCATTCGATATGCCAACCTGGACGCCCTTGACCCCATGGTGACGCCCATTGTGGCTCATTAGGTTTTGCCGCCTTCCATAAGACAAAATCAAACGGATTGCGCTTATCATTTTCGACATCGACACGTGAACCTGCTTGCATCTCATCGAGATTACGCTTAGACAATTTACCATAATCTGCAAAATTATCGACGGCATAGTAGACATCACCATTGTCGCCTGCGTACGCATAATTACCTGTGACCAAGGTCTCAATCATTTGCTGCATATCATCGATATGATCCGTCGCGCGCGGCTCAGCGTCTGGCATCTCGCAGCCAAGAGCGGTTGCATCCTCGTGCATGGCTTCAATAAAACGCTGCGTTAACGTACCAATCTCTTCGCCGTTTTCGGTGGCACGAGCGATGATCTTGTCATCAATATCGGTGATATTGCGCACATAATTAACGTCATAGCCTAACTGAGCCAACCAGCGCACTACCATGTCAAAACCAACCATCACCCGCGCATGCCCAATATGACAATAATCATAAACGGTCATACCGCACACATACATGCCTACTTGCCCTGATTTGAGTGGTACAAACTGACGTTTTCCGCCAGTCAGTGAGTCATGAATAGCAAGCTGAGACATCGCATCGGCAAGTGGTGTGGTCATGGTTAAAAAGCCTTTTAATATAAATAAAATAGATAAAATAAAAACAAAAATATAATCAATGTTTGGATATTAAACAGCACTGACTATGGTCGTTATAACTGTAAAAACAACGGCAACATAAAACCTAACCCATTATCTTAGCGAAAACAGCCATAAAATACTACAATGAGCCCGCAACTAACATCATTCAATCATAAAAACTGTTAAGGATTTAGATATGGGCAATCGTTTAAGCAAAATATATACGCGTACTGGAGATGACGGTAGCACTGGCATGGCAGACGGCAGCCGCGTCAGCAAAGCAGACAATCTATTTAGCGTAATGGGTGATATCGACGAGCTTAACTCACACATTGGTCTGGTACGTGCTCAGTTACAGCATAATAAAGGGCAATCTATAGAGAAAGAGTTTTCTCAAGCGTTAGTCATCATTCAGCATTTATTGTTTAATATCGGTGGTGAGCTGGCTATGCCAGAATATGAAGGCGTCAATGCCACTCACATTACATGGTTAGAACAGCAAATTGATTCGATGAATACGACCTTGCCGCCGCTAAAAGATTTTATCTTGCCCACAGGTTCGGTATTGGTCAGCCAACTGCACGTTGCGCGTACAGTCTGTCGCCGTGCTGAGCGCCAAGCAGTGCTATTACAGCAAGAGCGTCCACAAGCGATTCGCAGTACGGCCGTGAGCTTTATCAATCGCTTATCGGATTGGTTGTTTGTCGCTGCTCGCTTTTGTACAGATCCCAACAAAGTCTCTGAAGTCTTATGGGACAGTCAGGTATTACAAAAATTCGCTGATAAAAAATAATTACGCAGGACTACTTTAGTGGACTAAAACGCTAAAAGCAAACCCTAGAATAAAATATAAAAAAGCCCGCAACCTTAACACTGCGGGCTTTTTATTGACTAATCGATACTATTCAGTAACGACAATATGGTTCGAAAACAGCTTAAATCTTACTAATTAGTAAGTAGCGCTGTCATCTTCAATAATGACCATATCGATACTTTCATCTTTAGGTACTGATTTCGGTACAGCTGGTGTGGCTGGAGTTTTGACCTCAGGAGTGGCTGACGCGCTGCTATCCGTATTACTACTGCTTGGATTATTAATAGTCGGCGGCGTGGCAGGCTGAGTAGGACGAATCGGCTCAACTGGCTTGACTACTTGAGGCTGACGAACGGGTGCTGACTGACTGTCATCGTTTTGTGCTGCACGGCGCTCTGCGCTAAGTTGGGCGCGCTGCTCATCCATCGCTGATTTAAATACAGAACCTGCCATCACATCGGCGACCACAGTAATCAATGCTGGCTGCCCAGCAATACGTGTGCGTACTTGACCGCCTTGAGTACCAACGACATAGGTAAAGGCATCATCAACCAACATGTTGTTATTGATACGGATGTTATTTTGCGCTAAGCGTGATTGTAGGCTCGGTAGATTGTTGGCTGCTTGTACTTGACTGGCTTGATACAAATCTTCGCTTGGTAACGTCATGCTCACGCTTGCCTGACAAGTCGTCATACCATTGTCATTGGCTGCTTGTAATACTGCTGCATTTTGTACATCAATCACAATGCCGTTGGTTTTATTAGTGATAGCGCCGCTAGCGAGACTGATCTCTGCATCATTTGCGTAGTTGACAGCCAGCGTTTGTGCTTGTTGATTAAGCGTGTTTTTCAGAGCCGTTTTGAGACGATCTTGTACCATTGGGTCATCACAGCTCACCGCAGTAGCTGCGGTGTTTTCAGTAGACGCAGACTCTTGCTCTGTGAGCTCTGCCGTCTCGGTGGTATCTTCCTTCTCTGAGCGATCACAGCCAGCAAGCGCTAAACCACATACCATGCCAATACCAGCCACTTTATACCACTTGCTCACGTTTTTATTTGCTACGCTCATATTTCTTTTGCTCCCAATTTACTAATACGTACCGCCACTGATGGACAGTGTTTGATGTTCAAACCGCAACCCTAGCTGCCCTAGGTTTGAAAACCAGATTATTATACGGTGTTTAAATAAAATGTTCATTAGTGTAGCCCATGGATATACAAATAACGCCCCTCATTATAGGTAAAACCTGTACTTAGTTGCAAAAACATAACAAATACATACTTATGAATTCGCTATAAATACGCTTTTAGACTACCGCGATCAACTAAGGTCTGTTGAATGCTTGATAGACATTAAACATATTCTAAGATTTCGCTCAGCTCATATCTATAAAGTTTTTGGATAAAAAGAACCACATAGTAATATTGCTCTACTAAGCAAATTTTATTAGACGCTGTTGTTTTAGCACTATATGATTGCGCGTATCACTAACCAACCATATAAATTATGATAAATTTCGAAAACACGCTTTTATTGGGTCATCGCGGTGCGCGTGGCGAAGCATTAGAAAATACCTTTTCAGGCTTTGAGTACGCTCAACGTCTCAACACTCAGGGTCTAGCAGGAGTTGAGTTTGATGTACAACTGAGCGCGGATGGTCATTTAATCGTGTTTCATGATGACACGCTGCAACGCATGTGTGGTCAGCAAGCACGTGTTGATCAGTTGAATCTTACTGAGATTCAACGCCATTCGCAGTTTGGTCATCAGATTATGACATTAGGGCAGGTAGCACCGTTGCTAAAGGGCTTTACTAATATTGAACTGGAGATTAAAACGCATGACCGTACTGATTATGCTAAATTGGTAAAAGCATTGACACGCAACCTTATCGATAGCCCACTTGCCAAACTACCCATTGTGCTGACCAGCTTTGATGTAGAGCTACATGTTCGCTTGCAACGTCATCCATTACTAAAGCCTATCTCTCGCGGCTTGCTCATTCGCACACCTGAAGTCTTAATGACTGCACCGAATACCGCCTTGCAACTTGGCTGTATTCAATTAGGTATCCACTATCCGCTGATTAGTCGAGCAGTCATTGAACATAGCCACCGTTATGGCTTGCCAGTGAGTGCGTGGACGGTCAATGATATTGACACGATTAAACAGCTGATCGCATGGCAAGCTGACGTCATCATCACTGATTATCCAAGTCATTTACTGCTGGGTTAATAAGCATCGCCTTTATTTGATTTATTTAAAATCATCTACATATCTACGGTGTTACTTACACTTCTCCTCAATGCCTGATAAGTCATCCATTATTTTCGTCAATACATTCCATAATCGATACAAGTTATTGTTATTTAGCAATATTTTTACAGTGTATAACTGTTCACTTTATTGATTTTTTAAGGTATCATATAGGCTTAAATTAATACCGCTAGGGATATTATATGATTGCAAAAAAAGCACTTGGCTTACCGCTTAAAGGCTTACGTTTCGCTATCAAATCTGGTGATACGCTTATCAAAGCCGCCAGCACTCAAGCCACACGTTTTAAGACACGTTTTGACGAGAGTAAAACTGCAAGCTCGCTTAATGAGCAGCCTGTTGCCAAACGCAACTACGCTCATGTTGCGGGAGAGCAAGATGTCTCTACTAAAGAAGACAGCATTGATATGCGCGAGTTTGAGTTTACAAAAGCGCCGATCAACTGGATTCCAGCGACTATCTTGGTAGCCACACCTATTGCTGCTGCGATCATTACACCATGGTATTTGTTTACTCATGATGTTAGCGCGCCAGTTTGGGGCGTATTTGGTGCCTTTATGGTATGGACAGGCATTAGTATTACCGCGGGTTATCATCGCCTGCTATCGCATCGTGCTTATAAAGCGCATCCAATCGTCAAAAACTTTTTATTGCTAGGTTCTACCTTTGCCGTACAAGGTTCAGCGTTTGATTGGGTTTCTGGTCACCGTACGCATCATCGTCATGTCGATGACCGCTTAGAAGACCCGTACTCAGCAAAGCGTGGCTTTTTCTTTAGTCATATGGGCTGGATGCTACGCAATTATCCTAGCGGTAAATTTGACTATAAAAATATCCCTGACCTAACCAAAGATAGAACGCTGCAAATTCAGCATAAATATTACGGTTTATGGGTTGCGGCATTGAACATCGGTGTGGTCGCTGCGATCGGTTGGTTATTGGGTGATGTTTGGGGTACTTTGGTCATCGTAGGCTTACTACGTCTGGTACTGACGCATCACTTTACCTTCTTTATTAATTCGCTATGTCATATGTTTGGCACGCGTCCTTATACGGATACCAATACTGCCCGTGATAACTTCTTCTTAGCTATCTTTACGTGGGGTGAGGGTTACCATAACTACCATCACTTCTTCCAATACGACTATCGTAACGGGGTAAAATGGTGGCAGTATGATCCTACTAAATGGTTGATTTCTGGCCTATCGAAGCTGGGCTTAACCAGTGAGCTACGTACCGTTGATGACACCACTATCAAGCATGCAGAAGTACAAATGCAATTTAAAGCGGCTCAGCAGCAGATTGATACGGCAGCAGTGGGCGGTCTTGATCTTCCTCATGCCATGAAAAGCTTCCAAGATCGTATTAAGTTTGAATATGATGCCTTTATGCAGACTGTTGAAGAATGGCAGGCACTCAAAGCCAAAACGATTGAGCTGAAAAAGACAGAATATGCCGATCGCTTGCATGAAGTGGAAGATGAGCTAAAGCACGACTATGCTAAGATTGAACAAAAAATTCTTGAGCATAATAGCAATTTAAAAACCGCGTTTCGCTCGATTGGTATCAGTAAAAAAGCGGCATAATCGCTGATTATTAAACTGTATTTTATTACCTTTGTGATGAACGATAATTGTAAAGCTTCTCCTTCCCTCTATCTGTAGCAGATAGAGGGATTTTTTTGCTCATCCTTTATAGATCGTGTCGAACATTGATTTATAAAAATAAAAAGGACAAGTGGAAGCAATATCTTTGTTTGATAGGCTAAATGCATTCAATATTACTCATGGTTTTTGGGTGCGCTATTACAAGAGATGGACAGAGTGAAACGATGTAATATCAAGGCTATGCTATAGTGCTTTTATCTCCGCTACACTTTACTTATACTTCAAAAGCAGGAACGGCTTGTATGCGCTATCAAAATATCTATGTCAATCTAGACACTCGCCTTTATCATGAGCAACCGCCGACGCCGCTGGACAATCCACGTGCTGGACACTTCAACATGCAAGTTGCGCAGCAGTTAGGCTGGACAGATGATGAAGATTTAATGACACATTGGGTAGAGATACTTGGTGGCCAATACGTGCCAGCGGATTTTAAGCCATTGTCCATGGTTTATGCGGGTCACCAATTTGGGCAATGGGCAGGTCAATTGGGTGATGGGCGCGGCTTGCTGATGGCACAAGTGCTCGATAACAATAATCAATTGCAAGACTTGCACCTTAAGGGCATTGGTCTGACGCCTTACTCGCGGATGGGTGATGGGCGTGCTGTCTTGCGCAGCACTATTCGCGAGTATTTATGTGGTCATGCCCTTACACAATTGGGTATTCCCTCCTCTAATGCTTTGGGATTTGTTGTCTCCGACACGAGGGTGCGCCGTGAGCGCATGGAAGCAGGTGCGGCATTGATGCGCGTGGCTGATAGTCACATTCGTTTGGGTCATATCGAGTGGATTGCCAGCTTTGCTCCTGATTTGCTCGCTGAGTTCACTGATTATATGATCGACACTTATTATCCAGAGTGCCGTGATAGTGACGCTCCCATACTGACATTTTTAACCACGGTGGTTGAGCGAACCGCACGAATGATCGCTGACTGGCAACTGATTGGCTTTGCGCATGGCGTGATGAATACTGACAACCTCTCTATCACTGGTAGCACCTTAGACTTTGGTCCATTTGGTTTTATGGAGCGCTTCAACCCTGCTTGGATCAACAACCACTCTGATCATACTGGTCGCTACGCTTATCAGAATCAACCTGCTATTGGTCACTGGAATCTCAATGCTTGGCTGCCACATTTTATGCGCTTAGAGGGCGTAACGCGTGAGGCGTTAGCGGACTGTCTAGCGCCTTATGAGGCTACCTTTATGCAGCATTATCAGCAAGGATTGTGCCGTAGACTTGGGCTGCCGCATGCAAAAGAGAGTCTAACCTTGGCTTTCGAATGGCTAACCTTGTTAGAAGACAACTTGCTGGACTATACCAATAGCTTCCGTGCGCTACTCGGTTTGGTCGCGCCGAATGAGCACCATTATGAAGAGCACCTATTGTCAATCATGACGAATGAGCTTAGCGATGATGCCCAGCAAGTCTGGCAAGATTGGTCGACTCGTTATGTGGCTCAAATACAACAGCTGCCACTTGAGCAAGTTATCGATGATATGACAGCCAACAATCCTGTTTATGTACTGCGTAATAGTATGGCGCAGCGTGCCATTACGGCAGCAGAACAAGGACAGTTCGAAGAAGTGAGTCGAGTATTCGATTTACTGGCTAACCCTTATCAGGTACAAGCCATCGCTACCCTTCTCGACACAATGCCGCCTACCCCACATGCGCCGCAAATGCCGATTAGTTGCTCGTCTTAATGATATGTTATTAAACTGCTATTCTGTAATATTTTGAAACATTATGAGATTAAGGTTGATATTTAACCCTATTTTTTGGCATTATTAATTGGCTAAATAATGAATATCATTTTACTATATTATTCTCGCCGTTCACGGCAGCTGACTAGGCAGTGAATTGGCAATAGTGCTAGAATAACTATTCCACTAGATTACTTTTTTGGCTCAATGCTTAATCGCTACTCCTGACACTTTAAATTATTAACTGTTTAGCGTCACGTTGCCCTTAGAGGATTATTATTCCATGATTTTTTGAGGGTAAAACGTTATTTTTATCTCCATTTACTTTATTCCAATTTATTCTAACCATGGCAATTATTATGAATGACGATACCACTTTGAATACGGATAACCTTAGTACAGAAAAAGAGCAGTTTGAACAAGCTGCCTTACATTATCATGAGTTCCCACGTCCAGGCAAAATCTCTGTCACCCCTATTAAGCAGTTGGCAAACCAACGTGACTTAGCACTTGCCTATTCACCAGGTGTGGCAGTTCCTTGTCTTGAGATTCAAAGAGATCCGACGTTAGCGGCTAAATATACCGCCCGTAGCAACTTGGTTGGTGTTATCACCAACGGTACAGCGGTACTGGGTCTAGGTAATATCGGGCCATTGGCATCGAAGCCTGTAATGGAAGGTAAAGGGGTTCTATTCAAAAAATTCGCAGGTATCGATGTTTTTGATATTGAAATTGCACAAAATGATCCAGACAAATTCATCGAAGCTGTTGCCTCTCTTGAGCCTACTTTCGGTGGCATCAATCTAGAAGACATCAAAGCACCAGAATGTTTCAAAATTGAGCGTGAATTACGTAAGCGCATGAACATTCCAGTATTTCATGATGACCAACATGGTACGTCAATCATTGTTGCAGCAGCGATGCTCAACGCGCTATTGATTACTGGCAAAAAAATCGAAGAGATTAAAATCGTCTGTTCAGGTGCTGGTGCTGCTGCCATTTCTTGTTTAGATATTATTTGCGCACTTGGTGTAAACAAAAATAATATCTTTGTTTCAGATTCACGCGGTATCATTACGACTATCCGTGAAAATCTTGACGAAACCAAACAGCGCTATGCGCGTGAGACGACTGCGACCACTATCGACGAAGTGATGGATGATGTCGATATGTTCCTTGGTCTATCGATGCCTGGTACGTTATCTGAAGATATGGTTCGCCGTATGGCAAAAGACCCTATCGTCTTTGCACTTGCTAACCCAACGCCTGAGATCATGCCAGAATTGGCGCACGCCGTACGTCCAGATGTCATCATGGCAACGGGTCGCTCAGACTATCCAAACCAAGTAAACAACGCTTTATGCTTCCCTTATATCTTCCGCGGCGCATTAGATGTTGGTGCCACGACTGTTAACGAAGAGATGAAAGTTGCTTGTGTAAGAGCTATTGCTGCGATGGCACACGTTGAAGCAACGCCGACCACCAGCGCTAGAAACATTGAAAAAATGCAAAGTTTCGGTCGTGATTACCTAATTCCAGGACCTTTAGAGCCAAACCTAATCATCGAGATCGCGTCTGCGGTCGCTCAAGCTGCGATGGACTCAGGCGTTGCAACCTTACCTATCGCTGATATGCAAGCTTATCGTCAGCGTCTGTCTGAGTTTGTCTATAACTCTGCATTCGTGATGAAACCAATCTTTGCTCGCGCTAAAGCCGATCCGAAACGTATCGTTTACTGTGAAGGTGAAGACAATAATATCTTACTTGCTGTGCAAGTGGTCGTTGATGAAAAGCTAGCCCAACCTATTTTAATTGGTCGTCCTTCAGTCATCGAAGCCAATATCGAAAAATTAGGGTTACGTCTAAAAGATGGTGTGAACATCTCTATCGTCAATATCGATGACGATCCTCGTTATAAAGACTACTGGCAGGGTTACTACGAGAAGAACAAACGTCTTGGTGTGAGTATTGAACTTGCTCGTCGTGATGTTCGTCGTAAGACCACATTGATCGGCTCACTATTGGTCGAAAATGGCGCTGCAGATGGCATGGTATGTGGTACGTTTAGCCATTATCAGTTGCACTTAAAATATGTACAAAGCGTTATTGGCAAAAAAGAAGGTGTGAACGACTTCTATGCTATGAATGCGGTACTCATGCAAGATCGTAATATTTTCATCGCCGATACTTATATCCACGAAGATCCAACGGCTGAACAATTGGCTGAAATGACTGTCTTGGCGGTTGATCAATTACGTCGCTTTGGCATTACACCACGTGTCGCGCTCGTTTCTCATTCTAACTTTGGCGCTTCAAATCGCACCAGTGCTGTAAAAATGCGCAAGGTCTATGAACTGCTAACAGACATGAATGTAGACTTTGAATTCGACGGCGAGATGCAAGGTGACGCCGCGTTGAATGAACATATTCGTTTAAACAACATGCCATCAAGTCCATTAAAAGGTGCTGCAAATCTGCTCATCTTACCAACACTTGACGCCTCAAATATTGCCTTCAACTTACTCAAGACAGCAACTGGTAGTGCCTCTATTGGTCCTATTTTATTAGGTACTAGCAAACCGGTACATATTCTCACACCATCAGCAACTGCACGTGGTATCGTCAATATGACTGCTCTTTCCGTTACTGAAGCTCAAGATTTAGCGAGCGAAAATCAGTAATTCATCCTGCGCTACCTAGGTAGTATGTGTTATCGAGATGGTCTCTATTATTCATTTATAGAGACCGTCTGCTATACTAAAACCAGTCAATGCTATTAAACAGCGTTGGCTGGTTTTTTTTGCTTGTTATACATTGGCTAAGACGCAACGTAGCCTTATTCAATATCAGTCATCACTTGCTCAATAAAAATAAAAGATAGAGGCATTCATGCAAATTTACCTTGTCGGCGGTGCGGTACGCGATCAACTGTTAGCACGTCCTATTAAAGATAAAGATTTTGTCGTCGTTGGTGCAACTGTAGCAGAAATGCTTGATGCAGGGTTCCAGCAAGTGGGTGCAGATTTCCCTGTATTTTTGCACCCTAGTAGCCATGAAGAATACGCACTGGCACGCACTGAACGCAAAGAAGGCTTGGGGTATAAAGGCTTTAGCGTACATGCCAGTCCTGACGTCAGCTTAAAAGAGGATCTACAACGTCGAGACTTGACGATTAATGCCATGGCGATAGAAGTCACCAGCTTAACTGATGATACGCCTATCAACGGTGACGTCATTGACTATTATGGTGGCATGGCTGATATAGAAAGCAAAACCTTGCGTCATGTATCAGGTGCATTTAGCGAAGATCCTCTACGAGTGCTTCGAACCGCTCGCTTCTATAGCCGTTATTATGACCTAGGTTTTGTCATTGCTGATGAAACTTTGACGTTGATGCGCCAATTGGTTGACTCTGGAGAGCTTGCGCATTTAAGTGCAGAGCGCATTTGGCAAGAATCTAGCCGTGCAACCATGCAGCTATCGCCGCACGTATACTGGCAACAACTGTTTGAGATTGGTGCGCTCACAGAATATTTTGCCCCACTACATGAAGCTTGGACTAATACTCAGATACGTGAAACGGTACAGACTGCGCTATATTTCGCAGGGCAAATGAAATTGAACTTGTCACAACGTTGGGCGCTATTAATGAGTAGCCTTAATTCATTTTTATTTACCTCAGAACATACAAATGAAAACGTAAATAAAGCAGCCAATATAAAAGGTATCAATGGTATAGGCAACGCCGCTAAGGTACCAAAGGCACACACTCAATTTTCGACTCTCTTCGCTCAGCAAGTCGCAAAGCTAAGCACAATACACCATTTAAGCGCGGCTGAAAAAATTGATCTCATACAAACTTGCGGCGCTCATAAAGAGCCTGATAAGTTATCGCAGCTATTAGTGACCAGCCACGTGTTGCAATTGGCAACACAGCACCGTCAGATGATGCTAGCACTGAATAGCTTTCATGCCATTAGTATGCAGGATATTGACTCAGCACTAACAGGCCCTGCGATTGGTACGGCATTACGACAAGCCAGAATTGAGCACTTGCAAGTACGAAACCAATGTTAAGAAAATTTAAAAAGATGCAGCAGCGCGATATCATTGACTCAATTCCTATGCAGCGTATAGGTCGACCTGACGAGATTGCCCATCATGTGTTGTACCTAGTACAGGCAAATTATGTTACTGCTGAGATTATTACTGTTGATGGTGGTCGCAGCCTGACATTGGCTGATAGTCATATTTGATAGAAAAGTAGAGCATCATAAAAAATATCTTGATTACTACCTATCTTTTACTTGAAAAATTAAAAAATTCAGGTATCATTGTCCGTCTAGCGTTAGGGCCCATAGCTCAGTTGGTTAGAGCAGAGGACTCATAATCCTTTGGTCGTAGGTTCAAGTCCTACTGGGCCCACCAAATTCAAACCCTTACAGCCATTGGCTTGTAAGGGTTTTTTATTGTCTAGAATTTAATAGAAAACAATCATTGAACTATGCTGAAAAACCGGTAAAAGTAAACTTGCTAAACTAATAGATTGGATAGCAGTAAAAAAGGTTGCCAACACTATATGTAATATAGCGTTAGCAACCTTTTTTCATTTAGTGTTTTACTTAGATAATGTGCCTAATATTAGAATTTGTTATATCTAATTTCTAACATTAGAAAGAAGTACGGCGATAATTACGATATTCAGGCAACCAAAAATTCGCTTTTAATCGACGTTGTAAATTCTCCGCTGTGATAGGTAGTGCTAGCTTATCTTGAGCCGCTTGCAATGCCACCGCATACGCTATTTTTTCACTGATCTCTCTGATAACTTTAATCGGCGGTAGGATGGCACCAGGTGCTTTTTCGTATTCCATTGATATATCTGCAAGGGCTTGGCTTGCCGCCATGAGCATATTATCGCTGATACCCGTTGCCCGTGCTGCTAAAACACCCAGACCAATACCGGGGAAAATATAGCTGTTATTACACTGAGAAACCTCGAAAGACTGACCTTCAAAAGTGGTATGAGGGAAAGGGCTACCTGTTGCAACAATTGCCTGACCCTTGCTCCAATTAGTCACTTCTTGCGGGGTCGCTTCCACACGAGACGTGGGGTTTGAAAGTGGTAATACAATAGGATGTTCAGTATTAACACACAAAGATTCAATCACCTCTTGGGTGAACAGACCTTTTTGTCCACTGACGCCGAATAATACGGTTATTTTTGCTTGTTTAACCACTTGCGCTAAACCGAGTTTCTTACTTTTATCCCAGCTTTCAATAGCGGATTCTTTTTGTACTAACGGTTCTTGGAACTTTTGTAGCTCCGTCATGTTATCAGTAAGCAGGCCATAGCGGTCAACCATAAATACTTGGCTGCGAGCCTGCGCCTCCGTCAACCCTTCACGCTGCATTTGGCGAATGATATGCTCAGCAATACCGCAACCAGCAGACCCTGCCCCTAAAAATGCGATTTTTTGTTGGCTAAGCTTTTGGCCTTTATTTAAGCACGCAGCGATTAAAGTACCGACTGAAACCGCAGCAGTGCCCTGAATGTCATCATTAAAGCAGCATAATTGGTCACGATATTTATTCAATAATGGTGTCGCGTTCTCTTGGGCAAAATCTTCAAATTGTAATAATGCCTCAGGCCAACGACGTTTAACGGCTTGAATAAATAAGTCGACAAACTCATTATATTCATCACCAGAAATGCGTGGGTTTCTCCAGCCCATGTACATAGGATCGTCAAGTAGCTGTTGATTATTGGTACCAACATCCAACAAAATTGGTAGGCAATAAGCTGGGCTAATACCACCACAAGCGGTGTACAAAGCCAATTTACCAATGGGAATACCCATACCACCAATACCTTGATCCCCTAGACCTAATATACGTTCGCCGTCAGTGACAACGATTACCTTCACATTTTGTTTGGTAGCATTTTGCAGCATGTCATCGATTTTATGGCGCTCAGGATATGAGATAAATAAACCACGTTTACGGCGATAAATTTGCGAGAATTTTTCACATGCTTGACCAACCGTCGGGGTATAAATGAGCGGCATAACCTCTTCAATATGCTGCTCAATTAGATGGTGAAATAAGGTTTCATTGGTATCTTGTATGTTACGCAAGTAAATATGCTTATCCATATCATTAGTGAATGAGCGCAGTTGATGATAAGCGCGTAGTGATTGCTCTTCAATTGTCTCAATGTTATGAGGTAATAGCCCAGTTAAATTAAAGCTATCGCGCTCTTCTGATGAAAAAGCACTGCCTTTATTTAGTAAAGGAGTCTCTAAAAGAGCGGGCCCTGCAACGGGAATATATAAAGGACGCTTGTTTGACATAATGTAATCTTCTTATTAAAGGCATATGAGTGAAAGCCATACTGAGTGAAAGCTATGCTAGTGCTGCATTATACATAGCATCTACTGGTATTTAACAATAGATAACAAAATCATTTTGAATGAACATGACTCTAAAGGTGATGGCACGAATACATTGACCTAGAAATATAGATATATTTAGCTTTTACCTTAAGTTTTTATAAAAAAGGGTTTTTGATTATTGGGTGTTTTCTATGAGATTTCATACAATCGAAGCCGCTACCTTTATTGATGTCAGTATTGACGGCGGTATTTATAGAAATCTTTGTTAAGCAGATAAGTAATCCGCCAATATGACTTTTATTATCACTACGATATTTTTCAATTATTTAAACTATCACTATCAATACGACCATCAACCAAATTAATCGTTCGATCACAAGATGCTGACAAGCGTGGATCATGGGTGACCAGCAATACCGCGCAATCACGTTCCTGATTGACTTTGCGGAACAACTCAAACACTTCTCTAGCCGTCACGGTATCCAGATTACCTGTAGGTTCATCAGCCAATAGCAATGCCGGTTCGGTTATCAAGGCGCGTGCAATGGCAACACGCTGTTGCTGACCACCTGATAGCTCGTTAGGTTTACTGTCAGCAAAGCGCTCTAACCCAACCGCTGCCAGTAGCTCGCGCGCTTTTTGGATAGCAAGCTTATTTGGACGACCCCTTGTCAATGTTAGCGGCATTAAGATATTGTCTAATGCACTAAACGCTTGAATCAGATGATGAAATTGAAAGACAAAGCCAATACTACTGCCACGCAAAGCGGTGCGACCAGCATCATTCATAGCGCTGGTTGCTTGACCCAATAGATATAGCTCACCGCTGGTTGGCTGATCTAGTAACCCTAGTACATTTAGCAAAGTGCTTTTACCTGAACCAGAAGGACCAATCAGGGCAGCAAAGTCGTTATTGCTGATGGTTAAGTCAATACCGTGCAGCACCTCAATCTCATTAGGTTGACCGATATTATAAGAATTTTTTAGTGCCTCTAAACGCAGAACTTCGTGAGATTGACTGGACATAGGAGTTGACGTCTTATTAAAAGGATTGGCAGAAACATTGTTAAATTCACTGTTAAATTCATTATTAAAAGTGTCGCTAGAATCATGATTAGACATAACGAATAGCCACCACTGGATCAAGTGCTGCTGCGCGCCGCGCTGGAATAGCAGCTGCTATCACACCAGTTAGCGTGGCTAACGACATAGTCACTAAGATCAGGTTTATCGATATGGGAATGGTAAATATGTCGGGCCCAAAAGTATTAAAAGACCAGACCAATACATAGCTGACACCACTACCGACAATAGAGCCTAACAAGCCAAATATAGCCCCTTGAATTAAGAATATTCGTAGGATTTGCTGACGAGTTGCACCCATGGCTCGTAAGATACCAATTTCGCGCGTACGCTGAACCACACTGACCGACAGCACACTGGCAATGCCAAAAGCTACTGAGATCGCCACAAAAACGACAATCATATTACTAGATAAACTTTGAGCCGTGAGACCACTCAGCAGTTGGGCGTTGGTTTCAATCCAGCTTTCTGCTTGCAATGAGGTCAAACGACCCACTTGTGCAGCGATTTCCTCCGCCTCAAAGATATCTTCAACCGTCAAATCAATGACTGTGATACCGCCCGGTAGGTTGAGTAATGACTGCGCTTGTTTTAGGTCTAGATACACGTAGCGCGCATCAAGCTCTCGTACGCCGAGCTCGAATATACCAGCGATATTGACTACAGCGCTGTTGTTATTAATGTTGCTACCAAGGTTGTTACTCAAATTATTACTGGGACTACTATCGCCATCGTCTTGACCAGTATCTAAGCGCAGTTTACTACCGACCTCTACACCCAAATCTTTAGCCAGCTCGCTACCAATCAATACATTATCTGCGCCCACTCGCAGCTCACCACTGATTAAGTATTCATTAAGTGGGATTATATTCTGATAACGCACCAAGTCAGTACCTACTAGTATTACCGACTCTAATGCCTCACCACGCCGGACAAACCCAGGCCCAGACACGTTTGGCGATACGGCAGTTAATAAGGGCAGTTGATCTAGCGTGTCAGTGATTTGCTGCCAATTATTAATAGAACGTAGCCGCTGTGGACGCTTGTCTTCTTGTATCAGTTGCAGCGTATCATCAGCAGATGGCGCTATTAGGTTGACTTCGTCTGGCGCTACTAAGCGAATATGTGCCTGACTGCCGAGGGTACTGTCAATAAGGTTGGTCTGTAATCCTTGGATGAGTGCGGTGATAAATATAATAACGGCAACACCTATCGCCACTCCAAGAGTAATCATCAACGACTGTATGCGTCCCTCGCGTAAAAAACTGATGGCAATGTTGGCATCAATCCATAGTCTACCGAAAAAAGCCGTCAATTGACTGTCTCCGCTGCTTGGCTCTTATCACTTATAGTCTTCATCTTGTCAGCATCAGGAGCGGCAAAAGGTGCTGCTTGAAGCGCGGTTCTCACTCTTTTTCCATCAGCCAGTGAGACTGTCGCATCACCCAATATCTCATCGCCTGCGCTCAGTCCTAAGAGCACCTCTGATGCTGATAGCCCGCGTAACCCTAATTTCACTACTCGACGTTGTATTTTACCATCACGCAATAATAATACTTCGGCGCTGTCTTCTTTAACATTGGCTAGTGCATCATTAGGAATGACTAAGGCTTTTGCGCGTTGATCCGTTTCGATATTCACTGATACCGTCATGTCTTGACGCAAAAAATCAGGTACAGGATCGACGGACAATCTCACCTCTACCGTACCGCGTTGCGGATCTATACTTGGTGCAATGAAACTAATACGTACGGGAAACGGTTTATCCGGATAGGCATCGGCAATAGCAACAGCTGGTTGCTGCAAAGCCAACCGAGATAAATTACGTTCATCAAGCGGTACTCTTATTTCAGTCTTACCATCGAGGGCAATAGTAAACAAGCTCTGACCTGGTTGCACCAAATCACCTACCTCGACATTACGGGTCAGAATAGTGCCTGATACTTTGCTACGTACTTGCGCTTTATTGAGCTGAGCCTGCAATGCTGCGATACGAGCACGTAATAAATCTTCTTCAACACCACCAGAGGAGAGTGCATTCGCTCTCAGGCGTGCATTTTCAAGATTATTGCGTGCTTGGGCTTGGGATTGAATCGCTTGCTCCATTTCCTCATCAGAGATGGCTGAGATAGCAGCCAATTCGCGCCTACGCTCGACATTACGGTCAGCTTGCGCCAACGCTACTTTGGCATTGGTCAAATCCACCACTGCTTGTGGACGAGTGCTACTAATCAATTCCGCCAACTCGGCTTCTGCTTGCCGCACTTGGGCTGCAACGTCATCGGAGCTTAGTACCAACAATAAATCTCCTGCAGCGACTTGTTCGCCTTCTGCTACCCGTCGCTCTAATATAACACCTGATATCTCGCTACCAATGTCAGTATTCGATACGGCAACTATCCGTCCAGTCGCTACGACCGTCTGCACCAAAGGCATCGAAGATATTCTATAGCTTGGTAATAGTGGTCCTTGCCACCAGCGAAAGGCAAAAAAGCCCGCAACAATGATGAGCAGTAGTGCGCTAACAATCAGTTTATAAGGAATAGCGCGCAATGAGTTTCTCCCGTTCAGAACAAATATCTAGTGGTTTACAGTTTCTACTAAATCCGATCGTTATGCGAGTTTACTGCAACATTTTTTAGGTTTAAAATTATTTATTAACTGAAAATCATCCTGTTAGTATGGTTATATTTTGCATGGTTATATTAAGAGTATTTGATTCACTACAATAGTTAAGATGTAAAAAACCCCTTCATACTATTATTTATATAGCATGAAAGGGTTTTTACTGCCGAATAAATCAGTGCGATATATACAGATTAAAAAGCCAAGTTGATCATCAAATACCTATCGTAAAGTCAAAATAATAGCTCAAGTGCTCAGAATCATACAAACACCAAGCCATCTTCAGTTTGATGCACCTTAATGTCGACATCATAAACATCGCTTAGTTGCGAGCGTGTCATCACTTCACTAGGCGTTCCTTGTGCAACCATTTGTCCACCGTTTAATAGCACCACTTCATCAGTATAGCGATGCGCATGGGTCAAATCATGCAACACAACCAAGATACTTTTGCGTTGCTGTCGCACCAAATTATGCAAATAATGAAGTAAAAAACGCTGATGGCGAATATCAAGATGATTGGTCGGCTCATCAAACATCATGATTTTAGTGTCTTGCATTAGCGCCCTTACGATAGCCAAGCGCTGCTTTTCACCGCCTGATAAGGTTTGCACGCGGGCACTGACCAAACTTGATAACTCAAAATCTTGTAGTAAACGTTGCGCGCGCTCAACATGATGGCTATTTGGGCGCTGATACCATGCAAGATTTGGCGAGACTCCTAACAGCGCATAATCCAATACCGTTAACGGCAGCTCAAAACGCTCATGTTGTCCAACCCAAGCGATATGACCATCATTCATGACCTCGTTGATCGGCTGACCGTAAATCGTAATGTGACCATCCGTTTTAAGCGCGGTTCCTGTGTGTTGACCTAAAACCGTATGCAACAACGTACTTTTACCCGCGCCATTTGGTCCGATAAAGGCGACCAGCTTTTGGCTTGGCACGGTTAGTTTGTCTATCTTTAACAATGTTTTATGACCATGCGAGATATGAATATCTTGCATCGACAACAGCTCGCCTGCATCACTACTCTTGATATCACTACTATTTATACGACTGTCTCGACTCGCTGGTGATGTCTTTGATATAGCCGTAAAAAATGAATGAAACATAAATACTCTCTCCAATTAGCGGCGGCTACTACGCACAAACAGCCAAATAAAGAATGGACCGCCAAGCAACGCTAAAACGATGCCAACGGGCACATCCACTGGATAAGCAACATGCCGCGCCGCGCCATCAATGACGAGTAATAATATCGCCCCAAGCCAGCCAGACCAAATCATGAGACGCATACGTCCGCCACCAAACAGAATAGCTAATAGGTTTGGTACCATCATGCCAATAAAACCAATGACGCCTGCTAAAGACACCGCTGCCCCTGTTAATAATGCCGAGGCAATCACGACCAAACAACGAACCACACCCACTTTGATACCCAAAGATTTAGCAGCGGCTTCACCAAGCATCAGTCCATCCAACTGACGACCTAATGGCAATAAAATTGCTAACCCCAATAACATAGAGACAATCGAATAACGCAGCGGTACAAAGCCCGCTTCCGCCATACTGCCTGACAGCCAATTGGTCGCGGAACGCAGCACCATGTCATCAGACATGAATAAAATTAGGCTGACCACCGCCGCACAAAAAGCACTGATGACAAATCCCAATATCAGCAAGCCCATCTGCCCACCACCCAAAAACCGATGACAAGCGAGAATAAACAAGCACACCAATACACTTCCAGTAAACGCCGCAAGCGGTATCCCAATGCCGCCAAACCCCAATGCCAGAACCAAAACAACACCAAGCGCTGCGCCACCTGATGTACCGATTAAGCTAGGGTCCGCTAAAGGATTTTCAAATAAAGCCTGTAATGCTGCACCACTAACTGACAACGCCATACCAACCAGTAATGCCGTCACCACACGCGGATAACGCAGCTGCCAAATAGTATCGTCAAGATGGCTAGGGCTTGACCATTCGCCAAAGCCAATACCAAGCGCCAACCAAATTAGTAGCACAGATATGACAGCGGCAGTAATATAGTAGATGCTAGGTTTATGTTTTCCAGTTTGTGTAGAGATAGAAGCAGAAATCGTATTTGCCATGTGAGATGTCATTTTGTTGAATATGAGATAAAGGATTTTTGCTTAGGCTATTTTGCTACAGTGTTCAGCTTTTTTAAGACGTCAGGCGAATGCAAGCCATAACGCAGAAAGTCATCGGCTGGCCAAAAGTGTACGCCGCCCTTCTTGCCTGCGGCACTTGCTGCAATCTCTGGACGTTTGCTAAATTTACTGACCCCGCCGACCACTGCCTGATTATGATCAGCAATAATGATCACATCGGGCTTGGCTGCCAGCCAGCCTTCACGTGACATGGGTTTTAACCCAGATACATTGGCAGCATTTATCCCACCCGCACGGCGAATCAACTCATCCCCTACCGTACCCTTACCTGCAACAATACGACCATCGTAACTTAATAAATAACGCTTACCCGTCTTTGCCATTGGACTCATCCCTGTATTCCAACGCTTCGCAAGCTGCGACCCTTCAGCTTTTTTATCAACATAACTGCCGATAGATTTAATACTGTTGGCAAAGGTGCTTACCTCTTCTTTAGGCGCGACATTGACGGCTTTAACTTTTAAGCCGTTTAAGCGCTGATAAATGCTCACTGGCTGTACCATATAACTGCCGAGCACTAAATCAGGCTTGACCGCCAACACAGACTCGGCGGTGATATTACGGTGCATACCCACGGCTGGCACGCTCTTTAACGCTGGATTATGATTGGTCGCATCTTT
The DNA here is from genome assembly GCA_030686115.1 of Psychrobacter cibarius. NCBI lineage: Bacteria > Pseudomonadati > Pseudomonadota > Gammaproteobacteria > Moraxellales > Moraxellaceae > Psychrobacter > Psychrobacter cibarius. The sequence goes on from CP131612.1 coordinate 1,954,876, forward strand.
ACCAACCAACTTATTGGTCGCTCCTAGTGCCACCACGACGTCTGCAACATCGGGGCTCATCGCGACAATACGATCATAAGCTTGGGCAGAAAGTGAGGGCGCGGCAAATGCGCCAATAATAGCCGCAGTACTGATAGCACGACTCATCAATTTTTTATTTATCACTGCGTGAGTGATTACTGTTTTTGATAATGCAGAAGACATAAGCATTCCTAATTTGCTAACGTAAAAAATGACACTATTAACAGAACCATTAACGTGTATTAAGCATCCCAAATAACTCACACAACAGCTATGACTTATCCGTTATGTGAGTGTCAATATCGCAAAATTTGCTGATTTTTTATGACGGGTTTACACGCTCTCTTCTTCAGGCATTGCAACTGCTGCTAAGGCTTCTGCATATGGATGCGCTTCGATGACCGTCGAGACAATTTGCTGCCAGGCTTCAAGCTCAGGCGTGCCTTCAATTCGCTGACCAAACACGCTAAAGATACTGACGCCGTGATCATCAAAACCTTCGATACAAGTCACGATGCCGTCTTTGGTTGGGCGCTTGACACTCCACAGTTGCGCCAATGCTTTGTCTTTTAAATGCAGCGTAAAGTCATTATGGTCTTTATCTAAAATATTGAACCAATCGCCCATGCGCTTGAGCGTCTGCACGGTGCCAGTCTGAATCTGCACCAGACCGCTATTACCGACAAAAATCATAATCGGACATTTCGCATCACGCGCTTGCTCAAATACCGCTTCGACCGCGCTAATATCAAGCTGCTGCGTCATCTGCTCTGGTGCTTGATAGTAGCTACTAGCACGATCGATATCGAGATTTTTTAATAATGAGTGGAATTGATGCACGTCTGTCATTGCTTGCCAGCCTTGCTGTAACTGCGTACGCTCCTCTTCACTTAATGCCTTGTAACGCCAGTCATTTAGCGGCTCTTGTGCCTCTAACGTCAGCGTCTCATTATTCACCGTTTGCTGCTGCTCCTGAATCATCGCTTGCCAGCGCGCAATAGTCTCAGCGCTTAACTCTCGTAGATAGACTTTATCAATCGCACCGCCTTGCGCGTTATAGAATTGAATACTATAAGAGGGTTTATCGGCGCGGCTGGTATCCGTTACCGCCAGCATATGCTGCCATTGCCACATGAAGAATCGCAAATCTAGACCACCCACATTGAGTGCCAATCCCATCTTTTCACCAAGCTTAAGATTATGATATGGCGCGGTTTTTTCATGCACGGCTAGCTCGTTTCTGACGATGCTTTCCATGTCACCAAAGTTCTCAAATTGCTTTAATACAGTTTTGCACTGATCACCAATATACTGGCTATAAGGCGAGGCTAACATCAGTTCAAACTCGCTGATACCTAATGCAGCCGCGCCTTCTGTGGGAAATAGCATCGGCGTTTTTGCTTTTAATGCTTGGTACTGTTGCCACAGCTCAGTATTTTTTTTGGTTAACGATAACGGTTGACTCATGATGGTCTCCATAAAATAAATAGCAGTAAAAAAGCCAATGATCTTGGCTATGTAGTATTGAGATATGAACATCTTCAGAAAATAGCAGCGACGATGCCTATGATTAATATTTGATAAAAATAATGCCTGCTGTACTACAGTGCCCGCAATGATGCAGCAAGGGTATATTTATCAAGCAGGCTGTTAGCAATTATCGCTTCTATTTCATCATTTATAATTTTATCTCTAGGCTTCAGACGAAATCATTATGGCAACATTTTTTCACTTTGTAAATAATAATAATTATCATTTACATCTTGATAATTATTATCGTTTGAAATACTATGTCTGGGCTTTGTTACTTAATCTAGTGAATCAAGTAACCAAACCTTTAATAATTAATACTATGAAACGGTCGCTTTAGATCGCTCTTTTTGTAGCAAAAGGTCTTTAAGCAGCGCGACTTTCTTACTTTCTCTTTTTACGATGGCTGTTTTACTTATGTCAATTTTAGCGTTTGATTTATCGTTGACTCATACGGGACTAGACACCCATCCCTCACTGCTGCGTCGTAGCCCATTAGCCATAAGTGTGGCATTAGCATTGTTTGCATTCACGTCAGTTTTAGCCCAAGCAGCGCCTATTTTCGCAGAGACGAATGGTGATATGACCGACGATGCAGCCATGCCGAGCACACGTTTAGACCCTATCGTGGTAACGGCGACTCGCTCTGAGCGCGCTTTAAGTGATTCGCCAGTTGCCCTGCAAGTACTTAGCCGCCAGCAGCTCGATGACAACCATGCTCATACTTTAAAAGAAGCGCTGGCCTTGTTGCCCAATGTCTACTTACGTGAAGTCCACGGCAAGACAGGTTACGAAGTCAGCATGCAAGGCTTCACAGGTGATCAAGTATTGGTGTTGATTGACGGTTTACCGATTACAGCAAGCACTGGCTCGACAGTAAACTTGAATCAATATATGAATATGGATATCGAACAGATAGAGGTGGTACAAGGAGCGGCATCAGCGCAGTTTGGTAGCGCAGCGATGGGCGGTGTCATTAATATCATCACCAAACCCATTGGCGCGGCAACAGGACATATCACCACCGAGATTGCCAGCAATGGGCAGCAAAATCCATCTGGTAGAAAGCTAGATGCCAATAAGCGCTATGTAGAAGCCAGCGTGGAAGGGGCTTTGGATAAAAACCAGCGCTTTCACGCGCGTCTATCAGGCTCGTATCTGGACAATAATGGTTTAAGCTTAGATCATGAAGCATGGCCCAGATTAAAAGATGCCAGCGAGCAATCACAAGTCAGTGCCCGCCTCAGCTACCGCCCTGACGGTAACGACACATCAGGTAATAACAATGACCGCAACGATAGCCGACTGGTCAAAAATTCTCAATATTGGCTAGAAGCCAGCCACTATAAAGAAGATGATATTAGTCGCTTTAATTATTATGTCGCGCCGCGCTATTTGGCACAGCAAAGAGATGAGCACATCACCAAGCAGCGCTTTAGTGTCGGGGCACGCGCTGATATCGCGCCGCATGTCGATGATCGCAGCAAGACTTATCGATTGTCAGCTCAAGCGCTGCATGAGGAATATCAAAGCGAATCCAATACTAAAACACAACAAGCCATCACTAGTGCCCGTGATACAGAGATTAGTACGACGTTGGCGCAAGCCCAGCTCGATCTACCTGAGCTATTGCTATCCGATAAGCACCTTCATCTTATCCAAGTCGGCGGTCAGGTTCAGCAAGACAAGTTAAGCCAAACGAAAAACCAAGTCAGCGAGCTTATCAGCGATGACGTCAGCCGTGATGTCGGTGAGCTGTATCTACAAGATGATTGGCTGATCGGCGATAACTGGGAAGTATTGAGCGGTATTCGCTATCAAAACGATGAAGACTTTGGTGGCCATACTGCACCAAAAGTGTCACTCAAATACAACCATTTGGATGCAAGCGGGCGCGACCATGTCTTTCGTAGCAGCATTGGCGGTGGTTATCGCGTGCCCAACCTGAAAGAACGCTACTACGTCTTTGACCATAGCAATTTGGGTTATAAAGTCATGGGCAACCCCGACTTGCAGCCTGAAACCTCAACCAGTTACCAGATCGGCTATCAAGGTCAGCTGAGCGACACCATGAATTTGACGGTCAATGGTTTTTATAACGAGATAGATGACCTGATTCAGACCGATGAAGACAATGCGAGCTTTGAGGGAAATATCGCCATTTATAAATATATGAACGTCGATAGTGCCAAAACCTATGGCGGCGATATTGGCCTTGACTGGCAAGTGGACGAGCGCGCCAAACTACAAGCCAGCTACGCTTACCTCAAGACGCATAACAATGTCACCGATACCGAGCTGACCTATAAGCCCAATCACAAAGCGATGCTGGCACTAGATTATCAAATCAATGACAAATTACAGCTGATCCCGCGCCTCAATTATGAATCCAAACAGCTGATTAGTACCAGCGAGCAAGCGTATTCACCCTCTTGGTGGACACTCGATAGCAAGCTCAATTATGACGCAACTGCAAACTTGAGCTTGTATGCAGCGATTAATAATATCTTTGATGTGCAGCGTGATGTTACCGATACCAGTGACTACCGTCCCATTGATAATCGCGAGTGGTTACTTGGCGCCAGCTACCATTGGTAAGCTTTTACGTCACAATCATTCTAAAGCAAGTGTATTTGTACCGCTATTTTTACCCTTATTTTGTACCCTCTATCTGAAACCACAACCATCAAGGAAGCTGATATGACCCTCATTCTCCCAGCAGTTCACACCAAGCCGACCAAATTGGCATTACTGTTTAGTGGCAGTATTTTAGCACTCAGCATGACCGGTTGCGGAGGCGGCAGTGATGGCTCGAGTAGTGGCAATACCGGAAATGGCGATAATGGTGGTAACACGCCGCCTGTTAGCACTGCCAGCTTTAGCGAAACGGCTACTTGGCAAGTCACCAATCTAGCGCCTGATACTGCAACCTGTTATGACTTTGATGCCAAAGCTGAAAGCTCGTGTGCTGAGGATAAGTGGGATATCAAGTTTGATAACCAAGCGCGTTCGGTCAAGCTTTGGTCAAATAGCGGTGATTCTGGCGCAGGTAAAGGCGGCGTTTTTGGTTTAATCGATTGGTCAGATCTGAGTCGTTATAGCAATGCAACTCAAGATCCTGATACCAGTCGTGATATTACCATGCACTACAATGAAGACCGTAGTGGTGGTATTTTTGATGCACAGCCTTGGTTTGAATACAATTTAAAAGACAACCATCAGCTCTACCCGAACAATCGTGTCTACCTTGTCACCACAGATAATAGCAGTGCCATGACAGACAGCAGCGTCCAGCAGCCTATTTATGCCATGCAGATTACCAACTACTATAATAATGCTGGAACCTCGGGCTACCCTACTCTGCGCTGGATTGATACGGCGCTACCGAACAAGGTACAGACGAAAACTATCGATGCCTCAAACAATGATAACTGGGTCTATTTTGATCTAACCACAGGACAAAGTAGCGCCGATAAAAACAGCTCTTGGCAGATTGGCTTTAAGCGTAATAGCGTCATTTTAAATGGTGGCGATTCTGCGATTGGCACTAATAAAGGCAAAGTTGGTGGCTTCTTATCAAAAACACCAATAGGGTATTATGATGATAAAGGTGAACCCATTGTCAGTAAGTTTATGACCGATGGTAGTGCGGCGACTTTAACCGACCTTACCAACACCGCTGTGTACGATAAACCGATGAGTGCCAGAAGCTGGGTCATTGATAGTAAAGGCTCGGATCTCAACCCTGCTTATACGGGTAATTTCCCGAACCTAGACTTTGGCTGGTATACCTACAATGGCATGACCCATCAACTAAATGCCAAAGCGGTTGACAGCGCTCAAGGCGCGCTCATTAGATCTGCTGAAGGCAATAGCTATGCCCGCGTGCGTTTGGATAAAATCAATTACCCTGATAGCTCAGCGACGACTGCGACCTCATGGGAATTTAAAATAGACATTCAGCCTGCTCCTTAACACTCTACTGTTCGACTTTAGCTCGCCCAACCCTTTTTTGTAAGCTATCAAACCTTGCAAAAACGGGTTGGGTGATAACGTTTATATACAGTTTAAGAGTCACCACTGCCAATCATTACAAGAAAGCTATTAGTCATTCGATAACACCAGTCCTTTTATGATTGTAAATAAATTAACCTATGGTATATTATCGTAATAAAAATCTAGATGACATTAATAATCATTAACATTTTCATGTTTTATGCTTATTAACTATTACATTTCCATCTTGCCCTTAACCAGCAGCCAATCATTTTTAAAAAAAATTTTGCTGAACAATTATTTGAATTTTGGCTTGGACGACATCTTATGGCTCAACCACTTACTCAGTACGATTTCGATAAAACACTGCTCGACATGGCTGACAAAGCCCAGTTTATGAGTCATGTCAATGAAGAGCATCAAGATGAACTCGCGATGTTTATCAATGCCTTTACTACCACAGCAGTGAGTGAGCACGAGATCGCCTCGATAACAGAGCTGTATACTGATGGGATACTAATGGATGTCACAACCGCCCATCATGACTACGATACCTTAACAAACAGCAGCAAGCTCAGCCGTCAATATTTTATCGATTTTACAGTTCCTATTAGTGACTCTATGACGCTACAAGAGCAATATATAACGCTACTGCAAACATCTGCCAATAAGCTTGGCAAGCGCACGATTAAGCTTCAAGAACAGCGTTTTACGGTCATTAATGGCTATTATGCCAGCCCCAATATGTATCGACTGCTGGTAACCGCACCCGATAGTACGCCACTCTCTCATCCGGGCTACGCGTATTTGTTTGAGCTGGATGCGGACGGTCTATCTGCTACAAAGCACCAGCCCAAAGATAGCGACAAACCTTTACAGCGCTACTATACCTTGCGAAAAGCATGGCGAGATTCGAGCAGCTCGTCCGTCCAAGCGTGGATAGACGTTTATACTCATGGCGATACGGCAGGAGGCAATTGGGTGCGCGCGCTTGACTGTGGCACTCAAATCAAAACAGTACGTGAATATCCAGAGAAAATAGAACATCTCAGCACTGGTCAGTGCTTACTCATCTGTGATGAAACCTCTTTGCCTACGGTGGCCAATCTATTGGAAAACTGGCAGAATCCATTGCCGCCCCTCGTCATTGCCATCACTAATGATCCAGACGATATCCGTTACTTACACACCCTCACACTCAGTAATCAACTACGCCATAATGCGCATTTTTTGCAAGATAATGTGTGCCAGCTGGTTAATACCCCAACAACTAATATTACTGAGCAAATAATGGCATTATTAAATACACAATTTGCGCGACTGCCTGTCAAAATTGACAAAGTATGGGGCGCGCTAGAAGCAGCGGATATCAAATCATTACGACAGCAACTAAAGGCAACCCTTAGGTTATCACGTCAGGATATGGTTATTAAAGTCTATTGGCGAGCTCAATAATCATTATGTTTTTTGTAAGTAGCATATCTCTATAAACAGCACCTTTTCATAAGTGGCATTTTTTGTAAACAGCAAACATTTAATAAGTAGCAAACATGTAGTCATAAACAGAAAGCATTTAGCCACGTACCGACCGCTTATGCTGACTGCTAAATTGAGCTAATAACAATCGTTGCTGCTGGTATAGCGCGACTAATCAACATAGCGTGACTGACCAACTTTAGACGACTTACTACTTTGCCTAACGAAAACGTACACTTAATACGATAAAAATATATTGAGATTTAATCCAGTAATATATTGTAATGAAAATGATTATCATTATAATAAGCATTTAATCTTATGTGCTGGAAATATTCATGCAACTGTCTCGCTTATACTCTGCTTTATTTCGCCCTACTCTATTGAATATGTCTCGTCATCCCTTGTCATTAAAATCACTGTGCTCATCTTGTCTGTCCACATCGGTAATACTACTGGGTGCAAGCCAAGCCGCGTGGGCACAAACAGATTTAAATGCTGACGCTCAATCCGATACCCCAAGCGTGGTACTCGATGAGATTGTCGTGACCAGTAGTGCTGATGCATCAGCCGATGGGTTGCCAGATGCCTATGAAGGTGGTCAAGTAGCAACCGGAAGCCGCGTCGGAATCTTGGGCAATCAAGACATCATGGACACGCCGTTCTCCACTACCTCATATACCAATGAGTATATCGGCAATCAACAAGCCCAAAGTGTGGGCGACCTGCTCAAAAAAGACCCGACTGTTCGTGTCGCTAGAGGCTTTGGCAACTTTCAAGAAGCGTACTTTATGCGCGGCTTTGTCACAACCTCTGATGACACTATGTATAACGGTCTATACGGCATATTGCCAAGGCAGTATATCGCAACGGAATTGTTCGAGCGTGTTGAGGTTCAGCGCGGGGCATCCGCCATGCTCAATGGCGCAGCACCCAGTGGTGGTAACGCCGGTGGTACGATTAACCTGCTGCCCAAACGAGCTGGCAATGACCCGCTACGTAAGGTGACACTCGGTTATGGTCAGGGCGATCAAGGCAAAGTTGCCGTAGACGTCAGTGATCGCTTTGGTACTGATGATGCGTTTGGCGTTCGCTTTAATGCCGCTTATCAAGATGGCGACAGCGCGATTGATGATGAATCTTCAACACTGGGTCTGGCAGCGTTAGGATTAGATTATAGAGGCGATCAGTATCGACTATCAGCTGATTTGGGCTGGCAAGACAACAAACTCAAAGAGACCCGTCCTAGTGTCACACTTGCTGGTGTTTCTAGAGTACCAAAAGCACCAGACGGCTCAAAGAATTGGGCGCAGCCTTGGACGTATTCAGATGAAGAAGATGTCTTTGGTACCATTCGAGGAGAATATGATTTTAATGATAACGTCACCGCTTATGGTGCTTACGGTGTGCGAAGAGGCGAGGAAGAAAACTCACTGGCCAATCTAACCGTCAACAATGTTGATGGTGCGGGCACGTTTTATCGCTTTGATAATTCTAGAAAAGATTTGGTACAAAGTGCCGAGCTCGGTCTGCGTGGTAAATGGCAAACAGGTGAAGTGGCTCATAATTGGGTACTAGCAGCGGATCTCTATGACCAAGAAGAAAAAGGGGCGTTCGCCTATGATTTTGGTAATCAACCCGCAACCAATTTGTACCATCCCACCGACTACGCTGAGGTCCCTTTTACAAGCACAGCAATCTTCGGTGGTAACTTAGACGATCCAAAACTAACCAACGAGAAGCAATTCCAAAGCTTTGCGCTAGCCGATACCATATCACTGTTCGATGACAAACTAAAAACCACTTTAGGCGTGCGTCATCAGAATTTAAAAACCACCAGCTATGATCCTAATACTCAAGTACAAACTGCTGATTACGATAAAAGCGAGTGGACACCAAGTATTGGTATTGTCTATCAACCGAGCATGGACTGGTCTGTTTATGGTAACTATATCGAAAGCCTAGCGCCAGGTGCAAGGGCACCTCTGACTAATAATGGTGGTGCTGTCACCAATGGTGGTCAAAATTTAGACCCTTATGTGAGTGAGCAAACTGAAGTTGGCGTTAAGTATGACAATGGTTTGATTGGCAGTAGTTTGGCAATATTCCGCACTAATGAGCCGCGTGCTTATTTCAATGACGCCAATACGTTTACCGCTGCTGGAGAAAATCGACATCAAGGGGTGGAATTGACTGTATTTGGTAGCCCAAGCGAAAACATGCGCTTCAATGCTGGTGTTACTTACTTAAATGCTGAGCAAAAAGACACGGGCGATGTGACGTTCGACGGCAACCGAGTCATCGGACTGCCCACACTACAAAGCAACGTCAACCTAGAATATGATTTAGCAGCAGTTGAAGGATTGACGGTGACCGGTGATATCATTCACACAGGCGCACGTTATGCCGATGCCGCCAACAGCTTAAAAGTTGACGGTTATACCACGCTAGATCTAGGTGCTCGCTACAAAACCATGCTCGCTGGACAAGACGTGACGCTAAAAGGAGTAGTTACTAATATTACTGGTGAAGACTATTGGCAATCAGTGGGTGGTTATGCGGGTGCTGGGTATTTAAATGCCGGTGAGCCTACTGCCCTAAAAGTATCAGCGACTTTCGACTTTTAAGACATGCAGATTAAACCACGTTTATAAGACTTAAATAAAAGGGATTAGGCACAACCTACTCCCTTTTATGCCATCAAAAATACGCAAAAAACCATTCTATTATTGAGCCATTATGTCCTCTCACGCCACCGTTTCTTTATATCAGATGATTTGGGCACACTATCGCCTGCCCTTTCTTAAAGTTATTTTCCTTAATTTGGTGAATGCGGCGGTCAGTGTGGGCATCATTGCCTATATCAATCACACCTTTATCAGTCAGCCTGTTTTTAATACCTTATCGTGGGCGAGCTTGGGTCAATTTTCAGCTTTGGTGGTGCTGCTGTTAGTCACGACCTTCGCATCACAATATGCACTGACTCGTTTGGGGCATCAGTTCGTCTACGAGCTTAGAACCAAGCTGGTCAAACAAATCATCGACACTAAAGTTCCGCAAATAGATCATTTGGGTAGCGCACGATTACTCGCCAGCCTGTCCTCAGACATCCAATCAATTACCGTCGCCTTTGTGCGTATGCCAGAGCTGGTGCAAGGCGTTATTTTATCGGTTGGTGTCGCCCTTTATTTAGGCTGGCTGTCGCTGCCATTATTATTGATTGTCATGTTTTGGATTGCGATGACGATTTGGATAAGCACCATTTTAGTGAAGCATGTCTATACTCATTTAAGAGAGCTCAGAGAGATCAATGATCTTTTATATGAGGACTATCAATCCATTATAGATGGTCGCAAAGAGCTGGCGCTTAATCAACACCGCGCCGAAAAACTCTACAAACATGATTTTTTAAATCATGCCAAGTCTTATCAACATCGAGTGATTAAATCGGATACCTATCATTTATCCGCAGTGAATTGGTCGAATATTATGATGTTCGCAGCCATTGGTGTGGTGTTTGCCGTGTCAAATTATCTTGCTATTCCAATGGGTATTGCCACCACTTTCTCTTTAACCATCCTATTCATGCAATCACCCATCCTCCATGCCGTCGGTGCGTATCCGACCTTACAAACGGCACAAGTGGCGCTGGATAAAATACAATCTTTAGAATTGGCGGAGTACCAATCAACCTTTACGACGGATATTGTGGTAAACAACTGGCAGTCCATATCATTCAATGATATTGGCTATCGTTATGCAAGTATTGATACCGATGCAAACGAGGTAGTGGTCAAAGAAAATGAAAATTCTACCGATATCCTAAAATCGGTTAATCTGACTTTGAAACGTGGCGATGTGGTGTTTTTAATCGGGGCAAATGGTAGCGGAAAATCTACGCTTGCCAAGATTATTACAGGCATTTTCACCCCTAGCATCGGTGCTGTAAAAATAGACAGCCAGCGCGTTGATTCACAGAATAATGCCGATTATCGACAGCTTTTTTCTGCCATTTTTAGCGATCAGCATCTTTTTAAACAACTGATTGGTAGAGAGGGAAAGCAGCCTGATGAAGCACTCGTAAATACATGGCTACACAAGCTCAATTTACAAGATAAAGTCAGCGTAACTGATAACCAATTATCGACCGACAAGCTATCACAAGGACAACGCAAGCGCTTGGCCATGCTCATTGCCGTGGCTGAACAAAAAGACATACTGCTACTCGATGAATGGGCGGCTGACCAAGATCCTGCCTTTCGCCGAGTGTTTTACCAAACACTGATACCTGAACTCAAAGCCTTGGGTAAAACGCTGTTTATCATCAGTCATGATGATGGTTACTTTGAGCATGCAGATCGATTATTACTGATGAAAGAAGGCAGACTCATTGAGTTAAATGCTGAAGAGCGGCAACGTGCTAGTGCCGATGCTATTGCTATGTTGACGTAAATGCTGGCTTAGTAAAAAATTAATGGCGAACAATAAAAAATCGGGGCATCTTTTAGAAAGTTGCCCCGATTTTGTGTAAATAAGAATGAATTTTTGAATGGCTCTTTTATTTAATTTTAAAATAATAGTTTCTGTAAAAAACCAACCCGTGAAATGACTAAGAAATCTAGTAATCCGATAGCAATAATCGCGATGATGGCGGTTGGGAATATGATTGCCACTGCTAACAAAGGAATGGCAAACGGCCACCATATAGAAAAACTGAGACCACGCGCTGGTGGATTCAGTCCAACCTTTTCACTGGCATGACGTGGACGGCGCTGCCACCACATCATGTAACCGCTCACACAAATAGCAATAACTGATAAGCAAAATAGGGCATTGACCAATACGCTCCACCATCCAAGCGTCCCCATATGAATCGCAATGCCTGCCGCCATAAATTTACCAAAAGCATTATAATCATTAAAATGAATATCTGCCAAAATATTGCCCGAATAACGATCGATATGTACCGTACGATCAGCCATTGGATTTTTCATATCATAGCTCATTGAGTCTTGGCTAATCGTCCAGACACCCGTACTACCCTGTGGCATATTTAATTGGTAACGTCCGACAACACCAATCTCACGGGCAAATCGATCTACAGTATCGATCATAATCGGTATATTGGACGCGATACCATCCTTGCCAGCGACAGTGCCAGATGCTGGCATTGGTGTCAACTCAAGCACCCAAGGCACATCTTTGGTACTACCCGTATTTAGTGCATCACCATGCGTGGGTGCTGTGGCTGGTGTTGCTCCATGAACGTGCGGCGTGGCTTCAGCGTTATTCATATCCATACCAACATGATGTTGACTGTGATCAATGGAAAGCGGCATTGGCGCAACGCCCCATTTGCCCGCAGGAAACTGACTCCATGCCTGTACCATACGCTCGCCCCAGATGCCTGCCCATGCCATTCCTGAAATACAGAAAAACAGTAGCAACACAGATATCCAACTGCCCAATGTCGCATGGATGGTACGTATGAATGAGCGTTTTTTCTTATTATTTACAGCATCATTGGGTATAAGCATGGCTTTGAGTGATTTGCGTTTTTGCCACCATAGATACCAACCCGTTAGAATCATTAAAATCGTCAATGAGGCAGTGGTTTCTTGGATATAATCACCGACTTTGCCCAATAGTAAATCAGCATGAATATCATTAAAGGTATAGTACAGACCACTATTAGTCGGCGTGCTTTTGACGATATCAGCCGTATAAGGATTCACCGCCACCATATTCTCATGACTGGCTGACTTAACTTGAAACAAGGCAACAGTGTCCGTATCACGAGGCGCGATATATTTCACCAGCGTGCTGTTAGGTAAAGTGTTCAACGCGTTTTTAGCTTGCGTAGAAATAGGTGCCGTCACCGCTGAATCTGGGGTGGTAATGGTGAGGCGGTCATCATCACGACCTGTAATGTTAGACATCAACAGCATGCCAAGTGCGCTGCAAGCTAGGATAATTAAGAAAGGTGCTATAAACATTCCCGCATAAAAATGCCAACGCCATACCGTAAAATAGCGTTGAGTATTGGTTGATTGACTTGTATGTCTGTTCATAAATATGACCTTTAACAATCTTTGGTTGCTCAATGAACGACCTAGACCTATTAATAGTAGTAATAAATCCTGTCTGCCTGTTGATCTAAAAGTTGATTCCAAATAGACGGCTGCATCATACGAGAAAAGCCTTGTAAACACCATTGCTTATAGTCAAAAATTATCGTCATATTGGGGCGTTTCCTCAATCTTCATGTTTGCATCATAGTTATCTTGATGGGCTAAAAATGAGGCTACTTCACTCGACATCTTACTAAGAACGCTTTGTTTGTAAATTTTTAATGATAATGATAATCATTAATGTTATTATTCCTTTTCTTTCGCTTTCGGCATTTGATAACTTACAAGGAAATATGATGCGTTTTATCTCAACGTCTACATCCATTCGTCAAAAACGTTTAACTCTCGCCGTGCAACTGGGATTGGCAATGGGTTTGAGCCATGCAGCTTATGCTGAGACAATGCCGAATAACATCGAAAATAGTGTTGAGAACGACGTCGATAATGATATTGGTAATGATGTTAATAATAATGAGACCGTGACACCATCGACCACCTTGGATACCATTACTGTCTATGCCGACAACTACCGTAGTACGGGCACCAAAACAGCATTAGATCCCAATGACGCGCCCATGAGCTATACGAGAATCGATCAAGCGCTGTTACAAAAGCGTCAAGCAGACAGTGTCAATGCAGCGTTACGTTATGAACCAGGGGTGAGTACTGAGAGTCGCGGTACCGTGTCCATCTTTGATGAATACAATATTCGCGGTTTTAAAACTTACTCCAATTTTTACGATGGATTAAGACTGCCCTACGATGGAGCTTGGAATCTGATGCCGCAAGTCGATATCTACGCAACAGAAGCAGTCGAAATAGTCAAAGGGCCCGCATCCTCACTCTATGGCTATGCATCTCCAGGTGGCATGGTCAATCAAGTCGCCAAAACCCCAAAAAGCACTCAAGCATCTGAGGTACAGTTGCGAGTTGGCAATCAAAACCTAAAAGAAGTGGCGGTCGATACGACAGGACCTATCTCAGACACGCTCAATTATCGTTTGGTGGCGTTAAAACGACAAAAAGATGGGCAGATGCAGACCACAGAAGAAGAACGTACCCTGATCAATCCGTCACTGGAATGGCGACCGACAGAAGATGTGTCCGTTCTTGCCAATCTGTTTTATCAAGATGATCCAGAAATGGTGCCTTCCACCCCACTGCCTGCCGTTGGCACTGTCTACCATGCCAGCTATGGCAAATTAGGCAGTGACGCCTATGCCGGCGATGAGTGGAATCACTTCAGCAAAGAAGTACTCATGCCGAGTGTGACTGTCAACTGGGCTATCAATGACAAATTAACCTTCAAGCATATCCTACGCTATACCGATGCCGAGGCAGAGCAACGTAATATGTACAACAGCGGGTTTGTAAACGGCAGTGATAAGATACTCAACCGCGTAGCCTATACTACCGATGAGAGCATGAACAACTGGACCACGGACAATCAACTTGCTTATGAGTTCAATACTGCCAACACCTCACACAATCTATTGTTCGGTATCGAGTATCAAGAGACCGACAGCACCGCCACTTATTATGATGCTGGTGCAGATGGCACGCCAAATCTTGACTTATCTAACCCAGATTTTTCGCAAATCAATGCCGATACGTTGCCTTTAGATGCTTACCGTCAAGATGAAGACATCGAACAAAGCCAGCTTGGTTTTTATGTACAAGATGAGATGAAATGGCAAGATTTGACAGTGGTAGCAGGCTTACGTCACGATAATTTTGACAGTAGTACTGAGCAAACCGAAGCCACTAAAGGCGTCATTTATAATAAAAAAACAATTAACAATGATGCGTCAGAAACCAGTGGTCGTCTCGCAGCCATTTATGACTTTGATAATGGACTATCTCCTTATGCAAGCTACTCGCAGTCGTTTCAGCCAGTGGTCGGTAGTAACTTTATTACCAATGCGCCATTTAAGCCAACGACTGCCGATCAGCTAGAGGCTGGTGTCAAATATCTCTCTGCCAATCGCGCCACACAAGGAACGCTTGCGGTATTTGATATCACTCAAAAAAATGTCATAGTGACGAACCCATCTAATTATCAACAAAAAGTTCAAACGGGTGAAATTACCTCCAAAGGCTTTGAGATATCAGGCAGTCATATGCTCAACGACTGGGTAGATGTCGCGGCAAGCTACAGCTATACCGATGCTGAGATTACAGAAGATGAATACAACCCTGATGTGGTCGGCAATACCCCTGCGCAAACGGCTAAGCACAAGGCAACATTGTGGGCAGATTATTATGCTACTGACAAGCTCAGTCTCAATGCTGGCGTGCGCTATGAAGGCGGTATGCAACTTGATAAGCAAAACTCAGACGAATTACCAAGCGTGACTTTGGTAGATATCGGTGGCAATTACGAAATTAATCCGATGCTCACTGTCGGCGCGAGTGTCAACAATCTCTTTGATAAGACCTATGTCGGCGCTTGTTACGATATTAACAATTGCTGGATGGGACCTGAGCGCCAAATGTCCGTCAGCCTAAAAGCCAATTTTTAGGCAATGTAGAACTTACCATTACCAGAGAATATCAATCTGAACCAAATCTAATAAATGGGCTAAAAATATGAAACAGTTAAATAAAGGAAAGTATTAATATGGCAAAACCTACCCCAAGAATGCTAGATGTAATTGGCAGTAAATACCTCACGCCACATATGTGCCGCGTCACGCTTGGCGGGGCTGGATTGACTGATTTTCCGGCAGATCAAGAAAGCGCTTACATTAAGCTGATATTCCCTCAAGGCGATGAGGCTCGACCATTGATGCGCACCTATACCGTCAGCGTTCAACGAGATAACGAAATAGATGTCGATTTTGCGTTGCATGAGACAGAAGGCCCTGCTTCAACATGGGCACGTAACGCCCAAGTGGGTGAGCAAATATCGGTAGGCGGTCCTGGACCAAAGAAGCTGATTAACAATGAGGCTGATTGGTTTTTATTGATCGGTGATATGACAGCGCTGCCGGCGATTACCGTCAATCTTGCCCAGCTACCTGCTGACGCACATGGCTATGCAGTCCTTGAGATTACCACTGAAGCAGATAAGCAACTACTCGAAAAGCCAGACAACCTTGACATTCATTGGGTGATAAATGCACATCCAAATGCAGAAAGCAGCCCATTGCTTGATCACGTTAAAGCGCTTACTTGGCTAGCAGGACAACCTGCGGTCTGGGCGGCTTGCGAGTTCCATAGTATGCGCGCTCTACGCCATTATTTTAAGGTAGATCGCCCAATACCTAAAACACATTTGTACATATCTAGCTATTGGAAAGTCGATAGCACAGAAGACCAGCATAAAATTGTCAAACGAGAGGATGCCGAAAGTATAGAATGATAAACAATGACGTTTTGTATTTTTGAACTGTTTTAAAAGCGATGAACCACTTAAATTTATCGCTTTTCTCAAACTAAAAACCTTTCTTCAAGTGCAAGATGCCCTAAATAATATGCCCAAACTCAACATTGATTATTATTCCTATCAATAGTAATGAGCCTCATTATTTGATAATCTCGATATATCTGCCACATGCTCTACTATCGAAGAGGTAAAGCCAAATCATGCTAAAACTCCGTGAAAAATGGCTATGGGCATTATGTCTTGCAATATTGGTGCACATAGGAGTTTTCTACCTTTTTTATCTCAATATACATAAGGAAACATCGACGCAGCTGACCAGTAGCAGTGCACATACCGCTAAACCATCAGCGGCTAAAGCGCTAAACCATGACTCTCAACCCATCACCAGAAAAACCTATCTGCCTACCCTCAGTGAGACTACAACTCCTAACAACCTTGATAATGACCCTAAAGACACGAAGCAAATAACCCATAAAAACACAATGGCACCATCCAATGAAGCAAAAACAATCTCTTCTTTAGATTCTAAAAAAAACAGCCCTACTCCTTATAAAACACCTGCAATCCTACCGAAAGAGAGAATTCAAGAAAGTGACACGCTAAAATATCCAGCAAACGAAACAACTGTGTCTCTAGCGGCAAATAATATCGAGTCTATAGAGGATATGAGAAACAGGGCAGGTTTATTAAATATAGACATTCCAACAGAGAAAAATGCGATTAATACAGATAAAAACTATCTTTCGGTAAAGTCTGAAGCAGAAGAAATTAACCATCAATTAAGCTCAGCCATCAATGAAGTGAAAAAGCGTAATCAGCAAAAGATTAATGAGATGGAGCAACTAAAAAATGACTTTGACAAAAAAGACCATCAAACCATTACTCAGTGATTAATTGCGATTTTATTATACATTACTACCTTTCACCCAAACCTTCCGATAACGTTTTAGTAATAGGCTTTGTTAGGTAAGACAATACTGTGCGCTCCATCGCCTTTATATCGACAGAAGCTGTCATGCCTGGTTTGATGACTATTTTATCTTCTCGACCTTTAAATTCAGCACCCGTGATAACGATTAATACTCGATAGTATGGCTCTTCTCCTTTGGGTGTTTTCTCCATTAAAGTATCTGGGCTGATGTAACTTACAGTGCCAGTCATTGCCCCAAATATTGAATAATCATAGGCATCAAGCTTGACTGTTGCATCTTGCCCTTCTTTTATATAAGCAATGTCTGCAGGGCTGACTTTTGCATCTATAATAAGGTCACTGCTGGTTGGTAGAATCTGCATAATGACCTCGCCTGGCTTGACCACACCGCCAATAGTTGTCACATTGATATTGTTAATCTTACCTTCTGTGGGTGACAATAGACGTTTTTCATCTAAGACTTGCAGACGGTCTCTTAACTGCTCAAGCTCTGTATCTAACTCCTCTTGGGCTTTGGTCATCTCTGCTTGAGCTTCTTCAAAATACTTATTGCGCTTATTATTAATCTGCGCCTCAATATCTGCGACTTGGCGACGCAGTTTTATCACATCTGCTTGACTGACATCACCATACGTCAGTAGCGGCTCATTCATGCTAAGCTCTCTCTTAGCCAAGACCAACATTTTTTCCAAAGACGAGACATCTTCATTGATGGCTTGGCGACGCCGATTATAAAGTGCCGTTTGGTTTTGTACGTACTCTGGGTAATCTTTAACATCCTGCGTAAAAATCAAAGGTTTTTCAAAAATCTCCGCATTTAGTCGTGCTAATTTGGCTTTCAATGCAGCTGTTTTAGAGGCAGAGTTATCTACTGCCGCTTTTGCTCGCTCCTCTTCTAACACGACAAGTAACTGCCCTGCTTTAACTTCTTGACCTTCCACAACTGCAAGCTCTGTTAATACACCACCTTCTGATGCCTGAATTTCTTGAGTTCGGGCACTGGCAATCACTGTTGCTTTGGCACGAGTCACTTGATCGATTTTGGCAAAAGAAGCCCATATAATTAAAACAGTTACACCAACTAACGCAATCCAGATACTCAGTCTCGAACGGCCAACTTCAAGCTTAGTGGGTGTATATTTGTAGTCTGCCATATCTACTTACCTTGAGCATTTATTGAAGTTTTGGTCGTCATAGACTTAATCTTCATTGGCTTATTATCCGATCGGCTTGTCTGACTTTTCATTTGCTCATTTTTTCTTAATTCATCAAGCACAGCTTGTTTTGGGCCATCTATAATGATGCGTTGATTGTCCATAATAATAAGCCGATCTGCCAATTCTAATAACGCTGTTTTATGAGTGGACACAATAAAGGTTTGCCCGTCTATTAATGCTTGCTTAAGCACTTGCAAGCAGCGCTGTTCCTGACGATTATCCATAGAAGCGGTAGGCTCATCGAGTAGGAATACATTGGGTTTCGTCAATAATAAGCGGGTAAAAGCCACAAGCTGTTTTTGTCCACCTGATAGTCCACGCCCGCCTTCACTAATGGGCAAATCAAGACCGCTTGAATGACTGGCAACCAAATTGATCAGTCCTGTTTTTATCAATGCTTCTTGGAGCACATCATCATCAGGTGCCGCCATACCTATGAGCAAGTTTTCTCTTAAGGTGCCTTGAAACAAGCGATGGTCTTGTTGCAAGTACCCCAAACGTTCACTTAAGGTTTCACGACTTATTTGATGTATGTCTAAACCATCTAACAAAACTTGTCCTTTAGTAGGTGCATACAGACCTGCCAGCACTTTGAGCAAGGTAGACTTTCCTGATCCTATAGGCCCAAGTATGGCTATGCGCTCACCAGGACGAATCGTTAGTTTATTGATATTGATCGCGGGTCTATCGTTGTCTTTATAGTTAAATACCAAATGATCACATTGATAAAAACCATTAATACGACTGGGTGACAAAGGATAAGCGACGCCATGGTTGTCCTGCTCTAACTCAAACAAAGTTTCAATGTTGAGCTTAGCGGCTTTGGCATGTGAGTATTGAACCAGTAAATTGGGCAGCATCATAACAGGCGCCAACACCCTTCCGCCTAATATTGAGCAGGCAATCAGTCCACCCATGGTCATATCACCTTGCATCACCACAAATGAGCCTACAATCACGATACCGACATAGCTAACCTGTTGTAGCAGTTGAGTAAAGTACGTTAAATTATCATTCGCGTGCTTCATGTCTAAGTCGTTTTTGATGGTGGTATTCATCACATCGAGCCAGCGAGACAAAAATTTCCAGTTTCCACCGCCTGCTTTGATCGTCTCAACGCCTTCCACAGCCTCGACTAACAAACCTGTTTTATAATAAGAAGCAGTGGCCCCTTCAGCAGCAATCGCATCAATACGCTTGCGTGCCGATAATCCCATCAAAATAGCAACCACTGCGGCAATAACGGGAACAACAGCAACAAGTGGCGATCCTATAAAAGCCACTAAACTGATAAAAATAATGGTCATTGGTAAGTCGACCAAGCCAAACAAGGTGCTGGCTGTGAAAAAACTGCGTACTTGCTCATAACCACGCAGCTGTGCTGCCATAGAACCGACCGATCCTGGCATCTGATCAATACGAACTTTGAGCAGTCGCTGAAAAACTTCGCGAGACAAGTATTGATCGAGTCCCACGACTACCTTGTCCATGATTCTTGACCGTGAAAACTTCATGAATGCTTCAAAAATAATGACTATAAACACACCACTTGCTAAGATAATAAGCGTATATTCACTACGTGTTGGGATAACTCGGTCATATACTTGCATTGAGAATAACGACACAGCTAATGCCAGCATATTGATTAAAAAAGTGGCGATAATAGCTTCGAATAAAATACCTTTGTAATTGCCTAAATCAGACTTCAATAATTCAGAAAAAGAAACTTTGCGCTGCTTAATAGGGTCGTCTTTCAAACGAATTCTTAGAATTAATGACAACTGATTGGCAAGTGTATGTACGTGGTTGTGTTCTTGCCTGAAATTCCAGCTCTTTTGCGGGGTTTGACTGTCGATAATGCCCCACCCTATATCTGCTCGATATGCCAATAGAGGCAAAAAGGCAGCATCTGGCTGCTCTAATATCTCCGGCATATCTTTTATGCCGATACCTTGCAAAATCGCAATGATACCGCTTAGTTGGTGAATGGTTTGGCCTTTATTTTTAGGCAACTCACTATGCTGTTTTACAATATCGTTTAGACGTATATTATCTACCGGATAGCCTTGTTGACTAAGTAGATGTCTGATCGCTTCTATTAGAGTCGAGGTTTGATCGAGATTGGACGGCTGATCATCATGATGGATAGAGACAGCCTCTGTCGGTTGCAAATTTGGACTCATATTCATCGCTTATTTAATATTTGGGGCAGACACATGCGTAGAAGCCTTAATTATTTCTGACATCATTTTGGTCAACTATAGGTGTAATGCTGTAATCTTCATTCAGCATAATAAGGTCGCCTTTATTAAGACTCTCTTCCATAGCAGCAGGCAGCCTGATTTCTATATACTCTTCATTCATCTCTGGTCGATAACCCATGGTAGGGCTCGAATTTTTTTTATCTTGCTTGTTGAGCCATTCTTTTACGGGATCTATCGGTCTAAACAGTGTCACAGGCTTACGGTTGTGTCCAAATTTCTGCCATTGCATAATGCCAAAATCTACTTGTAATCTATGGAAAGCACCCAGTATATCTGCACGTGTTTGCGCCAGCTGTACTTGATAATCATTGTGTTCACGCACGGCATTTAACACTTCAAGCCACGATTTACGGCCAGCAATAAATTGCCTACGATAAGAGCTCACCACAATTTGTGCACCTGCCACGGCAGCGACTAATGAGGTCTCTCGGTCTTTGGCACTCACAAACTGCTGATATTGCACCTGAATGTTCTCTATTACGCCACGGCGCGATGCTTCTTGGGTTTGCACTAGGCTATCAACTTGTGCTTGTGATGCTCGTGCTAACGAAAGGTTAGAAAAGCCAGCCCCTGGTGTATAACTCATGCCTAATGAGAATTTTCCATCATTTTCACTGTCTTCATGATAGTAAGCATGTTCGTATTGGGCATAAATAGTAGGATATCGTGCTGCCTGCTGTGCCTCAACGCCTTGCTTGGCGGATTCAATTTGAAAGTGTTCTTTTACGATGATGGGGTTATAAAAACTGATTTGATCAAAAGCCATTTTTTCAAAATCCGCTGACTGCTGTTTGGCTTGATCCACCAACACCTTGATATTCGGTAGACTCATTGCACTGGCGTTAGACAGTGGCTGACCAATAATCTGCTCAAGTCTGGCGGCGGCGATACGTTGCTGTTCAACGGCCGCTTGATAGGCAGTTTGCTCCTGCAATATACGGTTAGTCACTAAATCAAGCTCAATCCGAGCAGACACACCCTGACTGACACGGCGCTGCATCATGGCTTCAAAATCGTTAAGCGACTTTAAGCCATTAGCATGAATCTCTTGTTGTGCGATGGCCTGAATATAACTCTGCCAAGCATCGATCGTCGTTTTGGCCACTAGGTTTTGTTGCTCATAAATATATTCTACCGCGGCCTTATCATCGAATATCGCTTGATTGACATCAGCTGTCAGCTTACCAGCTGTCCATAACGGCTGGCGGACAGTTACCTGTGAGACAAAATCATTGTCTCTATCGTAGCCTGAGCTTACACTTGGCGTCGGCAACAGACTTAATTTGGCAGCATTAATACCTTCTATCGTCGATTGTTGATTTGCTTTGGCTGACCAGACTAAAGGATGCGTCTGAATGGCTTGCGTAATTAAACTGTCGACTCGTAAATCGTTTACGGCTGCATGTGTGCTCATGGCAAAACATGTACCAACTGCCAAAATCGCAATCTGACGGCATAACATTCGGACAGGAGATAATTTTTTCGGGCTGAACAGGTTTTTCATATTAGGATTCAGTGAGTGATTCTATAAATATTTTTCTGTGTGATTATGTGATTTTTATAAACTAAGCACTTCCTAATGCTAGTAGCAAAAGACAAGTGTAAAAAACGCTCCCTTACTGGAAGCGCTTTTAAAATCGCAATTAAATTAGATGACGTTGGCAATTTCAGTATCAATGTAAACTTGAGAAGAAAGGTTGTTTTCTATCTGCCATACGTTATATGTCTGTCCTGCATTATCAGTCACTGTTTGACCTGTATTTGCCCAATCGCTACCTTGCAAGTCAACAGTATCGTCACTGTCACCTTTAACATAGATAGGATTTGACACTTTGGCGTTGACGATATCTTCCTCTCGAATATTTAAAGTATTGGCACCAGTTCCACTGATATCAATCATTTCGGTTTCAAAGATATCTGAGAAACTGATGGTCTGCTCAGATCCCGTCAAATTGAAAACATCAGTGTCTTCATTGAAGCTCATAAATGATACGTCAGCATTGTTATTGGCAGTCTCGATACCGTCCTCACCAATTGCTCTGCCTGTCACACCGACTTGCCAATCAATACTGCTTAATAACTCGTTGAGATCCGTCGCTGTCACTTGCAACAACGCTTCATATTCGGTATTACCATTACGATCTACCATAAGAACGCCATTTTCGTAAGCAAGGTAGTCGCCGATATTACCTGATGTTTGGTTACCATCAAGTAATCCAGTAAGGTCGATCTTATCACCTTGCGCTTCGCTAAAATCGGTCCAGATATCAACACCGTTATTGCCATTACCACCTTCTGTGCCATTTAAATTATTAAATATTAAGGTGTCAGCACCTGACCCCATAGTGAAACTATCATCGGCAGCAGATCCAACTGCGATATCATCATAAATAGAAGCTGTTATGTTTTTGCCAACATTTATTTCTAATGAAGCAGTTCCTTTGACACCTGTCACAGAGGTGGTTTGATAAGTAAAACTTTCAATCCCAAAGCTCTCACCATTTGGTAGATAGCTATAGCTACCATCTTTAGAAACAGTCAAAGTGCCATACAAGCCTTCGATATCAATCGATTTTGCGCCTTGATTTGGGTCACTGATAAAGACAGACTTATTCCCAACTTTGATTTCAGTGATATTACTCAGCCCTTGATCATTATCATTACCAGCAATCAAGGAGCCAGCAACAGCAATCACGTCATCGGCTGTATAATCTGCTGAATGGATGACTGTGGTATCAAAAGATATACTCTGTAAGTTGCCTTTGTTAGTAGTAATCGTCAGCTCATAATTACCTGCAGGCAAATCAGGTAATGAAGCGCTCAATGATGCACTGGCTTTTGTCCCTTCCACTGATCCAGTAAAGCTCTCACCAGTTGTGGTATTTAATAATGTATAGGTAATAGTTATATTAGAACCACCAAGAATATTAAGAGAACTAGCGGTAGCTTCTATAACAATTGGGGCAGCGGCATCATGTTCAGCGATCTCAAATTCTTTTGAATAAGATTTGCCATAATCACCTATTTTGTCTGGTTCATTAATACTGATATTGGTTACCGTATTTTGCGTTTGTACTGCCACTTTATTAAAATCATCAACCGCAGTATGAGTGCTGATCTTGATATTTAGAGTTTCAACCGTAGCTTTACCATTGGCGTCTTTAGTCACTAACCTGAATGAGTCAACCTCACCATACGGCGGCTGCCAATTAGGATCACTAGCATTATTGTTTACGCTATAGGTGTACTCGCCATTTGCATCGATGGTGAGCTGTCCGTACTTACCTTGATAAGTCATAGGCGAGCCTGAAGTGACCAACGTTTCGCCAACTTTGAGTATCACGGTACTAGCATCTGGGGTTGCATCCCCTGCTATCTGACCCATAAAACTAGATGGTGAGTTGTAGTCATAGATTTTATCGTAATCTACATATAAGCCATTGCCACTGAGTACTCCGACACCGCCTGCGGTTAATAAAACGGCTTTATAGTCACCTTCACCAAACTTTAGAGTCAATGGATCTGATCTTCCACCAAGCAATGGAACATTGAACCAGTTTTTCTCAAAGTGCACTTGTACATATTGCCCCGTACTTTCATCTAGCTTATAAACAGCCATGCTGTAAGTTTTTGCAATATCTACTCCACCACCGCTACCATGTAAGGTGAGCTCACGCACTTGGTTATCACCGACCGTAAACTCAAGTGGCGGCTTGCCTCCTAATAGCTCAAGATCCAACACTGACGACGATCCAAGACTTAAGTCAAGAACCCCAAAACCAACAGCATCTTTAATGTCAGAATCCGCTGTATCTAAGGTTACGGTGGGCTCAATATCGACGACTAAGCTTTCATCTATCTTAATTTGTTTGTCAGCAGGGAGTATATTCAACTGAATAGTGAGATCTGCAGACGCGGTATTACCGTCTGGTGATGCAATCGTATAAGTGAAACTCTCCTCACTGCCATAAGGTCCACGGAAGTCGTCATTAACCTTATAATCATAAGTACCATCAGGCGATATTGTCAGTGTTCCATATTGTCCTTGAATGGTGTTACTACCTGTTTCAAGTTCTTCTACACCATTCACAGAAGTTATTGAAATAACTGTGGTACCACTTGGCAATTCGTCATAACTAAAGCTGGAGTCTTCATCATCTAAAATATTTCCTGTAACTGAGCCACTGACTTCCGTTGCTTGGGAATAGTCTAAAACCACATCTTTTTCAAACTGTAAAGTATAACCTGTCAGTGCCGAGACACCTTCACCACCAGACATCACAAAGAGCCATTGACCTTCATCTAAGCTAAAATCAGTATCTTTGGACACCCCACCTAATAAATAGGACACCACCCAGTTTTCTTTTACTTCCTGTAGCTCCCATTCATTTGTAGACTCGTTCAATTTATATAAGCTCAAGTCCATAGTGCCAACAACCTGTACACCGCCAGCATTACCTTTGACAGTCACTTCGCGCACTTGATTTTCACCTACCTCAAGTACCACTGAGTTTTTGATGACATCAGCGACAACGCCTGCTCCTAGTACTGGCCCTAAACTTGCACCAACCACGGTAAAGCCTGTCTTATTCAAATCTGATGGTTTCTCATTCGGTATTTCTAGCGGATTAGCAACTAATTGTAAATCCACAAAATTATCAGCGGCGGCGATGATTTCAGTAGTATTAACTACATAGTCTTTGGTGGTATTTACAATACTTGTATTACCTGCTTTATCGGTTGCTGTAATACTCACTTCAATACGCTTATCAGCATCGGCCACCAGAGCCGCACCTGGCACTTCAATACTAAAATTACCAGCAAGGTCTACCACACCTGAATAGATCACGCCATTAACCGTCATCGTCAAAGCGTCGCCTTCACGATAATCACCAGAAACGGTGCCAGTAACAGCGATACTACCTTCCGCCTCTATCGCATTGATAACGTTATCGCCAGTCACATCATCAATGATAATCTCAGTAGTAGTATCATTAGGAGCAATGGTATCGATAGTAATCGTCGCTTTAGTAACATCAGAGCCAACTGTAGATGTCGCTGTCAGAATCTCAGCGCCTTCTCCCATGGCAGCAACTTGTGCCGAGCCAATAGCAATGCTCCATTTGTTATTGACTCCCACAACCGCAGTGCCAATAATATCGCCTGCTTGGTTGGTTAAAGTGATGGTATCGCCTACCGCACCAGTACCTGTCACATTAAAGCCATTAACGGCTTCATCAGCATTGACAATATTGTCACCAGCAATTGGAGAGGTAATAGTCAAGGCCGTAGCTGGAACAATAGTAATATCAGCGGTCTCAGAACTAACGTTACCTGCTGGATCGTTAGCAGTGATCGTCAAGGTTTCTAGCCCTTGATTCATGTTGGCAATGTTTTGCTCAGTGACAGTAATAGACCATTTGCCATTAGCTCCTACAACGGCTGTACCAAGCTCACCATTTATCCCATAAGTTAAGGTAATCGTATCGCCTGCCGTACCAGTACCCGTCACATTAAAGCCATCGATGGCTTCGTCAGCATTAACGACGTTATCGCCTGCAATAGGTCTGTCGACAGTTAATACTGCAACCGTATCAATGATGATATCTAATGCGGTACTTGGCGTGCTGCTGTTACCCGCTTTGTCTGTTACCGTGGCAACAATACTATAATCGCCATCTTCGATAATACCGTTAGGGTCACTAGGTATGGTGACATCTGAGATGCCAGATGTGGCTTCAGTAGCTGTGACAGTGTGCGTGACTTCTATTGGAGCGCCTCCACCCGTTGGCGTCACGGTTAGAGTGATGCTATCACCTGCTAGAGTACCTGTCGGCAGGGTAATTTGAGTTTGAATGCCATCGGCAATCTCGTCAGCGTTGATGCCCTCCTCAGCTTCTGGTATGGCTATGACTGGGGCAACTTGGGTGGCGCCGTCTTGACCGCCAGGTGCAGTAGTGTCGACGGTGATATTCACTACTGGGCCATTGCCACTTTCGTTTCCAGCACTGTCTTTAAGGTTGTAGCTGATATCATGCGTACCTTCTGCTAAGGCAGTATTTGGAGTCAAGGTGATGGTACCATCAGCATTTTCTACGATGGTTGCCTCAACCACTTTACCATCAACAACTAGTTGAGCAATTTCATCAACGCCTAAGGTGCCAGCAGGAATGGTGATACTTGGGGTGTTGTCATTGGTGACCTCACCTGCTTGGATGATTTCTGGAATATCTAAGATATCTCCACTGCCATCATTGGCAACGTTATCAGTAACAATAAAGGATGCTATTGGCGCATCAGGCGCGGTGGTGTCCACAGTATAGGCTTTGTCCTGAGTCACTGTCCCTGTGTTGCCTGCTGCATCCGTGGCTTCAATGCTCACGCGCACGTTGGTATCAGCAGCAAGGTCGCTACCGGCAACCTCAACACTGAATAGGCCATTGGCACCAACTATACCAGTGCTCTTGATGCCATTCACGGTTACGGTAACGGCATCGCCTATGGTGACGTCCCCTGCCACTTGACCGGTAATCGTGACCTGAGCGGCGGCTTCTTGGCTGTTGATGATGTTGTCATCGGTTAGGCTGTCGATGGTGATTGTGGTGCTGGTGTTATCAGGCGCGGTGGTGTCTACCACACCGATGGTTTCGGTCAATGCTGCGGATTCGTTACCAGCAGCATCTTTAATGCTGGCAGTGATATCAAGGGTGTCTCCTTCAGCTGGTGCTGGGACTTTTACGGTCACCTGATTTGCGGTGATGTCGGCGTCGGTTATCACTTGCTCTTCACCATTGACGATGAGGGTATCACCAGCGACGGCATTATCAGGAAGGCCTATGACAACGTCTACGTTGCCATCAATATCAATTTCTACTGCGCTGAGGAAGCCGTCACCATTGCCGACGGTAATGTCGGTTGGCGCATCAGGCGCGGCGGTGTCCACAGTATAGGCTTTGTCCTGAGTCACTGTCCCTGTGTTGCCTGCTGCATCCGTGGCTTCAATGCTCACGCGCACGTTGGTATCAGCAGCAAGGTCGCTACCAGCAACCTCAACACTGAATAGGCCATTAGCACCAACTGTACCAGTGCTCTTGATGCCATTAACGGTTACGGTAACGGCATCGCCTATGGTGAAGTCCCCTGCCACTTGACCGGTAATCGTGACCTGAGCGGCGGCTTCTTGGCTGTTGATGATGTTGTCATCGGTTAGGCTGTCGATGGTGATTGTGGTGCTGGTGTTATCAGGCGCGGTGGTGTCTACAGTATAGGCTTTGTCCTGAGTCACTGTCCCTGTGTTGCCTGCTGCATCCGTGGCTTCAATGCTCACGCGCACGTTGGTATCAGCAGCAAGGTCGCTACCGGCAACCTCAACACTGAATAGGCCATTGGCACCAACTATACCAGTGCTCTTGATGCCATTCACGGTTACGGTAACGGCATCGCCTATGGTGACGTCCCCTGCCACTTGACCGGTAATCGTGACCTGAGCGGCGGCTTCTTGGCTGTTGATGATGTTGTCATCGGTTAGGCTGTCGATGGTGATTGTGGTGCTGGTGTTATCAGGCGCGGTGGTGTCTACCACACCGATGGTTTCGGTCAATGCTGCGGATTCGTTACCAGCAGCATCTTTAATGCTGGCAGTGATATCAAGGGTGTCTCCTTCAGCTGGTGCTGGGACTTTTACGGTCACCTGATTTGCGGTGATGTCGGCGTCGGTTATCACTTGCTCTTCACCATTGACGATGAGGGTATCACCAGCGACGGCATTATCAGGAAGGCCTATGACAACGTCTACGTTGCCATCAATATCAATTTCTGCGGTGCTGAGGAAGCCGTCACCATTGCCGACGGTAATGTCGGTTGGCGCATCAGGCGCGGCGGTGTCCACAGTATAGGCTTTGTCCTGAGTCACTGTCCCTGTGTTGCCTGCTGCATCCGTGGCTTCAATGCTCACGCGCACGTTGGTATCAGCAGCAAGGTCGCTACCGGCAACCTCAACACTGAATAGGCCATTAGCACCAACTATACCAGTGCTCTTGATGCCATTCACGGTTACGGTAACGGCATCGCCTATGGTGACGTCCCCTGCCACTTGACCGGTAATCGTGACCTGAGCGGCGGCTTCTTGGCTGTTGATGATGTTGTCATCGGTTAGGCTGTCGATGGTGATTGTGGTGCTGGTGTTATCAGGCGCGGTGGTGTCTACCACACCGATGGTTTCGGTCAATGCTGCGGATTCGTTACCAGCAGCATCTTTAATGCTGGCAGTGATATCAAGGGTGTCTCCTTCAGCTGGTGCTGGGACTTTTACGGTCACCTGATTTGCGGTGATGTCGGCGTCGGTTATCACTTGCTCTTCACCATTGACGATGAGGGTATCACCAGCGACGGCATTATCAGGAAGGCCTATGACAACGTCTACGTTGCCATCAATATCAATTTCTGCGGTGCTGAGGAAGCCGTCACCATTGCCGACGGTAATGTCGGTTGGCGCATCAGGCGCGGCGGTGTCTTCTGCCAAAATATCAGTAGGCTCAGACTTATTCCCCGCTATATCAGTGGCCGTCACAGTGATAGTCTCACCATCGACTAGTGGCATATCACTGGTGTCCACCTCATAGTTACCATCTTCGTCGGCAGTCACTGTATAGTCAGGAGCGCCATCACCATTTGTGTCTACACTAACAATGGCATCCGGCTCAGTAGTTCCTGTAATAAGCGTACCTTCAGGATTAATCTCAGCGGTTGGCGCATCAGGCGCGGTTAAATCAGGAGCCACTATATTGGTGGAATCAGAAGTATTCCCTGCATTATCTGTTAAGGTTGCTTCTATTTCTTCTCCATCTACTTGCGGTGGAACCAAGTCAACTTCAAATTCACCATTTTCATTAACTATACCTTCCCCAATGGTAGTACCATTTGGATCTGTTATTTCAACGTTGGCACCTGGCTCACCCTTACCCGTTACTTTACTACCATCTTCACTGATTACTAAATCTGTTGGCGCATCGGGAGCTGTGATATCAATTGAAGGCCTATTGTCACTATTATTGTTATCATTATCACTACTACCTAGAGCAGCGCCTATTAACCCTACTCCTGCAAGACCAACTAGCCATGGCAATGCATCAAAGCTCTCAGCTTCTGTAGCACCTACCCACCAAGGAGTCGCTTGGGCATTCCCACCTAGCGCCTGACCTTGTATATCGCCTATCTGTAGCTCAGTGACATAATCTGCCACTTCACCTGTATCAGGAACATAGTAATAATAACTACCATCTTCAGCGACGCCAATGAGCGCGCTATCAACATCATCATAGAATCCTTCAATAATGAGATCAGGATCTAGACTGTCATTTTCAAAAGAAATATGAAGATCTTTATCTATTCGCTTAGTAACAATATGGTTCGGAGCTCGACCAGTTGTTTCATCAAGGAGCTCATAATTAATTTTATCGGCGGCTTTTATTGTAGTAGGTGTGCCCTGCTTTGTGACGACCTTGTGTTCAGCAACCGTTTCATTTTGCGTGTTTACTTTGACAGTGATAGTGCTCATAAAATCATCCTTGATTAATTAATTCTAAATGAAATAAGTATCAATTTAGAATGATGAGTTAATTTGGTTGGTTGTCTTGGCTAACAGTAGCAACAACTCGGCGGTTATTTTGCCGTCCCTGCTCAGTGTCATTGGTGTCGATAGGCATAGATTCGCCATAACCTATAGCGCTTAAACGCATAGCTTCAATACCATATTGATCTATTAAAATATCTTTAACGAGGTTTGCACGGGACTGAGAAAGCTTGAGATTATAACTTTCAGACCCTCTGCTATCGGTGTGACCTTCTAAGGTAACGTCCGATTTTGGATAAGAATGAATAAAATCCACCATACCATCTAGCACAGCATGATTATTACTTGTCATATCTGCACTATCAAAATCAAACAATATATTGAATTGCTTAGGATTTTTAATTTTTATTTGATTGTTAGTCGAAGAACTTTGGAGAGAGGTTTGCGGTAGCATTTGGTTTGCCGTATTACAATTTGATAAAACACGGCTTATTTGATGGTTTTGACGCATACTTTGATTTAATAATGACAAGGCTTCATCAGCTGATACTTGCTGAATAGCAGGGTTACCTGCCTTTGATAGACTTATTTTTAAATACGTCGTTGTTTGAGGTACAAGCGGATAACTCTCAGAATAAGAAACAATCTTACCGCTTTCTTTATCTAAGATAGAAGCACTGATAAGCTGAGAGCCATGGCAAATAATTTTTTCTGAATAGTAGCCATTCTGTAGACTGGTATGAAAAACCTCATCACGCCCAATACTTATATTGATATTATTTTGATTCTCACTATCATCAGCATGACGAAAAACAACAATCCTACTCTCATTGGTTTTCAAATTACTGTCGATGGGTACGCGAAACAATTCGCCATTTTTGTCCCACACAGCTTGTTTAACTTGATAATGAGAGTCAGAATCAAATGACATTCGCTCATTTTTTACCGTTTGACAGCCTAATAGGCTCATTGCTGCACAAAGTGTTACTGGTAATAGTAAATTTCTGCTATCCATAGCATTTCATCCTAATAAACGAAAAATTCAGTAAAGATCTATCCCTTTATTTTCACCTTAGTATTTCTAGATAACCAAACAAAAAAATCTAATACGCTTTTTTATAAAGCGCTTACTTTTTTATTATTACCACAACATAAACTTTATTATAGCTCGCTATATTTTTATTGCAATCATATAATTTTTTTAAATTTTATAAATATTCTTATTTTCGAATATAAAAAAACTGTTTGAGCTAGCTTTGTACGATCAATCATTAAATCTATGGAAATCATTAATTGGCATAACCTACTGTTTATTCTTCGCTTTCTATCATTGAAATTAATTTATTCAAATATGTGAATATATAAGAATAGATTAACTCCTATAGGCTTTTTTTAATAACTGAGGATGCGTTTTTATCACCGAGATATAGGGGACTTAAGATCGTTTCTCATGCAGGAATGCTTAGCTGGTAGCTGAATTTTTTCGACGTAAATATTTATCATAAAACTGCTAAGTGAGTACCGATAAAGCGATAAGGTATAAAAAGTTAGATGAGAAATCTCAATCAATGACTCAGCATGACGACTTATCGCACTACTTCGGTAGAGAAAGTGTCGTTGTCTAGGATTTTTTATTAATAAAAAGACCAGTAAACGAAAGGAATGGTTGTTGGAAAATACCCATTAGATATGGCTATTCAACAATTTTTTTAATAAAAAAGCTATATAGGTATAAATAAAATTTATGATTAGTCGAATATTATATATTGAATAATATATGAAATGGTCACTGTCACTTGATACTCATGAGATAGGATTTTTAGTGGAAAGCGACTTTGATAGTGCGGCATTGATTGTACGTAGATAATATAGTGCCTAAAGCCAGCGTGAATAATCTACAACCAAACAACTTGGTTATGGATTATTCACGCGCACCGCATGCTCAGCTCAGAAAAATGCTTACAACCCTATCACTTGCATTAAATGCCCTGTCTTGAGATACACTGTAGCTCCTTCAGATCCTGCCTGTATTTGCGCATGCTCACCTGCTGGCAGACGTATCCAGCCGCTGCGCTGATAAACTTGACCCTCATCTATCAACTCGCCTGCTAACACCAGTATTTCTGCACCGCCACAGACTGCCTCATTAAACAGTAACTCGCCTGCCTTGATACGCTGCAAACTCACTTGCTCATTATCACCCGAGAATAGAAGACAAACATCACGGCTGCCCTGTTGTTGCCAATGAGCCTTATCTTTAGTATTGATAGCCACATAATGAGGTTCATCAGCTGGCATTTGACGTAGCTTGACGAAAATCACTGCGCCTTCATCACTATAGGGCTTGTGTCCTGAGGTCGGTGGATTGCGCAAATACCAACCTGCTGGGTAATGTTTGTCATCTGCAGAAAAAGTACCTGACAATACTAAAATCTCTTCACCATATGGATGTAGATGATGCGGAAAATAAGAATTGGGTGCATAGCGTACAAGGCTAGTGGCACGTGCTTTTTCTGCACCCACACGGTCAAGCATCACGCGCTCTACCCCATTTTGTGGTGACTTAATCCACTGGTGTTGTTCAGGTGTAAGGGCAGCGCGGCGAGTAAAGTCTGCATTAATAAGCATAAACCATGTCCAAAAATAGTATGATGAGATGATCCTTTAGCAAACGTCAGATATGCTCACTGAACGTCATCGACAGCTAAAGGCGCAATGATTGCACCTCGCTATTATAAACCTTACCGAGTTTTCAACGTACTAAAATCACAGGAGATAGCGTGCTGGCGATAATTTCTGTCGTGGTACTACCAAGGAATAATTGTTGCAATTTCGAATGCCCGTAAGCACCCACCACCATCATATCAATGTTGTTTTCTACCTGAAACCTTAACAAGCCGTCGACGGCATCGGAGGCAGATAAATGATGTGCCGCGACGCTAAAACCTGCATCCTCCAATTGTGCCGCTGCGGCGCTTAAGCTTTGTTTTGACGCGTCGTTATGATTGCCTATCATGACGATATGCCCTTGTAAACCTTTTAGCACAGGACTCCTCGCAACCATCCATGCTGCTTTGATAGCCGTTTTGCTACCATCAAAAGCTATCATGTATGAGCTGGGTTCTTTGAACGTCTCTGAGCAAATCAATATAGGAACGTCAGATGCGCGGGCAACGGTTTCGATTTGGCTACCGATATTAATACGGCTGCTTTTGTGATCTTCACCTCGGCGTCCCATGACGATGGCACGATTTTCTGCTTTAAAATGCTCAATGGCAGGTAACAGCTTGCCGCGACGTTGATAGATACGAATATCGACTTGAGTAAAGTTGCCTTGGATATGGCTTTTTGCGTCTTGTACCAAAGCATTGCTATAACTGTTCACCACCTTCGCTCTTTGCTCGTCTAACTGCGTCAATTCTTCTAATAGAAACTGGCGGCTATTGACTCCTATTGCGCCTGACAAATCGCGTCTGGTGGAGGCTGGAACCTCACTCACATGCAACAATGCTACGGGTAAATTTAACTTTCTGGCATACCATGCTGCATAGTCACAAACCGATTCAGTCACTGCCGAGCCGTCTATACAGGCTAAAATGTGCTGTGATGTTGTCATATTCCATCCTTAAATTTAACGATTTAATCCTATACAGCTTTCTATACCCACTATAAATATGGTCACCGAAAAACATAGTTACCAAAGAACATGGTTACCAAAGAACATAGCGGCAAAAAAATCATATCCATTGCCTTGATAATAACCAATTTAAACGGCTTCAGCCAGCGATGTGTGCCCACTTCTACCATAATTAAAAAAGTCTTGTCATCGTCTAACAACATGCCGTAGCGAATTTTGCTACAATGGTTTTTTAGCATTTATGATTTAAGTATCCTTATCTAGGTGATAGAATTATGGCAAAAAATGCCCTACAGGCTCAGTTATTAAAAGCGGGATTGGTGGATAGCAAAAAAGCCAAGAAAATCAGCAAGCAGACTCAGCATGCCAAGCGTACTGGTGACTCAGAAAGCATGGAAGCGAAAAAAGCGTTGGCAGAAGCCCAAGCAAAAAAACTAGAGAAAGATCAAAAGCTCAATCAAGAAAAGCAACGTATTTTAGAAGAGAAGATGCTCAAGGCTAATATCGTCCAAATGATTAAGCAGCATCAGATTGCCGATACCAATGGCGATGTTAATTATCAATTTGTCGATAATGCTAAGGTTAAAAAAATCTTTGTCACTCAAAAACTATATGACCAAATCGTCGCCGGTCATGTGGTGATTGCACGCTTAGAAGAAGGCTATGCCCTACTTCCTCGTCCGTTGGCAGATCGCATCGATGCAAAAATGGAGGGCTTCATGGTCGTGTCTAACGATACATCAGAAGAAGTACTGGCAGAAGATGATCCTTATGCCGCCTATGTGATTCCAGATGATTTGATGTGGTAACCGCTTAATTTCATCATACTTATGATATAAGCCAAAAGCCTTTCATGGACTATCCCAGTCTATGAAGGGCTTTTTATTGTACGAAAAGCAACAACCTTTAACCCAGCATTGCTGCTTTGGTTGAAAAACGTAACGATGCTCTGGAACAGTAGCATGCTTGAGGCTACGAACTTGAACAACCATTCAATAACAACTACAATGCGGTTTATTAACCTACTGAGCGGTAATATTTTGTCTAATTTTGAGTAATCACTCAAAATAAACACTTTATTCATGCTTACTGCCTGACAATAGTAGTCATTGCCAGATATTTCATTGATTAGACTTGCCAAGCTCTTTTGCACTCACTTTTAACGCTTATTAAGAATAAATAACTTATGCCAAAACATCTCCCTCTTTCACTGTTATTGCTTCGACTGGGTATTTTCATTGTTTTTTTAGTTTGGACTTTAGATAAGCTGATTAATCCTGATCATGCCGCAGGCGTCTTTTCTAGTTTTTATGGTTTTGAAAGTATAGGCGACACCGTGTTTTATGTCATTGGCGCGGCTCAATTCATCCTCATTCTGTTGTTTGTCACAGGATTATTCAAAACTTGGACTTACGGCATCATCTTGCTACTTCATGCGATTTCAACGCTCTCAACCTTCGGCTTATACCTCAAGCCTTTTGATAACTTGTTGTTCTTTGCAGCATGGCCGATGTTGGCTGCGTGTTTAGCGCTTTTCTTAATGAGAGATTGGGATACCTTAACCTTGGGCAAAAAAGTTTCTTTAGCCTAAACATCAGTCATATTTATCGTTAGATTGGGCTGGGCTGAACATGCAAAAATATAAATACTAGCCTCCGAAACTCAAGCTCTATACTATAAAGACTACTGAGTGAGCTGTTTTATTGTATATAAATGCACAAACCATGCAAAAAACTTAACGTAATTGTCGTTACCACTAACATGGTCAAGGTTCTTAATCATAAAAGAATGACGATGACTTTAGCCTTCGCTCTACTAATTAGCCGGATATTTTATGATTAAAAGAATATTGTTAATACTGTTAATATTAATATTGGCAGCAAGCTTTTTCTACTTTGACCTCAATCAATTACTGACGCTTGACGGTTTAAAAGGCTCAATGGCGCAATTTAACGACTATAAAACGCAATCACCATTATTGATTATCGGTGGATTCTTTTTACTTTATATCGTCGTCACCGCCCTATCCTTACCGGGTGCCGCTATTTTAACGTTGGCAGCTGGTGCATTATTTGGTTTATGGCAAGGGTTACTGGTCGCCTCATTTGCCTCCAGTATTGGTGCAACACTCGCCTTTTTAACCTCACGTTACTTACTGCGTGATACGATTAAACAGCGCTTTCCTGAGCGCTTAGCAGCCATTGATGCTGGCGTTGAAAAAGAAGGCGGATTTTACTTATTTACCCTACGCTTAGTGCCGATATTTCCGTTCTTTTTGATTAATTTACTCATGGGTGTCACCGCGATTAAAGCAAGGACATTCTACTGGGTAAGCCAAATCGGTATGCTCGCGGGTACTTTTGTATTCGTTAATGCTGGTACGCAATTGGCGCAAATTGACAGTTTGTCAGGAATTTTATCGTTTAATTTAATTGTCTCATTTGCATTGTTAGGTTTCTTCCCATTAATAGCAAAAGGCATATTAAATATGCTAAAAAAACGCCGCGTCTATAAAAACTATAGAAAACCTAAAAAATTCGATCGGAACATGATCGTGATTGGCGCAGGTGCTGGCGGGCTAGTCACTAGCTATATCGCGGCGACCGTCCGAGCAAAAGTGACCTTAATCGAAGCGGGTGAAATGGGTGGCGACTGTTTAAACTATGGCTGTGTACCCAGTAAAGCCCTGATTAAAAGCGCAAAAGTCGCAGAACAAATGCGCCATGCTGAGCGTTATGGCTTGGAAAATACACCACCAGAGTTCTCATTTAAGAACGTTATGACCCGCATCCATAAAGTCATCGCTGACATCGCGCCAAATGACAGCGTCGAGCGCTATACAGACTTGGGTGTCGAAGTATTAAAAGGCTATGCCAAATTCATCGACCCATGGACAGTAGAGATTGCGTTAAACGATGGCGGCACGCAAACACTCACCGCACGTTCCATCGTTATCGCTACTGGTGCGCGCCCATTTATCCCAGACTTACCTGGTTTAGAAGAAACCGGCTATGTGACTAGCGACACCATATGGAATAAATTTACCGAATTAGAAGAAGCGCCGAAAAAGCTGGTGGTACTTGGCGGCGGACCAATTGGCTCTGAGCTGGCACAAGCTTTTGCACGCTTAGGCTCTAATGTGATTCAAATCGAAAGAGGCGCGCGTCTTATGAAAAAAGAAGACGTGGAAGTCTCAGAATTTGCGCAGAAAGTCCTCGTTGAGAGCGGCGTAAACGTTTTAACCTCGCATCAAGCGATTCGCTGTGAAGCTCGCGATGGTAAAAAGTTCATTATCGTTGAAGCGCAAGGCGGCAGTACCGTTAAGCAAGACCGTCAAAATAAGCAAGAAATCGCGATTGAATATGACGAATTGCTTTGTGCCGTTGGACGTAGTGCTCGCTTAGAAGGTTATGGTCTTGAAGATTTGGGCATCGAAACGGAACGTACCATCGATACGGATGACTATTTAGAAACTCTCTACCCCAATATATACGCCGCAGGTGATGTCGTCGGCCCTTATCAATTTACTCATGTGGCTTCCCATCAGGCATGGTACGCTGCCGTAAACGGTTTATTTGGACATTTAAAGAAGTTTAAAGTAGATTACCGCGTGATTCCGTGGACAACCTTTATCGATCCAGAAGTCACACGCGTGGGCTTAAATGAGCAAGAGGCTATCGAAAAAGGTATCGATTTTGAGATTACCCGCTACGACTTTAAAGATTTAGATCGCGCGGTGACGGAAAGCGCCAACGATGGCTTTATCAAAGTCATTACCCCTAAAGGCAAAGATAAAATACTTGGCGTGACCATCGTCGCTGAACATGCTGGGGATTTAATGCCAGAATTTATACTGGCGATGAAGCACGGTTTAGGGCTGAACAAAATACTCGGCACTATCCATATGTATCCAACGTGGGCAGAGGCTAATAAATACGCGGCTGGTGAATGGAAACGTAATCATGCGCCCGAAACGGTATTAAACTGGCTTGAGAAATACCATACATGGCGTCGAGGTTAGCTGGTTTTTTATTCACTGCGCTAAAAATATATCATCATAACGGAAACTTAAATGTACGTTATTAAATCTCTACCCGCTTTGACCACGTTAAAAAATCTAAGCCGCTATAGCACCTATGCTATGGTGCTTAGCATTTGTGTTGGTATATCAGCAAGCACTGCCTCACCCACTACTGGTAACCTTAATCAAAATTTATCATCTTGGCAACAAATAGAGGCGCAAGGGGAAAACCAAGACGTCTACTTTTATGCATGGGGCGGTGATCCACAGATCAACGCCTATCTACAGTGGGCCGCCGAACAAGTCGATGACAAATATAATATTAACTTGGTTCATGTCAAACTGAGCGACACCAGTGAAGCCGTCAGTCGTGTACTTGCAGAAAAGTCCGCCAACAACAACGATAAAGGCAGCGTTGATCTCATCTGGATAAATGGCGCCAACTTTGCCACCATGAGTGAGAATTCATTATTGCTAAAACAATGGGCGAACAAGCTGCCTAACTTTTCCTTGACCGATCCAGAGAATAATCCTGCCGTTAACTTTGATTTTGGTGTACCGACCAATGGTATGGAAGCACCATGGGGTCAAGCCTCACTGACCTTTTATTACGACAGTTTATCGACGAATAAGCCTCCAACCACTTTAAATGAGCTAGTCAATTGGACAGCGCAAAATCCCGGGCGTTTTAGTTATCCAAAGCCGCCTGACTTTTTAGGCATGAGCTTTTTAAAATATGCTTTAGTCATGCTGCACGAGCAGCAAGATGCGAAAACAGGCGAAAATACCAAAGCACAGCTCAACTTGCCAGCCACTGAGCAAAATACAGATATTATATTAGCTCCTTTATGGACGTTTTTAGATGACTTGCATCCCACCTTATGGCGCAAGGGTGAGCAATTTGTGCAAACGGGCGCGCACATGCGGCGTTTGGTCGATGATACCGAGCTGAGTTTGGCCTTTACTTTTTCTGCACCTGAAGTACCCGCGGCCGTGCAGCGTTATGACTTACCCGAGAGCATTCGTAGCTATGCAATGAGTGATGGCAGCTTAAGTAACACCCATTTTGTGGCCATTCCTTATAACGCCAGCCATCCGCAAGCCGCGCAGCTGGTCGCCAACTTTTTGCTGAGTCCAGAAGCACAGGCCAAAAAGCAAACCCCTGATATATGGGGTGATAAAACCGTACTCGTTCCCTCTACGCTCAACCCTGAGCAACAAGCGCTATTCAAAGACAATAAACCACACCCTAGCGCCCTGCCCTTTGATAGCATCAAACGTACCGTGAGTGAACCACATCCAAGCTGGGTTGATGCCATTATGCAAGGCTGGCAAGCGCGTTATGGGGTTAGCCCATGAGTAAAGATTCTAATAATAAAACGACTAAGGAAAAAGTCTATTCTGCAACAATTACTGGTATAACCGCGCCTTATAAAACAGACCTATTTACGCGCATTGTATCCTTGAGTCCGACATTTTTACTGCTGCTACTGATATTACCGGTACTCGGTGGTTTGGTGTGCGTGCTGTTACCTGCCTTTAGCTGGGTGCCTGCACTTGAGAAAACGACTGTTAATCTACAAGGCTTCCATGATCTCTGGCAGACACCCGGTCTTATCCAAATGGTCGCTTTAAGCATCGCTACTGGATTAATCAGCACGCTATTCGCTTTTGTCATGACCTTAATGATTTTGGCGGCGTTTTTTAATAGCGTTTGGCTGACTCGTATTGAGCGTTTACTGAGTCCAATCTTGGTCATTCCTCATGCAGCGGCAGCCATTGCGGTTGGTTTTTTAATTGCGCCTTCTGGTATGTTTTCACGCCTTATATCACCATGGCTAAGTGGCTGGGAATTGGCTCCGGACGGTATATTTCCATATGATCCCTACGGCATCAGCATTATCTTGGGTTTAACCTTAAAAGAGCTGCCATTTTTATTACTCATGGCACTGGGCGCTTTGGCACAACCTGAGCTTGGTAAAAAGCTACGGCAGCAGTATAAAGTTGCGCTAAATCTCGGCTATTATCCCATCACTGCCTTTTTTAAAGCGGTACTTCCTGTCCTCTATCCATTTTTACGTTTGCCTATCTTAGCCGTGCTTGCCTATGCCAGTGCCAGCGTAGAGATGCCATTGATACTCGGTCCAAACACGCCGCCAACACTGGCGGTCACTATCATGCAATGGTTTAACGATGTAGATTTAAACCTACGTATAAAAGCCTCGGCGGGCGCGTTATTACAGCTGGCTTTGACGGGTGGTTTAATCGGCTTGTGGCTAGGCGCTGAGAGAATCATTAAAACTTGTTTTAATGGTACGTTGATAAACGGCAAGCGCCACTATGCCGATGTCATATGGCAAAAAATCACCGCAGCGTTGACCACTGTGGTAATTGGCTTTATCTTGCTAGCGCTCATTGGTCTAGCAATGTGGTCAGTGGCTGGTTTTTGGCGCTTTCCCGCCGTATTGCCAGAGCAGTTGGTGTTATTGCATTTTCAAAGCGCCTTTACACAAATGGGTACACCGTTATTTAATACCGTTACTATCGGTATCGTGAGTACGATATTTGCCATTGTGCTGACTTTATTGTGTTTAGAAGCTGAGCAATTAAGTAAAAAGCCACTTTCAACATTTACCAGTTTCATTATCTATTTGCCGCTCTTAGTGCCGAGCATTGCTTTTTTATTTGGCTTAGTATGGCTACAGCAACTGGTAAATAATCAAACGGCATTTTTTAATGTGGCATTTATCCATCTGCTCTTTGTGCTGCCCTATGTTTTTTTATCGCTTGCTAGCAGTTATCGACGTCTAGACCCGCGTTTTTCTCATGTAGCGGCAAGCCTTGGTGCAACTCCTGCTAGAGTATTTTTGCAGGTCAAATTACCACAACTGTTTGCGCCATTATTAATAGCCATTGCTCTTGGTTTGGCGATTAGCTTTGGTCAATATTTACCGACATTATTAGCAGGCGGCGGACGTATCGCCACCATCACCACAGAAGCCGTAACCCTCGCCAATGGTGCCAGTAGACGCACCAGTGCGGTGTATGCCATCATCCAAATGGCGCTACCGTTAATTGGGTTTATATTGGCGTGGGTATTGCCGAAGTACTTCTTTAAAAGTGGTAAAAATAGCAGTCGTTAAAACTGTTTTTTAAAATACATTCGTTTTGAAGAACACTGATTCTAAATAGCACTGATTTTGAAAAACAACTCACCATAAAAACGCAGATAAAGGGCTCTTGATGCAATCTTCTTTACAGATAAAAAACTTGCAGTTATATCGACAAGGCGAGCTATTATTGAGCCTAGATGAGCAGATTACTGGTGGTGAAATACTAACCGTCATGGGTCCGTCTGGTAGTGGCAAATCGAGCTTATTGAACTGGCTAACAGGTACCTTATCAAGTAGTTTCACCGCTACTGGTGAGGTCTGGTTAAATAATGAAAATGTAAGCCATCTGCCGACGCACCTGCGCCATATTGGGGTACTGTATCAAGATGCTCTGCTGTTTTCGCATTTATCGGTCGCAGGTAATATTGCTTTTGCGATGCCTAAAAGTGATAGAAAACAGCGCCGTAAAAAAATAGAGCAGGCACTTGAACAAGTTGGTTTAGCAGGCATGGGAAATCGCCATCCCGATAATTTATCGGGTGGACAACAAGCGCGAGTGGCACTACTTAGAACGCTACTGAGCGCACCAAAAGCGATACTACTCGATGAGCCTTTTAGCAAGCTTGATACCCAACTTCGAGTAGATACGCGGCAACTGGTGTTTGAGCAAATCCGCACTCATAAACTTCCCGCCATCATGGTCACCCACGATTATAGCGATGCTGAAGCCGCAAACGGTAAAGTCATTCATTTAGAACTGTAGTTTTAGAGTTCTAGTTTTATACATAAAATCTTAAACGTCAAAGCGAAATACAAAAGGCAAGCGCATGCTAGATAAATTTCTTACGCCCATGATTAAGCCGATACTAAGCCCTGTCGTCGTTGTATTGCATAAACGCGGTATTACGGCTGATCAACTCACGGTGGCAGGCTTTTTAATCGGTATGTTAGCCTTGCCGTTACTCGCATTTGAGCTTTGGTATGGCGCACTGGCAGCCATTGCATTGAATCGTATTTTTGATGGTCTTGATGGCGCTTTAGCCCGTTATGCAAAGCAAAGCTCAAGCGCAGGCGGCTATTTAGATATTACGCTCGACTTTCTCTTTTATGCCGCCATCCCGCTAGGTTTTATATTGGCAAATCCTGAACAGAATGCCATTGCTGGCGCTTTATTACTCGCGACCTTTATTGGCACAGGCTCTAGCTTCTTAGCGTTTGCCATTGCTGCGGAAAAGTTTACACTGGATAAACCACAGTTTAAATATAAAAGCTTTTATTATTTAAACGGTTTGACGGAAGGCACCGAAACCATCGCACTGTTTGTCGGTTTTTGCCTGTGGCCACAGCACTTTGTATTACTCGCCAGCATTTTTGCCACTGCCTGCGCGATTACGATTTTTACCCGTATCCATGGCGGCTACCATACCCTTAAACAGCTAGAAATAGATAAAAACAGTATATAAATAGAATAAGTTAAGAGGCAGCTAATGACTAACGAAGTATGGTGGCGGCTTGGGTTCTTTTTAAGCATTTTAGTGATTATGATGCTGATAGAATGGCGCATGCCTGCACGTCAAGCACCGATCAAAAGCAGCAAACGCTGGTTCGCTAACTTTGGCTTGGTTTTTATCTCGTCATTTATTGCTCGTCTAGCGGTGCCTGTCGGTCTAACGGCTGCGGCGCTGTATAATCAGCAGCATGGGATTGGTCTGTTTAATATCATCAATTTGCCAAGCATCGTCGTCGTCATACTAAGCTTAATATTGCTCGACATCATCATTTACTGGCAGCATCGATTATTTCACCGCGTGCCTATGCTATGGCGTTTACATAAAGTCCATCACGCTGATGCACATGTCGATGCCAGTACAGGACTTAGATTTCATCCCATTGAAATCGTTTTAAGCATTCTAGTGAAGCTCGTTGCCATCAGCTTATTGGGTGTTCCTGCCATCGCCGTATTGATATTTGAGATTGCTTTAAATGGCTTAGCGATATTTAACCATGCCAATATTCGCCTGCCACCTGCGCTTGAAAAACCGCTGCGCCTAATATTAATGACGCAGATTTTGCACCGTATTCACCATAG
This sequence comes from Psychrobacter cibarius, assembly GCA_030686115.1. Classification (NCBI taxonomy): domain Bacteria; kingdom Pseudomonadati; phylum Pseudomonadota; class Gammaproteobacteria; order Moraxellales; family Moraxellaceae; genus Psychrobacter; species Psychrobacter cibarius. The sequence goes on from CP131612.1 coordinate 1,998,261, forward strand.
CCAACGCGTTAGTGAGACCAACTCAAACTATGGTTTTAGTGTCATTTGGTGGGATTGGATTTTTGGTAGTTATAAGGGTAAAGCAAAGCAGTCTGATAATGAGCTAGATATTGGGCTAAAAGAATACCCAGCAGCCAAACAAAATGCCTCGCTATGGGGATTGTTAACCATGCCATTTAGCAATAATTTGGTTAAGAAAAACAAATAACTGTCGTGATGCCGCCTAGCTTTGAATGTAAACGAAATTTACAAACAACTTGAGCATTCTCTCAAATATTATTTGAACGATTGCTCAAAATGGATTATAGTGGCTGCAGTTGTTGAGCGACTCACGAAAATCTCACTTATATAATTGAGTACTCACTCAACTATATAATAGGTTCTCAAGTCGCTTATACACTTACTTTTATAAAAATTCACTAATAATGATTAAAAGGTTTTAATATGACTGAATTTACCCTACACGACAAAGACACAGCCCCAGCAGCAAGCAAAGACTTACTTGACGTTTCTATCAAAGCGTTTGGTATGGTACCTAATCTACATGCCGTCATGGCTGAAGCGCCTGGCTTGCTCGAAGGCTATCAACGTCTGCATCAGTTGTTTTTAGACAGCAGTTTTGATGATGAGGAAGTCACGGTCGTATGGCAAACCATCAACGTCGAACATGAGTGTCATTACTGTGTACCCGCTCATACTGGTATCGCAAAAAGCATGAAAGTAGACGACGCCATTACTGAAGCATTACGTAATGAGACACCTCTACCAACTGCAAAACTAGAAGCATTACGCGACTTTACGCTATCGGTCGTTCGTGATCGTGGTAATGTAAATGATGACGCAGTGCAAGCGTTCTTAGATGCAGGCTTTACTAAACGTCAGATTTTGGAAGTGGTTCTTGCAGCGGCTCAAAAAGTGATGAGTAACTACACCAACCATTTGGCCAACACGCCAATCGACAAGCCTTTCCAAAAGTTTGAATGGCATAAAGCTGTCTAATTATATAAGAACCAAATAAGGAGCCACTATGAGTAATTTAAAAGAACCATTACGAATAGATATCGTGTCAGACGTGGTCTGCCCTTGGTGCGCTATCGGCTATAGTCAACTAGCCGAGGCATTAAAACAAACCAACACTCCACACGAGATTCACTGGCATCCATTTGAGTTAAATCCTAATACACCGCACGAAGGACGAAACTATCGTGAGCATATCATGGAGAAGTACGGTACGACTGCTGAGGACATTCAAGAGAACCGAGCTAGAATGACAGAAGTAGGTGCTGAAGCTAGATTTAATTTTCAGTTTACCGATGACTTTCGTACTTACAATACTTTTAATGCGCATCAGTTGCTGCATTGGGCTGATCAACAAGGGCGTATGCACGAGCTAAAGCAAGCATTGTTCGTCGCACACTTCGTCGATAATCAAAATATATCAGATTATAGTGTGCTTGCCGATGTTGCGGCCGATGTTGGACTGGATCGTAGCGAAGCATTAGCGGTCTTAGAAGAGCAGCGATTTGCTGCAGCGGTAGAAAAAGAAAAGCAGCATTGGCAGCAACAAGGCATTCAAAGTGTGCCATCTATGGTTTTCAATGAGCGTCATTTAATTAGCGGCGCACAAGGTATTGAAAATTATAAAAGCATTTTGCAGCAGTTAGCTGACATGCCAGACTAAACCATGAAGTCATGGTTTAGTCTTCAAAGCTGAGAGTTTTAGAAAAGCTAAGGGTTTTAGAGTTACTGTATAGCCCGAGACTATACAGTAACTCTAAAACCCTTTTTTTCATACCAAAAACATCTTAGCAATCAGCCTTACTTAATCGGCAATAACCCTTTAGCAGTGCTTATTTGCAAATAGTCAACATGCACTACTCGCCAACAGGCTCATCAATACGCAGCGCTTCTATAGAGAGCGCCATATCTTCAGCCAACGCTTGCACCGCTGCACTCTCGACATCACGCTGCGCAAAAGCACGCAGCCCCATGATTTCCGCCTGTAGTCGTCGTCCAAGCCTAGTCGGATCCAACTTACTATCCAATTCACCCAGCCGCTGTGCTTCGTTAAAGTAATTTATAAAACGCAGCTCCATACCTGCCAGCAGCATTTCAACTTTTTGTAGCGCTGTCTGCTCACGAGCACCAAGCTCCAGTAAGCTTTTGACCAACATGCAAGCCTGACTCGGCAGCCCTTTATCACGAATACCGCCCAGCTGACGCACGAAAGCGGCTAACCCCAACAGCGGCGATTGATAAGCGCCCATTACCCGCTCAAGCTCACTCAAACCTAGGCGAGCATAGTAGTCTAACGCTTCTTGAAATAATCCATCTTTACTGCCAAACGCAGCGTAAATGCTTCCTGGACGCATATCGAGCGCCTCTTCTATGTCTTTTAACGAAGTAGCATGAAAGCCTTTTTGCCAAAAAAGCTGTAACGCGCGTTCTAAGGCATCCTGACGGTTATAAAGTGCGGTACGTGACATAGTTTTTCCATCTCAAAAGCTGTAATCTCATATAAAAATAAGCACAGCGATAAAATTTGAATGATTGCTCAATTTTATATCGAATGGCATTCTTAGTCCAGTAAAGTTAATTTACAAAGCAAATATCTTATTTAGCCATTGGTAACAATGTCACTGGCTAAATAAGATATGAAAGCACCCAACGTTTAATGACTCAACAGCACATGCTTACTTTTTTGATACGCAGACAAGCCATCTACACCCAGCTCACGACCGATACCGCTTTGCTTAAACCCGCCCCATCCTGATTCTGGCAGTACAATTTGCTGTTCATTGATCCAGATATGACCCGCTTGAATCTGTAGCGCCATCTCTACGGCCGCCGTTTCATCAGCGCTGACAATGCTCGCGGCCAAAGCAAACTGGCTATCATTGGCTAAAGCAATCGCCTCGGCATGGTCGGTAAACGTTTGACTCACTAAGACCGGCCCAAAAACCTCTTCTGTCCATAACTGACTGGTCACTGGAACATTGGTATAAATCGTCGGCATCGCAAAATACCCTTGCCGATTTAAGACCTCACCACCTGTGAGACAAATCAGGTTTTCGGCAGTAGCAAGGTCGAAATATTTTTTTACTTGATTTAGTTGCTGCTCACTAACCAGTGGACCCATTTGCGTGTCAGTGTCAAAGCCATCACCCATTTGCAAATTTTCTGTCTTAACTTTTAATGTATCGAACAACGACTGAGCAATGCTTTCATGAACGAGCAGTCTTGAGGTGGCTGAACAGATCTGACCGGCATTGGTAAATATGCCACCGATGATTAAATCACAAGCGTGGTCGATATCAGCATCTGCACATACGACGATGGCTGACTTACCGCCCAGCTCTAGACTGATATCTTTGATACCTTTTGCCGCTTGGCTCATTACCTTTTCACCAACGGCGTTGCTACCAGTAAAAGAAATTTTGTCGATTAATGGATGGCAGGTCATGGCTGCGCCCACTTCAGCTGCACCCGGTAAAATATTAACGACTCCTTTCGGTAGTTTAATAGCAGACAATATATTGCCCAGCATCAACTCTGGCAATAATGTCACCTCGGAGGGCTTTAATAGCACCGTACAGCCTGCAGCCAATGCAGGAGCTAACTTCCAAGCAGTGGTCACCATTGGAAAATTCCACGGGACAATAAGGGCGCAAATACCAATAGGTGCATACGTTTTTAGCAAACGTATGCCTGACTCGCTAGTAGATACCTCCGACCAAGTCGCTTGTGCTGTGATGAGATTGGCATAATAGCGATAGCAGGCAATGGCATCGCTCACGTCTATTTTTGCCTCTTCAATGGGCTTACCATTATTTAACACAGACAATCCAACCAATTTGTCAAACTGCTGCTCCATCGTCTCGGCAATGGCATTGAGATACGATGCGCGCTCGCTTACGGCGGTTTGCGACCAAGATGGATACGCCGCAGAAGCCGCATTGACTGCCATTTCTACCTGTACCTTGGTACACAATCGAGTAGTACTGATGATTGTTCCCGAATTTGAATCATATAAATCATAACTTGAATCATGATTCGAATCATAGCTATCAGCGTCAGCAGTATCGGTAGCAGGCGCTTCAATAATAGTCATCCATTTGCCATCTATATAGGCTGCATTTAACATCACTTCATCGTGAACCGTTTGGATGGCGCTTTCTCTCGTTAAACTGTTAGCATTCGTCATTTCCATGATGGTCAATCACCTTATATGGTTTGATATAATTGTTGTTATACCTATTGTCTTTAATTGCATTTATAAGTGTTTCTATAAATCATTCGCTAAATAATCAGTTTATTCTTTAGTTAGATAAACCAATTATTTGGCACATTATCGTTATGCTAGAGGCTGGGTTGATATTGGCTACATGGCTAATAAAGTAAATGCGCCACGGAGGTAATCACCACCAAACTGATCAGAGTACGAAGAATAAAAATCATAAACAGCTCTAACACATTAAGCTTAATGTTTGATTTCAAAATCAGCGCGCCCACTTCAGACATATAAATAATCTGAGTAATAGAACATGCACCAACGATAAATCTTGTCATCTCACTCTCAATACTTTTGCCGACCAAGGCTGGCAAATACATATCCGCAAAGCCCATAATCATCGCTGGAGCCGCCTCTGCTGCCTCTGGAATTTGTAACAAATCAAGCAGCGGTACCAACGGTGTAGACAACCATTTAAACACAGGCGTATATTCGGCTAAGCCCAGACCAATCGTACCAATTGCGAAAATTACGGGGATTAGCCCAAAATAGATATCGAATAAATTCTTTACACTACGTTTGAACACTTGACCCAGACTTGGCATTGAGTGCGCGCGCGTCACAGCACGATTGACCGCCCATTGGTAGGTCGTGTACTGAGCAGGAATCCCTTCATCGAGCATGCTTTTTCCAGAATGATAGGTGTCAGGCTTTAAGGAAAGTGGTGGTATACGCGGCATAATAATCGCAGCGATAAAGCCTGTTAAAGCAATGGTCAGATAAAAATAAACAAAGTTATCGTCCACGCCGATGGTTTTGGCGACGACATAAGTAAAAGCGATCGAAGTCACCGAAAAAGTCGTCGCGATAATCGCCGCTTCACGCTGGCTATAGTAGCTTTTATCATACTCCTGCATAGTGACCAGTAGACCGATAGAAGCTGCGCCAAACCAAGAGGACATCGCATCTACCGCTGAGCGTCCTGGCAACTTAAACAGCTTGACAAATATTTTGCTCGCCAGTGTACCCAAAAACTCCATCAAACCAAAATCCGTCAAAAACGGTAACGATAAAATGGCGAAGAAAAACAAAGGAATCAAAATTGGAATCAAATCTTCGAAAATGACGCCGCCCGTATTACGATTAATAATAAACTCAGGGCCGACTTGGAGATAAATCATCCAGACAAACACCATCCCTAACAATCGGGCAGTGAGCCAAAACCAATCAACATCGAAGAGTTTTTTGACCATAGCGTCTTCATGTAGGTTGGGCTTTAACACCTTCACAGCCAATGCCCCAAGAAAGGAAGTCGTCACGATTGCCATTGCCACATAAACGACAGAACCGCCCAGCAAAGCTTGCAAAGCGTCCGTTAACACACCCAATAAAATCGTAACCTTTCCGTCCCATTGAAACGGTATTATAAATAGTGCAATACCCAATGCTGAAAACAATAAAAACTTCCACATTGACGCACGCCACTGCTCTCCTTGCGGCGTTTCTGAATCGACAACATCGTTTCCTAATATCGGTTGCTGCGACTTATCGAGATAATTCGTCATTTAATTCCTCCTTGATGGGCGACGATCGCCAATTTTTCCATTTTGCTGTCTGACCAATGCCTGGATTTAGCGAATTGGTCGGATCTAGTTTTTTATAAAAAGTATGTAGTGCAGGTTTTGCGGTATAGACATGACCCACGTTGTGTTCAGCAGGGTACTCTATACGACGTCGATCATAAAACGCCAACAGCTCATCCTTGAATTTTTTTGCATTTACTTCAGGGTGTAGCAGATAGTCTTGGTGCATGACATGACAGAAAAAATGTCCTAAATAAAATGTTTTACTGACCTGCTTTTGTAAGTCAATAGGTAGCACTTCATCCCAATCTACGGCATTCCTTGGTAAGGCAATATCGGTAGACAACAGCTCTCCAAACTTTGTGTGGTTAAGGTTGTGATAACGAAACATGGCAGCGGTTGCCGCACTACGAAACACCAATAATGCTTGGGATTCTGCTGCTGTACAGAGATGCACGACGCCTTGATGCTGCTGCATATGGGACTGTAGAAATGCTTGAGCGGCGGCAATATGACCATGACTGCCGCTATTATTGCCATTGCTATTATCATCGTCCGTATTATTGCCATCCGCGACTTTAATGATTAAATGATAACGATAGGAGCTCGCCTGCTCTGCCAAAGAATTGGGTAATGACGGCGGCATGAAAACACCAGTCATTTGTAGCATCCGATCTGGTAAAGTCTGAGGCAGTCGCCATTTATCCAAATAATAGCCAATCTTGGCTTGTAACCGATACAGCGCTCCTATCTTACTGGCTGGCAGTTTTCGCATACTCAAACAAGTATCGCGACCATAGCGCATGGTAATATCGTTGTAATTTTTGTGCATATATTCTGCCAAAATAGGCAGGTTTAGCTCGCTTTTTAACCACTGTTGTCTGAGTGTGGTCAAAGTATTGGCGTCATTGGTCGAGATATAAAACGTTTGCTCTTGCGTCGGTTTGGCAAATGTCGCGACTCGAACCGCAAAGACGATGACTTTGCCTGCTGAACCAGAGGCTTCATATAATCCGTTAGGGTCATTATTAAATCTAGCAGGTGTGTCTGCCACGCAATCGCGCACCTTGTGTTGATAATGGTGGTTTGTACAGGACTTACTGTTGGCACTCTCTGGATTTTTATTGAACGTGCCAGTTTGTAAGTTTCTAAGCATCTCTTCTGGATCTGCACCTAAATCAATGCCCAAGTGATTGATTAATTCAAACTCACCCATGGCATTACGTTTGGCAAATAGCGACATCTCGGTATACGCCGGACCACGCTGCACCAACATACCGCCAGAGCTGTTGCAAATACCGCCAATCACCGAAGCACCAACACAACTTGAGCCCAGCACTGAATGCGGCTCACGCCCTAACGGCGCAAGCTCAGACTCAAGCTGCTGAAGGCTAGCTGCTGGCAAGGCAATAAGCTCTGCTGCATCATTGAGCAGATGAACACCGCCCAATCGTTGCATAGAAATCACAACGACTGCTCGATCGTACTCTCCATACGGTGTCGAGCCTCCGGTCAACCCTGTGTTAGCAGCCTGTGCAATAATAATCACATCAGCCGCCGCACAGAGATTAATGACGCGCCATAGTGCCACAAGAGAGTCTGGTATCACAACTGCCGCGACAACATCCGTGATAGAAGCAATCGCCCCTTGTGTATACGACTGCTGCTGGCTGGGTTTGGTCAATACATTGGTCGTGCCAACAACGGCGGATAAATCCATTAACAAGCTTGCCAGCGAGGTACTTAAGCGACCAGACGAGCGGTTAGCATGTGGCATCATAGACGTTCTTCCTTGAGCGACCAGCCTTTATTATGCTTAGTGTTGGTATAGTTGGTTCAATATAATTTAGATACAAGGAAGGCGAGTGAAAGTACTACAAATAGTAGACTAAGCGAGCCTGACACCGTATCTGATTTATATAGGATTAACTATATTGTTAGCTAAAGCAGGTAAACGTCATACCCATTTCAATCAAAAAGTCGTCGGCTTCATCAACTTCATAAATGATGGGTTGCTTGCCCTTGATGTCTTCTTTTAAAGCGTCGAGCAATTGCTGTTTGGCTGTGATTCTGCGATAACCTGCACCAAATCCTGCTGCCAGCGGCTCAAAGTTCGGCGTCTTAATATTAACCCCGATTAGTGGCAAACCACCCTCTTCCATATAACGACGAATTTCGCCATAGCCTTGGTTGTTCCACAGCAGCACAATCAATGGCAGCTCAAGCTCGGCGGCGCAGATAAGTTCTGCGATGGTAAACTGAATACCGCCGTCGCCAATCAAGCTGACCACTGGACTGTTGGAACCAATCATGGCGCCAATGGCAGCAGGCAAACCATAACCTAACGTGCCAAATCCAGTCGATGAATTAAACCATCGACGCGTCGCCAATGCCTCAAAACCAAGATTGCCGCTATAGACAGGCTGCGTTGAATCACCAACGAAGATGACGTCTTTCACTTCATCTCGAATCAATTGAAGTAGCGCATTTTGCCCAGCAAAGTCTGGTGTCATTCCTGCTAATAGTGCTTGTTTTGCCTCGTTTACTCGTGATGCCGCTTGATGATTTAACGCCTGACCCTTTAAACGACTACATAGACCACTTACCGCCATTTGCGCATCGGACAATACCGCGATATCGGCTCTAAAAGGACGCTGTAATTGCTGGGCATCGCAATCGATACGAATCAGCGTGCCATTGATTTTGAATTCACCATTAAAGAACACATCATAATCAGTTTCACCCAGCTCAGTACCAATCGCCAACACCCAATCAGCCTCAGCAATAACGGCGCGACCTGCCTCTAATGACTGATTGCTACCCAAACTTAATGGGTGGCTAGGTGGCAGCAAACCTTTGGCATTGATGGTCAAAAACGTCGGTGCATCGATAAGCTCTGCTAGGTTTTGCGCGTCATGATCGACATCGACGCAGCCACCGCCATAAAGCACCACTGGATTTTTTGCCGCTTTTAGAGATTCAACGATCAAATCTAATTGCGCAGGATTGGGCAGCGGTCTCATTACTTGAGGTAACGTTAAACCATGTGCATCAGTTGAATTTTTTACAAAGTTATTTAAATAAGGAGTTAAATCAGAAGGCTTTGCGACATGGCTGGCATCGGCGGTAATCACATCAATGGGTAACTGGATATGCACTGGCCCCGGACGTGCGCCATTAAATAATGCAAACGCTTCAGCGATGACCTTGGGTAACGATTCAGGCTGCCAAATAGTTTTGCTCGTGAGTGCAACCTTACTGACCATGCCTTGCTGATCGTGCAATTCATGCAAGTGCCCTTCACCGCTGCCCGTATCTGCCACTTTATTAACACTAGAAATCACTAGCATCGGAATGGAGTCTGCCAACGCCTGCGCCATTGCGGTCATGATGTTGGTCATACCGGGGCCTGTAATAATAAAGCAAACCCCCACTTTACCAGACGCGCGATAATAGCCATCAGCCATAAACCCCGCACCTTGCTCGTGACGCGGTGTCACGTGGCGAATTTTGGTGTTTGGCAGACCACGATATAGCTCGACCGTATGCACACCCGGAATACCAAATACGGTCTCTACCCCATAATACTCTAGCCACTGTACGAGCAACTCACCACATGTCAGAGACGGCGTGGCGGGCGCTGAAGAAGATGTTTGAAGCGTTTGCGTCATGAGTTAATCATCCTAAAAAGTTCAATCGCGTTTAAATAAGTTGTTCAGTGTTAAACCCAAACTGCTCTTTAATCCCTTATAAAAAGCAGCTTAATAAAAGCAGTTTGCGATTACAAATCATTCTTAATACACCGCCTTTACCTTATCGTCATAGCGCACACCCGGTAAGATACATAGCATCTCAAATAGCAAGTTTGCCGCCAATACTGAGGTGTTACCAAATGGATCATACGGCGGTGACACTTCTACTAAATCGCCACCCACCACATCAAGTCCGCGCATACCGCGAATGATTTCTATCGCTTGCGTTGAGGTCAAGCCACCGATTTCAGCAGTGCCCGTACCCGGTGCAAACGCAGGATCAATACCATCGATATCGAAACTTAAATAGACGGGGCCATCACCGAGCTTTTCGCGTACTTCTGCCATCAATGGTGTCAGAGACTTGTACCAGCATTCCTCGGCAGGGACAACACGAAAGCCTTGTTGGGTTGACCAATCAAACTCTTCGGCGCTATAGCCTGTACCACGTAAGCCAATCTGTACCACACGGTTGCCATCGATTAAGTTCTCTTCGACAGCACGGCGGAACGGTGTACCATGAGCGATTTTTTCGCCAAACATCTCATCGTTGATATCTGCATGCGCATCGATATGCACCATGCCGACAGGGCCGTGTTTTTTGGCAAGCGCACGCAAGATAGGCAAGGCAATGGTATGATCGCCGCCCAAAGTCAATGGAATAGCCCCATGATTCACGATTTTATCAGTATAGAATTTTTCGATGATATCAATGCTTTTTAGCAAGTTGAAAGTATTGATAGGCACGTCGCCGATATCAGCAACTTGTAAAGATTCAAAAGGCGCAGCACGAGTGGCGACATTATAGGGACGAATCATACGTGATTCATCACGAATTTGTCGTGGACCCAATCGCGCACCACTACGGTTTGACGCACCAATATCTAAAGGCACACCCACAAACGCCACATCTAACCCTTCTGCATCAGCTTGAGTTGGCAAGCGCATCATAGAAGCAAAACCGCCAAATCTTGGCATATCGTTGCCGCTTAATGGTTGATTGAATTTCATAAATCACATCCTTGTTTCAGTTTGTTTAAAATAGGCAATTTTTTATATGCTTTGACAATACCTAAATATTTGAAGTCAGACCATGGTAAAATTTAGAAGTAAACTTCTGATTTTTCGTAGTAATTTAGATTTAACCGTTATTATCAGAAGTTTGATATAAATTTGATGTTAGAAAAGTGATAAATAGAAGATGCGTTTTGATGGGCATCAGAGGTACTGAGGAATAATGACCGATGCTAGATGAATTGATAAAAATAGACATCAAAACCTTGCGTAGCTTTATGGCAATCGTAGAATGTCAGGGCGTGACAGCCGCACAGTCTCGCTTAAATGTGACGACCTCTGTCATTAGTGGTCATTTGACCCATTTAGAAGATCGCTTAGGCATGACGCTTTGTCATCGCGGACGCGCGGGTTTTAAGCTCACAGAAGATGGTGCAGCAGTATATGAAGCTTGCTTGAGTTTTACCGAAGCGGTTGCCAGTTTTCAGCATCAACTGCACTATATTCGCCAATTGGATTCGGTGCGTGGCGGTCATATCCGACTGTGTCTCATTGACCAGATGCCGACGTTTTTTTATGACGCCTTGCGCCAATGCTTGGCTGCTAGCTATCGTGACAATCCCCTTATTCACTTTTCTATCGATGTGCAAAGCCCTGAAAGCATGCTAGAGAAGCTGCTAAGCAACGAGAGTGATATTGGTGTGGGATATTTTGGCAGTTTTCCACCACTACTCACTTTTCAACCAGCGTTTATTGAAAAACAAGTGGTGTGCTGTGGGCGCGAGCATCGATTGTTTTATGAATCAGAAGGGTTAACATTTGAGGATTTGGAACAAAACTATCCATGGATAAAACGAGGCTATATTACCGATTTGAGTATCAATCATGTCCGCCCAAAAACTTTGAGTGCCACCACTTATCACATGGAGGCAACTGCGCAGCTCATTCTGGCGGGTCATCATGTTGGTTACTTGCCCAATGATTTAGCCAAGCGTTATGAAGAAATGGGGCTGATGAAAATACTACTGCCCAATGAGGCCAGTTACGAGGTCAAGCATCATTGGGCTTATCGAGAAAACTTACACAAACAAGTCGCCGAATTCTTAAGTCAAATGACGCGTCTTTTGTGAATAATGACGGCAAATAGCTACCCTACTGTTAATCACTTTAGATGCTTTAAACCAATCGTTCTAAGCTTTCCTTTATCATCCACTTCTTTTATGACCAACGACCATTCGTCATTGATATCGACCGTATCACCCGATACTGGCTTTATCTCTAAGCTATCATTGATATATTCAGCGACTGTTTGATCCCACATGCTTTTGGCGCTGTCTTCAGATTTGGATTTGAGTTTATCGACAAGCGACTCAGACGCCATAATACTGGTAAAAAACGGTAAATCTCCAAGCTTCACACTTGGGGATAGCAGCCAATCGCCATAAAAATCATCCATGGCTTTATGGTCAAGGGTCGTGTCATTGAAAATCTTAGCAATTTGGGTGGCGTGGTTCCCTGTCATCGCATACCACACCCTATCACCGCATTTGAGCTTGGTATTTTCATCAACAACGATAATATGCTGCCTGCGTACCAAGGCAAAGACACTTATTTCATTAGGGCTTATGCGCTTAGAGATGGCCATTGGATGACGATCAATCGCAAATGCCCCTGACTTTACTTCAAACTCATATAAAGTAATGCTTGCTTTGTCAGATACCCAAACCTCATGCTCTTCTTCTGGGTCTTTATTACTAGGAATACGCACTTTGAATAAATTTGCCATAAAAGGAATGGTTGTGCCTTGTAAAACCAAAGACAAAACCACCACGCCAAAAGCAATATCAAACAACATAAAAGCGCCATCTATTCCCGCCATCACCGGTAATATGGCAAGCGTAATAGGAACCGCACCGCGCAAGCCAACCCAAGAAATAAAGCCGATTTCTCTATCTTTAAATTTAAAGGGTTTCACACTGATATAGACCGCAATAGGGCGAGCAATAAAAATCATAAAAGCGGCAATCGCGACGGAGTAATACCAAACATCAATCACATGCGATGGCGTCACCAATAACCCTAGTACCACAAACAATACCGCTTGTGACAACCACGCAAAGCTATCCATCACCCGCATCACATGCTCAGTTGAGCGCACTTTATGGTTGCCAATTAGCACACCAGTGAGATAAATTGCCAGAAATCCGCTACCGCCAATCAGATTAGTCGCGGCAAAAACTGCCAAGCCCGCAGACATGATCAAAATGGCATACATACCCTCTGCCAAGTGTATTTTTGGTAATAGCCTTGCCAATAAATAACCAAACAGTAAGCCCATGCCCAAACCAAAGCCAAGCTGCTGTAATAACAACCCTAAAAAGCCCAGTATTGTCTGTCCAGCGGGATCAACATTTAAAGCGATTAATCCTGTCACCAGCAAAATAGCCAAAGGATCGTTCGCGCCCGATTCTAGCTCCAATGTAGCCTGTACACGATCGTTGAGTTTGACGCCACCATTACGCAGCAATGAAAACACCGCTGCTGCATCGGTTGAACCAACAATGGCCGCCATCAACAAACCAAGTCGCCAATCGACATCGAGTAGCCAAGTGACGAATATACCCAGTATTATTACCGTCGCAAGTACGCCCCAAGTGGCTAAGGTAATAGCAGGCTTGAGACCCACTCGAAATGACTTAAAAGACGTGCGTAGCCCACCATCCAACAAGATACAAGCAAGAGCCGCCTGCCCAACGAAATTAGCAAGCCCGTATTGGGCGAACTCGATACCTAAAATACCATCTTCGCCAGCCAACATCCCTACGATCAAAAACAACAGCAATAGCGGAACGCCCAAGCGCGCCGATAACGTACTTGCCATAATACTGGCGAAAATTAACAATGCCCCTACGAGATAGATGATATTTAAGGTATCCATCTTTTTTTAAGCCCTATTTTTATAAATTGTAATGAGTGGAGTTATCGTGATAATTCTAATCTTAGTTTGCTACAGGTCACACCATAAAATCGCTCTTAAGCATAACATCTACGACCGAATCTATAAAAATTATCTGTAGAAATATGTACCGAATTTTATATATACCTTTGATATATTGCCCTTTGACAGAGTTTACGTTTTTTTCTAACCACAACTAAGCCTGAATGTACTGCCATGTAAGGACCAAAATCGCTGCGGCTATTGTCCAAGCGACAACGCCGAACAGTAATGCCTTATATAAGCTGACGTAACCGATGCTAAAAAACACCACAAAGGTATAAATAAGGTGCGGTATGACACCGAGCATACTAAATATTAATGCGACTTTTAAATCAGCGGGGCTACGCTCAGTACCAACAATAAAGTGACTGATTAATGTAAATGTGGGGAACAGTGGCGCGAGTGCTGCCAAATAAAAAAATCTGGTTTGCGCGAATAATTGAATCGCCAATACCATTAGAGCACCAATAAGCATTTTTAACCAAATCACGACGGGGTCATCTCCTATGGAATGATAAGGGCTGGAAATAGCCCAATCCACCATGATACTAAAGTCTGCAAACCGACATAAGAGTGATAGCTGATTAATTAATCTATATGATAAAAAAGTGCAAAAAGCCCCATCTAGCAATGGTGCTAAATGGGGCTATTCATTTTTATGAAGCGAGTTTTTTATTAATCACTTAATCATTTTTTGGCTTCAGTGCGGCACTGATATCGGCGAGTAGTGGCGGGATATCATGCTTATCAGCGATGACCTCCAACATAACCAACTTGTCTTTTACAGCCGCTGCTTGCGTAAGAGCCGCTTTTAACTCGCCTGCTGTTTCTGCTTTTAGCAGCAGACTATTATCATCGGTGGCACCAAAAGCTTTTGGCATCACCTGCCAGTTACACTTAGGAATGTCATTATATCGCTGGTTTTCGCCATGAATCGCCCGCTCCACGGTATAGCCATCATTATTAATCAGTACAATCACTGGATTGATATGCTCTTGAATCATCACCGCGATTTCTTGAATGGTCAATAATGCTGAGCCATCACCAATCAATAAGACACTGCGCTTATTTGGCGATGCAATAGCCGCACCCAAACTTGCCGGTAGCGTATAACCAATCGAACCCCACATTGGTTGTCCATAACAAGTCACGCCTTCTGGTAAACGCACATCACTGATGCCAAAATACGCCGTTCCCTGTTCTGCAAACACCAAATTATTATGGTCTAAATGATCGGCAATGATATGCCATAGATCATCTTGAAGAATAGCCTCGCTGTCCTTACCCTGCTGCTCATGCGGCTTGACTTCTTTACAGAACTGCTTTGGCACAATATTAATATCTGAGGTCAAGACTTCATGTAGCGTTTTTAGGGCGTCTTTTAAGGCAATGGGCGCAAAGTTTTTGCCAGCAATGCTCGCGCGCTCATAATGCAAATCAACCACTGTATTTTCATCAATGTCTTGGCTAAAACCTGCCGTCGTGGTATCGGTATATTGCACACCTATTTTTATTAAGCACTCACAGTTTTCGACTGCATCCTTGACCACGGGACGTGATGCCACGCCAGCATAAGTCCCTGCCCAGCGCTCACTATTTTCGTCAAGCAAAGTTTTGCCCCACGATAACGTCGTATAAGGAATATCCGTATCGGCAATTAACGCCTTAAGCTGCGGCTGTAGTCCCAAACGATGCACCATCAAATCTGCCATCAGCGTCGTGGTTTTGTTTGGCAAAAACTCTATGAGCGCTTGCTTAAAGTCTGCCAATGCTGCTTGACTGGTGATGTCTTCTTGGCTATCAACAAGCTTTGTAGTCGGTGGATAAATAGGTTGACGAGCAACGTCAGGCGATAGTAACAGATAGCCTGGGCGATGTTTTTTAAGAATTAAACGAATCACACGGTCGATTTCTGAGGCAGCATTTTCAGGGGTAAGCTGTGCTCGTGCTACCGTGACCGGCTCTACCATTTTAATAAAATGATTGAACACGCCATCACCAAGTGAGTGATGGATGCGGCGCTTTGAATCTTGTAGAGCCGTACTTGGCGCGCCCACGATATGTAGCACTGGTGCATACTCAGCAAAAGAGCCTGCGGTCGCGTTAATCGCTGACAATTCTCCCACCCCAAAGGTCGTCACCATCGCCGCAAAGCCGCGCTCACGTGCATAGCCGTCCGCTGCGTAACCTGCATTTAACTCATTCGTGTTACCCACCCAGCGCAGCTTATCAGAGGCAATAATATTGTCTAAAAACGTTAAGTTGAAATCACCAGGTACGCCAAATATCTCTGATGCGCCTGCTTCTGCGACACGATCAAACAAATAATCAGCGATGGTATATTGTTGACTCATAGTACTTATCCTTAAGTGTTATCTTTATAAATCATGAAAATGATTAATATGGTTAAAGTCATTATAAAACTGTATTCCAGCCTATTTATAGAAAGCAAAGCTTTTGGAATATAGATTACAACAATCTGTTATATCACAGATGAAGGCTAGGATAATATGCCAATTAACTATCTTTTACTTTTTTTCATACTAACTGTTGACACGTTCAAAAAACTGCGTATAATACGCCTTCATCAACTGACGATAGTTAATTGATAATTAGCGGGAATAGCTCAGTGGTAGAGCATAACCTTGCCAAGGTTGGGGTCGAGAGTTCGAATCTCTTTTCCCGCTCCAAATACTTAAAAAGCCTCACTTAACAGTGAGGCTTTTTTTTGTCCGAGTTTTAAGGGCTACAGCGTTTTCCAGTATTAGTTATTCAGTCTAATTGCTAAGTTTATCTAATATATTAAAAGCTCAAAAATCAGCACCGTGACCAAAACGTGACCATTTCGTGCCCACGCTATAAACACTGATTCTATAATTGACCCCAACTTACATTCCTACCCTTATAAAAAACAACGCTAAAAAATATTTTCTTAACGTTGTTTTTTCTTTTCCATTACTTTTGTAGATTGACCTCATAGCGTGACCAAAACGTGACCAAATCATGAAAAAGTAAGTTTTTAAAATAACCCCAACCTTAATTTTAGGCCTTGGAACGTCATATATATAAGGCTCTACCACTTATTCCTCTGCACATCTTTTTCAATTTTGTAGATCATCAAGACTCTTCATCATCTTTATTATTATTTGACTTATAAATAAATAAGTCACCCACCTGTACATCTAAAAACTCACATAACTGGTCGATGGTATTGAAGTCAATTCTTGATGACTCTTCATTGTATAGCTTATGAAGTGTTGATTTACTCATACCTGTTGCTCTTACAACATCTGCTACACGCAACTTTTTCTCTGCCAGAATCACAGGGAGTTTAGACACAATCATAATTGTTACCTCTTTTCGGGTAAAAATGCTTTACATTGCGGTAAAAAGGTAATATATTACACAAATCGGTTATTAATTACCTTTAAGCGGGTAAATAACAGCTGATACTTCAAAGATGCATTTTTACAGGCTGATAAAATAGTTTTCATTCTATCACTTAATGCAACGACTTAATAACTGAAAAGAGGTAAACACTATGAGCAATACTTATTTAACAACCGATGAGTTAGCCGACCGTATCAAGTACGACGCACGTACTATCCGCAATCAAATGAAAGACACAGTTTTGATTGAAAACATCCATTACATTCGTCCTTTCGGCGGCCGCAAGATTTTGTACGTATGGGAGCGTATCGAGGAAGACATGTGTAAGCCAGTTATGAGCGCCATCAACGGTATGGCACTTCAGTAATAAAAGGAGAATTACTATGGCTACTATGCGAGGACGGTTTGGCAAGCTGGTTGTTGACTTCCGCTACTTAGGTAAGCGCTGTCGAGAAAAGACCAGTTTAGAAGACTATCCAGCTAATCGTAAAAAATTAGCGCAAGTCTTGAAAAAAATGGAAGCTGAAATCACCCTAGGTATCTTTGACTACGCGTCTTACTTCCCAAAGAGTGAACGAGCGCAGGAAATGACAGCACTGGCTGATAGAGCGGAAGCTTGTATCAGTCGTAATCCAACCTTTAGGCAGTTTTCCGAGATTTGGTATGAGGAGAAGAAGATTGAATGGCGGCCGAGCTATCGGCAAAAGACGCAGATTATCTTAAATAAGTACTTACTACCTGAGTTTGGTGGCAAAGCGGTACATGCCATAAAAAACCAGACTTGCTGACCTTCCGTAGCTCCCTCGCCAAAGTTCGTTACGGTAAAGAGGGTCAGTCAAGTCTGTCAGTAGCACGAATCAACCAGATCATGATACTTCTTCGTATGATACTAGAAGAAGCGTCAGATCGCCATGAGTTTGAGATGCCTTACAAGAATATTAAGAATCTCAAGCAAGCGCGACCCGATGTGAATCCTTTTACATTGAGTGAGGTATGGCTGATTTTAAAGCATGTTCGTGCTGATTATAGGCCTTACTACACTATTCGCTTCTTTACAGGAATGCGTACCAGTGAGATTGATGGGCTTAAGTGGGACTGTATTAACTTTGATCGACGTGAGATTAGTATTAGATGGGCATTAGTGAATGGGGAGATGGGTCCGACTAAGACGTTAGGCTCACAGCGTGATATTGCGATGTCACAGTTGGTCTATGACGCCCTACTAGAGCAGAAGACGCGCACCTTTGGTAAGTCTGAGTTTATCTTCTGCAACTCACAAGGTAATCCGATGGAGTACCGTAATGTGAATAGATGGGTATGGAAACCCACGCTTGCCTTACTTGGCCTGAAACACCGGCGTGCTTATCAGACTCGGCACACGGCAGCGACGCTTTGGTTGGCTGCTGGTGAGAACCCTGAGTGGATAGCTCGGCAAATGGGTCACAGTAGTACAGAGATGCTGTTTCGGGTGTATAGCCGTTATGTACCTGATATTACCCGTCAAGATGGCTCAGCGATGGATAACTTGCTGCTTGCGAGTAAGGAGAAACTGACAAGCGCATCGAATAGCTCTGACACTGAAGCACTCATCAGGAATAAACAGACTGACAAGGAGACGTCACAATGACAACCATCAATTATGAAGAGCTGTTTGCTGAGTTTAAACGGGATGGTGCAATCAGTGAGGATGCGAATGAGATTGCTAACTCATTAATACGTGATCTGTGTATCTCCTCTGGTCATAATATAGCACGCTTCTTAGGAGTGAAGCGGTGCTTTGATAACGATATGGCGATGCGTATATGGGTGCAGAAGCGCTTGGATGCGAGTCTTGGCTATGTGGTTGAGGATATGCATTGTCAGCTTCAGAGCGAGCTCTATGAGCTATTACCGCATTCTGAATATGTCGGCTATTGAGGATAAAATGATGAGTATAAAGCTTCAGCCTAATATGATGCAGAGCCCATATGATATCAAAATATGTGAGGATTACTGGGCATATGATAATAAAGGTGATTATATCGCGCATGTAGAAACCGTCTGTGAAAAGTATGAGATTAGCCCTCAAGTACTATTCAAGACAATCGGTGAGTGTTTTGCTTATTTAGATGATGTGCTTTGTGAGTACTGCGGCTATGTGTGCCCTTTACAGATACCAGCAGACATTCCGTATATGCGCTCAAAAGAGCGTTGGTGCTGTGAGGTATGTGAGCATGCTGTGTGGCGGGAACATAATCATAGATAAATTATTAGAAATTTTAAAGCCATGCAGCTTGAGTTGCCTGGCTTTTTTGTGGGCAGCAGATCTTCTCTTAAATACAGCTTAAATTTAGTGTGCCACTACAACGTCGAGATGGTTTATTTTTTTGGTCAAGATAGCCCAAGCTAAGACCTCTAAAAAAGGTAGAGGGCAGTATGAGCCAAGTTTAGGCTAAAAACTTGGCTTTAAAAGATAAATACAGGAAAAAGTTAGTTTAAAATTGACTGTAGTCCACTTTAACGAGTTTAGATTGCTGAACCTTTTTTAGTTTGAATGTCTTGGTCTTTTCATCCCAAATGTTGACATAATAGGTGATAAGTTGTTTACCGGTGGTTTCGTTGACTTGCTCGCCTTCACAATTGCGGCTGATAAATAAGCGGCTATTGGGATAGAAAGCCAAACGCTCGTTGTCATCAAGTTCTGCGCCGTCTGCGAAGCATTCTGCGCCACTTTCATAAGGGGTTACACTATCCTCAGTTTCACCCAGTGGGATACCGTATACTTTGCCAGTACGTTTATCAATCATAGCCCCTGATACACAGCTTGTACCACAGCCCCAGGTTGTTACGATATAGTTACCCGCGAAGTTAATTTCACCATCTTTATGAGCTGCTTTCAGTCGAGTACGAAAAGAGCTCCAGTCACCTAATTTTAAGGGTGCTTGTTTAGCGTTATAGATTTTAGCCGGGTATTTTTCAAAGCTGTAACCAGCGATGGTTTCAGCATGAGAAGTAGAGATGCAAGCCAAGGCAAAACAAAGATAAGCCGCAAGATTTTTCATAAGAATTCCTTTTTTAATAGCGGTCAGTACAGAAAACGGAAATTATAGTACGGTAAGTACATTTGTTTAATTCTACATAAATTAAGTTAAATAATTTTTTCTAAAATTACTTATTAAAATAATAACCTGATAAGGTTTGGTCAAGTCTTACAAGCTCTATATTGAGCTTAAATACAATCAAACTATAATTCAAAAGGATTTGGGGATAAAATCACCTAGACAGGTTTATCATGAGTTTTATTGCAACGCCGCTTGATTAAAATCTCCCAAGTTTGGTTCTAGGGACTTAATAGCATACCCCAGTTATCTTTTTTCAAATACAGGCTTAACAAGATCACCAAATAGTATTTGAATAATTAATTCTCATTGTTTACGCATTGATATAGATATGACTAGCTTTCAAAATGAGAAACAGACTTAGCACTACTTGTCGACGTACTTTCTATGGTATTTAAATTGCCAGCTATGCTAGCTTTAACGTTACTTGAATTGGTAGATGAGGGCGTGAGCCACAGCACCATGATCATGCCTAGTAGAACAAAAGTAACACCTACTAAACGCCCAGCATTTATTTCTTTCACCGGTAAATTCATAAGACCGTACTGGTCTAATATTAATGAAATAAGCATTTGACCCGCTATCACGCAAACAATAAAGCGAGTTGCGCCTAAACGAGGGACTAGAATTAATGCGGATGTAATATAGATGACGCCAGCTATGCCACCAAACCAGACCCACATTGGTAATTGTCCGATTTCACTCAATATGGGCGTAGGGACACGCATAGAAAGAATGACAGGTATCGCTATAAATACACTCACCAATAACGACACTACCGTTGCCCAAAGAGGATGTCCAAGAGCACGGCCTAATTCAGCATTACTCGCAGCTTGGAGAGGGACTAAAGCGCCAGCAACTAAGGCGATAATGGCAAAAGAGATGCCAGTAAGTGATAGATTCATACGTTTGCTCCAGATTTATTTAATTTTCTGGAATAATTATTTCATATTAAAAATTTGAATTGAAATTATTGTTTTTTTACTTCACTATTCGTCATATGAATAACTTAAGACGTATTGACCTTAATTTGCTCGTGACGTTGCACGCATTATTAGTAGAAAAGCACGTATCACGAGCCGCTCTCCGGTTACATAAAAGTCAGCCGGCAGTTAGCCACGCGCTGGCCCATTTGCGTACCCTATTTGATGACCCTCTATTGGTGCGACGTTCAGGAAAATTGGAATTGACTTCGCGAGCGAGCGAGTTAATCCTGCCCTTGACTGATGTTCTAGAGCAGCTCGGTGCGTTGATTGAGACCCCAGAATTTAACCCTCTCAGTGCGAAGCGAGTATTTCGTCTGGCTATGTCTGACTATGGCGCGCGTGTATTTATGCCTAGTTTGGTGCGCTCATTAAGAGTGCTTGCGCCTGGCATTGAGCTTGAGGTGAGTCAAGGAAGCCGCGAAGCGATGATGGCGGATGTGTTCGATGGTGAAACTGACATGGCTTTCGGTGTATTCCCAGATAAAGTGCCAGAAGCGCTTCGTATGCACACCTTATTTGTTGAGTCTTTTGCTTGTTTAGCAGACAAAAAAACTTTGCCAGAGACTGGTATTCTCGATAAAGATAGTTGGTTGGCTCGACCGCATATCCTCGTTGCCATGCAATCAGGTGCTAATAATGAAATTGAACGCGCACTTAGTGACGCAGGGTTAAGTCGTCATGTTGTAATGACTTTGCCACATTGGGGAATTGCCAATCAATTAGTGGCTGGTACCGATCTGATTTTGACAGCGGCGCGGCGTAGCTTTGATATGACTGATAGCAACTCACAGGTCCAAATATTCGAACCGCCTTTTCCAATTGCATCATTCGATTTTAAATTACTATGGCATCAACGCCGTGAGGGTGATGCGGCGCATAACTGGCTGAGGCAATTAATTATTAGTGTGCTTAATTCAGAACTTAACGAAAGAAGTTAATAGAACTATCTAGAACAATGACTCAATCTAACAACGTATACCTATTATTAATAATAGCCTGCTGATCATCAATGTATTCATAGCGCTTTCTGACCTATGCTGTTAAATATGTAGAAAATAACATTAATATTTCGATGACTGTACATTCCACTTGATCAATTTAATGAGCTGATAATTGCTGAACTGATTCAATAAGTTCTGTACCTTAGTGAGGACTTGTATATTAGGCTGTAGGCTACTGATATCTTCCGTAAGGTATGGAATTACGGTTTACTTGTAATGCACATTAAGTAAGCTTTTCGAGGATAAGTTCAATTGTTTTCGATTACCTACTATTTATCTCTACATAAAGATATTTTTTATATCTAAACAATAGGCAGGTTATTCTCAATTTTCTTTAATAATAAATTGAGAATAAGTAGCTCTTCCTCACTCATATCACTCATCAAGTCATTCTCCAATTGCACGTGTGATGCGACGGCTCTATCAATCAATTCAAGACCTTTTGGGGTTAGTTTGACTAATAAACTTCGTTTGTCCTCTGGGTTATCAATACGCTCAATGAGCTCCTTCCTTTCTAAATGCTGTAAGCGATTGGTCATCGTACCAGAACTCACCATCATGCTATCAAATAAAACGGTTGGGCTCATTAGATATGGGGTGCCTGCGCGTCGTAATGTCGCCAACACATCAAACTCCCAATGTGATATTTGATAATTTATCTTATAGTTAGCAGATAGCTTTCGCATTAATATCACCTCTAACCGCTTTATACGCCCTATAGTCTCCATTGCTAACAAACTATCAGTAGCAAATCCTTGGTTTTGCCACTGGCTAATAATCTTCTGTACTGCATCTTCTGGTGTACACCCTTCAGTTTGCATTGATTTACTCCTCGTTATGATCAAAACACTTATGATTTTGGAGATATTAAAACGTCTATACCTACTGAGAAACTGCTTATAAGCAGTAATAATAGCAATATTTTTATCTTGACATCAAGATATTAAATGGTATTCTGACATCAAGGTCATTTCCGGCCGTTAGGATATTATATGACTAAGTTTACAGAGCGAAATAGCTCTCCTTGTAAAAGTGTATGGCTAGTTCCTTTAATTTGTCTTCTAGTTGGAGGCGCGTTACTTGGTATCTCTACCAACGTTGCAAAATATGCGGGTGAAATCGGTTTATCTCCGCTTGCCTTTTTATTTTGGTCAATTGCTGGTGCTGCCACAATCTTGTTGGTCATTGCGTTACTACGCCATGAACTTCCACCTCTCAATAAACGCAGCTTTGAATATTACTTTATCTCTGCTTTGGTCAGCGTTGCAGGCTCTAACTTACTTTTCTTCTCTGCTATTCCCCATGTCGGTGCCGGTTTTGTAGCCCTAATTATCTCCTTACCACCACTTCTTACCTATCTTGGGGCACTAGCGTTAGGGATGGAGCGATTTCAGACGGTTCGAGCTCTTGGGGTTGCAGCTGCACTTGCCGGTGCAGGTGTACTAGCTGCCCGTAAATTTTCTGCACCAGATGCCAGTGTGTTTTGGATTTTGATAGCACTCTGTGGCCCTGTTTTGCTCGCTATTGGCAATCTCTATCGTACATTGCGTTGGCCGGAAGGAGTGTCTCCCAATGCGCTTGCTCCAGGCATGCTTATTGCGGCTGTAATATTACTTGGCGCAACAAGCCTCCTACCGAACTTCTCACTGACTGTTCCACTGGGAGGTTTCCTGCCACTTGGTTTAATTACCTTACAGGCCTTCATATTCGCCGGTCAGTTTCAATTATTGTTTCTACTTCAAAAAACGGGTGGCCCGGTTTTATTAAGCTTATTAGGATCTGTTGGAGCAATTGTAGGTGTCCCTGTCGCTGTTTTTTTACAAGGTGAATCTCCACCGGACGGGCTCATTCTAGGCGCCTCTTTGATTGCACTCGGTGTAGCACTTGTTACATGGGGTGGTATGAAAATGATGACACTATCGAAACAAAAACTTGAAGTGCCTGATAAGACCTGAATTTAAAAAGTTTGATTTCCTTTGTAAGTTTATTCAATAAGCTTGACCAACCTTAATCACACGATATAAATAACATTCTATTTAACAAAATTTAAAAGGATAAAAATATGCCGCAATCCAATTCAGCCAACCTACAACAAGCCTTCACTAAACGTCGGTCCATTTATGCTTTAGGTGGCAACTTACCAGTAAAACCACAAGCAATTATTGATATTGCTGAGCGCACAATACTAAATACCCCTTCAGCCTTCAACTCACAGACGACACGTCTGGTAGTGTTGTTTGGTAAGCAGCATAAGCAGCTATGGGATATCACCGAAACCCATTTACGTAAGGCAGTTGGCAGGAACGACTTTTCAGGTAGTAAACAAAAAATGGATGGTTTTCGTGCGGCTGTGGGTACAGTTATGTTTTACGAAGATAAGGAGGTTATACAATCGTTGCAAGATAAGTTTGAGCTATATGCTGATAGATTTCCTATTTGGGCGCAGCAAACCTCAGCAATGCATCAATATGCTATGTGGCTAGAATTAAGTGCTTTAAATATTGGTGCAAATCTTCAGCATTATAATCCACTAATCAATAATGATATTGCATCAGCTTTTTCAATTCCTAAGCAGTGGGAACTGGTTGCTCAAATGCCATTTGGTAACATCGTTGAGCCAGCTGGCGAAAAAACCTATCAGTCAGCCAGTGAGCGTATCAGAGTGTTTGGACTGTAGTAACAAGGCCTTGGTGCTAATGTCAGTATGTCCGGACATCCTAAAGTCAGATTGTCTCGAATATATACAGTAGACAGAGCCCTTAATTTTTACGATTTTTTAGATCTAAAATGCTAGCGTATATTTGATTATTGCTACTGCAAAAGATAACCAATTAAAGTTGTGATGCTGCATCGACTCATAACTCAAAAAAGACACATAGCCGATAGTGCGAGGTAAGAAATGAGTAAGTTTGGTTATAACCAATGGATATTAGCCATCATAACAATAATCGTAGGTCTTAATCTTAGGCCTATTATGGCCTCGATATCTCCAATCGTACCCGTTTTAGCAGATGCTATAGGAATCAATAATCAAACTGCTGGATTATTGACTACTTTGCCAGTTGCAATGATGGGTTGTTTTGCGCTTTTAGGTCCCAGAATTCAATCTAGAGTAAGCGAGTATATAGGTATATTAGCTGGATTGTTGGCGATAGCGCTTTCTTGTGGCTACCGATTTTTTGCTGACTCTACATTACTTCTACTACTGACTTCTCTCATTGGAGGTATTGGTATAGCAATCATCCAAACTCTAATGCCCGCCTATTTAAAAAGAATTGCGCCAGACAATGCTAGCGTTTTTATGGGGTTATTTACAACAGGTATTATGGCTGGGGCTGCAATATCAGCTGCTACAACCTCTCCTTTAGAAGGAGTATTTGGCTGGAATATCGCTTTATCGATTATGGCTATCCCTGCCATATTGGCAATTATACTGTTTTGCTCTGGTATGCCACATATCAAGAGCAGTAGAAACGGCTATTTGCCTCTACCTATAAAATCTAGAAATGCATGGCTGTTGATGCTTTTCTTTGGCATAGGGACAGGTGCATACACATTGGTTCTAGCTTGGTTGCCACTAAATTACACCCAGCTTGGGTGGAGTAGAGGTGCTTCTGGCGCTTTATTAAGTATTTTAACGGTGGCAGAAGTAGTTTCTGGCATCTTAATTTCTATATTTATCAAAAAATTCAACGATCGCCGAAAGCCATTGTTTGTCACTCTATCGCTCATATTAGTTGGTTTAATATTGCTTATCTATATCCCCTCAAAGCTTGCATTTTTAACCGTCATAATTTTAGGGTTAGGGATTGGTGCTTTATTTCCTTTATCTTTAATCATAGCGCTTGATTACGCCTCTAACACCAAGCAAGCCGTGACTTTATTAGCTTTTGTGCAAGGTGGTGGATACTTAATTGCTTCAGTATTCCCGTTCATGGCAGGTGTTTTAATTGATGCTTCAAGTGAGTTAACGGGAGCATGGATTGGAATGATTATTGGGGTTTTGCTGTTATTCACTATTTGTAATAAATTCTCTCCACAAGATTTTGTGGTTCGTTATTAGTATACTTTAAGATAAAAGTGGGAACTAAAAGAAAGGATATATTCTAATTATGGACACCAATTTATTTGAGCTATGCTCAAGGTATTATATCTAGCCAAACCTTCATAGCAATCGTCTAACCAACTGAACTTAAAAGGTACTATGGTCTTACCGGTTCTATCAATGACGCCATACTTATCATTTTTACTGACGACTATCCTACCGTCACTGAAATCGCCTACCGTTTGGTAAGCATAGGGTATGACCATTTTACCCGTTTTATTCATGTAGCCATATTTACCGTTTTTGTAGACGGCAACCAAGCCTTATTTAAAGTCACGATAGTCAATAATCACCCCATAAAAAAGCGGTGCTTGATGTTCAACCGGTATGACTAGTTTGCCAGCTTCATTGATATAGCCTTGCATATATAAATAGTCTTTGTAATCCTCAGCGCCATCGTAACCTTTGACATTGCCCTTTTTCATTAATGAGACACGAGCCATGCCCTCAGAGGAATCACCACAACTATAATAGTTTGCAGGTACAAAAACCTTCCCATTATCATTTTTATAGCCACACTTAAAATCATTATTATTCTCTACCTCAAAACTCTGCAATGCGGCTACAGCAGGTAATATCGCAAATACGCCACAGAGACCTAAAACCAGTGACGTTTTTTTATTATATATTTTCATCTTAATCTCGGTTATAAGGTGTGGAAACGATATAGCATTGATAAAAACTGGCCTATATAACACTGCTACAATGGGTATTAAATTTAGGGGTTCCTATGTCACTCAAGCAATTAAAAGGGATGCCACTGCTACATGATTCACACAACCATTGGCAACGTTTTCTTAACACGGCAGATAAGCTGTCAGGTGCAGTATTTAACCAAACCGCGCTGTCTTTAGATGCTGCTTTAGCAGGACAGGGAGTTGCGATTACTTGTCAGGCGTTCGTACAAGCAGATTTGTCTGCGGGGCGTTTGGTACAAGTTAGTAAGTTAGATTTAACTGTTGAGCCTGATTACTACCTTATTCGTAAACGCACATCAGTATCACGACCTGCTGTAGATGCGGTATGGGAGTGGTTTATTGAAAACTTGGTTATTGGTTGATTAGTCTGTAATAGCTATACCCCAAGGGAACCAGCTATTTCACCCTTCAAACCTATTAACATACCACTTATAACAGATTGGTATAATGGAACCACTTATAACTGAACAGCACCAGTACCGTCGAAGACCCGATATGTCTAGCTGCCTTGCAGTCAGTGAAACATTGCTGTTGTTGCCTTCTATTTATTTAACAGCTTCAGCTTTGGAAACTGTACTATAGACTCTGGTTTTCTTAGTCATGATAAACTCCTCATAGAGTCGTTAGTTTACCAACTTCTTCTCCAAGATTCCTTCAGCATAGCTCACCAGCACCACTGAGTATTTCTTTGGACTCTTGCACTCATAAAAGCTAGTCTACTATCTATACTAGCATCACATTGCTGTATGCCTTAATAGTCATGTAAACTACAATTGAGCAGAGCCGATGCAGTGCTATTCATACTCATTGCACTGATCGCTAAAGATCCTGAACCAATTTCGAGGAAACTTCGTCTATCCATGACTATCTCCTTATTGTAATTTTGAAAATACAAATTTTTATTAGCCTTATTTTTATTAGCCTTATTTTTATTTGAATAAGTATGAGATTCAATAATAAGATACACCTACTCCTTAAGACGTTCGCCAATACACCTTCATAACCATATCTTGGCGAGATAAATCAAACTTAGTTTTTAATTGGCGCCTTAATATTTTGGCATCAGCTGCGCTAAGCGCGCCCCAAACCTTCTCTATAAGAATAGAGCCGTCTTCTAAACGTGTATCTATAGCTGAGACAATAGCATCAGGAAGATCAATAGAAGGTGTATTCAAAATATGCACTATATTGTCTTGTTTAAAACTATTTATCTCTGCCAATGTCTGACTTAATTCGATCTCTTGTAGATAAGACAGCTCTGCACCATCATTCGTCATGACAATGACGATTGGCGCTATCGGATTTTGCCAGTTTTCTAATAAATTAGCGACTGTCGGCATAGATGTTTCGTCGCACAGAAGCAGGCACTGACCATCATTTAAATGCGCAATCCTTTCTGGATAATCGCGTACACTTTTAAGCTGTGTTCCTGCTTGAACCGCTCTCGCCCAATTACCACCAGAGGTATCCCCATGAATATAAATATCCACCCAACCCTGTATTTGCTGAGTTTCTGCATCTTGCCATGCTTTTCGCAAGGTATAGTAACGCTGTAATTTCTCCGAGGCGGCGGCAGAGTTATGACTAATTGATACGTCAGTATTCATTTCAAACAGATAGGCGTATCCTGCATAATTCAGTGGCGTATCAGCAGGTGCAGCGACTACCAATCGGAACATATTCGGGCTGGCGTAATAACCATCAATCACAGTGAAATAACGCTCTTGCTGTTTTATCGCGAGCTTGCCAAGTTTCTTTGAAGCCACTTGCAAAAGGTTAATATATTGCGACTTCAAAGTAATGGTTTCATCAATCACATTTTCAAATTCAATAAAAAACTGGCTGATGCCATCAGATAACATTTCTACTTTGTGATTTGGCAAAGCTTCTACATTTTGGACTGATGCTTCGAGCAATAATCCATTGCTATAAACCTCTGCTACTACAACTGCCATATCATTACTGAGCTTGGTGTCAGCAAATGCTTCTACAAACAGCGCCAATTCGTCTTGGTGTTCATCATTGACATGGTTCATGAACTTTATTTTAGCTACCATGGGTAATGGCATTTTGTCTGTATGATGTTGATCAAAAACTTGGGACATAATGCACCCTTTATAAAAAGTTGGTTTTATAAAAAAGACAAGGCGCATGATTCACTCAATCGCCTGATCCATTAATATTGTGTGATAACAATACTTTTAACTAGAATCAAAACTAGAACTTATAAGACAGCGACGCTTTTACTTCACGCTCATCACCTGGCATATTAGAGGTATTGAGTGAGCCGACGCGGACATAACGGTCTTTATTTAACAGGTTATAAACGTTTAATTGACCGGTATTGAGGTCTGTTTGATATCACTATCTAGATAGCTATAACCACCAGATACCTGCAACTTAGGCATAATGATAATCAGCCTCTCTATCAGAATAGCGAATACCGACACTTATGACACCAGCACTAGCCAGACGATGCTCAAAATCAGCAAACACATCATGGCTCTGACTGTTAAAGTCGTTCCACTTAGCCCCATAAAAATCATTATTAGGTAGGGAGATTAAAGATTTATCAGCAAAGGTAGGCAGACCATTATTGGGGGTGATTTGTCGAACTTACATCAAATAACCCAGACCAAATTTACTGGTATCATTCAATTGCTTATCAACACTGACGTAGGTCGTACCGTTTTGATTGTATTTACCACAGATGTCATCAACTACTGAATTGGAGCGCTGATTGTATTGCAGCACCGTGCGACCAACGAGACTCTCATCGGCGCTCAAGCTGCCCTGAAGACCAGCAGATACGCCATAGCATTCTGGATTGCTAATATTGGCTTTACCACGCTTTCGAACCAAATTCACCACACCGCCCACCTCTGACGCTGAGTTAAACAAGCCAGAAGTTCCGCGCATAACCTCTACTCGGTCAAATGCGACTAAATTAGGCAAGGTGTCATTGATACTTGCCATGGGAGATGCGAGCCCATCAATACTATATTGATCATATTCATAACCACGAGAGTAAATAAATGAGCGCCCATCATCATTTTTCAGAACTCGTAAACCGGTCGTGCGCTTAGCAATTTGGTCTAACGTATCAAGATTTAAGTCATCAATTTTTGCTTGGGTGATCACACTGATAGACTGGGGAATATTTTCTAGATAATCTGGTATCTTGGTACCGACCTTCGCGACATTGGCATTATATAAGTCATTATCTTCACTTGGATCAACGGCATATAAAGGGTTCACGGTTACCACAATCGTATCTAAAGTGATACTAGGCAATGCATCAGCACTATCTTCTGATTCAGCCGCTATCGCTGGTAACGACATAAAGAGTAAAAATAATATAGAATAGCACAGCGGTGACAGTCTGAAATTCGAGGATTGATTTGAGGTATTATGAATCACGTTAGTATTCCTTAAAGCCATAGTAGATAACCCATTGGGTTTGTTAATGGCATTAAAAACAGATAGCTATTAAATAAAAACAACTCTAACTTCATCTGGTGAAGTCAGAGCCTGCTCTTACCGGTTAGCACTCAACAACTAAAATCCTCTAGCATTATCACTAGTAGCGGTATAAAAGATATTGAAGGCACTATTAGCGCCAGTTTTGACAACTTTACCGTCTACCGTTGCACTGGCTTCGAAATTAACACCACCACCTGCACTTTCACCGCTAGCAATGTTCGGCAAGGTCAGTGAATGCACGACCACTTTCTTATTGGTAATGGGTGTCTCTGCTTTGGTTAATTTTGTACCCCGTGGTTTGACCACTTCGCCCTCTGCAACGACTTTCGTTAAATCATCATAAATAATATCGAAATCTAATAATTGTGCCTGATCAAGTTTTGCTTGTCCGTTGACAACAGGAATACCAACAAGAGACTTGCTGCCACGGTGAATCATGCGATTATCGATAACTTTACCATTATCTAGCTTTCTGGCTTCTACAGCGACTGAATTGGTTCGAGCCATCAACATCACTTTATAACCTGGTACCACAACTTTACCTTTTCCATCAAAAATATCTGCGACCAATTCTGGTGCATTTTTCGCTTTATTGATGACTACTCGAGCAGAGTTTTCAGAAACGGGATAGTCTTTGCCGTCAATCGTCAAATAACGAGTATCAGCATAACTGCTTTGCGTTTTCATGAGACCGTTTGTCACAGAGTGATAAGTAGATACAGGCGTTGCGCTCGATGGTGACATCGTATTTTGACATCCTACAATCCCTAAAGATAACAGCGCAATAGATAAAACTGAAAATTTAGATAATAGATTTTTGCTGAAACATGACTGAGTTGAACGTGACATAATTTAATCTCATAAGAAGGATTTTTGTGAAATGCAGAACTACTAGAAAGAAATTGTAATTGATAACGATTATCATATGCATTATTATTACGATAATGTAACTAGTTGTCAATCCTTATCAAGGATATAAAATACATTTGTTAATTCTCTTACAGTTTTCATATAAGCAATACTATGCTCAAGGCTTTTTGAATATGATAAAGGATAGGTATGTCAAAATTTCAGACAAAACTTGCAATTATAACGATAACCATAGCAGGAGTAATGATGTCACCAAGCTATGCTAAACCTGACTTGACCAAGACAGTAGATATGAGCTTATTGCATGCCAAAGATACCGGATATCGTTTCGTATATCATACCTTCATTACACCTGCACCAGAACTACCCTCCTATAGCGTAACAGATTCACAATTGAAAACGCTGCAAGCCTATGCAAAACCTCGTCATTATCAAGTATGGTTAGCTATTCCTGAGCAAACAACCGATCATCAACTCTCTAACAATTCTGTAAAAACTCCTAGTAAAGTACTTTATATGCTTGATGGTAATGCGGCTATTGATGATTTAGATACAGAAACGCTGCGCGCCTTATCCAAGTCTACGCCAAAAAAATCAGCGCCTGCTTTGGTCCTTATAGGTTACCAAATACCTTATCGCTTTGATGTCGATGCCAGAGCGTATGACTATACACCACCCTTGCTAGCTAACACTGCAGATAACGGTGCTTTTCAAGAAGAAGGTAGAGAGCGATTAAATGGCGGTGCAGAACACTTTTATGCGTTGATTGAAAAAGAAATTAAACCCTGGGTATATGAACAGTTGGGCGAGAAACCGAAGCAAGAAGCCATTTGGGGACACTCTTACGGTGGTTTGTTTGTATTGTATAATTTGTTCAAGCACCCTGAAGCTTATCAGCAGTACTTCAGTGCTGATCCTTCACTATGGTGGCAAGATGGAGAGATGATTAACTATTGGCAAGCGTATCAAAACCTTCCTGAAGCGCAACTTGCAGATATATCCAATAATAAACACAAACAGATACGACTCACTTTTGGTCACTCTGCAGAGCAAACCACTATGCCAGTAGTAGCGCCCGCTCTGATGAGTAAAAAAGAATTCGCCAAGGAAGTCTGTGACCACTTTGAGAAGAGTTGTAGTTATCAGTTTTACAATCAATCACACGGAGAAGTATTTACAACCTCTCTATTGGAGAGCTTAAAACGTTTCTAAGACTGACTTTTAATAGAAAAACTGTAGGCTTATTCTTATTGATCTATAGCAGATATTTTAAAACCTATACTTTAAGACTCTTCAACTCCCCCTATCAATTGGAATGATACCTATTTCTTAAAAAATCATTACCTTAATAATTATGGTTTAGACCTCCTAGCGATGAGTGATTTTAAGATTGAGTATGTTCAAGATACATTTAGCACTCAGACCTTATCTACTAGATAAAAAAACCTCGCTAGGTTACCCAAGCAAGGCGGGAGAGAAAGGTTGTTATGATATTTATGTTTATTATTATCTTATTTGTATTTAATAATAGCGGGATTGATTATATTGAAAGCCAACTCTGCTAAATAGCTCCTAGTTTTCATTACTATTCATTTACAAAGGCTATTTTGCTCAGCCCTGCTTGACTGGCTACCGCCAGTACCTGCGCCACCGTCTCATATCTACTTTCTTTATCTGCTCTTAATAGCACGGAAGGGTCTTTACCAGCTCCACTTTGCTGTTGTAGACGCACCCCTAGTTCTTCCATACTAATAGGATCGCTATCCCAGAAAATACCAGCATCTTTATCTATACTAATTTGGATTGCTTCAGGTGGCTGCTCATTGATTAGCGCACTGGTTTTGGGTAAATCGAGCGGTACTGTTGGATTCAAAACAGTCGCTGTCAATAAAAAGATAATCATCAATACCAACATGATATCAATCAGTGGAATGAGGTTCATCTCATTCATACTTTGGACGTTATCATCACTTAACTGAAATGCCATAATATTCTCTATCGTGTGTCAGTCTTATACAAAATCATAAACTTTTGCTTTAAAAAAGCCATCCAGCGCTGGCATTTACAACAACTTTATATAGTCAAGGAATTTTAGAAACGCTACAAGGCGACCGACCGCAGATAGTACACTGAGTACATTTAGGGCGGGCAACACCGTATCGGTTTAAAAGTGCTCTGACTATAAATAAAATCTAGCAATGCTACTGTTGGTAAGCCTCTTGTGTATCAGTATGAATACTACTATTGCTATGAGCACTCTTACTAAAAGTGACATTAGTGGTTATGCCTTGCTTTTCAGCTACATTATGAGGCTCCATTGAAGGTTGCATTGCTGCTAAATCAACAGACTGCGCCAATAAATCATGGGCTCTATCATTGGCATGGTACATTACCCGTCGATTGATACGTACGGCAAGGTTATAAAACACCACTGCTGGAATTGCGACGGCAATACCGAGACCTGTCATAATGAGCGCCTCGCCAACTGGTCCTGCCACTTGTCCAAGTCCTGCTTGCCCACTGGTACCGATATTATGTAACGCGTGAAAAATACCCCACACTGTACCAAATAACCCAATAAATGGCGCGATCGCTGCAGTGGTACCTAAAATAGGTAGGCCGCGTTCGCTAGCAAAACGGTAACGCCCGATATGCTTTAATAATGCTTGCTCAATGACTAATCGATGCATAGCAGCATCAGAGTTAATCACAGCTGAACGCTTCATCTCAACCTGCTGACTCAAATCATCAGCAACACAGGCGGCCAATTTTCGGCTTTGTAATATACGAATAATACCAGTTACCCAAGAGAGCACCGATAAGACCAATAGCAAGAAAAACAAGCTTTTGGTCACCAAATCGCTGTATTGCCAGTAGCTTGTAAAATTCATATCAGACTCCTTAATATGTTATGCAATCATATGAGTTTGTTGCGAGTACCGCATATCCACTTATCATGAAAAATCATCAGTAATGATGCTCTAAAAATAATAGGCTCGTTAAATAACTAAATTTTATGGTGCTGCATAACTGATAGGTAAAGTTACATTACCCACCACTGGTACGCCATTTTTCGTAAAGGGTTTAAATTTACCAGAAAGTACTTGTTGTTGAGCATCCCTATCGAGTGCGGCGTTGCCAGAAGATTGCGCTAAGCTCACATTATCTATGCTGCCTTGCTTATTAACTTGTAGTACCAAGACAACTCTAAAGGTTTCCCCTGATCTAGCACCTCGTCTGGCACGAGCAGGAAAACTAAAACTCGGTGCTGATGCCCAGTTAGCGTTGGTCGCAGTGAAATTGACTGGTGTATTACTTGCAGCAGCAGCTTGTTGATTAGCTTTCTCACGAGTCGCGGCTTCAGCTTTTGCACGGGCGGCTTGTGCAGCTTTGGCATCGGATACGGCTTGCGCTTCACGATCTGCCTTTGCTTTGGTATCCGCTGCAGCCTGAGCCTCGCGCATAGCTTTAGCATGCGTTTGTTGATTAGCCTTTTCAGTCTGTGCTGCCAATATTTTACGTTCGTTATCGGCTGCTAAAGCGCTTGCTTGAGCTGCTGCGTCTGATTCTTGTGATTTTATTGGTTGTTTGATGACAGGCTTGCTCTCTACTATTTTTGTTGTCGTAGTATCTGGCTTAGTATCAACCTGAGGCTTTGGTTTCTCCTTCCTCACAACTGGTTGCACTGCTTTTTTTGGCTCTGGTTTTGCCTCAGGTACGCTAACAGATTGTGGTTTAGGCGCTTTAATAGGTTCGACTTCTGCGACTGCCATCACTGGCTCTGCAATTGTCGTAACTTCTGACACAAACTGTATTTCTATAGGCGGTGTTATTTCAAGTGGCTTAATAGTAATCACAGGGGTTTTGACCATCACCAATACGATTGCTGTCAGCAAATGTAATGCGACAACACAACCCATAACTGTGGATGTTAATTTAACTGATGGCATATTGAAACTTGTTGAACCCATAACAGCCTAATAATTTTATTAAACAAAATGTAATAGCAATGTTAATGCAAATGATAACTATTATCAATAAATTTAATAACTATCTTTTAAATATTTATTCCCGCTTACAAAGCACCCTCTCTCATCTTCATGTACTCAAGAAGAATTCTTCCTACCACTAAGTCACTACTGAAAATTCTCGCTAGAGCTAAATACCTCAGCCTATGAAGCTATAAAATCAAAAATGATAATAATTCTCATTATCATTGATAAATACTGTTAACTACTTTATGATAATCGCTGTTTACTCTTTTGAACTTTAAAAAAGTTCAAGTAAGCATTAATCCTGAAGTAGTCAATAGCCTTAAAGACAAATTAAATGGCGAAGAGCGCCGTTATGAATACTGCTATGCAGCCTCTTTACTAACCATCCCATATTTTGCAGTCATTTGATTAATCAACTTTCTATAACTTGTAATATAATGAGTTACCTATGTTTACTAATTTACTCTCTATACCAGTGCCCGTATTCAAACGTCCTTTATTAACAACTATGATGGCAACATTAATAGCTACCGCCAGCTTGACAGGCTGTACCTCACCCGACTCTAGCGATTCTGAAACTGCAACGATTACAACAGAGAATGAAACGGCAGATACCGTATCGAATGCTACGAATAATGGCGAATCTACCACTAGTATAAAAATTGATACTGCAAAAGGTGAGATAAGCTTACCAGTTAATCCGTCACCCATTGCAGTATATGACATGACGTTAATGCAAGATTTAGCGGCTCTTGAAGTACCTATTCAAGGTATGCCAAGCAATATGTTGTTAGACAATCTGCAAGCAAAAAATCAACCGGAGCCAAAAGAAGTAGGTACATTGTTTGAACCGGATCTTGAAGCCTTGAATGCACTACAACCACAGGCAATATTGATTGGGAGTCGCACTGCTAAAAAATATGATGAATTAGCAAGTATTGCTCCTACTCTTGATATGAGTGTCGATACTGCCGATATTTATGAATCGAGCAAACGTCGCTTGTCTGACTTAGGCGCTTTATTCGGTAAAAGCGAGCAAGCGGCAAAACTACAAGGTGACATCGATGGTCTGTTAGCAGAAACCAAAGCTGCCACCAAAGATAAAGGTAAAGGCTTAGTGGTCATGGTCAATGGCAATAAAATGTCCGTATATGGTACTGAGTCACGCTATGGTTTTATTCATACCGTACTTAATATCCCAATAGCAGATAATCAAATTAAAGATGGTAATCACGGTCAGCCAATCTCGTTTGAATACATACAAAAAACCAATCCAGACTGGTTATTCGTCGTCGATCGCAGTGCTGCCATTGGTGAAGATGGTGCTGGTGCCAAAGCCGTATTGGACAATCCACTGGTCGCGCAAACCAACGCATGGAGTAACAATCAAGTGGTCTATCTTAGCCCAGACTCATACCTTGCCTTTGGCGGTTATTATCAATGGATGCAGGATTTGACGACCATTAAAGAGGCTTTTGCTAACGCTAAATAAATGATGCGTTAAATAAGTAATATGCTAAACAAGCAACATGTTAAATAAGCGTCATTCGTTTTTAGGCAACTGTCATCACTGTCAGTTGCCAACCCTCACTTTAAGCCAGTAGCTGATATGCCATTATTTTCCTCTCGTGCGCAGACCAGCGTCAAAGCCCGCCCTACTTTACCAGCCGCATCAACGAGTTGGCAAAAAAGCGCAAGCCGTGGTCTAAGTTCTAAAAATCGCCGTGCTTCTATACCGCCGTGGGTCATCAACACGGGCAGCCTCATTATTATGGGGTCTTGTTTCGCAGCTTATCAGCCCTGATTGCCAGATTGATCAATCCTGATGATTTCGTCGTCGTGCAATCTGCCAGTTACGCACAATTCAATACAGTCAATCCTCAGCTGCTTGGTATCAGCATTGTTATCTGTGCCATTAGCGCACTGTTTATCTGGCGCTGGCGTTATCAATGTGACGTATTGATGCTTGGCAAATCACAAGCCATTAACCTCGGTATCAACTATCAACGCTTGGCATTTGGGCTATTAACGGTCATTGCGGTATTGGTCGCCACGGCAACCTCATTGGTCGGTCCAGTGACCTTCTTTGGGCTGTTGGTTTGTGCGCTAACCAATCGTATCGCTCGGCATATGTATCACAGCGAGCGTCTGATATTGGTCTGTTTGGTGGCGATGATTTGCTTGGTACTCGGTCAGACGATATTTGAGCAACTATTGGGCATGGCGGGTGTGCTATCGGTCGTCATTGAATTGGCTGGTGGCTTGGTATTCTTAATATTAATTTTTATGACTCAGCGTCGTTAATATCGTGCTTATTTAATCATCACTGACCTAGTAGCCAATCATCTAAAAACCATTGATATAGTAATGAAAAATCAGATCCTTTGTAAAAATAAGAACCACTATGATTAAACTCAATAACATCTCGCACCATATTGGCAAACAGCAAATTCTTCATAACATTACGTTGTCGTTACCAAGCGCACAAGTGATTGCCCTGATTGGTCCCAATGGCGCAGGTAAATCTACTTTATTTTCGGTCATGGCACGCTTGCAACCGCTACAGTCGGGACAGGTCAGTTTCGCTGTAGATAATGAGGAACGTGATATTGTTAGTTGTCATGCGCGAACCTTGTCCAAAACTGTGGCGATGCTTGGACAAGACAACCAAGTACAAGGACGACTTCGCGTGCATGAGCTGCTGATGTTTGGGCGTTATCCTTATCATCAAGGGCAACCGACGGCTGATGATCAGCAAAAAGTGCAAGAAATTATCGAACGTTTTGAGCTTGCGCCGTTAGCCGAGCGTTTTTTATCGACACTATCAGGTGGTCAGCGTCAGCGAGTATTGATTGCGATGATTGTTTGCCAAGATACGCCTTACTTATTGCTCGATGAGCCGCTCAATAATTTAGATATGTATCATGCTGGTCGCCTGATGCGTGAGCTGCGCGAATTGAGTCATAGCCAGCAAAAAACCGTGGTCATTGTGCTGCACGATATCAATCAAGCTGCGCAGTTCGCCGATACCGTGGTCACTATGAAAGAGGGTCAGGTAATGGCTGTCGGTCAACCTGCAGAGGTCATCACCCAAACAACCATGAAGGATCTGTATAACGTCGATGTTACCGTACTCAATCATCAAGGTCGCCCAGTGATTGTCGATAGCTTATAACCTGCTGTCTAATAAATTAAAAAGATGAATCCATATAAGAAATGCTGTTCATAAAATATAGGTAATATTTTAATAGAAATGACTGTTAACTATTTTTTCAACCAAATTCAATTAAGAACTACAAGATGATGGCTATGTGTTATCTGTTTTAATGATTGTTTGTAAGATCATAAGTAAGATTGGTTGTACAAATCAAAAGGTCTGAACAATTAGTTCAGACCTTTTTGCGTCCTAAAGAAAATACTATATCTAAAGATTAGAAATCAAAACTAACATCAAACACATAAGCACGGCCTGGCTCATTAAAGGTTCGAGCACCCGCATTGGTACCCGTGCCTTCGCGCTTAATTTGCTTATCAAATAGGTTTTTGATCCCTGCTCCAACGGTAACACTGTCGGTTAGATTATAGCGAGTGCTGATATTTGCCAGCGCATAAGGCTTACGGTCTAACTTTAAGGTACTCAGTTCATCACCAGTAGTAACCGAAATTTCAGGTGCATCAATGGTGCCATAATAGCTGACGCCTAAGTCGGCATTCCAGCGAGAGGTAATGTCCCAGTTAACATTGGAATTTACAGTAAATTTAGGAATTAGCGATAGCGGCTCACCCGTATCTTTACGTTCTGAACGCAGATTTCCCGTAACGTTGGTGTACCAAGAGAGTGCGTCAGTCACTGGAACTGTGACAAAGCCTTCAAGACCTTCAATGATGGCTTCACCTTGGTTCTCCCACTGGAAGATAGAACGGTTAGTCGCCGAATCTACTGCTACCCGGTCTACACCCGCACCAATACGGTTATCATAGGCATTATGATAATACGTCAAGCCCGCATTCAGCCCTGTGCCATCATCATAGGTAAAAGTCAGCTCTTTGTTCCAAGAAGTTTCATGCTCAAGATCAGGGTTGCCCAGCACTTGACAGCCCCGTTGATCTTCAGGCACCCAAGAAGGACAGCCATTACCCTTGGTGTAATAGATGTAGTTATGATCTAATAAGTAGAGCTCAGGCGCCTTAAAAGCGCGACTAATGCCGGTTTTAACTGACCAGTTAGGGCTAAAATCCCACGTGGTATTGATACTTGGTGACCAATTACTCCCTGCTTCACTGTGATAATCAAAACGTAACCCTGGCGTTACATACCAGTCTGGAGTGATTTGGTAGTTATCTTCTACATAAGCACCGACGAGGTAAGCATCTGATTTTGGATCACGCTTAGCAGGGTCAGTTTCGACATCGCCGAAGTCAAAACCATCATCAAAGGTTAAGTCAGACACTAAAGGATTGGTCAGTTTTTCACCACGGAACTCAGCGCCTGCAGTCAACGTATGACGATCAAAGAATATATCCCACTCTGACTTGGCGTTTAGTGTGTCATAGGTCGCCTCGTTCCAGTTATAGTCCTCGCCTGCGGCTGGTGGTTTAATTTGACCTTCACCTCCACCAGCCGTGCCTTCAGCCAAACGCTCATTATTGGTACGGCTAAACTCTAAATAGCTATTGCTACGGGTATTGTCATAATCACCACGGTGCGTGATGGCAGCACCATAGCGTCGCATCTTATTGGTAGATTCTCCAGCTAAGGTTTCGACCAAATCATTATTGACATTTTGAAATTGTGAGTCGCCCGCCCAGCGATTATCCTGGGTACTATAGTTGACTTCAAAACCTACCGTGTTCATCGCATCCATAGCGTATTCAAAGAGCTGGCGGACATCTATATTCTCTACGCCTTCAACCCCAGCTGCAATAGAAGCGACTGGTCCGTCACGCCCATCTACAATTTGGGCGTCTTCGGCATTGATATAAGGGTCATCGCCTTCACTGTCGTGGTAACCAAGCGTAGTACGGAAGGACAGCTTGTCGCTTAAAGAACCAGCCATATTGATATTGGTGCGCCAGTCTTTACCTTCCAAGTCACTCTCTGGGGACTCGTAGTGACCAGTGACCGAAAATTCTTTTTTAGTAGGCGCTTTAGTAATGATGTTGACTACCCCGCCCATACTACCAGAACCATAGCGAGCCGCGGCT
Source organism: Psychrobacter cibarius (assembly GCA_030686115.1). NCBI lineage: Bacteria > Pseudomonadati > Pseudomonadota > Gammaproteobacteria > Moraxellales > Moraxellaceae > Psychrobacter > Psychrobacter cibarius. Next base: position 2,038,670 of record CP131612.1, read on the forward strand.
GGACCACGCAATACTTCGATTCGTTCAATAGCGCTCGGCGGCACCCATTGCGAGTCTCCACGGGTATCTTGCTCGCTAGCCCTACCAGGGCGAACGGCATTACGAGAAGTAACAGGACGGCCGTCGATTAAAATCAGCGTGTTATTCGGGCCCATACCACGTAGGTCAATCTGGCGCTGATTACCGCGCTGACCAGAAGTAGACGAGCCAGATAGGTTAACCCCAGGCATTTTGCGCACGATCTCTGCAATATCATTGGAAATAGAAGCTTTTTTGATAGCCTCTTCACTAATCACTGAAAGCCCAGCTGCTTGTTCAAGCTCCTCTCTTGCCGCCTTAACAACAATGGTATCTAGCTCAACAGAAGGCATTGCCTGCTGTTCATCAATTTCTTGCGCTGCTATTTGTGGTACGTTACGGCTATCTATCTCAGCAGCGAATGCAGTTGTACTCAAAATAGAAGCGATAGCAATGCCAAGCAAAGCTTTGCCAGTCGCTAAGCGTAACGGCTTTGGTAGGTAAAGAGCATTTATAGAAGCAGAAGAAATTGGTAATGTTGGCATAGATGAAAATCCTAGAAATATTTAGTGTTTACCAATACTTTGCAAATTTTCTGATAGAGCAGATTCGCTATAACATTATGGGTAAGCACTAGAAAAGCATGCAAAAGTGGTTATTTTTTAATGTTATAACAACAGAATAAATGAAGCATTGATATCGATAAGACCTTGAAAATAGAGCACGCAAAGAACTGATCGATGCTTATTAATAAAGAGTGCACACTTTAGCAACATTATAAAAATAATGCAAATACTAATGATAATAGTTATCATTAGTATTTGCATTATTTTTATGTATACTAAGTCAGTTAACCACTACACCTATCTTCATATCATGTAGCTAAAGTTTCCCAAATTGAGGTCTACGGATTTGACGGGATAGGTCACTTGTCGCGCCTCTTCTATATTTCTAAAACGCGTATTTCTTAAATAATAAGTGGGGATTTTTTTGTCTAATTTTCTAGAGTTATAGTCATATTTAGGGCGTGTCCTCAATTCAATCGATAGTTATCTAAATGGGTTAAAAATGGCTAAACTTTGCCAAACGGCGTCAAATAGCTTCTTAATATCTCGATATTATCTGCGCTATTTTCCTTGTTTGACTGCAATTTATCTCATTTTTATCGCCATTTTTAAAATGAGGACATGCCCTAGTATTCGTAAGTTTACATCGCATCTACATAATTAAGAGTAATAAGCGTTCTGTTGAAATATATAACGCTAAAATCAACCAGACTAAGGTGCTTGATTTTTTAGGTATGAAAATTTTTAGGCATGAAAAAGCCAAGACAAGCTTGGCTATTCTCATATATTATAAAGTCACTTGGTTAGCATAAGTTTATCTTGATAATTTTTACTACATAAATTACCGCTTTAACGATCAAACCCAACCCGCTTCTAAAAGCTGCTCAGTATTACTTATTTTGAATTCATGATATAAATTAAAAAATACTGCGGGGTCTTCAATGTTATCGAGCAACTCGCGTTTATTGAGCGCCACAAACATCGCCAGTGCATAAGCCGCACAATGGATAGACTTTTTAGGATTAAACTCACGATCCGTAAAGGCTTGATATTGCACAACTTCTTCATGCAAATGCGGGTTTTGCTTTAGGGCATTCACATAGAGCCAATCATAAAATGTGGTCAATGGCTCTACGCTCCACTCTATGCCAAAATAATTATAGCCAATCAGTTCACCCGAGGTCATTAAGCGCTCGTCCTTTCTGGCTTGTCTTGGCGGCGCACTTAACAAGTCAGTATAGGGGCCACCATCTTCAAAAACCATACTGCTTTGAAAGGCATTTTCGACACTGTACTGCTGCCCATCTTGTTCATTCGTTAGCTTCAAGCTCAATGGACTCAGCGGAAAACTCAATTTATTACCAGACTTGCTCGATAGCTCAAGGACATGACTAAAGCCATACTTTTTGCGAATGACTTGATGCATATCATTGATGGATTTTTTCTTTTGGCGACTGGCAAACCCCACATGCCGCTCAAATCTAACCATGTCTGTTTTTACCAGATTGTCACTGTTGGTTCTCGGCATAAATACGGGTCTGTGTTCTACAATATCTTGTCTTTGATCCACAGAATTCTGTGTTTGTTGCATAGCAATGTGCCTTATATCAATAGTCTTTTATAGCTAGTCTTATATAAATATTCTTTTACAACGGCTCTTATAAAAACTGACATTAAAACGTATTGTTTTGACATCAATTTTACGGATAGCTACCTACTCAGCAGCATCTAATAACTTGTTAAGCGCCTCTACCATGGCATCATCTATGATACTGTCTTCCACATAGCTTATTATCTCGTCTATCGTGGTCAAATCCATTTCCCGAATACCCAAACTGGCTAGCTGCTCATTGATCGAGTCTAAACTGTCATTATCTTCAGTCTCGTCTAATAGATTCTCTTCAAATCTCCCTCTAACGAACCAGTACATTTTTTCTAGCACGGTTTCTTTTTTGGTTAAAGTAGAATAACCGTCACCATAAATAAACAAGTTGAAATGATAAGGTATCTCTACCTCATTAATGAAAAAAGTGCGCTTACATTCTAGTGTATAGGCTTGAATGTCTTTGTCTTCAGTGGCTTGGTCATCTTTATTGTTTTCATCACTGTCTTCATCGTATTCAATTGCTTCCTCTATCAATCCACCTAATATTTGATAGTCGCCCACTTTGACCTTATGGTTGTAAATGATAGAGGCGTCTGCGATTGCGTCGAAAATAATGGCACTGACATCTAACGTATGATCGTCAATATCATAGAAGCTTTTTAGCGCGGGTAAAAACTCGGTCAGCTTTTCTTCAGGTACTGGAATAAGAAACTGCTGCTCATATATTTTAATCATGTCTTCAGGCGCATAGGTATTGGTAGTATTGGTCTCGTTTCTACCAGTTGGCTGCAAAGGTGCAAAATTATACGGGTTATAAGGATTAGTATCGGTCATTTGGGACGGCCTTTTTATTTGGGTATGCTGTGTTAAATGTTAATGCTACCAATTGATGAGTGATGTATCACATCCTACTCACACTGCGGCAGATCATACTCGATGCTATCAACCATCTCATGACGCTGTTCAATGATAAGTTGATAACCGTTAATCATGCCATTATACGGCAAGTGACCGTTATATTCTGCATAATGCGCAGCCAGACATTGTTGAATCACCAACTCACGCTTTGCCGCATTCATTTTGGCAATATTTTGCGGTAAATACGCAACAGCTTTACTGCTAGCCACGCCGCGCGACATCCAGTTAGCGCCCTCACTCCATGTAAAGTCGATGACCGCTCGCAATTGATATTGCGGTAGCGGATAAGGATAATGCGCCAAGTCATATTGGATTTGCGCAATATCCTCTGCAAAGGTGTCATACTTTATATCGAGCACGGATAATAGTGCTTTTAAGAATTCATGAGCAGTAAAGTAGCTATCAATATCTGTCGCATTAAGTCCTAGTATGTCGCTAGACAATACATGACGCAGACGATCACAGGCAGATATGATATGTTTTGGCGGATAACCCATGGCTTGGACAATATCTTGCGAACGTCGTTCACATTTCTCTATTTGGCTAACCGCCTCTTTTGCCAAAGGATGCCGCGGCGTATAACGATGAGTATATTTGGAAGGCGTGAGATTTTGGCTATTGATATGAGACATCAGTGACTCCTGAACTCCGACAATAAGAATAAGCCCAAATAGGCAAGTCAAATCAGGCATGGATAGCCTTGTCGGAGTACAGGCTCATGCGCTTTACCAGAGTGGTTTTATATCGTGCTGGAAGTTGCAATGTTTGCTAAGCGATTTTTGAAAAACTTGGCAAACCGTTAAACCCACGATAGTTTTTTAGTTCTTTATAATAGTAATTAATAAGGCCTTACTGCAAGGCTGATGGTATTTAATCTTCACCATGATATGTCGCGTCATCCATCCAGATAATGGGGTCTTCGCACAGATGAACCAAGTGATACCAAATGTCTTCGCTACGGGCGATACGGTGATGACCACGCTCAAAATACTCCACTTCCCAGCTCTCAGGTAAGTTGACCAACGTGCGTCTGGCGACGGCTACATCTAAGCATTCATCATCAACCTCAACCATGACTCTTATCATCTCAGTATTCGAGGTAGGAAATGACAATTTCATATCAGCCACTTTTGGTATGCGGTCTGCTAAAACCTCACTGGGATAAATGCAAGGCGCTATTAATAGCGCACGCAAATTGTATTTGTGGGCGAAATAATTGGCGAACCAGCCACCAAGTGAATGCCCTGCCAAGACGACTCGAGGATACTCGCGCATTTTTTCTAAAATTAACGCCTCATAAATATCGAAAATCTCGTTGAAATTATCTCGATAATTGACGGTTTGGCAGGTTTTGGGCTCACGGCTAATACAACTATATTTACTGGTCTCATTACTCGAATCAAGACCGTGAAAGAACAGTAAAAACGTGTCATTATTTTCAATGGGAAACATCATAGTCCTCTCCTTTTAAGGATTTTTTTATTTATTAGCATTACTTTTATGCTTCAACCATAGGCCATAAATGCGCTCAGCGACATCCATAGGAATCCTCGTATATCCAGCACCAAATGACACGTCATAGACCCTAGTCATCATCGCGAGAACCTCATCTGCGCTATCGGCATCACCTTGAATCAGACGATTAGCAATCTGCTCCGCCTCACTGCTGTACTCATCCCAAGTATCATTGTAATAACATCCCACAATACCAAAGTCATAACGATAGATCATATCGGTGATAGACCTCATCAAGCTTGCACTCGCCTTATCATAATGATTGATCCACTCTTGGTATAACTGCTGACGTATGGGCAATACACAAGGCAAAACAGGACGATCTTTGGGATCATTCAGTTTATCGGCACTTACAACGTGTGAGGGTTTCATACCCTCCTCCCAGAGCAATGGGTACGATGACGAAAACATGCCTTTTTCACACATATTCAAACGCCATATTCCCCACATCTCCTTGCTAGCACGACTCATGGTATAGACAATAATCTGATTGAGATAATCACTATCATAGATGATATGTTGACGATCAATTCTCACGCCTTGCTTGGGCAATACATCAGTATAAGTGAGGGATATGTCACGTTCACTTGGTTCGGCGGCAACCACTACCTCAGAACAATCTAAATCTCTCTTCATCAGCTCATAAGGAGCAACAAAGCTCAATGTCTCATCGCTATTATTCACAAAGTAGATATCATCTTCATAGTTATCGATAGACTCGTTATGCAGATAAAACAACGGTATCTTTGGTTTAGTTTGGACCTTATCTTGAATGGATTTAGGCAGTTTTGATCCACTTGACCAATTTAAATTATCGATACGTTTTTGCTCAAAAGTGTTGGTTATATTTGTCATAATATTGTCCTTATTTTTTAATTTATTTTGAATATCAGTAGCTTGTAGTAGTTTTAATTTTTTTTGATTCTCAAAGCAAATTTAAGTCAGCCGAGCTTGTCCGCCGCTTTTAGAGCAACGTTAAAAAGTAAAATGAGTGTTTCAATGATTATTTTAGAAGTTATTTAAACTTATTTTTAACAATATGAAATCTGTGCCATCATTGATATGACAGCTATAATTTATGAGTAGCTTGGGTTTAGTTGATTAGAAAAATAATGATTCATGCCAGCCAGAGTATTGATATTTAACAGCAATAGCGAAGTTATAGGGTGAAGCGTTGCGCCTCGAGGGTTAACTCTATGTTGCTGTTTTCCTGACTGAATTACGTCCTAACTCAGTAACTATAATATAAAAATTGAGAAAGATAAAGCGTCTAATTAAAGCGGGCGACAACTGCTGTCGCTCAGCGGTATCGAATACTTAAGTTAAAAACATAATTTGGATTGAAGCAGAGTATAACTTGACCACTAAAGCACTTATATATTTATAACCTACTCAAACTTATAGCCTATTAAAATCTATCGGCAAATTATGAACTTTATAGATAGTACACCCGCAATAAATGGACGACCCTTTAAAACTCGCTATTATTGACCGCTTAATATCACTTATTTAGCGCAATCGCAGCCGACTTCAACCAAGCAGCCGCTTTACCTAGAGGACGCTGCTTGTGCCATACAATTTCTAAAGCCACTGGCCAATCATGATCGTTAAAGTCCAATATTGGCTCGACTAAAAAACCATTATCCAAGGCACTGGCTACCACATGTTCGGGCACGAATGCCCAGCCTAGATTGCGCTGTACCAGCTCAACGATAACCCACTGGCTCTCAACCCACCAGACATCAGATGCTATTCGCAACCGTGCTTTTTCTTCGCTATGATTGCGTGTTGCCACCATCAATTGCCGATAGCGTTTCAACTCCTCCCACCCCACTGGCTGACGAGCTAGCTCATGGTTCGGCGCGCACACCATTTTCATCGACACCCAACCAAGCCCATGAAAATTCAGCGCTGAAGGTAGTATCTCTTGACGCCACATAATGCCTAAATCGGCGCGATCTTCTAACACCAAGCGGCTGACATCTTCCATCAGCGGAAACAATAGTTCCAGCTCCACACTAGGAAATCGGCGCGAAAACTCTTCCATCAAGCCGCCTAGCGTTGCTTCGGGGTACAGCTCATCAACCGCCAGTACCAATCGACTCTCTACTCCTTCGCCCAGACTTTTGGCCACCCCGCGAAAATGCTCACAACGCTCTAGTATCACTCGCGCCTCTACCAGTAAGCGCTCTCCAGCTGGCGTCAGGATTGGATAGCGTCCACTGCGGACAAATAAGCTGTTGTCCAAATCAATTTCTAAATTTGATACCGCCGTGCTAATAGCAGACTGCGCCTTGCCTAGATAACGGGCGGCGGCTGAGAAAGAACCGGTCTCTACCGTGGCGACAAAGGCTTGCAGTTGCTCTAATGAAAGGCTCATCTATCTAAAAATCCTATAGGTTCTAACTTGGTTGTAATAGTTTAACAGATACAATAGGCGCGAAAATAACTGATTCAACTAGGAAGCTTCATGCGCACCGTGAAAGATCGTATTCGTCATACTTTGGGTTTTGAGATAATAGGTTTAATTATATTTGTACCGTTGGCAAGCTGGTTATTTGGCTTTGATATTCAGTCGATAGGTCTTATCGCCGTGGCTGCTTCGATTATCGCGACGTTGTGGAACTACTTTTACAACCTGTTGTTTGACCACAGCATGCTGAAGCTACGCGGCAATGTACATAAGACGGTTCCACTACGAATGTTGCACGCGTTTTTATTTGAAGGTGGTCTGCTGTTATTATTCCTACCAATAATTGCGTGGCACTTAGGCATCAGCCTTTGGCAAGCCTTTCTCATGGATATTACAATGGCTACTTTCTACTTGGTACATGCTTTTGTTTATAACTGGATTTATGACAATGTGTTTCCTATTCCAGCAAACCATCTGCTATCTCAACGTAATGATGTGGTCGCCTAATAGCAATGAGCCGTGCTAAAGATTTATAGTCAATCCTATATAAATCAGATACGGTGTCAGGCTCGCTTAGTCTACTATTTGTAGTACTTTCGCTTGCCTTCCTTGTATCCAAATTATATTGAACCAACTATATCAACATAAAAACAACTTGGTATTTAAATGGTTACTGGCGCTTGTATCGCTATCATTGCTTTGTAATAATGCCTGCATCTGCTAGTGTCTCATGTCAGTTATTGGGGCAGCGAGCATAATAATTTTGAGATAAATGTCTCTATATCATAATTGAAGCAATAAAGGACTTTATATGAAAAATATGACCAAGGTAATGATGGTAAGCGTTTTAGCAGTGGGAACATTGGCAGCAGGTTGTCAAACCACATCTACGCCAAGTGCACCCGTTACCCAGCCTATTACCTCGGATGCCTTGCAAGCCTATCATTGGCAACTCGTGGATGCCAAAAACACCAAGGGCGAGACCATTACTCCATTATTCTTTAATCCAGCCGAACCATTAACCCTCGATTTTGTGACGGCGAATGGGAGCAATATCGTTACTTTGATGAATACTTGTAACAATATGAGTGCTGAATATAAGGTAGCAAATGGCGAGGTAACCTTGGGTCCAGTAAGAAGCACAAGAATGGCTTGCCCTGCCCCACAAGCCAGCTTTGATAGTGCCACACTAGCAACCGTAAATGGTAAATATAGCATGAGCAAAAATGCCAATAACGTGCCTGTCTTGACCATTACCAATGCGAACCAAGTAGCGAATTTTAAAGCGGTTGCTAAATAGTTATTGCCGTATAGAATGCTAAACCAGCCACTCAATAAAAAAGCCTCACTTATTAATAGTGAGGCTTTTTTTGTCTATATTTATTGTCTGAATACTGAATTTAGGCTTAGCGCAGAACTAAATCCTCAGTAAATAATCCGATTCTTTAGAAAATATAGTGTGCCCATAATAAATACGGAATTAATGAGCATGCGATGAAAAGTTAAAAATACTACTTAAACCTATTTGCTAGCCATATGACCAGCTCACGAGCTGGCGCATTATCCAACGCTTGGGGGATTTGGGCATACGTCATAACACAGTCATTCAGATCCGTCAGCATATGCAATAGTAAGCCCAAACCTATGACTCTATATGGCTTAGGCAGCACTAACATAGCCACATATACTGCCATTGCATAATAACTGTGCAGTGGGTGAAAGTGAATACTACAGCGATTGGGCGAGAAAATAGGCGTTGCTAGCAGATGATCCAAATCAACCAACATAGTGGCGAGCAGTATCAGATAAACCCTTTTGTAATCATTGCGGAAAAACACATAAGCCACGATTAAAGGCATGCCGAAGTGAAAAAAGTAGTGAATTAAAGTTTGCGTCATTGACCTTTTGCCTATCTCATCGTGACCGTTCGTTTTCTAAGTTTATTCTATTTGAAAAACAGTGCCTTGGATTCAACCGTGTTCGAACAAACCTCATGTGCCAACGCAACAAATGCCTTAGTAGCAGCGCTCTGATACGCACCTTTTCGTTGTAGTAATACCGCTGTACGCTGGAGCAAAGACGGCGCTAAGGTAATCGCCACCAGCTCATCATAATTATGAGCGATGTTGGAAGGTAATAAGGTGGTCAGTTGAGTATGGCGAACCATTTCGATCACTGCGCTTAGCGAGTTTGCCTCCATCAGTACGTTTGGCGCAATGTCATGCTGACGACAATAATGCTCAATCTGTTCGCGCGTGGCAAATTCGCGGCTCAGCAATACCAGTGACTGCGCGTTTAGCGTTGGCAAATCAATCGCCGCTTGCTTGGCAAGAGGGTGATGTTTACTAACAACCAGTGCGAGCGTCTCTATCAGCAAGGTTTGTGTATCGATATCGGCAGACTGCACATCTTCAAAAGCAATACCCACATCAAACTCATCATCGAGTATTTGCTTTTCCATCTGCTCCTGTGACATCTCCTGCACGCTTAGCGTAAGGCTCGGATAACGAGTATGAAACGCTTTGATTAAAGGTCCAAGCAAATACGTGGTAAAAGTAGGCGTAATCGCAATCCGCAACGCACCGCGACTGAGATCCTGCACATCGTGAATGGCGCGCCGTCCTTCCTCCAAATCCTGCAAGGCTCTATGGGCATAGCGCGCATAGACATCACCGGCATCGGTCAATGTGACACGGCGACCAGAGCGATCAAATAAAGTCGCGCCTAGACCCTCCTCCAACTGTTTAATCTGCTGTGATAACGCTGGCTGTGACACGTATAAAGACGCTGCTGCTTGGGTAAAGCTTTGGTACTCTGCCACTGCCAAGAAATACTTAATGTGCCGAAGAATCATGGGTCATCTCGTGTGGATTAGGGATTGATCAAGGTTTTCTCATAAGTAATTATTATCGACATCATAACATACGAGTATTTTACCTTATAACGATAGCGGCGTATCATTCCTTTTATCGACTCCACAGAGACCAACGCGATGAAAGATATTATTGAAGGTTTTCTAAAATTTCACAGTGACGCCTATCCTAAGCGCGCCAATTTATTCAAAAACTTAGCGACCAAACAAAACCCACGCACGCTGTTTATTTCTTGCTCAGACAGCCGCTTAGTGCCAGAGCTCGTTACTCAACACGAACCCGGTGGTCTGTTTGTGATTCGCAATGCGGGCAACATTGTGCCATCTTATGGTCCTGAGCCTGGCGGGGTATCGGCGTCAGTTGAGTATGCTATTACCGCTTTGAAAGTCACGGATGTGGTGATTTGCGGACACTCTGACTGCGGTGCGATGACTGCAATTGCTAACTGCAGCTGCATGGATCATATGCCAGCGGTGGGCAGCTGGCTTCGCTACGCCGACTCAGCACGAGTGGTCAATGAAGCCCGTGACCACGGCAGTGATAGCGAGCGAGTCGCCTCTATGGTTCGTGAAAATGTCATCGCTCAAATCGAAAACATCAAAACCCATCCGTCTATACGTTTGGCGCTAAGAGAAAATCGTTTGGCACTACATGGCTGGGTTTACGATATCGAGTCCGGTGACATCGATGCCTTAGATGGCGTGACCAATGAATTTGTCTCATTGGCAACGCACACTGAGGTTCGTGCTTATCCGATATCGCCGCTGGCAGTCGCCGTTTAGCATTATATAACTGTCATTATCAATGACTATGCATAATCAGAAAATCAATTAACCCAAATGATTCATAAGCATCATTAACCCAATAACCACCACCAACCTCAAAAGGTATTATTATGATTCAGTCTCAAGTAAGCAACACCGCACGTCAAACATTAACTGACACCATCATTGCTGCCAAAGCGGCAAAGAACCTGTCATTTGAGCAAATCGCTTCAGGAACAGGCTTGAGTGATGTCTTTATCACCGCCGCTTTGCTAGGTCAGCATCCGTTACCTGCTGATGCCGCCCAAAAAGTTGGTGAAACTTTAGGACTTGATGAGGACGCCATCGCGTTACTACAATGCATTCCATCACGAGGCAGCGTTGGTAGTGAGATTCCTACTGACCCGACAATCTACCGTTTTTATGAGATGATGCAGGTATATGGCACCACGCTAAAAGCCTTGGTTCATGAGCAATTTGGTGATGGTATCATCAGTGCCATTAATTTCAAAATGGATATCAAAAAAGTGGCTGACCCTGAAGGTGGTGACCGCGCAGTGATCACTCTAGATGGTAAATTCCTACCGTTCAAACCTTTTTAAATGACGCTTTAAACAGCAGTTTAATCAGTGGTTTGTAAAAGTAGCACTTATTGAAAAAGTCGGCGTTCGGCATATAGTGACGTCGGCTTTTTTGGCGACTCAGGCGGTGATTTTTTGGTACTGCCTTTCTTAATACGGATTTTATATTATTCATGAGTACCGATCATATCTCCTCCACGGCGCGTTCGTCGATACTGACCTTGTTGTTTCCTATGCTGGTGATTGCTGGGTTGGCGATGACGCTGCGTCCAACGATCACTTCTACTGGTCCATTGCTGACAGAGATTCGCCTAAGCACAGGTATGGGTTTGCAAGCCGCCTCTTTATTGGTAGTGCTGCCGATGCTGTGTATGGGTATATTTCCGCTACTTTTGCCTTGGATTGGGCGACGATTTAGTGAAAGTGCATGGATCACAGGCGGTCTGTTGGCGATTGCCTTAGCGGGTTTATGGCGCTTGTGGTTAGACACGGGAGGGATGCTGATTGTCAGCGCCTTGATAGGTGGTACAGGTATCGCCATCGTGCAAGCAATGGCACCTGGTGTGGTCAAACGCTGGTATCCTGCGCGCGTGCCACTTGCTATGGGCGTTTACTCTGCCGCACTGATGACCGGTGGCGGGGTTGCCGCTATCTTGAGTCCGGTAGTCGCTCAACATTACGGCAGTTGGCAATCCGGTTTGGGTATTTGGCTGATAGTGCCAGTTTTTGCCCTCGTGCTTTGGTGGCGGCGCCCCTCTGAGCAGATGGAAAATCGAGACGATGGGGTAAAAATCAACTTTTTTGGCAATCGCCGTGCTTGGCTATTGGCAAGTTATTTCGGTCTGGCAAACGCTGGATATGCTTGTATGATTGCATGGTTGCCAAGCTATGCGCAGACTTTGGGCTGGAGCGCGCAAAATAGTGGCGAGCTGATCGGTATCATGACGATTTTCCAGGTCGTTGGTGCTCTGGTTATTCCAATGTTGTCCGCTCATCGTCTCGACCGTCGTCCTTGGTTATTTTTTGCCGTAGGGATACAGATCGTTGGATTTATAGGTCTGATTACACTGCCAGCAGCTTTGCTGATCTTGTGGGTTGCTTTGATCGGCTGTGGTCTTGGTGCCTGCTTTTCATTAACATTGACCGTCGCGCTAGATCACTTGTTCAAGCCCAAACTCGCTGGGGCACTAGCAGCATTTGTCCAAGGCATTGGTTTTATTATTACCGCCATCGCGCCTTATATCGCAGGTGTGCTGCGCGAGTCGACTGGCAGTTTTGAAGCGGTTTGGTGGATGCTATTGATCAGCCTTATCGGCATGCTGTTTGTCACCATCAAGTTTGCCCCAGCAAGTTATCATCAGGCAATTAACTTGTCTAAGCTTTGATTCAGGCGTATTGAGTCACGTCATACGATATTCAAAACAACCTCAAGTATTAACTATGAAAGGACTGATTATGAAAAAACTCGTTATCTATGCCGCGCTTGCAACCTCACTGTTGTCCATCTCCGCGTGTGCCAACACTTCGCACTCACAGTATCAAGCGCAAGCGATTAAATCAAACGTAATAACCCAAGGAGCAGAGATGGCAACCATTCCATTATTGACTGGCGAGATGGCACAAAAAATGGTGAATGCCGCCGCATTAGAAGCCAAAAGCAACAATTTGATGGTATCTGTGACCGTCGTTGACGCTTCTGGACAAACCTTAGCAGTGCTCAGAGATCACCGCGCAGGCGTGCATACCGTGCGTGCCAGTTATAAAAAAGCCTATACCGCAAACTCACAAAAAAGAGAAACGGCGGTCATCGCCAAAGGCATCAAAGACGGCACGATTCCTGAAGACCTACGCTATCTGGATGAAAACATCCTTATCTTAGATGGCGGCGTACCCATTTATATCGGTGGTATCGGGGTAGGCGGCGCACATGGCAGCGAAGATGTACACATCGCCAAAGCGGGTCTAAAAGCATTAGAGCAGCAGTAGCGCGGGCTAAAATATTAAGACAAATATCCCACACATTATGCTGTTCGAAAATTGATAAGCCTACCTGTCCTTATCTTTATCGTTACTTCTATCAAAGAAGAAGGAGAGAAACCATGTAATGATTTCTCTCCTTCTAAAATGCGCCATTAAAGCACCCCATGTCTTAATCTAGCCATTTTTAGCCCATATAGACGCCTCAATTAAATTGAGGATATACTCTAGATCAATGCCGCTAGGTCCGTGAGCTGCTCAAGCACGATATCTGGTGAATATTTCTCCAGTTGCACATGGGTTTGAGCACCAGTCAGCACCCCAACACATAGACCACAATGGGCATTTTTGCCTTCTTCGATATCGATGCCGCTGTCCCCTGCTTTCAATACCTGTTGCGAATGCTCAATCCCAAACTTGCCCATAGCAAGGGTAATCATATCTGGCGCAGGACGACCATTGTGCACATCATCCGCTGTAATCAAAGCATCAATATCACGACCCACTGACCATCCTAAAATGGTTAATATTTTATTGGCAGTCTGAATATCGTAGCCCGTATTTAGCACGACTTTTCTACCTGACTGCTTTAACTGATTGAAAAAATCTAGCATACCATCGAAGGTTGCTACCGTGTCCTTGGTATAGGCTAATGCCAATGCTGATTTAAACGTATTAAAGGCAGCATCCGTCCATTTTTCACTATCAGCGGTCGCGGTATTGTCATTTTTGCATACTTCATTGAGTATATCGCTAATGGCTTGTCGCTTTTCTTTGCCAGCCCCAAACTCTAAACACACCTCTAGATTAACCTGAATGTCTGTTTGACCAACCTGTTGTAGGGTGTGATTGATCGCATCACATACGGTCTTATAAACCAAATTGTTTTCATTGACGGTCGTGCCTGCCATATCAAAGACACACAGTTTGATCGCGTCGAATGGCGCTTTGATACGATGAATATCTGTATTCATTATTTTGACTCCAATACTAAATTAATTAACTCTTCACCAAAGGCAAATCCCGTTGATGCGCCTGTGCCGCTTGTGATGGTACCGATGGCAACTCCTGCTTCTGGTAATGCTTTAAACACGACATTGTCGGCACTTGGATAGACCCCTAACCAGTGCTGGGTGATGTCTACCTCACCGATATCCATGACTTTTTTGAACTCGTTGATGATTAAGTTATCTTGATAAGTGTCTCTAAAGGGCAGCTCTTTATCACAGTAATTATGACTGTCACCAATGATAAGTGAGCCATCCGCTGATTGAACAACGATTAAATGTACGCCAGCCTTGCGCTCAGCAGCTTGGGTGTCATCTAGTAAGCTGATAAGCGCACGAGCTTCTGGTAGCTGCGCAAACCCATCATAACGAGCAAAACTCAGATCTGACATGACAGCAGCATTTAGTTTGAACGCTTGCCTTGGCATCACGCGCATCATATTGAGGGTACAGAGTTTGGCATCAGACTGCGCTAAAGTATCAGGATATAAGCCATGTAAATCTGCCCCAGGACAGATCACACAATGCGCCGTATGTAATGTCCCTCGACTGGTATGAACAGTGGGCAAGTCAACCACCTGAACCGTGGTTTTGTTATAAAAATCCACGCCATGCACTTGTGCTAACCAGTCCGCCAATTTGCCAATCGCGGTATTTGACTCGACTCTCAGCTCGTGCGGGCTATATAAAACGCCCAACCCTGTTCTAAGATAAGGCGACTGCTCCTGTATTTCTGATTGGCTCAATAAGCGACAGGACTCGCCCATTTCAGTCTTCAAAAATGCGTCGGCAACGCTCATCGCTTCAGGGCACTGAACCAGCATGTGCAGACCGGTATGCTCAACCTTGATACCGGCTTTTGGCGCAATGTCCGCCCAGATATTGCGTGAGTGCATGGCACGTTGCCAATGCTCACCGCTACGCTGACCACTAACCGTCACAAAGCCAAAGTTACGAATCGAGGCATCTTTATTCTGTGCTTCACGCTCTACCAGCGCCACTTTCAGCCCTTTTTTTACGGCAGCATAAGCGCTGGCAAGACCAACGATACCGCCCCCAACGACGACCACATCATACTGTTTATCTGATAATTTACTTGTCCCTGTCATAGCTTTTTTCTTCTTTATGATTGATTACAAATGATACTCAATTTATGTTTTAGCGGCTCAATCCTTGTTTTAAGGATTTCACTAGCCAATGAAATAGTGCAATTGAACAATAACTACTCATCACGGTTTTTATGGATTCATTTACGATTCAGTTTGTCCATGGAAAAACGCTCTGTGCTTATCTAACAGCTCAGCCGTCAGTGGCTCGCCGTACGTTTTACTGTTTTTTATTTGATTGTCAGGAGCGACTGTTTCACCGTCATAAATCACATTTGGGTATATCGTCAATAATTTTGGACGCGCATTTTCAACAATGATTTCAGCCATTTTCATCGCATTTGGATTGGTGTTCTCGCCTTTATCAATAACGGCTACCGATTCCGTTAGCGTATAATTTCCTTCACTTGGGTCAACATAATCAATAGGCAAGCCTTGTGCTTTGTTTGCGATTGCTTGATGACGCAAGCCAAAACCAATCGGTACCTCACCTGCCATCACTTTTTTGATCGGACCTGAGCCTGACAACTCCAAGTTTGGACCCGCATTGGTGCGGATATCGTTCATAATTTTCTGCCCTTCAGCGCCCATTCCATAAGTAGCGGTGACGTCTTGAATAAAGAGCCAACCTGTCGATGAGCCATTAGGATCCACCATCGCAATTTTATTTTTGTAGATCGGATTTGCTAAATCCTTGGCACTGGTTGGTCTGGGCAGATTTTGCGCCGCCATCTCTTTTGTGTTTAAAATAATAGCGCCCGTAAAACCCAGTATTGGTGCATAGTAATTTGGGACCGCCACTTGCGGGTCAACGTCAAAGGTCAATTCTTTAAACATAGGATGCTTGGCTTGGGCACTTTCTAAGTAGAACGAGCTCATCGTCACCATATCAGCCTCTGTATTATCGCCTTCTGCCAGCAAACGCCCACCCAACTCCCCTGTCCCAAAAGACTGAAAGACATACTGACCCTCATAGCCTGCTTCGTCTAAAACCTCTTGGATGACCTCGACCGCTTCTTCGTCGGCATTGCTATAAATGACGACTTCTTCGATATTGCTAGAAGCACCTCCTTCCGACTCAGGTGAACTACAACCTACCAAGACAATCCCGCACGCGAAACTTGCCACTAACGTTTTGAATAAAAACATTATTTTTCCTATTATTTGTTGATGTTTTAATAATGAAAAAATTGTTGCTTAAAATATAAAAAGAAAATAAGTCTTATCAGTGCACTTGACCGATGGGTAAGACTAAGAAGACGTTGGTACCACCATTGACTTAGGTTTTTTCTTGGTTTTTATTGCCGTTGTACCAGAGAGCCTTTTGCTATAAATATGACGGACAATAGCAAACAACATCAGTGCGCCAATATTGGTCAGCAATATCATCAGCGACAAGATAAAAATCTCATCGAAGCGCGCAAAGTGCTGTAGCTCGACTATCTTGGTGGTGAGTACCATGGTTTTGGCACCTGAAATAAAGATAACCGCGCTAATCGTCACCATGGCGCTGATAAAATAGAATGAAGCGACTTCAATCAGCGTAAAAAACGAATTGGGCACGACGATGCGGCGTAACGATGTAAACCATGAGTCACCCAACAGACCAGCCGTCGTCTCCCAGCCCAAATTCATTTTAGACAGTGCGTTTTTACTCATCAAATAAGGCGTGGCAAAGTAATGAATGATGTTGCTAATCACGATGATAAAAATAGTATTGGCGACCGCCGACCCCGAAAACACCATCAAATAGGCAATACCTACGACCATTCCAGGCACCGTATTGGTCACTAATGCCGAGCTTTCAATACTGAATTTACCCAGTTTAAAAAGGCTTGAGCGCTCGTATAACAGGGCTGAAAAATACGTAATCAAAGTGCCAAACACCGCTGTTAATACCGCCACAAGTAATGAGTTTTTATAGACCCGCATCAGATTGGCAGACTCTAAAGCCTCGCTGACAATCTCGGTGGTGAAGACCATCTGATAAGGCCATGATTTAATCCATGGGATGATGAATATCACGGCAAATACCAGTAACAGTGAGGCTAAAATCACACTCGATAACACCGCCAAAACACGGTCTTTGATTTTTGAGGTGGGCAGATCAATCATTTCAACTGAGTCATAGCGCACATTGAAGCGTGCCACGTACCATAGTATGGCGATGCTTAGGATGGATGGCCCCAGCATAAGTAGCGCAACCACTGCGCCTTTTTCGAATGAAGGTGACGCGCCTAAGATTTGGGTATAAAGCTCAGTGGCGATGACGCTATATTGCCCCCCAATCGACGCTGGAATACCAAAGTCTGTAAAGGCTAAAAAGAAACACTGAATCATCGCTGCTGCAAAGGTGCCGATTAGAGGGCGCACCACAGTCATATCAAACTGGCGATAAGGAGAGTCTCCCATCAACTCTGATACAACGACAAACTTTTTGTCCAAATATTGGAACGTATTGTTCAATAATAAAAAAGCAATGGGCAAGGTATAAATGGTATAACCAAGCCACATGCCATAAAAGCCATATATGTCCTCAAACAGCTGAAAGCCAAGAATCTGAGTCAGCAAGCCTTGTTTGCCAAAGGTATAAATAATGGCAAAGCCATAGGTGACGGTTGGCAACAACATAGGAAATAATGCCGCTAGCTTAATAAATTGTTTAAAACTTTTGGGCAAATTGGTCCAATGCACGGTATAAGCCAAAATAAAGCCCAAAAACGTCGCGCTAAGCGCACTCATCGTCGCCACAAAAAAGCTGTTTTGCATGGTCTGCAAAAAGCCATCACTGCTCAAAATACTGGTGTAGTTTTCTAGCCCTAATGCATCACCGACATTTAAAGACAGTGCCAGCAGCTTGACTAATGGCACAAACATAAACATAACGAATAAAACAGCAACGAATAGCCAAATTGCTTTTACGAGGGGTGAATTGCTCAATTTCATAAATATCCAAGACGATCAAATGGTCAAATACGTTCATTCACAACATTTTTATTTTTAATCAATATTAATTGATGGTGGCATCTTTTCGTTTTTGCTGATCGCTGTCTTTAATAACGTTAAGATCGTCGGTATTATCGATAGTGTCAATACCATCGATATCGTCATAACGATGAGTCACCACACTGTCATCCTGACCGTAATGTTGGCGCTGGGTATATTTGCTTAAGGGGTCGATGTTTGCGCCATCATCCGCGAATAAACTTAAGATATTGCGACGCTTAATATTGAGCTGATTGAGAATGAAGTTTTTGACAAAATCATTGGCTGGGTTGCGAATGATTTCCGTTGGGGTCGCGAACTGTGCCACTTTGCCGTCTGAGAGCAGTAAAATACGATCAGATAACGTCATGGCTTCTTCTGGATCATGAGTGACTATTAAAGTCGTCAACTGATAGCGAACGGAAATCTCGCGAATACGTGCTTTGATGGTTTCTTTGATGACACCATCTAGCGCAGATAAAGGCTCATCTAATAACAGAATTTTAGGCTTCATCACCAAAGTGCGTGCGAGTGCCACGCGTTGCTTTTGACCGCCTGACAACTGGTTGATACGTTTATTTAGGTGGGCTTTGATATCGAGTAAGTCGACCAGTTCATCGACTTCTGCTTGCGTGCTAATATGGGGATTATTGCGTAAACCGTATTCGATGTTTTGTTTGACATTTAAATTGGGGAACAGTGCATAGTCTTGAAAGACAATATTGAAGCCTCTTTTTTTCATCGGCACTCGTGTAATGTCTTCGCCGTTATAAGCAAGACGACCGCCATTGATACCTGTCAAACCTAAGATAATATGCAATAAAGTCGTTTTACCACAGCCAGAAGGCCCTAAGATTGAGACAATTTCGCCCTTATTAATTTTGAGGGAAATATCTTCAAAGATAACTTTATTCTCATACTTTTTCGTCACACCTCTAAGCTCTAACATATCAACCAACCTGATCATTTATTATTTGTATTGCCTAGGTCAGCAGTGTAGCCAGTAGTTGTGACATTTTGGTTAAAGAGCCATGACAATACGATGACATCAAACAACGTTAGGGCGTGTCCTCAATTCAATCAATTACTCTCTAAATGGGCTAAAAATAAGACCTCATTTAATACCATTAAATGAGGTCTTACGGAAATAGCTGGCGAATCGATCATTTACATTTTCAGACGGAACAAACTAACCGTGAGCGTCATTGATTGGAGGCGGTAAATTGTATCAAGAGCTTTTACTCTCATTGAATATCGGTATAAATAATGGTAATTGGTGATTAATTATTGCGACTGATGATGGTCATGCTGTAGTAGTAAAATGGTCATGCAATGTTTCTCTTGAGTAGTTGTTACGCTTCATGAGCCAATTTTCTCAGCTTGTGACGCAGTATTTTTCCGACAGTTGATTTGGGTAACTCGTCTATGAATTCGATATGACGCGGGCATTTATAGGCGGCCAAATTTGCTTGGCACAGCGCTTTAATATCATCCTCATTTAAGCTGTCATCAGATTTTACAACGTAGGCTTTGACCGACTGACCCTGCAACTCATCATCGATACCCACCACTGAACATTCGGCAACCTTAGGGTGCTCCTCAATGATGTTTTCTACTTCGTTAGGATAAACGTTGAAGCCACTGACGATAATCATGTCTTTTTTACGGTCATATATTTTGATAGCACCCTGCTCGTTCATAGAAGCAATATCACCTGTTTTTAAGTAACCATCAGCGGTAAAAAACGTCGTATTGTCAATATTATGATAATGAGTAATGACGTTGTCACCTTTGATACACATCTCACCAACTTCATTTATGGCGAGAATATTTTCATCGTCATCACGGATATTGATATCGACACTAGGCAGTGGTAACCCTACATTGCCACTATATTCAGTGCCATTAAATGGATTGGCGGTACCCACGCCTAGCGTCTCAGACATACCCCAGCCTTCGAGGATAGGCAGACCTGTGACTTCACGCCAGCGCTTAGCGGTTTCAGGGGTCGCTGCCATACCACCAACTAGGGTTAATTTGCATGCGGAAAAATCCAGCTCCTTAAATTTTGGGTTCATCAGCAGGGCTTGGAACAAAGTATTAACACCAGGCAATAGATGAAAAGGACGCTTGCGCAATATCTTGATAAACCCTTCAATATCACGTGGATTGGTAACCAGTGTGAGATGCTGACCCACACTCAACCCAACTATTGAGCAGATAAACGCATAAATATGATACAGCGGTAAAGCGACAATGGTATTTATTTGAGTACTATCAGACATGGCGTCATAGACTGGCTTGAACCATTCGACAAACTGGTAAGTGGCGGTCACAACATTTTGATTGGTAATCAAAATACCTTTGGCAACACCTGTCGTACCGCCAGTATATTGCAGCATTAATAAGTCGTCCGCTTGAATGGTAGGACGAGAATAACTTAATTTTTTGGCGCGTTTTAAAACGGCTTTATAGCGAGTCACGGTATAATGAGAATTGGATTTCAACTGATAACGGGGAATGGCTTTTTTGACATATTTGGCAGCGATATTAACAAGCGCACCTTTCACTACTCCTAACATATCGCCAATCTTGCTGATGACCACGGTTTTGACAGGCGTGTCTTTGATAATTTTCTCTAACGTTTTGCAAAATGGTTCTAATATAAATAATACAGCAGTATCTGAGTCAGCCAATTGATGTCTCAATTCACGAGGACTATACAGCGGATTGATGAGCGTTGTGACCATACCAGCGCGAATTACCCCTATGACAATAGGCAGGTACTGGTTGACATTGGGCATCATGATGCCTATGACCGAACCCTTTGCTAGACCCAGACTTTGAACCCAAGCCGCAATAGCCAATGACATGCTATCCACTTGCCCATAAGAATAAGTAACACCCATGTTGGTGATAAATTTATGGCTGGCATATTCTGTTAATTTGTCATCAAACATGTCAATCAATGTATTATGTGGCGGCGCTATCTGTGCATTTATCCCTTTAGGATAATGCTGCGTCCAAAACTGATCCATAACTTACCTTCCTTGGTAATCAACTTATGAAAAACTCAATGGCTTTGAAGCATTTCTCATAAAAAACATAACTACTGAACCTGCTGCCATCCTGACGTTGCATCATACGCATCTTGATGGGCAAATAAGGGATGTGCTTTTGCTTCACTGAGGCTAAGCACAGGGGTGACGCAGACATCAGCGAGCGCAAAAACTTGCTGCCAATGCTCAAATGTTTGACTGGCAAATTTATCGCTTACCGTCTTAGCCGCCGCTTGGCTTTCAGAGGTATTTGGCATAACTCCAAGTTGCCAATGGCTGTTTTTGAGCGCAGACAAATCCAATGCCCTACACAAGCCCTGCCAGAATTTCAGCTCTAACGAACCAACGGCCATATAGCGCTCGTCTGAAGTTTTGTATAGGCGATAGCAAGGCAATGATCCACCCAAAAAATCATGCTGCGGTGCTGGTTGTTGCCCTGAGAAACTTTTCACCAGCGTTCCCGTTGCCTTTGGCATGACCATATGCTGGTACAAGCTGTGCGTCATACTAACGGCAACATGACGACCTTTGCCCGTCCGCTGGGCGGCGAATACAGCAGCAAGCAGTGCAATCACAGCGGTATCACTGCCGCCTGCCAAATCTGCAAATTGAACGTTAGGCATCGCCTGCTCGCCACTCGCCGTCTTTAATTGGTCTAAAACACCGCTCATCGCCATAAAGTTAATATCATGACCAGCTTTATCAGCCCAGTCATGATTGATTTGTTTATGATTAATTCCTTTATGATTGGTACCACTCTCAGATTCTGATGCCTTATCCGTGATTCCATAGCCGGTGATCGATACCATGACTAGCTTTGGATTAATCGCATGCAATGTTTTGGCATCTAGCCCCATACCTTCTAGGACACCAGGGCGAAAGCTGTCTAACATCACATCAGCATCTTTAAGATGCGCTTTGATCGCAGCAATACCTTGGGGGTCACGGAAGTCATGACTTTCAGTAGTTTTACCGTGATTTAATGCTTTAAACAATTCGCCAAAGGCTCTGGCAGGATCACCATTTTTAGGTTCAATCTTAATAATTTCTGCGCCCAAATCTGCAAGCAAACGTGTGGCAAAGGGTCCCGGTAAATTACGAGTCAAATCAACGACGCGCAGCCCTTGTAAGCAATCTGCCATTAAATCTATCATTGAACCAGTGCTCGTATTAATCGCAGAATGAATCGTAGAATTAACCATCAACTCATTCATCAGAAAATACCTCGCCTTTATCTACCATGTCTAGCAGAATTTTTGCTGGCTCAAAACGCTCACCGTATTGAGCCGCAAGTTCACGACTACGCGTGATGAACGTCTCTAACCCCATCGCATTGATAAACTGTAGCGTACCGCCTTGATGTGGCGCAAAGCCCCAACCAAAAATGGAACCGATATTGGTATCAGCGACAGAGCGGACGACGTTTTCTTGATAACATTTAGCGGATTCGTTGGCTTGGATAAACATCAAACGATCGATTAAATCTTGCTGAGAAGGCTGCTCTGATTTTGATGGGTATAAATTCATCAGCTCAGGCCACAAGTATTTGTCGCCCTTATCGGCATACACATAAAAGCCTTTGCCGTTCTTTTTGCCCTCGCGATTGTGTTCTTTGACCAGCGTTTTCAGTATCTCGTACGAGGGACGCACAGCAATGGGTTTACCTTCTGCTGCCATATCCAGCTGCTGCTGTTCGCTCACATGCAACGCCAAACTTAATGACACCTCATCTTGCAATGCCAGTGGCGGCATGGGCATGCCGGTTTTCATGCCAGCAACCTCGATGCTGCGCGGATGGACGCCTTCACCTAACATCGCCACCCCTTCTGACACATAAGTACCAAATACTCGTGAGGTATAAAACCCCCGACTGTCATTAACGACGATAGGTGTTTTACCGATTTGCAGCACATAATCAAAGGCTTT
This sequence comes from Psychrobacter cibarius, assembly GCA_030686115.1. NCBI lineage: Bacteria > Pseudomonadati > Pseudomonadota > Gammaproteobacteria > Moraxellales > Moraxellaceae > Psychrobacter > Psychrobacter cibarius. The sequence goes on from CP131612.1 coordinate 2,061,984, forward strand.
TGCTAAAGTGGCGTCATCCGTTTGCTCGCCCATGATAATCTCAACCAACGGCATCTTGTCGACTGGAGAGAAAAAATGTAATCCGATAAATTGATTGGGACGCGTGCTGGCTTTAGCCAATCCAGTAATGGGCAGTGTCGACGTATTAGACGCATAGACAGCCGTGTTAGGAATCACCGCCTCGCTTTGCTGAGTACACTTGGCTTTAATCTCACGATTTTCAAACACCGCTTCAATAATAAGGTCACAGTCTGCCAAATCATCATAAGATACTGTCGGCTTGATGCGATTGAGTAACGCTTGCTTTTTATCTTCTGTTGAGCGTTTACGGCTAATGGCTTTATCCAAAATGGTGGCAGAATATGCTTTGCCTTTTTCAGCGCCTGCCATTTCGGTATCTAAAAGTACCACTTCTATGCCTGCTTTGGCTGAGACATAAGCGATACCTGCACCCATCATGCCAGCACCTAGAATGCCAACTTTTTTGGTTTGTGTCCGCTCAAAACCATCAGGACGAGATTGACCTTTTTTAATACTATTCAGCTGCGTCCATAGCGTGTTGATCATATTTCTAGATTCAGCAGACAGCACACAAGCGGCGAAGTAACGCGACTCAAGATCAAGACCGGTATCGATATTCACTAAGCAGCCTTCGAATACGCAAGACATGATATGGGTAATCGCAGGATAATTGCCATGTGACTTTTGATTGGCCATGGCTGGTGCAATAGAAAATATCGGTACAATACTAGGATGTTTACTATCCCCGCCGGGGATTTTAAAGCCTTTTTTATCCCATGGCTGCTGGGCACTGGGATTGGCGTTAATCCAGTCTGTCGCCTGCTTGAGCATATCTGCTTTGTCAGTGGCAACAGCATCAATTAAACCCATGTCTTTAGCAGCCGTTGGACGTAGCTCTTTACCTTGGGTCATAAGCTCTAACGCTGATTGAATACCAACCAATCGCGGTAAACGCTGAGTACCTCCGCCACCCGGTAGTAAACCCAGCTTGACTTCAGGTAGACCCAATTTAGTCTTAGGAGCATCAATCGCGATACGATAATGACAGGCCAATGCCAACTCCAAACCACCGCCAAGTGCCGTTCCAGTCATAGCAGCGACGACAGGTTTACCTGATTTCTCTAGTTTGCGTAAGCTAGCTTTCAGCTCTTCGACCAGCTCAAAGGCTTGTTCAGCATTTTTAATATTAGCCAACAGATCAATATCAGCACCGACGACAAAGGTCTCTTTGCCAGAGGTTAAAATCAAACCTTTGGCAGACGCATCGTTAATAAAGCTATCGGTCATCACTGCAAAAGCATCAGTGAAACCGTCGCCGATGACATTCATTTTGCGACTACTTTGGTCAATCGTAACGGTGATAATGGCATCATCATCACGCTGGGCAGAGAAATTCGCTAGCTGATTAATAGTAGCCACACTGTCTTTGATATTATTTTTAACACCCGCTTTGGCGCTGTCTGTTGTATCGTTATTTATCGTCATTTTATATCCCTTAAATGATCTTTTATATAAGATTTTACTGCCAATATATATTTATGCTGAGCTATCTATATACGTTCAATGATAGTAGCGATGCCCATACCACCACCGACACACAAGGTGATCATCGCGGTTTTTAGGTCGCGACGTTCTAACTCGTCAAGCACAGTCGTCATGAGCATCGCGCCCGTTGCGCCAAGGGGATGACCCATAGCGATAGCGCCGCCATTGACATTGACGATATCAAGCGAGAGTCCGAAGTCATCGGCAGTATTCAGCGGAACGGCAGCAAAGGCTTCATTGATTTCCCATAGATCTATATCTGAAGCTTGCATACCTGCTTTTTTGAGCGCTTTTTGGCAGGCAGGCGTTGGCCCTGTCAGCATAATGGCGGGTTCTGAACCAATCACTGCAGCCATCGTAATTTTGGCACGTGGTTTTAGACCTGCTTTTTTGCCAGCAGCAGCGCTACCCACTAAGCAAATTGCAGCACCATCAACGATGCCTGACGAATTGCCCGCATGATGCACGTGATTTACTTTTTCAATGGTGGTATATCTGTCCAAGATAACGCTATCAAAGCCCATCTTGCCGGGCATAATAAAAGAAGGATTGAGACCAGCTAAAGTTTCGACATTGGTGTTAGGACGAATGGTTTCGTCTTTATCCAATAATGTCATGCCATTGATATCGGTGACGGGAACGACCGATTTATCATAATAGCCCTGCTCCCAAGCATGCGCGGCGCGGCGATGTGACTCGGTAGCAAACGCATCAACATCGGTGCGGCTAAAGCCTTTTAGCGTCGCTATGGTATCAGCGCCAACGCCTTGCGGGACAAAATGCGTCGCTTCATTAACCCGTGGATCCATATACCATGCACCGCCATCAGATCCCATCGGTACGCGGCTCATGGACTCAACGCCACCTGCGACTACCATATCCTCCATACCTGACATGATTTTGGCGGCAGCTAGATTGATAGACTCCAGACCTGAGGCACAAAACCGAGATAAAGTGACACCCGCGACACTTTGCGCCCATCCTGCATCAATGACGGCTATACGGGCAATATCAGAACCTTGCTCGCCAACGGGTGTCACGCAACCAAGCACCACATCATCGACCAAACTGGTATCCAAATGATGGCGCTGTTGCATTTCCTTTAACAAGGTACGGGCAAGCCAAATCGGTGACGCCTGATACAAAGATCCATCCTTTTTGCCTTTACCACGCGGGGTACGGATAGCATCATAAATGTAAGCAGTCTCAGTCATAAAAATCCCTTTTTATTTTTTGAATAAATAACCATGATGGATGATGGCAATATAATCTATGTCTTAGAATCAAGAAGTAGAACCAAAAAGCAAATCAGCCGCTTACATAAAGCGTGACGCCAGCTCTTTCATGATTTCATTGGTGCCGCCGTAGATTTTTTGTACTCGCGCATCAGCGTACAAACGAGCAATCGGGTATTCTGTCATGTAGCCATAACCGCCAAACAGCTGGACGCATTCGTCGATCACGTCACACTGCTTTTGCGTCACCCAATATTTAATCAAAGACGCCTGCGGTACGGTCAACTTGCCTTCTAACATGGCATCGACAGCGGCATCACACATCGTGCTGGCAGCGAGATAATCGGCGTAGCATTCTGCCATTTTAAAACGCGTATTTTGAAACTTCCAAATAGGCTTACCAAACGCTTCACGGCCTTTGACATAATCTAGGGTCAAATTAATCGCGAGCTTCATCGCACCAACGCCCGTTAAGGCAATAATTAAACGCTCACGTGGCAGCTCTTGCATCATTTGAATAAAACCCATGCCCTCTACTGTACCAAGCAAATTTGTTTGCGGCACACGTACATTGCTGAAAAATAACTCCGAAGTATCTTGTGAGGTCAGACCAATCTTATCGAGATTACGACCACGCTCAAACCCTTCTACTTTGTCCGTTTCTACCACGATAAGCGAAACACCTTGCGCACCTTTTTCACGATCGGTTTTGCAGGCGAGCAAAATTAGGTTGGCATGCTGACCATTGGTAATAAAGGTTTTTGAGCCATTAATAATGTAATCATCACCATCTTTTACGGCATAGGTTTTGATGTTCTGCAAATCTGAGCCAGTACCCGGTTCGGTCATAGCAATCGCAGCCACATACTCACCCGTCGCCATCTTAGGTAGCCATTCTTTTTTCTGCGCTTCCGTACCATGACTCAAGATATAAGGCGCGACAATACCTGAATGTACCATGCCACCGAATCCAGATTGATTGGCCTCAGCCTGCGCATAAAGAAGCGCCGCTTCATGACCAAAGTCACCACCGCCGCCGCCATATTCCTCTGGAATCGATGCACATAAAAAACCCATCGTACCTGCCTCTTCCCACGCGGCGCGGTCAATCATGCCGTTTTTGCGCCACTGCTCGTCCTTTGGCTCCCACGATTGAAACATTTTAAGCGCGCTATCATGCACCATTTGATGTTCTTCGGTCATCCAATTCGGGGTAAAACTTTCAATACTCATATTGTCTATCCTTGACGAGGGGAAGTTGATAGTAGCTAGGGCGTGTCCTCAATTCAAACGAGGACACACCCTAATATAAAATACTATTGAGTGTAAGCATATTATTTGTGGTAATTTTAATTACCGTTATATAAAATCTCAGTATTCTTTATATTTAATATCATGCAAGACTTATACTAGGACAGTGAAAGACAATGCGCAACCTATTAACAAACAATGGTAATTTATATTACCTATTTCAACTCTAGCTTATCAGCCGTTAAATAAGACGCTGTAGCACAGTCTAAAAATTCTCACCGTACAGGAATCATCAAGCATGCAATCTATCAATCAGACATCTAGTATGAATACAGCCCGAGCTTTGGCACCCTTATCCGATATGCGCCCTGCTACTTTAGAAAAAATTGAAAAAGCCGTTCGTAAAGTGTTTGCAGGTTTTGACTCTAATGAGGTGACCATGGCGCAGATTGCAAAGTCTGCCAATGTCTCACTACAGACGCTGTATAAATATTTTGGTGATAAGCAAACACTGTTTTATACCATCATGGATATTGTATTAGGCAGGTTGGCGGCGCGCATCATGGATCATTTGCAAGGCATTGATAGTGTGCAAGATCGGCTGCGCAAGACATTATGGGTCTGTTTTGACTTTGTAGACTCACATCCCGATGCGGTGATGGTACTGTCTTCGGTGTCGGCATCGCGTATACGTAATATTGCAATTTATGAGAATAAAGAGCTGATTGGCGCATTTTTGAATGTATTAGAAGATGGTCAAAACCGCGGGGTACTAAATGACACCGTGCCCCTTTATATACTTTTTGATGTGTTTATGGGTTTTATCAGCCGTCTTGGCTTGATGCATATCATTCGCCAGACCGATACACCCATTAATGCAGAGTTTGATGCGCTGTTCGTCATTTTATGGCGAGCCATATCAAAGCCTGACATATAATCAGTTCGATATACAATCACTTGTACGATATTATGAAATATTCATACCAGCCAATTTTCAATTTCATCATTAAAGATCACAACGAAAAAAAGCCTCACTTTGTAGTGAGGCTTTACTTAATGCTTAAAAACTAATGCTTAGAAATTAACATTCCTTAGATTTTTTTAGCTTATATTCTTCTACCCTATCAACCATTTCATAATCTTGTTCACTGATCTGTTGATATCCATTGCTCACACTACCATAGGACGAATTTTTATTATCATGCTGAGCGTGCACAGCAACATCTTTGATCTGGGCAATGTCTTCTGCAAACGGCGTATAAGGGATATCCAGCACAGCAAATAGCGTGGCTAAAAATTCTTCAGCGGTAAAATATTTATCCATATAGCTGCCATCAAGCCCAAGGTATTTATTCGATAATACATGACGTAGGCGCTCACAAGCAGGGATAGTATGCTTGATAGGATAGCCCATGGCTTTAACAATATCTTGCGAACGCAGCTCAAGTGTCGCTATCTGATTGATCGCATACTGGGCAAGAAGATGGCGTGGGTGGTAATGACGGGTATATTTGGATTGGTTAGCAATGTGGCTCATGATATTGAACACCTTAGACTCCTGTAACTCCGACGAAAAAGGGTGAAATACGCCCAAATAGGCAAATAAAATCAGGCACAAATGAGGATGTCGGAGTACAGGCTCATGCGCTTTACCAGAATTATTTTATATCGTGCTGGAAGTTGCAAGGTTTGTACGCCGCCATTTATAACGATAATGGCTGGCGATGACAAAACTGTTAAACCCACGATAATGACTTAAAGATGATAGCATATCAGATAATAGAAAATAAATACTGATATTAATACGCTTTGGTAATCACACGATTGTTACGGTCTCTCTATCGCCGTCAAAGTCTGAATACTTTTATATTTAAAAATGGTAGAAAAAATTAGATAATGACTCAACAAAGCTACCTAATTATTTTTAGACATTGTCCTGCATGATATAAAGTTAGCCCCAACTCAGTAAAGCCAGATTTCATCCCGCCAAAAGAAACTTTTGCCTCTTCTAAGGTCTTAAATGGTAAGGGAATACTATCTCTATTACCGCTCATTATATAGTCTGCGAAGCACTTACCCATTAGCGTGCCTGTGGTAATGCCGCGACCATTATAAGCCGTTGCGGTCAGCAAGCCCTCGTCGGGCTCCATGACTCGAAAAATATGATCTTGCGTAAAACCAAAGCTACCCGTCCACTCATACTGCCATTTAAATGCTGGCAAATCTGGATAATAGCTCTTTTGCACCGCATTGGCCCATGATTGATAAAAGGATTTTGGTTTAAGCTGTGTACCACCCACCGTTCCCAATAATAGGCGATCGTCGTCATCACGGCGAAAGCTAGACAAGGCCAAGCGTGTATCCCATGCCCCTGTTTTATATGGCAAAATACGATCTGCCGCCTCGCCACTAAGTGGCTCTGATGCAATCTGATAGTAATAAACCAGATAAAATGTCTTTTTGATTTCTGTCCACTCGCCTTCGGTATAGGCGTTAGTCGCAATAATGACGCGCTCAGATTTCACGCGCGCTTTAGAAGTCCTTGCATACCAATGACCGTCTACTTTTTCTAGTGCTTCTACGGCGGAATGCTCATAAATAGTGACACCAAGACTGGTTGCTACTTTTGCAAGTCCTCTGACATAAGCCAGCGGATTTATCGTACCAGCCCGATGATCTAGTAATGCTTTATTGATACTTGTCGTCCCGCAATATTCATGGCATTTACTGCCAGTTAGCACTTCAACATTCGCACCGCGGCGGCTCAACTGCTCATATCTGATATCGACATCTGCTTCACCTTTGGCGTTATGTGCCATGTGGATATTACCGGCTTGAGTGGCTTGGGCGTCGATATTATAACGCTTGATTAAATCAAACACTAAGCTTGGCGCTTGTCCAAGGGCTTCTGTCAGACACTCACCTGCCGCTTCGCCTAGCGCAATATTCAAATCATCAGGGCGCGCCCAAGTGCCTGCATTGACCAATCCTACACTTTTACCTGAGCCACCATTACCAATTGCTTGGCTTTCAAGCAAGATAACTTTGACGCCTTTTTCGGCCAAATGAATCGCCGCCGATAACCCTGTATAACCGCCGCCTATGATACAAATAGTCGCTTCGGTGTCGCTAGTCATCTGATTGTAGGTATCAATAAGGGGCGCAGTCATATTCCACAAACATTGCTCTTGCAACATCTCATACTCCTTCTAAATTACGCATTGTCTACAGTGGAGAGCGCGCTTGGGTCGTTATTGATGATAGGTTCTTCACGGGGGATAAATTTGTCTAAGAACACCCATAACAAACCAAATAGCGGTGATAACCAACAGGCAAAGGCGAATGGTGCATAAGTGAGTGTCGCAATACCTAGTGTTGCCGCGACGAAACTACCACCCATGTTCCAAGGAATAAGCGGAGATAACAGGGTTCCGGTATCTTCAATAGAGCGAGTAAGCGTGGTACGCTTGTAGCCCATTTCTTGATATTTGTCTTTTAATAAACGACCTGGCAACACCAGGGTGGTATAGACGTCACCGATGAGCGTACCGACACCAAGCGTGCTGGCATACGTGGTCATTACTAAACCAAATCTCGATTTCACCATCTTATTAATTTTTGCCATGATGGCTTTTAGCGTACCGTAATGCTCAATTGAGCCGACGAATGCTAAAGCAAAGATGGTCAAAGTCACGACCCACGTCATCGACATAATGCCGCCTTTAGACAGCAGTTGATCCACGACAGCAAAGCCCGTTTCACTGACAAAGCCATTTTGTAAGACCGTAAAAATGTCGTGCACACCCACGCCTTGCATAAAAAACGCGACCAATCCTGCGACCACCACACCAGACAATACCGTTGGAATAGCAGGCATTTTCATCACCGCTGCAATGACAACGACAACAGCAGGTAATAACGTAATTATGCTCAAGTTATAATTGGCCGCTAGCGAGGTTTGAATTTCTTTAATTGAGGTTAAATCGACATTTTCTGCGCCGTAACCCATACCAATCCAAGCATAGATAATCAATGCAGTTACCATGGCAGGTACCGTGGTTGGCAACATACCGCGGATGTGCTCCCAAAGGTCAACACCAGCAGCCGCTGGCGTCAAGTTAGTGGTGTCAGACAAAGGAGACATCTTGTCACCGAAAAAAGCACCAGAGACGATAGCACCGCCCGTTAGTGACGGCGGAATACCCAAGCCTAGTCCAATACCCATCATGGCAAGACCGACCGTACCAACCGTGCCCCACGAAGTGCCTGTGGCGACAGAAATAATGGCACAGATGATACAGACAGAGACTAGGAATGATGAAGGAGAAAAAACGCTAAAACCATAGTATAAAATTGTAGGAACGGTACCAGCGATAATCCAAGCGCCGATGAGCATACCAACGCCCATCAAGATAATCATGGCCGGTAGACCAATTTTGACAACCTTTAAAAAGCGTTGTTCCATGCCATCCCAGTCACGGCCACGCAGCTTCATAAACAAGCCGGTGATTAAAATACCGCAAGCTAAGGGAATGTGAGGGGTAAAATCTTTGAATACAAAAAACTGCACCATCAGAATAATGGCAGTCAACACCAGAGGTGCAATATCTAATAAAAAACTAGAAGACGGACCGTAGCCATCTTTAGCTTCGTCATAAGGTTTATCATCCATCATAAGACACCTACCTTCCTTAGTAGTGGATACTGCTGTCATAGATATAACAGTAGTGGAAACAACCAATCCATGGCTGCTGATAATGCTGAAAAAAGTGCGAAAAAGATTACGGCAAAGGGAGTAAAAAAGCCTGTTTTTGAAATCATGAATAGTTATTCATCACTTCCGCAGGCTTTCATACTAAAACAATAAATACTTAATAATTGGCGACCAAAACAACTGATAGTTGGCTTGCTAAATAGGCGCTGAGCCTACTTAACAAGTCTCACATCACATCACGTCACATTGTTATTAGCCAAAGTTGATGCCTTGCGCCAGTGGTAGCTCGGTTGAATAGTTGACTGTATTGGTCTGACGGCGCATATAAGCTTTCCAGGCGTCTGAACCTGATTCACGGCCACCGCCGGTTTCTTTTTCGCCGCCGAATGCGCCGCCAATCTCAGCGCCACTGGTGCCGATGTTGACGTTAGCGATACCGCAATCACTACCGCGGTCGCTGAGGAACGTTTCAGCTTCACGTAAGTCATTGGTAAAGATACAAGAAGACAATCCTTGTGGCACATCGTTTTGCATCGCTAGTGCATCGTCAAACTCTTTATAAGGCATGACATATAAAATCGGCGCAAACGTCTCACTACGTGCTACGTCATTTTGCTCATCAAACTCAACAATCGCAGGGGTCACATAATAAGCATCGGGGAATTTATCCATCAGCACCCGTTCGCCGCCTGTGACTTTACCGCCAGTATTGCGGGCTTTTTCTAACGCCGCTTGCATGTTATTAAAGCTGTCTTCATCAATCAGTGGACCGACCAAATTGCCTTCCAGCGGATGACCAATGCTCACCGTCTCATAAGCAGACTTAACGCGCGGTAAGATATCGTCTTTGACCGACTCATGAACGAACAGACGGCGTAAGGTGGTGCAACGCTGGCCTGCCGTTCCTACTGCTGAGAATAGAATGCCTCGTAGCGCCAAATCCAAATCGGCAGTGGGTGCCAAAATCATGGCGTTATTACCGCCAAGCTCAAGCAAGCATTTACCAAAACGCTCAGCAACTTTTGGCCCGACTTCTCGGCCCATGCGCGTACTGCCGGTGGCACTGACTAAAGCAATGTCTTTATTCTCAACCAGCGCATTACCGATATCGGTTTTGCCCAATATAATTTGCGATAAATGTGCTGGTGCTTCACCAAATTTTGCCAAGGCTTTTTCAAATAACGCTTGGCAAGCTAAGGCGACAAGTGGGGTTTTTTCTGAAGGTTTCCAGATAACAGGGTTGCCACAAACGATGGCCAATGCCGTGTTCCAAGACCAAACGGCAACGGGGAAGTTAAAGGCAGAGATGACGCCGATGACGCCGAGTGGATGCCATGTCTCACGCATGTGGTGACCTGGGCGCTCTGAGGCGATGGTTAGACCATAAAGCTGACGTGATACGCCCACGGCAAAGTCACAAATATCAATCATTTCTTGTACTTCGCCAAGGCCTTCTTCTTTGATTTTTCCGGCTTCTAATGATACTAAGATACCTAGGTCTTCTTTGTGCTCACGCAGGACTTCACCCAACAGACGAATCAACTCACCACGTTTAGGGGCAGGAACGACACGCCATTCTTGAAAGGCTTGTTTGGCATTTTGGATTTTAGTATCGACGTCAGCCACTGTATCTAACGTGACTTTACCGATGACTGAGCCATCAATTGGGGTGGTGACTTCAAAGTCGCCATTTTGATAGTGTGCTTCTTCTACGCCCATTGCAGACATATATTGCTTAATCATAATCAATCCCTTGCATATTGGTATAATGGTTTACTACGTCCTTGACTGACTTATAAAATTACCCTGCTACCTACTAAGTTGCAAAATAATAAATTTCTTGCAGTCATTCCTTTTTGGAATGACGTGCTAATAAGTCGGCTATACGCTAGACATTTCTAGGCTAAATTTTACTAAACACTGACACTAGACAGGCACTGCTCAAGACTTTGAGCTTGCATCGCTTCATACAATGCCATCTCATCGTGAATAGCTGCTCCCAAATCACGCTCAAAATTTTGTTGGCTTGAGTAACCGTCATAGTGACTCGGCTGCGCCTGTTGCAGATTCGATTGGAAAATGCCGGCGGCACTGACGGGCAAAAAGTCCTCATAAACGATAGGTTCAATGCGAAGCACCTCGTCATTAATCAGAGCAGTCAACTTAGCATTAGGCACTTTATTCAAATCATCATTGGTTAATGTAGTGGCCAATAATGCTTGACCATCTTCAGAATCAAGGCTGCTATCCGTCAACTGGTAATAAAAATACGCCAGCCCCTCATCGTGTAGAGTTTGATAATCATCAGGAAAAGCGGTAAATATCTCAGTCAAAATTTGATTGTATTGAGCCGCATTGTCCTCATTTGGGGTCGCACCAAGCTGGCGGCGAGCTGCGGCCAGTAGTTCATCATAAAGCGCGCGGCCCTTTTGTGTTAACGCCACACCGCGTTGCTCAATCTCTCCAAAGCGCGCGGTATGATGCCCTTGCTCATACTTTTCATGGCTAGCGTCTAAATTATCAGCAACTTTAAAGCCAACCGCTTCTTGTAGCGCTTTAAAACTGGTTTGCCTTAATAAGATAGGACAAGCTCTGCGCGGTGGCCCTTCGATGATGGCTTTTGAGGGTATACCGCGAGCTTGCATGCCTTGTTGTACGGCATCAATATCCAAGGTTCTAGGCGTTAAATGATTGATATGTGGACCCTTAAAGCCAACCACATCAGCGACGAGCGGATGCTGATTTAATAAACGCTGATAGAGCGCTTTTGCCACCGGCGTTTTATCATGCCAGCGAAATGTCTCTAGCGCTTCTTGGACAAACTGCTGTGCTTGCTCAGAAGTTAAACCACCTTGCACCTCAAAAATCTCGATAAGCTCAATGACACCGGCAGTAAAAATCTGACGCTGCGCCAATGTGGCCGTGGCTTCTTGTTGTAAGGTGTCATCGGCAATCAAATCTAAACGCAATAACGAGGTAAAAACGCGAAAGGGGCTTTTATGCAATGAATGCGAGTCAAGTGCGCGAAAAGCTGTTGAATGCACGGGCACACCAGCAGGCGCTAAATCGTAGTAGCCGACAGGGTGCATACCCATCACGGCAAAAAGACGGCGCATCATGCTCAGCTCTGCTGCGGTACCTAGCCGAATCGCCCCGTGGCGCTCCATGCTTAGACGTTCAATCTCACCCGTATGTAGCAGTTGTGATTTAATATCGGGATGTGAGGTTAATACTTCGGTATTGACATCACTGACCAAATCAACCAAGTCGCCGTATAGCGGCACCTCATCTTGGTACATCGCTGACATGGCCATAGAAAAATGATGGCGGATATCATCGCTGCAGATAAAATCCTTATCTGGACTGACGCTACTATTTTTCACAAATAAACATCCTTGTAATAGAGTTAATAAATTTTTAAGTAATTGATATTTGATTTCGAGCATTTGGTTATGACGATGCGCTATCTATCCTAAGCACTCCTAAACATTAAGCGGCAGGCAATCCATCAGGAAGCGCGATAAGCACCTCTTTTAGAATAGCTAACCCTTCTTTTAGGGTGTCAGGTTCTATGGTTAGTGGCGGCAATAACCGAATGATATGGCGATATTGCCCACTTGGCATCAGCAGCAATCCACGCTTGCGTGCTTGCACTAATACTTGCGCCATCACACTCGGATGCACATCATGCTCAGGATGACGCAGCTCGATACCACGCATGGCACCGATACCGGTAAGTCCAAATAACCAAGGCGAGATACCTTCTTGTTGCCATTGGCTGATGGTCATCTCAATTGTCTGGGCATAATGCTTGGCTGACTGCCAGACGTCATCGGCTTGCATGATGTCAAGCGTGGCATTGGCAGCGGCGCAAGCAACTGGATTGCCCGAATAAGTGCCGCCCAAACTGCCTTTAGGCAAACCATTGACCACACTAGCCTTGCCGATGACTGCGCCTAATGGCAAGCCGCCCGCGATACTTTTGCCAAGTAAAATAAGGTCAGGCTCAATCCCTAAATGGGTAAAAGCAAACGGCGTGCCCGTACGACCATAACCGGATTGGATTTCGTCCATGATAAGTAACATGCCATGCTCATCACAAAACTTACGTAGATACTGCGCAAAGGTGGGCGACAGCAATTGAAAACCGCCTTCCCCTTGTACAGGTTCGACGATAATGGCACCGATATTGTCGATATCGGTTTCTACCATAAATAAACGCTGGAGCGCATCAATCGCTTGCTCGTCGCTGATATTGTTATCGGGACTGGGAAAAGGAATATGATAAACGCCGCTCCCTAATGCACCAAGCCCGCGCTTATAAGGCGCAACTTTACCGTTTAGATTGACAGCAGCCAGTGTGCGCCCGTGAAAGCCACCATCAAAGGCAATGGCACCTGTGCGCCCTGTCTTTAGACGAGCGATTTTTATGGCATTTTCGGTCGCTTCTGCACCGCAGTTAGTCAGCATGCCTGCCAGTTCGCCGTTGATAGGCACCAGCTCACACAATCGAGGCATAAAGGTTTGATAAGGCTGATGTGCTGCCGCATTGTAGGCATAGTGAATCAGCGACTGGGCTTGATGAATGATGGCGTCAACGATGTGAGGGTGGCAATGACCAAAGTTTAAAACACCAATTCCGCCAACAAAATCGATATAGCTGCGGTCATTGTTGTCCCAAACTCTGGCATTTTTGCCTTTGACGAGCGTGAGCGGATGCACCATCGTAAAGGCATCGGTCACGTTATAAAACTTGTCCATGATGAATCTCTATCTCTTCCTTGAGTTAGACTCATTTCAACAAAACATCATTCCGGCAGCAAACGAATAATAGTTGTGGTGGCATTCCTTTTTGTCATTACCAGTGAATCAACTTCCTAAACGAATCCTTTAAAAAACAAAAAAACTGCGTATTAAGGCAGTTTTTTTGTTTAGCTTGTTAAATTCTTACAGCAGATAACTTTGTAGAATACAATAATAAGATATAAACTATAAAGCAAGCCCTAACGCCTTTTCACGCTGATCTGAGATTGTTAAATAAGCCGTAATCCATTCTAAAACTGCTTTGACCTTATGCGATTGTCCCGAAGAAACAGGATAAGTCACATAATAGCTGCCGCGACCCTTTGCCGCATAATCCCACGCCATGACTAAAGCGCCTGATTGTAGCTCAGGCTCAACCAAACGCAACGGCACCAAGGCTATACCATAGCCCAGTAAGGCGGCAGAGATGCAAGCATGAAAAGTCTCAAAACGTGGTCCTACAAAGGTGCCGTCGACGCTGATATCTTGTTGCTTAAAGTACTCATACCACGCACTTAAACGCGAGCTTATTTGCAATAGGACATAGTCATCTAAACACTCGGTACTCAGTGTTTTATCTCGCAAATACTGCGGCTGACAGACCGCAACGCAATATTCATCGAACAATTTTATGGCCTCCATATTGCCCCACATGCCATCGCCATATAAAAAAGCAATATCAACATTTTGGTCTTCAGAAAAAAACGGCCCTACCAGCTCTTTGATATCTAGGTTGATAAGCCGATATTTTTGACTAAAGCCACTGAGTGCTGGAATCAACCAACGGGCACAAAATGTCGGATGCGAGACAATTTTTAGCAGCTCAGTATTACTACTATGCGACATCAAATTGGTGGTTGCCACCTCGATATGTTTTAAAATCTCTAACACTTCAAGATAATATGACTTGCCAGCAGGGGTCAATGAAATCCGGTGCGGCGTCCGATAAAACAAAGACAGGTTTAGCATCTCCTCCAACTGCGCCACTTGCTTACTGATGGCGCTTTGGGTCATGTGCATCTCTTGCGCCGCATTGGTAAAACTTAAATGACGGGCAGCGGTCTCAAAACATTGCAGCGCCGTCGTTGAAGGGTATCTTCTAAAGGCTAATTGTTTATTGGTGTCTGTTTTCATAGATTGTTTTTCTTTTATCCCATCTTAATAAAATATCAATGATTATTTAAAATCACGTTATCAGGCATTCCTAGCCTATGGCGTCATCATACCTATACTCAAGCGTAAATAGCGATACCTCACTATAAGCACTATGTAACTGACACTGATGTCATTATCGGATTTACTTAAGCATTCAACCAATTATTCGGTCACTAATTTTAAAGACTTTCCTACAAAAAACACCGTCGATTGCTGATAAAATAGTAGGGTCTGATGATAGGCTCTCACATACCGCAACTGATTTGCTATCTTGCCCTCCTCTTTTTCATCATTACGACCTATGCCGCCGTTATTCTTAAACTCATGAATTATTTTTCAGCTAATTTGCACTATTAGCGCCTTCTTTATTTGTATTGGATCATATGAAACATAACCTTGAGGTGAGCGCAAATGCTCGCCGAACTCAGTATTTCCAAGTATTCTTAATGGGCGTCAGCGCCTTTATTATGAATACCACCGAATTTGTCCCCGTTGCCCTATTAAGTGACATTGCCCAAGATTTTTCCATCACTACAGCAGAAACTGGCTGGATGTTGACGCTGTATGCGTGGATTGTCGCGGCGATGTCATTGCCATTGATGCTGCTCACCAGCCGCTTTGAGCGCAAAAGCTTACTTTTGGGCTTGTTTGTGGTATTTATTGCCAGTCATGTATTGTCCGTATTTGCTTGGAGCTTTGATGTATTGCTTATTAGTCGTGTTGGTATTGCGCTATCACACGCGATATTTTGGTCAATCACCGCGGCGATTGCGATACGCGTAGCACCAGAAGGCAAAAAAGCACTGGCACTTAGTGTGCTTGCGACCGGCACTTCATTGGCGATGGTACTTGGCGTGCCATTAGGGCGCTTGGTCGGTCAATGGTTTGGCTGGCGAGCAACATTTGGTGGTATTGGCGTGATTGCTTTCATCGTATTTATTCTACAAGCAAGGCTATTGCCAACGCTACCAAGTATGTTTGAAGGCTCGTTTAGAAAGATTCCAGAATTGCTTAGAAACCCCTTATTGGTCTGTTTGTATCTACTCATTTTACTGGTCTTTACCGCCCACTATACCGCTTATTCTTATATCGAACCTTTTATGCGTCAAGTCGGCGCTATCAGTGAAAACGCCGCAACTGTTGTCTTGCTATTGTTTGGGGTGGCAGGAATTGCGGGCAGTGTGATATTCAGTCGCTGGGGTGATCGTTTTAATACCAGATTGA
The DNA here is from genome assembly GCA_030686115.1 of Psychrobacter cibarius. NCBI lineage: Bacteria > Pseudomonadati > Pseudomonadota > Gammaproteobacteria > Moraxellales > Moraxellaceae > Psychrobacter > Psychrobacter cibarius. Next base: position 2,077,932 of record CP131612.1, read on the forward strand.
TGCTGATATCGATAATATTAATGTTAATCTCTATGCTGGTTCTATTGTTTGCCGTGACCTCCATCTGGGCACTCAGCTTGATTGCGTTACTGTGGGGCGCGGCGCTTATGCTGCTGATTATCTCCATGCAAGCCAAAGTCATCATGGTCGATGTCACAGCACAAGACATGCTGATGTCAATGTTCTCAGGCATTATTAATTTAGGAATTGGCGCCGGTGCGCTGTTTGGTGGTTATGCAGTGACCCATATTTCAATATCAAGCGTCGGCTATGTCGGCGCCGCTATCGCCAGTGTGTCGCTGCTCTTGATGTTATTTATGATAAAGCGCTTTCCTGAATTAAGCAGAAGACTTGGTTAGCTAAAAACTTGATAGTAAATAAGCATAAAAAATGCCAGCCACTTAAATGGGCGGGCATTTTGCTTTCTCGTTCATTTAAAAATAAGAAATAAGCCACCCATTTAAAAATTCACTTTACCGCGCAAGGCTTTTGTTTTGCCGCGCTGGGTCTTTTGATCCACGCGTTTACGCTTAGCATTTCTGCTAGGTTTAGTCGGCTTTCTGGTTTGATTGACATGAGTGGCTTTTATAATAAAGCTTTGCAGCCGCTCAAAGGCATCTATCTTATTCCGCTCTTGCGTACGAAACTGCTGCGCTTTAAGCACAAACACGCCTTCTTTGGTGATTCGGCTGTCTTTACTGTCCAATAAACGCTGTTTGTGCTCATCACTTAGGCTTGAGGTATGAATATCAAAACGCAGATGGATAGCAGACGACACTTTATTGACATTCTGTCCACCAGCGCCTTGTGCGCGTATGGCGCTAATCTCGACATCACTATCATTCAGGCTAATACTGTTACTAATAAAAATCATAGAGCTCTTTTTAAATCATAAATAAGTATGATGCATAATAAACCATTATTTGCTCCCCTTCTACTTCGTCAATAAATAACCTAATAGCTGGCGACAACGCTCAATCACTGGCGCGTCTACCATTTGACCATCTATCTCAAACACTGCCTGCCCGCTTCGCTCATATTCTTCGACCACACGCTTAGCAAATGATAGTTCACTCTCTGTCGGCTTAAGGGCGCGCTGCACAACAGCCACTTGTTTGGGATGAATACACAGCATTCCTAACATACCCATTTGTGACCATAGTTGCACTCGGGCATTTAGCCCTACTTCATCATTGAAATCAGGATAAACGGTGTCTATGGGCGCTGCTAGCTCATGTACTTTAGAGGTCAACACCAACTGATAGCGAATCTGATTGGCAACGATATCAGCAGCAGATGTATTCACTTGTACTCGCAAATCATTGCATAAGTCTAGAAAGCCGTAACTAAACGCGAGCAGTCCTGATGCTTTTGCGATGCTATCGATTTGATATAAACCACGCGCTGTCTCTATCAATGCAATAATTGGCAAACCAGTCGCGTGATGAAGCTGTTCAATATCTGCTGATTGCTCTGCTTTAGGTAGTATCAGTCCAGCAAGATTTGGCATCTGCTGGCACATTTTTAAGTCTTCCTCAAAATCTGTACTACCTGCTTGATTAATGCGCACCCAAATAGGCTGATAGTCTTTACTATCGTAATAATTCTTTATTGATGTACGAGCTTGTATTTTATCAACGTCAGCAACGGCATCTTCTAAATCAACAATCACCGCATCAGCACCACTAGCAAACGCCTTTGCCACTCTATCTATACGAGTAGCGGGAACAAATAACCATGTTTTAATATTGGAAAAATTTTTAATAATAGATACTTGCATGCTTGGCTCCGCTCATAAATACTATTTATAGTCAGTACGATATAAAATCGATACATTGATAAACAAGTATTGCTGAGATAAATTTTTCGTAGCCTCTGTAGTGCGAAGCACACAGCAAGCAAGAAAAATTTATCTCAGCAGTGTTGTATTGGTTTTAAAGTGACTCTAATATATTTAAAGCATTAGTACTTACTATAACTAAATAAAAAACCGTATGCCATTTATAAGCATACGGTTTTAAGATAAATCTACTTTTTATTTACGAGAAATTAACTAGGCCAACATCCCACCATCAACGACTATCGTTGCGCCAGTGGTATAACTTGACGCATCAGACACTAGATACAATACGGTGCCTGCCATCTCATCTGGGTCAGCCACACGACCTAATGGAATTGCATGCAGCGCCATCTTTAACACTTTATCATTGGTGGTCAACGCCGAGGCGAACTTAGTATCGGTCAAGCCTGGCAATAAAGCATTAACGCGGATATTCAATGGACCACATTCTTTGGCAAAGGCTTTAGTCATGCTAATAACAGCTGCTTTGGTGATTGAGTAGATACCTTGCTTGTCGCCTGCAACCAAGCCATTGACCGATGCGGTATTCAAGATGACGCCGCCACCTTGCTCTTTCATCATTTTGCCAGCGGCTGTCGACATAAAGAAGTAACCGCGGATATTTACCTCAACCGTCTTATCAAAAGCGGCTAAATCCGTATCTAAGATATGACCATAATATGGGTTGGCTGCGGCGTTATTAACTAAGATATCGATTTGGCCAAACTCGCTTTTGATATGCTCAAAAATCGCATCAATCTGCGCCATCTCGCCCACGTGGCAAGCAAAGGCACTGGCTTTGTGACCGTCAGCGACGATGCTATCAGCGACTGCTTGGCAAGCATCAATCTTACGGCTAGAGACGATAACGTGCGCGCCTCTTGATGCTAATAAACGAGCAATAGATTCGCCAATACCGCGGCTAGCACCAGTGACTAAAGCAATCTTGCCGGTTAAATCGAATAAATCTTTCATCGTTATCCCTTATATTTTGAATTAGCTATTCAGTTTTCAATTTTTTATCGTAACCACTTAATAAATTATAGTCGAAAAACTGCAAATCCATTACAAGGCAGCTGAGCGTAGATAGTACGCATAGTACATCGAGCGAGGCTAACACCGTAATGATTTAGCAGTTATTTGACTATTAAGCCAACATGCCACCATCAAGGGTAAACGCATGACCGTTCATAAAACTGCTTTCATCACTAGCCAGCCAAGCAATCGCGCCTGACACTTCGTTAACGTCTCCCAAACGGCGTAATGGACTGGCATTAATAGTGGCTTTTTGCGCGCGCTCATCCATTTTTGCCATGGTATTGCGAACCATTGGCGTATCAATGAAGCTTGGGCATACCGCGTTGAAACGAATGTTGGCGCGCGCGTACTCATGGGCAGCTGACTTGGTCAGACCCATCACGCCATGTTTGGCAGCGCTATACGCTGACAGTAATGGTGCAGAACGCAAACCAGCAATAGACGCGACATTAATCACATGACCACCGCCATTGGTCGCCATACAAGTAACCGCAGCGCGCATACAATGCCAGACGCCTTTTAAATTAACCGCAATATTACGGTCAAAATCTTCATCGCTTAGCTCGTGCATTGGCGAAGGCTTATGGTCGATACCAGCATTGTTTACCACCACATCTAGACCGCCAAGCGTTTCTACTGCAAAGTCGAACAACGCACGCACTTCGTCGCCACTGGTCACGTCTACTTTTTTGAAGACAACACTGTTACCAGCGTCTTGAGCTTGCTTAGCAACCGCAGCCCCCATCTCTTCTGCCATATCACCGATCACGACTTTTGCGCCGCGACTGGCTAGTAATAGCGCGCTTGCTGCACCGATACCAGAGGCACCGCCAGTAATCAAAATTCGTTTGCCCGTTACATCTGATGCAATTCCGTTTGTATTCAGTGTCATGATCTATCCCTCTACCTTAAGTACTAGTTTGCCGAAGTTTTCACCTTTAAAGAGCATCATCAAGGTATCTGGGAACGTCTCGATACCTTCAACGATATGGTCTTTTACTTTCATATCACCTGACTGAATCCAGCCAGCGATGTCTTTCATGGCGACTGGATATTCTTTGAGATTATCGAATACCACGATGCCTTCCATGCGGGCACGATTGACCAATAATGATAAATAGTTCGAGGGGCCTTTGACTTCTGTGGTGTTGTTATATTGACTAATCGCACCGCAAATAACGATACGCGCATGCAGATTTATTTGTGTGAGCACGTCATTCAAGATATCGCCGCCTACGTTGTCAAAGTACACATCGACGCCATCTGGGCAAGTTTTCTTTAGTGCTTTTTTCACATCTTCGTTTTTATAGTCAATCGTCGCATCAAACCCAAGCTCATCGACTAAAAATTTACATTTTTCAGCACCGCCCGCGATACCAACGACGCGGCAGCCTTTGATCTTGGCAATCTGACCAACCAAGCTACCAACGGCACCAGCAGCACCAGAGACGACTACAGTCTCGCCCGCTTTTGGCTGACCTGTTTTTAGCAGACCGAAATACCCTGTCATACCGGGCATACCGAGTACGCCTAAATAGTAAGACAGTGGTGCTAGATTTGGATCAACTTTATACAGATTAGCACCATCACTGACGGCATAAGACTGCACGCCATCGTGACCTGCGACATAGTCACCAACCGCAAACTTCTCATGCTTACTTTCAATCACTTCGCCTACAGTACCGGCGCGCATGACGTCACCAATCTGTACAGGTGCGATATAAGATTTGGCATCGTTCAACCAACCACGCATCGCCGGGTCGATAGAGATATATTCAATCTTAATCAGTAGCTGACCATCGGTGATAGTCGGTATTTCTGTCTCGGTATAATCCCAAGTCTCGGCACTAGGCTCGCCTACCGGTCTCGCCTTTAATCGCCACTGTTTATTTATCGTTGTCATGTCTCTTTCCTTGAGTTGTCTTTAGAACCATTCTGTTTGCATATCAGTGCAAACAGAGTTGGTGTTGATTAATAATTCGATGTCGCGTTTAACTAATGGTAATTCCCAATCGATAAAATATTTGGCCGCTTGTATCTTGCCTTTATAAAAATTCTGTTGCTCAGCATCTTGCGTGGTACTTAATAGCTGCTCAGCTTTACTCGCTTGACGAATCCAAATCCAGCTCAGCACAATCGAGGCAAAGATATTCATGAGTGCTTGCGCGTTGCCCGTCAATGTCACTGCTTCTTCAGTTTGTAGAACTTTGCTGAGATGCACCAATACTTCATGCAAGTGACCCATGTAAGGCATCAATTTACCTGCCAATTGAGCCGTTTCTGGTGTAGTGATGCTTTCCAAATCCTGTGTGATTTCACGTTTTAGGATTTGAATACCAAGACCCTTGTTTTGCCATAACTTACGGAATGACAAATCTAACGCTTGCACGCCATTTGTGCCTTCATGAATGGGATTGAGACGATTGTCACGCCAAAACTGCTCAGCCTGATACTCACGCGTATAACCTGCACCGCCCAATACTTGAATACCCAAATCATTGGCTTTTGGCCCATACTCAGATGGCCATGCTTTAAGTACTGGGGTTAGCAAGTCTAGTAATTCTGTTAGCTCGTTTTTTAGGATTTCGTCTTCACAAGTGTTGATACGGTCAATCAGGTTTGAGCCGTATAAACACAGTGAAATACCGCCTTCAGAGTACGCTTTTTGCGCCAGTAGCATGCGCTTTACGTCACCATGATTGATGATGGCGGTTGCCGCATCTTCAGGCTTGTTGTTCGGGGCGATTCTGCCTTGCGTTCTATCTTTGGCATAATCAAGTGAATACTGATAACCACGATAACCCACCATCGATGCGCCAAAACCAACAGCGATGCGCGCCTCATTCATCATTTTGAACATATAGCGCAGGCCGAAATGCTCTTCACCGATCAGATAACCATAACACTCGCCTTCGTCACCGAAGCTCAATGCCGTCGACGTCGTGCCTCTATAGCCCAGCTTATGAATGAGTCCTGTCAAATGCACATCGTTACGCTCGCCGACCGATGCATCATCGTTTAAACGATACTTGGGGACAGCAAATAAAGAGATACCCTTCACGCCACCTGGACCACCTGGCACTTTGGCCAACACTAAGTGGACAATATTGTCAGACAGTTCGTGATCGCCACCTGAGATATAAATTTTGCTGCCTTTGACGCGATAAGAGCCATCATCTTGTTTTACCGCAGTGGTTTTGATATCTGCCAGTGAGGAACCTGCATGCGGCTCTGTTAATGCCATGGTTCCGGTGAACTCACCTGTCAGCATTCGCGGCATAAAGGCAGTTTTAATTTCATCACTAGCAAAATGCGAGATGACATTAATCGCAGCAGTCGTCAAAAACGGATACGCAGTGGTTGAAGGATTGGCGGCCATAAAATAACCTGCCACGGCTGTCATTACCGTTTCAGGCAGCTGCATACCGCCGTCTTCAAAACTATAGCGACCTGCGATGAACCCTGACTCGCGGAATGCATCAAAAGCGACCTTTACATCACTTATCATGCTGACTTTTTTGCCATCAAACTGTGGCTCGTTCTTGTCTGCTACATGGTTATGCGGCAAAAACAGCTGAGTCGCAATTTTATTGGCCGTATCCAGTACTGCGTCAAACGTTTCGCGGCTATGTTCTGCAAACTTAGCATGCTTGGTTAAATTTTCAGTGCCCAATACATCATACAATTGGAACGGTAACTCAAAGTCATTGATTAGCGTATCTGCTGCCATAGTATTCTCGTTAACTGATTAAATTTGATTATCAATCGATATTAATCTAATTTAACGCCTTACCGTATTGTCATTTATGACATAATTATGGTCAAATACGACATAAATAGTACTTATAATTATAAAATTTAGATAAAAAATTGATATTTTTGGTCAAAAAATTGATATTTTTGGTCAAAAAATTGATATTTTTGGTCAAAAAATTGATATTTTTGGTCAGCCAAGTAAAAGGAGAATAGACATCTATGCCCTATTTCAAACCCTTTAAAGTCATCATCATTGGATTCGATGGTGTGCTCGGCAGTGCATTGACAGGTGCGTTAGATTTATTCTCATTTACGGGTGTCAGCTGGCAACGATTTTTAGATGAGCCAGTAGAACCAAGATTCAACGTGCAGATAGCAAGCGTTGGTGGCGTAGATATCAGATGTAGCAACCGCTTAATCATGCAAGCGCATTGCGATATTCAGGACGTGGCCGAGTGCGACTTACTATTGATTCCGACGATTGGTGATTCAATCGATAAGGCACTGAGCCAAAATGCAGATTTGATACCCCATCTAACGCGGTTGGCAGACACTAAATCAGATATAGCCAGCAACTGTAGCGGTGCTTTCTTTTTGGCAAAAGCAGGATTATTAGATAATAGAATCGCCACCACGCACTGGGGTTACGCCAGTAAATTCAAGGCAGATTTTCCACTCGTTGACTTACAAGAAAACCAGTTTGTCACTCACTCAAGGAGCAAGTCAGATAGCCAGTCGGGTAATATATTTTGTGCGGCGGGCGGTAGTGCATTTTATGATTTGGGATTGTTATTAATAGAGCGTTACTGCGGACGTGAGATTTCTACTCAAGTAGCCAAAACCCAAATCATCGATAGTAAACGAGGCAATCAAAACAGCTATACCAATGTGACGTTGCATAAACCACATTCAGATCAGCTGGTTAAGCAAGTACAAGAGTTTATCGAGGAAAACTTCAAGCAATCTATTCAAGTTAGCGGCTTGGCAGCCATGGTAAATATCACCCCACGCACGTTAAATAGACGCTTTCAGTCCTGCGTTGCGATGCGCCCGATTGAGTATATTCAAGCGGTGCGCATTGAGCAGGCCAAACGCTTACTTGAATTAGGCGATGTATCGATAAAGTCGCTTGCCGAGCAAGTTGGCTATGATGATATCTCCTCATTCACACGCCTATTCAAACGTGCGACAGAGCTAACTCCCAAAGAATATCAAGATAAATTTTCGCGGTTAGCGATTTAGTTATGGCAATGCATAGTAGTTAGAGATTAGTGCTTAAGCATTCTGCCACAAGCCTTCTGCTTGGATAGCATCAGTCTTAATGGTTGGGTAATCTGTAAATGCTAGCTGGTAGCCGCCATCGATATTAGGCGTCAGCTGACAAGTCGCTCCGAGTGGAAAGCTGTGTTTTTGTCCAATATGACCAAAGCGCATGCCACTATAAATGGGTAACCCTGTTAATTTATGCAGCTGGCGAATCACTGTCGCGACATCATAGCATTTGTCGTAGCTGTCCTCCCCTGTACCCGATAATGCACCAAACACAATGGCTTGTTGATACTTAAAGATACCTGCTAGATACAAGTCGTACAGCATGCGCTCGATACGATAAGGTTGCTCGCCCACATCTTCCAAAAATACAATGCCGCCGTCAATACGTGGTAAATATTCGCTACCTGCCAGCGCTGACACCACGCTTAGATTGCCGCCCCACATCTTGCCAGTGATGGTTTTTGGCTCAGTACTTGTCAAGATGCTAGGCAGTTGCTGACTGGTTAAAGACGCGTCTGATATGTTGATAGTTAGATTGGAATTGGTGAGCGCTTCAACAAACTGTCGACAGCTGACTTGATCAGGGACAGTTTTGCCAAATTCACTATAGAGCATCGGTGCCGCAAGCGAACTCATATCACCCTTTGCCAATAGCGCACACTGAATAGCAGTCACATCACTAAAGCCAGCCAGTATCGTGCCGTGCTCCTTCATAATACGTCCTAGCGTCGACCAATCAACCATCGGCAACAAACGCATGGCACCGTAACCACCGCGCACACCCAACAACAGCTTTGGAGCGGCTATCGCACCCGTAGCGATATTCTGTAAGTCACTCGCTCGCTGCGAATCCGTACCAGCAAAACGCAGATACTGCCGATTGGTAATCGTAGGATTATTTACTTTGAAACCTGCACAGGCCACACGATCTAATGCCAATTGATTGCGGTCATCGCTACCCCCAACATTGGAGCTGGCAAACAGCCGCGTCTCAATCGTTGGCGTAATACAGCGTGTTTGCGTGAGTGACGGCTGTGATGATGAACGCTCACCCAATAACGCGGTTGGCAAATCATCCTTGGTGAGCTGCGGACTATTATTAGGGTCGATAGGGCTGGCGGCAAATACCTGAGAAACACCTTGCGTCGCCAATGCAGCAGTACCCGCACTGATACCCACTCGACGCAAAAACTGCCGACGGTTTAGCCCAGATGTTGTTGCAATCGCTGTATGCTCATTTTTGTTTCTATCATCTGTTAATAACTGACTCTTAAAAAACATCTCTCTCTGCCACCTTATCATTTTTATTTTAATATACTTTTGCATCATCTTTATTTTTGCAGGCTACTTGCTTAAACCGCACAGCAGCATATTGTAAACGCTTTTTTGGCTATGATAGTTGCCCAACCCTTGCCACTATTTAATTTTTCGCCATGCTAGCCATGATACATACCAGAAACCTAGCCTTATTGGCACATTCCGCGACTTTGTTGTAGTATGAGAATACCGATTTCGGTTAAATAAGGATAATAATAATGGCTGAGAAAGCGATTGATAAACAGAAAAAAGAGGACATATTGGATACCGATTTAGAGTACCTCATTAACGAAGAAGAAAAACTGCAAGAAAAGCTAAAAGACAGTAGCCATCTTGAGCGTTTTGCCAAAGATTTGATGCTATTCATGAGCTTGATTAAAGACTATTATCAAGGAAACTATCGCGATATTCCCTATAAAACCATTTCAGCAGGTGTGGTTGGACTGCTCTATACTCTCAATCCAATCGATATCATTCCAGATTTCATACCTTTTATCGGTCATATTGACGATGCGCTAGTCCTCACCTTTTGCTTGAAGTTGGTCGAAAAAGATTTGCAAAAATATCAAACTTGGAAAAAAAAACAAACCGCTACTGACTTAAAGAAAAACAGGTAACTTTGTACAAGCTAGCATCCTGAAATGATCGTTATAAAAAGCCACGACTGACAATCAATGTATCAGCCGTGGCTTTTTTATTCATTAATAACAATTATTTATATGAGTTAATCTGGAACATCATAACGCGTTTTTTCTGGATTGAGACCGAACGAATAGACAAAGGTTGCAACGAGGCTATTGATAATAATAAACGGCAAATCGATAGCAGCATGCCCAAGCGCATAGCGACCAATCAGCCACGAGACAATCAGCATAATAATAAAGAAACCGCCTAAGTACGCCAAAATTGCAGGATGCTTTAGATTATAAGGTTGCTCAGGTTCAGGCTCCTTATCAAGTACATAGGTTCTGATTGCCCAACCAGCCGCATAAGAAAATCCGCCCAATACCACGTAACTAAAAAAATTCATATTGCTTAACTCTAATGACGTACGGTTTATAGCAAAACACTGTTTAAAATCTACACTAGCGATCATCAATTCTGTTTATGAGCCGTGCTTGCTTAGAGGCTCTCATTAACATTATCAATCACAATATTGGCTAAAATATCGGTATTAACATCATCACACTCGACACGATAGATGGTATTGGCACCGCGATAAATATAGGATAAGTATTCACTATCTAAGAGTGGATCGATATTGGCATAGGCAGGCTTCACATGAGCCAATACCAGCACGCGATCAGGACGACCAATCACTGCATCGACATTGTCAGGATCAATAGAGAAAAACTGCGGGATTTCGCTATTTTCAATCACTTCTAGCGGCTCAGCGTCATCCCAAACGCGCTTCGCACTTGCCGGCTCTTTCATCTGCATCACCCACGAGCCATCCTGTTGACTGATTTTTATTTGGGCAGGCTCGTCATGACTAACCGTGTAACAACCTTCAAAAACCGATAAGTCTGTCGCCGCTTCGACCATTCCAGTATCAGCTTGAATGTTGCTATCGTTGCAAGCACTTAAAAATAGTGCGCTGCTCACCGCTATGCCGACTGGTAAGCACATCAGCCTTTTATAAAAAATGTTTGAGCGTAAGGACATAATAGGGTTATCCTGCATTCATGCATTAAACTTTTATGAAAATTGTCTTTAAAAAAACTATCTTTAAACAGTGATGACGACAATCTTAATATTAACGTGATTTTCTAGGGCATGTTTTCATCAACTAAGGGCATGTTTTCATCAACTATTAGCACTGTCGAATGATTTGCGCTACTAATTGACGCCTGAAAACCACTGTTTTTTTCTGCTGCGTAGTCAATACTGTTTGATACTGTGTGTCGCAACACAGCTCATTTTAACAGAAAATAGCAAGGTTACTATTATGATCTGTGCTTTTGGCGACTTTGTGCATTACGATTGCCCACATCAACGATAGATTTGTTATACTCATTCCCAAAATATAACGGAATCGCTGGTGTAAAAACAACGCTAGCAAAATCCCTCCAACCCTCCCTATCTTTATCAATTTTTAGGTCAATAATTTTTTATGTCAGACAATCGCACCTCAGCGCAGCCATTCAACACCAGTAACGCGATGAATCCGTTGGCCGCCAAATCAAACACCACCGTGGCCTATACGGATGGTGCCTGTAAAGGCAATCCAGGCGCGGGTGGCTGGGGCGCACACCTCATTTTTAGTGATGGACGTACACAAGATTTGTACGGCGGTGATAAAGAGACGACCAATAATCGCATGGAGTTGATGGGCGCGATACAAGCATTGACCCATAGCCCGCATGAGCACAACCTCGAGATTTGGACAGACTCAAGCTATGTCAAAAAAGGCATCACCGAATGGATAGAGGGTTGGAAAAAAAGAGGCTGGAAAACGGCAAGTAAAAAACCCGTCGCCAATCAAGACCTTTGGCAGCAATTAGACAAGCTATGCCAGCAGCGCGATGTTGACTGGCATTGGGTAAAAGGTCACGCAGGACATGCAGGCAATGAAAAAGCGGACGAGCTGGCAAACTTAGGCGTGACGTCCAGCAGTGAAGAATTATCGAGCATAGAGCCGCAAGACACGGCTAAAAAAAAAGGGCAAATAATGCCTAATACAGCGCAAAATGCTGCTCACGATGACTGGCTAAGTTTCGATCCACTGGGTCTGGATATGACAGATGATGAGCTTGACGAAGATGTCATAGACACTGATAACGATACAAACCCTGCCGATGATATGATGAGTAAAATAGAGATGCCGGAAACCCAAACGTCTATGACTGATGCAACGATAAATGATCATGTGCCTGCTACCGTTACTGGCATAGAAGAAGCTAATACACCAAAATTTGACGGCGACACCAGCCGTGCCAATCCGTATTTCATACCGCTGCTACCCAAACCTATCCATCGTCATGAGTCTGATCGCCAGCTCATTATGGATACTGAAACCACAGGTCTTGATCCGTTAAAAGGCGACCGTATTATCGAAGTCGGTATCGTGGAGATGATCGGGCGTAAATTTACGGGTGAAAAGCTCCACGTTTATATCAATCCACAGCGCGGCATGGATGACGAGGTCATTCGTATCCATGGTATTTCTGAGGCATTTTTGACCGACAAACCTACCTTCGATCAAGTTGCTCAGTCGCTCTATGATTTTATGGACGGCGCAGAAATCATCGCTCATAACGCCACTTTTGATATGAACTTCTTAAACATGGAGTTTGCCAAAGTTGGTATGAACGACTTTGCCGAGCGCGTACAAGTGACTGACTCGCTGGTCATGGCAAAGCAGCAATATCCTGGGCAAAAAAACACCCTAGATGCTTTAGTGCGTCGCCTAAATGTGGGAAAGCAAGATCGTACTTTTCACGGCGCCTTACTTGATTCAGAGATTTTAGCAGAAGTTTATCTGGCGATGACAGGTGGGCAGGTTACACTCGCCATTGAAGAAGACACGCAAACAGATGGCGGGCAGACAGCACACGCCAGTTTTGCCAATTTAGCGTCTTTGTTGCTAGAGTCTTCTATGGATGAAAATACCAATCAAGAGTGGTATGCCGCGCTCGCAGAAGCGTATCCTGAGCTAAAAGCCAATATGTAGTCGCCGTATAAGCTGATGATATCAATCTTTGAGCAATAACATTTGTATAATATAGGCTTGATTATTGTTATATTAAGCGTTAAAACGTTACCAGCAAGTGCTTTTTCGATCATCATCTAAACCATCGCCATTCTCATCAGTACATTATGGAAAAACACCTATGAACCAGTCTGCGCAAATGAAGTTAACGGCCCCAACGCTTAGTGTTACTGATTTCAATCTACCATCGCTACATTTGTTGCATGATGAGATCATCGTAACCTTAAAAGATACTGAGATTCATCTGAGTGAATTTAATGATGATAATAGTCAAGCCCCTTTATTATTAGATTCTATCACTGTGCTAAAGCAGCTGTCTTGCATCTTTGAGCTGATATCTTTGGTTGGTGCAGAGGCTTTGAATACCGCTATTGTCAATGGTTTACAGCGCCTCTATGATAATGGTGATAATAACGATACCAGCTTGATTATGGACTTATCAGAAGCCATTATGACACTGGATCGCTATATCGAGTTTGTACTTTTGACAGAGTCGGTAGAGCCAACCTTGTTACTGCCTGTTATCAATAAACTCAATGCTCACGGGCAAGAAACCCCTATCACAGCAGACTATTTTGCAGCCTTTGGTAGCAGTAGTGTCATCATTGCCAACCCTGAACAAAACTTCCAACCACTTGACGAGCTTAACCTAGACACTGAACTACTAACTTATGCTTATCGTAGTGGTCTTGGAGTCGCTCTGCTCAATCAAGATGGCAACGTTAGCTCAGACGATCAGCAGAAACTTGACGCCATGAGTGCAGCGTGTGCTTTGATAGCATCAAACACCAGCAGTCTATTTTGGCAAGCGGCCACCGCAGCTGTCACGGACATTGCCACAATATTACCGTTAAACCTGAGTCAAAAACACACACTGATTTATTTAGAGCAGCAATTTCAAAGCTACTTGCCTGTGATGGACAAACGGTTTGCTGATTTGGTCAGTTTTGCTTGCCAGCGTGACAGTGATGCGGCGCAACGACTGCGTGAGCAATATGCCAGCAACCACTTGGAAAGCGCGCAACTTGAGCAAATGAAACGTTTCTTATTCGGTCCTAATCGCGCCCTGACCGATACGCTGAACACCATCATTCAGACTCAAATTAATACCATCAAAGAAAATGTGGATAGCTACGCACGTGGTGATTCATTGAACCCTGTCGATATGCAAACCGCACAGATTATCGAAGAGCTAACAGAATTGAGCTCAGCGTTACGCTTGCTTGGTTTATCAAATGCAGCCAATAGTCTCAGCGTAGCAGCAGAAGCTGTTAGTCATTGGCAAACGCCCTCGCCTGATGATTTCGATCACTTGCTATTGGCATTAATGCATGCGGAAAACGCCACTATTGCAATGGCAGAAATGCACACACCAGGGGCCATCTATTTGCCACTGAATAACCCGCATATCTCTTTACATCAGCTCAATACGGCTAATGATACTTTGATACAAGAAAGTCGTTCCGCTATTGCCAGTGCAGAACAAGCCATTAACGATTATTTGGCTGAGCCAGAGCGCGATATGCTCAATATTCAGAACATACCTGAGATGATGCGCCAAGTGGCAGGGGCTGTGCGCTTCTTACAGCTACCAACACCTGCCAGCATGCTCAGTCAATTGGCCAATTATCTTCAGCAACGTATCGAAGGTGGACAACGTATTGAAGACAGTACGCTCGCTTGTATCGCTGATGTCATTATGGCCGTCGATCATCATCTAGATGGTTTTGAGCATAATCGTCCGGTCAGCAAACAAGCATTAGATGTGGGACAGCAGAGCTTGAGTCATCTACTGGCAGCCTAATTTCTATCACGCTTAAGCACTAAAATGATATTTAAATGGCGGCTTTGCTGCCATAGCCCTTCATTTATATATAGTCAATCCCATATAATCTGGATATAAACAAGGTGAGTGAAAGCACTACAAAAAATAGTAGTGCTGAGCGAGCCTGACTGACACCGTATCCGAATGATATAGGATTGACTTTACTTCAATTAAAAAAAGTCTGTATCAACACTGATGCGTACTGACCGTAACCGGTTTGGAATTTTACCTATGACCAGCGCTTTTGTATTTAGTGATGATACTGTTTTATGCCGCCAGCTACCTAATGGATGGTGGCCAGTGCAGCTTGAATTACCCCCATCCGCTACACATTCAGACGAGGAGACCCAGCTTGCTTATCAAGTTGGTCATGTCACGCTACTCGAAAGCCTAGCACCGCGTCACTGGTCGCCTGATGTCAAGCATACTAACGCGAGTGTAGATACTCTGAAGTATGCCGATATTTTAGAAAGTTCCGATACTCTAGAAAGTGCCGACAGTTCGATTAATACTCCCCACACCTTTACTGCGCAAGCGGCTAGCGCCATTACTTATGACTATGCAATTGCACATCATATTGCACTGCCCATCATTGCTGAGGGCAGCGGCAATGCGTTTGTTCCTTATCGCCAGCTGATTACTCAGTTGCCCGCAGCTTTGTCCGATCAGCTTAGCCAAGCGATACAGTTATTGCGCTGGCAAACAGATACACAGTTTTGTAGTCGCTGTGCTGCCCCAACCATTCATGCCAAACGAGATGAGCGTGCGATGGTCTGTCCAGTGTGCCGATTGCGCCAATACCCACGTGTACAACCCTGTGTCATCACAGCTATTACTCGCCCGAATCCGCAAACCGGTGAAATGCAGATTTTGCTAGCCCATCATCATCGTTATGGACAGCGAAAAACAGCGCCTCATTTATTACAGTCGCCACAACCGTTACTATACGGTTTGATTGCAGGCTTTGTAGAAGTGGGTGAAAGCCTAGAACACGCGGTGGTGCGTGAAGTGGCAGAAGAGGTGAATATCAGCCTATCAGATATTCGTTACGTCAGCAGTCAGCCATGGCCATTTCCGTCTAATTTAATGCTAGGCTTTCGTGCTTCTTACGCAGCTGGCGAAATTGTTATCCAAGAAGATGAGCTGTCGCACGCCGATTTTTTTGATCTATCAAATTTGCCCAAAATACCCTCAAAAGGTAGCATTGCTTACGAGCTGATCGCACAAATTGCCAATGAGCAAGGTATTTTGCTTTAATTTATAATATCAATGCAGCATTTATCAATATCGTTATTATCCTATTATTCTAATGTCAGCGCTCAGAGCACACTTAGCACTTAGCACTGATATTAAGGTTTTAAAGCATATGCAAAGCACCACTAGTAAAAATAGCACCCACATCCGTCTCACCAATTTGCCAATCTTGTTCGACACTTTGGATATAGAGCGCTTACCTGCGGACATACAAGCGAAAATCTCATATATTGATGCTTGTCTACCGCAAACACAATGTGGACTTTGCGAGCACCCAGACGGCTGCTTGCCCTATGCCGCCGCTATCGTGCTTGACAATGAGCCATACAATAAATGTGTACCCGGTGGTCAACCCGTTACCAAGGCCATTGCTCAAATTATTAATATAGATAGTAATGAAGCGATACTTAGCGCGGCGCCTTCTCAGTGGCCAATAGATGCAACCTCTGAACGTCCGACTGAGGTACGTGCGGTGATCCGTGAAGATGATTGTATCGGCTGCACCAAATGTATACCTGCCTGCCCAGTCGATGCTATTGTCGGTACTGGTAAGCACATGCATACTATCTTTACGGATTTATGTACGGGCTGCGAGCTTTGCATCGCTCCTTGTCCAGTCGACTGTATCGACTTGGTCACTGTTGAACGGGAGCTGTCTAGCTCTGAACGTACCACAGAGCAAGAAGATTTAAGACAGCGCTATCATACTCATTTAAGACGCGTCACCGAGCAGCTGGCTGATAGTAGCAATAGTAGACCTGTGGTCAGCATGGTTGAAGCAAAACTGAACAATGCCGCTAGTCAATCGTTGAATATCAGCGAAGCGCAGGCAAAAAACACCATTGCCGCAGCGAAGCTTCGTAGTAAAATTAAAAAGCTAGAAAAGCAGCTAAGTGTCCGTCCAAATAAGAGCAAACAAGTAGAGCTTGACGCGTTGCAAGTGGAGTTAAGTCAGCTTTAACAGCGTAATTATCATTTGTTAGACAGTCTACCCAACATCGCTAAAATGAATTTATCCCGATATCTTGTATCAGTTATTAACTATCAATAGCCAAAAAATAGTAAGAATACTATGAGTAAAACCGTCAAACATAAAACTGCCGATACCCCGCCATCGAGACGAATGCCCAATCGTGACGTGCGTCCATTTTTTGAAAAGCTGGCAGCGACGATTGATGAGCCAGTTACGGAATTGAATTATAAGAGTAATTTTGAGCTGCTGATCGCGGTCATCTTGTCTGCGCAGGCGACGGATGTGAGCGTCAATATTGCCACCAAGCAATTATACCCCGTAGCAAATACACCTGAAGCAATCTTGGCATTGGGTGAAGACGGTCTAAAATCTTATATCAAAAATATTGGCTTATATAATGCCAAAGCCAAAAATGTCATCAAAACTTGCCGAGACTTAATTGAGAAATTTGACAGCACCGTCCCTGATAACCGCAAAGATTTAGAATCACTCGCTGGCGTTGGGCGCAAAACTGCCAATGTGGTTTTAAATACCGCTTTTGGTCAGCCAACCATGGCGGTCGACACTCATATCTTTCGGGTAGGTAATCGTACAGGACTTGCCACTGGCAAGAACGTCTTGATCGTTGAAAATAAGTTGGTCGAGCGTATCCCAGATGACTTCATCGTGGATGCGCATCATTATCTTATTTTGCACGGGCGCTATACCTGCCAAGCCCGTACACCCAAATGCGGGGCGTGTCCTGTTTATGACGAATGTATGTTTAAAGACAAAGCCAAGTTTTTGGAGCTATAATTTTTAGAACGATCGCTTTTAGAACGATAACTGCTCTAGGGCGTGTCCTCAATTCAATCGATTACTTTCTAAATGGGCAAAAAATGGTTAAATTTTGCCAAACATCGTCAAACAGCTTCTTAATATCTCGATATTATGTGCGCTATTTTCCTTGTTTGACGGCAATTTATCTCATTTTTATCACCATTTTTAAAATGAGGACACGCCCTAGTTATAAAAGGTTTAATTGATCTACTTTATATGAATAAAACATAAATCTCGTGGTTACAAGACGCCATAGACCGCCACTTATCTTTGTAAACGTTATTTTAAAAATCAGGAAGCTAGATGCAGACACTGACCGCGCTATTATTCGATGATTTTGAGACTTTAGATCTATTTGGACCTATCGAGATGCTTGGCTGCTTACCTGAGCATTATCGTCTGCAATTTTCCTCTTTAAACGGCGGCATTATTCATAGTAAACATGGCGTTGCGATGCAAACAGTCGCTATCAGCGAGTTAGCGCATCAGACTGATATCTTATTGATGGTTGGCGGCATGGGTACTCGCCAGCAAATCAATCACCGACCATTTTTGCAGACGTTAACAATCTTGGTTGACCATGCTGATTGGGTACTTAGCGTTTGTACGGGTAGCGCATTGTTGGCTAAGGCTGGCGTCTTAGATGACAAGCGCGCAACGTCTAATAAACTGTCATGGCAATGGGTGATAGCGCAATCTGACAAAGTCCATTGGGCTGAGCAAGCACGCTGGGTTGTTGATGGCAAATTTTATACGTCCTCAGGTGTCAGTGCAGGTATGGACATGGCGCTTGGTTTTATCGCCGACAGACATGACATCGATACAGCGCGCCAGATCGCTCACTATACTGAATATCGCTGGCAAGAAAATAGCGAGATTGATGACTTTTACCATGGTTAATCCATGCCTAGTTACTTCTTAGTATTATCCATCGCTAGAGTTTTACCTCGATACACGGTAAAATGTGCTAATTTTTTTATTCGTTTTCGCCTTTTATTTTTATATACATTTAATAATGACTGAGTTCGTAGAATACAGTCCCTGCAATTAAGCGATCCCATTATGCGTGAATACAACTTATTTACCTCAGAATCTGTGAGCGAAGGTCATCCTGATAAAATGGCTGACCAAATATCAGATGCCATCCTTGACGCCATCTTACGTGAAGATTTGCATGCACGCGTGGCATGCGAAACCTTGGTTAAGACAGGTGCTGTGATACTAGCAGGTGAAGTCACCACGACGGCAAATATCGATGTTGAACGTATCGTGCGTGATACTGTAAACGGTATTGGTTACCACCACTCAGACTTAGGCTTTGATGGCGAAACATGCGCGGTCATCAATATGCTCGGCAAACAATCTCCTGAAATCGCTCAAGGTGTCGATCGTAGCGACCCTGAAGAGCAAGGCGCAGGTGACCAAGGTCTTATGTTTGGCTATGCCAGCAATGAAACTGATGTCTTGATGCCAGCCCCTATCGAATTTGCTCACCGCTTGATGGAACGCCAATCTGAGCTGCGCCGCGCAGGCGAGTTGCCGTGGTTACGTCCAGATGCCAAGGCGCAAGTGACGTTAAGATATGATGGTAGCAAGCCTGTTGCCATTGATGCTGTGGTGCTATCAACACAACACGATCCAAGTATCTCGCAAAAAGATCTGCAAGAAGCAATAATGGAATCTATCATCAAACAAGTCTTGCCTGCTGAATTATTGCATGCTGGCACGCGCTATCATATTAACCCAACGGGTAAGTTTGTGATTGGCGGGCCTGTAGGTGATGCTGGATTAACAGGTCGTAAAATTATTGTTGATACGTATGGCGGTATGGCGCGTCATGGCGGCGGTGCATTCAGTGGTAAAGATCCATCGAAAGTCGATCGTAGTGCTGCGTACGCCGTGCGTTATGTGGCTAAGAATATCGTTGCTGCAGGACTTGCTGAGCGCTGTGAAATACAGGTCAGCTATGCCATCGGTGTCGCTGAGCCAACCTCTATCTCGGTCAATACTTTTGGTACGAATAAAATCAGCAATGATGAAATCATCCGTCTGATTCGCACCCATTTTGATCTACGCCCTTATGGCATTACCCGTATGCTAAATTTATTACAACCAATGTATCAGCAAACGGCGACTTTTGGTCATTTTGGTCGTCCTGGCTCTGAAACTGCTTTTACGTGGGAAAAAACAGACAAAGCTGAGATCTTAAAAGCAGACGCTGGTTTGTAAAAATATAACTTTGCACCACCTACAAACCCTCTTTATAAATTTAAAATTACCGACACTTATTAGGAGTCGCTTATGTCTCAAGACAATATGCAAGACAGCAACATTCAAGACAGCAATGTTGACGCTAACATTGAGATTACCCCTGAAATGCAGGCATTTTATCAACGTGCTGATGCCATTATCGGTATCGCAAACAGTCAGTTGGGTTCTGAAGCGCATTCAGGACAAGTAGGTGCTTCTTTATTATATGCAGCCGCACGTTATAGCGCGTCAGTCGCTTCTATCGGCTTTGTCAAAGGCGATGACTTTGCCAAAGAAAAAGATGATATCGTTGAATTTTATGTCAAACAATATCGCCAAATGCTGAGCGACAACCTGACTGATTATGCGCAGAACTTTGATAAATATGTTCAGCTTAATCAAGATGACAAAGCAGCCAAATAGTTCTATCGCCTTTAGCTGGCATTTATAAAACGGCTGGTATAGTCGGTTCAATTTAAAAGTAGTACAAGGCAACCGAGTGTAGACGTATATTTAATACTTCAAGCGAGGTTAACGCAGTAATATTTTTATAGTGGAATGACTATAGTGATGCTCAAACCCAAGCTTAATCATAGGCTTGGGTTTTTTATTAATCATGATTTGGTAGATGACTGCTGATAAATAGGCTACTATCAATTAAAACCACCTTGTTCATCACATGGTTGCAACCAGCTATCGATAACAGGGACTTACCGAACACTATTTATAAGGACATATGATTATGAACCACTTATTCAAATCATGGCGATTATGCCTGTCATTATTAGGGTTATCAGTCACTATTGCCTTAGCTGGCTGTAATAACATCCAAAGCATCGATACGCCTGACACCGCCCCTATTCATAGCACTGGGCACAGCCAACAGAACAGCGACAACCCTTTTATCAAGTGCCCACCTTACAACCCTGAGCAAACGATGTGTACCGCGCAATATGATCCTGTGTGTGTCAAAGTAAAAACCAGCTCAGGATTTAGTTATCGCACTGCAGGCAACTCATGTTCGGCATGTGGCACAACGGCAGCAGTAGGTTATGTTAAAGGACAGTGCTCATAACCTTGCTTTATAACTTTGTGTAAATACTTTATATCAAACTAAAAAAGACAATTAAATCATATAAAAAAGCACCCGCTTAATCATAGGCGGGTGCTTTTTTATTATTTTTCAGATCAATAAAATCTAACCTTCAGGTTTTTCAATATCAGGTGGACCTGTCAGTAAATCTTCATCACGAAATTCATTGGCTGAATTATGCTCTGCTGACTCTTCGGTGACAAACCACTGCTGGTTGCGATACAGTATCAAACGATCTCGACTCAAGCCGCGTAATAAGGAGTACATCATAACGACTATCACAATCGCAAAAGGGAAACCTGACACAATGGAAGCCGCTTGTAGCGCACTCAAGCCACCTGCTGCTAATAGTACGGCAGCGATGACACCTTCTGTACCTGCCCAAAATAGGCGTTGAATTTTAGGTGGATTGGCATCGCCACCTGAGGTCAACATATCAATGACAAAACTGGCCGAATCCGATGACGTGACAAACCAAAGCACAATCATCACTACGATAAGCAAGTTCAAAGCTGACGTAAATGGATAAGATTCCATCAGTTTAAAGATGGCACTGCCAGTATCTGCTTGGACAGCCTCAATCAAGCCAGGACTGATGAGGTTGGGATCAGCGGCTGCCATTAATTCCATATTAACGGCTGAACCACCGAAAGCGGTGAACCATAAGAACAAAATAGTAATAGGAATTAATAACACCCCTAAGATAAACTCACGAATGGTTCGACCACGAGAGATACGAGCTACGAACACACCGACGAAAGGCGACCAGCTTATCCACCATGCCCAATAGAAAATCGTCCATGACGCTTGCCAGTTTTCTTGACCATCATACGATTCTGTCCAAAGACCTAATGGCACAATTTGATGCAAATAATTGCCAATATTTTCTACAAAGCTATTAAAGATAAACTGGGTCGGGCCTAAAATAATCACAAAGCTGAGCAATATCACAGTAAATAATATATTGGTATCACTTAAGCGCTTAATCCCTTTATCTAGCCCCATAAATAGAGACAGACCTGCCAACATAGTGATTAAGGCAATCAAAATAATTTGCACTGTAATATTATTGGGTATGCCAAATAACGTCTCAAGACCTGAGTTAATTTGCAATACCCCAAGACCTAAAGTGGTCACTACTCCAAACATCGTACCAAATACCGCTAGTGTATCGACCGTATGACCCCAGCCACCATAAATCTTTTTGCCCAATATAGGATATAGTGTCGAACGGATGGCCAGCGGTAAGCCCACTCGGTAATGGAAATAAGCCAATGACAACGCGACCATGCCATAGAGTGCCCACACATGTAAACCATAGTGCAAGAACGAGATATTCATCGCTTGCTTGGCGGCAGCCACTGTTTCAGCTTCTCCTAATGGCGGCGCCATAAAATGGTACAAGGGTTCGGCCGTACCCCAATAGAGCAGTCCAATACCGATACCCGCGGAAAATAGCATGCCAATCCAAGAAACTATATTATACTCTGGTTTTTCATTTTGATGACCAAGCCTGATATCGCCATAACGACTAAATATCATGTAAATACTCATCACCAACGTTAAGTTGACCACCACAATAAAGAACCAGCCAAAACGCAAAGACACGAATGCTTTGGCATGACCAAACAACAATTCTGCTTGCTCATTAAAAAGAGCACCAAAAATAATGAACACAAGAATTAATAATGCTGAAGTTAAAAACACAGGTTTACTTACCCGTGGAAAAGGGCCTAAGCGGCCAACTTTTACATGATCCATTTAGTCATCTCAATTTTTGAAGGGGCTCACCTTAACAAGATACTGCACAACTATCAAATCGAATCAGACACTTTATAACCTTGCTATTGGTCAACAAATAAAAAAAATCCTAAGATAACGATGCATCTTAGGATTTCAAATCACAATTGTTATATTGTGTTTTTACGTAAAAAAATAAGAAGCTAACTGCCTGATTCATTTCATAAAAACAGTATTAAAGCTGATATATAGAATCTGCTAATCACCTTTCACGATTTTAGGTGGTCCTTTTAATAAGTGCTCATCAGCAAACTCATTGGCTGAGTTGTGATCTGCGGATTCTTCGGTGATAAAGTGCTGCTGAGCGCGATACAGTATCAAACGATCTCGGCTCAAACCACGAAGTAACGCATACATCATCGCAAATACTACTAAAACAAAGGGTAATCCTGCAACGATAGCCGCTGCTTGTAATGCACTTAGTCCACCAGCAGCAAGCAGAACAGCAGCAATGATACCTTCCGTACTTGCCCAGAATAAACGCTGGATTTTTGGTGGGTTGGTATCACCACCTGCGGTCAACATATCAATCACAAAGCTTGCTGAATCGGATGACGTCACAAACCAAAGGACAATCATAACGACAATCATTAAGGTGACTGGTTGTGCCAATGGATAAAACTCAACCAATTTAAAAATTGCACTACCAAAATCCGTTTGCACGGCTTCTAGCAATCCTGGGCTGGCCATAGCGGGATCAATAGCAGCTAAGAGCTCCATATGGATAGCAACGCCACCGAAAGTGGTGAACCAAAAGAACAAAATCAGCATGGGAATCAATAAAACACCCAATATAAACTCACGAATAGTACGACCACGACTGATACGTGCGATAAATACGCCAACGAACGGTGCCCAACTTACCCACCATGCCCAATAAAATATCGTCCATGATGACTGCCAGTTTTCTTGACCTTCATACGATTCACCCCACAGACCTAGCGGTACAACTACCGACAGATAATTGCCAACATTTTCAAGATAGCTATCAAAGATAAAAAGCGTCGGCCCTAAGATGACCATAAACCCGAGTAGGATTGCCGTCAGTCCGATATTAATATCGCTCAAGCGCTTAATACCTTTGTCTAAGCCCATCATGACGGAAAAAGCAGCTAAAATAGTAACGAAAACAATCAGACCGATCTGTATCGTTAGATTATTAGGAACACCAAATAGTCGCTCAAGTCCTGAATTAATTTGCATAACGCCAAGACCAAGCGACGTTACCACACCAAACATCGTACCAAATACCGCTAAGATATCAACGGCGTGTCCCCACGAGCCATAGATTTTTTTCCCCAATAGAGGATAAAGCGTTGAGCGAATCGATAACGGCAAGCCACGGCGAAAGTGAAAATAAGCCAAAGACAATGCAACAATCGCGTATAGCGCCCATGCATGTAAGCCCCAATGCAAGAATGTAAAATTTATGGCTTGCTTAGCGGCTTCTATCGTTTCCGCTTCTCCGAGTGGTGGTGCCATAAAGTGATACAAGGGCTCAGCTGTCCCCCAATACACCAATCCTATACCAATACCAGCAGAGAACAACATCCCTATCCATGAGAACAAACTGTACTGTGGCGTCTCAGTTTGTGCACCTAGACGAATATCGCCATAACGGCTCATCGCGAGATAAATACAAAGCAACAATGCTAAATTTACTAAAATAATAAATAACCAGCCGAACTTATCCGTAATAAAGTTCTGCAAAAAGCTAAATAACACACCAGCGGTTTCAGTAAAGAATGCACCAAAGATAATAAATCCAATAATAAGTAGCGCTGAAGTAATAAACACAGGTTTACTTACCCGTGGAAAAGGGCCTAACCTGCCAACTTTTACATGATGCATTTGTTTGTTAGCCTTAGTTTTTTAGGAAGAATACCTTAACAAGATACCTCTCAACTATCAAATCTAATTAGCTATTTACGTTTTTCTTATTGACAGAAATAGACCCAAACCATTTATCAGCCTAACCTACAATAGTGCAAACGCTTGGAAAGTTGAAGAGCAATGGCTACTAATCACTACTGCGGAATCAATTGTAATAATCCACTATTATCGCCATCTTCTAATACCCAAACTTGTCCATCTACATTTAACACACTACGAATACGCTCGCCCATATCATAGCGATAGCGCTCAGTCGCGCGGCTATTTTCATCAAAATCGACGACTATCAGTGCTTTAGATGATAAACCACTAATGAGCGCATTACCTTGCCACGCTGGGAAATCATTATATTTTCCAGCGTTATAAATACTCATCGATGACGGTGATATCACTGGCGTCCAACTAATTTTGGGCGGCGTAAACTCAGGACGCGTCTCATGGTCAGGAATATCCGTTCCTGTATAGTTACGCCCATTTGAGACGATTGGCCAACCGTAGTTATGACCTTTTTCAATCAGATTAAATTCATCACCGCCCCGTGGTCCCATCTCATGCGCCCAAAGCCTACCTTTTTCATCGAATGCCATACCCAATACATTACGATGTCCTATACTCCAAAACTGTGCGGCAATGTCATTGCTATTATCTACAAAAGGATTGTCTGCTGGCACTGAGCCATCAGGATTTAATCTAATAATTTTGCCCAAATTGACGCTCATATCTTGTGCTGGTGTTTTTTCTTGGCGCTCGCCTGAACTGATATATAAATATTTTCTGTCAGGCGAGAAAAGCAAGCGATGACTATAATGCCCCTGCCCTTTTACTTTCGGTATTTGCTCCCAAATGGGCGTAAGATCCTGCAAACGAGGCTTGGCTGTATCCAACCCTATCAATGTCGCTTTGATGACTTTAGCACCAAACTTATTACTATCAGTGCCATTCCCTGCTTCAACGTAGCTCATATAGACATGATTAGTAGTAGCAAAATTTGGTGCAAGAACGATATCGCCAAGACCGCCTTGCCCACCATAAGCCACTTTCGGTATACCACTGATGGTTGTCTTGGCACCTGTTGCCGTATCAACAATGAATAACTCTCCTGTCTTTTGGGTGACAAGTAATTTAGGGGGCTTATTATTAACGGTAGGTAATGCTGTCATTGCCCAAGGCTCATCAAACGTGGCTATTTTTTTGGTGATAAAGGTAGGTTTTTCGGTACTTGCTAGCGATTCACTAGCAGAGGCTTGCCCTTCTTTATAGTCTGTCAGGTCTTCATGGGTATTGACGGCAGTTTGATTGGAGCAAGCGGGAGCACTAAACAGCAGTGCGCTGATCATTATCGGTAACATTAATGGCGTGCTTAGGTACTGCATACTGATGATCGTCATTTTGTCGTCTCCGTAACTGTTGACGTCTTATTCCTATTGCTTAGTTTTTAGTGCTTAGTTTATTTATAACATAGTCAAAGCACTCAAACCGTAAATAATAATAGCGCACAAAAAAACCCCTTACCTGCCTGTAGAAAAAATAGGCAAGTAAGAGGTTGGTTTTAAACCACGGTCAGTTAGGGTTAGATATTAATTCATGCTACGTTTCTCAAACACCAACTTATCATCTGCGCCGACATCGACTTTGATGATGTCTCCTGCGCCAAAATCACCAGCCAATAGCTTCAATGATAATGGGTTTTCAATTTCCTGTTGGATCGCACGTTTTAGTGGGCGTGCGCCATAGACAGGATCATAACCAATCGCAACCAGTTTGTTCATCGCATCAGCTGATAACTCAATATCCATCTCACGCTCATGCAAACGCTGGCGCAAGCGATCCAACTGAATCGCAGCAATACCTGACATCTGCGACATACCGAGCGGATGGAATACCACAATCTCGTCGATACGGTTGACAAACTCTGGGCGGAAATGCTGCCCAACTGATTCCATCACCTCAGCTTTGATGTCTTCGTAACTTTCACCGACCATCTCTTGGATTTTGTGCGAACCCAAGTTACTGGTCATAATGATGACCGTGTTTTTGAAGTCCACCACGCGACCCTGTGAGTCCGTTAAGCGACCATCGTCCAATACTTGTAGCAAGATATTGAACACATCAGGGTGCGCTTTTTCAACTTCATCAAACAAAATCACACTATAAGGCTTACGGCGTACCGCTTCCGTTAATGCACCACCTTCTTCGTAGCCCACATAACCTGGAGGCGCACCCACCAAACGACTGACACTGTGCTTCTCCATATACTCACTCATGTCGATACGAACAATCGCATCCTCACTATCGAATAAGAAGTTCGCCAGTGACTTGGTCAATTCAGTCTTACCAACACCCGTTGGTCCTAAGAATAAGAACGAACCTGAAGGGCGATTCGGATCAGACAGACCAGCACGGCTACGGCGTACCGCATTGGCAACGGCTTCGACAGCTTCGTCTTGACCGATGACGCGTTCATGGAGCTTTTCTTCCATCGCTATCATCTTGTCACGCTCGCCTTGCATCATTTTACTCACAGGAATACCTGTTGCTGCCGCTACGACTTCGGCAATTTCATTATCCGTGACTTTATTACGTAGTAGTTTTACACCACTACCTTCGCCTGTCTGCTCTTTTTGTTCTGCCAAATCAGACTCAGTAATGCGACGCTCTAGCTGCGGAATCGTTTCATACTGCAGCTTACTCATGGTCTCGTAATCACCTTCACGACTGGCTTTGTCATAGGCGATACGCGCTTTATCCAGCTCGTCTTTTAGCTGCTGACTGCCTTTGACCAATGCTTTTTCTGCTTGCCAAATCTCATTAAGGTCAGCGTACTCTTTTTCTAGCTCTTCAATTTGTGCATCAAGCACTTTACGCTCGGCTTGAGCACCAGCGTCTTCTTCATTTTTAAGCACTTCGCGCTGCATTTTCAACTGAATCAAGCGACTATCAAGCTTACCTAAGGCTTCAGGCTTGCTGTCCATCTCCATACGTAAACGACTCGCCGCTTCATCAATTAAATCAATCGCTTTATCCGGCAGTTTGCGATCAGTAATATAGCGATGGCTCATCCGCGCAGCAGCAATAATCGCGCTGTCTTGGATATCAACACCGTGATGCAGCTCATAACGCTCTTTTAGACCACGCAAAATCGCAATGGTGTCTTCGACCGTTGGCTCATCGACCAGTACCTTTTGAAAACGACGCTCAAGAGCCGCATCTTTTTCGATATACTGGCGATACTCATCGAGAGTTGTCGCACCGACACAGTGTAGCTCACCACGCGCAAGCGCAGGCTTTAGCATATTACCGGCATCCATCGCACCATCGGCTTTACCAGCACCTACTAAAGTATGCAACTCATCGATAAATAAGATGACATTGCCTTCTTGCTTTGATAAATCGCTGAGTACCGCTTTGAGTCGCTCTTCAAACTCACCACGGAATTTTGCACCCGCAATCAATGAGCCCAAATCTAACGACAACACTTCTTTGCGGCGTAGTCCTTCTGGTACGTCACCATTGATGATTTTTTGTGCCAAACCTTCAATGATAGCCGTTTTACCAACACCTGGCTCACCAATCAGTACTGGATTATTTTTGGTACGACGTGACAGTACTTGAATGGTACGACGAATCTCTTCATCGCGACCAATCACAGGGTCAAGCTTACCAAGTTCCGCCTGCTCAGTTAAGTTAATCGTATATTTATTCAGCGCATCACGCTGATCTTCAGCATTTTGGTTATTCACGGTATCATCACCTCGCAATTGCTCAATGACTGTTTTTAATTTACTCGCTGTTACGCCCGCACTCTCAAATATCTTTTTGGTTTCACCTTGCTCAGCGAGCGCCAACATCACCCATTCAGTGGCGATAAAATCATCGCCTTCTTTCTGCGCTTGACGGTCTGCCAAGTTCAAAATTTTAACCGAATTTGGGTTTAAATTTACATCACCTGTTGGCTCACTAATCGTTGCTTGATTGTCGAGCGCCTTTGCCACACCATTCTTTAGCGCAGGGATAGACGCGCCTGCTTGTTGGCAGATAGATAAATTAGACTCATCCTGTAGCAATACTGCAAGCAGATGCACAGGGTCAATACCTGTATGGTCACGTCCCAATGCTAGGCTCTGTGCTTCTTGAATGGCTGATTGTAGTTTCTGGGTAAATTTTTCGAACCTCATAATTGTATCCTTTTATAATTAGTATTATCAGTCAGTGGATGCAACATAAAACACCGAACGCGCAGCATTTAAACATAGCGCTTATCGTTAGTTTTATCGTGCTTCAATCACCGTTAGTTGTTATATATATAGGGTATAACATACAAGATTTCAACCTACTTGTGCAAGTTGTCAATCAATTTCTATGACTTATTAGTAAATACTGAAAGATAGTAAGATTTTATATAGGTAAAAACCTTACCCATAGCAATGATATTATCACAAACTATCAATAGGCACACTAAGAGAGTATTTCAAGAGGATAAATAAAAAAAACAACTAAAAGAGAGGCTTGCTCAACAATGAAAGGCAAGCAAGAGACAGCGATAGCAGAGATTTTAATGCGCTGTAACTGCTAGAAATGTACTACACGATAGTCAGCATTAACATAACGCTCATTCTACAATTTCTATCGATGTGCCAACATTAACTGCCGCCATAATCTCATCCATCTCATTATCAGTGACGGCAATGCAACCATCGGTCCAATCACGTTGTTGGTTAATCCACGCTAGATGACCGAAGCCGTTCATCTGCCCATGAATCATAATATCGCCACCAGGATGGACGCCGCGTGATCGTGCCCGAGCTTTGTCCGCAGCATTGGGGTAGCTTATATGGATGGAGCGATGGGCAATAGAGTTCTCATTCTTATAATCTAAGATGTACGCCCCCACGGGTGTGCGCTCATCGCCTTGCTGCTGTTTATGACCAACCGGACTATCCCCTAGCGCAATACGATAGGATTTAATCACTTTATCACCACTCAATAGCTGCAAAATACGGTCGGATTTATCTACAAAAACTTTATCGATAACCACCGTACTAGAAATAGGCTGACCATTATTGCCTGTACTTTTTGCATCCGAGGAGGCTGTTTTGACATACCCTATCGCACTGGTGCTCATAATAGTGGTCAGTCCCAGTCCTATCACAACGAACAATCGACGCGGCTTTTTGCTGAAATTCAGAGAAAAAAATGACATAGGCTTTAATAATTCCGTTTAGCGTTAGAGAGTGAAATGGCAACATACCACGCTATTAACTTACCAAAGCACCATGCCAGTTTTTGTGAAAATTTCATGGATAACATTAGGATCTTTTGGACATAAAAACTTCGTTAATACCATTACACCATACGAATCGCGCCATCTAAGCGAATGACTTCTCCATTGAGATAGGCATTATCAATGATATGCATGACCAACTTGGCAAACTCATTGGGATTGCCCAGACGCTTAGGATAAGGTACGCCCGCCTCTAGTTGTTCGCGTGCTTTTTCAGGAATGGTCTCCATCATCGGTGTGGCAAAGACGCCCGGCGCGATAGTCATGACGCGAATACCATGACGTGCCAGCTCACGTGCTAGCGGTAAAGTCAGACCGACGACACCTGCTTTTGACGATGAATAGCTTGCTTGTCCTACTTGCCCATCGAAAGCGGCAATAGAAGCCGTATTAATAATGACGCCATTATCAGCGTTCTTCTCTACAGAGCTGTCTGCGTTATTGGCATTTGCTAAACGCTTTGCAATACTGGCTGCGACCAAACGCGCGACATTAAAAGAACCGACAAGATTAATATTGACGCCGCGACTAAAAGCATCGAGATCTGCTGGGTTATTATCACGGTCCAGCAGCTTTTGTACCACAGCGATGCCCGCACAGTTGATAGACCCTTGCAAACCGCCAAATTCTTTTTCAGCTGTATCCACAGCCGCTTGCACCTCATCACCACTGGTCACATCACAGCGTGTAAAGCGAACGTTATCGCCTAGTTCCGCCACCAACGCTTGACCAGCTGATTCATTCAGATCTGCGATGACGACGTTACCACCTTGCTTGACAATAGCACGAACCACTGCCTCTCCCAAACCTGATGCACCGCCTGTGACCAAAAAGCTCTGTTGTTCAATGTGCATAATTATTCCTTTTATTAATTTTTTTACTGTTATTTTTATCAGTCATCGATTTTTATCTTAACCTGACGATATGAATGCATTACGCTTTATTAAGCCGCAGACAAACTGCGCAGCAAAAAGCGCTGAATTTTACCACTTGGGGTTTTTGGCAACTCTTTTACAAACTCAACCTCACGTGGATAAGCGTGAGTTGATAAACGTCTGCGCACCAAGTCTTGAATCTCTTTAGCAATCTCGTCTGTGCCTTCGATACCGTCTTTTAGTACTACATACGACTTAATGGTATGACCACGCACTTCGTCTGGCACACCGACAGCAGCAGACTCTGCGACTGCTTCATGCTCAAGCACGGTATTTTCAACATCGGTTGGTCCAACTCGGTAACCTGCGGTAATGATAATGTCGTCATCACGCCCTGAAAACCAATAGCTGCCATCACTGTGACGCTCAACCACGTCGCCTGTTAAATAGTAATCATCAGCGAAAGCATCTTTTTCGTTCCAGCTATAGCCGCGGAAATAAAACGCGGGCGATTGACTGACCACTACGGCAAGCTGTCCTTGCTCGCCATCAGCCAATATATTCATATCATCATCTAACACTACCAATGTGTGCCCCGGTAGCGCCATGCCCATCGAGCCAACCGGACATTCATGTGCTAATGCATGGTGCTCACAGCAAGTCATTCCAGTCTCGGTTTGCCCATACTGATCGCAGACTTTACAGTTTAAATAGGTTTCAACCCAATTGACCACTTCGGTATTTAAGGTCTCGCCTGCTGAATTGGCACAGCGCAGTGATAGTTTAGCCTCATTGTCATTATTATTGTCATGGTGAGATTTTTCAAACACGCCACTCGATTTCATCATACGAAACGCTGTCGGTGAGGACGCCAAATTACTAATCTTATGACGGACCATAAAATCGCGAGTATTTTGTGCATCAAAGCCAGCTTCATTAAAATACGTTGTTACCCCTAATAACAAAGGTCCTGTAATCGCATAATAAAGACCGTATGCCCAGCCTGGATCAGCCATGTTCCAGTAATTATCATCCGCTCGCAAGTCAATCGCATAGTGCATGTAGAGATAAAACGCTGAGAGCGCACTTAGCGGCACACTAACGCCTTTTGATTTGCCAACCGTACCCGAGGTAAACATCTGTAAAAATGGTGCATCAGTATTTAGCGATACTGGTTCTACCGTTTGCGACTGCGTTGCGACCTTTTCAGCGTAGTTATCATCACCCCAGCTTTGCGCATCTACCTTGCTACCAACCAGCACCATTTTGGTTTGTTTGGCCAAGTCGTCAAACTTGCCACGATTTTCTTGATTGGTAAAAACTACTTTGGTATTGGCTTTGTCCATCCGATACTTAATCGAATCATAGCCAAAGGCGGTAAATAACGGTTGATAAACCGCACCGATCCGCCAAGTCGCGAGTACAATGGTGAGCAGCTCAGGAGTGCGAGGTAGCATGGTTGCCACTTGGTCACCAGCTTTTACGCCATAAGACAACAATAAATTGGCGACTTGTGCGCTTGCCTTATCAAGCTCAGCAAAGCTCATGCGCGTTACATTACCCGCTGTATCTTCGTGCACCAGTGCAATATTATCACCGCGACCATCACGCACATGACGACCGCAACATGCCATATAAGCATTCAAGCGATCGTCTAAATGCTCGCCAAATATTTCTGTCAATAGCGCGTTCATATCAAAGTTATGATAGTAATCGCTGTAGCTCATTGGCGGGTGTGCAGTATGATTTGAAGCGGTATTTACGAATGATGGGTCGGAAGAAGAGGTGTTCATAAGCTAATCCTTTAGCAATAGAAGGTAACGGGCGAAATAAGAGAATTGTCAGCAGAAAAACAGGCATATCCTAGCAACTGTTCTTTCTGCTTGTTCGCACATATCAATGTGCATAGACTCTATTAGTAACGCATTTTAATATTTATTTCAATACATAACGTATCATTTTTATAATTCAATCACAAACTCCTGATGGAACTTTATTTCAAAGCACTCAGCAGCCACTTAAAAATCCTAGCAGCGCCTTTTCTTCATAACTTTGATGCTGTTTAGTACGACCACGGCGCGCTTGTTTATAAGGTTCAAAGAACTGCCCCGCCAAAAAGCGCTCTATAATAATGGGATTAATATAAGAAGAGCGGCAGACAGCAGGGGTATTGCCCAGCTCATCAGCCACACTTTTTACCATATCAGTCACCAGCTGCTGACGCGCTTTACTATCAGGTTCACTGGCTAATATTGCTTTGCCCTGAGCGCTTTGTAGCTCATCATGCAGGTAACTGGCAGCAAGGACACTGGCCATCCAAGTACGAAAGTCCTTTGCGCTATATAAATTACCGCTATACATCTCACTGTCATGACTATGACTATGACTATGACTATGACTATGACCGCTAGTATGCATGCGTAGATAGTCATTGATATCGCTACTGTCGACGACTTGCTTGTGACCATCGTCATCTAAATATTTAAAAATCTGATAACCAGGTAACTCAGAACATGCCTGTACAATCTCAATCAAACGCTCATCTTGCAATTCAATATGATGCTCTTTGGCACTTTTACCGACAAAATCAAACGCCAGTCCGTTATCAGTTTCGCTCACATGCTTACTGCGTAGAGTACTCAAACCATAGCTTTTATTGAGCTTGGCATAGCGGCTGTTGCCGATACGAATCAAGGTCGTTTCTAATAGTTTGACCACTGCTGATAAGACATTTTCACGGGATAATGATTTAGCTTTCAAGTCTTTTTCGACTTGCGCACGTAGATTCGGCAATGCTCTAGCGAAGCCTATCATGGCATCGAACTTGGCTTGGTCACGTACACGATCCCACTCAGGGTGATACAGATACTGTTTTCGTGCTTTGTCATCGCGCCCTGTCGATTGCAAGTGCCCTTTATCATCTTGGCATATCCAAACCTCTGACCACATCGGTGGTATCACTAGCGCATTAAAACGCTGTCGCAAGGCTTTGTCTTTGACCGTTTTGCCTGTGGCATCTTTATAAGTAAACCCGCGCCCCCAACGCCTACGCGTAAACCCAAGCTCATCATCACTGACATAGCGCAGATTAGCAAGGCGAGCGAGTTTTTCATAATCATGGCGTATGTCTTGCGTGGTTGTTTGGTCATTTAGCGTCGCCATAATAGATACTCGATTGATAAAATAGTCGTTTTAGCATAATGAATTGCGATGGTTTTTGCTGTTTATTTGCCACGAGCAAAGTGTAATCGATGTGTAAAAAAACATGCTTAAAAGGGTTCTAAATAATGAGCTTTTGAGCCATAATTTGACAACAATCACATTTTAATTTGAATAAAACACAATGAAAAATACTTCTATAAAGATAGCAGCATTATCTAAAGACGATTACGAATTTTGGTTACCTTTGTGGCAAAACTATCTAAAATTTTATGAGACCAGTTTGCCATCAAGTACCATCCAAAACACGTGGCACAGTTTGCTCGATAGCAACGTGCCGATTTATGGGTTTGGTGCTTGGCAGGACGACAAGTTAGTAGGTATCACCCATGTGGTGCTACACCCCAATACTTGGAATATCACTGAATGCTGTTACTTAGAGGATCTTTATGTTAGTGAGTCTGTGCGCGGGCAAGGCGTGGGACGCGCACTAATTGAAAAGGTATATGAGTTCGCTCGTAGTAAAAACTGCAACCGTGTGTATTGGACGACACAAGAGGGCAACACCACGGCGCGCAAACTCTATGACGCAATCGCCACTCAAACAGATATGGTGCAATATCGTAAAAACTTATAATGGTTGTCCAATGCTTTATGACTCAAATTTATCTCAAAATGCAACCATAAAAAAACGCCAAGCGTTAAACACTTGGCGTTAATCTGTTGACTACTACTCTAAAAATGCTTATTTACCATAAACACATAAATAAGCCGTTTCTACTGCTACTTTTACTTGAAACTTCTGATTGGCTTCAACGGTAAAGTGCTCACCTGCATTAAAGGTTTGCCACTCATCACTTTCTGGCAATTTGACCGTCAATGCACCACTGACCACGCTCATGGTTTCAAATTCGCTGGTGCCAAATTCGTACTCGCCAATTTCCATCACGCCAACTGTTGCAGGCTTAGTTGCCGTTTGAAAGGCAATAGAAGTGACTTTATTATCAAAATAACTGTTAACGCTTGGCATAATTTTCCTTAATTAAATATTAGTTACTATTTTATTTTATAATCCTGCTTTTAGACTCGCTTCGATAAACTGATCGAGGTCGCCATCGAGTACCGCACCAGTATTAAAGGTTTCAACGCCAGTACGCAAGTCTTTGATACGTGAATCATCGAGCACATAAGAGCGAATTTGACTGCCCCAACCGACGTCTGACTTGCCATCCTCGACCGCTTGCTGAGATTCCATCCGTTTTTGCATTTCAAGCTCATAAAGCTTAGCACGCAGCAACTTCATCGCCGTCGCTTTGTTCCCATGCTGGCTACGCTCGTTCTGACAAGTGACCACCACGCCACTTGGCTCGTGGGTGATACGTACCGCAGAATCGGTCGTGTTCACATGCTGACCACCTGCGCCAGATGAACGATAAGTATCAATACGCAAATCTGCTGGATTGATATCAATCTCGATATTATCATCAATTTCAGGCGACACAAAAACGGCAGCAAACGAGGTATGACGACCGTTATTGCTATCAAATGGTGATTTACGGACTAAGCGATGCACGCCGATTTCGGTACGTAACCAACCAAAAGCGTAATCCCCTTTAATCTCAATCGTTGCTGATTTAATACCAGCCACGCTACCAGAAGATACCTCAATGACCTCAACTTTGAAGCCATGCGATTCCGCCCAGCGGGTATACATACGCAACAGCATCTCCGCCCAATCTTGCGCTTCGGTGCCGCCACTACCCGACTGGATATCTAAGTAGCAGTTATTAGGATCCATCTCACCACTAAACATGCGACGGAATTCTAAATCCGCGACGCGTTTCTCCGCATTGTCGAGCTCTGCTTGCACATCCGCCAGCAAAGACTCGTCCTCTGCTTCTACCGCCAGCTCCAGCATGGCAGACGCATCTTCCAATGTGCTCTCAAGCGACACCACAACATCGATGACGCCATCAAGCTGGCTTTTTTCTTTATTAATTTTAGTCGCACGCTCTGGATCATTCCATAGCTCGGGGTTTTCTAACTCTAAATTGACTTCTTCTAAGCGTTCTTGCTTACCATCGAAGTCAAAGATACCTCCGCAAGTCCTGCCCACGCTCTGATAAATCTTTGATTCGTTCTTGATACGGATTGATTTCCATAAGGTTTCCTGTCTTTTTAAATAAATATCTCACTGATATGGCGCTATTTTAAATGAGATTGACGATAAATAGTTGGCTAATTATGACTGGCTTTATATTAAATAACGTTAAACAGCCTAAATCGACCAATCCTCCACTGCCCAGCGATGCGACAACGCATGAGCATGTAGCGCATCGTCGGGTGACACACAAATAGCCACATCCGCCCACTCAAGCAATGGAATGTCATTTTTGGAATCTGAATAGGCATAAGTTTTATCAAAAGTCGTGCCCGCTGATTGCTGCTTCTCTAGCCATTTATTCAGATGGTAAATTTTACCTTCTTTAAAGTTTGGTTTGTCGGTAAGTTTACCCGTATAGCGCTCATTTTTTATCTCAAGCGGCGTTGATAGCACATTGGCACCTTCGATACCAAAACGCTTGGCAATGGCTGATACTACAAAATCATTGGTCGCAGAAATAATCACCACCTCATGACCTTTTTCAACATGCTGACAGAGCACTTCCATCGCTTTTGGGCGTATGTGCGGCTCAATTTCACTTTTAATATAGTCTTCTCGTAGCTCATGCAATCTATCCATCGGCAAGCTACTCAAAAACTGCGCCACAAATTCATTATATTCCGTCGCATCAAGCGTACCTTCGATATAGTCTTGGTAAAACTTTTGATTGGCCGTGCGGTATTGCGCTTCATCGACGAGGTCGTGTTTGACGATATACTCGCCCCATAAATAGTCGCTATCGACGTCGAGCAAAGTATGATCTAAATCAAAAAGTGCCAGCTCTTTTGGAAAAATTTGTGCTTGTGTTGCCTGCATAATGAGACCTTATTATTGTTTGTTGAAAGATAGAAATACAACTGGTTTTTAATAACTTCCGCTTTGGAGATAGATATTTATATGAAAAATTTCTCAATAATTTTTCGTGAATGCTACTGTTTACCAAACAAAATTATGGTAACTTTATTTATATAACTTGTGGTTAGGGTGTGTCCTCAATCTGAACGAAAGCGCCTAAATGGGCTAAAAATGGTGACACGCCCTAGTATCTTTTTTGCTTACTTCATCATAAAAATAGAGAATCGCATGGAAGCGCCTGATGTCAAAACTGTCTTGCCAAGTAAAACGCGTCGCCCTGCCCGTTCGATCAAAGAAATCAGACAACGTCAGCTGGGTAAAAGCTATCAATCACCTTTCGACCGTATACTGTATGCGCTCTTAAATGGTGTGATGTACGGCGTTGGCGGTTTACTGATCGATCTTGCTATCGTGGTTATTCGCTCAATAGCTGGTATAGGTAATGGCGACGTTTTTTGGTTATTCACCCCATTTATGTTGGTCGTAGGCGCAATCATGGGTTTTATCGTTGGTAAAAATGCTGGCGCTGAAAGCGTCAATGCGCTCAACATCAACGAAACAGCCAATCATAACGCTTACCTTAATGACTATTCTATACGCCACGATATTTTTCGCGGACTGATTATTGGTATTATCATTTTTGCCATCATTTGGCTGGTCATGATGCTGATGACATAAAGAACCTCTATATAAGGCGCGTTTGCATCATTTGCATAAACATAGAGAATAGATCAATATCAGACAGTTCGCTTATGTTTTGCGTGACTCTATGATTTGGCTAGCGCTTTATTTAGGCAGTGGAATTTCAGTCAACCCTTCTTTATAAGTCTCACAAAGTTCAGCATAATGGTGCGCTGACATTTTTAGCATGGCGGCTTGCTCGTCCGTTAAGGTTTTGACCACCTTGGCAGGGGCGCCCATGACGAGTGAATTGTCTGGAATCACCTTGCCTTCGGTGACCAATGCCTTAGCACCAATGATGCAGTTTTTACCAATTTTGGCATTATTCAATACCACTGCGCCAATACCAATCAAACTGTTATCACCGACTTCGCAGCCGTGCAGCATCGCTAAATGACCAATAGTGACATAGTTGCCGATTTTAACCTCTATACCAACATCAGTATGAATAACGCTGTTTTCTTGTACATTACTATAGTCACCAATATGAATGTGACCGACATCTCCGCGAAGCACTGCCCCAAACCAAATACTGGCTTTTTTCCCCAAATATACATCACCTATAACCTGTGCTGAGTCTGCGACCCAACCATTAAAAGGTACCGCGAATTCGGGCACCTTGTCTAAATATTGATAAATCATAACGGCTCCTTGTTATATATAGTAATGAAATAGGTCAATCATGAAAATTAGTCATGAAAACTAATCATGAAAACCAGATATCTTGATTTGCTGTCCATTGTGGCAAAGCCAAAAGGGAAAATCCAGCGCTATTAATGGCTAATAATTAAAGGCATACTTTTCAATCTAAAAATCGGCTGGCTATCTGCGGGCATATTGTATATAATGCGCAAAATCTGTGCCTAAGCGAGCGGACATGATGCAAGTTACCTATTCACTATCTAGTGGGTTTTGTAGTTTCCATCAATAATGTCTTCTCGCTTTTTTGTGGAAAAATTTTGGGTTTAGGCATTTTTTAGTATCCATTAATAGCAATTTTTGCGATACAAAAAGCCGCGTTCAATCCAAAATTACATCATAAAAAATTATGGCACTCACTAATAACAGCGGAGGCAAACCTTGAATTCATCGGCAGAAATACAAGCAATTTTGGCATTAGCAGACGGTACGATTTTTCGCGGTGTGAGTATCGGCAGTCTCGGTCATCGTGTCGGTGAGGTGGTGTTTAATACAGCCATGACAGGGTACCAAGAAATCCTAACCGACCCAAGTTATGCGCGCCAGCTGGTCACCCTAACCTATCCGCACATCGGCAATACCGGTACCAATAGCGAGGACACTGAGTCTGGCAATGGTCATCAAGTATGGGCCGACGGTCTTATCATCCGTGATGCCACCATGGTTACTTCTAACTTCCGTAACTCAGAATCATTAAGCGACTATTTATCACGTAACGATACCGTTGCAATCGCTGAGATTGATACGCGCCAATTGACCCGCCTATTACGTGATAAAGGTGCACAGAACGGCTGTATTATGACCGCCTCAGACGGCGAGACAATCAGCGCTGCTGACGAGCAACAAGCCATCAAATTGGCACAAGAGTTTGCTGGTATCGAAGGCATGGACTTGGCAAAAGAATGCTGTACTAAAGAGACGTTCGAATGGACAGCAGGTACGTGGGATTTATCAGATACCCTACTTAACCGTGATGCCATTGGCAGTCATGATAGCGGTACAGGCGGATTTTTCAAGCAACTCGGCACTCACATCGATTCTAAATACAATGTCGTCGCTTATGACTTCGGTAGCAAAACCAATATCCTGCGTATGCTAGTTGACCGCGGCTGTCATGTAACCGTCGTTCCTGCACAAACGCCTATCGCAGATGTGCTGGCGATGAACCCAGATGGTATCTTTTTATCAAACGGTCCTGGCGACCCTGCAGCCTGCGACTATGCTATCGATGCCGTACGTCATATCATTGAAAAAACTGATGTGCCAACCTTTGGTATCTGCTTAGGTCATCAGCTGATTGGTCTAGCTAGCGGCGCAAACACCATTAAAATGAAAACCGGTCATCACGGCGCCAACCATCCAGTTCAAGACTTAGCAGCTGGCACGGTGATGATTACCAGTCAGAACCATGGTTTTGCGGTTGATGAAGACACGCTGCCTGCTAACGTTAAATCTACCCATCGCTCATTATTCGATGGTACCAACCAAGGTATCGAGCTGACCAACAAGCCAGTCTTTAGCTTCCAAGGTCACCCAGAAGCCAGCCCCGGCCCGCATGATTGTGCGCCACTGTTTGATAAGTTTGCAGATATGATGGCAAAGTCTAAAGCTTAAGCAGTTAATCAGCTTTTAAGTATCAGTCATTAGCACACAGTAAGTATTCGTTATGCAGCTTAGATCACGCATGATGGTTTAAGCTGAGCCACGCAAAATATCGTTTTATTAAAGTGGTGTTTTATTAAAATATAGCACTGTTCAAATACGATTTTAGCCGAATATAAATCAATTAAAATATCATACTAACGAAGGTAGCCCTAACTATGCCAAAACGTATCGACATAAAAAGCATTCTTATCATAGGCGCAGGTCCTATCGTCATCGGTCAAGCATGTGAGTTTGATTATTCGGGTGCACAGGCCTGTAAAGCACTAAAAGAAGAAGGCTATCGCGTCATCTTGGTCAACTCAAACCCTGCAACTATCATGACTGACCCTACCATGGCGGACGCGACTTATATTGAGCCAATTACTTGGCAGACGGTTGAACAAATCATTGCTAAAGAACGTCCTGACGCGATCTTGCCAAC
Source organism: Psychrobacter cibarius (assembly GCA_030686115.1). Lineage (NCBI taxonomy): Bacteria > Pseudomonadati > Pseudomonadota > Gammaproteobacteria > Moraxellales > Moraxellaceae > Psychrobacter > Psychrobacter cibarius. The sequence continues at coordinate 2,118,574 of CP131612.1, forward strand.
CATGGGTGGTCAGACGGCGCTAAACTGTGCCTTAGAATTAGACAAGCATGGCGTGTTGACCAAGTATAACTGCGAATTAATTGGCGCGACCAAAGACTCAATCGAGATGGCAGAAGATCGCAATTTATTTGATAAAGCCATGAAGCGTATCGGCCTTGAATGCCCGCGCGCTGAAACCGCTGAGACGATGGAAGAAGCATTTGCGACCCAAGAAAAAATGGGCTATCCGTGTATCATTCGTCCGTCGTTCACCATGGGTGGCTCAGGCGGCGGTATCGCTTATAACCGCGATGAATTTATCGAGATTTGCGAACGCGGTTTTGACTTATCGCCAAACCATCAACTGCTCATCGATGAATCATTAATCGGTTGGAAAGAGTATGAGATGGAAGTGGTTCGTGACAAAAATGATAACTGCATCATCATCTGTGCGATTGAGAACTTTGACCCAATGGGTGTGCATACTGGCGACTCAATCACAGTTGCGCCAGCGCAAACTTTGACCGACAAAGAATACCAAATTATGCGTAATGCCTCATTGGCAGTACTGCGTGAAATCGGCGTTGAAACAGGCGGCTCAAACGTTCAGTTCGGTATTAACCCTGATACTGGTCGTATGGTCGTCATCGAGATGAATCCACGTGTGTCACGCTCATCAGCATTGGCGTCAAAAGCCACTGGTTTCCCGATTGCTAAAATCGCAGCAAAATTAGCCATTGGTTATACGCTTGATGAATTGCAAAATGACATTACAGGTGGCAAAACGCCAGCCAGCTTTGAGCCTGCGCTTGATTATGTGGTCACAAAAATTCCACGTTTTAACTTTGAAAAATTCCCACAAGCAGATAGTGTTTTATCAACCCAAATGAAATCGGTTGGTGAAGTCATGGCGATTGGTCGTAACTTCCAAGAATCAATGCAAAAAGCATTACGTGGTATGGAAACTGGCAATGATGGTTTTGATGAGCAAATTGACTTTGCTGCTATCAAAGACGGTAATCTGAGCATTGAAAAGGCACGAAGCGAGATTACCAATCGCTTGACCATTCCAACGCCTGAACGCATTTATTATATTGCCGATGCTTTCCGTATCGGTATGAGCGTCGATGAAGTATTCAACTTAACCAAAATCGATCCATGGTTCTTGGTACAAATCGAAGATATCGTGAAAACTGAAGCAACGGTGAAAGCATTGGGTTTTGGTGGTTTAACTGAGAAGAACTTACGCAGCTTTAAACGTAAAGGTTTATCAGATTTACGTTTAGCAAAACTCCTTGGTGTCTCACAAAAGCAACTACGTAAAAAGCGTTGGGACTTAAACGTCTATCCAGTCTATAAGCGCGTCGATACCTGTGCCGCAGAATTTGCCACCAGCACCGCTTATATGTACTCAACATACGATAGCGAATGTGAAGCAAACCCAACGAATAACAAGAAAATCATGGTCATCGGTGGCGGTCCTAACCGTATCGGTCAAGGTATCGAGTTTGACTATTGCTGTGTACACGCAGCCCTTGCGATGCGCGAAGACGGCTACGAGACCATCATGGTCAACTGTAACCCTGAAACGGTTTCAACCGACTATGACACCTCCGACCGTCTTTACTTTGAACCAATCACGTTAGAGGACGTGTTAGAAATCGTCCGTATCGAAAATCCCGATGGCGTGATTGTACAGTTCGGTGGTCAAACGCCATTGAAACTTGCCCGCGCACTTGAAGCCGCTGGTGTAAAAATTATCGGTACTAGTCCTGATGCGATTGACCGCGCTGAAGATCGCGAACGCTTCCAGCATATGATTCAACAGTTGAATCTTATCCAACCAACTAATGCTTTAGCGACGAGCTTAGAAGATGGTTTGGTCAAAGCAAAAGACGTTGGTTATCCGTTGGTCGTACGCCCGTCTTATGTCCTTGGTGGTCGTGCGATGGAAATCGTCTATAACGAAGATGAGTTAAGACACTACTTGCGTACGGCGGTTCAAGCATCAAACGAAGCGCCCGTATTATTAGACCGCTTCTTAGATGATGCTATTGAAGTCGATGTCGATTGTGTTAGCGACGGTACAGACGTGGTGATTGGCGGTATCATGCAGCATATCGAACAAGCTGGCGTGCATTCTGGTGACTCAGCTTGCTCATTGCCACCTTACTCATTATCAGATGAGCTGTGCGATGTGATGCGCGCGCAAACCGTGGCGATGGCAAAAGAGCTTGGTGTTGTCGGCTTAATGAACGTCCAGTTTGCGGTAAAAGGTGAAACGGTTTATATCTTAGAAGTCAATCCACGTGCGGCGCGTACCGTACCGTTTGTCTCTAAATGTATCGGTACGTCATTAGCACAAATCGCGGCGCGCTGTATGGCTGGCACGTCATTAAAAGACCAAGGCTTTACCACTGAAATTGTTCCTGCATTTTTCGCGGTAAAAGAAGCAGTATTCCCATTTGCTAAGTTCCCTGGTGTTGACCCAATCTTGAGCCCTGAGATGAAATCAACCGGTGAAGTGATGGGCGTTGGTAAAACCTTTGGCGAAGCATTCTACAAAGCGGTTATCGGTAGTAACGAGCGTCTGCCAGGTCTACCTGTTGAGGGCGAAACCAAAACTGTCTTTATCTCGGTACGTGATAGCGATAAAGAACAAGTCGCCCCTATCGCCCGTCAGCTTATCGACTATGGCTTCAAAATCGTTGCCACCACGGGTACGCAAAAAGTACTTAGCGATAACGGTATCGAGTGTAAGCAAATCAATAAAGTTACCGAAGGTCGCCCACATATCGTCGATGCCTTGAAAAATGGTAAAATCGACCTTATTATCAATACCACTGAAGGCAAACAGGCACAAGAGGATTCATTCTCTATCCGCCGTAGCGCCCTGCAAGGTAAAGTGTTTTATGTGACGACTTTAGGGGCGGCAGACGCGGTTTGTAAATCTTATGCCATTGACCTACCGTTTGAGGTCTATAAGCTACAAGATTTGCACGAACAAGCAAAGACTATTGCCTAGCTCTATTGACTTAGCAGCATAATTTCAGTAGATTAAGCATAACGGCAACGCTCGTTTAACAGCGGATGCAAAACTTGTTATCGATTTTTATATAACAGTAGTGCTTTAAAAAAACGTACGGCTTAAAAAAGCAGTACTTTAAAAAAATAAAGTTTTAAAAAGATAGACCTAAAAAGCATAGTGGCTAAACTGCGACTATGCTTTTTATTACGTAAGGTTAAAGTGCCTTGTTTGTCAGTGTATCCATGCTCACAGATAAGCGCGTGTTTAGTTGTTACGCAGTCTAAACCTCATTCTTTTTATATCTTCACATACTCATTGCAACAACACTGACACCATCTCACTATTCACTAAGAGTAGGAGATGGTGTGGTGTTATTGGTTTAAGGAAAAAACATGCAACGTTATCCCATGACTCCGCAAGGACATGCGGCTCTAGAAGCCGAATTAAAACAGTTAAAAAGTATCGACCGTCCACGCATCACTGCTTCTATCGCTGAAGCCCGTGAACACGGCGATTTGAAAGAAAATGCTGAATATCATGCTGCTCGCGAACAGCAAGGTTTTTGTGAAGCGCGTATCCGTGATATCGAAGCCAAACTTGGCGGCGCGCAAGTGATTGATCCTGCAACATTACCAAAAGATGGTCGTGTGATATTCGGCGTGAGCGTCGTTATCGAAAACATGGACACCGGAGAAGAAAAACAATACAAAATCGTTGGTGATGACGAAGCAGACTTTAAAGCTGGCAAAATCTCAGTCAACTCGCCTATCGCGCGTGGTTTAATTGGTAAGTCTGAAGGCGACGAAGCCCGTATTGAAACGCCAAAAGGCGTGGTCGAATACGAAATCATGAAAGTGATTTACGATTAATTTTCCCGATTTGAGAAATATCTGGATAGAAAGCCTTTGATAGGCAATTCTTTGATAAACAAAAAGCTTTTGATGACAGCAGTATTTTAACGCGAACAAGCTAGAAATTTGCTTAGCAAATGAGCGTAGAAAGCAGTACACAACCTCATTATGAATAGAGTAGAAGTTACACAACGCTGCTTTTTTAGTCTGTTTGTTTTAGCGCATAATTGCTCGAGTATAGATGCTGAGCCTTGTGACTATTACAAGTGTCTCATGATAAGCATTAGACATAAGTGCTTAGCAACTGACTAAAATAATGATGGAGAGATAGCGAACGTTGGCTATCATTAGTATCTTTACCCTCGTTATTTGACATGGTTTACATGCTCATTTGACGGGGGTTTTTCTTTTCTAGGTGTTGTTTTCTAAGCGTTATTTTTTACGCTTTGCTTTTTGCTACTACATTAGCGGCTTTATTTACTGTTATTTTAAAGGAATCTATTATGACCATACACATCGATATGCCAGCGTTACTGACTATAGATAAGAAGGCGTTTACCCAGCACAGCCTCATCAAAAAAAGCGTGATAAGCACTGCTATTCCAACAATTTTAGCAGGCGCTTTATTGACGGTATCTACCGCACATGCTGCGCCTGAAATCGCCATCACTTCGTCTGCTGGTAGTAGCACTACCGTCGTTGAGCAGTATTCTGACGGTAAAACTGCGACCATTACGGCGACACCACACGGCATCACCATGCAAGATGGCATGCCTTATGCTGTGACTCAAGTAACTAACGTTCCTCGCTATACGGTTCGCCAAGTCGCCAGTAATGGTGCGAGCAATACAGTCGTCACCCAAGGCAGCACCACGGTTACGAGCGTACCTGTGACCAACCAAGTCACTAATCAAACAAGCAAAGTTGATGTCATAGCTGTGCCGACGACTAGCGTGACGCAAGTATTGCCTGTGACGACGGCTACCCAATTGCCAGTCATCAATACGCCAACGACAACCGTAGTGACGAACCAACCTGCAACGACGCAAATAGTATCTACGTCTTTAGATGCTCTGCAACTGACCCCGACCTTTAGTACGCCTGACGTGGTGAATGCACAAACCAAAGTGATGAAAATATTAAAAAACAAAGATGGTCGTGAAGTGGCTGTACCTGCGAACCATATTGCACCTGGCGACATCATCGAATACCACACCACTTATACCAATACCACGGCACAACCCGTCACTGACATCAATGCCATGGTGTCACTACCAAATGGCGTGCAATTGGTATCATTGAATAGCCCACTACCAACGCTTGCGACAACAGGCGGCGACAGTTATCAGACTATCCAACAAGTGGGCAATACTGTAGTCATCACAGAAAATTACTCTGGACTCAAATGGAACTTGGTAGATCTTCCTGCTAACGCACCGCAAACGGTTGTTATACGTGCGAAGGTTCAGTAAAAATTAAATTTGAAAGTTTAGATTTGAAAGTATTGTTATTTAATAAATCTTAAAATTAATAAAAGGTCTTGCCGGCTAATTTCCTAGTCAGCAAGACCTTTTTGATGAGCGTACCTCATTCCTTAACAACCAACCTTTTGCTATAGTGCTATTAACTCAAAACAAATATCCGGTCATTATTTCCATGTATAAATTTACTCCTCTCTATTCATTGGCTTTTATCATTTATGGCTGTATTTTGAGTTCTATATCTTGGGCTGAAGCTGCCGAACCAAAATTTGATGCTAGCTTTTATATGTCGAAAATTTGTACTGTATATATGAGTAAAGACGGTCATGAATATTGCGATGATGGTTATATCCTTAAAAGCGAAACCTTAAATAATGGCGAAGTAATAGAAACCGTGCTTATGGATGACATGGGTGGCTACGGCTGGAACCATACTTCGCTCAAAAGAATCGATAAAGATACTTATCATGTCTATATCGGCTGTGGTAGTCCGTGCGGCACTAATATACTATTTGGTCGTGGGGATAAAAAACAAAATTTTGACCTATACTTTGACTTTGATACAAAAAGTCAGTGTAGTGTTGAGTATAACAATGACCAAAAGCTCTGGGTTGCCCGTCATTTTTTCTCCGATAAAGAGGTAGCTTTATCTTCAACTCATGGCAATAGTGAATCTGCGATTTATCCCAAGTACGATGCTGAGTTCGATAAAAAAGGACGTCTGATTATCAAAAACCACTTCTCAGAGGAAGTGGTTCAAACCTTGCCTAACCCCTGCTCCTCTCATTAAAAACTTCATAAATCGCACGACAACAGTTGTCGCATTAAATCAATATTTCTTCAATAATTACAGTGACTTACAATCCTATTTGCTAAAATAATAGCTAATAAATGAATTGGTAATCTTATGGCAACCATCAATTATGAACGACTACAAGGCAAGCTCAATATTTTAGCGGATGCTGCTAAATATGATGTTTCTTGCTCATCCTCCGCTGGTACGCGCAAAAACCAAGGCGGTGGGCTTGGCGATGCTTCTGCAACTGGTATTTGTCACAGCTACACTGAAGATGGTCGCTGCGTCAGCTTGTTAAAAATCCTCTTAACCAATCATTGCATATACGACTGCGCGTATTGCACCTCACGCAAAAGCAATGACACGCCGCGTGCTGCTTTTAGTGTCGAAGAAGTCGTTGACTTAACCATGCAGTTTTATCGCCGTAACTATATCGAAGGGCTGTTTCTGAGCTCAGGTATTTTTAAAAGTGGCGATTATACGATGGAGCGACTGGTTGAGGTCGCTAAGATATTGCGGACACGTGAACGCTTTAATGGCTATATCCATTTAAAGACCATTCCCGGTGCATCAAAAGAGCTGCTATTAGAAGCTGGTCTGTATGCTGACCGCTTAAGCGTTAATATCGAGATTCCGACCAAATCAGGTCTAGCACTGCTCGCCCCAGAAAAATCACATGATGAATTAAAAGCACCGATGGAAACGGTTAAAACTGAAATTATTACGATCAAAGAGAGCCGTAAAACCCATAAAAAAGCACCGAAATTTGTGCCAGCAGGTCAAACCAGTCAAATGATTGTTGGCGCGAGTAACGAGACTGACTTGCAAGTGATTCAGCTATCTAGTCATTTTTATAAACAGTATGATCTTAAGCGCGTTTACTACTCTGGCTATGTACCGATGTTGTCAGACAGTCGCCTGCCAGCGATTGGAACGCCAGTGCCGATGATACGTGAAAACCGTCTTTATCAAGCGGACTGGCTGATGCGTTTTTATGGTTTTGGCGCGCATGAAATCGTTGAACCAGACTCGCCATTTCTAGACTTAGACTGCGACCCAAAGCTTGCTTGGGCAATCCGCCATCGTGAGCACTTCCCCATTAATATTCAAACCGCCACTTACGAGATGATTGTGCGTATTCCGGGTATCGGCACCAAAACGGCTAAAAAAATAGTGAAAGCACGCAAATTTAATCAACTGACACTTTATCATTTGAAGAAAATGGGCGCAGCGGTCAATCGTGCTAAGTACTTTATCGCGACGACGGGTAAGAACGAACATTTAGCGCATTTAACGCGTTATAACTTCCGGCAATATGTATTGGCACAGACGCAGACCAAGTATAAAGACCAGCGTAATGGGCAACTGGCTTTGTTTTAAATAGCACTGTTGTAATTAGCATTATTTCAATAATTACTATTTTAAATAGGAGTGTAGATGTCACAACTGCTGCAAAGCCACGACTATACTGTCGGTCACTTAACACCCAACATCGTGCTTTACGAACCAAGTTTTGAGGGTTGGCTGAGTGCGGTATTTTATGTCTATGCCAATAAATTGCAAAATGATGATTCTCTACAGTTAATCGCTCAAGACTGCTATCTACCTTCATTAATCGCACAAGCGACTAGCGTTACTACTGATGAATACAATGCCGAACGCGTACTGACCAAGCTTCATAAGTTATTAGGTCGTTCAGGTATGCGCAATATTCTGTGGGGATTTTTATCCGAAAAAGACAATATCGGCACGACTCTATTTCAAGTGGTCAAATATGCTATCGATTATCCTAGGCGCCCTATTATGGAAGACTTGGGTAATCTCAATGTCTTAGAGCTGGTGCAAACGGTCAAGTCTGTTGGTCGTGAGAAGCATCGTATGGAAGCCTTTGTACGTTTTGAGCATACCACTGACGATATCTATTTTGCGCGAGTAGAGCCTGATTTTAATGTATTGCCGCTGATTGGTGAGCATTTTCGTCAGCGCTACCAAGACCAACACTGGGCGATTTATGATTTATCCCGTGGCTATGGCATTTATTATGACAAGAGCCAAAGCACGCCATCACGACCTGCGACCTTGCAAACTATCACTGATTTAGATGATACCGTGCTGCGCAATCCTGCCAGTATTCATAGCGAGGATGAGCAGCTCTATCAAAAATTTTGGCAAGGTTACTTTACCAACGTCAATATCAAAGAGCGTAAAAACCCACGTTTGCATAAGCAATACTTGCCGCAGCGCTATTGGAAATACTTAAGCGAAAAACAAGTACTTCCCAATGCTGAGCATTTACAGAAACGTCGCTAATGACTTTTATCCTTCGATTCAAGCCTTTATGCGTCTCTCTCTTAGAAACTCGACCATATAACCTTATCTTTTTATCTTGATGGTTGAGTTTTGGCGGCTTTTAACTGACAATAGCCACTTGTTATTATCAACTGGTCACCAATGCCATTATGAAAGTTATGCGCTTATTATCGTCTTTAAAGCATGATGAATCCGAGCGCGGTATTTTTCATCTTGGGCGCGCATTGGTCAAAAATGGCCATACCTCCATCATCGTCTCTAGCGCCGATGAAGATAATGATCTGGTCAAACGCCTAAAGCGTGATGGCAATAACTATCATCAGCTACACATGAATAAAAAGTCTTGGCTGTCGTTACTACAAGTCACGGCGCTGCGGCGTTTAATTGAAGAGTACGATCCTGACGTGATCCATGTGCACTCACGCACACCTGCATGGATACTGCATTTGGCATTGCGCCGCGCCCGTGTCAAGCGGATACCAAAGCTAGTGTCAACCATGTATGGTTTTTATCCAATCAATAAATACTCTCAAGCCTTACTCGATGTCGATACCATCATTACTGTCTCCGATAGTGTGACCAATTATCTAAAAAAAGGCCTGCGCCGAGAAGATGCAGACCCCAAAGTCATCAAACGCATCTACCGTGGTATCGATACGCGCCGCTATCCTTATCGTCATAATCCATCTGTTTATTGGTTACGGCATACTTTTGCTGAATATCCTGAGCTTGAGCATAAAAAATGGCTGGTATTTCCAACCATTATTGGCAACGAATATGGTCAGGAATGGCTGATTGATATTTTGGGCAACTTGCAAGAGCAGTTCCCTAACATCCACGTCATTATCATGGATGATGATTATAGAGATGGTGACGTCGCGCATGAAGATTTCCGCCAACGCACTAATACATTAGGGTTGGCTGATCGAATTACTTATGTAGGTAGCAAACGTAATGACATGCGTGAATGGCTCTCAGCCGCCAATATCGTGATGGCGCTTGCGAATGAACCTGAATCAATCGGCATCAACGCCTTACAAGCGATTCATTTAGGCACGCCCGTTATTGGTTGGGATCAGGCCGCATTTAGTGAGATTTTACAGCCGCTATATCCTCAAGGGCTGGTCAAAAAATACAATGCCAATGCGCTATGTAAAGCAGTGAGAAATCAATTAGAAAGCATCACACGCCCTGAAATGACCAATAAATTCACCATGCGTGAGATGATTGAAGAAACCCTCGCTGTCTACCAAGGTTTATACGACGACTCGCTCGCAGAGGAACAAGCTGCAAGCGATGCCGCTGCTGTCAAAAGAATTAAAAAGACGCTAAAAAAGTCCTCTAAACCCACTAGTAAGAAGCCTGAGTCTGCTTATGTCGCGCTTGCACCAGCCGATAAACAAACTAAAGTAAAGCTTATCAAAGAAAAACCTAAAGCGATGAGTACTTCAAATCCGCTTACTGACTCAGAAACGCTTCAAGATCATAAAGACCTGTAAGCCTACCACTTTGTTACTTAGGCTAATATCTAACAGCTTGCTGGGGCGTGTTTTCAAAATGAATTAGTTCATACAAAAAAACGCGGCTTCTATTTTTAAAAGCCGTGCGGGAAATCACTATGGTTATTTAAACATCAAATTAAATGGCTATTAAAATGCTCACCTAATAAGTCGTCGGGGTGTGCGCACTAACAATGCGAGTCACGCCATCAGTAGGGTTGATAAAAGTATGCGGGCGAATGGTATCAATCACGTAGCTATCACCTTGGTTTAATAAATACGTCGTCTCATCGATACGGATAAGAATCTTGCCTTCAATAACGGTGCCAATCTCTTCACCTTCGTGGGCGATTTTTTCTTCCGTTGAGCTGTTCGGTTGATACACCTCAATCAAAAAACCCAAATTCTTGGTAGTGCTACAGTTATATACCTGTCTTAGTGACACTCTGCTACTCGGTTCGCTCAGCTCCAACAAATCCTTTGGCGTTACCACGACTCTCGCCTTTGGTTCCTTCCATTCATCACTAAAAAACGTGGTCAAATCAGAACCCAATACCGCCAAAATTGCCTTTAGCGTATTCACTGCTGGACTGACTTTATTGCGCTCAATGGAGCTGATAGAAGTATTGGTTAATCCCGACAATTTCGCAAGCTTACGTTGCGAGTAGCCTTTTGCGAGGCGCAGCTGATTGATCTTTTTACCGATATCCTCTTCTGGCGACTCGTCATTTTCGGCTGACATCGCTGTCTCAGAGTCTGTCAGCTCATCTTCATCATCACCACTGATGTCGTCATCTGTATCGATATCAGCCGCCTTATCGCTGGCAACATCAGCGTCAATGCTGTTATTAATATCAATGTCAGTGCTGGCATTGTCTACATTGCCTTCAGTAGTGCTATTCAGTTTGGGGTTTGCTGGCATAGTGAATGAATTCCGTGAATAGAAATTTGGACAAGTCGTCTTGTGCATAATTTAACTCAGGATGCCATTGTACACCAATCATAAATGGATGTTGCAACAAGCTGACGGCTTCGACCAAACCATCAGGCGCTAGAGCCTCAACCAATAAACGCTTGCCTACTTTATGGATTGCTTGTTTATGTAGCGAGTTAACGTGCCATTTTTCACCAAAGGCGGCAAGCCTGCCATTTGCTTGAATAATCACGTCATGAACTGGCTGATACTGCACTTCAAGTGGCTGAGTATTGTCCTCTAAATGTGGCTCACAAAACCCCTCTACTTCCCGCCAATCAGGATGTAGCGTGCCACCAAAATGCACATTCATCTCTTGCAATCCTCGGCAAACTGCCAGTAATGGAGTGCCAGTCTTGTCTGCATAATCCAACAATTTAAAGCTCAGCTCATCACGACCCAAGTCTTGTTTCGCTTCGATATGCGTCGCGCCATAACGCGTTGGTGCCACGTTACTATAACTGCCCGTTAACAAAATCCCATCTGCGATATCCAGTAGCGCCTCAAAGTTTTCGCTATCGGCAGCAGTGTTTGGCAGCAGTATGGGATTGCCACCATAAAAATTCACGGCATCGATATATTTTTGATACACCGCTTGTGCTGGCTGCCCATCAACCATCTTATGACAAGAAACAATAGCAATAATAGGTCTAGAATTTTTCATACCGTCTTCCCTAGTTATAACAAATAGACCTCATAGTCTATATTGCTCAATCCTTTATTTAGCTAAAATTTAACACAGAACCCCATAAAATGTAAACTATAAATTTCAATATTGCCGATATTAATAATAAAATCGAATAAATGCATTAATTTAAGATAATTTTAAATAAAAATTGACAACTATATTTTTCACACATATATTGGAAGTCATCAGCGAGACATTAAACAAGGGTTGATGTTTATATCTCGATGTTAAGGGCTAAGAACAGCGAAATCTAAAGAATTCATATTATTAATAAAATCTGTTTTGAGAAACATAAAGAGACACATAAAGACTGTTTAAATAAGAGGTAATCAATCGCTGTTTTACCAAGCATTGGTCAGAAATATCACTAAAAGACGATGCGCCAGCAGTATCCGTATTGACAATAATCCCAGTAATTCTAAAAATTCATAGGAAGAATAGACATGACGACAACCAATGGAATGGTCGAATCTGCAAACAACACAGAATACGTGTATGTTGCGGCAGGTGATATTAATGGCTTACTTCGTGGTAAGCGCATCCCTTTCAATCAAATGGAAAAAGCAGAAAACGGTGCGATACGACTGCCTTTATCTATCTTAGGCGTTGATATTTGGGGTGCTGATGTCATCGAGTCTTCTCAATGTAATGGCGATATAGATGCCATTGCCCGTCCTACGGGTCGTGCCGCCTATCCACTTCTCAACACTAGTGCGCCTTCATCGCTATTGCCCGTTTGGCTTTATACAGAAAATAACGAGCCTTATTACGGTGATGCCAGACACGTTTTGGATTACATTAGCAAAAAATTCAAAGCGCTTGGTTTGACTCCAGTGATGGCAACTGAGCTGGAATTTTATTTGGTTGACTATACTGAAGGCGAAACCCCAAGACCACCTATCCGCCCCAAAAGCGGGCTAAGACTGAATAAAACCTCAATTTTGAGCATCAATGATCTATTACAATTCGATGAATTTTTAGACGAAGTTTATGCACAGTGCAAAAAGCTCGATATCCCAGTAGATGCCGCTTTGGCAGAGAATGGCTGTGGCCAGTTTGAGATTAATTTATTACACGTAGACGATCCACTAAAAGCCGCTGACGATGCGATTTTGTTCAAACAGGTCGTCAAAGCCGTCGCTGCTCGCCGTAAACTCACCGCGACATTCATGGCAAAGCCTTTTGGTCTGCAGTCGGGTAATGGTTTTCATGTGCATTGCAGCTTATTAGATAAAAACGGCAATAATGTCTTTGATGATGGGTCAGATGAAGGCTCAGATATCTTGCGCCATGCAGTCGCTGGATTGTTAAAGACCATGTCAGATTGCACATTGTTGTTTGCCCCACATGTGAATTCTTATCGCCGCTTTACACCCGGTACGCTAGCGCCAAACAATGTGTCATGGGGTTATGAAAACCGCACGGCGGCAGTACGTATCCCTGGTGGTGACTCAAAAGCGCGCCGTATCGAGCACCGTGTCTCTGGCGCTGACGCCAATCCTTATCTGGTCTGTAGTGCGGTACTGGCAGGTATGCTGTATGGCATCGAGAACAAGCTGGAAGCGCCAGAACCCATTAATAGCATTACTTACGACGAAGCCGAACTTAAGACCTTGCCATTAGACTGGCTGTCCGCCATCCGCAAATTTGAAAGCAGTGATGTGATTGATTCGCTGTTCCCAAGCGAGATGATTGAGCTGTTGATCGCGGTCAAAAAGCAAGAAGCCAAACGCTTTGCTCAGCAAGTGACCAACCTTGAATACCTCACCTATTTACAGGATGTTTGATATGTCAAATAACTCAAATAGCAATGCAGCAACGAACCAAAACTTATCGTCGAATAATACGCGTAATATTCCGCATTATTCAGACAAAGGACAATATCCTGATAGCTATTATGCAGCCAGTCGTAATCCTAAGCCGGATAGACCAACACTAAAGAATGACATCCAAGTGGAAATATGTGTGGTTGGCGGCGGCTATAGCGGTTTATCCACGGCCCTGCATCTCATTGAAACCGACCATGAAGTCGTGGTACTGGAAGGCGCGCAAATTGGTTGGGGCGCATCAGGGCGTAATGGCGGTCAAATTGTCAATGGTCTAAATGCGAGCCTACAAAAAATCAAAAAGTCTTATGGTCAAGAAAATGCAGACTTCGTCGGTCAGCTCGTGACCCGCGGTGGCAAAATTATTCGTCGTTTTGTTAGAGACTACGATATCAGCTGTGATCTCAAAGAAAAAAATATCTTTGCGGCATTAAATAATGGACAGCTAAAAGACTTGCAAGAAACGCATGCACTATGGGAGAGCCATGGTATGCATGATCGAGAAATGCTCGATAAGCGCGGTATCCAAGAGCATATAAAATCAGATGCCTATGTGGGCGGAGTCATCGATCACTCCGGTGGACACTTCCATCCATTGAATCTTGCTCTAGGTGAGGCAGCGGCCATTGAGCAAGGCGGCGGCACCATTTATGAAAACACCTTAGTGGTTGATATTGAGTATACTGACGATGCTATCAAAGTCATCACCGAGTTTGGCACCGTAACTTGTAAGCAAGCGGTGCTATGCGGCAATGCCTATCTCAATAAAGTCATCCCTAAACTGACTGACCGTGTTATGCCGGTATCGACGCAAATTATCGCCACCGAGCCGCTGGGTGATTTAGCAGACCAGTTACTGCCAACCGATGTTTGTGTCGAAGATGTCCGCTACATTTTGGATTACTATCGCCTCTCAGCAGACAAGCGCATGTTATTCGGCGGTGGTACAGTCTACGGTGGTCAAGACCCCGCCGACATCACAGCTAAAATTAGACCAAACATGACTAAGATTTTTCCAGAGTTACGTGACGTCAAAATCGACTATGCGTGGAGTGGGAACTTTGCGTTGTCTTTTTCTCGCGTACCACAAATGGGCAAACTACATGAGCGAGTATATTTCGCCCATGGGTATAGTGGTCATGGCGTGACAGGCTCGCATCTATTTGGACAAATATTAGCCGATGCTATCAATGGTGAAACCAAAGAGTTCGATGCTTTTGCACAAATTCCTTGGATTCCATTCCCAGGTGGTCGAGCGCTGCGAGTCCCTTACTCTGTCATGGGCTCATGGTGGTATGCGCTAAAAGATACCACTGGCATGTAAACACATAAAAGCTTTGAATAATAAACATTGAATAAAGTATTTTTATTTTAAAAGCGGTCGTTACAGTGACCTATCATAGCAACGGATTGTTGTGATGGGGCGCGATAGACAGTTGATTCGCTACTGTCCTACTGTCTGTCGCGCGTCAACCATAGAATAGAGCTTGTTTAAAAAAACAATGAGGTTTTACAGGGAGCGTAAATATGAACATGAAGCTCAATGATGCAGTCGAAGGACAGTATCATAATAAGCGAGTATTTCTCACCGTCATAGTAGCCGTCGTCATCTATCTGGCTTTTGCTTGGCTATCTACCAGCCGTGCCCCAGACCAATCTTGGGGCGCCTTATCTTTACTACCAACATTACTAGTATTAGTCACGGCCATTGTCTCTAGGCGACCATTCGAATCCATGATCGCAGGCTGTGTCGCTGGCCTTGTGATGCTCAATCCTTTTGATTTGGTCTCCCCTTTTGCAGACAACATGTCGATGGTGCTAGGTAATGAGACCATTATTTGGATTGTTCTGGTCTGCGGTCTGATGGGCGGTCTCATTCAACTGCTTGAGATCAGTGGGTGTCTAGATGGCTTTAGTGAATGGCTACAAAAAATCATTAAGTCACGCCGTCAGTCATTATTAGCCACCTTTGCTTTGGGCGTGGTGGTTTTCATTGATGATTATTTAAACTGTCTAGCCGTATCAACCTCCGTCAAAAAACTCACTGACGTCTATAACGTTTCTCGTGAGAAGCTTGCTTATATCGTCGATTCAACTGCCGCACCGATGTGTATTATCGTGCCTATTTCTACTTGGGCGGTCTACTTTGCCGGTCTTTTAGAAGAAAACGGTGTGGCTGGCGATGGCGAAGGTATTGGGCTTTATATCAGCGCGATTCCTTATATGGCATATGCTTGGTTTGCACTTTTGATTGTATTCTTGGTCGCCTATGGCATTTTGGGTGACTGGGGACCGATGAAAAAAGCCGAGGCACGCGCCAAAGCGGGTAATCCTGTTCCTGAAGCCTTTGTCGAAGAGCAACTGATCTCAAACGTCCAAGCCAAGCGTAAGCTGTCGTTCAAAGCCAATATCGCAAACTTTGCTTTCCCAATGATTTTGTTAATTGTCTCGACGGTTTACTTCGAAATCGATCTATTACGCGGTGCATTATTGACCTGTTTTGTGACCGTCGTTGTCTATTGGATGCAAGGCATTTTAAGTTTTGAGACGCAAGTTGAAGCCATCTTTAAAGGCTTTAAAGTCATGCTTTATCCGCTCTCAACCGTCATCGGCGGTTTTTTCTTAAAAGCCATCAATGATGAACTTGGTATGACCTCATATGTGATTGAGGCTATCACGCCTTATATGACGATTATTATTTTCCCTGCCGTCATTTTTGCCGTCATGGCTTTTTTAACTTTTGCCACATCATCAAGCTGGGGGCTGTATGTCCTTGCCATGCCGATTGTCTTTCCAATCTCTATTGCATTAGGCGTTAGCACTCCTCTTATGATTGGCGCATTGTTATCAGCATCATCATTTGGTAGCCATGCTTGCTTCTTTAGTGATTCATCGCTACTTGCCGCGCAAGGTGCTGGCTGCTCCCCCATGCAGCACGCCTTTACCCAGTTCCCCTATGCTATGCTCGGTGCGGGTTTATCCGTCGTCACCTTCTTAGGATTGGGTTATATGATGGCTTAAGCCAACCTTAGCGCTATTATTTTAATCATTGACTAACGGGCAATGAGAGATGGTTCGTTAGTCAATAAAAACAGCCCTTTTATATGGTAGTCACTAATAAATACGATAAGGATTTAGATCATGCGCAATGTTACCGTTGCTACGACTCAAATGGCATGTGGTTGGGATATACAACAAAATATTGCCACTGCTACTGACTTGGTCACCAAAGCCGCCAAAGCGGGTGCCAATATCATTTTGCTACAAGAGTTGTTTGAGACGCCTTACTTCTGCCAAGTTCATGACTTTGATTACTTTAGCCTTGCGACCGCAGTTGAGGATAATGTGGCCATCAATCACTTCAAGCAGTTGGCTAAAGACTTGGATGTAGTATTGCCTATTAGCTTTTATGAAAAATCAGGCAATACCTTTTTTAATAGCGTGACCGTGATTGATGCCGATGGCGAGATACTTGGCACTTATCGTAAAACGCATATACCAGATGGCATTCCTTATGCCGAAAAATTCTACTTTGCCCCCGGCGATACTGGATTCAAGGTTTGGCAAACCAAGTATGCCAAAATCGGTGTCGGTATTTGCTGGGATCAATGGTTTCCTGAGTGTGCTCGTAGCATGGCATTAATGGGTGCAGAAATACTGTTTTATCCGACTGCGATTGGTGATGAGCCAACATTGGACATCGACTCAAAAGGCCATTGGCAACGCTGTATGCAAGGTCATGCTGCTGCTAATCTCATGCCAGTCGTAGCTGCCAATCGTATTGGCACTGAGACGATTACTCAAAACGGAAACGATAGCGTCATGGCATTTTACGGTAGCTCGTTTATCACGGATGGCCGCGGTGAGATCATCCAAGAAGCATCTAAAGATAAAGGAGAGATACTTAGTACGACTTTTGACTTAGATCAACTGGCTATCGAACGTCAGCAATGGGGCGTTTTCCGTGATCGTCGTCCATCGATGTATGGCACGTTGCTGACTCATGGATAAAGTTTGTTAACAAGCAAGCTCACTCGCGCTATCGTCGAATAAGGTGCTCTATATGTCATTATTACCGAACCGATTAATCACTGGCTCAACACCACAGCAAGACGGCTTTTACATGCCAGCAGAATTTGAGACTATACAAAAAATATGGATGGTATGGCCATATCGTGCTGATAACTGGCGACAGCAAGCCGCTCCTGCTCAGAGAGCTTATGCTGATGTCGCATTAGCAATCAACAGATTTTGTGAGGTTGGCGTACTGGTCAATCCTGATAATTATCAATCATGCCGCGATAGTCTACCTGCTGACATCGACGTTATCGCCATGCCTAGCAATGATGCTTGGGCGCGTGATACTGTGCCGACATTTTTAATCAATGAAGCAGGTGAGCTACGCGCTTGTGATTGGACATTCAATGCATGGGGCGGCGACTATGACGGACTATACTCGCCGTGGGATGACGATGATAAGCTGGCTGAACGCTTATGTGACCATCTAGATATCAAACGCTATCGAACGAATGACTTTGTGATGGAAGGCGGTGCATTTCATGTCGATGGTGAAGGCACGGTTCTGACCACACGTATGTGTTTGCTCAGCCCTGGACGTAACCCGCACCTAACCGAAGATCAAATTGAAGACAAGTTAAAAGCCTATCTCAATGTGCAAAAAGTACTGTGGATTGATGACGGTATCGATCCTGACGAAACCACTGGTCATATTGATGATATTGCCTGCTTTGCGCGCCTTGGTGAAGTGGTTTGTTTATACACTGATGATTCTAAGCATCCATTTTATAAAGCAACACAAAAAGCCTATGAGCAGCTCTCAAATATGACCGATGCCAAAGGTCGCCGCCTAAAAGTCCATAAGCTTTGCTGTACCGAGCAACCTGTTACTTTACCTGAACATCATGATATTGAACAATCTGACGATGCCAAGGCGCGTCATACTGGCGATGTTTGTATCGCCTCGTATGCCAATTTTTTAATTTGTAATGAGGCTATCATCGTACCGCAATATGATGATGAAAATGATTCATTAGCCATCGAGCAGCTTGAAAAAGTATTTCCTCAGCATCAGGTAGTGGGAGTACGCACAAAGGAGATTGTCTTTGGCGGTGGTAATATTCACTGTATTACTCAGCAGCAGCCAAAATCATCAATTAAAAGCATTAACTAAAATCATCAATTAAAAACACACGCATAAAAATATATACCCAAATGGATTTTGAACCCAATAATATTTTAAAAAAGGACATAGCTATGAGCGATTATCAAGTTAATAACCCAGCCACTGGCGAAGTAGAAGCCACCTACCCTACGGCAACTGAGCAGGACATCCTGAACGCTATTGCACAAGCCGATACCGCTTATCAAGATTGGCGTCAGGTTTCATTGGATGAGCGCAGTGCCATACTTCATAAAATTGCCGATATCTATCTTGAACGTCAAGACGAGCTGGCTCGCATCGTTGCCAATGAGATGGGCAAGCCCGTTGCACAAGCAAAAGGTGAAATCGGTCTAGTTGCCGATATCTATCGCTATTATGCAGACAACGCTGAGCAGCTACTTGCACCTAGTACCATTGATGTTGACTCAGGGTCAGCTTCAGTAGAAAAACGTCCTGTGGGCGCTCTGTTAGGTATCATGCCGTGGAACTACCCGCACTATCAAGTGGCACGTTTTGTCGCGCCAAACTTTATGGCGGGCAATACCGTTATTCTAAAGCATGCACCGCAATGTCCTAAGACTGCAGAAGCCATCGCTGACATCCTAAAAGATGCCGGCTTACCTGAGGGTGTCTATAACAATGTGTTTGCTACCAATGAGCAAGCGGCAACAATCATCGAAGACAACCGCATACAAGGCGTTTCGCTAACAGGCTCTGAACGCGCCGGTCAAGCGGTTGCTAAAATAGCAGGCGGCGCGCTGAAAAAAGTCGTGCTAGAGCTTGGCGGTTCAGACGCCTTTATCGTTGCAGCTGATGCGGATATCAAACAAGCTATAAAAGGGGCTATTTCTGGTCGTTTTGGCAATACAGGACAAGCGTGTAATGCTGCCAAACGCCTTATCGTCGTCGAATCTGTTTATGATAAATTCGTTGAAGGGTTTACTAATGCCGTCAGTAACATGGCACTCGCTGATCCACTTGATGAAGGTACTTTCATTGGTCCAATGTCTTCAAAGGCAGCCGCAGTTAACTTGCAAGAACAGCTCGATAGCGCCATTCAAGCAGGCGCGACCGTATTGGTCGAAGGCGGCATGATCAAAGACAACCCGGGTGCGTGGTTTAAGCCTGCAGTATTAACAGATGTAACTGAATCCATGGATGTTTATCGAGAGGAGTTATTTGGTCCTGTGGCAGTCGTCTATAAAGCTTGTGATATCGATCATGCCATCAAGATAGCTAATGATGTGCCTTTCGGACTTGGCGCTTCTATCCAAACACAAGATGCTGCGCTAGCTGCTGAGATTGCTGAGCAATTAGAAGTCGGTATGGTCACTATCAATGCGCCTTCTGGTAGCGAAGCCAATACCCCGTTTGGCGGCGTTAAACGCTCAGGATTTGGTCGCGAGCTTGGCACTCTTGGTATTACTGAGTTTTTAAACTATAAGTTGATTCGTGATAAGTCGTAATCGATAGAGTCATTTTTAGAAAAATAAAAAGCCTAACATTGACTGTTAGGCTTTTTTTGTAGGACAATTTTATTAAAAATAACCCATCGAAAAAACTATTGCTTAGGTGGATTGTCTTTTAACCATAATTGATTGACGATTTTTAATTCACGTAGCTCTTCTGCCATAATTGACTCGCTAATACCTGGATACTTCACCCTTGCATAGCCATATAACGCAATGCCTAAGACCGTCCAGCCAAAGAAAATCCACCACTCGATAGGGGTTAGTGCGGATGGCATACCTGGCATATACAGCATGAGTATTCCAAAACTTAGCGCAATCGTGACCATGCCAACGAGCTTACCTGCTGGTATTCTAAATGGGCGTACCATATCAGGCTCGCGGTAGCGGAGTACTAAGAATGAGATAGCGACACAGGTATAAGCAATAACGATACCAAAGCCACCAGCATCTACGATCCACACTAGCATTTTACGACCAAACAAGGGTGCTAGTGTCGCCAAACCACCGATCAATAAAATGGCATTCGACGGCGTCTTATACTTTGGATGTAGCTTGCTTAAAAATGCGGGCAACATACGTGCTTTTGACATGGCATAAAGTAGACGGCTACCACCAATCAAGAAGGCATTCCAACTTGATAAAATACCAAGCACACCGCCAATCACTAACAATATACCTGCCCATTTGCCATGCCAAGCATTGGTCATCGCATCCGCAGTGGCGAGCGTTGAGTTTTCGGCTTGTAAGAGTGGCAAGGTCGTGCCAACGCTCCAAGCGATACCCACATACCACATTACCGCAACGACAATCGATAAAATCAAAAATTTACCAATATTAGGACGAGTCAGATCAATTTCTTCTGCCGCTTGCGGAATAACGTCAAAGCCGACAAACATAAACGGCACCATGACAATAACGGCCATCATACCGCCAATACCACCGATGAATGCAGGTGCTTGTACTGAGTTCGAGCCTTCAGGATTAAACATGACTGCGCCAATGAACAGCAACGTACCCACAAATAAGATGCCCAATACGGCCGTCTTTTGGAACCACGCACTGACTTCCATACCGCGGATATTTAGCCAAGTGACGATGACTGAGCCTAGCATCCCAACGCCCACCCAAGTGGCATAAACATCCCAACCAGCGATGGTCCAGAGATACCCTTGATTGTAATTGGGGATAAAATACTCTACGACTGTCGGCAAGGCAACCGCCTCAAACGCGACCACCGAAAAATACCCAAATAGAATACTCCATGAGCAGATAAAGGAGACATTTACCCCCAGTGCTCTATGCGTATAGGTATGCTCACCGCCCGTAATCGGCATCGATGCGGCAAGCTCGGCATAAGTCACACCAATCAGTATCACTGCCAAACCGCCTATCAAGAACGCCAGCATTGCGCCCCACGTCCCCGCAGATAAAATCCAACCACCAGCCAAGACTACCCAGCCCCAACCAACCATAGCACCGAATGCTAAGGCGATAATATCTAGCGTCCCTAACGATTTTTTTAATTCAGACATAACCTGCTCCTTGTCTGTGTGTCATCCGTGTTAACCCTTGACGGTCACACTATCTTTTGTTTAGTGGGATAGTACCCATCATAATTATCATATATACCTTTTGATCGAAGCTGTTAGGCACTACTTGTTTCATATTCAAATAGTACAAACAGCAACGGCGTCTTGACTTGCAAGGCGCCGTTGTAAAAAATGTACTCAAAGCGAGTGCCATATGGGCAATCTTGCTGTGCTATTAGAGACAACCTTCTAACCAAGATCGAGGCTTGATTAAAAGTGATGTATTTCACTATAAATAAATACTGAATACTTATTAAGCGGTTAGGATACCTTTGATAATATCTAGACCTTCTTGGAGCACTTCATCTTCAACCGTCAATGGCACCATCACGCGAATGGCATTGCCATACATACCGCAAGATGCTAATAATAAACCTTGCTCAAACGCTTTGGCTTTTAGGTTAGTCGTCGCTTCCACATCAGGCTTACCTTCGCTATCGATTAATTCAAACGCGAGCATCGCGCCTTTATGGCGAATATGACCGATACTGCTTAAGTTTAAGCCCTTCAAGAAGGCTTCGATTTTGTCGCCAATCTCAATACTGCGCTCAAGTAGGTTTTCTTCTTCGATGACTTCCATGACAGCGAGTGCAGCCACACAAGCCAGTGGATTACCAGAGTATGTACCGCCCAAACCGCCTACCTGCGGCGCATCCATGATATCAGCGCGGCCGATAACCGCAGAGATAGGATAACCACCCGCCAAGCTCTTGGCACTGGTCATTAGATCCGGCTCAACGCCCAACTGCTCGGTGGCAAACAACGTACCCGTACGGGCAAAACCACATTGCACTTCATCAAAAATCAAGACAATGCCATGTTCGTCGCAGATATCGCGTAGAGATTTGGCAAATGATGGGGTGACTTGATGAAAGCCACCCTCGCCTTGTACTGGCTCGATAATCATCGCTGCCACTTCGCTAGGATCGATATCCGCTTGGAAAATCATCTCAAGGCTATGCAGCGCTTGTGCTTCTGTGACATTCAACTCTTCAGCTGGGAATAGCGCATGGAATACAGGGCCTGGCATTGGACCAAAGTTCTTTTTGTACGGCAGCACTTTACCTGTCAAACTCATGCACATTAAAGTACGACCGTGCCAACCACCAACGAAAGAGATGATACCTGGACGACCAGTTTTCGCACGAGCAATCTTGATACAGTTTTCGACGGCTTCTGCACCAGTCGTTAAAAAGAAGGCTTTTTTCTCACCGCTGATAGGGGCTTTTTCACAAAGTTTTTCGGCAAGATCTACATAGCATTCATAGTTGATCATTTGCGCCGCAGTATGGGTAAACTTGTCAAGTTGCTCATGCACGCGCTGGGTAATTTTTGGATGGCTGTGACCAGTATTCAGTACTGAGATACCACCAACGAAGTCAATATAACGATTGCCTTCAACATCCCAAACTTCTGAGTTTTTGGCTTTTTCTGCAAAGATGGGATAAGCAACGCCAAGTCCTGTTGGTAACACAGCTTTACGGCGCTCAAGTAGTGATTTATTGGTAGTCGTCATAGGAATGTCCTTTTCTTTATTTTTAACATAAGTGCCAATGATTGAATGGCGGTTTTGAGGAATGGTTTATCTAATAGTTAACAATTATTAGTTGCTAGCTATAGAGGGGATTCATGGTGCTAAATCCCGTTCGATACGGTGTGACAATTAGAACCTTAAAAGAGAGAGCATGTCGCTAAACGGTTAGCTGACGTCAGAGCACCAGTATTTGGTCACGATATATTCTTCGATGCCGTATTTTGAGCCTTCGCGGCCAAAGCCAGACTGCTTGACACCGCCAAATGGGGCGACCTCGGTAGAAATCAGACCCGTATTATGACCAATAATGCCGTATTCAAGACCTTCAGTGACGCGCCATGAACGTGCATAATTGCCACTGTAGAAATAGGCAGCCAAGCCGTAGATAGTATCGTTGGCTTGACGAATAACGTCTGCTTCATCTTTAAAGGTAAAGATAGTCGCAATAGGGCCAAAGATTTCTTCGTGCGCGATATCCATCTCAGCACTGATATCGGTAATGACCGTTGGATTGTAAGTAAGCTCTGAGGCGTCATTGGTGCTGCCGCCAGCGATAAGCGTCGCGCCTTTGTCTAAAGCATCTTTAAGTAGCGCTTGCACTTTTTCTAGCGCCTTTTGATTAATCAAAGGACCAATATCCACGCCTTCATCCATACCGTTACCGACATTTAGCTCAGCGACTTTTTTCACAAACACATCTAGGAATTCATCTTTAATACTGTCTTGCACATAGACACGGTTGGCACAAACACAAGTTTGACCAGCGTTACGATATTTAGAAGCAATTAAGCCTTCAGCCGCTTTTTCCAGATCAGCGTCATCAAAGACGATAAATGGCGCATTACCACCCAGCTCTAATGACAGTTTTTTGATGGTTGTCGCACATTGAGCCATCAAGGTACGACCGACTTCGGTAGAGCCTGTGAATGAAAGCTTATGAATACGTGCATCGCCCGTTAGGATATCGCCGATGGTTGAGGATTTGCCCGTCACTACTTGGATAACGCCTGCTGGAATACCTGCTTGTTCAGCCAGTGCAGCGAGTGCTAACGCAGAAAATGGCGTTTCAGTCGCAGGTTTAATAATCATCGTGCAGCCTGCTGCCAATGCTGGCGCGGCTTTACGGGTAATCATCGCTGCTGGGAAATTCCAAGGCGTGATCGCCGCGCAAACGCCAACGGGCTGCTTGAGTACCACATGACGTAGCTGCGAGCTATTGGCAGGGATAACGTCGCCATAAACACGCTTGCCTTCTTCGGCAAACCAGCGGATAAAGCTATTGGCATAGCCCACTTCACCGCGCGACTCGTTTAGAGGTTTGCCTTGCTCAGCGGTCATAATGATAGCCAAGTCTTCTTTATTGGCATCGATGAGGTCTGCCCACTTTTGTAGTAGCTCAGCACGCTCTTTTGGGGTTTTGGCTGCCCAAAGGATTTGGGCTTCATGAGAGGCGGTAACCGCGTCGTTCACATCGTCGGTCGTTAGGCTTGGTACCGTACCGATGATATCGCCGTTGAAAGGATTGCTCACATCAATAGTCGAGTCATCACTAGCGGCATGCCAGCCATCTTTGATGAAACACTGCTGTTTAAGTAGATCTGGGTTCGATAGCTGTAGCGTAGACTGTGACAGTTGTGACATTGTGACGCTCCTTGTCAATTGAGGTTTGCAAATAGGATTCGCAGATTTATAGCGATAAGTGAATGACAATAAATAGAAGGTTATGATTTAAATAATTATTGATAACTTGTTAATTGTTCAATATACTGAACATATATTCTATATATGAGACATCATTATAAGAATGATAGCCAGCTATTTGCAACCCCTATTCTCATTTTAATGATGATTTATCGTGTTATTTTTATATTTTCCCAATTTTACTGACTTTTATAGGTTCCTTATGAGCTCAACTGCTGTTCCTGCCTTGGACAAAACCTTTCAGATTTTAGATTTAATTACTGATAGCTCGCAGCCTTTGACGGCAGCTCATATTGCGAAAGAGCTCAATCTACCACGTAGCTCAACCCACAATATTTTGCAAAGTCTTTTGACCAAGCATGTCATCTATAAAGACAGCGATAGCCGCTTTCATTTAGGCTCTTATTTGATGTATTGGGCGGGTAAGTATGAGCAGCAGCAAGGCGTCATCCAGTTATTTAAAGACCTCATTGTCCAGTATCCGATTCTTCTTCAACATACAGTCACTTTATCTAAGCTTGATTTAGGTGAAGTGGTGTTTTTAGCCTGTCATGAAGCGCCTGCCCCGCTTGGCTTTACCTTTCGCGCTGGTGTTCGCGTACCAGCGGTATTCTCTGCCACGGGCAAAGCCATGCTCTCAACCTTTTCTATGGACAATATAAAATCTATCTACGCTACCGGTTTCCCCGCACCTATTACCCAACACGGTGTTGATAACTTTAGCGATTTGTCCACCGAGTTGACCTCCATTCAAAACAGTCGCATCTCACTCGATGATGGGCAACTTCGCGAAGGGATGTATTGTTTGGGTACTTATATTCGCAATGCGTCAGGTAATGCCGTTGCGGGTATGGCGGTTAGCTTTTTGCAAGGCGAATATGAGTCCAAGCGTGCTGAGGTCAGCGCGGTATTGATTGAATTGGCGCAGCAAATTGAGCAGCGTTTGGGTTTTATTGATAATAAATAAAGTTAAAACGCTGCTAGTTTCTTGCTTACTTCAAACTCTTTCAGTTATTTTGATGATAACTGTTAACCTTCTGAAATAAGCCCTGATAAAAATGCTTGCAAATTGTCATTGAGCTTTTGCAAGTAATAACCGCCCTCGACTAAAACAATCAGTGGTTTATTTAACGCTTTCATCTTTTGTGCCAACACCTTAAACCCTTCTGTACTGACCGCACATCTGGCTTCTGGGTCATTTTCATAAACATCAAAGCCTAAGACATGCACAATGACATCAGGGTCAAATAGCGTCATCGCTTCAATAGATTTATCAACATACTCAAAAAACCCAGCTTCATCGGTGCCGTGCGGCATTGGAAAGTTAACGTTATAGCCTTCACCCACGCCTGTGCCCCTTTCAAACGCATGCCCTGTCACTGCGGGATAAAAGTTAACGGGGTCACCGTGAACCGAGGTATAAAGAATATCGCTGCGATCATAAAATATCTCCTGAATACCTTGTCCGTGATGCATATCAGTATCTATAATGGCGATTTTTGCGTATTTCTGCCGCAGATGTTCGGCGATGATGGCTGCATTATTTAGATAGCAAAATCCGCCAGCGGCGCTTTTGCGAGCATGATGACCAGGAGGCCGTGAGAAGCAAAGCTGTATATGAGTTTCGGCACGCTCGGTATCTGATAAATCATCGTTCAGCAATGCTTCAGCCGCATTGAGTGCAGTCTGCGCAGACCAATAAATAGATGTCCAAGAATGCTCGCTGATAGGCGCGCTATCATCCGCTTGATACTTTGCTGCTTTTGCCATGATACCGATACCGGGATTGTCATACGGCACAAAAATCCCCGTCTGTACCTGCGCGCCTAAATCTTCTTCAACTGCCATCCATTGATCATAGCCATGCTTGAGAAAAGCCACATAACCAAAATCGTGAACCGCTAATATAGGCCCAATGCCGACATCAGTAGCTGTCGTCACCTCTAACCCTAACGCTGCTGGTGCTTTTAAGAACTCAACCATACGCTCTGGTATCTCTAACGGCTCATGCATCTTTCCATAAGAAAAATAAGGGAGTGGTCTGTGCAAGCTTAGGTTTTCATGGCTATATATTTTCATGCTCAACATTCCTTTGTTTAACATTTTTTCCAATGGCGCTTTTTTTGATGCCTAACTAAACAATTCCATCGGCTTTAAGCTTGGCTATCATGTCGCTGTCGTAGCCCAAATCAGCAAGCGTACTATCGGTATGCTCGCTCAACTTCGGTGGCGGTGTCCGATAAGTGACGGGTGATGCGGATAACTTGATAGGATTGCCAAGTGCTCTTACCGGACTGCCTTGCGTGGCAAAATCAACCACCATCTCACGTGCCAGCGCTTGCGGCATTGCCAAGGCTTCAGCGACATTATGAATCGCTCCGCATGGGATACCCGCTTGATCTAACACCTCCAACCAATAAGTACGTGGTTGCTCGGCAAATTTTTTGCTCAGCTCAGCACACAACAGCATACGATTGGCAACGCGTTGTGGATTGGTTCTAAAGCGCTCATCGGTATGCCAATCAACTGCAAGAACATCACAAAGTTTGGCAAACTGACTATCATTACCACAGGCTAAGATAAAGTGCTGCTCGCCCTGACCTGCGAATACTTGATAAGGCACAATATTAGGATGCTGATTGCCGAGTCTTGGCGGGACTTTGTCGGATGCCAAATAATTCATACCAACGTTGGCGAGCATCGCAAGCGCACTATCAAGTAATGCCACATCGACATGCTGTCCAAGTCCAGTATGTTGACGCGCCAATAGAGCGGCTTGGATACCAATGGTCAGCTGTAAGCCTGCAAACAAATCAACCACTGCCACGCCAACCTTATGCGGTTCGCTATCGCTCGGACCCGTGATACTCATCAGCCCTGACAACCCTTGAATAATATAGTCGTAACCAGGGCGCGCGGCATCTGGCCCTGTCTGACCAAACCCTGTCAATGACGCATAAATCAGGCGCGGATTGTCTTGTTTTAGACTGTCATAATCCAAGCCATATTTTTTCAGACCACCCACTTTGAAATTCTCTACCAAGATATCACTGTCAATGGCCAGTTTTTTAATGATAGCTTGTCCTGCTGGCGTGGTGATATCGACGGTGAGAGATTTTTTATTACGATTGATGGTAGCGTAGTAAGCAGAGGTGTCATCGCTGAATGTTGGCGGTGCCCAATGGCGCGTTTCATCACCGATATGCGGACGCTCAACCTTGATGATTTCAGCGCCCAAATCTGCGAGTACTTGAGTACAAGAAGGACCTGCCAACACTCTCGATAAATCAAGCACCTTGATACCATGCAATGCACCTTTTGCCATATCCGTCATAATAATCCCTTATTGTGTCGCGTATTTTTGACAATAAAATTGTTCTTCAGGATGTAATTTTTCAGTAGTTAAATCATGAAGAACAACTGAAGAACGTACGCTATTGCTAATGCTCTTTTAACAAGAAGCCAAGCAGCAACGTCCGTCGTAGAATACAATTGTATGAGCTAAAAGTACTTAAAAGAACGCTTGAATGCCAGTCTGCGCACGACCTAAGATGAGCGCATGAATATCGTGCGTCCCTTCATAAGTGTTCACTGCTTCTAAGTTCATCACATGACGAATGATATGGAACTCATCAGAGATACCATTACCGCCATGCATATCACGAGAAACACGCGCAATATCTAGCGCTTTACCGCAGTTATTACGTTTAATAAGTGAAATCATCTCAGGAGCAGCATTGTCCTCATCCATCAGACGACCAACACGTAGCGCTGCTTGCAGACCTAGTGTGATTTCTGTTTGCATATTGGCAAGTTTCAGCTGCACTAATTGCGTCGCGGCTAGTGGACGACCAAATTGCTTACGATCTAGCGTGTACTGACGAGCAGCTTTCCAGCAAAATTCAGCCGCACCCATCGCGCCCCATGCGATACCATAACGCGCTTTATTTAAGCAGCCAAATGGACCTTTTAGTCCACGGATATCTGGGAAAGCATTGGCTTCAGGGACAAATACTTTGTCCATCACAATCTCACCCGTGACTGAAGCACGCAGTGAGAATTTACCTTCAATTTTCGGTGCTGATAAACCCTTCACACCTTTATCTAAGATAAAACCACGAATTTCACCAGCATCATCTTTTGCCCAAACCACAAATACATCAGCGATAGGACTGTTGGTAATCCACATCTTATTACCGGTCAGCTCATAACCGCCATCAACCGCTCGTGCACGTGTCGACATTGAGGCTGGATCTGACCCTGAATCTGGCTCAGTCAGACCAAAGCAGCCAACATATTCGCCAGTAGCAAGCTTAGGTAAATATTTCTCTCTTTGCTCTTCAGTACCGTATGCATGGATAGGATGCATCACCAAGCTTGATTGCACACTCATCGCTGAGCGGTAGCCTGAATCAACGGCTTCTACTTCTTTAGCAATCAAACCATAAGCAACACTAGATAAACCGGCACAGCCATAACCTTCAATCGTGACGCCAAGTAAGCCCATCTCACCCATTTGACGCATGATATTACGGTCAAAATTCTCGTGGCGATTGGCCTCTAAAATACCAGGCATGAGCTCATTTTGAAAAAACTGGCGCGCACTGTCGGTCACCATGCGTTCTTCATCAGTGAGCTGGTCACGTAATAAAAATGGGTCTTCCCAATCAAAACTTGGACGAGTAGATGTTGCCATGTGGAGCTCCTTGATATCAGTCATCCTGACCGACGAGTAGTGATTAATAAAGGGTTTGGATTAATAGGCTATTGACTTCATAATTCCGCTGTGCGAAACTTTGTTTCATAATTTAAAACCATTTAAGCAAACTTTCGCCGCGCTGTAAACCTTTATACAAAAAATATGAGCATAAAATGACAAAATCCTTATCAACAGCTACTCCGCTATTGGAACGAATGACGACCTTGCTTGAGCAAAGCAAGGAAGATAATGATCGACAGTTCGTTACAGCACTGGGTCGCGGGCTGTCTTTACTCGCAGCATTTGAACATGATGATCGGCTCACTCATCAGCAATTATGTCAGATGACAGCGCTACCAAAAGCGACCATTACTCGCCTTATCCATACCTTAATGACCCTTGGGTTTTTACGTGTCACTGAGCACGGACAGTATCAATTGGGCAGTAGTGCTGTACGTCTAAGTGCGACCGCGTGGAGTCGCCACGACATGGTCGCAGCGGCTGAGCCCTTACTGCGTCAGTTCGCTAGCGAAAATGAAGTATCAGTGAATCTGGCGACCGAAGTCGAAGGAGAAATGCGCTATCACGCTTGTTGTCGTAGCCCTGCTCGCCTATCGGTCAATTTACAGGTTGGCTCCGCTGTACCTGTGGCACGCACTGCCATCGGACGTGCTTTTTATGCGACAAGTACGCAAGCGAGACAGGCTGTCATCATTAAAAATCTACAAGAACAGTTATCTACCGAGGATTATGACCATGCACAAACCGCCCTAGCCAGCGCGGCAGAGCATTATGAAAAATACGGCTATACGATATCAGATGGTGAATTTTCTAACGACATACTGGCAGTCGCGGTTGGGGTATATGATGTCGCGACTGGGCAATATACTTATTCGCTCAATGCCAGTGTGCCAAGCGCTAATTGGGAAGCGGATGAGTATGCTGCGATGATAGTGCCGAAATTACAGGCGTTGGCGGAGCGGATTGGTTCGGGCGTTTAAAAGACAATAGACCATAAATCTATAGTACGAGCATCTTGGCTTAATTGATGGGTTTTATTTTATGAAAAATGCTTCATTTTAACCCATCAAACCTCAGCCCAAACTTCATTAGATACTTACGCAATCTATCGCTATCATTAGGGCTTTTTAGCTTATCGCGTGAGTTGGCATACAGATAGCGCCCCGCCGCCGCTTGGTTTTTATGATTGATACAAACCTCAATCACATACGCCAGTTGCACTGCATCAAATAGATCAATAGTTGTTAGCATGTCTTCATCGAGATATTGGCGTAAGATGTTATGGCTACCCTGCTCGATAGTTTCGCTATTTAAAGTAGCATCTGGACTGTTATTACTTAGGCTATTTTTATTTGCGTTATTGCCTTTATTATCATTACTCAATCTATTCGAGCCATTCAAGCTGTCAGGCAATTCCCAAAGATGTGTTAAGCGTTCAATCTCCGCTTGTACGTCATCATTGCGAATCACTTTACTTTCAGCCAGCGTGGTTAGGCGAATCATACTGGCAGTCAAATCACGAAAGTTCCCCTGCCATGTCGCATTTGCACTCATCGCAAAAGCTTCATACAGCTGTCTTGCTTCTGGCGTAAATCGATATTGCTGCTGTTGCTCGCTACCCAAGCGCGCCAGCTCGTAATCGATATTGGCAGGTAAATCTTCCAACCTATCTTTGAGTGATGGCAAAAAGAACGTCCATGTATTAAGACGCGCAAATAAATCCGCTCGAAACTCACCATTAGCGACCGCTTGCCGCAAATCTTTATTAGTGCCTGCCATGAGCTGAAACGACACGCTAATCGGTGTATCACTACCAAGCGGATAAAAGCGCTGCTCCTCCAGTGCGGTCAATAGCATCGCTTGCTCATCAAGCCCAAGCTCACCAATTTCATCTAAGAATAACAAACCACCATCAGCTGATTTTAGCAGCCCATCTCGACTCGTCGCAGCGCCCGTAAAGGCACCTTTGACATGACCGAAGAATACACTCATGGCGGTGTCACCACGCAGCGTGGCGCAGTTTACCTCAACAAATTTTTCAAGCGTGTTTTTGCCTTGCGTGCTGTTAGCTTTGGCTTTTTTGAGCGCGTAGATTTGGCCTGCCAATTGAGACTTGCCCGCCCCTGTTGCGCCCATCAATAATATGGGTGCGGTTGATCGCGTTGCCACCTTTTCAATATCGGAGATGAGCTTTTGATAAGCGGCATTTTGGGTGACTAGATTGGCTTGCAAGGTTTGCCAATGTTGCTGTTTTTCTGCTTCAAAGCGTTCACGTAGTCCATCATAGCGTGAGACATCCAAGTCAATCACTTGATAGCGACCTTTCGGATCAGCTTGGTCTGGCTTTGGACAAGGCGAGGTTTGAATCAAATCTGCTGGAATAAATCCTGCTTCTACCAACAAAAACCAGCAAATCTGCGCCACATGCGTACCTGTGGTCAGATGCAGTAAGTAGTCGGTATTGTCCTGAAAGTTAAACCCTGCGGCAAAATCATACAGCTCAGCATAAACGTCGGCAAAATCCCACGGACTGCTCAATGCCACATGATGACCAATCACGTTAGTATTAGGGCTAACCTGCGCCACATCATCGGCAACTATTTTAAACAGCCGCTTATCACGCTTGCTATACAAGATATGCAGCTCATCGACCAACAGCTCATCATGCATACCTAAGCTCACGGTTGGCCGCCATCGTTGCCAACGCTTATCATTAAAACCATTGTCTAAAGTAGTACCGAGGAAGCCGATGACGGCGGTTTTATTCATCATTAGTTAGGTCACTCTCATATCTTTTTAAAGCCAATGACCTGACTATTTTTTTTCGCGCACTAGGCATAATCTCCCAGAATATATCCATCGGATCGCCTAATAATCTTATATATTCAAGAGCTAATAATTGAATTTTAATATTCTCAAAGTCTATTGTATCTATTGAAACAATATCAAAATCATCCGGATATTTAGAAGCTATATAACTTGTGAAATTTGCATGAATAGCTCTTTCAGGATAAGGCTGTAAAACTTTAGGAACAATAAACTTTAGTATTTCATTCCATGAAATATAGTATTCTAACTTTACTTTTTCTCTTTTACCTCCTCTATTAACGTTATGTCTAATACTAATAGTCAAAATATCCTCACCTTGAGCTAAGTCTAATATTTCAGTATTATTTGCTTGTAAAACCTGAACCTGTTTTTCAAGCTCATCTTTTTCTTGTCTAAGTTTATTCAGTTGCTTTAATAAATCAGTATTATCAGTTGCTTCATTTCCTCTTATCCATCCAACAGCTGGATAAGTTTTAATCGTTTTGGGCAAACTAAGCGCAACTAAACCAGATAACTCTTTTGCATCATCCCAAAATTTTACCAAACGATTAGTCGTTACCTTCTCTCTAAAAATTTGTAGTTTTTGTCGTGCTTCAGAATCCATTTCGACTTTTTCAACCGCTAATTTTTCAGGACTACCGTGAACTAACGCAACAACCTTAATGCCTTGTTTAATTGCGTAGTCATACTCCATTTCTGTATAGCTAATACCTTTTTCAGACAAACTGCCGTATCGACCACCTACGATAAGTAGGTAGTAATCACTATCATCAATAACTTTCTTTATGAATTCAAACTGTTCTTCATCTAGAGCAGTAAATAGCTCCATCCCAGCGGGTATACAGTCCATTTCCATAAGTGTTTGAATAACATTGCTTCGCTCATCTTGTAAATCTGCAAATGTGGAACTCACAAATACTTGGTATCTCTTATCCATATACACCGTCCTTTTATAGTTAATTTTCTATATTTTTATAAAATATTATATTCACTTAATTATAACTTATGTCAACAATCAGTTCTAATTTTTTAATTTATTTAAATATATCAAATACTTATAAATAAATTCCAACTATTTTAAAAACTTGGCACACCCTTAGCATTATATAAAGCAAGCATCCTCTTTCATAATATAGTCGATTCAATTTAAAAGTAGTACAAGGCAACCGAGTGTAGATGTATATGTGATACTTCAAGCGAGGGTAACGCTGTAATACTTTTATAGGGGAATGACTATAAACAAACTTTGCAATGCTAAGGAACATAACATGCAACCAACTACTCATCATATTATTCAAGACGGTGGAACGCCTATCAGACTTTGGACCAAGGGCGTACCCGTTGACCCAAAAGCACACGAGCAATTGATCAAAGCCTCAAAAATGCCGTTTGTATATAAATGGCTTGCGGTGATGCCCGATGTACACGTTGGGATTGGCGCGACGATCGGTACGGTATTGCCCACCAAAGACGCGATCATTCCGGCTGCCGTTGGTGTCGATATTGGCTGCGGGATGATGGCAGTGCAAACTACTCTAACCGCAAACGATTTGCCAGATAGTTTGCTTGGTCTGCGTACGGAGCTTGAAAAAGCGATTCCACATGGTCGTAGTAAAACGCGTGGTCGCGGGTCACGCCGTGATGTCGGTGCATGGGCAAACCCTGACGACACGGTAATGAACGGTTGGGGAACGCTGGTTGATGACTTTAATTATATAACTCAAAAGCACCCTAAACTTAAAAATACCAATAACCTTAATCATTTGGGTACGCTGGGTACGGGTAACCATTTCGTCGAGGTGTGCCTTGATGAAACCAACCAAGTTTGGATCATGTTGCACTCAGGCTCACGCGGTGTGGGTAATGCCATCGGACGCTACTTTATTGAGCTGGCACGTGAGGACATGCGCAAGTGGTTTATCAACTTGCCAGATAAAGATTTGGCCTACTTTGCCGAGGGTACAGAGCACTTTGATGATTATTGGTTTGCGGTTGGTTGGGCGCAGCGTTTTGCCTTTAAAAACCGCGAAATCATGATGGAAAAAGCGATTAAAGCCCTACGTCACATCATACCTAAGCCGTTTGATGCTGCGGTAAAAGCGGTGAACTGTCATCACAACTATGTGGCTAAAGAAGAACACTATGGCGAGGAAGTATTTGTGACCCGTAAAGGCGCAGTGCGTGCCCGTGTTGGTGAATACGGAATTATTCCGGGGTCAATGGGTGCCAAGTCATTTATCGTGCGCGGTAAAGGAAACGAAGAATCGTTTTGCTCTTGCTCGCATGGCGCAGGTCGTATCATGTCACGTACTGAGGCGAAAAAGGTATTTACAGTCGCCGATCAAATTGCACAGACTGCGGGCGTAGAATGCCGAAAGGACGTGGATGTGATTGATGAGATTCCAGCGGCTTATAAAAATATTGATGATGTGATGCAAGCACAAAGTGATTTGGTAGAAGTGGTACATACCTTGCGGCAGGTGGTTTGTGTTAAAGGTTAAATCGAGCATACATATATAGTTCAAAAAACTGGAGATAGTTCCATGGAATATCACGATAAAAATGATTTTGAAAATATAAATTTTCAGATAGAAAGTGCTTCAAGAATGATTGACCTAGGAAATTTTACAAAAAGTTTTGAGCTATGTTTAGATATACATACAACTTTACGTACTACGGTGAACAAAGATGATATTCAATATTCTTACTTACTTTATAAGCTAGGAATGTTGTTTGTCGATATAGGCCACATGGCTTCAAAAAATGAAGCTAGCTATGTAGGTTTAGAAATAATGGAATCTGATAGCTTTGAAAGCTGTTTAACTCGCAATAGTTATTACTATAATTTGGGAAATGCGAAGAGCAATTTGATTCAGAGACCCTCTGATAAGCAGGGCCATAATAATGTAAAGCTAATAAAGCAGCTCTCAGAAGTTAGCTCTCTATTTTTGAAGGCTATATTAACTTGTAGAGTAGAAAGAACAGATGTTCAACCGCAATACTTAGTGAATTTAGCAAATAATCTTAAACAGCAATATAGATTTTCTGAGGCTTTAGCTTTATATGATCAAGTTATTGCAATGAATTTGGATATCGCTCAAGCTTGGGTAAACCGTAGCGAATGTTTAATTTCACTGAATAGTATTACTAAAATGCATAGTGTTCAGCAGGGTAAAGAAATAGCTTTAGGTTACAGAAAAGCAAGCGAATCAAAATGTATACCTCCTGATTGGGCGAAATCCTATCTCGTAAGAGCTAAGAAAATAGATAGTGATATTGAAAAAGATTGTTTGGATATGGGAATAGCTATAGAAGATGATAGCCATTTAGATAAGCAGGAATACCAATCGTTATCAGAATTTCGCAGATGGTGTTTAGATAATTTTCTCAGCCTTAGTGAACACGGTTTATATTGTAAATGCTATGGAAGTGCAAGTGATAACTTACATATTCCAATGCCTACTAGAGCAATTTCTGGGGATTTCATATTACCAATGGAAAAGGTACTAAATAGGCTTAAATCTGAATTTGGTCTTGCCAGATTAATGTTATATGAATATAAATTTGCTAAGAGCGATATCGATATCGATATCGACGATGATGCTTGCTATGCAGAGCTATATGACAACGAGCTACTAGGAACAAACATCGAAAAGCTCCGTACTGCTTTTAGAGTTTGCTTTGGTATTTTAGACAAGATAGGTAATGCTGTAGCCTTATTGTTTGATTTACAGTCTAAAAACAATAAAGGTAAAGTCAGACATTCATCTTTTCATACTTTCTGGGAACTTGAAAATGAAGACAGACTGCAAAAGTTCGAAGCTTATGATAATGAAGGTTTGATTGGTCTATATAGTATAGCTTGTGATTTAAACCATAAGTTGGAAGGCGAGCTTAGTTTCTACAAGCAGTGGCGAAACGCCTTGGAACATAGCTTCGTATTTGTTTATGAGAATGAAAAACCTGAAAGTACTGAAGCCTCATTAACTTATTATGAAGAACCAGTTTTTATTTCTGAGTCCGAATTTATTGAAAGTGTAGAACATGTTTTGCAATTGACGCGTTCAGCTATTTTTTCCTTCGTCTTTGCAGTTAGGATCAAATCTGAGAGGGAAGCTCTTAACAACATCCCTGATATTTTAATTAAAAATAAGTTTCTTGAACAAAAAAATATACTTAGAAAATGAAAAATAAGAGAGAACCAAAATGAAACTCGCAGAAGCCCTATTCATTTGCCAATAAAGATAATAAATAATCATGACTACAACAAAACCCAAAACCCTAAAAATCGACGGCAGCACTGGCGAAGGTGGCGGACAAATCATTCGTACCGCTCTATCATTATCGATGTTGACAGGTATACCCATTGAAATGTTTAATATCCGCGCTGGGCGAGCCAAATCGGGATTGATGCGTCAGCACTTGATGTGTGTACAAGCCTCGCAGCAAATATCAAATGCCACCGTGACAGGTGCAGTTTTGGGCAGCGCATCGTTCCGCTTTACTCCTAATACTATACAATCTGGCAATTATACGTTTGATATTGGCTCAGCAGGCAGCACCAGTCTTGTGCTGCAAACACTATTGCCAACGTTATTGTTTGCCAATACCAACACGCAAACGGTATCAACCGTAACAATAAAAGGCGGCACGCACAATCCACTCGCGCCAACCACGGACTTTTTGCAGCAAGCGTTCGTCCCTACATTAGCGAAATTGGGTATGCACGTGGGTATCGAATGCGTGCAAGCAGGGTTTGCGCCTATTGGTGGCGGCATGATTAAAGCGACGATAACGCCATTTATGCGCCATGCAAGCGCTTCACAATTTAACCTGACTAAACGCGGTAAGCTTATCGGTATAGAGCTGGTCGCGAGCGTGCTCAATCTAGAGTACGACATTTGCAAACGTGAGCTTGCCAGCGCAAAAGCATCATTGGTCGAATCGGGAATTGATGAAACGCTGATAACCACTCATAGTCATAAATTGCAAGGCATTGGTGAAGGCAATAGCTGCTATGCACAAGTCACTCATGAGGTTTCTGACACCCAAAATCATAAAGAATATCACTCCGAGGTGTTTACTTTACTAGGAGAAAAACGCAGCTCAGCGGAAAAGATAGTTTGTCGTTTATCAGGCTTAGTCAAACGTTATATATTTAACACCGACTCACTGGTCGATGAATACTTAACCGATCAATTACTCTTACCCTTGACTTTAGCAGGCGGTGGCGAGTTTACCGCGCGTGTCGTTAGTAAGCACACTGAAACCCAAGCATGGCTCATTCAGCAATTTTTGCCCGTTGAGATTAAGCTTAAAGTGATCGACGAGCAGAAAACTTTGGTACAAGTTGTCTGTTAAAATCACGCCACTAGCAACATTAACAGTAGCACTCTGTTACCCAATTACTGCTATGCAGTGATATCATATGTGTATGATGTAGGCGATAAATCTGAGCGCTTTGTCAGTGTCTAACAATAATGGTCATAAGAGGGTGGTTTTTACCCTACTCTCTCTTTAAATCATTGTCACCTTTTTAATATTTATGTATTACTGTTGAGTGTAGCCATGCCCCAATCTCGTACCAATCTAAATCCTGAACCTAAAACCAACTCTCCGTATTTGGTCGGCTTATTGCTGCGTTATAGCACCTTTGGCGCTGCTATATTAATATTTTTAGCAGGTCTACTATTGCTAAATTGGTGGTTAATTATTCTCGGTGGGTTTGGGGTATGCTTGGGGATTTATGACGTCATACAATCAAAGCATGCTATTTTGAAAAACTATCCCGTTGCCGGACATATTCGTTATGTGCTTGAAGACTTTCGTCCTGAAATTCGTCAATATTTACTAGAAAATGATAAAGAGCAAGTACCGTTTTCACGCCAGCAGCGGGCGCTAATTTACCAACGTGCTAAGAACGTCAGCGACACCAATGCCTTTGGTACGTTAGATAATTTATACACCAATGGTAAAGAATGGTTTTTACAATCAGCGATTAGCCAACCTTTAGAAAACAAAGATTTTCGTATTATGGTTGGCGGTGAGCGTTGTCAGCAGCCCCATGATATGTCGGTATTTAATATATCGGCGATGAGCTTTGGCAGCTTATCGGCTAACGCGATTATGGCGCTCAATCAAGGCGCAAAAATGGGCGGCTTTACTCATGATACGGGTGAAGGGGCTATCAGCCCTTATCATCGCAAGTTCGGTGGTGATTTGATTTGGGAGCTAGGTACAGGGTATTTTGGTTGCCGTGATGATAGTGGCAATTTTGACCCGCAGTCTTTTGCCGAAAAAGCGGTTGATCCACAAGTAAAAATGATTGAAATCAAATTATCTCAAGGGGCAAAACCTGGTAAAGGTGGCGTGCTA
Organism: Psychrobacter cibarius; assembly: GCA_030686115.1. Classification (NCBI taxonomy): domain Bacteria; kingdom Pseudomonadati; phylum Pseudomonadota; class Gammaproteobacteria; order Moraxellales; family Moraxellaceae; genus Psychrobacter; species Psychrobacter cibarius. Next base: position 2,157,407 of record CP131612.1, read on the forward strand.
CCCGCGGAGAAAATCACCCAAGAAATCGCTGATACCCGTCAAGTACCGACAGGTCAAGATTGTGTGTCGCCCTCGTCGCATACCGCCTTTAGTACCCCGCGAGAATTGGTGGCTTTTTGGCAACAACTGCGCGAGTTATCAGGCGGCAAACCTGTGGGCTTCAAACTTTGTGTTGGTCAGCCTTGGCAGTTTATGGCCATTGTGAAAGCCATGATCGAAACCGATAACTACCCTGATTTCATCGTCATCGATGGCGCAGAAGGTGGTACTGGCGCGGCGCCTGTCGAATTCATGGACAATGTCGGCATGCCGATGGTTGAAGGGTTTTTATTAATACACAATACTTTAGTCGGCGCAGGCATTCGCGATAAAATCAAACTTGGTGTGAGCGGTAAAATCGTCTCTGGTTTCGATATTGCTCGTATGATTGCCTTGGGCGCAGACTGGTGTAATTCAGCGCGCGGCTTTATGTTTGCTGTTGGCTGTATTCAGTCACGTTCGTGCCATACCAACACTTGCCCGACTGGCGTTGCCACCCAAGACCCGTATCGTCAAAAAGCGCTGGATGTACCAAGCAAAGCTGAGCGCGTCGCAAGCTTCCATAAAAACACCCTAAAATCCCTAGCCAGTATCGTTGGCGCGGTCGGCTTACAACACCCAAGCCAATTACAACCGTATCATATCGCGCGCCGCCTCGATGATGGGCAGATAAAACTATTATCGAAGTTCTTTTATTTTACGGATAAGGGAGCGCTACTCAATAATAGCGCCCGCGCAGATGTATTTAATCAGATGTGGGTAATGGCGAACCCAGATAGCTTTTTAGCCAATGATGACGCCCTCATTGCTTATAATAAAGACTCACGGGATAAAGGTAGAGAAACCACCACATCGGTGGAACAGAGCCTTGGCAACTTTGCGAGTATCACTGGCGGTGGGCAGTTAATCGGTAACGTCAACAATACTTTTCGCGAATTTCCGCCTAGCAGTGATTAAGAAATAGCGATTAAAAATCCGTGAGCCCTGACTATTTATATCTCACTCCATACTATAAAAGATATATCATTGATGCCAAATTTCGCTCTTCCCTTACCTTTAGGAGCAGTCGCCCTACTCTTGCTAAGTGTCAGTGCTTGCCAACCGATAAGCACTGATGCTGCTGACAGCGAGATACAAAAATGGTCGTGTCAGACTCAAGATGCACCATTTTCTTATAGTGTTTGTAGCATTGATGCTGAAGCTTTGACGGATGGCCGCTATTCATTGAAATTGTTTTGGCAGCAGCCTGATAGTACGAAATCGTTACTCACCTTTGAGACGTTATTAGCCACATTGCCCTCAAATCAAGCGCTGAGCTTTGCTATGAATGCAGGTATGTACAATGAGAACTATGCACCGATTGGTTATACCATCATTGATGGTGAAGAGATCAAATCGCTAAATCTCAAAGAAGGCGGTGGCAATTTTCACTTATTACCCAACGGCGTGATGTGGTGGGATAAATTGGGCAACGTGCAAATTACGGAAAGCAACGCCTTAAACGAGCAGCTTAACAGCGGCGAAGCGAAGCCTTGGTATGCCACCCAATCAGGTCCTATGTTGGTTATCAATAACGAGATACATCCACAGTTTAATCCTGATAGCACCTCATTCAAGATTCGTAATGGCGCAGGTGTTTGCGATGACGGCCACATAAAATTTGTCAATAGCGATGAGCCGGTGACATTTTATCAATTTGCATCGTTATTTAAGAATGACTTAAACTGTCCGAATGCTCTGTTTTTAGATGGCGGGATTGCGTCAGCATTATATGCGCCCAGCATTGATAAGCATGATAAAAAAGAGATGGGTGTGATGGTTGGATTGGTTGAAAATAAAGATTAGGCGATGTATTTGTTTTTAAAGATGTATCCATTTTTAAAATAGTGATAAAAATAAGATAAATTGCACTGAATAAAAAGCACTTGAGACGACTTTGTCATCCAAGTGCTTTTTTTATTAATAGCAACAGTTAATGGCTAACAATAGCTAAAATTAGCCGCCCAAACTCATCTTGGGACCAAACGGTTCATAATGAACGCTATCGACGCCATGATCTAGCGTCACTAGCCCATCGATCATGCTTTCCATAAATGGCATCGAGCCACAGACATAAATATCAGCAGGCTTAGGTAATTGAGCAAGCCACGCCTCATCTAATAGTTGTCCAGACTCAAAATAGAAGACATGCTTTTCTACAGTCTCAGCCTTTTCTAACAGCGTCTCCACTTCAGTATTGAAAGCGTGATGCACATCATTTTGGCAAGCATAAACCCAGATAATAGGTCGTTTTGGATTGGCTAATACTTGTGCCTCCAACATAGATAGCACAGGGGTTACACCAACACCAGCACTCATCAATACTAGCGGAATCTCATTTTGCTGTACCAAGTCTTGATTGAGCGCAAAGTCACCTGCTGGTGCCGATAATAAAACCGTGTCACCCACTTCTAATTGGTCGTGCATATAGTTAGAGACCAAACCATGATGCTCATTGCGGTTATCGCGTCTGACCGCAAACTGAATGCCTGCATCGGTACTAGCAGAGTACAAAGAGTAATGACGTAGCGCAACATGGTCACTGTCTTTTGGATCTGTTTTCACTGTGATGTACTGACCTGCGGTTAAAGTCAATTTGCTCAGGTCGATCTCTTGATGACTTTCTGCATTATCCTTGGCTGGTACAACTGTAAAGGCCGCAATATCGGTAGCAGCTGCTACCTTTTTAGTCACTACAAAAGGCGCAAAACCCTGCCACATCGCCTCCTCATACATGCCATGTTCAATCTGGATAAATACTGAGGCAATCTCATCATAAGCTTCAGTCCAAGCATCGATGATATCGTCATTGGCAGCCTCCCCCAGCACTTCCTTGATTGCACCGATTAAATGCTTACCAACGATAGGATAATGCTCAGGCAAAATCTGTAGAGCACGATGCTTATGGCTGATTTGCGTGACCTGTGGCAATAACGTCGCCAATTTATCCAAGTGCTTAGCAGCGGCTAACACGGTCGTCGCTAGAGCCGTCTGTTGACGACCCAATTTTTGATTGGTTTCGTTAAAGATGTCCAACAGCTCAGGATGCTCTTCAAACATATTTTTATAAAACACCGTGGTGATTGCCGTTCCATGCTCTTCAAGGACGGGAACAGTTGCGGTGACGATTTCTAAAGTCTTTGGTGAAGCCATACTGTCTCTCTTATTAGTACCAATTCCAAAACATATGAGGAGCGCTGTCAAACTCGTTTAGTCTACTGAATGTAGTACTTGCACGCGCTTTTTTGCTACTAAAATGATTGGAAATGGCATAAGTTCATTACATTGATTGGTTGGTTGGTTGATTTACATATGAAAAATGAAGTGCTTAAATAAGTAACGACGACTGATTTTTACAAACAATTATCAAATTCTTGTCATCAAATTTTTTGCCGAACCAGTCAAAACGCCTCTAGAAGATTCATTTAAAATGAATGTTATCATATTTTGCTGCTTATACCAATGCCGTGTGACTGCAAAACTGATTATTTTCGACAAAAAAGCAGCCGCTATGCTGTCATAACGGCTGCTTTTATCAGAAAATATAGGGATTAACAGGTTTTATAAATTAGGGCGTATCTTTATCCAAACGTCAAAATTAACGCGCTAGATAGTTGGTCATCTCTTCTATCCCATGTAAAGTCATCGGATACATTTTATTGTCGAATAGTTTCTTAATTTCAACGATGGTTTGGGTATATTGCCAGTACGCTGGATCTTCAGGGTTGAGCCAAGCGACTTTATCGAAATGCGCGAGCACCCGCTTGAGCCAAACAATACCCGCCTCATTGTTCATATATTCAACGCTGCCACCAACTGTCATCAGCTCATATGGCGACATTGAGGCATCACCGACGAAGATAACGCGATACTCGCGACCGTATTTGTTGAGCAGTTCATACGTTGGCATGGGGGCACTATGGCGACGATCATTGTCCTTCCAAACATAGTCATAAAGACAGTTATGAAAGTAAAAAAACTCTAAGGTTTTAAATTCATTTCTAGCCGCTGAAAATAGCTTTTCTAAGGCTTCAACATGAACATCCATACTGCCGCCCACATCGAACAGCATCAGTACTTTGACGCGATTGCGGCGCTCAGCTTGCATATGGATATCGAGCACGCCTTTTTTGGCGGTGCGCTTAATGGTTTCGTGAATATCTAGCTCATCGGCGCTGCCGGTACGGGCAAACTGGCGCAAGTTTCGTAGTGCCATTTGGATTTGACGGGTACCAAGCTGATTGTCATCATCGAGATTGCGATATTTACGCTGCTCCCAGACTTTAGCAGCGCTACGTTTACGCGACTCACCGCCAACGCGCACGCCTTCTGGATGGTCACCATAGGCACCAAATGGTGATGTGCCGCCAGTGCCGACCCATTTACTACCGCCTTGATGACGCTCTTTTTGTTCTTTCAGACGCTCTTCTAGCGCTTTCATTAGCTCCTCTAATGAACCGTATTTCTTTAGCAAGCGCCGCTGCTCTTCGGTCAGATTTTTTGGATCAAGCTTTAACTCCAGCCACTCTTTAGGAATGTCCGTCAACTTTGCGAGCAGCTCATCCATATCAAGGCTGTCGACACCCTCAAAATAATCTGCCATGGCACGGTCAAATTTATCAAAGTGACGCTCGTCTTTGACCATACAAAGCCGAATCAGTCGATACATATCCTCGCGACTGCCAAAGGTAGACAGCTCGGGGTTTTCAGGATGCGGCTGCATCATCAGCCCTTGATCTAACGCAGCATTTAGGTCAAGCAGCTCACGCGTACTGACTGGCACGCCGTAAGTACGCAAGGTATAGAACAATTTGATAAACATAAAAGTCGCATCACTTATTGGCTGATCTAGTTATGAGTTGGACTGCTTCATTAGCGTCAATGATGACAAACGAGCTGTTGCTTAACGACGCATCATATTGGCAAAACGCTGCAATAAACTCACATCGGCTTCGTTTTTCAGTAGCGCACCATATAACGGCGGAATAGACTTCTCACCGCGCAAGTTTTCTTCTAACTCTGCTTGAGCCATATCATCAGCCAATAACAGCGTCAGCCAATCGACCAATTCTGAGGTTGATGGTGGCTTTTTAAGCCCTTGGACATTACGCAGTTTATAAAAAATATCCAGCGCATCATTGACCAATTTTTCTTGGATATTAGGGAAATGAACGTCGATGATTTGACGCATGGTTTCTTCTTCTGGGAAGTCAATATAATGGAAGAAGCAACGACGCAAGAAAGCATCGGGCAACTCTTTTTCATTGTTTGAAGTGATAATGACCACAGGACGCTGCGCAGCAGTGATGGTTTCTCCCGTCTCATAGACATAAAAAGACATTTTATCAAGCTCATGCAGCAAGTCATTTGGGAACTCGATATCGGCTTTATCAATTTCATCAATCAACAACACACTACGCTCGTTACTGGTAAATGCCTCCCATAGCTTGCCGGGTTTGATATAATTGCCAATCTCATAAACCTTATCATCACCCAGTTGCGAGTCACGCAAGCGCGATACGGCATCGTACTCATACAACCCTTGCTCCGCTTTGGTGGTTGACTTAATGTGCCATGTAATCAGCGGCATCCCTAAGCTTTCAGCGACCTCCTCCGCCAATAATGTCTTACCGGTGCCCGGCTCGCCTTTAATCAATAGTGGTTTTTGTAACGTCATCGCGGCGTTGACCGCCAACTGCAAATCGTCAGTGGCAATATAATTTTGCGTACCAGTAAAGCTTTTTTTCGTTTTATCAGTCGTGCTCATAATCAAGTCTCAGTTATTGTTATAGATTAGGGCTATCAAGAGCCAGGAAAGAATTAAAGGCAATTGATGGCAAATAAATAATCATTTAGATTAGCACAGCATGATTGATTGCCAAAATACTCATGCGTTCGCAGTTGTTGAAAAACAATAGATGCCTTGAACGCCTTTTGACGGTTGGTCGGCACAGTCATAAAACATTTTTTCATAAAAAAAGACACGCATGGTGTCTTTTTTATGGTGCTTTTCATTCACAATATTTTTATTGATAGCGTCTTTTATGTAGCCACTATGAACCTAAAGCACAGATCCAACCATCGCTAGCAAAACTTTAATATCACTTTACTGACGTCATTTTTCTGATGACACTTTGTTAATATTAATTTACTACTTATCAAGCTTTTCCATATTAGGCTTTTTAGCTCAACTACTGTCTTTTTTTAAGCTAACGTCTGCTTTAGGATTAGCCGCTAAAGGCGTTTTATTCGACGGTTCAGCCACAGTGGCTTGGTCGGTTAAAGTCGTGCCTTCTGTCAAATAATTGCCAGTCGTCAGCTGCATGGTCGCTTGTGTATCTTCTGCGGTACGACTACGCGCTTTGTCTAGACTTGACTCAAAAGCACCGCGAATAAGCTGCCAGACGAAGCCCACAAACAAGCCAACCACTAACACGACGAGTATCGGCAGCATATTGGTAATCGCGCCAGCCGTGTCCTTCATCATAATCGCATAAACCACGGCGATACTAGCAGGGGCAATCACACTTGGATCGCCAAGGGCAGTACCTGGTGCCAATAACACAGCAAACAATATCATCCAACTCATACCGCCCAACGGCCGCGGCAGCATACGAGCGACCAGCAACCACAATACCAACACAATAACGACACCACCCAAATACGCGTACATCGGTAAGTCTGCGGGTGGCACGTCTTTTACCAGCTGTCCCCACCAAATAGCAATTTCGCCGAGAATATCACTAATGGCTTCCAGCGGTAAGCTGTTTATAATACCTTTTAACCAGTCCATGCGTGTGTAGTTACCTGCGTTTATAAATTGTGCAGCGCGTTTACGCGCTTAACGATAGACAGTGTGCTATTTCAACGAACCATAATATCGAATACATTATCGTCAAAAGCAATTAAGACATAAGCACTTGAAAAACGACCTTTTGCCTCGCCACGTATTTTTTGTCTTGTCACTCATATAGCCTGCTAGTTTATCACGACTTTCTACCAAAATGCATGAGCGCAAATGTGTCGTAAACTTTTTCTTGCTGGCTGTCATGCAACATAGTCAAAAGAGGCTGATTAAAAACTCGCTTCAAAAATACCCATTAATCATAAATATTGTCTTGTGCTTCACGCGCACGTAATTCCGCTTGGCGGCGCATCACATCTTGCGGTGGCATTTGTACAAAATACCCTTGCGACTGTAATTTTGCCAGTACCTCTGCTTTATCAACGCGCGCAAGCGTCGGCGTAGTGGCTAAGTCCAAGTGCATCACAAATTTACTGCGCCCTAAACTGGCACGAAAATCTTTTGGTAATACGCCAAGCCAATCTTTAATCTCGTCGGTATCGTCAGGATAATCAGGACGGGCAATATAGACATACATATCGTTATGTTTGGGGAATTTATAAATATCACAATGCATAATAATGACCTACCAGAAACTATCGCCATAGATTAGCATATTTTGGGTGAATATCAGTAGTCGCTTTACGTTTTACGATGGGCATTCGTGCTAAATTGACTACTACCTACCAAACGTAAAACGCTTTACTTATCGATACGGTATTGATTATTCTCACAAAAAATCATTTTTGCCAAAATTATTCACTTTAATCGCCTAGATGACTTGTAAAAGCGCGGTGAACCTTTCATAATAAAAGCGTTTTTCAGGAGAGAGTCTTGAGCACAATATCAGGTGCGTTCATATTAATGAGCTGGCGCTGATAGTTGCTACTTGACCACCGAAGGCGCATCCACCCTGCCAATCGCTCAGGTAAAAGGACTGAAAAACACATGTCACGACTGTTTCACTGTCTACCGTCAATTGCGTAGCACACCCAAACATAAGGCATAACAAATCTGGAGAGCGGTAAGGACGGACGACGCCTTACCCACCGAAGGGGAGAAAATGCGACATCATTTAATTTGGTTTTTTAAGGCTGATGCTTTTAAAAACGTGCAATGATGGTTCGTGTTGAAAATCTCAGGTTACAGGACAGATAGGGCTTTTGCTTAAACCGACGTTCAGCGTTTGTTTGGCGGATTGCGCTATTTTTCTGTGCTACCCTTGGTTGCAATGTTTGCACCTTGCAATATTGCTTCTCGCTACTATGATAAGGCACATCAGCCCTCATACTTTGATACTTGTTTTTACGACTGGTTATCGAATGCAGCTGATGTCCACATAAGGATTTGTTATGACCACTACTCAAGATAATACTGCTCAAAGCGCCAACAATTCAACCCCTAAACGCACACCTCTTTATCAGTCTCACGTTGATAGTGACGGCAAGCTGGTGGATTTTTCTGGTTGGGAATTACCAATCCATTATGGTTCGCAAATCGAAGAGCACGAAGCGGTGCGTACTGATGCTGGTATGTTTGATGTCTCACATATGGTCGTCGCTGATGTCACAGGTAGCGATACCAAAGCATGGCTACAAAAGCTACTGGCCAATGATGTCGATAAACTCAAAACCGTCGGTAAAGCGCTATATTCTGGCATGCTCAACGAGCAAGGTGGCGTCATCGATGACTTAATCGTTTACCTAATGAACGAAGACGCTACTGAATATCGTATCGTCTCAAACGCTGCTACTCGTGATAAAGACATGGCGCAATTTGATAAAGTCGCCGAAGGTTTTGACATCAGCATCACTGAGCGTCCAGAGCTTGCGATGATTGCCGTGCAAGGACCAAACGCTGTTGAAAAACTCGCGCAAACCAAACCTAGCTGGGCAGATACTTTAGCTGGTCTTAAGCCTTTCGTTGGTGCTGATTTAACGGACATCGAAGGCAAAGATTGGTTCGTCGCTCGTACTGGCTATACCGGTGAAGATGGCGTCGAAGTCATTATGCATGGTGATGATGCACCAGCGTTTTTTGAACAATTAAAAGCCAATGGCATCAAACCTGCCGGTCTTGGCGCGCGTGATACCTTGCGCATGGAAGCTGGCATGAACCTCTATGGTCATGACATGGACGACAACGTCAGTCCTTACGAATGCAACATGGGCTGGACACTCGCGCTTAAAGACGAGCGTGATTTTGTCGGTCGTGATGCTTTAGTTAGTAAACGCCAACAGTCAAAAGACGATAGCTCTGCCATGAAGCAAGTTGGCTTATTGCTAACGACGCGCGGCGTATTGCGTGAAGGCATGACAGTCACCATCAATCAAGGCACGGACAATGAGCAAACGGGCATTATCACCAGTGGCACCTTCTCCCCTAGCCTAAAAAACTCAATTGCGATTGCCCGTGTGCCTGCCAGCGTATCAGATGATGATAGCGTTCAGGTCGATCTGCGCGGCAAAGGCAAGTTCGTTGATGTGCGTGTTCTTAAGCTACCGTTTGTCCGTAATGGCAAACAGCAGTTTGACTCGTAGGCATTATAAACCCTATTATTAACGTCCACTATTTTTGTTAACCATCCTCTATCACTTAGGAGAGAGACCATGAGCAATATCCCAGCAGAACTAAAATACATCGCCAGCCACGAGTGGTTACGCTTAGAAGACGACGGTACTATCACTGTTGGTATCACTGACCATGCTCAAGACCTATTGGGTGACGTGGTGTTTGTTGAATTACCAGACGTGGGCGACATCATCGCTGTTGATGACGAAATCTCTGTTGTTGAATCAGTAAAAGCTGCTTCTGACGTTTATGCGCCTATCTCAGGTGAAGTCGTTGCGATCAACGAAGCCCTAGAAGACGATCCAGAAATCATCAACTCTGACCCATATGGCGAAGGTTGGTTCTTTAGAATGAAGCCTGACAACATCGCTGACTATGAAGCACTGCTAACCGCTGATGAGTACGAAAGCGAGCTGTAATATCAGCTTCACTCTCTCGCTTTAAAAGCGATGTTTTATTTAAATGCCGCTACTTATAACCTTAAAAAACATAGCTTGTTATGACAGATATTGGCGTCAGCTGATATCTGTACACTTTTTCTTAGAATGCTTATCGCTCAATTTATTGCGTCCAATCGCTATCTGATTTATTCATATCAATTACTTGTCAGGCGCTATTAAAGAGACGTACTCAATACTGCCCCAAGTTGATCACTTAATCTCCAGCATGGATTCTCATATGACCCCTGACACTGATAATCAAGCAAACGCTCAAGCAAGTTCTCAAGAAAAATTTGCCACGCCTGATAATACACCGCAGCTACAAGCGTTTCGCGAGGTGGTTGAATCACGTCGTTCAGTCCGCCGCTTTACCGACACAAAGATACCTGATGATGTGTTAGCAGACTGTTTGCGTTTGGCCATGCTTGCGCCAAATTCTAGCAATCTACAGCCGTGGGAATTTTATGTGATTGATGATGCGGACAAGCGCAAACGCGCGGTGAAAAACTGCATGAATCAAAATGCAGCGAAAACCGCCGCTCGTTTAATCGCAGTCGTTGCGCGCACCGATGTGTGGCATGACCATGCCAAGCAAATATTGCGCGAATACCCTGATAAGCCAGTACCAAAAAAAGTCAAAGACTATTATACCAAAGTCGTTGCCATGGACTTCTTACGAGGACCTGCCAATGTGGTATCAGCGGCTAAATGGGGTGCGACTCAAGTGGTCAGACGGGTAAAAGGTCCGATTAAATCACCTTACTATACTTTTGAAGACACCAAAAACTGGGCAACCAACAATACTGCCCTTGCGGCTGAAAACCTAATGCTTGCCCTACGCGCGCATGGCTTTGATAGCTGTCCGATGGGTGGCTTTGATGAGCCTGCCATGAAGCGCTTATTAAATTTAAGTAACGATCAACATATCATTATGATGATTGGTGCTGGTGAGCGCGCTGATAATGGCGTTTACAACAGCCAGTTCCGCTTTGACCAAAAACAATTTGTTCATTACGTATAAAATCTTAAATCGTCATTAGTTGTTATTACTATTTATTTTAGCCACCCTTTATTACTCCCTTAACCAAGGATTGTCATGACTATCTCGCAAAACCCAACGTTTGATACCTTTAAAGGTTTATTCAACGAAGCTGAATTTGTCTATCGTCATCTAGGCTCTAATGAGACCAAGCAAGCTGACCTGCTCAGTGCCGTTGGTTATCAAGACATGGCGAGCTTCATCAACGATACCGTGCCTGAGCCCGTGCGCTTGCATAAAGAGCTAGATTTGCCAGTGGCGATGAGTGAGCATGCCGCGCTTGCCAAATTGCGTACCATGGCAGATGACATCACTGTTAATAAAAGCTATATCGGTCAAGGCTACTCGCCTGTGCGTATGCCTGCGGTCATTCAGCGCAATGTACTTGAAAATCCAGGCTGGTATACCGCTTATACGCCTTATCAGGCAGAGATTGCCCAAGGTCGCTTAGAAGCCTTGCTTAACTTCCAACAAGTATGTATTGATTTGACTGGTCTTGAGCTTGCTGGCGCATCCTTGCTTGATGAAGCAACGGCTGCCGCAGAAGCCATGGCAATGTCAAAGCGTGTCAGCAAAAGCAAATCAACGCAGTTTTTTGTTGATGACCGTATCTATCCACAAACCTTAGATGTTATTAATACCCGTGCCAAGTACTTTGGTTGGGAAGTGGTGGTTGGTGATTTCGAACTGGCTAAATCAGGCGATTATTTTGGTGCGCTATTCCAATATGTCGGTGTTGAAGGCGATGTTAAAGATTTAACCGACGTCATCGCTGCTGTGAAGAAAAACAAAACCTACGTGAGTGTCGTCAGTGACATCATGAGCTTAGTATTATTAAAATCACCAGCAGATATGGGCGCAGACGTCGCTTTAGGTAGCACGCAGCGTTTTGGTATCCCAATGGGCTTTGGTGGTCCACATGCTGCTTACTTTGCCTTCTCTGACAAAGCTAAGCGCTCAGCTCCTGGTCGTATCATCGGCGTCTCTAAAGACTCACAAGGTAATACTGCCCTACGTATGGCACTACAAACTCGTGAGCAGCATATCCGCCGCGAAAAAGCCAACTCAAACATTTGTACCTCACAAGTATTGCTTGCCAACCTAGCCGGTATGTATGCCGTTTATCATGGCCCAGGTGGCGTGAAGCGTATCGCTACTCGTATCCATGCCTTTGCGACTGCCTTTGCTGATATCATCAAAAATGCCAACGACAGCAACTTAAATGTCGTACATGACCAATTCTTTGACAGCGTCGTCGTTGATTGTGGATCAGAAAAACTGGCCACTCAAATTTTCGAAAATGCTGACAATGTAGGCTATAACTTATGGCGTCTTGGTGAAACCAAATTAAGCGTCGCGTTTAGTGAAACCAGCGATCAACATGACTTTAGCGTATTAACTCAGCTGTTTGTTAGTAAAGCACATGACCTACCAGAAGACGCTCGCGTTTCTCTTGATAGTGCGCACTTGCGTACTGACGCTATCTTGACGCATCCAGTATTTAACTCGCATCATACCGAACATGAAATGCTGCGTTATTTAAAATCGCTTGAAGACAAAGATTTGGCAATGAACCGCAGCATGATTTCATTGGGTAGCTGTACCATGAAACTGAATGCCACCAGTGAAATGCTACCGATTACTTGGCCTGAATTTGCTAATGTGCATCCTTTTGCACCACGTGACCAAGTCACAGGTTATGTTGCCATGATTGATAGCTTGCAAGACCAGTTGAAAGCCATTACTGGTTTTGATGATGTGTCTATGCAGCCAAACTCTGGCGCTTCAGGTGAGTATGCTGGTCTGCTAGCGATTCGCCGTTATCACGAATCATTGGGTGAAACTGACCGTGATGTTTGTTTAATCCCTCAGTCAGCGCACGGTACCAACCCTGCGACGGCTATGATGATGGGTATGAAAGTAATCGTGGTTAAAACTGATGACAATGGTAACGTTGATATCGATGATCTAACTGCTAAGTGTGAAGAAAACAGTGCCAATCTAGGTGCATTGATGATTACTTATCCATCAACGCATGGCGTGTTTGAAGAAGGCATCCGTAAAATCTGTGACCTTATCCATAAACATGGCGGTCAAGTTTATATGGATGGTGCCAATATGAATGCACAGGTTGGCATGATGCAACCGGCTGACGTTGGCGCTGATGTATTACACATGAACTTGCATAAAACCTTCTGCATCCCGCATGGCGGCGGCGGTCCAGGCATGGGCCCTATCGGCATGAAGTCGCATTTAGCACCCTTTATGGCCAATCATACATTGAGCCCTGTGCATAATGCGCAAAAAGACTGCTCGGCCGTATCAGCAGCCCCTTATGGTTCAGCAAGTATTTTACCAATTTCATGGATGTACATTGCCATGATGGGTCGTGATGGTCTGCTAAAAGCCACTGAGCTTGCGCTATTAAATGCTAACTATGTCGCTGCTCAATTAAAAGACCACTACCCTGTCCTTTATACGGGCAAAAACGGTCGCGTTGCTCACGAATGTATCATCGATATTCGTCCGTTGAAAGAAGAGACGGGCATCAGTGAAAGCGATATTGCTAAGCGCTTGATGGATTACGGTTTCCACTCACCAACGATGAGCTTCCCAGTTGCGGGTACCTTGATGATTGAACCAACTGAGTCTGAATCTAAAGAAGAATTAGATCGTTTCATCAGTGCCCTAAAATCTATCAAAGCCGAAGCAATGAAAGCCAAAGCTGGCGAAGAGGGTTGGACGTTAGAAGACAACCCACTAGTCAACGCGCCGCATACCGCGGCGATGGTCACCAACAGCGAATGGACGCACCCATACAGCCGTGACACAGCAGCATTCCCACTGCCTTATATCCGCGCCCATAAGTTCTGGCCGAGTGTAGCACGTGTCGATGACGCTTATGGTGATAAGAACCTCATGTGTTCTTGCCCAAGCATCGAAAACTATATGTAGTTTTCAAATAAGTATGTACAGTTAATATAAAAATAAACCTCCAAATCAGCTGCTGACTTGGAGGTTTATTTTGCGGCTAATATTTAACGCTATAATAAAATGGCTATCAATCTATTCACATTATTTACTTGGTTAGAATTAACTATGCAGAAAAACAATCTTGTCATTCTCATCCATGGTCTGCACCAAACCGCTTGGATCATGCGACCACTGGCCAAACGCTTGCAAGCAGCAGGATTTGACACTCATCAATTTGGCTATCGTAGTATGCGTGACGGTATTCAAACCAATAGTGCCCGCCTAAATAACTGGCTAGAAAACCATCATCACCCTGACCAACCGATAGATTTGGTTGGTCATAGTTTGGGCGGTCTGATTATTCGTGATTTTGTCACTGCATATCCGCAGTGGCAAATCGGACGCTGCGTAACGCTTGGAACACCGCATGTAGGCAGTGTATGTGCTGACTACATTTGGCGCTTGACCCCAGCTGTGGTGGGGCGCTCCTACATCGATGCGCTAGATGGAACGGTCGCACCCTTACCGGAGCATATTACCTTAGGTGTGATTGCGGGTAATCGCCCCTACGGTTTGGGTCAGCTGTTTTTACAGTATCATAATCGAAAATTGCGTCGAGCAGATAATATGCCATCAGTAGAACATCTGCTACATGATGGCACCGTATATGTAGCAGAAACCAAAATAGAAGCAGCCACGGATCATATCGTATTACCAGTGTCGCATACTGGGATGCTGGTCGATAAAACCGTGGCCGCGCAAACCAAATACTTTTTACAACATGGACAATTCGAGCATAACAAGCTTACGTCTTGAGAAAAGCATCATCTTTTATCAATGATAGAATCTTATGGCTTATCGAACATTGATCCCCATACCCTGCTGCAACTCAGTTTTATGTTTTTTGATGACTGGAATCAGGGTATTCATGACCCAGTCATTCCGCCAACCTTTTAAGCCCTCTGGCAATTCACTTAATTCCTTATCAAAGGCAATGACTTCATATAACTGCCCTAGCCATTTTTTACGCATCAATACACTAGCAGGAACGCCGATAGTACGTGCATGCTCATCAATCGCTTGCTGCACTGCTTTTGACAGTACTTTATTTTTTGAGCGATACGGCGGTAATAGGCAATCAGGAAATTCAGCAGGGTGCAGGTTTTTTGCTTGATTTATCACTTTTAGCAGCTCTTCGCCGTATAAGCGTAACATACTGCGATGCATCGTGGTTTTGTGCGCAAGCTCTCGCATATTACTTGGTCTTTCAGTGATGATCTCACGTACTGCTTGTTTTTTAATCACAAACGTACGTGGCTGATTGGTCGAACGCGCCAGCTCCTCGCGCCACGTCGCAACCGCCTGCAGTATCGCCATCTGCTGTGAAGTATAACGATAATCTGCCATTGTTAGGTACATTGCGCTGTCTTCAACATGCTGAGCATCATACAAATCACTGGCATAAAGCTGGCAATCTGCCCATACATAATCGTACAAACCTTGCTTTTTTAGCGCATATTCAAGACTCAAATAGAGTGCTGGCAAAAAGCGTACGTCATCAATCGCATACTGCTCTTGCTCATCTGAGAGCGGACGTTGCAGCCAGTCCGACTGGCTTTGTTCTTTATCAATGTGCATGTCTAGCTGGTCGTCAAGCGCTTGCTGATAGCCCATTTGCAATTGACCCGTTAAGTAAGACAACGCAATTTGCGTATCAAATATATTGGTCAATGGCGGACAACCAGAGAGTAGATAAAAAATCCCTAAATCCTCACCACAGGCATGCCAAATCGCCACATCAACTTTGGCCAGTGCCTGCCACAATTCGGTCAGTTGCAACTGAGGGGCATCTAATAAATAAATATGATTGCCAGTATTTAGTTGCACCAATGCCAAGCGCGGATAATAAGTATCACGTTTGATAAATTCGGTATCTAACGCTACCCGACCGCAAGTTGCCAATGCATCGATAACTTCAGCCAAACCATTTTGCTCACGCACCCACGTGACAGCAGCTTCGTCGGCACTATCTAGCAGCGCCTCAATATCTGGCTCTGAAGGTATATCTGCTGACTCTATTTTAGAATTGATTGATGGTTCTAATAAATCATCAGAAGCAGCAATGGTAATGTTGTCTGCAAGGTTTGATTGGATGGCAGCAGTTGAAGCTGTTGGAGCATGGTTGGACACGGGCAGATACCTGCATAAATAGGAAAAAATAAAACGCTAAAGGGCGTCTCAATAAAAGTAGATAACAAGATACTAGTGAATCAATTATAACAATTTCATGAAATAAAATGGACAAGACTTGGTTTTTATAAAGAAGTTATAGAAAAAATGTCAGTGTGCTATAAAAATGAACGATTTTGTATCGCTTGTCCAAGGGTCATGCTATCAAGATATTCAAGCTCGCCGCCCATTGGTACACCTTGTGCCAAACGTGTGACCTTATTAACATGACGACTAACCGCTGCACTGATAAAGTGCGCGGTGGTCTGCCCTTCGACAGTCGTACCAGTCGCCAATATCAACTCTTCAACAGGCTCTTGCTTGACCCGCCAGACCAGTTGTTCAATATTCAAATCATCAGCGCTAATGCCATCAATCGGTGATAAATGACCACCTAACACAAAGTAGCGGCCACGGTAGCCTGCGGTTTGTTCGATAGCCATCACGTCTGCTGCCGTTTCGACCACACATAGCAAGGCATCATCACGGCGCGGATCTTGGCACAGCGGACAGATGTGATCATCACTGAAGCTGTGACAACGCTGGCATTCGACGATATCGCGCATCGCCTCATCAAGTGCTTGGGCGAGTGCGATGCCTTGTGGGCGTTTTTTGGTAAGCAAATGCAGTGCCATACGTTGGGCACTTTTTTGACCCACACCCGGCAAAATACGCAGCTGTTTAACCAGCTGATCAAATTTGGCTGTCAGCAAAGCATCTTCCTTTATTTAACTTAATTTATAAACCGTAGCTATGAAAATGGGGTCGTATCATGTCGATAACAACCCCATTTTATCTTTAATATGTCGTGTTTGGCTTAAAAAATAACGACTTAGAACATACCTTGCATACCAGGTGGTAGACCCATGCCTGAGGTCGCGCCAGCCATGGTTTCTTCGTATAGCGCATCTGCTTGACGAACGGCGTCATTGATAGCAGCAGCGATAAGATCTTCGATCATATCTGGCTCATCTTCTAGCAAGCTTGGATCGATGGTTAAACGCTTAACCACATGGCGACCCGTCATGGTGACTTTTACCAGACCACTGCCCGCTTCAGCTTGTACTTCTTTATTCGCAAGCTCTTTCTTAGCATTTTCAACGTTTGCTTCGACTTTCTTTTGCATCGTTTGTGCTTGTTGCATTAATGCTTGAATATTCATAGTTGCCTCTTTTGTTTTTTAATCATAAATGATTGATATTTTACTAGGGCGTGTCCTCAATTCAATTGATCATATCTAAACGGGCTAAAAATGGCTAAATTTTGCCAAACATCGTTAAATAGCTGGTTAATATCCCGATATTATCTGCGCTATTTTCCTCGTTTGACGGCAATTTATCTCATTTTTATCACCATTTTTGAAATAAGGACACGCCCTAATATAAAGTGCTAACCGCGATTATACCGTTATCTTTACAAACTGTCTAAACCACGCGCCAAATCTTTGATGATATCTTCTACATCTTCTAAGCCTACTGACAAACGAATAAGACCATCTTTTACGCCCGCTTCTGCGCGCTCTTTTGCACTCAAACGAAAATGGGTCGTTGTTGCAGGATGGGTAATCGTCGTTTTGGCATCGCCCAAGTTATTGGTGATAGAAACCATTTGGGTGGAATCAATGACATGCCAAGCGGCAGATTTCGAATCACGACTATTTGAATCAGTGCTGTCAGAAGCCTTTACTTCAAAACCCATGATAGCACCATAGCCATCTGTCATATGATGTTGACGCGTCGCAAGCTCATGAGCGGGATGATCACTCAAACCTGAGAAATGTACGGCACTAACATTGGGATGATTAACCAAAAACTCTGCCACTTGATTGGCATTTTGACAATGCGCTTGCATACGCAGTTTCAGCGTCTCTAACCCTTTGGTAAATACCCATGCGTTAAATGGACTCATACTGATACCGCCCGAGCGTACCACGGTAAACGCCTCTTGCATGAGCTTATCACTGCCGACCAATGCGCCGCCGAGTACTCGACCCTGACCGTCTAGATACTTAGTTGCAGAATGAATCACCACATCGGCACCCAAATCAAGCGGACGCTGCAAAGCTGGGGTAGCAAAGCAATTATCCACAACGAGTAGGATATCATTAGCTTTACACAGCTGGCTTAAAAAGCCGATATCACAAATCTGTGCCAATGGATTGCTAGGGCTTTCGCAATAAATGACTTTGGTATTTGGTTGAACGGCGTTTGCCCACGCCTCATTATCGAAGCAATCAACGTAGCTGACTTCCACACCGAACTTTGCCATATAATTATTAAATAGACCAATCGATGAGCCAAATAATTGATTGGCAGCAAGCAAATGATCGCCCGCTTTCAGATATGCCAAGCACATAGTCAAAATCGCCCCCATGCCAGAGGCTGTCGCCACTGCGCGCTCACCGTTTTCAAGCGCTGCCAAACGACGCTCGAAGGTACGCACACTCGGATTGGTATGGCGTGAGTACACGTTGCCCGTCTTGTCTCCATTAAAATGTGCCGCGGCATCTGCCGCTGAGGTATAAACGTATGAGCTGGTGGTAAAAATAGCCTCTGAGTGCTCACCCTCATCGGTACGATGTTGCCCTGCCCGTACAGCAATGGTTTGCATACCATAATCGAGAGCTAAATTGAGCGCGTCACTGCGCCAGTTTGGATCTAATTTATCTACATTTTTATCATCATGGGCTTGCGACTGACTCATAAATATTCCGTTGCTTTGATTGGTATTTTCATTGATATAAAATGACTGCTTATTCTTCTGATTATCGACCGAATGCATCAGCGTTATCATATCATGTCAACTTATTCCACACAGCTGGTTTCAAGCGATGGCTAAATATTATTTTTGAATACACATCTATCTCTTTCTCAACAACAGATGAAAGAGAGACGATAAGTAAATAATGACTGAATAAGTCGCTGAATCTAACAAAAATAACGTATTTATAATAGGCATAGATGACGACAGCTGATAAGCTTAGCGGCGATTTAATTTTTGCCTTGGGCGATATTGTTATACGCTTCGTAATCAGTGCTATCATCGGTAAAATAAACGATGCACTAGCGCATGTCCTTCATTCAATTGATAGTCTTTTTAATGGGCTAAAAATAAGGACGTGCTCTCTCGCTTACTTTTTAACAAATACTTCTTTATGTAAGGCACACTAAGGTAATTCATTTATGTCGATGTTCAGTATAGAACCAAGCAACTTATCGTTGAGTCTAACACTCGGACTAACCTTAGGTCTTAGTGGATGTCAGGTTTTGCCAAAACAGCCACACTTACCTGAGAGCCAAGCATTATCAGCACGAGTACATGATTTATATCAACAAGAAGACAATCAAGAAACTGGACAAAGTGACACAGTAGCAACCAATGACGTTGATTTGGTAGCATCGATTAGCGAGCAGAATGATATTCACCCAGATTTATCTGGCTATCACCCCATTGTAACTGGTGCCAATGCTTTTGCTTCTCGCAGCATATTAACGGACATGTCCACACGTAATATCGATGCGCAGTATTATATTTGGCATAATGACCAAGCTGGTCAGCTACTATTGAAAGATCTGTGGGAAGCGGCTGAACGCGGCATCATTGTACGCTTACTATTAGATGATTTTAATAATGATGCCACTTTCGATCAGCATTTATTACGTTTTTCCAGTCATCCGAATATCGCGGTACGAATCATCAATCCGCTGATGCATCGTAAGTTTCAAACATTAAACTACGTCACAGGTCTGCCACGTATCAATCGCCGCATGCATAATAAAAGCATGACTTTTGATAAGCAGATTACCATCATTGGGGGACGTAATATTGGCAATGAATATTTAAGCAATGACCAAAATAGTCAATTTGCGGATTTGGATGTTTTACTCATCGGTAAAGTCGTCGCAGATATTGACAACAGTTTTTCAAGCTATTGGTCGTCGCCTTTGTCATTTGACATCGAAACTTTAGTGAAGCCTGATAACAATACAGCGCCTGATTTCCTAGCGGCACTGGACAAGCTCGGTCAGGATGAAAAAGGTAGCGACAATCATTTGACGGTGTATAAAGAAGCGCTAGAAGAGTCAACGATAGATAGTGACTTGGTCAATAAACGCGTGCCTTTTCGCTGGACAGACATGCAGTTTTTGAGTGATGATGTGGGCAAACTAAGCAAAACAGTACCAGCGGATACCAATTTGGTGCATCAATTGCGTACCTTATTAGGCAGTCCAACCAAAAAGCTAACCATCATTTCCTCTTACTTTGTACCCACCAAAGATGGTGTCAATACTTTAGTGCAATTGGCTGAAGCTGGTATCGAGATTAAGATTTTGACCAATTCATTTGATGCGACCGACGTGACTGCTGTGCATTCTGGCTATAGTCAATGGCGACCTAATTTGCTGCGCGCCGGTGTCAAAATATACGAGCTAAAATCCACCGCCTCTGAAGAAAAACGCGAAAACAAGCTTTGGAAAGCTCGTAGTCAATCCTCAACCAGTTTACATGCAAAAACGTTTGCCGTTGATGACTATCAAGTGTTCATTGGCTCCTATAATGTCGACCCTCGCTCTGCCAATATCAATACAGAGATGGGTGTGATCATCAATGATGATGAGCTGGCAAAACAATTGCATGGTGCGCTGAGCGATGACCTGCTAAACCAGGCTTATGAAGTCAAACTATCAGATAATGGTAAGCTACAGTGGCATACTATGGAAGACGATAAAAAAGTGGTTTATGATTCAGAGCCACGCGTCGATATCAGCGATCATGTCTGGCTGACTATCATGTCATGGCTACCTATTGATTGGTTGCTATAGCTGCCACCATCAAAAGCACTTTAAAACCTAGTCATATTTACATAATAACAGCGTTATCGAGTGATTCTTTTGCCCAATTTTTTTTAGTTTGAATACTTTTTAATTTGAGTACTTTTTAATTTGAGTACTTTTCATTTAAGCACTATTCATTCAAGTGCTTTTAACTCCGAGGCTTGTTGCCCAAAAACTTTTAGCTCAAACGTCTTTATTTTTTCGGCAAATCATTATTTTTCATATTGATTTGTCGTTTTTTATTATAGCCGGTTATCCAGATAATAATCGGCTTAACGAATACTATTATATGTGGATGCGCGACCTATTATGCCTTCTCGTTCTCAATATGCAATGATGTCTTCTAAAGACAGAAACACCGTACTGTTTATCTGCTTTAGCAGCGCAGTCGCGTTTTTTGATTTTTTGATTTATTTATATCTAGCAGATATCATGGCGACCGCTTTTTTCCCTGCTAATATCGACCCAGCTATTACGAAGGTGCAAGGGCTTGGTCTATTTGCAATTGGCTATTTGGCACGCCCACTTGGCGGTATCATCTTTGGTCGTTATGGTGATATCAAAGGCCGAAAACCCATACTATTGATCAGTATATTAGTGACGGCGGTCAGCTTGTTGGCGATGGCATGCTTACCGACCTATGGACAGTGGGGGCTGATTGCACCAACCTTATTTATAGTCTTGAGGCTGATACAAGGCATGGCATTTGGTCTTTATGTGCCACTCGCTTGGGTTTTTGTGGCAGAGCATGTACCACGCCAATATTCGTCAGTATCTTGTAGCTATGTCACCGCCAGTTTTTATGTAGGCGTGCTGTTTTCTAATGCCTTTTTTCTTTGGTTAACCAATTCTATGACGACTGAGCAATTGGCTAATTACGGCTGGCGCTTGCCATTTTTCATCGCGGCTATTCTGAGTTTATTACCATTATTGGCGTGGCGATGGATAGATGAGTCACCCTTTTTTCTGGAAATGAAAAACTCAAAACCAAGCGATTATGTTGCCAAACCCTTCAATTTACTCTTTAAGCATTGTAAACACTCGCTATTTATCGGCATGGTTCTCACGCTTATTGTTTCTAGCATCACGACCGTTGTTGTGCTATTGCTACCCGATTTGATTGAATTACGTTTTACCTTAGACAGCGATTTATTTGGATTCTCACACAGTCTGGGTATTGTGTTCATGGTTTTTGGTTGTATTTTTTATGGGATAATATCCAACCATCAAAACTTCGGTAAGATTCTGACGGTTGGCTCTATTCTTTTGATCGCTCAGATGTTTGCCTTTTTTTACCATCTGCAAGCCAGCGGTGACTACATCCTCATTATGTATGCGCTTTTAGGCTTTTGTGCTGGCATCGTTGGGATGATACCTGCCATCCTTGTACAGTTATTTCCGACCAATGTACGACTAACAGGAATGGCTTTTTGTTATAATATCGCCTACGGTATTGTTGGAGTGCTTGTGCCTTTTGGACTGGGTTATGCCACTCTGTATGTGAGTTTCTCACCAGCGCTCTACATTGCATTTATCGGTTTTATCGGCATAATAATGGGTATTTATTTTTATAATTTGCCTGAATTCAAAAAAATCGACCACATTATTTAGCTAGTAGGTAGCTGCCTATTATCTGCATAACGATTGAAATTAAAAAATTAAGGTGCAATCGTATGTCTCATACATTGCACCTTGTTCATTTATTTAAGACACCAATATTAAAATATTAAGGCTCAAAACCATGGTTGATATGACCAACAAACGTCTTTCCGTTGCACCCATGATTGATAGTATCTACCAAGGTTTTTAAACTCATATCTGGCATAGCTTTAACGGTCTCGACAATATCTCATGGTGTAAATATGGTGCAAGCATTTAGACCAACTTAGACGACTTTAGACCAACCATCGATTAATCCTCGTTAGTTATAATTTGGTACCGTCATGAATGAGGGTACCAAATTTCAGGCAAAAAAATAAAGCCCATCCGAATTAACGAATGGGCTTTGTTAGTTTTTTCTGCGCTACTTTACTCGAGTTTTCACACAGTCCCGGCGACCAAGCCAACATAGCTATTATAGCAGCTAAACGTAGCTAAATGCGGCTAATTATCTTTAGCTGCCCATCGCAAGTTACCGACGATACGACGTGACCAACCTTTACCAAACGTCGCCCATGTGCCAAGATTGGTAAAAAACTCTAAGCGTTCAGCAATGAATAGCATAACAATGCGGTCTGAATCCATACACTTGACTGCGTTTAGCGTCTGATTGCCGATGATACCGTCCACGTCTTTACCGGTAATGCCTACTGCTCGCTGTAGAAACTTGATAGCCTGACGGTTGCCGTGATTGTAAGCTGCATCAAAAACTTGCCAAGCGACATCATCTGGCAAATCCTCACCTCTGACAACCTGCCAATAGTTTTTATCGGCAATCGCTTGAGCTGTGGCTTTTGGCAAATTACGCATCGAGCCATTATAACCATAAGCACGAGCAACACGCTTAGTTACTCCCCACATCGTTTCACCGCCAGGGTCACTTGGATGATTGACATAACCGCCCTCATGTTCCATCAGCCTATTAAATAAACTCTCAAAATTAGCCATTTTTAGCTCCAAAAAAAGCCCCTAAAAAGGAGCGGTATTTAATACTGATTGTTAGGGTGTTTTCTCAATTAGCGCACCCCATACCTTGGCGATTCTATCAATAGCACCGCCGCCTAAATGACCGCTGATAGCAACCAGCACTGCCGTAAGCAATTGGTCAAACTCCCAATACTCACATAGATAAAATGTTAGAACACCTGCAAAGCCACTGATAATCAGCTCACCAAGTAATCGCACAAACACCTCCGTTAGTGGCAGCGGTTTTCGTGATAGATTTAGTCGTCTGATAAATGCGACCAGTCCGCCCGTCACTGCTAGTAAAAATACCCATATATATGTCAATAGGCTATAGGTTGT
Organism: Psychrobacter cibarius; assembly: GCA_030686115.1. NCBI lineage: Bacteria > Pseudomonadati > Pseudomonadota > Gammaproteobacteria > Moraxellales > Moraxellaceae > Psychrobacter > Psychrobacter cibarius. The sequence continues at coordinate 2,181,380 of CP131612.1, forward strand.
TGGGTCTTTGTCGAGCATACGCCGTCCTCAAATTTTAGATAATAAAAAACCACTCAATGAGTGGTTATTGACCTGCTAATGCCTTGCTTTCTTGCAGCTGCTTAACGAACGCATCAAGCATTGCCTCTTGTGATTCTGGTATTGTTGCATTGACTGTGCCAGTATTTGACCTTAGCTCCACCACTATTGTTTTTGCCGGTGCGCTTGTGGTGCTGGTAGGCGCGTACTGACTGGTACTTGGAGTTGCGTTGGTAGTAGGGTTTTCACTGCTGCCACGATGTTTCTTGTTGTTTTTCTCGGAATAGCTCTCAGCTTGCTTATCAACGGCAGCTTGGACTCGCTCCATGTCACGAGCATAGTCTGCTAGGCTTAGCCATTTGTAGCCCTCGTAAAAACCCATGCTTTTCATGAGTTTTTCGTATGACTCATCAGTCGTGTCTGCTGTGCCGCTTAGTGCATTTAAGGCGCTAATCTTGTCTTTAATGACTTGCGTATTCCGCTGCGTAAATGCAAGGCTTGCGCTTTCGCTCTTAGTCGCTTCATCAGTTGCAAATTTAGCGTTCCATGTGGCGGTTGATTGCTCTTTTCTGGCAGCGGTGTTTTCTTTGATAGCTGTCGTGGCTCTAGTTGCCGATCGCTCAACCTCTTTTAGCGAGTTGCTAAACCCTAGCGACGCTGTTTGATTGTTATACCAAGTCTCAAGCGTACTATCGCCGCTAGTCTTAATCTTACTGTAAATACCGTCTAGCGCTTCACTTAACTGTCCGGCATTCGCTTGACCGCTTTTTTTAACTAACTCGTAGTTGGCAATGGCGGCTTTGGCTTGCTTGTCTGCTTCGGCTTGACTGATGATACCCAGCTCTTTAAACGCTCTCGCTGTTTCGTCCAGTAACTCGGGTGTCTTTTCGAGCTTGCCGTTAATTGCGTCAATACCGCGCTCGACTTGCTCAGTAGATATCTTGCCGTCTTTACCAAAATGCACATATAGCTTTCTAACTTCGTCAATTTCAGCCTGACTTTTTGCACCTGCAAGTAGCTTTTCAAGACTGGCATACAACAAGCCACTGGCGTCCAGACCATCGCGCTTAAGCTCGCCATAGCCATCAGCGACCCGCCTAACTGCCTCAGCGTTACGATCAAAACCGCTTGATACCTGATTGAGCGCCTCTGTTACATCAATGCCCAAGCCTTTAGCGGCATTTAGTGCAACGTCTTTTATCGATAATCCAGCCTCATTGGCAGCACTCTCAATTCCACCAAAAGCCGTGACGGTTACTTTGCCAGCCTCGTCAACCGTCGCAATATAGTTTTGAGTGGCTAACTCAATTTTAGTTGCGCTATCCAAAACACCTTTATTGGAATTAATGGCTTGTTGCGCGTATTCTTGCGCTGCCTCTGTTTTTGACTTTTCAAAAGAGAGTTTTGCTTCCGCCGATTCCTTCTCTTTTTCTGTAACTATGTCAAGTTGGGTGATGTATTCAGCGATACGAGCACTGTCACCATTACTTCGAGCCTCATTAATTTTTTGCTCAAGCGCGATCATTTCGGCTGCATAGTTGGTCTCAAAGCTAGTAAAATCTTGATAAGCTTGAGCCTTCTCTGCGAAATTTGCCTGTAAGTCTGCTAGTGTTTCAGCATTTACCTGCGCCTCTGTTTTCTTTATATCCTCAAGCGCTTCAATACCTTTAGATTTAAAATTAAGCGCTGCTTCGCTTGCACTGTCATACATCTCCTGTGCTTTGACCTGCATAGCATTCATATTTGCTATAGCTTCGTCTTTCCATGAGCCTGTAACAAAGTTAGATTTTAGCTGCTGAAATGATGCCGCCATCTCATAAAATGCGCCAGTGATTAGTTTTGACGCGACAGTGATACCTACAAAACCGTCGCTGATAAAACCTAGTGCAACATTTAGAAATTGAATCGCTTTGGTAAAGCCCGCTGTTTTAGATTCCACATCGGTTAAGCCGCTTTCAAAATCAAACAGCATGCCTAATGTAAATTCTAAGGTATCGCCAACAAGCAAAAGACCTTCGCCAGCTGCTGTGGCCATAGACTTGAGCGCTTCATAAGCTGACTCAAACGCCTGTTTCATTGCTACGATGGTGCCAGTGTCGATACCGCTTATCTGGTCGCCCACCCATGAGATACCTTCGCCAACATCAGCTAGGACGGTTTCCAGCACTGACATATTGTCTTCAAGAACACCAAGCCACTCGACGACTTTGCTTGTCGCTCCGCTTTCTTGGTTAAACTCACCAATTAGCACCGTCCATTGAGTGCGGATGTTTTGTAGTGCTTTATCGACTGTTATAGGTAGTTTGTCAAACTCGCTTGCAATAACCGTCGACTGCTCTTGTAGTGCTGATATGACCGTTTGGGCTGATAGCTTGCCCTCGTTCGCCATGGCTCTAAGGTCGCCAGTGGTTACGCCCAATGACGCTGCTAATGCTTTACTGATGCCAGGTGCTTGCTCCATGATGGAGTTAAATTCTTCGCCACGTAATACGCCGGATTGCAATGCCTGCGTCAACTGAATGATTGCCGCTTCGTTCGATGCAGCTGCTCCACCGCCCAGCTGCATAGCCTTGTTGATGGTTTCAGTAAGCTCTAAACTATCTTGCTGTGTAAGACCCATCTGCTTACCAGCTTCGTTGATTTTATAGAACAACTGAGTGGTGGCTGTTAAGTTGGTATTGGTCGCAAGTGCAACATCCTTCACACCTGTCATTGCTTGTTCAAAGTCACCAGTCTCACCAACGGCAATATTGACAAATGCAGCAATATTACTAAACTCGTCAGCCACGCTTGCAAGCTCACTAGCGCCAAAGCCCACGCCGAGCGCAGCCATTGCACCAGCCAACTTATTGATAGCAAATTTAGATTTGTCAATTCCAGCGGTGTTCGAATTAAAGTTAATGAGATAATCAAGGTCAGCCATAGTCGTCTCTTATTTTGGGCAATAAAAAACCCTCGATTAAGAGGGCTTGGTTTTGGTTGGTGGCAGTTATAATCCTGACTTAATTAACTTGGGTAATTTAAAGTCTTTGACGTCTTTTTCGTCAACGTAGTAACGATCTAAATTATCAAAATTTATAAATACGACCGGCTTATTATCTTGGCTTTTAACCTCAGATAATCCCGCATAATCCAAGTCGTCACGCTTTGATAGTACGCTAATCAAATGTACGGCATCATCCAATAATTTGTTGATACGCTCAAAACCTTTATCGCCCCATTCTTTGTGGGCTTTTGGGAATTGCTCAAGTGTAACGTAGTTTGTATCTATCATCTTATCAATCCTTTATAGTGACAATGTTGTTTTGTCAGCAAAAACGATAACCTCTGGTTCAAAACGCACATCTTCAGGTTTGTAATTTCCATCTTTGAAACTATCGCCTTGAGTGGCAAGCGGCATTGATCTTATCTCTACATACTTAGGTTGGTCTTTATCTAAAGATGTTTGAGACTCAACGCCGATATTACCAACGTCCTCACCAAACAAATCTTTAAATATCAATCTACCCTTAACGCCGATAACTGGCTTAGCTTGTTTGTTGGTCATCTCGACTGTAAATTGATAAACAGAATAACCTGCTGCATCAGATTTATCATAATGCACATACTCGACATTAATAACGTCATTCATGGCTTTTACTGCGCCCTGCTTGGCTGCCGCTTTTGCCTTTGCTTTATCCTCTTGCTGTTTTTGCATGGCGATAGCGTCACCAACTGTCATGCCTGACGGTACATTACCAATAGACATGGCTAAAAAGTTATCGCCCATAAAATCATTAATCAGGCGCTTATCTTCACCCTCTAACTTTTCAATTTCAACTTGGAAGTCTTTAAATTCATTTACGTTTTGCGGTAATTTAACATTTTTCGGGTCTGAACAACCTGATAGCAATAGTGTGACCGATAATATCGCAGCCATCATTTTTATATTCATGTCATTACTCGCCTTGTAATCGCTAATAGGATTGTCAGCACACGTTAGCGTAACGTGGTTTCGGCTGCGCTGCCTAGCTGACAAAAGGGTTGTTACTTTACAAATCTATTTAGGGTTTCGCCCCAGTCCATGTATTCGAGGTAACTATCATCCATATTGCTATCAACAAGCCACTCATGGTTATCTTCATCATAATATTCATAATAGTCTTTTCGCTTTGTCTTTCGCCAGACTGTGCCAGTAAACCTAACTATGTAAATATAGTCATTTAGTGTGTTTTTAATATGGTCAAAAAGTGCATGAGATATAGGCACAACCAACCGCTTGTGATTAAGCGATTTAATATACTCTTTATCAGATCCGTCACCATAAGAACCTTTTTCTACATGGCTTACGCTTATTTTTCTCATAGCTCACCGCCTTTGTTGTTTTGGTTCGCTATATCTTCAAGGTTGATGCCTAATTCTTCTGTAACTCTGTAATTAATCATGGCTTTAGCTTGGCTAAGAATGTAACCATTAACTGAGATTTCTTTTTTGTCTATATCTGCCTCTAGCTCAGCAAACGCATTTTTATTAATGTGAGCGAAATAATAAAGCACTATATCAAGCATTTTATTAGCGCTCTCTAGCGTGGTTTCTAGGTCAGCGATTCGATACTCGCTATCCTCTTTCATGGTTTCAATTTGCGCTGTTAATGCGTCAATAATAATATCTTTGCGTTCCATTTCAATCCCCTAGCCCATGAGTGCAACTCACATTACACTCACCTGAGCTGTAATGTTTAATTAATTAGTTTTGCATCATTAAAGCCAGTAAGTTGCGGCTGTATCTCATTCATCAGTAAGTCAATTTGCTTTTCTAACGCAGGTTTAATCTGATTGCCGCCTACTGACAGATAGCGACCTGCGTGTGTTAGGCTCTGAGTGACTAGCGACAAATCATAGCATAGGTTATTAAGCTGCTCGTTTGCTAGTCGCTTGGTCATCACTTCATCGAATGTGCGAATAACCACAAGTGCAAACTTGGCGCTTATCCACATGGCGTAGCGATAAACTATTTCCTTGCAAGCGTAAGTACCGCGATTTTCACCGCCATTGATACGCCTTAATACTTGGTCACTCTGCATATTCGTAGAGTGGATTATTTCATCTGCCAAATCAATCACTTCTCTATTTCTTAAAAATAGTGACGGCTGGTGTCTTTTCTCACCTCCGCCTATTCTGTGCATATCATTAAGCGAATAAAGACCATCGACCATATTTACATCTTGGTCAAGAATAGTGATTTTTGGTTCTATAGCTGTTAAACTACTCATGTTAATTCCTTTAGACTAGGGTTAGCAGCCTCATAACAATTCCGTCGAAAGTAATGTTATGGGGCTTTTTATTGTCTTGCTGATATTGTGCTTTATCGTTAAAGCAAGTATAGTATATAACACAAACCCTAGTCATGCAACATCAATAAAGCACATAAGGAATAACAATGTCAAAGCAGATAGCACAGGTAAATTTTCGCTTACCTCAATCACTAAAAGACCAACTTGAGGAAGCGGCAACCATTAATGATCGCTCGACTACCAATGAGATTATAAACCGTCTGCAAGCCTCGTTTGATAACGAGGTCAAGCATGGCGATGTTCGTGACGCGTACAGTGAATACAATCAAGCAAAGCTCGCTTTAATTGATGCCATCAATCGTGACGACCTAGCACTAAGAGATAGCGCGATACTCAATACCTTTAATTAAACATCAATCTCCACATAGGGCAGGTCGGGCGCATCGCTTACAATCTGCCCATCACGAATAAAGACTTTTGATTGTAGCTCGTAAGCACCACTTGATTGTACGACCGTAGTACCGCCACCTTGCATGGTGACGGTATAGTTTGAGCCAGTACGAGCAGTGACGGTTGCTAATTGCTTAGCGCCCTGCTCGGTCACGCCTTTAAATAGCGCCCATAAATTGCCACTAGCCATAATCTACCCCTTATCAAAATGACGCTCAACCTCGATGGACTGGTCAATCTCTAACGCTCTATTGCTGGATAAACGACCTGTGATAGTCGTACCCCTGACCATACCAACCCATTGCTCACCATCGTTGACCTCAATCAAGGTCGATGGTTTTAACACACCGATATCTTGATGCAATGGCATTGATATACCGATGTTACCAATATCACCAGTGTCACTCAATATCGATATACCTCGGCTAATTGCGGCTGCTTGCTCGGTTATTAGGTCGCTAGTGACCATTGATGGCTGATAACCTCCGCTAGTACCTGTGCGCTTAACCAACGCGCCTATGCTGCCCTCACGCTCGCCATATACCGTCACACCATTGTAGCTAGGCTTATTGATACGACCGCGGCTACGACTGGTGATAAGCGATATTGGCAAGCTAATGCTAGGCTCTTGCGCTGCCCACTCCCATGATGGTATCGGATAATTAGCCAGCACATGAATAATATCTTCGCTCATATGAGCGTTGATAAACCCACCTGCCGCCTCCGCTATCCATTGCAAGCTATTGATCGGCGTTCGACCTGTATAGCTGTAAGTATTGGCTGGCACATCCCAACCGTTTACACCTGCTAATTGCCAGTCAAGTGTAAAGCCTGACGGCACACCAAAGCGGTTTAATTCTTCATCTGCAATCTGCCTAGCTGTCATGGGCGTGTCGTACTTAAAGCCACGATGCTTGTAATACGGATGTGCCAACAGCATTGCGCGTGACTTACCTTTGATGGTCAATGAGCTTTCACCGAATGACGCGCTGTCATCACAACCATCTAAGATGAATCGCCACAGATTGCCGTTACAAGTAAATTCCACGCCTATCTGTTGCTCATATGCCGTATTGACTTTAGATAGCTCTGACAGCGGCACAGTGGCACTAAATGACCATGTATAGCTATTACTATCAATGCCAACGCTAAAGCCTAGCAACTTAATCTCACGCCCATCATCGGAGCGCGTTAATGAGACACTGTTTGTCACAAATATAACTCCTTTGTTATATGCCTCGCCTTTTTCGCCAATGAGCAGACTGAGCCATGCGATTGCGTCAAACGTAGTATTTGCGTTTACCGCCATGCCCGATGATTGACCAAACACTTTGGGCTTGCACATCACAACATCAAGCGTCGGATTGACTGCCAATGTTTTGCGCTTACATAAATACGTGTCCATGGCATCAGCATCAGTAGCTGACATTAACAATGTGCCACGTGGCATGGATAACGGCATGGCTAAACTACTAGACGCACCCCTATCAGCAATGCGTCTTGTCATTGGTAATGCTAATTCGTCATTGTAAACATAGTGGCGTAATGCACCTGACCCACACTCCCAACCTTCAATTATTTGCTCTTTGAGTATGACTGTCTGTGATAAATTAGGCGGTACGTAGCGCAGTTTTGAGAATGGCAGCCTTGCAAACTCGGTTAGCACTTCTTCTTGCAGACTTAGGATCGTGCTACTTTCAAAGACAATCCTATTGCTATCTACTATTAGCTTTGCGGTCTCGGTGTGTATCGCTCTGGCAATTTGACGCCTAGCCATGGACTCAAAACTATACCACTTGCTTTGACCAACCAACGCAGATTGCTCGGTGTCAATAGCCTTACTTTTACCTATGAGCTTTTGAGACTCAAAACCCTGCGCTTGGCCCAGACCAATTAATCTTGATTGCTCAGTCTTTGACTTAAGATTGATATGCAGCTGATCATTATTATCAAAACCTGATTGTACCGTGTCGCCCACGAGTTTTGATTGCTCAGCTTTGCTTGTTACGCTGTCACTAAGTCTTGCAGTGCAATCAAATCCTGACTGCTTACTAATACCAGTTGTTTTTGACTGCTCAAACTTGATGCCTATCTCAAAAAAAGATGACCTCTCTACGTTTGAATCATAACTGATAGCAGCGCTTGCTGTCGGGTTTAGATTTCCATAAGCAACAATGCTAACGTTTACATCGTTCTCAGATTCATCAACTGTCAATGTAGCTGACGCTGTAGGCGTTATATTAGCTATGGCAGTGATAGCAATCGTCACATCATCACTAACATCAGGCGGTGTAACTGGCACACCAACAACTGTGCCAAGTCTGCGCGTCATCCCTAGCGGTAATTCGATTGATGCTGGTTGCTCGCTCGCCTCTAAAGACAAGGGGAGCGGCAAGCTGCTCGATATAAAGTAAATCGGTGGGGCTATCGTACCTAGCGGCTGAACCATCGATAAAGTGAGCGCATTAGCACTTGGTTGGTCGGTGCTTAATCGCTCCATACGTAACGGTAATGCATTAGCTAAAACATACTTGTAGCACGTTATGTCACCAATATTTCGATCAATCGATAACGATAGCTTGTTGGCTTTTGGTTGTGCTAATAGGTAGCGCTCAAGTAAGAGGCGTAACTGATTAGACATTTAACACCTCAATTTAAGTTACTGCCAAGTTGCCCTAAGAGCTTGCTGCTCAATGATGGTTAAATCATTAGCAGGTGGTACTTCGTCCCACGCAAACGGCTCAAACTCTTTTTTATAATCTCGCACTATCACTAAATACCTGCTAGCAGCATTAAGACCCAAAAACATATAATGACCGTTTTTAAGCGAAGTAATGACTTGCTCAACTGCCATTGTTTGTGCGTTGAGCAGCCATATTTTACGAGATGCAGGTTTGCCAGCCACTGTCACGATTCCATCGCCGCTACCTGCAATATAACCGCTATGCGCAAGCGATAGCGATGTATAGACCTTTGCAATTACCTGCATATCAATACCCCCAATAGTCGAGATGTAAATACATGACGCTGCAATACTTAACTAAATAATCTTTACGTGAGTCATCGCGCCCTAGACACAGCTTTAGCACTGGGCGACCAGCCAAAGTGTCATCATACACACCAAACAAATCAACCTCTTGTGCTACCGTGCCGACTAACAAGCCGACTTGTTGTCCGATAAGCGTAGCGCCTGAATATAGATATAGGTCGCTCGTTAAATCAACGTTTATTAATCCGTATGATTCGTTTGTCTTGGTTAGCGCAACGATATTTGCAGATGATAGCGTTGTAGTTTTTACGCCGCCAACATTATAATAAGTCTCAGCGGCGTACCCGTAAAAATCGTTAGTAAAGTTTGCTGAACCCGAAACCCCTGCATGCCAAAACCCAATGTTAGCGCCAGTATCACTAGCTGCGGCAGATTTGATTTGCCCCCAGTTTGTCACCCTTGCCATGCGCTTGTTGTTGTAAGGGTTGACTAAAATCTCAACAAACAATACACCTAACTGAGTAACAAGTAGTTGCCAACCATTTTCTGAAGATGCTTTATCCATACTGGAGAAGCTTTTGGACACAGCTCCCTTTGGAAAGCTTGTAGCGGTTCCTTGATAAAAGTAACTCCATGTGGTGGTGCCAGTAGAGCTGTCGCTAATTTTCAAGCGATAGTCGCTCATAGCTGCGCTAGGACTTACAAACTCAGCAACACTGCCAACCTCATTGACGATTGACCATCCAGCACTCGTTACAGCGCCGTAGCCTGTAACCAAGCACGCCTTTAGCACAGCCTTTACGTCACCTGCCACGCGCGCGTTATAGTTAATCTGCGGAGCACCTGCATCGGTACTTTTAAAGCGTAGCACTGGTTCATTTACTGGATTTAAAAAACTCATAATTGTCCTTATTTATTTAGTACGAACTCATATGGTCCGTGTGTAATCGGCTCGCACCCATCAGCAACGTAAGTAATGCCAACTATCATATTTGCATCGTACTCAAACGACCAATTGCCAGCACCATCTGGTATCATCTGAGCAATACACTTGCCTGTTTTCCAATAGAATATAGACACGTAATCAATCGCTGTGCCGTCAAATCGCTTTGCTCTACCGTTTATCGTTGCCATATCACACGCCCATTGTTAGCGCCGTTAATGTCACATAGCCGCCTTGATATACTTGTGGCTTGTCAAGCGATAGCTCGGTTGCCACATCAAGCGTCGCCTCTAGCGTGCCATCAGCTGCAAATATTTTAGCCGCCGTGGGTACGCCCGATGTGACAGCTAAGACTTTAGGCGGCACTTTAAACGTCATGACCGCATTGGTAATCGACTCTTGAGCTGGATTGAGTAGCGCAAACTCAGCGGCAAGTGTTGCCCCTACATAGAGCGACAACACCGAATTAGTACCGGCATTTAATCTATCAGCAATCCCTTGTAGGGCTGCATTTTTTGCATCAGCACTTAATATCATGCTGCACCTCGCACACGGTCAATGTTGGCATGATAGCCAATAGTGAAGTCGTAAGTATTTAAGCTGTCTATCTGATGTTGTTGGATAGCGCTGCCGAACCATACGGGATTCTTTGCTGCTTCGGTATTGAGTCGCACCACGTTAGCTGCTGACCAACCCGTGCTCCATGCTGCTACTGGTATCGTAAAATACGGATAGCCAGTCATGGGGTTAATAGGTGCTGTCAGTGTTGTTGTTGAGCCAGTGCCAATCTCACCCACTGTTTCACCAACGATACGAAATGCGGTAGCGCTCGTAAACACTAGCGCCCATCGTTCTTCAATCGCATCACGATTAGTCACAACAATAGGGTTATTAGCTATCTGTAATTGAGCCTCAGCCCTATCGCCAATCAACTGATCGCTAAATTCTTTTGTCCACGACTTTTGGCTAAAGACGTTAAACGCTCGTGCTTGCATATCACCCATAAGCAACATGGTGCTAAATACTGCTGCATCTGTATAGTTGTGGGTAATAGGGTTTAGTAGATTGACTGTTTGATCGCTAATTGATGCCACTTTACCTAAGTCCATGATGCGATATTTAGCAGTCAATGGCGCTGTATAACCTGACATATCAAACATGCCGTTTAGCTGCAATGTGCCCGCGTCTAAATCAATATCAAGATAATCAAAGCTAACCCTTGCATCATTGGCATCAACCACATTTACATCGGATAGACGCTCAAAACCCAAATCAAACGTGTCGTTTGGCGCGTTGGTTGGTAGCTGCATCGATTTTAATTCAGTAATTGTTACTAAGTCGCCTGCTACAACAAACTCAATCAAACCGTCGTCTGGCAATCGAAATAAATCTACGCCAACCTTTTCGCTAGATAAAGATATGCCTGACGGTGCAATCCTAACGTTGCTTGATGTTAGCGAGATAGACGTTTCACCAGTAACCGCCGACGCTGCAAGTCTTGAAGCGCTGTAAAATCGCAAATCAGGAGGTCTACTTGTTGCGAATATCACACCGGGCGTCGCTGTTTCTATCTGCCCAAAATCAAATTTTAAATATTGGTCGAATCCTATTGTTAGTTTTTGATTCATCCCCGACTCATACTGTGTGTCATCATAAGGCTCTTTAACAACGCTTGTGATTTTCACGTATTGCTGCTTACCCTCTGCCATGCCGTCTGGCTGCGTCAACAGCAAAACATCACCTATCGCAAGATTTTGAATGGCGATAATATTGTTTGCAATAAACTCAATACTTCTCACTCCTTTGTACTGCTTGCCCAAGTAGCGCATAGGGATATTAATATCAGCTGTAGTATAGCTTTGCATGTATTCCACAGCATCAGTACGTCTATCAGCAAAACTTGTGGCAGCAAACATAAACACCGAAGCGTTAGGGTTGCTAGGTATCTCTGTAATCAACACACGTGACGCTTGTAGTAAGTCAGTGCTAGGCGTTAAGACGGACGGGAATACTTTACGCAAGCGCACACGACCCTCTAGTGCGTCAATGTCTGACACATCAGGGAATAGATTGTTAGACACGCCATCGATGACGTCAATACCTGTAGGCAATCCGCCGCCATCAGGCGTATCTGCCATGACCTCGCTTTTTAGTATTTCTAAATCGTTTTGAGTAATCGCCATGTCATCATCCGTCAAATTTTGGGCATTAAAAAACCCACCTTGTTAGGGTGGGCTGTGGTTTTGCTAATTAGGTTTTTATTAAATACTATTACTACTTTCTGTTAGCGGCCTTATGATACACCTACCCCATATTTCACCGTTTGCATGATAAATCCAATCTTTATCGCATGTTGCATTGAGAGTCATATCAATATCGCCTAGCAGCTTTTTGTCATCGTCATCTAGCCACTCTGGACGTTTCTGATCGTTGGTGGTTATTTGAATTTTGTTATCACTCATGGCTATAACTCCTTGTAAATTATAACCAATTATACCACCTCACACGCTCGGTATCTCTAAAAACTTAAGCGTTACAGAAAATAGGTCGTCCAGTGATGGGCTGATAAAATCTTTAAGCGGTTTGGCGTTGATAGCCTCGCCTGTCGTGTCAAACATGACTTTTACGCGCTTAACTGTGCCATCGGCTCGATAATCAAGCCAAAAGGTAGCGCCCAACTTGTCACGCTCTGCTTTGAGCGCATTGACCGTACTACGTGTGAGGAAACCCATATCACTAGGCGCTTGCATCGTGTAGGGTCTGCCAGCCTTTCTAATAGACTGCTCGACAATCATAGTACCGTCTAATGCGTACTTGGTGCTTGATGCCAGCGACGACCACTCATGCTCGTCGCTAGGGTATAACTCGTCATCAAGCTCAATAATAGCGCCTGTGATGGTATTAGTGAGCTTGGTGTCCATGAGTTATCCTTAAGGTGTAGGGTTTTTAACGATGTTGATAATGCGGCCATAGCCATCTAGCAAGCTACCATCTGATTGTACTTGGTCTTGCACAATAAGCGCCGTACCACCAAATGTAAGTTCACCAACTTCTTCGTTGATAAATTGCATCGAGTTATCAGTTTTCGGGCTGTAACGATATAACTCAAACGACATAGGATCACCGCCGAATGAATCAACACCTCTAAAGAACACATAGTATTCAGCATTATCAGGCATTGAGAAAAATTCAGATACCGTGATATCGCCCTCGGTATAACTGGCTTTAAATGGACCCGTAAACGATCCTAATTCTTTGAAAGTAATTACACCATAATCCGCATCTAGTGTGTAGTTAGTGCCTTCGACAAGCGTGCCAGGTGTGCCTGTACTATCGGTAATAGTTAACAGTGAGATATTAACGCCGTTCAGCTTAACCGACTCACCAGCCAATGCGGTAGCGATCACCTCATCAACAACAGCATGTGAGCCTTTGCTGATTAGCTCAGCACCAAATGCCAGTGCTACGTCTGCCGGTACAAGCTCGTTAGTCGTTGCTGATAGCTCAACCGTGCGACCAGTGGTTAGGATTTTAGCGTCTGCACGTTTGCCAGTTTTAGTTTCTTTGATGGTCGTGCTTTCAGTAGATACGCTTAGCTCAACCGACGTTTGGTTGCCAAGTTCGCGGATTGTGGTACGTTTGCCATCTACAATACGCGCAATCATCAGCGAGCCTTGTAGCGACTTAAAATGTTCATTTCTAGCCATGGTATTTTCTCTCTTAATTAGATTTTGCGTAAAATTTCAAACATGAACGGAAAGTAAGCAAAGCCGCTATCACTGCCATTGGTTACTGGTGAGGCGGTTTTATCAAAGCGGCCATAACCTTTTAGCTCTGGATTAAAGCCCATCATGCAATCGTGTAGCTGCATGATGTAAGGGTCAGCAAGTGCTCGTATGCTATGGGTATCGACAGACTGAGCGCATGTATCATTGATTTTTAAGACGATTAGCCATTGGTCATACTGGATTGATTTAGCTGGACCATTACGCCCTACCTGCTCGCTAAAGCGTTCGCCATACCAGATAATGCTGACGGATGGCGCGTTATTTCGATTATCAAGCATCTCATCAATACTAAAAGGCGTATCAACATCGATAAGCCCTGCAACATTGGCTTTTATGTGCTCAACCAGTATCGGCTCAACAGCAAAATACTCTAAGGTGCTCATACGACCATTGCCCCCGATCTAAAACTTTCATCGTAAAAATCACCTGTCTTGTCAATCACTTTGCTGTCATCATCAATCAAAGCTAATTTCCCAGACGCTATTTTGTCCAGCCACAAAACAAGGTTTTTGTAATCCTCATTAACATCATCAGGACGCTTGTTTTTGAATAGCTTGTAGCGAGCAACCAAAGCCGTAGCATCTTTTAATGAGCTTGGAATGGTCGTTAGTGGCAAGTAATCGGACACGTAGCTGTTAACGTACCTTGTGGCATCAGCAATGCGCGTAGCAGTCGCATCAGGGTCATTGATATTGCGCTCTAACCCTGCGATGTCAGCCTCGCCATATCTGTCTACTAAATCATCTCTAGTAATCATTATTTCACCTTGAATTGCAATTTTTCGCGTAGCTGACCAGTATCTAGTAATGGTGTGCTGCCCTGCTTGCGATATATAGTCTCTTCTGCTAACGGTTTGAAGTTGCCTCGAACCTTCATGTAAGACCTAATATCTTCGATAGCAACAAGCCCTAATTCATTCCAAGACCTTTGCAACGTCTTTTTACGCCTAAATATTGGTGTAATATTGGCTTTCACCATTAGACCGTACTTACGCCTATTGGCATCAAGCGCGGGCTGCATGAATGGTCGGGCTGGAACGCCACGACCTTCCTCATGATTTTGTGCCAAATCCTTCATAGATATCGGGTCGGGGTTCGGATCACGCCTTGCGCCTATCGGGTGTTTGTACATTGACCTTGCGTCGTAACCAACTTCAATAGTGGCTTGATACTTGTTGGTTATGCTTCGGATGCGATCTAAAAGACCATTGTCTTTTTGAGTGACCTGAGCGACTATCATTTTTCGGTCTTAGCGTCTGCCTTTACTGTGGCTTTAGGCGCAGGTTTCAGATCAGGATTAACCACGGTTTTATTGGCGGCTTTATCTACAACCAAATCACCGTTTGCGAATAGCTTGGCACCAATGCCGTTATTCTTAACTTTGGCAATCTGGTCATCTGCTAAATCGATAGCCACGCCTTTTTTAAAGGCGATATCTGCTACCGTGTAGCTGTCATGTGCGCCCACGTATTTAATCTTTGGCATTTTTAGCTTCCTCTATGGCTTGAGCGATAACCAAAAGCTCAGGTTTATTGTCAGACTCGGCAAACTCACCGCCGTTTTCAATGATGTAAGCCTCAAGTTCTTCAACTTTCATTTTGCTAACTGGTTTAGCGTCAGGCTCTTTATCAGCTTGCTCGGTCTCGACAAAGCTACCGTCTTCTAAAAACGCCTTGCCAAATCCATCTGCTTTCAATAATTCGGTTTGCTCGTCGCTCAATTCAGTTTCAACACCTTTTACGAACAAAAAGCCAGCCACCCGAATAGAGCTGTTGTTGCCGTTATATGTAAACTTACTCATTATTATTACCTCGAATTCTGGACAATAAAAAAGCGCCTTAATAGACGCTTAATTACCGTTTTATTTAGGTTTTCTTGGTATCGTAGTAACGCATTGAGTCAACACGTTTCAGCCATACGCCTTGATAGGTGTAAGAGCCTGGTACAAACACATCAAAGCCTTTAGCTTGTGCTGACAAGAACTGTAGCTCTTGCGGAATACGCATCTCAATGCAGTTAGGGTTTTTGTTGTACGACACGATACGGTCAGAGGCAGTAGCACCTGCACCATTACCACGGCGATTGGCTGTGATTTCAATCTGCTTGCCTTCAAGTGCTGCTTCGTTGTTTTCACGAATGTACTTGATAAGCGGCGTTTCATTGGTGGCTGACACAGTACGACCTGCTAATTCACGCGCAATGCTAGTCGGCAAGATAACAGTATTGATTGCCACATCACTATCAAAAGCAGACGCATCGGCGCTATCATAGATAATCGTGTTGATTAAATCCATGATTGCCGCAACTGGCGCAGTCGCAAAGTTTAGGGTGCGAGTATCAAGTGCTACGCCGTCTTGGTTGTAAAAGCCTTTAATGCCTGTCTCAGCTTCACCATTCCAAGCAACCTTGCTCATATGGCGCTCAAAGCCCATTTGTGCAGCAGCAATTTTGTCAGCTTCAAGATTGATACCCATTGCCATTGCCGTCGCAATCTCATGGATAGAGTATTGATAGCCAATAGTACCCATCTTGGTAGGTAGCGAAATTTCATCGAATACGACTTCGGCTAATGGAATATCCATACCAGTGCCGCTAAACGCCTTACCCTCACCAACGCCTTGCTTACGTTGTAAGCTGTGCGAAGTGCCGACCACAGCATTGATGTTGTCGTTGACTGGAATGTATTTTGCATACTCCATCAATTCCATCATTTGCGGAGTCATGCCGTTAATACTTTCTACTTGCACCATCAATTTAGCTAATGATTCAAGATTGAATGCGTCGCCAATATATGGACTTGCTTTAATGTGATCTGCTACTGGCTGTAACCGTAGCATCATGTGTTGTAATTTATTCATTCTTTAAGCTCCCAAGATTTCAATAACGGTTAGGTTTTGGCTGCCAACCGATGTTCCGCCAAAACGCATACCTTCAACAGCTGTTGTGGTTTCTGTGATTTGACCTGTGGCATTAGCACCAACAACGGTTGTTAGGTCGGTAATCTTAGCAACAGATGGCGACCAGATTTTACCCTTGACCATTACTGGCACAACATCGCCTTTCTTGTAGCTATCAACTGGACCATAAAGAACGACGATACCAACATAACCAGCATTTACGTTCTGAGTCGTGGTGCAGCCTTTCTTGTCATCAGTCAGATAGATAACCGAGCCGTCAACAACTGGATAAGCAGGGTCAACCATTAATGGCAAACTTAATACTTCTTCTGGCATTGACTTGACGCGCATACCTGCAACAGCAATAGCGTCATCGCCTTTTAGTAATGGTGTCATTATTTAACTCCTTCCCACATTTTAGATTTGTCAAATGGCTTGTCTGCACCATCACTTATTTGTTTGTCATTTAAGCCGTTAAGCGCACTATCAGCAGCGTTAACTTGTGGCTTACTATCAGCAGTAGCTAACAGTGCCTTAAATGCTGTATCAATAGCTGATTGCTCGGCATCGGCAACAGAATCACCAACAATAGCTTTAACTAAATTATCATCAGCTTTTGCAGCGATAACGTCACGGCGGATCTGCTCGCTAGACTTGCCATCAGTTACGATAGCGTCGTTCAGCTTCTTAGCATTACTGATGGTTGCCACACGGTCAGCAACCAATGCTTCGATTTGCTCAGGCGTGGTCTGTTTTTCGCTCAGCTCTTTGTTAGCATCTGATAGCGACTTGTTATCACCTACTAACTTATTAATAGTGGCTTGTGTCGCTGTCAGCTCAGACAAGCTAAACGCTTGGTCGCCCACTTTCAGTTCACTACCTTTTAGTGCATCAAGCTCTTGGCTTTGCGCTTGGATTGCTTGTGCAAGCGTAGTGTTATCGCCCACATCAAACTCTAAATTACCGATTTTTACTTTCATACTCTTTGCCTCTGGAATAATTACAGTTTGTTTGTCGCCTATTTTGCAGTCATCACCACATCTGCCCTCAGGGACAACAGCAACATGGTCAGCAACCATGCCTACCCATTGCCCGTGATATGCCTGTCCTGCCTCAGTCGTACCTGCTGTCATGTCAAGCTCAGCGGCATAACCTAAAGATATTTGTTTAACGTCCTCATGCTCGATTGACTCAATCGCCCACTTGTCTTTGATGGTCAAGTCAGCAACTAGGTAACCGTTCTCAGCTCGTACATTCTTAGCCGTACCAATCACATGTTCTCTGTAGTTGTCGCTGTTAAGTTGATTGCCTTTAGGGTGCTGCATAGCCACATCGGACGCGGTAAATCCGTCTATCACTGATTGACCAAACAGCACATCAGGCGGCGTGTAGATATTGATAATGTCGGTCGGCTCAAACCCGTCAACAATACCTAGCTCACCCGCGTAATACTCTTTGACCATTGGCTTTGCGAGTGTTACGTCTTTGCAAATCATAAAACCTTGCGGTGTCTTGATTCGGCTTGTCGGCTTTAAGTCGATGACCTGATTAGTTTTGATTTTCATATTTATTCCTTGCCCGGTGGCAATGGCCTTAAATAGCATTCGTCTAATGCAGGGGGAGTATCGTAGTCCGGCTCCATAGGTTCTTTTTTTGGACGCTCACCTGCTATTGATCGAGGCGTATAGCCACCAGTTTGCACTGTGTCAATATCTCGCTCAGGTGCGTACTTACTACGCTTCTTGTGCTGTGATTTTTGGCAATCGCAATCGCAAATTAAGCGCCTTAGCCAATTAATTTTTATTTTCATATTTCACCTTCTGAAGTAACTGATAAGCAAATATCCAAGCGCACCTATAGCAAAGCCAGTAATCAAGCCGCCGCAGTAGTTAAATGAATCGGCACCTATCAAATTATCCACCCTAACAATCTATTGCGGCATTTAACTTGCCACAAGATTCATTTATAAACTTAAGCACTTGCGCTCTATCTTCGGATTGTATGAGCACGATTGTTGAACCGTCACTTTTGGTAAGCACAGCGCGGTAGTTAGTAGTGGTAAAGGCATCATCTTTATTGGTTTTTGTTAAAGGCATTAATATAATTTGAGAGACATTGCTTGCGTTAACACAAGTTTCACCTAGCACTAGAAAATAGCTCATTGTCGTTCCTTAATATTTAGGTATAAAAAAGCCGCTCAATTAAGGCGGCTATGGCTTATCTTTATTTCGTCTTTTGGAATACAGCGTCAGCGCTATATCAGCGAGTAGCAATACCGCTTTAATTATCTTTTGTCGCTTATCCATAAATCACTCCGTTACATCAACTCTGACATTGGTGGCTGCTGAGCCATCATTTCCTCGCCTGTCAATCCACCTGTTAGATGACCGACATAAGGTATCGCCAAGCATCGACAGTTAATTGGGAAACTAGGGTGTCCGTCGGGCGGTGGATTATTCCAAGCAAAAACCTTGTTATCTCTCTTGTAGTGACTGTAAAAACTGCGGTAAGTCGCTTTAGGATTACCCCTAACTGACCTATCTCGCATTGTCACCCATGTATAGTGAGTTATACCCAGTGCGGCTTGCTTAGCCCTTGATATAGCAACAGTGATCTTACCTAGCTGGTCGCTTGCTATTAACTTAGCTCGGTTTTTAGTGATACGAAGAATATCATCCATAGCCGCATCTATTTCATCTAGCGGTGAGCTTGCGCCTATTTGTATGGCGTTAGTTACGGCTTGCTCTAACCTATCGAGGTATTGCTGTGGTATCGAATTGATAAGCGCGATATTAGCTTCTTTCGCCACATCCATAGCTTCTTTTACCGCATCATCTGCCACTAAACCGCTTAACCCTAAGCCAGTTTGCTTTTTAATTAAATCGACAAGCTGTTTGTCTATCTCAGCTGCTTGCTTACCTACAATAACCTCTACCAAAGCCGACGCAATGCCCGACACTTTGTTTCTGATAGATAGAGATAATTGGCTAAATGCGGATTTAAAGTCGCTGAATAAGCCGTCATTCACAATGCGCTTACTATCACCAACACTAGGCTGCTCAATTAACGGCATGAGCGCCTTGACTGCCTCAGTGTGCATATCATCAACGATAGCGAGCAATGCCCTTGTATAGTCAAGCTCTAGCTTACGTGAGACATGGATAGGCTTTGCTTTAGCCTTACGACCTCGCTTAGACTTACTCTGCTGCTGTATTAACGGCTTTAACTGGTTTAACATCGTCTAGCCCCATATCAAAGTTTAAACCGCTTAGCAGTGCGATATGCTCGTCATCGATGACCGTGTAAGTGTCTTGCTCGACTAACTGCTTAGCCACATGAGCCTCGGTGATAATGCCATTCTCAAGATATTTAACATCACGCTCAGCATTGTTTTTCTCAATCTCTGATAGCGTTTTCTCGTCAATCTGCCACAGCGGGCTAAATATCAGAGTAATATCTTCATTGGGTAGCAGATAACCGCTAATCATATTCAGCAGCTCTTGCAACACTGGTCGCAGATAATCGCGCTGATAGCTACCTACCGTGTCGTAATAGTTTTTTAAGTCGTGCTCACCAGTAGCGCTAAGCCCAGACGGTGAGCGCCCAAATAGGATTGTATAAGGTATATCTGCCGCACCTGATAGCTGAATAGCAAACTCTTGCATTAAATCGGGCAGGCCAGAAAAGTTATAAGACTTGCTTTGGAAATCTTCTTCCTTATCCAATAATACTGTGCCGTTGTTGCCCTTGAGCATACCGACCAATGCAAATCGCTTTAGTATTGAATCAGCATTGTCTTGAATTTGATTGGCTAAGTCAGGCGTTTTGATAATGTCAATCTTAGCTTCATGGACTAGTGACGCAGTGTTTTCGTTGACACTTGCAAAGCGGATAAGCTCGGCATCTATCAACGGCTGTAACACGCTGTCACCATCCGCCCATTTAATCTCAATGATGCGGCTATGGTGGATAATCTCAGTGCCAGTCGAACCGATACCTTTTTGCAATCGATAGTAAACGGGCTTGTCATAACAACCACCTGCCTCACTTGCTGGACGCATCTCACTACCAGCAGCTAATTGCGTGACTGATAATGTGGTGATGTAGCTAAGCTCGTTAACCTTATTCAGTGGTTCGTTAAGCTCCATGTTGTCAGCAGTGGCTAGTAGGATATAAGACTTACCATGCAAACGTGATAAGCGCATAGCGCGGCTTAAATGTACATCTAACTTTAATCGGTCAAACTCATTGCTTAATTTCTTAAGCTCCTTACCTGCGATACCGCCAAAGTAATAACCCTGACGAAACATATCTTGCACTGGCTTATCGACAATTTTTGATGCGGTGGCATTGGACTTGTAAATATTATCAAGCTCAAAAACCGACTTAGGCACATGCCAAGCGAACTGGTCATGACTTGCCTTATCTCTACTGGTGCCGAGCTTACTCACTAGATTAACCAGCGTGCTGTCAGCAATGTTAAATAATTTGTTTAGCATAAAGTTATCTCTTAGCCTACGACATCGAATACGGATTTTTTCTTAAAGGCGACCAAATGAGGAGATAAGGCCATGATTGCAGCATCTGCCACGTTGGGAGAGTCAATACCGCGCTTCTTGAGGTCTGCTTTACTCTCAACTTTGACACGCCCTGTGTTATCACGGTCTTGTCTTGGCGTTGATAGCTCGTTCTTTAGCTGCTCAAGATAATCAGCGCCAATACTGCTTGATATACTTATTAAGTCGCTTGGATCATAAACCGTGCCATTGTCGATAGCGTCTTTTGTGTTCTTTAATCGCCTTGCAACATCCCACCATGCTTGCGCCTTTAGGTTGGCAAACATATCTCTATTGGTTACTTTTGGCTCGTACTCTTTATCAGGATTGGCAACCCCAGCGCCAGCCACAAACTTAGCGTATTCAATGTCTTTGAGATTGATATTTTCAGGCGCTTTATTTAGTTCTTCAAACTTAGCCCCTGCACTAGCACCAACACCAATAGCATCATAGATAATCTTGGCACTGGCGTCTTTAGCCTGACCATAAGCGCGAGTAGAGCTTTTAAGTAGCTCGTCCTCGCCGCCTTTCCATTCATCAACCGATTGCAATACTGAGCCGTGAGCGCCTGCTGTGGCGTTCTTATCCTCACCAGCATCAGCTACGTCATAACCTAACGTCTTGTTACCTACTGGCTCAAATCCTAGTTTGATATGCGCGTCTATTGCAGCACTGACCCATGAGCGCTTGATAATAGCCAACTGGTCATCTGATTTGGGTACGCCAAGATAGACGTGCTCATAATCCTCATAGTCTTTTTGCTTTTTAGCCTCAATGACCTTGAGTATTGTTTTGGATAAAAAAGAGTTTTCTAAATAATTGATATGGCGCTTTATGGTGTCAGGCGGCGTATTAATCACAAAGTTTTGATAAACAAAGTCGCTGACCAAATCAGGGTTAAATAATATCCAAAACTGCGAATGGTTTTTACGCACCGTCGGCTCTAGTATCTCCCACTGCTTAGCAGTTAATGAGTGAGCTTCTTCAATCCAGCAGACATCAATACCCTCAAGCGATTTGATTTCCTCAATGTTCCGCCATAGGCCATAAAAGACAAACTCGGTGCCTGTTACGTTGTTTATGATCTTGTTTTTTAAGATGGTAAAGTTAGCTTGCAGTCCAAAGCGGTTAATCTGCGTCTTTAGCAGCGTATAAACCGATTCTTCAATCTTGTTTTGAATCTGCCTTGCACATAAAAACCGCAATTTATAAGTGTTAGCCAAGTAGATTGCAAAACCTGCCGCATCCCATGATTTAGATGATGCTCTGCCGCCGTATAGTATTCTGTTGCGTGCTGGCGCCTTCCAAAAATCCTCTAGTGCTGGGTTAAGTGTCGCTATCTCCGTCATCATCGCCCCTGCCGTAGAAGTGGCCTAAGCCTGCTTTAATCTCTTTGCCACCTGTGGTGTGGTCAATCTGTTGTTTACTGCCATACTTCTTAGGCGCTTGTTTCTCAATAACCCACTTTCTAGCGTCAATACGAAGTTTTGATCGGTTTAAATGCTCATGATTAACACGCTCTTGACCATCAACTATTTCGTAGTCGTTAATGCTGTCGTCGGCAATATCAATCATTTCATCTAATAGGTACTCTGCCTGAATATCTCTTGCGTGTGCGTACTGTTCCCGAAACGTGCCTTTTTCTTCTGACAGCCATCGCATTACAGTAGTAATCGAAGGCATTCCCTCTAAATCACATATCTTTCGCAATGACTTACCAACCATTAATAAGCGACAAATATCTTGAGACACTTCCTCGTTGTAGATTGTTGGCCTACCGCCCTTGTTTACTTCTTCACTCACAACGCTGTCGAGCATATCGTCTTTCATACGCCCTCCAGCGTTCATCGGTATAAAAAATGCCCGTCTAAATCAATAGCAGGCAAACTGGTTATTAAATGATTTTAATTTATTTGCGTTAATTTATTGACACTATCCAAAATGGATAGTGTTATGTACTCATCAACTAAGCAATACCAACAACATAACGGAGCAAACATCATGAAATCATTATACGAAATCTACGAAGCAGCAAACGATCAAGCAGACAGCCGCAGCGAATTAACTAAAGAGTATTTAATTGATTATGCAGACGGTGCGTTCGACATCAACCTAAGCGAAGAAAAAGCGCAAATGATTGTTGATTGCATCGCAGCATACGAAAAAGCAGACGCAGAGCGCAATTACTCAACAAGCCAAGACTTATGGGTCTATATCGAAGAACCATTAAGCGAAGTTTATGCTTAATCTACCCGAACAAGGCTATACGCCTAATAATTACAAAGCATTGGTTGAGCTAACAAAGTTATCCAATGCTGATTTTTACCGCCAATTTAAAATACCAGAGCAAACGTTTTATCATCACTCTAGCGGCTCACGAACAATGAAATGGCAAGACTGGCAATCATTACTCACCCAAGTTACAAACTACCTCGCTAAATAGCGGGGTTTTTCGCCTTGTATCTTGGCGACTAACTCAGCGGCTTTCTTACTGCCATTATTTGCGCGTCTAATCAGTATGTCGAGATAAGACCGCTTAGTGACCACGTTCTCTGTCTTGTGGTATTCGTTATAGACCCACTCATGTGATTTCGAGTAATCGCTCATAGCATCCCTGCCAATTAGTTATTTATGTTGCTTGCCATCGCCGTCAGGCAACTTAGCGTCGACTTTAGGCAGTATTGCGATAGAACCACTACTCATCATTGCAGACCATGCTGCTGACTTTGCTTTTTGCTCTGCAATTATGTGACCCATAATCAATCCCTCGCTAAATTTTAGACATAAAAAAGCCCCATCACGTTAATAATGGGGCGTTAAGTAATTGGGGTAGACGCACGGAGTTTAACCGTATTCCTAGAGTTGTATGCCAATCGATTGACACCTCTACTGCTTCATCACTAAAGCTTCATCTACAATTCACTGGTGGCTAGCCGATTCCTACGTCTATTTCGCTTTGTTCCCGCTTATTTCACCACCTGCTATAACTTACGGTATCAATCGGACGCTTTGTCAGTCAATTAGGCTTTCTCTTTTTACGTTAGAGTCCGCACTTAATTAGAATAGCCGTAAAGGTTGCGCTTCTTAGATAGGCGTTACGGCTGTGTTATTAGTTCGCTTTGTGATAAATCCCTTAGCGTTGCACAACTTTAGCAAAGCTAAGATACTTTGTCAAGCACTAAATCGCATCTAATATCCGACCTAGTACAAATCCCTCTGCGCTTGCAATATACTCACTCGCCTTGTACTTACTTACTTTGCGCTTACTGCCTTTTCCGTACTTCAACTCTGACAGATAGGTGTGTGCGATATGTTCTGGGTACTTGCCTTGTATGTACCTCATACGCAAGCATTTGCCCTCTATCGGCTTATACTTCAAAAGCACTGTTACTATGCGGTCTATCCGTAAAGCCATGTCATCACTAATATAATCACTCTGGCAGCGTGTAACTGGTGCTGTCTCGCTTGCCTCGGCATGAGGTGCTGAACGCATAATTATTTCGCTAGGACTCTTGCTGTCTAAGCTCATGCTGTCATCACGGCACCAAGCACCCCAAGCGTGCAATACTTCTTGTATATCGTTAATCATCAGTAATCCCGTCCTTGTTCCCAATCAATGTCGTTTGGTATTGTTAAAATCATACCTAAGCTCGTAAAGTGGTCGTGCATCATGTTTAGGTACTTATCGTGCTGCTTAATCGTCATCAGCCTTGTTACGTGCATATCCCACGGGATTGCCATAAACTCCAGCTTTTGCTCATAAGAATATGGCGGCACCCTATCCCTAATCTTTGAATCGTAAAGCTCTGCAAACGTGTCACTCTCATTTCTCAGTATTGGTACACCAAAGTGAAGTTTGCAGTAAGCGCGGTATTCCTCTGCTGTCATATCACCTTGCTGCTCAGCCTCATTCACCCAAAGTCGTTGTAGTCTGTTCTGATCCGTTGAGCGTTTTTCTATCACGCCCTTTTCAATCGTATTCGTAAATGGTAATGGTTGGTTTTCAATAAACGTGATTAGTGTTTGCCTGTCGTCATCGGTTTTAATCCATCGCTTTATTTTCTTACTCATTAGAAGCTGCCTCGCATTTCTCAAAGTAAAAAACAACTTCGATATTAGTCTCAACCACTAATCCATATCGCTTAGCTTTTTGATAAGTTGCGCTGTCCCTGTTTAAGCAAGCTATTTTATTAGCAATCATTGAGCGCCAGCTCTCGATACTTAAACTGCTTTTATCGTTATTGCATGACTTACAAGACGGCATCATATTTGCAATACAGTCGTTCTCGGGGTTTATGCAGTCTGTGGTTACTTGTTTGCCGTTTTTAATAATCCAGTTTCTTTTGATTGGTATAAAATGGTCGGCATCCCATTTATCACCTAGAGTCTCACCGCAATAAGCGCAGTGGCCGCCGTACTTGTTCTTTAAATCTTCGCGCTGTACTTTGTTTAATCTCATTAGTAATCAACTCCGTTTTGCTCAACCTTCCGTTCCTGCCATTTCAGCAATCGATTTGTCTCACGCCATTTCTGTATAAACCATTCAAGTGACTGCTCACGATTCATACCCATTTCGTACTTATCAAACTTGCTGTGACAGGATTGGCACATCGGCAAGGTATATCTATCATCCGCCTTAACACCTTTGCCCTTGCCATGAATCCCAAAGTTTGAATGTGCGGCTTGACTTGGTGCATCAGCGCCGCACTCGCAGCAATCCATCAATCTTATTTTCTTTAGCCTGTCGTTATCGCGCTTACTCACTTTCTAGCCTTGCGATTTCAGCTTCAATACTCCGCTTAGCCATCGCCCAAAAATCCTCTGCGATATACAGCATGGCTTGCTTAATATTGCCCTCACGATGTACCGCTATTTTCTCAATCAAGCGCATAGGTTTTATCAGCACCACTTCTTCGTTCTCCCACGCCCAATCTGCATACTTAACCGCCTTCTTTAAATCTTCGATATCGTCATGCTTTTTGCCACAGCGATATAAATATTTAAAACATGAGCCACCGCAAAACTGCATATGCCTTGTCACTTCAATGCACTCGACTCCGCTTGCGTCTTTGTAGTGTGGCGGATGGTTTACCATGTCTGCACCAACCATTAGCGACTTACCATCTGCAAACTTGCCGCTTAGCTCTGCTCTGCACTTCTGACAGTTACCATCCATAAAACACGCATATTCAATCGAGTTTATCGGGTGAGCCTCTTTGCACCTCATGCAAGAAATGCTAGCAACCGACGGTAAATTAACTTCTACTTTGTCACTCATTCCCATATCTCCGTTTTGCGCTGCCTTAAATCACTTTCAGTACCTTTGCATCAATCAGGTATTTAAAGCGCGTGTACCCTTGTTATTTTTGCAATGCTTGCGGTTTTAGCTCGTACAGCTCAACATCTATTCGACCACCCTTGATAACTTCGCCCCGCTTAATCTCTAACTGGTCTATCTGACTATCATCCTTGTAAACCTTGCAGTAAGTCAGAGCGTCAAACAGCCCCTTACCATAGTTATCAACATCGAAACTACGCTTAGTCGCTCCATGCAGCGTAACCACTGCCTTAATTCGTCCGTTATGCGTCCTAATCGAGCCGTGACGCTGTGCAATATCTGCTACCTGTGCAACTACGTCATTTCTAAACTTCGTCGCTCTGTCGGACAATCTGACGTGGACGTACTGTTTGCCCTTTGCTCGCTTAACTGATTTTGACCAGTAGTGGTTGACCGATGGTGGCATTGGCAGGTTCGCTTTGAAAAACGGCTCGGTCATTTTTGCAACTCCTCAAACGTCAATTTCATCGCCTGGATAGTCTTATAGCGCTCGCATGCAAGGTCATCCGCTTTCATTCGCGCCTCTCGTTCGTCACTAAAAAGCTTTTCCCATCTCTGCAAATCCTCGGCGACCCATTTACGTTCTTGTGCTCTCGCCTTGCTGCGTGCTTTCTTAGCTGCCAGTCGCACTTGCCTATGCTCAGACCAATCATCTTGTGCGTAGCGCCTGACCGCATCACGAAACGCTTTAGCATCACGCACTACTGTGACTTGCACACCAAGCATCGCAAAACAAAGATAATTGTTAGCGCCGCCTGTCACGCTCTGGCTAGTAAATCGCTTAAACCTCGGAAGTATCGCCTTTGTTGTTTCAACAATTAACATCACCCTACCCCTTAACAATCTAATTAAACGTCGTTCTACTCATGGTCTCTTTTGACCTGTCGCTATACGTGATGACCACGGTTTCGCTTTTAATCCACTCCGTACTTTGCACCGTCTTTTTGTTGATTATGTTTTTCATAACTCACCCTCTTGGTCACTAAAATCCCCATTGCGCCAACGCTCAACCATGGCTAGTGACTTGCTAATATCAGTTATCACTGGCTTGTACGATAAGATAATGGCGCTATCAGACAGCAGGTTTCGAGTTTCGACACACCATCTATCTATAGCTGTTGCATGTACTGGGTTGCTCAATGCGCCTATGTTGTGCTCATAGTTTGATAGTTGAGCAGGGGTCATATTCATCGCGCTACTCATATCTAACAGCGTCATGTTGTTGTTCATTCGTATAGTTTTAAGCTCAACACCTAGTCCGCAATCAACTCTTGTGTTTTTCATGCTTGCTCTCCGCTTGTCTCAGGCTTGAACATTTTCTTGAACCGCTGAATATCAACGCCACCGTACGAGTATTCTTCTGCCACACCATCAATGCGGTACATAACAGCTGCGGCTCTCACTCTCACATCAGACACTTGGATTGAATACCCATGCTCAATATTTACCCATCTAGTGCCTTCGGTTATATCTGCTAGTAGCTCGTCAAGATTGATAAACTCGTCCAAGAATTGCTGTTCTTGCATATGTCTGACGTGACCATTACGAAATAAGAGCCTAACGGTATGGTTCGAGGTGTCTCTATGCTCATCAAAAGAGCTGCACACCACTTGCACATTCTTGTTTTTTCTAACCCATCGACCTATTAAGTTGCTCATGCGCTCAATCTCCGTAGTTCTGCTAACTTCGCTGTGATTTGCTTATCCGCGTCACTACCTGCTTTAACCACTGTGCGCTCGTAAGCCAACTGTCGTTCTTGCGGTACCTCAAAGCGCGTACCGTTCTTATGCTCTCTGACCACTTCGTCATACACGCCCTGAAAGGTCTTGAAGTAACGGTCGGTTGCACTGGCTAGCGACCCCCAACCAATGCGGTTTGCTGTCTCGTATATCACCTCATGCTTCCAGTTGCGCTTAACGTCGCCTCTCATGCCGCAATTTTGGCAAGCTGTGGTAAATGCTGCCTGTGCTGTTGGATATTCGCTTGCTGCCTCTACTCTAAAAATATTGATAAAGTCTGTGGCTGTGGTAGGAGGCCAACCGTTAAGCTCTCTTGCAAAACATGCCTTGGTTGTACCTTCGATCAACTCTTGCTCTGTCACATCAAACTCATTGAGTACCGCTGTCCATAGCAAGATATTCGTTAAACCCCATTCTTCATCTTTCATTTTTGACTTGAAGTAAATCTTCCACTTGGCAAACATTTCGCCTACTTGCTGCTTGCTAATGAGCTGCTTCGTATTCTTCGAGTTCTCTTGCAATGTTTGCTGCGTAAATATCGGCTGCTGATTGTTTTGGCTGATGTTGGGTATTAGCTGATTGATGGTTTGCATGATTATTCCCCTGATAATTTGTTTGCTGTGGTTTTGGCTGTGCGTTCAGATACCAATCAGCGTTAAATCCTTTCCAATCCTTGGTTATCCAAAAGGCGATTATTTGATCCAGTGTGTGACCAGTTGCCTGTTGAGCTTTTTCCAATGCGTTGAAAATCGTTGTCCAAGCTGTTTTGGTGTTTGAAGTCTTTTTGTCTTTTCTGAGAATTAACAAATCATTCCAAATCTGATCAGATACCGATTCAGGTTTTTCAGGTGAGTAAGATTTCGGTGTTTCTTTTTTTGGTTTATTTTTTTCTATATTTTTCTTTAAAGGTTTTTCTTTCTTTTCTTTATTACCTCCCAAATTTTGACCTAGTTGATGGTCAGATTTTGGGAATCTAATGGTCATATCTTGGGATGCTAGATTTTGGGATGCTAAATTCTGACCATGTTTTCCAGCATCAAAATCAGCAATATTTTCATAATTTAAACTGTAAATAGTCGTCGTTCTCTGCTGTCTTTTTTGGTCTAAGAAACCAAATTCGATTAGCTCTTTTACAGCTTTTGAAACTGTGTTTTTGCTCATATTGCAGTTAGATTGAAGAAAGGTATTAGACAGCCCTTTATCGTCATTTCCGTAACCATCAATCATTCTTACCATTCGCATTAACACGCTAAACGCGACTGGCGATAAGAACGGCTGCGCGTCAAATATCTTGTTGTCTACTCGCGTGTAACCTGTCTCTTTCATTGTTTGCCTCTTAATTGCTTGCATTACGCGACCCCCTCACTTGCTAGGTGCTGAATTACCCATGCTTCACCTTTCAGGCTGAATAACGGCTGTGAGTAGCCCATATCAGTTTGTTTCATCTCGCCAAGCCCTTTATCGACAAACCATTGCTTAAAGGCTTTACCGCGCTTGTGAGCCTTGTTATAAACGCCTATTTCGCTAAGTACGCGATTAAGCATGATTGCTGATAGACCGATTTTTTGACCCACCTGTGTAGCAGTGAGTAGCGTGTGACGGTCAACCACCTTGTCGTAATGCGCGACTTTTGGTGCGTTTTGCTCAATCTGTAGAGCTTGGTTGGCTGCAAGCTGTAACGCCTCAGCGAATGATTGCGGTATTTGTGGTTGTGTCTTTTGCTCTAGTTCAGCCCAGCGGCGATTGATGCGAACTCGCAAGTTTCTGTTGTACCCAGTCATTAAGTCGATGGTTTGCTCTTTGGTTAGTAAAAATTCTCTGTAGGTTTGACCGTTATCGGCTGTAAAAAACGACTCTCCAATTATGGATAGTGACTCCTGAGCCAGAGTTTCATTGAGTAACTCAATATCTCGAACAACATGCCCGTGCTGCTTATCTGCTAGCTTGGCTATTTCACGGCTGCTCATGGTTTTATTGATTTCGTTTACTTGCATAATTTTTTGCATGAATATATACTCCGATTACGTGTTAAGTTTGTTGAAGCCCGATCAGTTGCATCTGATTAGGGCTTTTTTATTACCTTTTACAAATCCAGCCTTGCGGTGCATTCAAATGGTTGTACTTGGCTGAATAACCCCATCTAACCAAAACGCCTCTAAGCACTTCTTTGTTAAGCAGGTGATTAACCTTGTCTTTAGGTAAAAACCCTTCATTGTTTGTGCCTTCGATGACCGCCTTTTCTGCCTTGATACGTGCGCCTGATTTAATCGCTCTACCGACCATTACTCTTACTCCATTTCTTTGTTTGTTTAATCACAATCTGCTTAGTCTTTTTGCTGTAGTGGTTTGATTTGCAGTAAAGCCCCGTGTTGTCTGCTGCTGTGAGCTGTCTAACTCCGTGACGCTTAATGTGCTGCTCTACGTCTGATTGACTGGTTGACATGACGATTCCTAGTTTTTTAAAAAACATATCCAATGTGTATTGGCTCGCTTACCGCTTATGTGTCCGACCACTGGCTTTTGGTCTGTCAACGCTAAAATGTCCTTGGTTAAAATCTGCGTCTCATTCCACTTGAAAATCAATGTACCGTTGGGCTTGAGAACTCTAAAACATTCTGCAAAACCATCTTTAATCATCAATGGCCAATTCTTATCCAGCTTTCCGTATTTCTTGGCCATCCATGCACCGTCACCGATTTTGTCTAAATGTGGTGGGTCAAAAACGACCATGTGGAATTGCTCGTCATCAAACTGCAAATTGGTAAAATCCATTACCATGTCCGGCTCAATAATCAATTCACGTCCATCACATAACGTGTGCTGCTCGCTTCGTTTATCTGTAAACACTGCTCTATCATCCTTTTTATCAAACCAAAACATTCTGCTGCCACAACATGGGTCGAGTATTGTTTTCATAACGACTCCCATGCAAAATGAATTAGTGTGTAAATAACAACTGCTATTGCGATCACTGTCAGCACATTCATGACGCGGTGCCAAAATTCGCTATTCTTTCGCTGTTTCTCAAGCTGCTTGTTTAGCTCTGAGCGATGATTGCGCTCACGTAAAACATCTTGTGCTACGTACTTTTTATCTTGCTCTAGCAGTAAATTGGTTTGATATTCACTCCATGTCTCGCAAGCAAATAGATTTTTATCGGTTGATTTCATTGTTGTCGTCCTGCTCAGTGGTATATTTTTTAGAGTTATCAAAGCCTTCTAAGCGCGATTCAAAAGCACCATAAGCCCAGTAATCTTTAAACTTGCAAACGCTGCAAATAGTAAATGCCTCTAAAATGGTGTAACCGTCTAATGCTTCTGCGTTATAGTTGTTATGCCCACCGCATTTGTTGCAGCTAGTCATTTCGTCATACTCATTTTTCATTGTTGTCGTCCTTAATTTCGTTTCGTTTTAGCTCGATAAGTTCGAGTATGGTTAGCGGTCGGGCGTTGCTCATCATTTCTGCGTGTTGCATTTCTCGCACAAAGGCGGCTTCATCGGCTTGGTTTGGACAGTCGTTGCAGGTCATAGGTCGCTCCGTGGTTGATATGTACCCTCTGCAATCTGCATAGCTGCGTCTGCATGTAAAAAATCATCAACGTCTATTGATCGGTTCATGCCGAGCTTTGCCATGCCAAATAACAAACTGACATGCTCTTTGGCGTAGCACTGCATATCCTTATCGACAACCTTTAATCCACAAGCTGCAAGTAAGTGACAAAGACGCTCTATGTCGCTGTGCTTTGCTGTGCCGTGTGCTTGTTTCATCTTGGTTATAGTGCTGCTGTCAACGTCGAGGCAATTAGCTACAACGAGCTGCCCTGTGGTATCAATGGCTTGCAATATCTGAGATTGCATATTGCGTGACCATGCGGCTTGTTCAGGTGATAATCGTTTTGTGGACATGATTAGGCTTCCTCTAGTTCGTTTTGACATAGCTCTTGATGGGCTTTAATAAGTGCAGCGCCATTGATGTATGTAAGGTGTGGTTTAGGCTTACCGCTTTTTAAATCACTGATAACACCTTGATGTACGCCAGTGATTTCTTGCAGCTCAATTTGCGTTCGGTCTTTCAATAGGTCTCGGACAATAGACGTCCAGTTAATAGTGTTAGTCATAATTATCGCTCCAACGTTTAATAATAATCATAATATCGTAATTACGTTATTTAATCAAACGTCAAAACGATATTTATTTGTATCATAATTACGATATTTGATAAGGGGTACTAAAATGAATAACGAAAAGCTCGGAGATAGGGTTAGAAAAGCCCGTAAACATGCAGGTCTAACCCAAATTCAGCTCGCTAAAAAAGTCGATACATCACAAGGTGCTATATCTGATATTGAGAACGGTAGAAATAAAGATTCGTCTAGTTTGTATGATATTGCCAAAGTTACTGGCGTAAGTACCGACTGGCTGATTAAAAACCAAGGCGAAATGCTTGATGTAGACAAGAAGCCATCTATTGACGACTTAAGAGCACAAATAAAAGCTATGCAGGAGCAAAGTGGTGGTGACCTGTTTGATGCTCCTACAGACACGCAGCATATATCTATTTCCAGTGATTCCAGTACAGTTCCAATACTTAGCTGGGTTGCCGCTGGCAGCTGGTCAAATGTTGATCCAGTGACAATGTCGGACTCTTTAGGTAAAGCGCCCAAGCCGCCCAACTTATCAAAGTTAGGTTTTGCGTTAATCGTTCGGGGTGAAAGCATGCTACCCAAGTTTGAGCCAGAGGATATTATTTACGTTGAGCCTCAGACTGGACTTTTTGCATTAAAGAATAATGATCTTGTTATAGTCCAATGCAATGACGACACAGAAGCGACTTTCAAGCAGTTGGTTTTAGGTGAAAAATCAGAAGATATGTATTTGCGCCCTCTTAACCCAAACTGGCATGAGCAAAAAATGGTGCCCATGGGTGAATGCAATCTAGTAGGTAAAGTGGTGGGTAAATATGTCGAATTCTAATAGCTGGGATTATTTATGGGTGTGCCATATAGTTAAGCACTCGCACTTGATTGAACAACTTCCTTTTGGTTGGTGCGTCTATAGAGAGGCTATAGATTTAGACTGATCGCTCAAACAAACAATAAAGCCGTCCTTTTGGGCGGTTTTTTTGTACCTATCAATATCGTAATAACAATACACTTACATAATAATATCGTAAATACGTTAAAAATATCATCATAGGGGTTTACATTATATCGTAATCACGATATTATAACCACATCGCAACGAACAACGCAGACGATGCAGCGATTAGTTATTTAACAGACGGAGACAACAAGAAGTTATTAAGTCATAGCCGTTCACGGACGGCTATCGCGTACTAACTAGGAGATAAAGGTATGGTTGAGAGACTTCGTGACTTGCTAGCTAATCTTTCAAGCGAGCAAAAAAATCAAGAGCTAGATTTTCAGACTTATGAAAAAGGTAGCTTTGTTTTTTCAGCAGAGGGTATTCAAGCTGATTTAACTGTTTATTGTGATTTTTGCTCAGTAAGCATCGAGAAAAACCCGAGCATTAATAGTCTGTATGAATACGAAGCACAAGGTATAGCTGAGCTATACGTGACAATAAACACTAAATTGTAGGCACAAAAAAGCCCTGAACATCGACCAAGACGCAGGGCTTTACTTACTAATAAGCGAGGTAATTATGACACAGATTATGTTAGACCCACAAGCAGATAGTGATGACAACTATGTTTACGTCATCAAAGACAATATCGGCATGGAGGTCAAGTTTGATGCTGATTATCACGAAGATGGTGAGCGCGGTGAGTATTGGGGCGGTCATCTAGCGGTTGAGGGTGATAGTTGGATTGAGGTTGACGATGTTCGCAATCTGCAAATCACACGAGTTTACGACCCTGAAACTGATGATGATTTTGCACTCGATAGCACAGTGATAAGCGAATCGGACAAGGTTCAGGTTATCAAGTTAATCAAGGCGGTGATTTGCGGTTACATCGAGCCAAAACACAAACCAGCTTACGACCACTACGCAGCATAAGGAGCGCGACCATGTTAAAGAAAATAGTAGATATGGGGATTATCTCCGCAATCTTTTACTACGAGACTGACGGTGATACAGCCGTCATTCATGAGTTAGAGCTTGGCGGTGCTGAGTCGGTACGCTTTCCGCTTACTGATGATTGGGATATCAAGAACTTTAGCAAGATGCTGAGTCGTGAGATTGGTCTTGATGTTGTGGTTTATGAAAGCGAGGTGGTGTGATGAGTAAGCTACCAAAATCAATTTTTGCTAATGCGCCTAGATTGGTTAAAAGTGCGGCTGTCAATGCTGATAAGAAAGTTTATTGGCATAACGTCAAAAAAGACCAGTTATCTCGAGTAGACAACGAGCACGTTATACGTCCATGGATAGTGCGTCAGTCTAAGTATGTTGGCAGGTTGTCTAATACAACCGATTGGCAAAACAGCGCAATAGATAGGGAGTTCTGCCGATGAAACAACTAATCCTGGCAATGGCTATCTACTTTGCTTTTGGCGCCATGGCTGCGTCACTAGCGATGGCTCAAACGGTCATCGTTGACGACAAAGCCTACACGCTCGTTGAGATTGACGGTGAGCTACTTGTGAGCAATGAGTGGCAACCAACGACTGAGCAAGGCTACACGGACGAATATTTGC
The DNA here is from genome assembly GCA_030686115.1 of Psychrobacter cibarius. Taxonomy (NCBI): domain Bacteria; kingdom Pseudomonadati; phylum Pseudomonadota; class Gammaproteobacteria; order Moraxellales; family Moraxellaceae; genus Psychrobacter; species Psychrobacter cibarius. The sequence continues at coordinate 2,216,030 of CP131612.1, forward strand.
AGTCTGAGCAGTATCAAACGGTTAAGGCTGCGAATGAATCATTGAGAAAAATTAAGGGTGGTGAGTTATGAGAAATTTAACGATTGGGTCTATCGGTGAAAACGAGCTGTTAGAGCTTGCAGAGACTATTAAGCTGAAAAATAAATTAATTGCAGAGCGAAAAACTATAGCTAGCAACATAAAAGAAAAAGGCAGAGCGTCTTGCTTCATATCTTTTTTTGCTCACGGATTTTCTAGAGATTTATGCGATGAGCAAGGAGACGATACTGTTGGACAGATCTTACAAGCAGCATCAAACAATGAATCTGAATTCATACTAGACAAAGTTTACGATAGCGCAATATCTGATTTAGAAGCAGCTATATCTGAATATACAGTTGAGCAAAACTCGCTAATCGAACGTGACATAGCAAAAGAGCTACTAGAGGTTGATTTGAGTAGTGAGCTGACGGGTAGTGATTTATGCAGGGCGATGTTGGAGCGTGGGGATAATTACATTATGTGTGTTGTTGGAGCTTTAAGAGCACTCGTCATCATCGACACACTTCAAGACGGCAAGTTCTACTCTTTTGGCGCTATGTACGAAAACCCTATCCCAATCAACAACCAAGGCGAACCACTAACAGCAGCCGATGTAGGTTTATAAGGAATAAGACTATGAGCCACCAATGGCAAGCGTACGACCATCACGACACGCTGACGTTCAGGCTGACCGATGATGAGGAACGCAAGTTAATCAGCGCGTGGCAGCAATCAGAGAGCTTTGATGATGTGATTATCGAAGCTCAACAAACACAGAATATAAGACAAGGAATTTAATCATGCAATTTAATAAAGCAGAGCGCAAACGCTCAAAGTTGAGATTAGCAATAGCTGGCGTAAGTGGTAGCGGTAAGACCACAGCAGCACTTCAAATCGCAAGAGGTTTAGGTGGCAAAATCGCCATGATTGATACTGAGAATGGATCATCTAGCCTTTACTCAGACAAGTTTGATTTTGACGTGCTGGAACTCGAAGCGCCTTACACGCCTGAGCGATATATTGAGGCTATTGAGGCAGCGGAGAAGGCAGGTTATGAGACGGTAATTATAGATAGTATGTCGCATGAGTGGGACGGTACAGGTGGTTGTTTAGAGATTAACGCTATGTTAGCTAGCACCAAGTACAAAAACAACTCATACGCTGCGTGGAATGAGGTTACACCACGTCATCAAAAGCTACTAGAGAAGATTGTTACTAGCAAAATCCACTTGATAGCAACTGTGCGTAGTAAGGCTGAAATCGTCAAAGAAGGCAACAAGGTTTTCAAAGTTGGTATGAAGTACATCATGCGTGACGGCTTTGAGTATGAATTTACAACCGTTTTTGACTTATCACACGAAGGCCATTACGCAATGGTCAGCAAAGACAGAACCAGTCTGTTTGACCAAAACACGCCATTTTTGATAACACCTGAAACTGGCGCGAACTTAAACGACTGGCTCAACAGTAGCAGTAATTACTACATGAGTGATGACAACCTTGTAGCACTGAATAAGCAGCTAAACAAGCTACCAGAGGACAAACAGCTACTCGTTAGATCCAAGTACCCAAACTTTGCAAATGAGCCTGATAGCAAGTTCTCAACTATCGACAACGGATTGCAGACTATGCTTGATAAGCACGAAGCAGAACAGGCAAAGATTGAGCAAGCAAACCAAGTTGATGATGATATCGCTCTTAGTGCGATTGGTGATTATGTGCCAATGGATAATCAAGAGCTGCTAAATAGTGCTGCTATGGAGCGAAACAAGGAGAGTGCTTGATGGCAACTATCTATGAATTAACCGACGACTATACAGCAAGACTCACTAAGTTGGGTTATCTGCTACAAGATGGTCAAGAGGTCAGTAATGAGCAAGCAATCGCCCTACTCGACTTGCAAGATAACATCGGTGCAAAGGTCGTCAATATCGGCAAGTACGTTAAAAACCTTGATGCCAGTAGCTCAGCTATTAGCGCAGAGGTGGCTAGATTGCAAGCTCGTAAGCGCGGTATTGATAACCACATCAAAGCACTCAAAGACGCTGCTATCGCTGCTATGGAGCTGCTAAAAATCGACAAGGTGCATGACGATATTATGCCAGTACGTCTGCAAGCAAATAGCCAGTATAGCGTAACGGTTGAGAACCCAAATAGCTTGCCTAGTAAGTACCAAGTGCTAGAGATTAAAGCCGATAAAAAGGCATTGCTAGCAGACAAAGACAGTCTTGATATTCAAGGCGTAACAATCACCAAAGGTCAGCACATCCGTTTTGGCTAAATCAAATAAGAGAGAATATTATGCGCGGAGTTAATAAAGTAATCATCGATGAAACGGGGTGGGATGAATTTGATATGTACCTATCCGGAATGTCTATACCTGAAGTAAGTGAGCGCACAGAAATACCGCTTTCAACACTAAGGTTTAGGTTTAAGAAAGCTGGGATATTAAGAAGTCGAGCAGATGGCGTTAGAGGTGCTGCTGATAGAGGTAGGATGTCTAGCAATAAGGGTGTTAGGCGAGAATTTACTCAGGAATGGTGCGACAACTTAGCAAAAGCAAAGGTTGCGGCTGGTGAGAAAAATAGCGCTGGAATAGATACATCCAAAGGATATGCGAGATTTACACGCGGTAAAAATAAAGGTGAATTTGTGCATAGGTTTGTCATGGAAACATGGCTTGGTCGAAAACTGGTTGATGGTGAGTGCGTACATCATATTGATGGCAGTAAGACGAATAACGATATAGACAATCTTTGCTTGATGACGCTTTCTGGTCACATGAAGTTGCACAGACTACAAGACGAAATAGCAGGTAAACAACGACAACGTAATGAGAATGGAGAATATATATATGAAAGGTGTTAATCGAGTAACCATCATCGGTAATCTTGGCAATGACCCTGAACACCGTCAGTTTAATAACGGCGGTAGCGTGACCAATATCTCAGTCGCAACGTCTGAGCAGTGGACAGATAAGCAAAGTGGCGAGAAACGCGAAGATACTCAGTGGCACCGTATCTCATTATTTAACCGCTTGGGTGAGATTGCAGCGCAATACTTGCGTAAGGGCTCAAAGGTTTATATCGAAGGCAGCCTGCGAACTCGCAAGTATCAGGCTGACGACGGCAGTGACCGCTACGTGACTGAGATACGCGCCGACCAGATGCAAATGTTAGATGGTGCTAGCGGTAATAATCAGCAAGGTAACTACAACCAGCCACAAAACCAGCAACAAGGTTTTAATAATCAAACGAGCAATCAAGGTCAGCCGCCACAGCAAAATCAGCAAGGCAATAGTGCGCCAAGCAATGTGCCAGCGAACAATCAGCAGCAATCAACTATGCCGCCGGGTCCAACAGATGATGATATCCCATTCGCACCTTTCTACGACGGTCAGTTTTAACTAATTATCCTGCGTGGGAGCTAATACACGCCGTTATCGCTGACAGTGACGCATAACATCAGCAGCTGAGATTGACACTCCTTACGTGCTTAGCATGAGCTTTGAAAAAGCAGTCGAGGCAAAGCCGATTGACCTACGATACAGGTCATCTATTTATTAATGAGGATAATAAAAATGAGACAGATTAAGTTTAGATGTTTTGACCATGAAGCGGAAGAAATGATAAGTCCCGAGGAGTTGCTAACTATTCACAACAATAGAAAACTTAATGAAAGCCTAGTTAGTGATGAAGTGTTTTCTTTTATGCAATTCACAGGTTTGAAAGACAAGAACGGTGTTGAGATTTACGAGGGCGATATCCTAGAAGAAGGCGATCAACGCTTTTTGGTTGTTTTTGATAGCGCTTGGGCGAGATTTAAGTTGCAGCATAGCAAGGTCATACAAAACCCAGAATGGAATCGTGGCGTGAAAATGCCTGTCATCGGCAACATCCATCAAAACCCCGAACTTTTGGAGCAAAACCAATGACTAAAAAACTAAACTGGTCAAAAAACGATGTAGCGAATACCGATAGTCATAGCTATCGAATCGAAACGATAGGCAATAGTCATCGTGTGATTTACAGCGCAAAAGGCGACTACCCTGCTTTTCAATCAAGCGATTTTGACAGCGTACAAGCAGCTAAGCAGTGGGCGCAAAACTATCATAATAAGTATGGAGCGAACAATGAGTAATTTACCGTTGAAGGTGTTGCCGTGGAATGCTATGCACACAGAAGATAAGCGAATATTTGTAGAACACGCACAAGGCGCAGGTGTCTTTTATACCGTTTATGGTGCAGTTGACAGCGACTTTGGCACACGTTGGCATGACCAAATGGAAGGCTCGCACGGAAAGAAGGAAGGGTTTGAATCAATCGAAGAAGTTAAGCTCTGGATTGAAACCGACCACTACCCCAGCAAGATGCAGCCGTATTTTAAGCCCGACTCGATAACCGATATTACAGACTGGTTTAAGAGAGCAAAGCCTGAGCCGACTGATAAAGATAGGCTGACACAAATCGGCTGCCATTATGAAGAAGTTAGCGAAATGATGGTGGCTTGTCATGGTGATGAACATCTAGCATCAAAAACCGTTGACAACTGCGCTAGAGGTTATAAGAACTTTTTAGAAGAAATAGCTTTTTCAGCGCAACCACATGACCACATCGAACTACTAGACGCGCTATGCGACCAAATCGTGACCGCTACTGGTGTTGCTTATATGATGGGCTTTGATATTGAAGGCGCATTGAAAGAGGTCATACGCTCAAACAATAGTAAGATGGTCAAAGGCAAGTTTGAGTTTGATGCTAACGGCAAGATTATGAAGCCTGACAGTTATAGCAAACCTGATTTAACGCCATTTATTAGCACTATGCAAAATCTGCATAAAAGGGGTGATTGTGAGTAAATTATACCCAGCACAATTTAAAGAAATGACTAGCAAAATAAGTGGAACTCGCTACAGAGTATTTTTGCGAGATATGCCTTTTATTAGTGGCGGTCAAAATAAATCTTTTGTTGATGCTGCACACACCTGTATGGACGCACTAAAAATATATGCGGCTAGTGGTCAAGAGTTACCTGAACCAAGCACGCCTGAGTATGGCGACATTATGATTAAATTAGATGAGGTGACAGATGACTAACTTTAACACAGAGCAAATGCTAATCATGCGCTATGGGTTTAACCCACTCATACCGCTTGATTTGGTCGCTAAAGACTATCTTAGAGATACGACTATCAAGCAGTACGAGAAGCAAGCGCGTGACAGCAACCTACCCTTTCCAGTCGTAATTAACGGCAAAGGCAAGGCAACTACATACCATGTCCATGTCAAGGCATTGGTACAGTGGATTGATAATGCAGCAGAGGTTGCCGCTAAAGACCACCATGCAATGAACGCATAGCAACCATCATCGCCTCGTCAAAATCCAACACGGTTTTGCGAGGCTTTACGCTGACATATCGCTGCAAACTTGACCATGATTCGTGACCAGTCACCTGTTGCATTTGTGGCACAGTTAGCCCTTGCTCTGATAATCTGGTTGCCGCCTCGTGTCGCAGATCATGAAATCGCAAGTCATCGATAGCGAGCATACGGCAAGCATCGGTAAACATTTTCGAGATATTTCTATTTGACAATGGCAACAGTCGCTTGTCATCCCACAACAAATTGTTGCGCCTCATACTAGCCTTTATATCATCCGCCATTAGCGCATTTATTACGCCCACAGCTTTATCGCCGACCTTAGTATTGATATGGTTGCCGATAGAACCTTGTGGGCTTTTTGCGTCTCTAACGAGCCACCAGCCGTCTTTATAATCCGATATCTGCAATCGTATTAATTCTTCTTGTCGTCTGGCTGTATAGATAGCAAGCCAAATAATCAGGTGCATAGGGTATGCTGATCTACCACGGCGAAAGTTTTTATAAAAGTGCGTGGTCAATGCTTGCAACTCGTCACTGGTTGGTGTTCTATTGCGCTGTTTGCTTGCTGCAACCTTGCGGCTGTACTTTAAGCCAAGCATGGCATCCTCAAATTCTGCTAGATTGACATTTAAACCCCAAGCTAATTTTGCTTGCTTAAGTACGGAGCGCAAGCCTATCATGTCACCATTGAGAGTAGCAGGTGCGATAGGTGATAAACCTTCATACTTGCCTGACAATCGACCATCAGCAAATGCGGTGTAATCCTCACGCCTCAAACTACCAATTTGCTTTGCTGCAATAGGCAATCTACTTATCAGTAGCAAGCTCAAATTATGAGTACGTCCAAACTGATCGCCAAGCTCGTCAATGTACTTTATAATAACGTCTTGCAATCGCATTGACTTAGCTTCACGATTGAGCATAATATCGGGATTAGCTTCAATCTCCGATTCACGCTTTTTTATCCAAGCGGCGGCTAACGCTCTTTTGCTAAATGTCTTTGATTGACTAAAAGGTGGATAACCGTCACGGTCGATACGAACGACTGCCCTATACCGTGTTGTACCATCTTTAGTTTTGCGCTGCGCTATCGTTCCCATTTGTACCATTCTCATATTTGCGGTTGTGGTGCAAATACGGTACAACATAATCACACGTAAAGTCACGCAAAGTCATGTAAAGACACGCAAACCCACGATGATTATTACCATCAAACCTATACCAAATAAGGCTTTAATGCTAAATGCTTGATTTAATGAATAATAAGCGCCTATCAGTTGCACCCATGATTGATTGGACAACGACGGATTATCGTTATTTTGCTCGGCTTTTCAATCCGCATGTTTATTTGTACACCGAGATGATCAGTACGGGCGCGCTGATACATGGCAATCGTGCACGGCATCTGCGCTTTGATACGCTTGAGCATCCGCTGGTACTACAGCTGGGCGGCGCAGATATTAGCGAGATGACGCAATGCGCTGAATTTGCTCAGCAGCATGGCTATGATGAGGTCAATATCAATGTTGGTTGTCCCTCGGATCGCGTACAGCATAATAAGATTGGTGCTTGCCTCATGGCAGAGCCTAATACAGTCGCTGATTTGGTCAAACACATGCAAGCGGCGGTCGATATCCCAGTAACCGTCAAGCATCGTATTGGTATCGATGATTTTGACAGTTATGAGTTTATGGTGGATTTTGTAGAAAAAGTGGCAGCAGCGGGTTGTACACGCTTTATTGTCCATGCACGTACTGCATGGCTACAAGGGCTTAGCCCCAAGCAAAATCGCGAGATACCACCGCTACGTTATGAGGATGTCTATCGTCTCAAACAAGACTTTCCACAGCTTGATATCGAGATTAATGGCGGCATCGATACCGTTAAAGACATCGAAGCACATTTGCAGCATGTGGATGGCGTGATGATTGGTCGCGCGTTTTATCACAACCCTTACCTATTAGCAGAAACCAATAGCTTATGGAACGAACCAGCACCTAAGCGCTCAGATATTTTAGTGCAGCTTTATCCGTATATGGAGGCGCAGATTGCTAAAGGTGAAGCACTGCCAACGATGACAAGACATTATTTAGGGCTGTTTCAAGGACTGACGGGTGCGCGCAAATGGCGACAGGCGTTAAGTGGCAAACCTCAGCTAACAATCGATGATATTAAACGGGCAGCGGATGAGGTGTTACTACTAAATCCTGATACTTAAGAAAATTCATCATTATGATGACAGCTATAAAAGTGTAATAATAACGCCGAAATAGCCATTGTTTATTTAGGCGATTTGCGCAATATATTGCCACATCGCCGCCCCATTATTCACGATATGCAATAATATCGGCAGTAACAGCGAGCCTGACTTGATACGCGCGTAGCAAAATATCAATGCCAGTACCACAATGGTACTGATTTCATAAATACCATACTGCACATGGATCACCGCAAATATCAAGCTGGTCACGACACTTGCTACGATCGCCCCTCGATGCTTTGAATAAGTTGACGAGGTAAATTGCTCTGCGATCGCTGACCATAATAGGCCACGAAATATCAGCTCTTCATAGATTGGCGCGACAATGACCATTGCAAACATCAACAGCCATACTGAGCTGACAGACTGATATAAAGGATCGACGAAGAGCAGTGGCGATTTATCAAGTAAATAAGTCAATGCCTGACTGCCAATCATAAATATCAATAGCAGCCCAAGCAATCCCATACCCACCGCAAATGAGAACGGCTTTAACGCTAAATACTGCCGACTATCGCCGCCTCTTACACGGATCACCAAAAGGCTAATAGCGATCAATAGCACGCAGCCTATAATAATAGAGAGGCTGACCACGGTGCCATCGTTACTACCAAAAAAGAAGATATCAGCCATGGTTGAATTTTTAGAAGCCGGTAATACTAACTTGCCAGCAATATACACGCCTAGCAGCTGACTCATAAAAAATGCCATCAGCATACCAACAGTCAGTAGAAAGACACCCAATCGTGAAAATAGCGGCGTGCGCTTAGGCGGCGTATTAAGATTGTGCGAACCAGTAGCATTTTTTAGCATAAAGTCATTACTCAAACGGATATTTTGTCAGCTCGCATTAACATAAGCAATAATGAGCATAAATAGTCATCAGCGATTATGTTGGTAGTTGCTGCTCAATCAATGATAATACTTGCTGAGAGACCGACTCTGGATACTCAAGTGGGAACATATGACCACCGGCATGGGTCTCATAAGGAATATTCAAACGCGACTTTATTTGTTGCGGAAATCGGCGTTTTAAAAAGATACTGTCTTGACCGATAATCAAAGTAACAGGCGGCTTTGGGCCATGATTTGGTGCCAGCCAATACCAAGATGGATTGGTGCGAAAGACAGCGACCTCACTGGCTTTCGGAATCGCCAATGTCACTTTGCCATCCGCACGCTCATGTAGTCCATGCTTGATATAGCCTTGAAAACTGCGTTCATCAAAGTTTTTGAAAAAGCCTTTATGCCGCATCCTATCATATGCATCTGCGCGGCTCTCCCAGACATCACGGCGATGCTTAGACACGCCAGCTGGTGACAGTTTATCCATCAGGCGGTTATTCATCATCGGCAATCTATCCGCCGTCTTTGCCAAATGCCATAGCAAGCTCACTTTGCCATAAATCCAAGGTGGATCCATGAGTACCGCTTGGGCAAAGTACTGCGGCGCACGATACAATGCCTGCAAGGTACACATTGCACCCAGCGAATGGCCCACTGCCACTACTTGCGTCACACCATGCTTCTCACAGGTATTTTTGACACTATCAATAATCTGCTGTGTAAGACTACGCCAATGATCATCGACTGGATAATCAGGCGTTGCACCCAGCATGGCAATATATTCAATGGTAAAAAATTCTGCTAACTTCTCAAAAAATGGCTGATAAACAGCACTTGGCATCCCATTAGCATGAGCAAAATGCAGGACAGGTTTGTTGGTTATTGTAGAGACAGGTAAAGCAGTAAAAGTTGGCAAATTAATTTCATCACTCATGACAAGCTCTCTTCGATTTAAGTCGCTATTTAGGATATTTTTTATAATCATTGAATCTCATATACAATTAAGGCTGAGCATAATCATACGCTCAGCCTCAACAATCATACACAGTAAATCTCAAACATAAAACGCTTAACGCATCTGCGCATTACCTTCTTCTTGCGGTAAAACATCAAGACTGACACTAGAGCCAATGCCCGCACCCAATTTAACAGCAAAGCGGTCCATGAATAATTGGAACGGATCTGTTGGGCTATAATTGATGACATTACCCAGCTCTAACTGCTTTTCTAAGCTAGCGATGCTGCCTTTCTTATCGGCTAAGCCAAGCTCAATCGACTGCTCGCCTGTCCAGAATAATCCAGAGAACAGCTTATTTTGTTCAGGATTTTTGAGACGATCACCGCGACCTTCTTTCACTGCATTAATAAAATGCTTGTGGGTGTTGTCCAATACTTTTTCGACATGTTTTTCTTCATAATCCGTTAACGGACGTGACAAACTTAAGATGTCTTTGTATTCACCAGCAGTAATCGTCCGATCTTCTACGCCAACTTTATCCATCAAACCTTTGATGTTATAGCTTGGCATAATCACGCCGATAGAGCCAACCAAACTTGATGGGTTTACATAAATCTCATCCGCCGCAGAAGCAATATAATACGCGCCAGAAGCACCCATATCACCAATCACTGCATAGAGTTTTTTGTCTGGATATTCTTTACGCAAATCCATCATAGTCTGCCAAATCTCATCAGACTGTACTGGTGAGCCACCAGGTGAATTGATATCCAATGCTACCGCCTTTGAATTGCTGTTTTCAAAAGCACGGGTCAATGCCTCATTGACATCATAAGCGTTGGCCACATCGCCACTACTAATGACACCTTGTAGCTCAACCACGGCTAAATGCGGCTTGCTAGTGTCAACACCATCTAGACCCGTTGGCGCGCTGCTGCTGCAACTACGACCAAGCGTCAGAAATATCAGTAAAATATAACCAAAGGTCAATAGTTTAAAAAAGATACTCCAGCGACGGGCGCGGCGTTGCTCGACCACACTAGCCAATAAAGTGTTTTCAAGCAATTGCCATTCTTGTCCACTCGGCTGGCTTGGCGGCGACATCGGTACTGGCTGATTTGCCGAATTGTCAGGACGTTTGTTAGGGTCTGGTGGCCAGTTGGGCATATAACTTCCTAAGTCAGAAACAGTCTAAAGCAATAAAAAGAGAAGATAGAAATACAGTCAGTAATAAGGAGCTGCTTCTCACTCCAAATACGGTCACAGTCATCTATATTCATAGGCTGCTAAGTATGGTGGTATTTCAATCATGGTTCAATAGTATAACTGCGAAATATCACTATATTGTAACATTGATTAGATAAGCAATATTTTTATGGCATCGTATTGGTAGTATCTACTGCCGCATTGAGAGACAACGTTGCTTCTGGCATTTTGTCGTCATAAGTGATCATTTCATTGATGGTTTGACGACTTATCACCTTAGCAGTTATCTGTGATGTGCTATGTCCTACCCATGTCACATTACGAAAAGTGCGTGGTTGCTCAGGTGGTTCAACTGGACATAACAATGTCCACATTTGCCAAATACGCTGATGAGTATCTGCATTTAATATCAGACGTGCCCGAGGCATATTGGCTTGATGAGTCGGTGGCTGGCTACTTGATGTGAGTGTCTGCGCAGTGGCAGGTATTGATTTGAGTGGATCAGCCGCATTATATTTTAATACCCTTATGGGCAAGCTGGCATCTATAGCCACCGTACAATCCCAAACACTCGGACTGTCTATGTTGCTCCACCCTGTCAATGCTTGTATGGACAAACCACCATTGCCCAACTGCCACGTTTTGCCTTGTTCACAACGTTGCACACTAATATTCGTAATGTCCTTGGATTGGCTAGTGACTTTATAGGCTTGCTGAAATGCAGACCAATGATCAGAGCGCCCTGCTTGCCAATACTGACTAATAGGTAAATGCTGATTAAGCTGAAAAACCGTCAAAGGCAACAGCTCAGAAGCACTAGCATTAGTAGAAGCAGAAGCAGAAGCAGAAGCATTAGAAGCTAAATACTTCTTATCAGTAGTAAGCGTATCCGTCAATCCAGCACTACTACTCTGCACGACTATACCTTCTAGTGTATCAACTGACAAGCTACCCAGCTGCTGCGCCAATGTCATCGACAGCTTATTCGCCGTTAGATTACTGGGCATCGTTCGTGCGACATTGGGTCTGTGGTCAGATAAAAATAGCCAGCTGATGTTGTTCTTATGCGTATCTGTTGTGGATGACTGCTTATTATTGGTAACAGGATACTGTAACAAAGCAGCGCTTATATAGGGGTCACCCGTTGGTAAGATATACAAGGTCGGTATCGTCGTTAGTGATTGCTGATTGGCATATACTGTCATCATTAATAAGGTTAGCGGCGGCAGTGCCAGCCAACGACTGATAAATCCTCGTGGTAGTAGCCATGGCAACATACTTAATAGTACCATCAGCAATATGGCGACATTCACGGGGGTATAAAGCCACGCTTCTGACAATACTGGTAATGAGGTTAACCACGTTATCAGTTCATGCAATTTCGCGACAATGGCGCTAACAAGCAGCCAAATACTATCAGCAATAGCAGGTGATAAAAGATAGCAAAGCCCTGCCAACAGATTAAGTGGCACAATCACCCAACCAAATAAACCGATAGCAAATAGATTGATGACAAGACCCCACAGCGACGCCTTGCCAAATAATAGCAATGTAATAGGTAATAAAGTAATAAATAGCCAAAATTGTAATTTGAATACACGTTTGCCTATTATCCAAATATGCTTGAACGCAGTCTCTACTACACTGGCATTATGAGCAGATGCCGTTTCTGATACGACAGCTGATTGCGTATATGATGCATCATCATATTTAAGGAGTAATGCCACTGCGATAAAAGATAGCCAGTACCCTGCCTGCCATAATACATAGGGATCAAGCCATGCCATCAACACTGCCAAGGCAAACAACACCCGCATCGTACTAACCGGCAATAATGTTAAACGTACCAAACCTATCGCGAATAACATCCATGCGGTACGAGCAGCAGGTACATCAAAACCAGTAAATAACGCATAAATAAAAGCAGCAGCGATCATCACCCACCAGCGCACTTGCCAACGCGGTACATAACGATAAATCCTTGGCCATAACCGATCAAAAAGCAACACCGCCGCACCCGCCAGCATAATCGCTAAAAACAATACATGAGTGCCAGAGATAGCCAGCAAATGTGAAATACCAGCCAGCTGATATAGATCTTTGGTATCGCGATTGATTAAACTGCGATCACCTGTGAGCAAACTTAAAGTGACCGCTTTTGCCTGTTGCGCTGCTGTGGTCTGTGTTGACCAATCTTGATAAAAATACTGGCGTAATTGCCAACGTCCTTGGTTGATATAAGTCTGAAAACGCTGCAGATATGAAGAAGAGGAAAATGCTGGCTTTGATACCTCAGTATTGGTGACATTTGATGTGCCAACGGTCAATATATTAGCGACTCCATCAATATGACGACCTCGCAGCCAGCGATAACTGTCAAAACCAGATGGATTGCTCAACGCTTGCTCAGAGGTCGCCAGTGGTGCAAGCGCTAAACTCATAAACAGCTGATCGCCAGGTTGTAAGTAATTTAAGCGGTCAAACGGATTGTTGTCCAAATTTTTCTTGGATGATTGTTTTGATGGATTTTTTGGATAACCATTGAGCAATACACGGTACGTGCCATCCTTACCGTTATTGTTATTGTTATTGTTATTGTTATTTAAGTTATTTTCATACAATCTATTATTGCTTAGGCTATTATTTTCATCTATTAGAAAGTTACTGGTCATGGCATCTAAATCTTCAACCGCCAACGCCGACACCAAGGGTGATATATCACTAATGACAGCAACTTGTCGATAGCCACTGTCCGTGGCGACGTCATAAACGCTGTCACTTATTCCTTCGATGGTGACTAATGCTTGTACACGCATTGGCTCAGTGATTTCTGTTAGTTCTGCTTGCTGATGGCTAATCAGGGCTTGCAGCCCACTGCCAATGATTAATCCAATTGCCAATACAGCAACTAAAACATGAGTCAAGATACGAAAGAAGAGTTTAGATTTATGTGAAATATTATATGAAGGATTACGTGAAGAGAGACCCGCAGTATGTTGCGATAAATGGCTGGGTTTTGCAGAAGGTACATTAAACTGGGCAATAACAATCAGTATAATAGCAAAAATAATGAGCGACAAAGATAAGGTGGGAGTATTCAATATATCCATTAACGATGAACTAGTGGGTATCGCCATACTATCTGCGACTGCCAAAACGCCCATCATGGCGATAATAATCAAGCTACCAATCAACCAGTACACCAGCGCTCCTTGCTTGATGAGGTGAATATTAGTTTTTGCCTAAATAAAGCCATTTATTATGATAAATAGCCACTTAATACGACGAAAATGTACCGGAATGCTAAAAAACAGATTGATACTAAAACCAGAAACAACAACTGATACGTCATGCAATAGCATTTATATAACTATTACCCTATACTGACTGACATATTGCGATGATGATAATCTGACATCATTATCCTCTATATCCTCAGCTGTACACTTTATGAATAATATTACTTTATAGCAGACCATCAATGCGATTGAGCGGACTGTAGCTAACGATTACAAAAGGCGATCCTGTGCCCCAAAAACGTCTGAAAGACCTGCTTCCTACGCCAGAGAAAATCTTAGAAAGTCGCACCTTAAAACTGTTCGCACCGCATTTGGCTGATCCACGATTATGGCACTTTAATCGACATAGCTTAAATAAAGCGGTCTATATCGGGGTGCTTAGTGCATTTTTCCCATTGCCAGGGCAGATGCTACTGGCTCTAGTTGGCTCATTAATTTTTCGTGCCAATGTTCCCATGGCACTCGGCTTGACTTGGATTACCAATCCACTCACGAGCTTGCCCATCTTTTATGCAGGCTATTATATCGGTGCCAAAATCCTTGACGTACCGATGATTAGTCTGCGGCTTATCGGCAGGATGATTGCTGATTTTAGCTTATGGGCACTGTCAGATGGCGCAAATCCATTTATTACCTATCGCGGTACGGTATCGATTGCTGCTTTTTGCATAGGCTTGACGATCTTAGCGATTGTGACCAGCATCGTTTGTGGACTGGCATTTAAGGCGGTTTGGCGCTACAAAACCGTCGTGAGCTGGCAAAAACGTCAGCAAGAACCTTCTGATAAATCACCTAAAATCTAATATATGCTGCTGTTATCAAGTCATGGTAACCATAACGTAGCGAACCACCTTTTACTGCTAACCATTCGCTAACGATAGCAATCTAGGTCACCATCTATCCTCGATTTTTCTATGCTATGTCTCGATATCACCTTAAGCTGGCTATGACCTAAAAACAAAAGCCATTTTCTTTGTTGATACCAATCACTCTGCTTCTTTATTCTTTTCTATGGCCGCAAGGATGTTGTCCGTAAGGCTAGTGTCCATCACGAAAACTTCAACCACTTTTTCATCTTTAAGCAATGTATAGCGTTTGCCCGTTGCACTGTCTTGAGCTTTTAGATCATAATCAACGCCAGCCAAAGTAATGGCATCAAAAACGGGTGTTAATAGATCTATTTGTGCCTGTTTATCAATTGTCTCGAATAACGTCGCATCCATATAGGGTTTTAACGGTTCATTGCCTTCTTCGGCACTGCCAAAAGCAGCGATTGGGTCGTCATCTCTATCCATCATAATAGTCCTTCTTCAATCAATTGGCGGCATTTTGCAGCCCCATTTTGCGTTTATTTTTATTAAAAACTTAGTGCCTGTTGAACATAAATTTTGTCGTTCTAGGGTATATCCTCACTTTAGCAATGATGATAAAAGCGAGACAAATTGCCGTCAAACAAGAGAAACACTACAGATCATAGTGATATTAACCAGCAGTTCAGTTCAACGACGTTTGATAAAGTTTAGCCCATGTAGATATCCATTGACTTAAATCAGGACACACCCTACTACTTAGCAACCATAACCATTTACGCTATTAAACTTAAAGCGCTAAAAAATACAGCGTTAAAAAACAGTTAATACTGCTCCCAATGACCATTACGTAGCAATAACTGACGATCCGCCAGCGCTGCTAGATTGCGATCATGTGTCACCATTAATAGTGCGGTTTGCATGGTATTTTGCAGCTCTGATAATAATCCAAACACGCTTTGCGCATTGTCATAGTCCAAATTACCAGTTGGCTCGTCTGCCAAAATAAGCGACGGCTTCGTAACCAAAGCACGGGCAATAGCCACACGCTGACGCTCGCCGCCCGATAGCTCACCAGGTCTATGCGCCAGACGATGCTCAAGTCCGACACTTTCTAGTATCGCAATTGCTTGCTCTCTTGCTGAAGTCGTTGAGACCTCTGGTCGCATCAATAACGGCATTGCAACGTTTTCAATGGCAGTAAATTCGGCTAACAAATGATGAAACTGATAAATAAATCCCAAATGCTTGTTACGCATGGCACCGCGCTCAGTTTCATTCATGCTATTTAACAATTGACCATGTAGCCAGACCTCGCCGCTGGTTGGCGTATCAAGACCACCAAGCAAGTGTAGCAAAGTGCTCTTGCCTGAACCACTGGTGCCAACGATGGCGATGCGCTCGCCAGCATGGACGGTCAAATCCAAGCCAGTCAGTACTTGCGTACTAACCGCCCCTTCATCATATATCTTGTTGATATTTTTCGCCTCTAAAATGGCTGACATAGCGCTTCCTTTATTTTATTTTTTTCGATACTGATTTCAATACTGAGTCTGATACTTAGTTCAGTATTTAGTCCCATACTTAGGCATTTGAGATTACTCGTAGCGTAGTGTCTGGGCAGGCTGAATCTTAGCCGCTCGGCGTGCCGGATAAATGGTTGCCAAAAAGCTCAGTACGAAAGACGCACCTGTAATCAATACCACATCTAGTACACGCAACTCTGATGGTAAATAATTAACAAAATACGCATCAAACAAGTTCAAATTAAAGACTTGATTAATAAAGCCTAAAATATCACTCACTGTAAGCGCAAATATCACGCCCAGTATCGTACCAGCAATCGTACCAATCACACCGATCACCACACCTTGCACCATAAACACTTGGGTAATCAAACGAGGAGATGCACCAAAAGTTTTTAGAATCGCAATGTCCGCTTTTTTGTCGGTAACGAGCATCACTAGACTTGAAACAATATTAAAAGCTGCTACTAGGATAATTAAAAATAGCAGTAAGCCGACCATGGCTTTTTCCATCTGAATCGCACCAAATAGGTTGCCATGCGTTTGTGTCCAATCATTAGGATACAATTGCTGAGGGGCAATAGCGGCAGCTTTTTCTGCTGCCATCGGCGCGGTAAAGATGTCATTAAGCTTCATACGCACACCCTGCGCGCCATCTGGCAGACGCAACAGTTTTGCCGCATCACCCATCGGGATAAATGCCATGAGGCTATCCACTTCTGGACTGATGGTAAAAATACCTGTCAAGGTAAAGCGCTTGAATCGTGGTATCACGCCAGCTGGTGAAGGCGATGCCTCTGGCAGCACTAGCGTCACTTTATCACCCAGTTGCAGACCTAGAGACTGTACCATCTCTTCACCCAGCACAATATTGAACTCACCACTTTGTAAAGTATCAATACTGCCTTGAACCATATGTTCATTGATAATAGAGACATCTTTTTCGTATTCAGGATCGACACCAGTGACCATAATCCCTGCAACCTGACCGTTTGACGTCAACATCCCTTGCAGTTGAATAAAGGGCGCTACAGCTGCCACTTCAGGATCTTCTTTAATTTTATCAGCCAATTGCTTCCAATCACTGATAATCTCGGTGGAAACGACCGTTGCTTGCGGGACCATACCCAAAATACGGGTTTTTAACTCCCGATCAAAACCATTCATGACTGATAGCACCGTGATCAATACGGCAACCCCAAGAGTCAAACCAATCATCGAGATAAGCGAGATAAAGGAGATAAAACCATTACTACGCTCTGCTCGGGTGTATCGTAAGCCGATAAACAACGCTAAAGGACGAAACATATTCAAACTCTTTATCTTATCTACGTGCGACTTTATATATACTATAAAACGAGCAACAGCAAATGCATCTCACACCTGCACTTGCCATAGTCACATATAAATCGAACACAAAAACAGGGTTTCAGACGAGCCAAAGACAGCCGTCAAAAGGGAGCTAGTTTGACACAATTTGGCTGATATGTGCCAGTCATTAGCAAAAACTGGGCGTATTTTTTAATAAAAAACTGGCTTTTGTTACTATTTTTTATGAGGGGCTTGCTATTACTTGCGTCAATACCTATATATTGTATGCTAAGGACAATTGTCATTAACCATTCATTGTGGTTTGTTGACCCTTTACTGATGACAACGTTGCCAACTATCATAAATCTATCGTGTTAAATAAAGCCTTATGATAGCCAGCAATAGCCGTTTCAGGTCCAAACCTCACGCTGACTAATTTTGAGTATCTTCATGACCATTAATTATCAATATAAAAACGTCCAATCTCCCACCAAAATCACCATGACTGATGAGCAATCTGCAGGTCACGCCGATCATTGGAGTATTCTGACCGATGACATGAGTCATGACGTGCCAGAATGGCTACAAAAAATGATCGAAAAGGCGGCCATGCCTAAAGGTCTCAATAGTAATGTCAGCGCTCAAGACAGCTGCCTATTGCTGTCTGAAAATCAGCCTTGTCATATCAATCAAGTATTAGCCATGAAAAATGGTAAGCCTGAATGCTTTATCAATGCTTATCCTTGTGTCGATAGCCCGTATGGACTCAATTGTAAGATTGAGCGCATCATTGCCAATGACAATTCACACGATGCTGTATTACGCTTGCGTACCGCTGATGGCAGTATTATTTACGCCTTTGACCAGCTCTACACCACCAATCGCCATTTATATCAGCGAGACACGTCTTACTTTGTGAACTTTAGCGCTTGGGCACATGAGATTAAGCTAAGTGAGCAAAACGAAGTCATCATGGTCGAAGATCAAGAAGCGATCCGCTACCACCGTGCATTTAACGACATCGTTGCCGCCAATGATGGAAAAATACCCGATGATCTGCAAGAGCAAATCAAAGAATGGAAACCAGAGACCAAAGCACAAATGGCGCCAGTTGAGATCAACTTGGGTCACATGTGTGCCTATCTATTTGGTGATACTTTGGGACAAGAAGATGAAGCATGGTGCCAAGGTCAGGTGCTCGGCAAGCAAGAAACAACATTTAATGATAAATCCATTATCCTGTTTGATGTCGTGATACTACGCGAACAAGATGCCGATCCTTTCGTGATTCGTATCGGCGCGCTCAACACGCCAGAGACGGCTTCTATTAAAGTGCATGACTACGTACAAGCGAACGTCTGGCTACAAGCTGCCATCTATAAAGAAAACCAGCAAAGTGCAGCGCAGCAATCAAAAGCCAGTTAACTACTTTACGAGTCATCCACTACTTTTAAGAATGACCATTAAATGTATCATCAAATCAAAAGTCCCTAATAAGCATTAGGGGCTTTTTGTCTTCTTACAATCGTCAGGATAAAACCCTGAAAATATAAAATTAAGCCATGGTCGTCATTGATTTGATACGAGTATATAGCTCTTTTTGTTCAGCACTTGGGCGTGCCGTTTGTACTGCCATCAGTTGTGACATATCGCCTTCAACACGAATTTTACCACCCATAAAAGCACCCATAATTTCATTGGTATCGAAATCAGTGATGATTGATTGCAAGATACTGCGGTCAAGCAACAATGTGGTTGTCGCGGCGTCGTTCAAGCCGCGATGCAATAAACCGTTTGCAAAGTTCGCTTCGATGTCTTGCTCAGTGTCAGATACTTTTAGATTGACGATCATATTCGCCAGTGCTGGCGGCAAATTTAGCTCGCCTGCCTCATTACCCATTTGCTCAACTTGCTCAAACCACTCATCTGTCAAAAAAACTGCCATATTATTGTCCTTAATTGATGTTATTTCAGGCTACCGTTGTTTGGCTCACTCGCCTGACTGGATATCAAGTGATAAAATAGTTGCTCATAATAGCAGTATGAAAACTGCTATCATCACTTATATTTAGCCTCATTATAAGGGTCGACTTGATGATAAGTAAAACTTATTTAGAGTGCCTATGCGGCCATTGTTACAAAAATGCTGCTGGTCATGATATCTAAGCGCAGTAATTACTGTCCCTCTATCACCAAAATGTATTCCTAGAATCGTGATAAAATTGAGTATAAAATAGACAAATTGCATAGCTATAATAAGTTGCTTGCTAAGATTTTTACCAAAGAGTTTGTATTTTGCCGCATAGTTCTGATGATATTTGATTAGGATTGCGTTACAATACCCTTAAACAGAGTCGGGAGTTTTAACTAAACATTACGCAAACATGTTTTTTTGTCAGCCGCCGCTAGCATACGTCTATGGTCAGTAACTTTTTATGGCCCTATGGATATTGGTATCTATCTTCATTAGTACAGAATTTTTGGTAATAATTAAGATAAATACTTCACCTCTTTAGATGTTTGATGCTCAAAAACGGCGCATCTTCTTATTCACCTTAATGATTTATTAACAATCCTACTATCGACCAGCTGTGAGTGTCGGGCGTTTAAAACGCCTTTATGCCTCAATACCAGCTGATATAAAGCGAAAGCTTAGATTGATAGTTAATAATATTGTGGTGATAAGCGAGACAAAAAACAGCATGTACCGCGATTCTATTTTTATCTGACTATTACTTTTATGATGCAGATAGCGCGGAGAGTTAGTTAATTCTGTTGATAATTCGGGCTGTAAAGGAATCATCCAATGAGTTTACAAAACACAGCAGTCGCCCCAGTTGACCGTGAGTACGAAATTACTATCGTAAGATTCTTTACGATAATGGCCGTGGTATGGGGCATCGTCGGCATGAGTATTGGTGTGTTCATTGCTTCACAGTTAGCATGGCCATCACTTAACTTTGACATTCCATGGCTGACATTTAGTCGTTTAAGACCGCTACATACCAATGCGGTCATTTTTGCGTTCGGTGGCTCTGCCCTGTTCGCAACGTCTTACTATATTGTTCAGCGTACCTGTAAGACAAGGTTATTTGCTCCTTATTTAGCTTGGTTTACCTTTTGGGGTTGGCAAGCCGTTATCGTATCAGCGGTTATTACCCTACCTTTAGGTTTAACATCGACCAAGGAATACGCTGAGCTTGAGTGGCCAATCGATATTTTGATTGCCTTGGTATGGATCTCTTATGCCATTGTTTTCTTCGGTACGCTCATCAAACGTAAAACCTCACATATTTATGTGGCTAACTGGTTCTTTGCAGCCTTTATTATTACGATTGCATTACTGCATATCGTAAACAGCATGGCGATTCCTGTTAGCGCATTTAAGTCTTACTCGTTATTTGGCGGTGCGACCGATGCGATGGTACAGTGGTGGTATGGACATAATGCGGTAGGTTTTTATCTAACGGCAGCTTTCTTAGGAATGATGTATTACTTCGTTCCAGTACAGATTGGTCGTCCTATTTATTCTTACCGTTTGTCTATCGTTCACTTTTGGGCACTTATTGCGTCATATATGTGGGCTGGTGGTCACCATTTGCATTATTCAGCGCTTCCAGATTGGACGCAGTCTCTAGCAATGGTATTCTCAATCATCCTATTTGCGCCATCTTGGGGTGGTATGATTAACGGTGTACTAACACTATCAGGTAGTTGGGATAAGCTGCGTACCGATCCGATCATTCGCTTTATGATTGTGGCATTGTCGTTTTATGCGATGTCGACGTTCGAAGGTCCAATGATGTCGATTAAGACAGTGAATGCGTTATCGCATAATACAGATTGGACAGTCGGTCACGTACACTCAGGTGCACTTGGTTGGGTAGGTATGATTACCATTGGTTCGCTATATGTACTGTTACCACGTATCTATAACAAACCTAAGATGTATTCTATCAGCTTAATCACCACGCATTTTTGGTTGGCGACAGCGGGTACTATTTTCTATATCGTATCTATGTGGATTTCAGGTATTGGCCAAGGCATGATGTGGCTGGCTACTAATCCAGACGGTACATTGGTATATAGCTTCGTTGATACAGTTGAGTTCTCACATTTCCCATATATTGGTCGTGCTTTTGGTGGCTTCTTGTATGTATCGGGTATGTTTGTGATGGCATATAACGTTTATAAAACACTTAAAATGCCAGAAGGTAAGCCTGTCGATATCGCAGATCCTACTGATCATGAACCTAGTGTTGATAAACCTTCAGCAGCTAACGTATAAGGAGCGATCATGTCTGGTACACCGCATGAAATTATTGAAAAAAATACAGGCTTGTTGGTTATCGGTATCGTTATTGCTATTAGCTTTGCAACGCTAGTTGAAATCGTACCATTGATATATGACAACAAGGGTCCTGAAGAAGGTGGGGTGAATGCTCCCCTGCCCTCTATGGAGCCATGGACTGCACTAGAATTTGAGGGTCGTGACATCTATATTCGTGAAGGTTGTCACGTTTGTCATACTCAAATGATTCGTCCACTACGTGCTGAAGTTGAACGTTATGGACCTTACTCACGTGCTGCTGAATCTACGTGGGATCACCCATTCTTATGGGGTTCAAAACGTACTGGACCTGATCTAGCACGTGTTGGCGGTCGTTATTCTGAAGACTGGCAAAAGCAGCATTTAATTGCGCCACGTTCACTAGTACCTGAATCAGTAATGCCTGGCTTCCCGTGGCTTGCTACCAACGAAGTGAATGGTGAAAACGTTCAAACTAAAATGCGTCTATTCCGTGATCGCTTTGGTGTACCTTACACTGAAGAGGA
The DNA here is from genome assembly GCA_030686115.1 of Psychrobacter cibarius. Classification (NCBI taxonomy): domain Bacteria; kingdom Pseudomonadati; phylum Pseudomonadota; class Gammaproteobacteria; order Moraxellales; family Moraxellaceae; genus Psychrobacter; species Psychrobacter cibarius. Next base: position 2,238,483 of record CP131612.1, read on the forward strand.
TATCGAAGGAGCACCAGATGCTGTACTTGGTGCCACTGAACTTGATGCTTTGGTTGCTTATCTACAGCAACTGGGCACCGCGATGGAAGGACAGCGCTAATGGGTATTGGTGAATTACAAACAATTGCGACCGTTTCTGCCTTTGTTGCCTTCGTAGGTGTTGCATGGTGGGCGTATTCGCCAAAAAACAAAAAACGCTTCGAAGAAGATGCACAACTTGCGCTTGATGACGAGGATATAAAATCTCTGTCTGAAGAGCAGCGCAATAAGGATAAACGATGACATTTTTTTGGAGTTCTTGGATTACCATACTAAGTATCATGTGTTGGGCTGCTATCCTCGGTGTCTTACTAATGGTATTGAAGTACAAGCCAGAACTAGAAGATGACGGTACGACAGGCCACGCTTATGATGGTATCAAAGAGTACGACAAGCCATTACCTAAATGGTGGCTCGTAATATTCTTTGGCTCTATCGCTTGGGGTGTTGCCTATTGGGTATTTTTCCCAGGTATTTTCCCATCAAAATGGGAAGGTATTGCCACTGTAGAAGTCGATGGCGAAATTGTACCGTGGACCTCTAAGAACGAGCTATATAGCGAGCTTGAGAGTAATAACAAAGTATTTACGGATAACTTTGAGAAAAACATTTTAGCAAAAGCGGATGCTAGTGGTGCGACAGAGACCTTAGCGGCACTTGCTGAGTTACAGGCAACGATGCGCCGCAGTGAAACACCACCAGCAGATCTGCAAGCTCAAATTGATGAGAAAACTGCAGAACTATCCCCTTATGTAGAAAAGCTTTCAGAAAACCCGAATGCTTTAAAAGTTGGTAGTCGTTTGTTCTTACAGAACTGTGCGGTCTGTCATGGCTCTAACGCCAAAGGTGCGGTAGGCTATCCAAATCTAACTGACAATGACTGGTTATATGGCGGAGAAGCGTCAAACATTTTGACCACGCTACATAAAGGTCGAGTTGGTGGTATGGCTGCATGGCGTGATCAAATCGGTGAAGATGGGGTACGTGCGGTATCTGAATACGTGCTATCAATATCTGGCAACCAACCTGGTTACGAGCTTGATAAAGCTCAAGTCGCTCAAGGTGAGGCAATCTTTAATGAGCCGACTAACTGTGTACTTTGTCATGGTGCAGACGCCAAAGGTATGACTTCTACTGGCGCGCCAAACTTGACAGATGACATTTGGTTATATGGTGGTGATCGTGAGACCATCCGCGAAACCTTACGTTATGGTCGTGCTGGTGTGATGCCTGAGTGGGAAACCAAACTGGGTAATGAGCGTATTATGCTGCTTGCAGCTTATGTTTACTCATTATCAGACAAAACCCCTCAACCTGCTGCTAAAGCACCAACCGCTACTCAAGTAGCAACCACTGTAGAAACGACGGCTAACTAATATTTAAAGAGAGTTGTCATAGCATCAGTGGATAAGATTTGATAAAGGGAGAACTGTTATTGCAGTTCTCCTTTTTTTATAAATTCTTTGATGAGAGTTTATTAACTGCTACCGCATTATCAAAATTTGAGTAGTAAATGAAATGCGGTTTAATACTGCATATAGCACGACCAATATATCGATCATTATGCTGATATATTGATTGGTTTTTAAGATTATTACCCCATTTATAATAGGGAGAATGCTAAAATGACAGTACCTAAAAACCACTTATTAGTGGCGAATTTAGAAGATAGTCACCCATTCTCATTAAGCTATTTGCAATCGATCATTTGGTAGATGGGTTAAAATATTTTTCTGTTCAATATTTTATCCGCTACTTACTGACATTGATAACATCACACACTCATACATCTGATGATTAAAGATGTTTGTTCATCATGCCAGCAAACTGATTCTTTTTTAAAAGAGGCACGTTTATGTCAGCACCACAACCCAATAAAATTCCTGTACAGCAAATTGACCTTGATGCGACCAAGCATCGAGTTCACCCTAGGTTTGTCACCGGTTTTTATCAAAACATTCGTGTCGTCACGATGTATGCGCTTTTAGCCGCTTTTCTGCTTTTGCCGTGGTTACGTTATAATGGTAGGCAAGCAATATGGCTTGATGTTCCGTCGCAGCATTACTATATTTTTGGCATGACTTTTTTGACCCAAGATTTTTACTTCATTGCCGCCTTTGCGATTATTGCCGCATTCACTTTATTCATGGTGACTGTGTATGCAGGGCGTGTTTGGTGTGGCTATGCCTGCCCTCAGACGATTTGGACACATCTTTATCAATATGTTGAAAAGTGGGTCATTGGTGATCGTAATAAGCGTATTAAGTTTGATAAAGAACCGATGAGTGCAAAAAAAGCCTTTAAACGTTCTTTGATATATTTTATTTGGTTAGTATTTTCAGTGATTACCGCGGCAACCTTTGTCAGTTACGTCGCTGGCACAGATTATTTATATCAAAGCTGGCAAACCATTGGTTTTATTCCTATTCCTGATTGGCCAACATGGGTATGGGTATCAATGTTTATCTTTACCTTTGCCACTTATGCCAATGCGGGCTACATGCGTGAGCAGATGTGCGTACAGATCTGTCCTTATGGTCGTTTTCAGAGCGTTATGTTTGATAAAGATACGTTAGTTGTGTCTTATGATTATGAACGTGGCGAACCTCGCGGGGCACGTAAAAAAGGCACCCATCCTGAACATTTAGGGGATTGTATCGAATGTACCATGTGCGTACAGGTTTGTCCGACTGGAATTGATATTCGAGATGGCTTGCAAGTTGGTTGCATCCAATGTGCTGCTTGTATTGACGCTTGTAATGAAATTATGGATAAAGTCGGGTATCCACGTGGACTCATTCGTTATACGACAGAACGACAGTTGTCAGAAAAAGAAAATACCCGCGTCATCAGTCCACGTCTATTTGCTTATTTAGCCGTTATTACTATTTTATGTGGTGGCGTTATTTATGCATTGACGGACCGTGTACCGTTAGAGATTGATATTCGCCGTGACCGTAATCAGTTGTCTTCAGTGAATAATCAAGGCATGATTGAAAACAGCTATATCGTCAAGCTGACTAATAAAACACAAGAGCCGCATACCTATACAATAACCCTTGCTCCACAAGAAGGTTTGAGCTTGGCGCTGCGATTCAACGATGTACCATTAGAAGCAGGTGAAAGCTTTGATATGCCTGTGAGTATTTATGGCGATCCTAAGGTCATCGATTTTGAACAAACATCAGTGACCCTAAATGTGACCAGTGAAGATGGTCAGTATAAAGTCAGTAAACAAAACGTATTTACTACTCAAGGGCAGTAGGTTTTTATGAGCGATTGATAGCTTAGCTAGGGCGCGTCCTCATTTTAAAAGTGGTAATAGAAATGCAATAAATGGCAGCCAAACTGGGAAAATAGTATAGATAATATCGGTATATTAACCAGCTGTTTGGCAAAATTTAACCATTTTTAATCCATTTAGGTGCTTTCATTCAGACTGAGGATGCGCCCTAGTATATAATTCTATATTTCACCTGTGAGTCAGTGGCTAGCAGGTGGACGATTTATCATTAAACTGGCAGCTGTTTCGCTGTCAGCTTATCCATTGATACAGTGTATAGATATCTGATAAGCAGATATCTGATTAATAGGTATTTTATGTCTACTCCAGCATCAAATTTTAAGCATCAAGATACTCAGCCATGGTATAAGAATTACATGGTGGTTATTTTTGTTATTGGCATGCCAGCATTTGTCGTAGTGGCCTGTATCTTTTTTGTTTATTACTCTTATCAAATTCGGGATAGCGTGGTACGTGACGACTGGTATATGGATGGTAAGACGCTTTATCATGATGTGTCACGTGACAAACTGACTTATGACTTAGATTTGCACGGCGAAATGCAGTTTGCAGATAATGGTGATGTTGTATTCTATCTAAATTATCCTGAACAGAGTCTGCAATCAGGTAAACTGCTGAATGGTAGTCCTCTGGCTTATCCTGAAAAACTAGAGCTGTCTATCTCGCATGCAACCGATATCAAAAAAGATCACGATGTCGTACTTCAACATGTCGAAGGCAATAAATACAGTGCGCAGGTAGATATAGATCCTTTAAAAGCAAAATATTATCTACAAGTAAGTAGTGATGGTAAAGATGACTGGCGCATGCAAGATGTGGCGAAATTACCACGTTCAAAAGTTAGCTTTGACCCATTACCTGTTTTTGCAGAAAGTTGATTTTAACAAAATTTCTGTTATAACCATGATTAATAATCAATTTATTAACACATAAAAAAAACCAGCCATTTATCAATAATGAGCTGGTTTTTTACACTAACGGTTTATGCTATTTTTTATAAATGTCATTGAACAATATCGAATAAGCGAATCGTTAAATAACAGGATTTATTGTTGGAATTTTCTGATTCGTATGCTTATTTTCTGCTGAATTATCCGACTCTGTCGAAAGCAGCTTACGATCAAACTTCGGATTGAACGCTTGGGTTTTTGGCGATACAGGTAAGCCAATTTCAGCCAAGCTCTCGGTCTGCCCAGCTTGAATGTTATCCCCTTCAAACAAACGCTCATTGTCATCACGATCAAGACTCAAGGTTTCAAAGTCAAATAACTCACGATCCGCCAATTGCGAGGGCGCAACATTTTGCATGGCCTTAAAAATAGAGGCCAAACGCTGCGGATGAGCATCATCCCATTCCCGCAACATATCGTTGATAATGGCCCTTTGTAAGTTGGTTTGGCTGCCACATAAGTTGCATGGAATAATTGGAAATTCTTTTAAGCGAGCATATTCGATGATGTCTTTTTCTTCGACATAAGCCAGTGGACGAATAAGTAGGTTTTGCTTGTCATCACTGAGCAATTTCGGTGGCATCGATTTAAGAGTGCCGCCATGAAATAAATTCAAAAAGAAAGTCGCCAACATATCATCGCGATGATGACCCAGCGCAATTTTGGTTGCGCCAATCTGCTTAGCAAAACCGTATAACGAGCCGCGGCGCAGACGTGAACACGCCGAGCAATAAGTTTTGCCTTCTGGCACCACGCTCTTAACGATACTATAAGTGTCTTTTTCTAAGATATAATGCGCGATACCCTGCTCGTTCAAATAAGCCGGCAAAATATCTTCAGGGTAACCGGGCTGCTTTTGATCGAGATTGACCGCGACGATATCAAAGTTAATCGGGGCGATACGCTTGAGTAATAGTAAAATATCCAGCAAGGTATAGCTGTCTTTGCCACCTGAAACACAGACCATCACCACATCGCCGTCTTCGATCATATTAAAATCACGAATCGCCCAAGAGACTTGTCTACGCAGCTTCTTTTGTAGTTTACGGAACTCTGCTGATTCAGTAGACGTTGACGGTGCAGCGGCGATACTGTCTTCTTCATTTGTATGATCGTCAGCAACATCCTCATATTCCATACTATCGCCATCAGTGTCCCAAGCATGATTATCCAAACCTGTATCAGCTGACATATCATCGATTTCAGGCGTAATTTGTGGCGTAAACAAGGTTGCTGCGGTCATAAGTTACTCAATATCTTTACAAGGGAATTTTGCTAAAAAATGGAAGGATAAAGCCTTTAGCAAGGAAGTAATAGCACAGTGGCTCTAAAAGCAGCGATTATAACAAAATTTGCTAACAGATTGAAAAGATGAGATTAAACTATCAGATTAAATATTCAGTCTTTTTTATGGCTTAGCTCAGGGCATGCTGAACATTCGACCATAGCACTGCTGATAGCTCCACACTTTTATAAACAAATTTCTCTTTTGAGCTGATTAAGGTTTCATATCGTATTTATAATGGCTTCGTGGTTCTGTAATGAGCGTATTTTTGCTAAAATAGGCGTTTTTCGCAAACCCATTTCGCAAACCAATAATAGATACCACTATGACTAATGTTACTTCGCAAAGTACCTCTAATAATCAAGCCTTCGATACTGACTTAAATGCTCTGCATAAAAGCCAAAATGCCGTTGTGCTACTGTCAGGCGGGCTTGATTCGGTGACTTGTTTGTATTGGGCCAAGGCACGTTATGCATCGGTGACTGCGGTCAGTTTTAATTATGGTCAACGCCACAATAGTGAGCTGGTCGCGGCAAAAGCCATCGCTGAGACTGCCGAGGTCAATCATAGAATCATTGATATTGATATCGCTCAGCTTGGTGGCTCTTCGCTGACAGATCACAGTATGATTGTTCCTGATGGCGATACGGATAAATTCCCTAATAAAAAGCGTGATGAGATCGATAACGACGCTATTCCTAACACCTACGTGCCTGCACGTAATACGATATTTTTGTCTTATGCGCTAGCCGTTGCTGAAGTGACCGATGCCAATCATATCGTCATTGGCGTCAGCTCCGTCGATTATTCAGGCTACCCTGACTGTCGTCCAGAGTATATTGCCGCCTTCGAGCATATGGCCAATCTTGCCACCAAAGCAGGCGTTACCGGTCATCACTTATCCATTCAAACGCCCTTACAGCAACTGTCAAAAGCAAAAACCATTGAGCTTGGATTGTCATTGGGCGTCGATTATGGGCAAACCATATCTTGCTACCAAGCCGATGCACAAGGTCTTGCTTGCGGTGTATGTGACAGCTGTGCCCTACGCCGTCAAGGATTTGCTCAGGCGGGCATCACTGACCCAACCCATTATCAATCTTAGTTAATGATGGGATTGCACTTGCATGAAAGCGTGATAGCAATCAACATTAGCGAAACATTCGCTTGCATTAACACAGCACGCCGCCGTTGTATTTTAACTCACATACTTGTTATGGTATGAGCGATTGTATTTATCACAAGATATAAGTAACCACATTAGTCAACGAGCTATGAGTACTTTTGCTTTACTTTGAGTACAAGATTTAGAAAATTGATGCTACCCGTAAGAGGATATTTATGAAGTTGTTGCCATTATTACCCCTAGCTTTAGCTGCCATTTTTGTGATGCCACAAGCAAACGCTGCCGATATTAAGCAAAATAACATCAATACCTGCGTTAATGGTGCGGTCAAGTATAAAGTCGCTGACAAAGGCGATGCGACCAAACTATGCAATTGCACTATTGGCGTGCGTAGCAACATGACCATCGGTCAGATGTGGGAAATTGAGAGCTATGCCCAAGACAAAAAAGATCCGTCTGGACTGCCTTACGTCAAAAAAATGCAAAAAGATTTGCAGCAATGCACCGTTGGCTTAGATTTAAAACAGCCACAAAAACCAGCGTAATACACATCTCGTTTGATATACAAAAGACTGGCTATTGCCAGTCTTTTTTGTTGTCAATACAGGCGCAAAGTGTAAAACTGATTATGAATCGCTGCTAATCTGCTTATAATAAGTACACAGCATAGATTATCAATCGACGTAAGCACTGACGTAAATACTGATATAAACAAAAATGAATAAGGATTTTATAATGGCAAAACCAACCACAGAAAACCTAACCTTACCTGACTTTCCAGTGACGATAGTACGAAAGCTTGCCGGCAACTTTATCCATGATGAAATCAATCTCCAAGAGATGATTGCCAATACTGATAAAGGACTTATTCTGTACTTTTATCCAAAAGACAGTACGCCAGGCTGTACCACTCAAGCAACCGAATTTACTGCTCATCTCCATGAGTTTGATGATTTAGGCTATGACATTATCGGCGTCTCACGTGATAGTGTTGAATCTCACGAGAAATTCATCACCAAATATGATTTAAACATTGCCCTTATCAGCGATACTGACGAAAAATTATGCCAATACTTTGACGTTATTAAAGAAAAAAATATGTACGGCAAAATAACGTTAGGGCTGGTCCGTTCAGCCTTTGTCTTTGATAAAGATGGCACGCTCACTCATGCTCAGCGAAATTTACGTGCCAAAGGCTACACTGAACGTTTGCTTGAAACTTTAGCACCTTAACCAATAAAGCCAAGAATCATAAAAAAGCATTTTAAAATAGACGCTAATAATCATTAGGATAAACGCTGGATAATAGAGGCTAAAATTGTTTTTTTAATAATTTTTTGGAGCAATCTCTTATCAGAGGAATCTCTTAAAAAACTCATCTAAAAAACAGCCCTGAATACTAAACATCTTATAACTTGAGAATCATATGAATAAACAATCCGATACTGCAGCGGATAACACAGCATCCAAAGCTACTCGCCAAGTATCTGTTGCCGTTATCGGTGCAGGTACTGCTGGGCAAAATGCTTTTCGTCAAGCCAGTAAAACCCATGATGATGTTGTTATTATTAATGATGGATTCTGGACGACCACTTGTATTGCGGTCGGCTGTATGCCAAGCAAACTATTGATTGCCGCCGCTGATCGCGCGTATGAAGCCAATCACTCTGCTGAATTTGGCGTCCATGCCACTGTCCAGATAGATGGCAAGCAAGTCATGCAGCGCGTTCGGGACGAGCGTGCTCATTTTGCTAGCTACGTCATAGCTCAAGTAGATAGCTGGCCTAATCACAAAAAAATCTCAGGACGCGCTCATATCAATAACCAAGGATTTATTGAAGTCAATGATGCGCTGATTGCCGCTGACAAAATCATCATCGCCACGGGCAGCTCTCCATTTATCCCAGATGGCTGGGCAGATAAGCTTGGTGACGCCATGCTCACCTCTGATACGATCTTTGAGCTCACAAATTTACCAAAAACAATGGCCGTCGTCGGTACAGGTGCTATCGGATTAGAGCTTGCGCAAGCCTTTAAACGCTTAGGCGTAGAAGTAACTTTGTTTAATCGTGTCAAACGTGTTGCAGGTCTCAAAGACGATGATATCAATAACAAAGCTATCGATTGCTTAAGCCGCGAATTGACCATGCATTTGGGTAGCAAAATCAACGATGTCGGCGTGCAAACAGCCACGGATAGTGACCATTCAGCCGCGTTCATCGATTATGAAGACAGTGCTGGAGAGTCGCAACAATGGCAAGGTGAGTATGTACTGGTTGCGACTGGTCGCCGCAATAATATCAAGCCGCTGGGAGTTGAACACTTAGGCGTTAAACTTGACGACAAAAATCGTCCAAAGCACTTGAATAAAAAAACAGGTCAGATTGGTGATTTAGATATCTATATCGTTGGTGATGCCAACGCCAACCTTCCACTATTGCATGTGGCCAGCGATGAAGGCTATAGCGCTGGAAGTATGGTCTGCGAAAATGAAGACGCCGCTCATATTCGCCCGCCCGCCACGCCCTTCTCGATTGTGTTTTGCTCACCGCAAATCGTTAACGTCGGCATGTCTCTACCAGACATTCAGCAGGATACAAGCTTAGAATATGTCATCGGTAGCGTTAGCTTCGACAATCAAGGACGTAGTCGCGTGATGGGCGTCAACTGTGGTCTACTACATATCTATGGCTGTAAAAAAACTGATAGAATCTTAGGCGCTAGTATGGTGGGTCCTGATGCCGAGTATATTGGACACATTTTAGCGGCAGCGATTACCAATGATTTGAGTGTTAAGGCCATGCTCGATACGCCTTTTTATCATCCTACGATATTAGAGGGCTTACGTACCGCGTTACGCGATGTTCAACACAAAATGGCAATACCTTATCAGTACCAAGACACACAGGAAGATAGCTTTTAAGCATCAGCTCAGCTACACTTTCAAAACAAGGATGTGCCGTATTAATCATCACTCATGTTGTGTTTGGTAGCACTGACGACTTGAGATACTTTAAAAAACTCTGCATGGACCAAAAAATGGCAATCGCTAGTATTACTGATTTTTTTAAAGAGATTGTTCGTGACCTGCATACTAGCCTCTACCTTGCGCTTGGCGGCTCTGTCGATGAAGAGTCGCTTGATTGGTCGTCTCAAGCGGTAGAGCTCGCTAGTACTGCCATCAAAATCCTAATACTGCTGGCAGTGTTGGGATTTTTTTATTGGCTTGCCATTTATATCCTTAAGCAAAGTAGGACAAAAATCCGCCTGAATGAGCGCCGTACCAAGATTGTTCGTTCAGTCTTGCGTTATATCTGGATAGTTGCCAGCCTGATTGCCATTATGAGCCAGATTTATTTTGAACCAGAGACTATCAAAGCCACTGCAAAAGCCAGTACATGGGCGGGTATTTATTATGTACTTTGGGCGTCATCTGGACAGATTATCCATAAGGTGTTACAGCATTATGGTCTCAATGCTTCTATAGAGCAGCTGCTTCAAAACATCTTGTCAGTGCTGCTATTGGTACTCGGGCTTGCCAGCGTCATGGCGCAATTTGGTTTCGATATCGTCTCATTGGTCGCGGGTTTAGGGATTGTGGGCTTGGCAGTCGGTTTTGCTGCCCAGTCAACGCTTGCTAATTTCATTGCAGGTATTACCATTTTACTCGAACAATCTTTTCAGGTTGGCGACTGGATTCATATCAATGACAACGAGGGTCGCGTCGTACTCATTGCGTTACGCACCACCCATATTTTGACGCGAGACAACATCACCGTCATTATTCCCAACTCTAACGTTGCCTCCTCTGAGGTGACCAATTTAACCTCCAAGAACTTCATACGTTTCGATATTCGTGTGCGTATCGCTTTTGAAGATGATGTCGATACTGCTCGCAAGGAAATTTTGCAGGTGCTTACTGATACCGATGTAGTACTCAGCCGTCCTGAAACCTCGGCCACCGTGGATGAAATTGGTGAATACGGAGTGTTTTTTATTGTGCGTTTTTGGGTCAAGCCTGCCGCTGTCGCGCGCATGCCCAAAATTAAAGAAGGTCTAAAAGAAGATATCAAGCGTGCCTTTGATGCCGCTAATATTTCTACTCCTTATCCTCATATGCGTCTGCTTATGCCAAAGGATGTGGATTATCCTATTGCTACTAAACCTTTTGCAACTACGACGCAGGTCGTATCAGAAACACCACCACTGATCAAAGCGGATAAATAAGCTCATTATATTATTTATCCTTTGGACAATTTACCCCACGATTTTTAGGCTCAAGGTTTTCATCCTCAGTATGATAAGCATGATTTTGTGAAAGGTAGCGTTGCTGAATCTCTCTTTGATAAACACCACCACTTTAAACCATCCTGCCCTGAATTATGGTAAAATTGGCGGTTAAACATCTTATTTTATGATGTGCATTACTTATCAATTTAGCCCACAGGTATCCGTATGACCGAAACAACCGCGCCCGCACCTCTAACAGCAGCTTCACCAGAATTGTCGCTTGACCTTATTATCACCTGTGCCGATGGGCTTGAGGCACCACTCCAAACTGAGCTGACAAGTTTTGGTATTACAAGCGAAATCAAAAGTACAGGCCGTCTGGCAGTTACTGGTACTTTGCGTGACTTATATAGCATTTGTTTGTGGTCACGTGTCGCCTCGCGGGTATTAATGCTCATTAAACGCAAAAACATCAATGCCGAATACGATGTGGCTGAGCAACTTTATGGCTTGGCAAAATCGGTCAATTGGATTGAGCAGTTTAGTTTAGAGCAAACCTTTGCCATTCGTCTGTCGGTCGACAAGCGTGTCGCCGTCAGTCAACAGTTTGCGATGCTACGTATCAAAGATGCGATTGCAGATACGTTCAATGAAGTTTACGACAGCCGTCCTAACGTCGATAGTAAAAATCCAGACTTTTCTATATTTGCAACCGTGAATGATAAGCAAGCTGAGCTGTATTTAGATTTATCAGGTACCAGTTTGCATCGCCGTGGGTATCGTGTGGCGATGACTGAAGCGCCACTCAAAGAAAACTTGGCAGCGGCTCTACTATATAGTGCAGGCTGGCACAAGAAAAATGAAGCTGGCAATGCACCTTTTTATAATGCGCTAATTGATCCAATGTGTGGGTCTGGCACCTTTATTATTGAAGCACTACTCATGCATTGCGATTATGCTGTGGGTATCGATAAAGCCGCCAATCAATTTGGTTTTTATCAATGGCAGCATCATGACGATGCCTTATGGCAACAGATGATCGATGATGCCCAGACACGCTTCCGCGAAGCCTTAGCAATTGCTAATGAGCAACCAGATACATTACCGCTGATTTTGGGGTTTGATGCGGATAGCGGCGCGATTTTAGCAACAGAGAAAAACCTGATTGCCGCAGGTTTGCAAGATTTACTACCACTGCTTGATCTTGAGACGCGTGCGCTTGACCAGCTGAGCACTATTCTGAAGCCACTAGTCGATGACGGTCGATTGAGCAATCCTCTAATCATCACCAACCCACCTTATGGTGAACGTTTGGGTGACGAAGAGATGATTAAGCCGTTATATCAGGCGATTGGGCTTATTTTGCAAGACAGCTTTGCTGGTAGCGGCATTGATCCGATGCTTGGCATATTGGCATCTAATGTTGAGCAAGTTGATATCTTACCTATCAAAGAACCAAAAACCTTACGCTGTCATAATGGTGCTATCACCGTTTATTTCCGCTATGGCACGTTGATTGCGGGACAAACGGGCAATCTCGTTAGTCGCTTCGAAAAACGTGAGATTGAAGTGGAAGAGGGACAAGACTTTATCAACCGCTTGCAAAAAAACCTGTCCAAGCTGAAGAAGTTGGCTAAAAAAGACAAGGTTAGTAATTTGCGCGTTTACAATGCTGACTTGCCCGACTTCAAAGTCGCCGTCGACTTATATGGCGACTATGTGCACGTACAAGAATATGCGCCACCAAAAACCATTCCACCTGAGACTGCTAAAAAACGCTTCAACTTGGCATTAATGGGTATTCGTGAAGTTTTTGGTATTAACCGTGAACAAATATTTATCAAGACCCGTGCACGCCAGTCTGGTAATGACCAATATAGCAAACAGAACACCACAGAAAAGCGTGGTAAATTTCATGTTGCACGTGAAGATGGTGCTTATTTTTACGTCAACTTTACGGACTATTTAGATACGGGTTTGTTCATTGATCACCGTAATATGCGTGCCCGTATCAAAGACAACAGTCGTAATAAATCCGTACTGAACTTATTTGCTTATACCTGTACGGCAAGTGTACATGCAGCGCTTGCTGGCGCGAAAAAAGTCACCAGCGTTGACTTGTCACAGAACTATCTAGACTGGGGTAAGCAAAACTTTGTATTAAATGGTCTGGACGTTAGCCGTAATAAATATCAATTCGTCGCAGCCGATATCTTTGAGTGGATTAAAGACAATACTGAACAATTTGATATTATCTTTATCGATCCACCGACCTTTTCGAATTCGAAAAAGTTCCAAGGTACCTTTGATGTGCAGCGCGACCACTCTGCCCTCATTAATCGTGCGATGAACCGCTTGACCTCTGACGGGATTTTATATTTTTCAAATAACTTTACCCGCTTTGAGCTCGATGAGCAACTAACTGAGCGTTATGATATTGTCGATATCACGCAAAAAACCATTGGTTTTGATTTTGATATTAAAAAACCTATTCATCAAAGCTTTGAGATTCGTCATCGTCAGGGCTGATAATTTAGGTTTATGGATGGATATGAAGGTTGACCACCGCATTTAGACGCCATCTTTTATAGTCAGTCTTGTCGTACACATAACAATGACCCAATCGGCTTTGATTGGGTCATTTTTTGTTGTTATGATAGAGCGTCACTAAATACTAGCTAAGTAATAGCTAAGCAACCGTGAAGCGTATATTTACGAGCGCTTTAATCCCACTATTGCGATTGTTTTTATTTATATAACTTAACTATCAAACCCTTAATCACTCTAATAACAAGGATAACACCATGGCTTTATCACTTAATAAAGGCGGTAACTTATCGCTTACCAAAACTGACCCAAATTTAACGAAGTTACTTATCGGTCTTGGCTGGGATGAACGCGCAACTTCTGGTGCTGAGTTTGATCTTGATGCCAGTGTGTTTTTACTGAATACAGCAGGTAAAGTACGCGGCGATCATGACTTCATTTTCTATAACCAGCTTAAGTCTGATAATGGCGCGGTTGAGCATACTGGTGATAACCGCACTGGCGAAGGTGATGGCGATGATGAAGTCGTCAAAGTAAACCTGACTCAAGTACCTGCTGATGTGGATAAAATTGTCGTCACTGTTACTATTCATGATGCGGCGGCTCGTAGTCAAAACTTTGGTCAAGTTGCCAATGCCTTTATTCGTGTCGTGAATGAAGAGACAGGCACTGAAGTCGTACGTTTTGATTTGGCAGAAGATTACTCTGTTGAAACGGCAATGGTATTTGGCGAAGTCTATCGTCACAACGGTGAGTGGAAATTCCGTGCCGTTGGTCAAGGCTATTCAGGCGGCTTGCAAGCCATGTGTCAACAGTATGGCGTTGTTATCTAATGTGATAACTTATTCATGCTTAGACTACTATATGACCATTAAACTCAAAATATAAAGCAGGTATTAGCCCTCTATTTGTACTCACCATTAGCAATGATAATGGCTGTAAAATATGGTTGCAAAATAGTCACAATTATTCATAGCTAAATGACTAGTAATGCTTTATGTTTCGTTTAGAATTATGCAAAAAAAGTGGTTAGCGATAACCGCTTTTTTTGTGGTTTGTGCCTATAGTAGGCCGACCTTAGCTTTATGCAACCAGACAGGATGTGTCATGAGACATTTTTATTTAGACTTTATTTTCACCGCCATCGCCCTAGCGGTCGCGGCATGGTGGGGATATTCACATGGCGGTATGGGCGGTATGATAACCACCCTATCTATTACTGCTATTTTGGCCGTCATGGAGATTTCATTATCGTTTGATAATGCGGTGGTCAACGCCTCAGTCCTTAAAGGCTGGGACGAGTTTTGGAAAAAGATATTTTTAACGGTGGGTATTTTAATCGCCGTCTTTGGTATGCGTTTGGTATTCCCTATTGTCATCGTCGCTGTTACTGCCGACCTTGGTATGATGCAAGTAATCGATTTGGCATTGAACGACCCTAAAGAATACTCAGCCAGACTATTGGCGCATCATGCCGAAATCTCAGCATTTGGTGGTATTTTCTTGTTGCTTGTCTTCTTAAACTTCATCTTTGATGAAAAAGAAGTACACTGGTTCGATTGGCTTGAGAGCCGTCTGGCAAAATTAGGCAAAGTCGATGCCATGAGCGTGTTTGTCGCGCTTATCGTTTTGATGATTGCCGTATCATTTGCCAAGCCTGAGCAATCAGCTGCGGTTCTAATCGCTGGCGTATGGGGCATCTTAGTTTACCTTGGCGTACAAGTGGTTTCTGGTATGTTAGAGGGTGATCTTGAAGAAGAACTAGATGCTCAAGGTAATAGTACTGGTGCTGCAACTAGCGCGATTATGAAAGGTGGTATCATCGGTTTCTTATACCTAGAAGTCCTTGATGCCTCATTCAGTTTCGATGGCGTGATTGGCGCATTTGCGATTACTAATGACGTAATCGTTATTATGCTAGGTCTGGCTATTGGTGCGATGTTTGTACGTTCGATGACTATCTTCTTGGTCGACAAAGGCACCCTTGATGAATATGTCTATCTTGAGCATGGCGCGCATTATGCTATCGGTGCTTTAGCTATCATCATGCTGCTATCAGTGAAATTCCATGTACCAGAGCTTATCACTGGTCTGATTGGTATTACCTTTATTGGTTGGGCGTTTGTTGCTTCACTCAATTATCGTAAGCGAGAAGCCAAATCAATTACTTGATGCTCGTTCGATGTTAAAAACCCAAGCAAAAATTTTTAATATCAAACAGTATAAAGTGGATAGATAAAGTTAGTTTAAAAATAGACGGGTTGTACCAAAGCAGTTGGTATGACCCGTTTTTGCTTTAAAGCACTTATTTGACATCCGTTGAATAAGTGCTTTTTTATGTTGCACTGCCTGACGATCTAATTTACTTTTTGATAACAACACCTTAACGACTGTTGCTCGGACGGTTAAAAAGTATCAGACTTGCAGCATTGATATGTCCCTTAGTAATCATATCGTAATCACACAAAATACGCCTTGCTTAGTAAGCAATCGCTTAGTATAGTAAATCGTAATGATATGCAGGGCGTGGCATACGAGTAAATTTATTCATTGTTTGCATTTATATATCGACCACTGCACTATTTTAGTTCATTTTTTTTATCATTCAATCCACTCAATTATTAATCAAAAGGATATTTATATGGCTATTAGCTTAACGAAAGGCGGCAACGTAAACTTATCAAAAGAAGCGCCGGGTTTAACCAATATTACAGTCGGTCTTGGCTGGGATCCACGTGCTACTGACGGTCAAGAGTTTGACTTAGATGCGATTGGCTTTTTGGTCAATGAAGCGGGCAAAGTACGTAATGACCAAGATTTCATCTTTTTTAACAACTTAAAATCAGACAATGGCGCGGTTGAGCACACTGGCGATAACCGTACTGGTGAAGGCGACGGCGATGATGAAAAAATCAAAATCAATCTTGCTAGCATTCCAGCTGACGTGAGCAAAGTCGCTATCTGTGCGATTATTTATGAAGGTCAAAGCCGCAATCAAAACTTTGGTCAAGTGGGTGACGCTTACATCCGTGTCGTTAACGACAATGGCGATGCTGAAATCGCACGTTATGACTTATCAGAAGACGGTAGCACCGAAACCGCGATGATTTTTGGTGAATTATATCGCCATAGTGGTGACTGGAAATTCCGTGCCGTTGGTCAAGGCTTCAGCGGTGGTCTTGGACCATTAGCGGCTTCTTATGGCGTTAATGTTTAAGAGCTGACTAACATTTAGCGCTAATAATATAAGCTCGAAAAGCCATCAAGTGTGCCTTACTATCGCATTTGATGGCTTTAAAAGTAATAGGCTAGCGAAAATCTATGGTTAAGCCGACTTACAGACATAACTTACAAACATATAGAATACTGATATAAGGATTCGCACCCTATGACCGCCACGTTTAGCTTAATCGGTACCATTGAACCATTTCTTCATTGTAATCTCAAAAAAGGTGACTCTATCTATTGTGAAGCCAATGCAATGGTGATGATGGAATCAAACCTTGAGCTAAAAGGCAAGCTACAAGGCGGTCTGATGCAATCACTTATGCGTCGTTTTGCCAACGACGAGTCACTATTTCAACAGCAAATCGAAGCAGTCAATGGAGAAGGCGATTGTTTACTTGCGCCAACGCTCGACGGTGATATGCAAATCATTGATTGCGGTGCGCAGCAATATACATTAAGCGATGGCGCATTTGTCGCGGCGCAAACGGGTGTCGATGTGAAGGCTAAGATTCAACGTAACCTAGGTGGCGCCGTCTTTGGTGATACTGGCGGCTTTATGGTGATGCAGACGCAAGGTCAAGGTCAGGTAGTGGTATCGGGTTTTGGCTCATTGTTTGAGATTGATGTCGAACCTGGTAAAGACGTCATCATTGATAACGGTCATGTGGTCTGTTGGGACTCGCGTTTGGAATACAAACTGTCAGTCGCCACCAGTAAGAAAAAAGGCTTCATGGGCAATATTATCAATTCGGTCACCAGTGGCGAAGGTATGGTTTTAAACTTCTCAGGCTCAGGCAAAGTCATTATCTGCTCTCGTAATCGTGATAGTTACCAAGGCTGGCTACAAAGCGTCTTAGGGACTAGCTCCGGCGGTCGCGGCGGCAATAGCGGCTTACTTGGCAATATCTTATAGCTATTATTATGTTTTTAAAGCTGTATGTTACAACGACTCCTCGTCATCATAGACTTTATTTAACCCTCTACTCACAATTACTATAACACTGTAGTATAAGGAATATCACATGGCAGTTAGTTTACAAAAAGGTCAGAAAATCTCCCTAAGCAAAGAAGCGGGCGGCGAGCTTACTCAAGTAAAACTGGGTCTAGGTTGGGACGTTGCTCAAAACCCTCAAGATAAAAAAGGTGGGTTCTTGGGCAAATTATTCGGTGGTGGTAGCGGCGGCGACTCGATTGACTTAGATGCCTCGTGCATCATGTTTGATACCAATAAACAAGCCATCGATGCGATTTGGTTCAGTCAGCTGAAATCAAAAGATGGCAGTATCGTCCATACTGGTGATAACCGCACTGGCGACGGCGATGGTGACGACGAAGTTATCAATGTCGATCTTTCAAAAATCCCTGCCAATGTCGTCTCTCTAGTATTTACGGTCAATAGTTTCACTGGTCAAACCTTTGAAACGGTAGAAAATGCATTTTGCCGCATCGTCAATGCCAATAACAATCAGGAAGTCGCGCGCTACAATTTATCAGCGCAAGGTGGGCATACCGCGATGATTATGGCAAAAGTATATCGTCATAATAATGAGTGGAAAATGCATGCGATTGGTGAAACGGTTTCTGGTCGTACTTTCCATGACTTGATGCCTGCTATCACGCCGCATGCGTAAAGGATTCAAAACTTTAGTTGGATTAGCCTTCATCCGTTAAAATGAGCTATTAAAGCAACGTTATTGATAAAAAATAGCCCATCTATAATTAGATGGGCTATTTTTTTACGTGTGCTAAAGAATATTTTTAAAGCTGTTATTTACTCCCTCGCTTCCAGCTAAAGCCCCAGTTAAAGGCTTTATCCATCTCTTGATGTCCTTTAAAATATTGGTTAATACGTTCAACGTTGATACTACCTTGCTGGTTGACCAGACGCGCAATCGCACACATTGGCAAATTACCTGTCCCTTCTGTCAAACGTGTCTCAATCGGGGGTTGGTCGGGCACATGAATGGTCACGACACCATCTGTTTGCGCCCAATTGGGTGCGCCTTCATAGATAAAGGCGAAAATAAACACTTCTTCTATCTGCGACCACTGCTGACCGTTAATATCTAGCCACTCACCGCCGCTTACCTGTCCCGTTCTATCATCAGCACGCAAACACACGTAAGGCGCTGATGTTAAGCTACCAAAGCGATTGCCCAAGGCTTGAATCAAGGTTTTTTCACCATTTTTTAGATGAATCATCGCCCCAACATCAAGGTCAATACCGCCCGCTTTATGTTGTTTGAAAAGATCGCCTAACAAGCCTTTTTTGGGTGCTTGCTGATTGGCAGTCGGATTTTGGTTCCAGTTTAAGTTAACAGAGATTTTACCAAAGTCATCACGTTTCTTTAGGTTGATGCTAGACTGATTTTTGGTTAAAGTGATTTTACTTAAGTTAATTGACGGATTTGGAGAAGCTGTAGGAATTGGCGGCGGCGTGCTTGTTTGAGGTGCACTACCTGCTTTCTGCGTATTGATTGAGCGCTGCGTATTGATGGGCTGAGCTTGACCTTGTGACTGGTCTTGTACAGGGCTTTGAGCGGGCGCTTCATCGTCAATCTCTACACCAAAATGCTCAGACAAAGGTTTTAAACCACCTTCAAAACCTTGGGCGATAAAACGGAACTTCCAGCTACCTTGGCGGCGATAACATTCCGCTAAAATAATGGCTTTTTCATTACGTCCAGCTGCACTTAGTTGGCAAGTCATCAGCACTTGGCTGCCTTGTAAGACTTGAATATCGACATCGCCAACTTGCGCAAGCGTCTGCGCGCTAGAAAACGCTAATGCTATCTTCTCGATATTTGCAGGCTGCGCCGGTAAATTAATATCAAAAAAACCATCGCTATCATGACCACGGAAACTCACACTGCCATCATCGCTACGTGTCTGCCCATAAAATATCATGTCGCCATCGCCGCGTACTTTACCGTCAGTGGTCAGGCGATATGCCGCGCAATCGACCGCACTTTGGCTTAAAATACGAATGCTAATATGATCTGTTGGCAGTGGCGCATTGGCACCAGCAATCAGTTTTTGAGGTTGGATTTGGCTCATCATACATCCTTTGAATTATTTATTATGTGCGTGTGTTTGTTATGCTAATAATTGTCATATAGTAGCATGGATGGCCGCTGACTTTTAAAGCGTACGACCGTTCAATAGCGTGCCAATGACCCTAAAAAATATTTTTACAAATCCTTCATGCTATTTTGTCAGCAGCATTTATAACGCTTAGCATTTGTATATAATAGCCCCTACTATTAGCAATACTACGGCTTGCTTATATTCCTGATGGTGTTGCGATGACCATACTGAATTATTCAATTATATCTAAAACCTACGATAATGCTGAGAGAATTATGAAAACCCCTGCTAACGATAACGATCATACAACATCCACTGCCGCGTCACCTGCCGTTTGGTTAGCTGAAGGTCAGTCAAGCCAGCGTGATATGTTAGCCAGCCTGCAAACCCTGAAAAATCACGCTGATACTCCGTTCAACATTATCGCTTCACATCGCCACAATAGACCTGAGATTTTTGAATTTGCCGATAGCGTTTATCGCGAGCCTTCTACTAGCACCGCAGAGAACGATGAGCAAGCAGTGCTGGAATATGTTGAGCCATTGATGCCGCGTTGGCAGTTTGTGTTAGAACAAGCGCAGAAAAACAACGTAAAAGTGTTGCTCACTGGGCGCAATGGTATTGATTACGAAGCCCACCATGAGGCGTTTGACGCAGCGGGTATTCGTTTATTGACGGGTGCAACGAGTGTGGCTGCGTTAGAAGTGATAGATGATAAGTTTGCCTTTATGCAGCAGTGTCATGAGCATGATATTCCCGTTGCCGAGGCGTGGCGCTTTGATAATGTCGCAGAGCTTGAAGCATTACTTGCTACGTACGGTCACCAACCATTATGCGTCAAACCGGTTACGGGTATTTTCGCTCAAGGGTTTTGGCGATTAGATTTAGCCAAAAATGATGGGGAACAGTACGATAGCTTTGAGCATTTATACTTTACCGAAGAGAAAAAAATCAATACCACGCAATTTATCAATGCCTATGCTAACAGTGTCATGGTGCAGGAACGCCCAATTCCCATGCTGCTAATGCCTTACTTGTCAGGGCAAGAGTACTCTATCGATGTCGTTTGCGAATATGGAGAAGTATTGGCTGCTGTCACCCGCTATAAAACAGGGAAAATTCAGCATATCGGCTACGAGCAAGCGGTCATGGATGTCGTCATTCCACTCATAAAAGCCTTTGGCTGCGATGGCATCGTCAGTGTGCAAACCAAAGCTGATGATGACGGTCAGCACCGTGTGCTTGAGATTAATAGTCGCCCTTCTGGTGGCATCGACTACACCACCCATAGCGGTGTGGATTTAACCAAAGTTGGATTTGCCTATTGGCTGGGCTTAACCGATAAACCGATACTGGCTGATATCGCGCAACAAATTACCCCCTGCCAAGTACGCTCAATTATGGTCGGTGTAAAAGTTGAAGAAGACATCACTGAATAAGTCAAAATAATAATATAAAAAGCTGACGGCAATGAATCGACAATAATACATCCATGACAACCGAATATATTCAATAAGAGGCAAACGATGACAGCACAAACCACGTTAGTGTTAGGGGCAAATACGGTCATCGCGACATCGAATTGTTCGGTCGCCTTTGCAACGACAGATCAGTCAAAGTTTGGCGAGCAGCTTGGGCTATTATGGCTACCTTTGGATGAGCATCGCAAAGCCGCTTGTAGTCCTGCTTATCTTCATGAACCGAAGGAATGGGCGCAGCTCAATAGCAAAGATGATCCAAATGCATGGAAATTGGATTTGCCTGCATTGTTTGATAAACAAGGTGCAAGCTTTTTACAACTGATTGCTTATGTTTATCATGATCCAAGCCTAAACTTACCTGCCGTTGAATTAAGCAAAGTAAATTTAACCCTCAATGAAGGCGATATTCGTTATGAATTTACCGCAAGCGAACGCCATGTTAAAGCGGCGATCATATTAGAGATATACCGACGCAATGGACAATTTAAATGCCGCGCCCTTGGTGAAAGCTCCACCCAAGGACTGGCAAGTCTTGAGAATCGTGTGCAAGTGAGTCTTGATATGCGTCCGCCAGATACGCATGCCCTCATCCAAGATGCCCAGCGCGCACAGCAGCAAGGTTATCCTAACAGTGACGCACGTCCGCCCAGACAAGTTCAGTCTGGTGAAACTTGGACAGGGACAGCGTTTGCTATCGATCCCTATCATTTACTGACTTGTTATCATGTCATTGAATCGGCGGCGATGATTGGTGTGCGTCAGCAAGGGCAGCCCGATCGTGAAGCGCAAGTGGTCATCAGCGATATCGGTAGTGATTCAGCCATTATTAGAGTAAGCGAGCCGCTGCCAAGTTATTTACCCTTAGCACAGCGTTGTACTGATAATTTGGGTGAAACCATCACCACCTTGGGATTTCCGTTATCAGGATTGAGTAGCCAATTACAAGTAACGCAAGGCTGCATCTCAGGACTGACAGGGTTTGGCGATGATATTCGCTATCTGCAATTTACTGCGCCTATTCAGCCAGGCTCTAGTGGCAGCCCTTTATTACTGCCGACTGGCGAAGTTATCGGCATGGTAACGTCCAGCCTCGTCCATGAGCATGCACAAAATATGAACTATGCGGTGAAATTTCAGTTATTATCCGCCCTACTCGCGAGCGCTGGAATTAGTTTAGATAATTTATCTGACTCATCTGGCATGTTACGCACGACAGCTGCGCCGCTGACCACGCCTCAATTAAGCAAACAAAGTCGCGGTGCTTTGTGGTTGGTAGGTTGTCAGGGTTAATGATTCACTATAGTGTCGACAAACCTTAAATAAATACATCTAAACACTTGATTTATTTAGTAGTTGATTATTTCGATACGCGCTATCATAATAACCCGGCTTAGAAATAACAAGTGTTGAGCTACACCCTATTTTTAAGATTTTGACCTTGATAAAATCCAACTTAAATAATTAGAAAGTTATAGTTACCCAACTTTTAAAAGCATACACTGCTACTCAAATGAGTTTTTAGCAATTTCTATCTGCGTAGGTACAGCAAGCGCAGAGCATCAATTCTAATGGCACGTAATAATACTTGCACCTTTTTTATTTCAAACCATATATACAAAGCAAAAATCTTAGTACAAATGTAAGAAAAAATTCCAATAAAAATTAATAACTAAAGTAAGCAAATAGATATGATTTATATAATAATTTTAGTTGCTGTTTTTTTCATAATAGGTGCTTTGTCAAATGATGATGAAAGTGTTTCAGATAATACTGCCACTAGAAACTATTCCTACACTACGAAGCTAGAGGGCAAGTATCTACACTTAAGTATGGATACTATTCCTTATGGAACAGAAGTTGTTATTCTTGAACTTGCTTATCAGGGACAAAATGTAAAAAGTTATTATGATATTTTTAATGATGAAGAAGGCAACTTTATAACTGGTGCTCGCAATAACGATAATAATGGTCCTTACTCAATAAGTGTGCCTATCAATGCTTTAATTTTGCCTAGAAATAAAGACATCACCTTAGATTTTAATATTACGCTTTTAAAGGATGGCGTTATTCTCGATAAACTCAAATCTCAAGAGGAAATTCGTATAAGCTCTAGCTCTTTTTTACTTATGGAATGGTTCATTCCTACAATAAAAATTTTGGCTTACTACTCCATAAAAAAAGGTGACTCCAATGATTCAAAATCTTGGTCCAAAGACAACATTAAAGTTATCAAAAATGTTTTTTCAAATCACATAGAAAACAATCCAGAAGAACGAGATTTTTTAAAAAATCAAATGAAAATCTTATCAGGTACTTCAATAGATTTGAGAGAATGTGTTAAGGATTTCAATAATAGAGCAAATACTACTAATGATAAGAATACTATTTTCTATGCATCAGCTCGAATAATAATCAATAACTTAGAGTCAGGAAAATGGTTGCATATAGAAAAAGGTCTAGCAGAGATTAAAAATCTGAGCAAATTAATGGGCATTAGCAATGAAATATTAGAGGATGTTTACTCTGGTTTTGAAACCCTTAAAAACCAAGACAAACCTACAGAAGCTTCTGATAATCTAAAAGCATTAAAGATTCTTGGTTTGTTAGAAGGAGCTACTATCGAAGAAATGCGTAGAGCTTATAGGTTAAAGATCAAAGACTTTCATCCTGACAAATACACTCACTTACCTGAATCTGTAAAACTGGTACTTCAAGAAAAAGCTCAAGAACTAAACCTTGCAAAAGAAACACTACGATTTTAGCACTCAATAACGTTGAAACCTTTATATGACTACAAACAGTATTTCCATGAAAAAAAGCTATGTCTGCACCATTACCCTACCACGCGGCAATCTTGATTTAACCTATCAAACCAATTCAGCCATTACGAAAAATGGGGCAGAACCAAGTAATGATTATCAATTAGAAGACTTACTTGGATTTGCACAACGCATTAACCCAAAACGTGCCTTTTTGTTTGTCTCAAAAGTATTAGGTCGTCATATTCCAGTGGCTCCTAGCATCATGCGTCATGCTTTTACTGACTTGGCGAATTTGGTTCCTAGCGATTTGCCTGAGCCGATTTTAGTCATTGGTATGGCAGAGACGGCGGTTGGCTTATCTGCGGGGGTACATCAAGCGCTACAAACGCGTTACCCCAATGCCTTACTATTGAACTCTACGCGTCATGCGCAACATGATGACAATAAGGACAGTAGCAGCAAGGACAGTAGCAGCGACTCTTTATTAACCACTTTCAGCGAAGACCACAGTCATGCCAGCCAGCATCTCATTTATCAAAGTGCAGATACAGTGACCCAAGCGCAGCTGCTAGCGAGCAAGACCTTGATTATGGTGGATGATGAAGCGTCGACGGGCAATACTTGCGTCAATGTCGTCACTGCCCTTCGTAACGCAGGACTTGACCAACTAGAGCAAGTACATCTTACCACTTTGGTTGATTGGTCTTTAAACCAGAATCAGAATGCAGCCGATGTAAATGAGGCTGTATCTGACCAAATCGCAAAACGCCTGCCCAATATCCACTTTCAACGTCATCATCTACTGTCCGGTGCATGGACTTGGACAGATGCACCCAATCCCGAACCGATAACGATGCCATCGGTTGATACAACTGAAGCAGGCAGTCAAGCGCTAGGTAATACTGGCAATTGGGGACGTTTCCCAACCCTAGATAGCACCGATGGGTTTGATCATTATCTTTTAAGGTTTCAAACTGCCTTTAACGTTTTTAACAAGCAAGCTCAACCTGAGAAAGAGCAGTTTGATAAAGAACAGTTGCCACAGCGTATCTTAGTGTTGGGCAGTAATGAGTTTGTTTGGTTACCGTTTTTATTGGCGGAATGGCTTGCGCAAAATACGCATGTAGAGAATAGTAAGAATACGGTTAATTTTAGTGCGTTAACCCGTTCACCGATTGCGCTTGGTGGTGCAATTACCTCGATGCTAAGTTTTAATGATAGTTATGGGCTTGGTATGACCAACTTTGCATATAACGTTACACCTAGCGATTGGGATTTGATTGTCTTGTGTGTGGAAACGTCCGCTGATAGCGTTGATGCTATGTGGAAAGGTTTGGAGAATGTATTGGTGGTGAGTCCGACGCTGTAAATTATTTTATAAGAACTGTCCTCTTACAACCACCATCTAAATCCCGCTCTGCTTTTCACATTCAACCCTTACGGACACCTTTATGACCAGCCCATTCTTTCAAGCCAATCCTGATATTCTCAAGCCTTACGCGCTAATGGATTTGGACGATACGCTCTTTCAAACTCAGCGTAAAATTGACGCATGGGACTTACCCACCACTGAAGCTGAAAACTTAGTTTGTGCAACCGTTAACAAGCAAGGCGAGCCATTAAGTTTTATGAGTCAGCGTCAAGCCACATTTTTTAACTGGCTACTTGCTAGCACTGATCTAATCGTAGTGACGGCACGTGACCGTAGTGAAATCCAGCGCGTAAAACTGCCTTTTGATAGCTGGCAAGTTTTGACTCATGGCGCGATTATTCTTGACAAAGACGGTGCGTTACAAGCTCAGTGGCAACAGCATATGTATAATAAGCTTGCGCCATTGCAAGAAAAATTGCAGCAGCTGAGCCAGCTATTCGCGAATCACAGCAAAAATGACAATAGCCAGCTGGTCTTTACACCACATATCGATAGCTTTAGTAATAGCGCTGATAATAAAGAATTAACTGTTTATCTGGCTATCAAACATGCGCAAAAAGACCATAAAGCATTAGTAGATCTCGCTGCAAAACTGCCAACGTTAATACGAGACTTTGAGCAGGATTTTTATGTGCACGTGAATGCGAATAATCTAGCGATATTGCCGCACGCAGTTCATAAGCGCCATGCGGTACAGTTCTTGTTAGCTAATCATTTAGACAGTCAACTACCAAGCTTTGGCTTTGGTGACAGTTTGGCAGATTTACCATTTTTACAGCTGCTTGACTGGTATGGTATGCCCAATCATGGTCAGTTACATGAACGACTTAGCTCTCAATCATTCTAAATACTTAATCTCTCCTAAATAAAAACAATAATCGCCGCCGTTTATAGAAGTAGAAATTATTTTATGACCCATCATATAACAAACCCTAATGTTCAAAAATTAGAAGCATATGGCTCAGGCAGCTATCTTGCCAGTGATGTGACCGTACTGCTCGATATAGTGGCTAAAAACGCGGTCGCCGATGTGCCAGTCAGTCAAAAAGAAGCACTTATTCAAAGTGGGCAACGTCATTATTCTGATATGTTGACCTTGGAGCAAGCGCCTACTGCTATGCATGAGCAGCTATACACGCAAGCATTAGAGCAAGGAGCTGAGAGGACTGCCACTGATATTGCTAACTTAGCTTATACGCTACATCATATTTTTCAAAAATCTCGAAATGAACATACCGTTAGTAATGAGCGCCCGCTAGTCTTAGTCAGTTTGGTGCGCGCAGGTTTGCCAGTTGGCGTTTTGTTGCAGCGTGCATTAGCAGACGTTAATAGCAGCTATGCTTTGCCGAGCGTGCATTATGGAATCAGCATCATTCGCGACCGCGGACTTGATCCAGTTGCGTTACAAATGATATTGAATGCTCATCCAGACAGTCCTATCGTATTTGTTGACGGCTGGACAGGCAAAGGCGCGATTTATCAAGAGCTTGCTCATAGTTTAGAAAAATTTAGCGATCCTAGCCATGCAAACTTTGCCAATATCTTTCATCAAGGCGCAAGTGTTATTCCCTTATTAACGCTGGCTGATCCAGCTGGCGTTGCTTGGCTTGCAGCTAGTATCGATGACTGGCTGATTCCTTCAGGGCTATTAAATAGTACGGTGTCGGGGCTTATATCACGTAGCTTATATACCGAGCCAGCATTAGGACTACACCGCAGCGTGTTTTATGATAACTTAATTGAGGTCGACCATAGCTTAGCTTTCATCGCTCATATCGATGCAGCGCGCCGTGCATTAGCCCCACCTTTGCAATGCTTGCCGACGTTTCAGCAGCCGCGCTATCAGACAGCTGCTTTAATCGACAAGCTGGCAGCAGACTACGATATCACCAATCGTAACCGCATTAAGCCAACGATTGCAGAGGCAACACGGGCGATATTGCGCCGTGACCCTGAACGCATATTATTAGCCAGCGCTGATCATCCTGATACCATACTGCTAAGACATTTATGTGCCCAGCGAAATATCATTATTAGTGTATTAGGTGATAAAATACATCCCTATCAAGCCATCACGCTTATCAAGCAACGTAGCGAAGACCACTAATCATTGCTACACTCGCGGTTTTTATAAACCAGACCCGTCTCAAACTCAAAGCAGCGAAAGAAAAGCGAAAGAAAAAGGTAAAACTACTCCTTCTTGTCGGCTAAACGAATTTGACATTACCAAACGTATTTTTGGGTTTGCGGTCATTGCTGCTAAGCCATACCACTTGATGATACTTCTTAGATTTTATAACCATTCACTTATCACTATTGATGATGCCAATTATGTCAGATATGCAAAACAACGAGTCTACTCTTTATCAAAACACCCAGTCTTACGCTCACCTTATTACTGAGCGTCATGCGATGCTAAAACCACATGCGCATCACCCGTATCAGTTGGGGGCTAGCCTATACATGCCAGCAACTCGCCAAGATATTTGGCAAGTCATTAAGCGTGATAAATTACCAACGATTAATAGTATTATCATCTGCCTAGAAGATGCCGTCAGCCATAGTGATGTTGAGCTGGCACTTCAGCGCTTGCAAACGTTGCTGCATACATGGGCGACGCATGTCGATAGCATCAATGACCCATCAAAACATGCCGACATTCAGATTGAACAACCAACACGCCCGCTGGTATTTATACGCCCGCGTCATCCAGCGATGTTAGAGCAGCTCTCAGGTTTTGCCCATATCGATTTGATTGATGGCTTTGTCATGCCGAAAGTCGACATGTATAGCCTATCCAATTGGCGTATGGCCTGCCAAAATCTGAGTACTGAGCAACTATTGATGCCGACGCTTGAAACCGCAGCCCTATTTAATCCACATCATAATCAGGAATTGGCCATCGGTTTTAAAGAAGCTTTTAGCCAGCCTGTATTTGCCTTGCGTATCGGTGGCAATGATTTATTTGCAGCATTGCGTTTGCGCCGTCCCAAAAACAGCATCGTTTATGATACTCCTATCGGCACCCTTGCCTATCAGCTGCTCGGCTGCTTTGTGCCGCATGGCTTTTATTTAACAGCTCCTGTCTTTGAATATTTGGATCAGCCAACGCTATTTATGCAAGAGCTAACCCGCGATGTTAGCTTAGGATTGGTCGGCAAAACGGTCATTCATCCAAGCCAAATTGCGCTGGTGCAACAAGCCTATTGCGTACCATTGAGCATTTTAGATGAGGCGCAAGCAATCTTGCATAGCGAGGCAAAAGCGGTGTTTAAATATAACAATACTATGCTAGAGCCTGCTACCCATCGCGCGTGGGCAACAGAAATAGTCAATCGTGCCGAGGCATGTGGCACCCTTGATGACGGTAATAATGACTATACGGCGCGGTTATAAATAAATACTTTAAAGTTACTACCTTCAAATGTAATCTCTTACATGCGCTCAATAAAAAAGCCGTTATCACATTCAAGATAGCGGCTTTTTTAGCACAAAGGTTCCATCACTCTATTACTATTAAAACGATGCCTTATTTAAGGCTATTTCAAGACCAACTCAAAATTAGACGCAGTCCGCTAAAAAGGTGTTAATCACTCGATTGACCTGCTCAGGCTCTTCTACGGTGGCGGTATGACCAGCGCCCTTGATCACTGCCAATTTAGACCCTGCTATCGCAAAATGCATACGTTCAGCCTTTGAGTAAGGGGTTGCTGTGTCCTCATCACCGACCACGATTAATGTCGGCACCGTAATACTCCCTAGCTGATCGTAGGTGCCTGCCCGCTCAATAACGCCCATCGTTGCCTTAATAACTCCGCCTTTGCGATTGCCTTGTAGCATCGTTAACCACTGCTTACGATCAGACTTACGCAACTTATCTGTCAAAAAAGTATTGCCAAACATAATAGGCATGACCTTGTTACTCACGCGTTTGAGACCCAACCAACGAATGGCTTTGACCAGCTTACGATACTGCGGCACGTTTTTGGGATCTTCAGGATCAGCAGAAGTCTCTAACAGGGTAAGCGACAGCAATAGCTCAGGGCGTTTGAGTGCGACACGCTGGGCGACAAACCCGCCCATCGATAACCCTAACAAATGGCATTTATGAATATCTAGTGCCTCTAATAATGCCAATGTATCCTCGGTTAAGGTTTCCATATCATAGCCAGACTTAGTTATTTCAGACTGACCTTGTCCCCGAAAATCAAACGTAATACAGCGATAACCAGCTTTGAAGTACTCGACTTGCTTGTCAAATAGGTGCGTATTCCACAGTAGACCGTGGGCAAATACCATGATGGGTTTTTGCTTATCGTTTGGCGCGCTGTCTTCGTAATAAAGTTCAACATTATTGACATTAATAATTGGCATAACCACTTCCTTGTTGGTTTAATAAATAAAAAATCAGTCTTTTAAAACCTGCCTTCTAGGGCGTCTCTTCATTTTAAAAATGGTAAAAAAAATAAGATAAATTGCCACCAAACAAGGAAAATAGCACAAATAATATCGAGATATTCATCAGCTATTTGACGCAGTTTGGCAAAATTTAGCCATTTTTAGCACATGTAGAGAATGCTCGATTGCATTGAGGACATGCCTTAGCATAATTCAACCTTTCTACAGATAGTAGCCTTATTTTTGAATGGTAGGTTTAATAATTTTAGCAATATGATAGCAGCAAAAAACACCATACCTGAATCATGTCTTAAGCGCGCACAGATCCTGCTTTTATAATAAGCTCAAACTGCTATAGTATTTGGCATTGCATTATTTGTCACATTTACTGCCAATAGCTAGTGTTACCAAAAACGTTTTATAGAAAACTCAATTAAGGATATCAACCATGTCACACCCTCTCGTCGAATATCAAATAGAGAACCATATCGCAACCATCACGATGAACGATCCCAAAACACTGAATGCCTTTAGCACAGTGCTAAAAGATGCCATGATGAATGCACTGACGAATGCAGACGAAGACAAAGACGTCAGAGTCATCATCCTGCAAGGCGCAGGCAATAACTTTTCAAGTGGCGGGCATATCGGTGAGATGTTAGAAAACGGCATGGAAAGCGAGGCACTGTCGAATAAGCTAAATTTCATGGTTGGCGAAGTCGCTGAGATTAGCTTAAAGTTGCGTAATATTCATAAGCCTATTATCGCCAAATTAGAAGGCGCAGTGGCAGGTGCTGGCATGAACTTGGCACTGACTTGTGATTTTCGCATAGCCGCTGACAATGCCAAATTTGTGCAAGCCTTTGTCAATATCGGTCTAATACCAGATGCTGGCGGCATTTATTTACTGAATCAATTGATCGGTGTGGCTAAAACCACTGAGATGGTCATGCTTGGCGATAAACTCAAAGCGGAAGATATGGCACGCTTAAACTTGGTTAATGATGTGGTCAGTAGCGACGAGCTGGATGCTAGCGTATTAGCCTTAGCAACGCGCCTGAGCAATCTGCCCGGAAAAGCATTGGCGTCAATGAAGCATATGATTAACACGCACGCTTATATGGGTCTCAATGAAGCGCTCGATATGGAAGTAGATCAACAGACCATGCTTGCCAAAACGGATGATTTTAGAGAAGGTATTACTGCATTTATGGAAAAACGTAAGCCAGTTTATCAAGGTAAATAATAACCTTATAACACTCTGTTTTGCGCTATCATCAAAAAGGCTGCCTAATGGCAGCCTTTTTTTTAGGGTCATACAATATCAAGAAAATTCTGTATTAAGCATATCTTTAAGTAACACTTTTAACTCTTAAGAATCAGAGGCTGTCTTATAGTGATGCGGTAAGGTAAATATCTTGTCAAAACCCAAGGTAAAGATAAAGGTATAAACCAAGAAAAATAGCAGTAACGCCGCTTCCATCATAAAGGCTTTGATTAAACCAACGTCATACCAAATCATATATAGCGGTAAGCAAATCAATACTAATCCGCCTTCAAATCCTAATGCATGCGCACTGCGAATGAGTAAGGTACGCTTTGCCACCTGCTTACGACGTTCCCACGCTTCAAAAGCTGTATTGTATAAGAAGTTCCAAATCACCGCTGCTAATGACACCATCACAGCAACTGGTAAGGATTCTGCCGCGTCGCTACCGCTCAGCTTCATCAATACGAAAGTAGAAGAAATGATAGCGATAATCTCGAAGATAGTCACATAGACGATACGACGTTTGAGTGGGGATAAAGTAATCAACCAAGACTCCAGAGCACTTGAGCGTAAACAAAAAGTGCCTATCAAAGTATCGGTCCGTCCCGAGATAGAAAAAATAGATTCAGTACAGAGCCACGGTTTCCGCCTGCCCTTATATTATACAGAAGATAGGTTAAAAAATCAGTTATCACATTTGTAAACAGGTATAAGCAATTCTATTAACGATTGGCACCTGTTTTCAAACGGATTATTTTGCTGGCGGGCCCCATTGATTGATTTCAGGCTTGGTATCGCTTGCTAAAAATACCAGTAGTATAATGGAGCCTATCAGTGGGACAACGCCTATCAAAAACCACCATCCTGAGCGGCTCGTGTCATGTAAGCGGCGGATAGTGACGGCAAGCCCAGGCAGAAATAAACCCAGCGCTGCGACTATATAAAATAAACCTGTCTCTGAGCTGAATATGATGGCATCTAGTATCATAGCAATGATGACCACTCCCATCTGTACTAGAAAAAAATACCAATACTCTTTGCGCCTTGCGCGACCTGAGAAATTGGTATAATTTCTCAGGCCTTTTTTGAACCAGTCGATGATGCCATAGTTTGCTTCAGCGCTATGATTATTAGCCATTACAGAGTTGTTCAAAGGTGGCGGCGTCGCTTTATCAAGCATACTTCTACTTTCTATCGGATTTGTCATTTTTAGTCTCTAAAGGTGAAAGTCGCTGATTAAGAATTAATGAGCAGCTTGCATTATAATTACCCAATAAAAGTTTGCAAACACTTATTGATATTTTTGAACTTTTAACATAACGAAAAACCCCGCATCATCACGATACGGGGTTTATTTTTATCTTACTAATTAGCTTTAAAGCAAATATTAGGTCAACTGAGCAACGTTAATTTTGTCGGCTTCTTCAGTATAAGAATCCATACGATCGAAGTTCATGTACTGATACACTTCCTCGCCCATGCTATCAAGCATACCAGCGTACTGCTGATATTCTTCGTTGGTTGGCAACTTACCAAGTACCGCTGCTACGGCTGCAAGCTCTGCAGAAGCTAGGTATACGTTAGCGCCTTGACCCAAACGGTTCGGGAAGTTACGAGTTGACGTCGATACCGCCGTAGACTTCGGTGCGATACGTGCTTGGTTACCCATACATAGTGAACAACCTGGCATCTCAGTACGAGCGCCGGCTTGAGCGTAGATGTTGTAGTAACCTTCTTCCATCAATTGACGCGCATCCATTTTAGTTGGTGGCGCAATCCATAGACGAGTCTTTAGGCTTCCTGCTGGTACGTCTTGTAGCAGTTTGCCCGCAGCGCGGAAGTGACCGATGTTGGTCATACATGAGCCAATAAACACTTCATCAATGGTATCGCCAGCGACATCAGCCAATGTTTTTGCATCGTCTGGATCGTTTGGACAGCAAAGGATAGGCTCTTTGATAGTGCTCATATCGATAGTCATATCGATGGCGTATTCTGCATCAGCATCAGCACGCAATAGGCTTGGGTTTGCTAGCCATTCTTGCATCTGCTCGATACGACGGCTAATCGTACGCGCATCGCCATAGCCTTCTGAGATCATCCATTTTAGAAGGGTAATGTTTGAGTTTAAGTACTCAGTCACTGACGCTTCAGACAAGGTGATGGTACAACCAGCAGCACTACGCTCAGCTGAGGCATCAGATAGCTCAAATGCTTGCTCAGCGGTCAAGTCTTCTAGACCTTCGATCTCAAGGATACGACCATTAAACTCGTTGATTTTGCCTTTCTTATCAACGGTCAATAGACCTTCTTTAATCGCTTGATAAGGAATCGCATGTACTAGGTCACGCAACGTGATACCAGCCTGACGTTCGCCAACGAAGCGTACACGGACAGATTCAGGCATATCTAGAGGCATAACACCAGTCGCTGCGGCAAATGCTACCAGACCAGAACCAGCTGGGAACGAGATACCCATTGGGAAACGCGTATGCGAGTCACCACCAGTACCAACGGTATCTGGCAATAGCATACGGTTCAACCAGCTATGAATGATACCATCACCTGGACGTAAGCTTACGCCGCCACGGTTCATGATAAAGTCAGGTAGTGTGTGCTGAGTCTCAACGTCAACTGGTTTTGGATAAGCGGCAGTGTGACAGAATGACTGCATTACTAAGTCTGCTTGGAAACCTAGGCAAGCCAAATCTTTTAGCTCATCACGAGTCATCGGACCAGTCGTATCCTGCGATCCTACAGTCGTCATTTTAGGCTCACAGTACATACCAGGACGTACGCCCTCTAGACCACAAGCTTTACCGACCATTTTTTGCGCTAGGGTAAAACCTTTACCCGTATCAACTGGCTCTTCTGGCTTAGCAAAGATATCTGAATGTCCAAGACCCATGTATGCGCGAGCACGATTGGTCAAACCACGACCAACGATCAATGGAATACGACCGCCAGCACGAACTTCATCAAGCAATGTTGGTGAGTTCAATTTGAACGTAGACAACACTTCATCTGAATCATGTTTAGTGATTTTGCCTTCATAAGGATAGATGTCAAATACATCACCCATGTTTAGGTTATCAACGGCTACTTTTTCGATTGGCAATGCGCCAGAATCTTCCATAGTGTTAAAGAAGATAGGAGCGATATTGTTACCAAGTACTAGACCGCCGCCACGTTTGTTTGGCACGTTAGGGATATCATCGCCCATGAGCCACAATACTGAGTTGGTCGCAGATTTACGGCTAGAGCCTGTACCTACCACGTCACCAACATAAGCGAGTGGATGGCCTTTTTCTTTTAACGCTTCGATTTGCTTCATTGGACCGACAACGCCCTCTTCGTCAGCCGTGATGCCGTCGCGAGAGTTTTTGTGCATAGCCAATGAATGCAATGGGATATCAGGACGGCTCCACGCATCTTGCGCAGGCGACAAGTCATCAGTGTTGGTTTCGCCAGTCACTTTAAACGTCGTGTAAGTCGTCTTTGCTGGCACAGCATCACGGTTCAAGAACCATTCAGCGTCAGCCCAAGATTGAACCACTTCTTTAGCGATAGCATTGCCCGCTTCTGCTTTTTCAGTCACGTCATTGAACGCGTCAAACACCAGTAATGTCTTTTTCAACGCTTCAGCAGCATCTTGTGCCACTTCCGCGTCATCCAGTGCAGCAACCAATGGTTGAACGTTGTAGCCACCTTGCATCGTGCCTAGGATTTGAACGGCTTTTTGCTTGCTAATAAGTGGTGAAGAGGTTTCACCCTTAAGGATCGCTGCTAAAAACGCTGCTTTAACGTAAGCCGCTTGGTCAACGCCAGCAGGAATACGGTTTTCTAGCAGGTTCATCAAGAACGCATCTTCGCCTGCTGGTGGATTCTTTAGTAGTTCAACCAACTCTGCTACTTGTTTTTCATTCAGTGGTAGCGGAACCGTTCCTAGCTCAGCACGTTCTTCGACATGTTTACGATAAGCTTCTAACACAATAGTCGTCCTCGTCAGTTGGGAGTATTAGTACATTACGTGGGTAGTCAGCATGACCGCCTGCGTCTATATACTAGATGGAATAATTATTGGTGCAATCATAGCTTAAAACGCTCTAAATGTTAATGGCTCAGCCTTTAAAAGGCTCATAAAGCGGTTATAAAGGGCTCATATTGAACATTTATTATATAAATAGTACCATCAACAATATGATTGAGCAGCCTTTCACAATCGATATACAGCTTGTCATTTTAGTCAAGCACCCCTCGATTTATGATTAAATAAAGACGCTGTGACTGCTAGACGCTTTGTAGGATATTATTTGATAAAATATCATCTTGATACGATAGCTTAGAGAAAATATCACTTAGAAAAATAACGCTTGAAAAAACAACTTTTATTAACCATATACTAAACGAATAAACATTAAGGATGATGATATGGATAGTAGTGCAATGGAAAACAAAAATAGAGAAAACAGCCATATGGAAAACAGCCATATAAAGAGCAACGCTAATTATCAAAACGGTCTGAAAGTTCGCACCGAAGTAATGGGTGAGGCACATGTCAAACGCTCGCTTGACAGCACGACTGGATTTACCCAACCATTACAAGACTGGATTATCGAACACGCTTGGGGCAGCACATGGCAAGATGACTCAGTATTGCCACGCAAATACCGCTCATTAATCACCATCGCTTTTTTAATTGCGCAAAAAAGCCCCACTGAGCTAAAAGGGCACATTCGAGGTGCCATCAATAATGGCGCAAGTGTCGCTGAGATTCGAGAAGTATTAATGCACAGCTTGCCTTATTGCGGGGCACCTGCTACTCAAGAAGCGTTTCGTGCTGCCATAGAAATCCTGAATGAGTTGGATATTGATATAGATATTTAAAACTATGGTTGCGAGACAAACCATAGTAGCCTTAATGATCCACCTCAAAATGATCAGTTAAACATTATTCATTGAAAATTAGCCCCTAAGTTTCTGCTATAATGTCCTCACTCACAACACATTCTAATAATTCCATAAACCCTTATACTATAAAGGGTTAAGAGATACTTTATTATGACAACTGCCGTACAAACACATGTGCCTGCTGCTAAGGTCAAACCTAAAAAAGCCATTCAAGGCGAAAAACTACGTGGCTATGATAAAGTTGCCCGTATCCCAATTAAAGTGATTCCGACCATCGAGGCCAAGAAAAAGCCAGATTGGATTCGAGTCAAGATGTCCTCGCCTGCTGAAGTGGCTCGTATCAAAGCCACCTTGCGCGAGCAAAAACTCTATACCGTCTGTGAGGAAGCGGCCTGCCCTAACCTGCCGCAGTGCTTCGCTGATGGTACGGCAACCTTTATGATTATGGGCGACATCTGTACCCGTCGCTGTCCGTTCTGTGACGTTGGTCATGGTCGTCCTAATGAGCTAGATGCAGATGAGCCGCGTCACACTGCCGAGACTATTTTAGGTTTGCAGCTTAAGTATGCGGTAATCACCTCTGTGGATCGTGACGATCTAAAAGATGGCGGCGCGATGCATTTCGTTGAAGTGCTCAATGAATCTCGCGCACTTAGCCCGAATTGCCTCATTGAAATATTGGTGCCTGATTTCCGTGGTCGTATGGATATCGCGCTAGACTTGTTAACTGAAACACCGCCAGATGTCTTTAACCATAACATCGAAACCGTGCCGCGCCTGTATAAAGCGTTCCGTCCAGGCTCTGACTACCAGCATTCGTTAGATTTGCTTAAGCTCTATAAAGAGCGTCGCCCTGATATCGCGACCAAGTGCGGTTTTATGGTTGGCCTTGGTGAGACTGAAGAAGAGATTTATGCATTGCTTGATGATTTAAAAGCGCACAATGTGGATATGATTACGGTTGGTCAGTATCTGCAACCTAGTAAAAACCACGCGCCTGTCGATCGTTATGTCCATCCAGACGAGTTCCAGCGTTATATGGATTATGGTAAAAAAATCGGCTTCTTTAACATTTGGGCAGGCCCAATGGTACGCTCAAGCTACTTTGCCGATCGTCAATATTACGGTGAAGACTGCCCTGCACCGATTCGTAGCAAAAAAGCATTGGCAGCAGAAGGCAAACTTGGCTGCTAAGTGTTGGGGTTTAATGAGCTAATGCTTCAAACTTAAGCTGAGCATGTAAAAAGGGTGAATAACAGTTTATGTTATTCACCCTTTTTTATGACTCTAATGAATTATTAAAACCTTCAACCGCAACGCCTTAAATGGTTAAAGTTGGCGTTGGCTCGCCACTGTTTCTAGTATTAAGGATGGCGATAGCAATAACGATCACACCACCCACTAGACCAGTCGTTATTCCAGGATAGATTAATAGCAAAGCTCCGATTGCCAAAACAACGCGTGTTACTGGGCTCATATCGCTTTTAAAATAACCCTCTAATGCTGCACTAAGTGCGAGAACACCTGTAATTGACGTCAATACTACCGTGATAATATCGATAATAGGTGGTAGCGGGAAGTCCTTAGCAGTTACCGCAAGCCCAGTAGGATCAATCATTAACATCGCTGGACTATAGATAAACATAAACGGCACGATAAATCCGGCGAGTGCCAATTTGAGCGATAAAAATCCTGTCTTCATCGGATCGCCACCAGATATACCCGCACCAGCAAAGGCGGCTAGACACACGGGCGGTGTAATATTGGCAAAAATACCAAAGTAGAAAACAAACATGTGCGCCGACAAAATTGGAATATCAAAACCAGCTAATGCTGGTGCTGCCATCGTTGCCGTAATAATATAGGCAGGAATAGACGGCAGTCCCATGCCCAATACCATCGAGGCAAGCATGGTCAAAATGAGCGTGAAAAATAATGACCCTGCACCAAGTGTGACAATTGATGAGGTCATCACCGTTCCAAAGCTGGTTAGACTCACGACTCCGATGATAATACCGACAACTGCACAGGCAGCCATTACTGCTAGCGACTGGCGTGCACCATCTTCTAATGCCCCCAAAATATCAGAGAAACCCATTCTAGTTTCTTTGCGCAGCATACTGACCACGACAGTAAAACCAATGGTATAAGCCGCTGCATAACCAACGGGCACATTTCTGATTAATAAGAAAATCAAAAATACAATCGGTAGCAGCATATGACCGCGGGCTTTTAACACTTCTTTCACGGCTGGCAAGCTTTCTTTAGCGATACCTTTTAGATCGCGACGACCAGCGCGAAAATGCACCTGCGCAATGACGCCCAGATAATACAATATCGCTGGCAATAAGGCCGCCAACGCAATTGTGCTATACGGCAAGCCTGTTGTCTCCGCCATGATAAAGGCACTCGCGCCCATAATTGGCGGTAATATTTGCCCGCCAACAGAGGCACTTGCCTCAACGGCACCCGCAAAATCTTCGTGGTAACCAACCTTTTTCATGAGTGGAATGGTAAAGGCACCAGTACTGACCACGTTTGACAAAGCAGAGCCATTAATACTACCCATAAAGCCACTGGAGATGACCGCTACTTTTGCCGGACCACCTTTTTTATGACCCGCAATTGCCAATGCTAAATCATTAAATAGCTGTCCCATCCCTGAGCGCGCTAAAAACGCACCAAAGAGAATAAACAAAAAGATAAAAGTGACCGATGCACCAATCGCAACAGAGTATAAGCCTTCGGTTTTTAGGAATAATTGACCAAAGATATCACCCATGTCATAAGGACGCGTCAGCAGCCTATCGGGCATAAAGTCTAAGTGGCTGACAAACGGATACGCCAAAAATATCCCTGCCAATATCGGTAAAATCCAACCTGTGATACGACGACTGCCTTCTAATACGCAGACCACCGTAATCAGCGAAAATATTACATCCATCTGATTGGCCATACCGCCACGTGAGGTCACGATATCTTGATATTCATATATCAGATAAGCCATCCCAGACAATGACAGGGCAAACCATATCCAGTCATACCATGCCACGCGCTGACGGCTGCTTTTTTTACTTGCGGGGAAAATTAAGAAAATTAAGGCAAAACCAATGCCCACGTGTACAGAGCGCTGTAGCAGCGCTGGCATGGGATTAAAGGTGATATATAAATGAAACAGTGAATATAAAATGCAAAGTCCAGCGATAAAATACTTCACTGGTCCTTGAGTGATGTGCCTTGTGATGGATTCTCTATCATACTTTTCTAATATGGCTTTATTGTGGGCTTGCGCCTCAAGTTCAGCGTCAACCTGAGTATCAGCATCCGTGTTGGAATGTATAGGCAAGTCGTTATTGATATGGTTATCTGACATCGTTGTCACATTATTGTGATCCATCACTTGGGAGTTCATGACACAAATCCTTGTTAAATCTATCAATGAAACCATACGTTGTCGGCATGATCGTTACTTCAGAATAGTCTGGCACCCAGCGATGAATGAGCATCTGGTAGTTACCATAGTCAATCTCACCTTTGGTCAGTCTAGATACGATCCAATTTAGGTTAGAGAGCTTTTCATTGATTTGGTAACCCAGATAGCCAGGTTTTTGTATGGGAGCAAGCGCTTCGGTTGAGGGTGTCCCTGCGCCAAAGGCTTCAAAATAGGTGGTGGTAAGCAGCAGGCCATCGCTCTCACGTTGGTACTGCTCCTCCCACCATTGTTTTTCTACAGAGTGTATCCAACGCAGTTGAAAATTTGGCTCGACAAAGTAGCAAACTTTATCATTAGCACCATCAACGCCTGCGACACGCACTTCCACCACAGGCTGATGGACAAAGAGATGCCATAGCGTAAAAAAAACCAGCGCGGCCATGCCTGCCACGCCAATTAATAACCCTAATCGCTTATTTAGCTGCTTGCTCATCATAGTACTTTTTAGCGCCAGGATGGATAGGTGCGACCATACCTTCACGAGCGGTTGCTAAGCTAATATCATTGGCCGCTTGGTGCGCTGTTTTTAGACCGTCTAAATTGTCAAATAATGCTTTGGTCAGCTTGTAACCATCTGCTTCAGACAAATCAGAGCTAACCAATAGAGCATTCATGATTGCTGCGGTTGGAATCGCGGCGTCATTGCCATAAGTGCCAGCAGGAATCTCAAAGGTCTTAAAGTAAGGCTTAGTCGCGATGATTTCTTTTAGCTTGTCTTGATTGATAGTGATCAACTGTAAATCTAAACCCTGCTCCAGCTCCATCAATGAAGAGTTTGGCAGACCACTACTAAAGAAAGCCGCTTCAATTTTACCCGCTTTCATACCGTCCGCTGCTTCCGCAAAGCCTAAATAGTCAACGGTAACATCATCATATGTGATACCAAACCCTTCTAATAGCGTCCGAGCATTTACTTCTGTGCCAGAGCCTTGATCGCCCACAGCGATGCGCTTACCACGTAGGTCTTCAATATTTTTGATGCCAGATTTTTTGGTGGTGACAATTTGCACCACATTAGGGTACAAGACCGCAATCTGTTGTATGTTGGTTATCGGCTTATCAAAGTTGTTTTTGCCTTCGATCGCGTCGGTGACCACATCACTAAGCGCCAACACCATATCAACCTTTCCTTGAGTCAATAGATTGACGTTTTCGACTGAAGCGCCAGTGGTTTGTGTTTTTGAGTTGACCCCAAAGGTTTTGACATAGACTTCTGATAATGAAGTACCGATGATGTTATAAGGGCCAGATGCTCCGCCAGTAGCGATGGTAAGAAACTTGGTGTCAAGCTTGTCGGCGGCAGTGTCAGTGGCAGCGCTATCTGTTGCCGTACTGTCAGTACTTTCTGAACTTGGTGATGAGCATGCCGTCAGACCTAAAGTGGCGCTTAACATTGCTGATAAAAGTAACGGGGATTTTAGAGAGTTGAGCATTGAATTCATCCTTGAAATAATCGAGTTAATACACTTAACGGCATCAATATATCAATAGTGATGCGTTACAGACCTGTAATAATATAGCAATTCTTGCTATAAATAAACTGCCATCCAGATTCTCTCTACACTCATACTTTATATGCGAAGCTATTTAAGTAAAGGCGCAACAGTTCTTGTAATAAATCAATAGCTAAACACAGTTTTGCTATGCGGGACAATGTTTCATAATACAATTCATTTAACCAAAGTCTGTGTCTATTGTAAACCTTTATAATCATCTAAATACAAACGAGGTTATTTGACCAAAAAATACTGATATAAAATGACTAAATGGTCGTTCTTAATGCATTTTCATCATACTGTAGGATTGA
This sequence comes from Psychrobacter cibarius, assembly GCA_030686115.1. Classification (NCBI taxonomy): domain Bacteria; kingdom Pseudomonadati; phylum Pseudomonadota; class Gammaproteobacteria; order Moraxellales; family Moraxellaceae; genus Psychrobacter; species Psychrobacter cibarius. The sequence continues at coordinate 2,279,833 of CP131612.1, forward strand.
TTATATTTTATATATAAACCCTAAGCGGTTGTCTTGTAAGGCAGCTCACTTAAAGTAGATCCCTTCTAAATTTACAAATTCGTCACCACATATCTTGGCAACGTTATCTATTACTCTAAAAATATGGAAAACCTTTATGACAATATCTAGTGTAGAAAAGTCAGCGGCAGTATCGGTATCCGCTGATATCGCCATCATTGGCGGTAGTGGTCTTTATCAGATGCAAGATTTAACCAATAAACGTAGTGTCAGCATATCGACGCCTTACGGTACGCCTTCTGACGATATTGTCTTAGGTGAATTAAATGGCGTGACGGTCGCCTTTCTAACTCGTCATGGTCAAGGTCACAAATTCACCCCTTCCGAAGTGCCTTATCGTGCCAATATTTATGCCCTCAAAACTTTGGGCGTACGCTACGTCATTTCGGTATCGGCAGTGGGGTCGCTAAGAGAAACGCTTAAGCCCTTAGATATGGTCATTCCCGATCAAATGATCGATATGACTAAGCATAGAAACAGCAGTTTTTTTGGGGAAGGTGCAGTGGCACACGTCGCGATGGCTGATCCTTTATGTCCTAAAGTTGCGGATATTCTAACGCGTGCTTATGTTCAGGCGCAGATAGCCGAAGGTCAATGTCATGCAAAAGCCACGTATGTCTGTATCGAAGGGCCACAGTTTTCCACTCGTGCAGAGTCACACTGGTATCGGCAGATGCAAGCGGACATCATCGGTATGACCAATATGCCAGAGGCTAAGCTTGCTCGTGAAGCGAGTATGGCTTACGCAACGCTAGCATTGGTCACAGATTTTGATAGTTGGCATCCTACCGAAGAAGCCGTTAGTGCAGACTATGCCATAAAAAACCTAATAAAAAATGCTGAAAACGCTCAAGCAGTGATTAAGCAGGCGGTCGCCCTACTAGCAGCAGAACAGCCTGACTCTATTGCCCATACAGCTTTAGCTCAAGCGTTAGTCACGCCTGTTGAGGCGATGAGTGAAGAGACTAAAACCAGACTTTCAGCATTACTGCCTTAACGATACCAATTTGTGATTATCGAAAAGCCATCGAACTATAATCAACCTAATAAGGTCAACAAAATAGCTCGATGGCTTTTTCATACCTAAAAACCCTAAATGATAAGGCGTTCTCAATTCTCAATAACTTTATAACCATCAAGCCAGCCATTTGGCAAGTAACACAAATCTTCAGGCTCATCGATATCAGGCAAAGGCGCTAACAACGCTACAGACCAGCTCAATTCTGCCAAGCGCTGTTGAGTAACCTTTGCTACGCTCGCCGTACTCCATTCGATATTGATAAATAAGCGAGCAGCAACTTGCTTAAAACCAAACAGCACATAACCACCATCAAAAGCGGGAATCATCACGCTATCTTGTGTTTCTAACTGCTGGGCAGCTTGTCGAATACGAATGGTTGTAAGATTAGGACAGTCCGTACCTATCAAAATAACGTGCTCGAAACTTGCTAATGCTTGCTGACTGGCGGTTAACATACGCAGACCCAAGTCACCATCTGCTTGTGCTGACCATTGCAGCGAGTCAGGCAAATTAAGCGCTTGCCAGCATGGATGCGTTGGCGCAGGACTGACACATAGCTCAACCGTGAAGCCAGTAGCGACGGCTTGTTCTACACTATGCAATAGTAGTTTATGCGCCATTTGCGCGGCACCTTCAATACCAAGCGCCGGTTGCAAGCGCGTTTTTGCCATGCCCTGTGCGGGGAATTTGGCAAAGAGAATAATGCAAGTTTGTTGGTTTTGATTCATGGTAAGAGTTTGTTCTTTGTAAGAGCTTATTCTTTTATTTATAATAACGCGCTTTGATATTATCAGCTGATACGCCGCGCCAATAATCAAAACGTAGATGCCACATCAAAATAATCGTCCGCCAAGTGCCGTGTTGTTGCCAACGTCTTGCTGATGTGATGACTTTACTTTTTAAACAAGCAGGTTTAGCAATACCCTTTAACTGCTTACCTTTTAGCTGTTTGCAAAGCTCAACATCTTCCATTAAGGCTTGGTTAGGATAATTACCAATTCGCTCAAATAAAAACTGGCTAATAAAAATAGCTTGGTCGCCTGTCGCGATTCCGCTCAACCGTGAGCGCCAATTAATCATTTGACTGACCAATCGCAGTGTCGGTTGACGACTATCTATTTGCACATCAAAACGTCCCCACTCTGCCCGTTTCATCGCTTCAGAAACACTCTCTATAGCATCCATTGGCAATTGCGTATCGGCGTGCAAAAATAGTAATACATCGCTAGTTGCTAACGCTGCGCCTGTATTCATTTGCAGCGCGCGCCCTGCTTTAGACTCAGTCATTTGCCAATCAATTTTACGATCATTATCAGGCATTAACTCATTAATAAAACTTCGGATCATGGCAATAGAATTATCTGTTGAACCACCATCGACCAATATCACTTGCTGCGGGTTTGGATTTAGCTTGTTGATATTATCAAACAATAAAGGCAAATTATCTGCCTCATTGAGTACTGGAATAATGATAGAAACCGTTGCCATAGCCGTCATAGTTAGCAGTACTCTTACTTGTTATTACCATTATTTCTTATTAAGGCTCCAATTATAATCGGTATAACCAATCTTCATTTTTCCTGCTTTTAGCTCAGCCGTTTGCGATTTATTAAGCCTTAAAGAAGAGCTGTAACGAGCCAAAAACCCTTTTAAATCGTTAGTACCGTGCCAGTTGGTTTCAAAGTCTTCTTTATACCATTTAAAAATTGGCGATATCTCTAACGTATTACCTTTGAGACGGTTGCGACTACTATCTGCAAGGAATTTACTGGTCACTTGCTCCAACTGTTTATCCAATTTACTGCCTGTAAAAGCATCATTTAATAGCGCAGGACAGCCGATGCTCGCACAGTTCACGGCAAAATGAATACGCGGTTCGTTATAGCGTTTGGAGCCACGGATTAGATTGTGCTCGATGTCATCAAGCGAGCGCTTTTTGCCTAATAGCGTGACAAAACCTTGTTTCCATGGCGAGCCAAAGAGGCCACCGATATCTTTAATTGATTTGATGTTAGGATACTTGGTCAACACGAGCTCTACGGTGCCAGCATTATAGACGTTGATCAAAAATGCCAATTGCTCGTCTTTATTCCAGCCGTTAAATTCCGACTGGCTAACTTTACTAGTCGCCGCCATATAGCTGTCAAGCTTGCTCTTATCCGCTTTCATACCATTATAATTAACGACAGACGCTTTACCACTATTAGTCATGGTAACGTTTTTATTCAGTAAGCTATCCCAAGTGCTATGATTAAAATCCGCATAACTTGCCATACTGGTTAACAGGATAGAAGTGGTCACTGCCGTTTTGATCAATAAACCACTACTTAAAAAAAGTCTTGTACTATTAAATCTTTGGCTATTAAATACTGACATGATTGACTCCGGTTAAATCGAGGATATTTCTTCTATCGCCTGCGCTGTTATCTCTTCCTCTAGCGCACCACCGCAGCTACTTCCCTGTCCCGCCGTACAGCCATAGCAGTGATCTGCAATGGCAATATCATCGCCAGCAGGATTTTGAGTTAATAAATCGCTTAGATGACGACGGGATTTATTGGGCACCGGAATCTCTAATTGCTGGTTAAAGTCACAATCAAACAATTCCCCTAACCAATTGACACTGATGGTCGATCGGCACATGACTTCGGTCAAATTAGCAGCCACATAATTGGCTTTGAGCAAATCCATATAGGGGTGGAATTGGTTTTTGGCCAATAGCACCGCACCAAAGCGCTGAATCGGCATATTGGTCAAGGCAAATAACTGATGGAATTCGATATCGAAATGTTCTTTTAACTCGTGCTTATAATCTGCTTCTAGTTGCTGCTGATTGGGCGGTAGCGTGGCACCTTGCGGGTTATAAACGAGGTTTAGTATTAAGTTTGAACCCACTTTGCCATAACCTAAGGCATTGAGCTTATGCAATCCCAATATACTGTCATCAAATGCGCCTTTACCGCGTTGCTTATCGACATTTTCTAATGAATAACAGGGCATTGAAGCCACCACTTCGACCGCATTGTCTGCCAAAAACTGTGCCATGTCCTCAAAGCCTTCTTCCATCAGGATAGTCAGATTACAGCGATCAATTACTTTTACACCCAAGGCACGTGCGGTTGTAACCAAATACTTAAAGTCTTCGTGCATCTCAGGCGCACCGCCCGTTAAATCAAGCGTCTCGATATTTTGTGCTTGCAAGACTTCTAGAATCAACTCAACCAACTCACGCGACATCATCTCTGTGCGGTAAGGACTGGCAGCCACATGACAATGCACACAAGACATATTGCATAAGTAACCCATATTGACCTGTAGCGTGGTTAACTCACGACGTTTGATCGCTGGGAAATCCGTGTGCTCGAGTAATTCGATAGTTGATTTCATAATGGTATAAAACCCTGTTAGTAGCACCTCTAAAGTAAGAAGAATAGCGCAAAAATAAAAGGTCAAAAAAAGACAAATTCACACGCAAGCAATTGCTTTTTATTACTATTTCATAAAATTACCATCTAATTTTTAGCCTTATCACTTTACGATTTATCTAATTAATCATACCTGATTGTGAAACAATATTGACAACTAATATCGTAATTTTCACCTTTTATACCAAATGAGCATGACGTCTCGTAGGATGTCATACAGCACTTGTCAATTTGGCTTTTAAGATATTATATTCAGCAGATTTATAGATCGACCTTCTCCTCCAATTGGCAATGCCACAGTTGTCAGTGCAAAACTCTTAAATAGCATTGACCGCACAAGGCTTTATCGCTAAATTGGTTGCAACATTCATATCTTTTAAAACAACATGCACTGATAAAATATGAATACTTTTAGAATATAGAAAGCCCACCACGTACCAATGCTTATGACACACGGATGTAAGCATCAAATCACCTTTAAGGATAACGTAATGAATATGAGCACATTACTAAAACCAACTGTACTGAGCATTGGATTAATGAGTGTCATAGGTTGCACTACCATGCAGACCGCGCCCAAGGATATGAGCAACTCAGCAACTGTCTATTACAATGGCAACATCATCACGATGGAGGGCGATCAGCCACAAATGGCTGAAGCCTTAGTCACCCAAGCGGGCAAGATTGCCTATGTGGGCAATTTACAAGAGGCGCAATCGAAATATAAAAATGCCGCGCAGATTAATCTACAAGATAAAACCTTATTACCCAGCTTTATCGATCCGCACAGTCATTTTGATATGGTGTCAAACACCATGGGTCAGGTCAATCTCAACCCGCCGCCCATCGGTCAAGTCGATAGTATTCCCAAAATGATGCAAACGCTAAAAGATTATAAAGTGGACAATAACATTGCTGATGGCGACTGGATATTTGGTTGGGGTTATGATGAAACCCAGCTCGCCGAGGGGCGTCATCCGACCAAAAGCGAGATTGATAAAGTACTGCCAAACAATCCAGTGTATTTACAACACACAAGTGGTCACATGGGCGTCGCAAACAGTAAGGCGCTTGCCATGATGAACATCACTGCTGACAGTAAAAATCCAGCGGGCGGTAATATTGCTCGAATTAAAGGATCTAATGAACCAAACGGTCTCGTACAAGAAACGGCGATGTATCCGTTCGTGCGCAATATGCTAGAAGTGTTAGCGCCGAATCAAGGCAAATTCTTTGAGCAGACGCAAGATTATTATGCAAAGAATGGCATAACGACGGCGCATAACGGTTCGACAGCTCGTAATACCATTCAATTTTTTCAAAAACAAGCCGATGCAGGCAAACTTAAAATTGACTTGGTCGCACTAGCAGGAGTGAGTGACTTAGATGAGAATTTGGCTGATAAAAACTTCGTATGGAAAACCTATAAAAACGGTTTTAAAGTACAGGGTACCAAAATCGTTGCAGATGGCTCGCCACAAGGCAAGACCGCCTATTTTAGCCAACCTTATCTCACGCCAGTTCCAGATTGTGAAAAGGACTGCCGCGGTTTACCAAGTGTCAGCCAAGATGAACTGAACGAGATGTTTGTCAAAGCCTATGCTCGTGACAATCAGCTCTTTATCCATAATAATGGTGATGGCGCAACCGATATGCTCATCAAGGCACACGAGTATGCCGTCAAAAAGACTGGTCAAGCAGCTGATAAAGATCGCCGTACTGTGCCCATTCATGCTCAATTTGCCCGAACTGATCAGCTAGCCGCATTCAAAAAATACAATATGGTGCCGTCCTTCTTTACCAACCATACTTACTTTTGGGGTGATGTACACGTTAAAAACTTAGGTAAAAAACGTGCCGATTTTTCAAGCCCGATTGCCACTGCTGATAGAATGGGACTTAAATATACCAATCACTCTGATGACACAGTGACACCTGTCGATCCGCTATTTTCAGTCTGGTCAGCAGTCAATCGCACTTCGCGCTCAGGTAAAATCATTGGTAAAAATGAGCGAGCGACGCCGTATCAAGCGTTAAAAGCCATTACCAGCAATGCCGCTTATGAGTATTTTGAAGAGGACAGCAAAGGCACCTTGACGCCAGGGAAACTGGCTGATTTGGTTATCTTGGATGCCAACCCATTAACCATAGAGGCAAGCAAGCTCAAAGACATCAAAGTCATCACAACCATTAAAGAAGGTCAAACGATTTACCAACGTCCAGTACAATAGTTCATGGTAAGCGCCGTATAATAAGCCAAATTTTAGCAGGTGATTTCAAATTGTCATGCCTACTATTCATTAAGATGATGAACCATTAAAGCTATTTATTAAAAACATTCATTAAAACTGTTTAAGGAACCCTATATGAGTATCAACACCGATACAGGTAACGACCACATTCTCTCCTCCGATAATATTCATTACTTGCATCATAGTTTTTTTGAACCAAGCCATGAAAACACAGCGGTAAAAGCCACATTACTGATTGTCCACGGTATGGCAGAGCATAGCGGACGTTACGCAGACTTCGCTCAGTTTTTAGCGGATCATGGTGTCGCAGTGGCAACTTATGACCATTTGGGACATGGAAAGACCGTCAAAACATCAGCCGATTTAGGTTTTTTTGGTGAAGAGCATCCAGTACAGTCCCTGCTAAAAGACGTCATTGTCATGGCAGATAGCTTAAAAAACCGCCATCCTGACGTGCCACACTTTGTAATAGGTCACTCTATGGGCTCGTTTATTGTGCGTAATGTCCTAAAGCACCATGCACACAATTTTACAGGTGCTATTTTGATGGGTACAGCAGATGCCAACCCCTTGACTAAAGTACTACTCCCAGTCAATAAAGTACTGGCAAAAGTAGCCCCTAAAAAACCAAATGCAATGTTTGCCAAGGTGATGAATAAAGTCTTGAATAGTAAGCTTGAAGATCGCATCTCTTCATCAGAATTTGCGTGGTTAACTGAAAATCCTGCTGCCATTGAAGCCTATGAAGCAGATCCCTTAACGGGCTTTGACTTCACCAATAATGGCTTTATGACATTATTCTTTCTGATGGAAACTGGCTTAAACAAAGGCTGGGCAATGACTATTCCAAAAAACTTCCCGATGCTATTTATCAGCGGCGAAGATGATCCTATTGGAGATATGGGCAACGGCATCCGCAAAATTGTCACGCGCTTAAACAAGCAAAATTTCAGTCAAGTAGATATCCAGCTCTACCCAAACATGCGTCATGAGCCTTTGCATGAAAAAGACCACCAAACCGTTTATGAAGATATCTTAGAATGGATAGAAAGCCATAGCTCAGACAATTAACCGCAGCGCTCATCTTGGCGGTTAACTCGTTTGCTAAAAGTCGCCAAATTAGCGACAATACGGCAAGCAAGTTTTTACGCCAAGTCATGCGAGTTATTTAACGATAATATATGCTTTACCTTCCACTAACTTTAGGAACCTTTATGTCATTACAACAAACCATCGAACAAGCCTTTGAAAAACGCAACGAATACAGCCCAAGCACGATGCCACAGGACGTGCGTGATGCTATTAATCAAGTGCTTGAGCAATTAGATAACGGCACATTGCGCGTTGCAGAAAAAAAGGATGGCGAATGGGTCGTGAACCAGTGGGCAAAAAAAGCCGTTTTGCTCTCTTTTCGCTTAAACGATAACTATGTTCAGGCAGCGGGCGAACATGTGCAATTCTATGACAAAGTTCCGACTAAGTTTGCAAACTGGACCGAAGCACAGTTCAAAGAATCAGGCGTACGTGTTGTACCACCCGCTGTTGCTCGTAAAGGCTCGTTCATCGCAGCAGGTGCGGTATTGATGCCGTCGTATGTCAACATCGGCGCGTATGTCGATCAAGGCGCGATGGTAGATACGTGGGCGACCGTGGGTTCATGTGCCCAAATTGGTAAAAATGTGCATTTATCAGGTGGCGTTGGTATCGGCGGCGTATTAGAGCCATTGCAAGCGAATCCAACAATTATTGAGGATAACTGCTTCATCGGTGCACGTTCTGAAATCGTTGAAGGCGTAATCGTCGAAGAAGGTGCTGTTATCTCGATGGGTGTATTTATCGGTCAATCAACGCGCATTTATGATCGCGAAACGGGTGAGATTCATCGTGGCCGTGTACCAGCAGGCTCTGTTGTCGTACCGGGTAGCTTGCCGTCAGAAGATGGTACGCATAGCTTATATGCTGCTATCATCGTCAAAAAAGTCGATGCACAAACCCGCGCTAAAACATCAGTCAATGAGCTATTGCGTTTAGCCTAGTATTTTTAATACTTAGAGCCTCGTACCCAAACCGTACGGACAGCGACAGATCCTCTTTATTAAAGACGCTGAAGAAAACTTCAGCGTCTTTTTTGCAGCTTAATAAAGGGTGGTGCGTTATAATCCCTTTTTTTGGTTTGGCTTTATCTAAACGCAAAACGCCCATACCAGAACCTGCCTTTTTATTACGATTGATAAATGCCTCATCCCATTAGCAATCTTTAACTGTATTTGACATATTATGAGTGAATCACTATTACGCACCGCCGCCATTCCTGTCACTGACCCTGAAGCAGGTCTACGTTTGACAGAAATTTTTTATTCTTTGCAAGGTGAAGCGCTGACCTCAGGCTTGCCAACGATATTTGTACGCTTGACCGGCTGTCCACTTCGCTGTGTCTATTGCGATACTGAATACGCCTTTACTGGCGGCGAGCGGCAGTCGCTAGAAACCATTATAGAGACCATCAAAAGCTATCCTTGCAAGCGTATCTGTCTGACTGGCGGCGAGCCTTTAGCTCAGCCGAACGCCATTGAACTAATGAAGCGCTTACTGAGCGACGGTTATGAAATCTCGCTTGAAACCGCAGGCGCGCTCACGGTAGCAAACGTGCCAAAAGCGGTCAGTAAAGTCATGGATCTCAAAACGCCAAGCTCAGGTGAAGTCGATAAGAATCTATGGTCAAATCTCGACCACCTCACTCAGCATGACCAAATTAAATTTGTCATTATGAATCGTGAAGATTACGACTGGGCGAAAACCAAGCTGTCTGAGCATAAATTAAATGAATTGGTCGATACGGTTTGGTTTTCGCCGATGTTTAATGTCGCAGAGGATATCGACGACGAAGTCAGCCCTGATGTACCTGTGTTGGCGCGCGAACTTGCAGAATGGATGTTGGCTGACGCGCTGCCCGTACGCTTCCAATTGCAACTGCATAAAATCATCTGGGCAGATGCTAAAGGCAAATAATAGCCCAATCATCTAAATGGATATTCAACATAAATAGCGACCCAAGGATAGGAATATAGGTATGGTCAAACTCATTTTATTGGGCTTATTATCGGGGGCATTTTTTAGCTCGACGTTTGTGTTAAACGAAGTTATGAGTGCGGCTGGTGGGCATTGGTTTTGGTCAGCTAGCCTTCGCTATGCATTTATGTGGCTAATACTCACGGCTATTATAATTATGCAGCATGGTTTTGGGCGTATTACAGAGCTGATGACTATATTCCGTCAACATTGGGGCTTTTGGTGTATTACGGGCAGTATTGGTTTTGGAATTTTTTATACAGGAATATGCTACGCGGCTGATCATGTCGCAGGCTGGGTAGTCGCTGCGACCTTTATGTTTACAGTGGTTGCAAGTCTACTCGTTTTGCTAGCATTCGGACAACGTTTTGATAAAAAATTCATTGCATATGCGTTATTAGTATTTGCTGGCGTGGTACTGGTCAATATCAGTGAAGGACTGCATGCTGCTTCTTTGCTAGATGCTGATGCAGTGCCTATGAAAGATATGCTGCTTTATGGTGCCGTGCCTGCCCTAATAGCCGCCTTTAGCTATCCCATTGGTAACCAGTTGGTTTGGCAGGTATCTTACAATGCGCGCAAGCGTAGTACCGAGCCTACTAGCACTCAAAAAATTGATATCCAAGCCAACGAGATTAGTAAAAAAACCACCTCACTTATTACAGAAGCACCTGCATTGTCAGCCGATATGAGTTATACGGCGGACGCGGTCGATTCCTTAAACCTTAACCACCCTACTCAAACCTTGCCGAGCTCTTTGCTGCAAACTTTAATCGCACGTATACCTGCTATCAAAACCACCCTCCTACAAAATGCCTTTAACAAAGTATGGTTAATGACCTTGGGCAGTCTGCCATTTTGGTTGGTTTTGGGTCTTGTCGTTCATCCGGATTTGCCTGATACTAAACAGGTATTCAATACCTTACTTGTGGCTTTATTGGCAGGTGTGGCGGCAACCAGTATCTTTTTATATGCCCGTGAAAAAGCGGAAACTTCAAGCGAAGTGGCTGGGGTTGATGCCACTCAGGCAAGTGAAGTGATATTTGCCTTAATTGGCGGTATGCTATTGCTCAATAATACTTTGCCATCAGCGATGGGCTTAATAGGTATTGCTCTGATTATTGTTGGGCTTATTCTATTTGCAAAAGACGGCTAAACTACTACCTAAAGTTAGGTTAACTCTATTTAAATTATTGATATAAACAACTTCAAAACTAACCTAATCTAACCCAGCCCAGTACAGCCAATCTATTTTGATGGCCATTATATTGGTAATATAATCATGGTTAATGATTTAATTTTTCCTGATATTTTATTATATTTATTAGATATGGTTGGTGTGATTGCTTGTGCGATCGCAGGTACATTGCTGGCACAGCACAAAGGCTTTGATATTGCAGGCTGTATCTTGGTTGCGATGGTCAATGCTATCGGCGGCGGTACACTACGTGATATGGCGCTAGACCGTCATCCGCTCTTTTGGATGACTGACCTCAATTATGTGATCGTCATCACAGTGACATCGCTTATTTTACAAATATTCTTTCATCTGTATCATAAGATTGATAAGGCATTGAAGCTGTTTGATGCCATTGGGTTGGCGGCTTTTAGCGTGATTGGTTTTAAGATAGCATTGACACAAGATATGTCAGCTATTATCGCTATTATGATGGGGGTTTGGACGGCTATTATTGGTGGTCTGCTACGCGATATCATCTGTAATGAGATACCACTGTTACTTCAACGCGAGATTTATATCTCTGCTAGTATTGTAGGTTCGATCACTTATCTGCTGCTTGACCGTTTGGGTGTAGATGCTGGATTGAATGAATTTATTATGCTGGGCGTTATCTTTGCTGTACGGATGCTAGCATTGCGTTTTGATTGGCACCTGCCTTCTATACGTTTGGTGAAATAAGACCGATTCATATGGTTTAAACACTAGGGCGTGTCCTCAATTCAATCGTTTACTTTTTAAATGAGCTAAAAATAATCATACAAACTTAGTGAGACTTGCTCATGCTGGCTATCGCATTGAACCCTTCAGCACTAATCACTACGTTTGACCCACGCTCTCTCATTTATCTTTTTGATATGATTGGTATTATCGCTTGTAGTATTTCAGGCACGATACTGGCAAAACACAAAAATTTCGATGTTTTTGGTTGTTTACTGGTTTCTATTGTCACCGCTATCGGTGGCGGCACTGTGCGTGATGTCATTTTAGATCGCCATCCACTATTTTGGATGGTAGATATGAGCTACCTGACTGTTATTACCATCTCTTCATTAGTGATGCAAATATTCTTTCACCCCAACTCTAAACGCGTTAATAAGTTCCTCAAACTCTCAGATACTATTGGACTGTCAGTTTTTACCTTAATCGGTATCAAGGTTGCCGATAGTATGGGTGCAAATGTGCCCGTGGCGTTATTACTTGGGGTGATCACCATTATTGTCGGCGGTATCATCCGCGATATGATCTGCAATGAGATTCCGCTGGTGTTGCAGCAAGAGATTTATATTTCGGCAGCCTTGGCTGGCGGCATCCTCTATTTTGCACTACACAATCTGGGTGTGACAGCTTGGATTGCTGACATCGCTACTATGGGTACGATTTTTACCTTACGCATGCTCGCCATTCGTTATGACTGGCAGTTTCCAACCATCGAATGGAAATACTAAAAAAGCGTCAACCTTAAACAAAGTCGACGCTATATTTGCTACTGGTTGAGTATCTTATAATAAGATAATGCCATCATTCCTGTACGACTGCTAAATCCCTTATCATCAACTGTAGACTTTGTTTGCCGTTCCACTCGTTGATGTCTAGCTGAAATAATACATGCACTTTTTCTGCACGATAATCCCATATCTCGCTATCAAAGTTAAAATAAATTGCTTCAATCGGATATTGTACATCAGGGTAACGCAGCGACAGTTTAAGGTGCTTGTCTTTTAATATCTTAAAGCTTAACACTTCAAAGACCCCGTCAAATATTGGCGGTGCAAAGCCATGACCCCAAATATTGGCATCAGCTAAGTGTTCAGCAAACCACAAGCTAAAGTCACTCGCCTGCAACGCGCCATCAGTGAATTTTTGCTCGGCAAACACCTCATTATCCATCTGTGCCATGACGTCATTAAAAGCCATAACAAACCCATCAAAGTTACGGCGTTTGATCGTTAAGCCTGCTGCCATCGCATGACCACCAAAATGACTGATTAAATCAGGATGGCGCTCGGCAACCTGCTCAATCGCATCACGAATGTGCACGCCAGCGATAGAACGCGCCGAGCCTTTGATAAGGTCATCGTCACTGGTACGCTTTGTATCCGCGGGCGCAAAGACGATACTTGGCAAATAATGACTTTCTTTTAACCGTCCAGCGACGATGCCGATGACGCCTTGATGCCAATCATCTTGGTATAAAACGATACTGCGTTTATGATTATTATTCGTCTTTTTCTCAGATCTATTTTGAACAATAACATCGCCGCTGTCATGATTATCTGCTGTAGCCTCATCGTCCATGTCTGTATCAGCAGCGGCTAATGCCTGTACGATGCTATCCGCTTGCGCGCGCATCTCACCTTCTACCTGCCGACGCGTCCGGTTTAACTGCTCAAGCTCTTGCGCCAAGCGCTGCGCCGTACTCCAGTCATCCGTCAATAAACACTCAATACCGATGCGCATATTGTCCATACGACCAGCGGCATTGATACGGGGTCCTAAGACAAACCCAAAATCCTGTGCCTGCAACTGCTTAGGATCTCGCCCTGCTTGTTCAAGGAGTGCCAAGATACCGAGCGAGCAGCGCCCTTGGCGGATAGCCGCCAGTCCATGATGCACTAAAATGCGATTGTTTTTATCAAGCACCCCAACGTCAGCAATCGTTCCTAATGCCACCAAATCCAAATATTGACTCACTTGCACGGTAGATTTACCGGCTTCGCGGCGCAGCTTGGCTAAGCGTCCAAGCACATAAAATGCCACGCCCACCCCTACGAGCGCTTTACTGCTAAAGTGGCAATCGAGCTGATTGGGATTAACCACAGCCTCCGCAGGCGGTGTTTCTTTGGTCGTCAAATGATGATCAGTAATAATCACAGTGATGCCATCGGCTTGCGCACGTGCCACGCCTTCATGGCTTGAGATACCGTTATCGACGGTCACTATCACCTCAGGATGATACTTCTCAATACCCAATTCGACAATTTCTGGTGTCAAACCATAGCCGTACTTAAAACGGTCGGGCACTAAAAAGTCAACGACTGCGCCCATTTTTGTAAGCGCACGCATCATTAATGCGGTACTGGTCGCACCATCACAGTCAAAATCACCCACGATAAGGATGCGCTGACCGTCATCGATGGCGACGTCTAATAGACGCACTGCTTCGGTGACACCATGTAGCATTTCGGCTGGCAATAGCGCAGAGAGTTGCGTCTCTAGCTCATCAGGTCGAGTAATGCCGCGACCTGCGTATAAGCGGGCAAGCGTCAATGATTGGGCGGCAAGTGGTTGCAGCGCGGCGGGCAACTCGTCGATACGAGTGCTGGTATAACGGGGGGTTAAATTTAGCATGTGCATATTCTACTGGCTTTGGTAGAGGGTCACAATGACAATTTTTGGCGGCTTAGTTTATCGTTTTTTGTTGCAGTACATTGTGATAAGCCATATTTTAATACTAGCATAGAGCAAATAATTCATACGCTGTGCATATAATATGCATAATATTTCATTTACAAAAACGGTGCATAGCGACTGCATTTTTCTGCATTTTGCTACAAAGCAATGATTGTATGCCGCTCAGAAACCCATAAAATGGTAAGCAACTGAGATACTTGCTATCTATTGAGATTTGATTTTTTATTTTAACCATTTATAAGGATGCTTTATGAAAACCACACCACTGGCTGAAAAACTACCAAATACCATTGACCCTAGCTTGGATCTTGAACAAGTAAAAAAGGAATGTCAAAAGTTGGTCAAAAAACGCGCCAAATATTCTGCTGGTGTTGCCATCGTTCCTGTACCATTTTTTGATGTCGCAGTAGACGCAGGTATGCTTACTCAACTATTACCTGACATTAGCGAGCGATTCGGCTTACTTGAAGACCGTAAGGCGGCAGTTGACTTAGAATCACGAGCCATTCATTGGGGCGCATTAAAAGATCGTACTGTCGATTTTGCAGGGTTGATGGCGACTCGTGGTATTGTTAAAAAGACCGTACAAGGCTTTGGTGGTCGTATCGCTGCCAAACAAGTAACGAAATTCATCCCACTAGGGGGTCAAATGGTTGCTGCTACAATGGGCTATATGATTTTCAAAAAAATCGCCAATGACCACATCAATGAGTGTTACAAGCTTGCAAAAGATATTCAGCAAAAGCAACACGGTAAAAATGTCTAAAACAGTTAAAAAACTGACATCAACTTTATAAAATAAAACCAGCTAAGAGCCATTGCCTTAGCTGGTTTTTTTATGCTTAGCTACGCATATATGGGTTTAATTTTTCAATTTAATAACAGCCTTTTTCATAATACATCTCTAACTCAGAATACTCTATGTCACTAATTATAATAATGTTATCGGCATAAGGACGATACTTTCTAACCATTATTTTTGCCGCTGGTTTGTTGTTTATGAGAATTACGCCATCTTTAAGCCGAACATCATCATTGAAAGTAAATCCATCTCCCATAACTTTAGATCCAGCTCCTTTCCAATGACACTGCTGTACGTGATAATCAGACATCACATATACACTCCTGATAAAAAACAGGCTGAGTGTCAAAGCAATTAAAAGACAGGGTATTGATAGCTTTTTATCCATTGAATCTCTAATTGAATTTAGGAAACCTATTTTGATGAAATAAATATTCCTGTCCATGCATGTTTCATGATATCTCGATGCATAGCATTAACAGTGGAAAATAATAAACACGCTACCCAAATATAGCAATACTTCATGAATATTTCACCTCTCTCAGTTAATGAACTCGTTAAAGTAAGATAAATTTTATTCATGGATTCTGGTATGCTGCACTTTAGCGTAGATAGTTATGAGCTAACCTTAACACTGACACTGACACTGACACTGACACTGCTACTAGGTTGCATCATTCTTTTCATCGCCAGTATTTCGGCGGCATTTAATGACAATTTTGATGCTTGTTCGTGGGAACACCTCACCACTTGGTTATTTATCGTCGGTGGTTTATTGATGATTGTCGGCTATATTGGTTATAAAGCCTATGCATATTATCACCCTTATGCGTGGCTGGATTGATAATGTCAATCCTTTATAAAAAATGGCTTAATTCTGTGCTAGTAGTGGTTAATGATGTCATGCACTAATTTTGCTGATAATATACGACCTGCTGGGAGAAAATACATGTCAATTAGCAAACATCAACTCGTACCAAATGCCAGTTTCTATTAAGCATAAACCTTAAAACCAATAAAAATCTTAAAGGATCAGACCCATGAAAAAAATCTTAATATCAACGGCTATGCTCGCTACCCTCGCTCTATCTGGATGCACAACGACTGGTGGTATGAATAATAATGCAGGTACTGCTATCGGTACTGCCAATGAGATTGGTATGAATGTCTTTAAATCAGCGATTGATAACCAATGCCGCAGTCAGATTGAAAAGCAAACTGCTTGGCGTGTGGCTAGCGTGGCTATGACCGACACACAACAAGAAGCTGTAAAAAGTAATGTTTGTGGCTGTGTCAGTGAGCAAGCGCCGCAGCAAGTGACACTCGTTGAATTGGGCAATGCTGCTATAGATTCGCAATATCGCACACAGCTGGTCACGAAAGTCGTCGCAAAATCTCTACAAAGTTGCTATACCAGTTTTATGAAATAAACTTGTAATAAGTAGCAAAGCACAGTTTTGACAATGTATTTTTGACGTTGATATTAATATTGACACAGGCTGGGTTAGCGATTGCTTAACCCAGCCTATTCGTATAAATTAGGTGTAAATGAAATGGAATTCACTTGATATCAAGGATGACAAATGAAAAGACGTGCGTTTATAAAATTAGGTGGTCAAGTCACTGTGGCTGGCACTCTACTGACCCAGCTGAGCGCCTGTTCATCAGACGACGATGAAAATATCCAGAGTGATAAATTGGACGTCTTAGATGACTTGGGTTATCAAGGCGCCTCACCTTTTAAGCATGGTATTGCCAGTGGTGACCCTCTACAGGATAGAGTAATACTGTGGACACGAATTACCAATGACGGCAGTATCAGTGCCACGAGCATCCCTGTTGGCTATACTATCGCAACAGACCCAGAGATGAAAAAAATCGTTGCTCAAGGAAGAGCATTAGCCACCTCTGAATCTGACTTTACTATCAAAGTCGATCCCAAGTCTCTACAGCCCAATACGACCTATTACTATACCTTTCAAGCGTTGGGTTATATCTCGCCCACTGGTCGCACTCGTACTATCCCGCAATCAAACTTACCAGCCAGCCAAGTAGACCGTGTGCGCTTGGCCGTGGTTTCTTGCTCGAACTATGGATTTGGCTACTTCAATGGTTATGCACATATCGCTAAGCAAGCCGATATATCAGCCGTACTGCATTTGGGTGACTATATCTACGAATATCAAGAAGGGTTTTATCGTGATCAATCCTTAATAGAAGAACGTCCGATAGACCCCAAAAATGAGATTATTAGTTTAGAAGATTATCGTCGTCGCTATGCCTGTTATCGCACTGATATTGATTTACAAGAATGCCATCGCCAGCACCCTTTTATCGCCGTTTGGGATGATCATGAGGTTGCAGATAACTCATGGAAAGGGGGCGCTGGGTTCCATACTGAAAGCAAAGGCAGCTATATAGAGCGTAAGATGTCAGCGGTTCGAGCTTATCACGAGTGGATGCCTATCCGTGATGATAGCAGCAACGAGCTAGACAGCCAGCTGCGGATTTATCGACGCTTCGAGTTTGGTAAGTTGTTTGATTTGAATATGCTGGACACACGTATATTTGGCCGTGAAAAGCTTGATGCTACTGCCAGTAATGAGCCTGAGCGCCAACTATTAGGACTCGAACAAGAGAACTGGCTTCATCTAAACATGCTGGCAGGCAAACGCCGCGATGCCAAATGGCAGATACTGGGGCAGCAAGTCATTTTAGCTCCATTCAGAGGTGCATCTGCCACCAACTCGGGAGACATATGGAATGGCTACGCCAGTGCTCGCGATCGTCTGCTCAATTTCATTGAAAACAATAATATCGATAATACAGTCGTTCTAACTGGCGATTATCACGCTTCATTTGCATTTGATGTCTGCAAAAATCCGTTTGATGGGGACAGTTATAATCCAAGCACAGGTTCAGGATCACTGGCTGTAGAATTCGTCTGCCCTGCTCTAACCTCGCTCGCGTTTCCTGAAAGAGGTGCTGGGCCAGAAGCCAATCCACATCAGAAGTTCAATAACCAAACTGAGCACGGCTATATGCTGTTAGATATCACCGAGCAGGCGTTTCAGTGTGAATGGTATTATACTAATACCTTAAAAACACGAGATGACAGTACTAGATTTGCCAAAAGCTTGCTCACTCAAGCACAGGCGAATCATTTAATAGAGGGTGAACAATCTCGCCCTATCACTAACGTCGCTGTATTAGCTGCTGCAAATAAAGCTGTCGGGGTGAAAATCTAAGTATCGTTGCAGTAGATATTTAAAGCATCAAAGTAATGTTCATTGAGAATAAAAACTAAAAGGGTGCGTTATAAATAACGCACCCTTTTTATTGCTAAGTCTTCGTACCATCCACTTATCTTATTATTTTGGCTTAGAACTTGTTTTTGTCAACTGGATTCTGTGACAAAGCTGCTGTAAAAGGCAGTATTTTACTGCGGCTAAAATACTTAGAAGAGCCATCAATAATCTTATCTACTTCTTTGATCAAATCATTAATAACGTCATCATAAACACCATGATATAGTTCGGTTTCGAATGCCGTAAAGGGATGCTTACGTGATGCCGAGCCGACCTCTGTCACGCCTTGCTTACTATAAAAAATATCGACTCGTCCATCACTGTTGAGTACACAATTTAATACTCCGCCCTCCAGCTCCATCTCTACTCGCTCAGGCATAAAAATATAATCGTCTACATTGATGAGTTTTTTTTCTACTTCTCTCTTAAAAAATGATTTGATATCAAACATGGATATATCCCTGACCTTAAAATTATAATATACGTTAGCACACCTGATTTTACAGCCACTGTCCAGCATGTAATCTGCTGCTTGTTCATTCGTGCTTTATGAATCAATACTATAAGATGACGTGATATTTTTTAAGACAGGATATGTAAAACTGCGTTTGATGTTGGTAAAAATAGAATGTTAGCTGTGGCTCTTTTATCCTATTGCAATAAAAAAGGGAAGCTGTGCACTAGGGCGTGTCCCATTTTTTAATGATGGAACTACTCTATCTGGCTTAATCACACCCAGCCTTTCTCACGAAACGATTTCAACACCTCAACAAATACTGCCATCTCATCAGCTCTGCCAAGCGTCAAGCGATTAAAGCCAGTGATAGGCGCAAACTCGCGACCAACAGCGATGCCATGGTCGCACATTCTATCGATATAGGTTTGTACATCGCCTTTGATTTCGTGAAATATAAAGCTGGCTTGTGATGGTAAGTAGCGTAGTCCAAGCTCATCCAATGTCTGCTCAACCAGCTGACGCGATTGATTGGCAGTATGCAAACTCAACGCCAAAAACGCCTCATCATTCAAAGTTGCTATCGCTGCGACAGCACCAGACAGATTCGTATTATCTACTGAGATAAACGCCTCTAGCTCAGTGATCATTTGCGGACTGGCAACTGCATAGCCGACACGCATACCCGCTAGCGCACACAGTTTGGAGAAAGTCCGAACCACGATAATATTGTCTGAGCGCTGCTCTCTTATCCACGCAATCCCACTCTCAAAACTTGGGTCAGTGACGTATTCTGAGTAGGCTTCATCTAGCAAGAAATAATGATGGTCTGGTGCCGTTCCTACCCACGCTTTTAACTCATCTGTGTCAGTAATCGTCGCTGTTGGATTATTAGGATTGCAGAGATAAAACAAGCTTATACCATCAAAATCATCAGCCACTTTTTGCATGTTTTGTAAATTAAAAGAATAGCTTTCAGGCATCAGTGCTACTTTTACCACGGGCACATTGATAGATGTTGCATATAGTTCCGCATAAGCAAAGGTTGGGTGCGGCACAATTACTTGGAAGTTTCTGCCTTCTCTTAACGCTTTGTTTTGCAGCATTTGTACGACGGTGCGGATATTCTCACTGGAGCCGCTACCTAGAGATATTTGACTTTCAGTCACGTCATTAATTTTCGCAACTTTATTGATTAAGGCTGCACGCTGGTCATCTGGATAACGAAAGCCGATGTCTAAAGCATCGATAACCGCTTTTTTGGCAGATTTTGCCATACCCAGTGAGTTTTCGTTAGAGTTTAATTCTATTAATGGATTGGTAAACACAATAGTAATACGCCTAATTGATACCCATACCAAATATGCGATGAACAATGTCAAACTCGCTCAGCCAGCGGACGTAGCACTTGCGCTCGTCTTTTTTGCTACTCTGATTATTTAGTAGGGTTTATATATGGATGGTGAGATGCATTCGGATAATAATGGTTATGGTAAGTGGCATTTACCCTGATTACAAGCGCTCTGAGCGATGAAACTCGTTAGCAGCTGTTATGAGTATGATGCTCATTTATTGATAGTATCCGTTAAATAAAAAAGAGCCACCCTATAGGCAACTCACTTTGTAAAACTCTTAGCATTTTTGCTAATACTAGGGCATGTCCTCATTTCAAAAATGGTGATAAACATGAGGTAAATTGCTGTTAAACAAGGAAAGTAGCGCATATAATAGCGAGATATTAAGAAGCTATTTGACGATGTTTGGCAAAATTTAGCCATTTTTAGCCCATTTAGCAAGTAATCGATTGAATTGAGGACACGCCTTAGTCTTGCTAGTTTATCGATATTTCAAATTAGCAATTTTTTAATGCACTACTTAGACCCAGCCTTTTTCACGGAACAGCTTTAATACTTTAATAAATGCTGCCATCTCGTCAGGCGTGCCAAGCGTCAAGCGATTGAAGCCTGTAATAGGTGGAAACTCGCGACCAACCTTGATGCCATGGTCGCGCATTCTATCGATGTATGTTTTTAAATCACCCTTTATTTCATGAAAAATAAAATTGGTCTGTGAGGGTAAATAACGCAATCCAAGATCGTCTAATACTGTCTCAATCATCTGGCGCGACTGATTGGTATTGCGTAAGCTGAGCGCTAAAAACTCTGCATCATTTAACGTCGCAATAGCAGCAACCGCACCTGACAAGTTGGTGTTGTCCATAGACATAAACGCTTCGACAGCCTCGATTGCTTGCGGATTAGAAACTGCGTATCCCACTCGCATACCTGCTAAGGCACATAACTTTGAGAAAGTATGAATAACAATAAGGTTGTCTGATAACCCTTGTTTCACCCACTCAATACCACTCTCAAAACTTGGGTCTGACACGTACTCCAAGTAAGCTTGGTCTAATAAAAAGTAATGGCTATCTGGTGCATTACTTACCCAATTTTTGAGCTTTTGCGTTGATGTAATGATACCAGTTGGGTTGTTTGGATTGCAAATATAGAGCAGGCTGATGCCATCAAAATCGTCAGCTACTTTTTGTAGTTCATAAAAATCATAATCATAGTTTTCAGCGGTTAGTGGTATCTTGACCACAGGCACGCCAATGGAATTTGCATACATCTCTGCACAATCAAACGTTGGCACAGGAATCACCATTTGAAACTGCTTGCCCTCTTTTAATGCTTTGTTTTGCAACATTTGTAAGGTAGCTCGAATATTTTCAGTCGAGCCATTGCCTAATGAGATTTGGTTTTCTGCCACACCATGGATGGTGGCAATTTTGCTAATGAGCGCTGCGCGTGGATTATCTGGATAACGAAAGCCCTCACCTAAAGACTCTATAATGGCTTGTTTAGCAGAATCTGCCATGCCTAGTGAGTTTTCATTCGCATTTAATTCTAAGAATTTATTATTTTGCATGATGGATTATATGCCTCAACGTCCGTTGTTATAAGTTCATATTGCTCATTGATATCATATTAAGGGGCATTTGGTATAAACACAAGTTTTGATATAACCAATTATTAGTTATTAATAATCTCGAACAAAAGCGAGGCTATTTTGGTCATAAGAAGACCATAAAAAAGTGAGCTGCACCGTTGGCAACTCACCCTTTTTGTTAGATACAAACTGATATTAACGGCAGTTCAAATAACCTATTAGATCAAATGCGCTTTTAACTCTAGCACTTTATCACGCGTTTTCGCCGCATCTTCAAACTTCAAATCACGTGACATTTGCTTCATAAGCTTTTCAAGACGGTTGATTTCTTTCGCCAGCAAATCAGGACTGCGTAAGATGCTAATATCAACATCAGGCAGATTGCTCTTGATTGGAATCACTTGATTGTCATTGGCATTCTGATCGTCACCCGTATCGATTTTATCGGTGATACTGCGACGTGCCCCTTTTGGCGTGATGTTGTGTTCAAGGTTAAATGCCACTTGTTTTTCACGGCGACGATCGGTCTCGTCTATCGCCTTTTGCATACTGTTGGTAATACGATCCGCATACAGAATGGCTTTACCATTAATATGACGCGCAGCACGACCAATGGTCTGAATAAGTGCGCGCTCAGAACGCAAAAAGCCTTCTTTATCGGCATCAAATATCGCGACTAATGATACCTCTGGCATATCTAAACCTTCACGCAATAGGTTGATACCGACCAGTACGTCATGCACGCCAGTCCGCAACTCATGAATAATCTGCATACGCTCTACCGTATCGATGTCCGAATGCAGATAAGCAACTTTGACATCGTATTCTTTTAGATAACTGGTCAAATCCTCTGACATACGCTTGGTCAAAGTGGTAATCAGCACGCGCTCATCTTTTTCTCGGCGCTTAGTAATCTCTGATAACACATCATCGACCTGCGTCAATACAGGACGAATCTCAATCTCAGGATCAATCAAACCCGTTGGACGCACGACTTGCTCGACCACTTGCTCGCTGTGTTCAAGCTCATACAATGCAGGCGTGGCACTGACATAAATAGTCTTAGGTTTAATACGCTCCCACTCTTCAAACTTCATCGGACGGTTGTTCATCGCACTTGGCAAACGAAAGCCATAATTGACCAAATTTTCTTTACGCGATCTATCGCCTTTATACATTGCACCGATTTGCGAAACAGTGACATGTGACTCATCAAGGAACAGCAGTGCGTCTTCTGGAATATAGTCAAATAAGGTCGGCGGCGCTTCCCCTGATGGACGACCGGAGAGATGCTGCGAATAGTTTTCAATACCATTACAGTAGCCGAGTTGTTGAATCATCTCAAGGTCATATTGGGTACGCTCTTTGAGACGTTGCGCTTCTATGAGCTTATTATTATCACGGAAGTATTCTAAACGCGGCTCTAGCTCCGCGCGAATGGTGTGACTGGCAGCTTCTAGTTTATTTCGCGGCGTCACATAGTGCGATTTTGGATAAATGGTTATACGCGGCACGCTACGTACCGTCTTACCCGTTAATGGATCGAACCAAGTGATTTTTTCCACTTCATTGTCAAATAAATGCACACGTACCGCCAGCTGCTCAGACTCAGCAGGATAAATATCTAACAGCTCGCCACGCAGCCGATACGTACCGCGGCCAAAGTCTAGCTCATTGCGCGTATATTGCATTTCAACGAGACGCTTAATGGTAGCATTGCGATCGATTTTGTCCCCAACAACGACGTGCAGCAGCATTTTTAAATAACTTTCTGGATCACCCAAACCATAAATGCACGATACCGAGGCGATAATAATCGCATCACGGCGCTCTAGGAGTGCTCGCGTCGCCGACAGGCGCATCTGATCGATATGATCATTAATAGCGCTGTCTTTTTCAATAAAGGTATCGCTGGCAGCAACGTAAGCTTCTGGCTGATAATAGTCATAATAGCTGACAAAGTACTCAACGGCATTGTTTGGAAAAAACGACTTAAACTCACCATATAACTGCGCGGCAAGCGTTTTGTTATGTGCCATGATAATGGTTGGACGCTGTGTCTCAGAGATGACCTTTGCCATGGTATAGGTCTTACCCGAACCCGTTACACCCAGCAGTAACTGCTCATCCATGCCAGAATTAATACCGTTGACGAGCTTTTCAATTGCTTGCGGTTGATCGCCTGCTGGCTCAAATTCTGTGACCATCTCAAAAGCACGACTTGATATTTGCGTCCCAGACGCATTGACACCACTAATTTCAGCTTCGCCCTGTAGCTGAGTGGCCAATTGATTTAACTGACTCGACGAGCGCAGTTCAGGCATTCGCATAATGGCTTTCTTCTTCTGAAGGTTTATAACAATGTGGGGTCTAAGCTAGGCTTTTTAAAGGTAATTAAGGGTTTTATCTTGTCACCTTCTCTTACAATATTAGCATCTAGATATGACGTCACACGCCCTATTTATAACGAATAAATAGTACCTTCGTTATAAAAAACGCACACAGCAACTACTAAATTTACAAAGATTTTCATGATTAACAAACTCATTACACGACCACCTAATAAAGCCTAACGCTTGAGGCTTTCAATCTTCATTTAAGCTGGTATTATTTATAACGAATCAACAAATTAGTAAGATACCAATAACAACAAATGAGATTTTCATTAAAATAATACACATGACGGAGTAGAACATGAGAGAACGTTACGCAAGTGGAATAGATGATGCAACCGCAAAGAAAATGATCGACTTATTGAACGCTAATCTAGCGAATCTCATTGATTTGAGTATGGACAGTAAGCAATGTCATTGGAATTTGCAAGGTACTGGCTTTATCGGTGTTCATCAGTTATTAGATGATACTTATGGTCGCTTGACTGAAGCTTATGATACGGTCGCTGAGCGTATTGTTATCCTTGGCGGTAAAGCCAATGGTATCTCTAAACGCGTCGTTGAGGACTCTATCCTAGAGACTTACCCTACTGATATCACTGAAGTCGATCAGCATGTTCGTGAGCTTACCAATCGTTATAAGACCATTGCGGCATCATTGCGTGAAGGGATTAATACTGCTGGTGACGCGGGTGACGAAGACACCGCTGACCTATTAACGGAAATAAGCCGTACTGTCGATAAAGATGCATGGTTCATCGGTGCCAATGCACCAAAGAAATAATATCTTTGTACTCAAACCAGTTATACCAATAAAACAGGTATATCAATAAGACAGTCTATATCAGCAAAAAAGGTCACTTTTATAGTGACCTTTTTTGTGCGTACTAATTTATGTGTAATGATTTATGTGTAATAACTTTAAGATTCGCGCTCAGAAACGGGCTTTAAAGTAGCTAAATTGTCAGTTATTAGTTAAAAAACACCTTGGATTATTTGTTGCATCTGCGGTAAAAGCTCACCCAGCTGCGCCTCTGTCTCACTGGTATCCTCAGGCAAAGATTGCTTTAGAAATGCCGCTGTAATCTGTGGCTGTTTCGACAAGATACTTTGACCCATTACCGTATCATAAAAATCAATTTGAGCATCAACTTCCGCTTGCGTATAGTAAGTTTTTGCTGCGTTAATATATGCTTGCGTCAACGTCTGCTTGTCAGTAGCATTGCCTATACCATTGGTCATTATCTTGGCATATTGACCTAGCACTTTTTGAATCTGCTCTTGTAGCGCCTGTTGGCGTTTATTTAAGTTACCATCACCTACTGACTCAGTACGATTTTGCGTTTGTACATTGATAGCATCGATAGCCGCTTGTTGCCCGTTAACGATAGATTCTATTTGCTCATCAATATGCATCACTTCCATCAGCTTCACAATAGACGTATCTGTTGGGGAGATATTATTAATAAAAGTATTATTATTAATAGAAGCGCTATTCGCACTTATTCTATTGATACTTACGCTTTGCTGTTGAGCAGGCTCACTATGAATTACCAGCTCAGCTTGTGCTTGAGTCAGACTGGCTACTGCGCTAATAGTGACAACGGCCATACTTAATGAGCGAACCATGATTGAACGCCCAACAGGGCTCTCTATAGCAGACTGAAGACTTAGTTTCATATTGGTTTCTCTTTATCAGGCATCTTGATTATAACTATTGGGTAAGCTCAAAGTTTCAGCATTGGGTACAGATAATGTCAGGATAGCTTCCTGAAATAAAGGATTGGCACGGAACTGACTTTCAATAATTTCGAATTTTTGGGCAATCTCTTTTTCTTTTTGATTACCAGCGATATCGACTGCCGCCACCATAAATATCTTTTTGGGTCCCACCCACTCCAAATGTAAGTACGATACACTATCGATATCTGGATGATTGAGTAACTCGGTCAATGCATAGCCATGTATCCTCTCTGATACTTTATAACCGACCAAAAAGTCACGGTTACGGCTAATTAAAAAGATGGCTACCGCACCCAATAATATTCCGACAATGATAGAGCCGAGCGCATCCCAAAACGGCTGTCCCGTATAAGCATGCATACCCATGGCAGCAGCAGCGACAACCAAGCCAATGACAGCTGCCAAGTCTTCAAAGAATACACCACGTAAAGTTGGGTTTGACGTATCGACCACATAACCAATGGCACTAACATTTATCGCTTCACCATGCTTTTTGCTTTGTAAATAAGCTTGCCCTAACGAAAACCCTTCGAGCATAAACGCAATCGCCAATACAATAAAACCGATGGTATAGTTGGTCTCGCTTTCCGCAGCATTCCACTCGGTGATACCGGTATAAATGGAGACAATCGAACCTGCCATAAAGACACCAAAAGCGGCAATCATCGACCAGACATAAGCTTCTTTACCATAGCCAAGGGGATGGCTTTCATCAGCAGGTTTGATCGCCTTTTTCTCGGCGACAATTAATAAAGTACCGTTACCTGCATCTGCCCACGAATGCGCTGACTCTGCGATCATAGAAGCAGAGCCCGTCATAAATGCTGCAACCGTTTTGGCAATCGCAATGATAATGTTGGCTCCAACGGCAATTAATACCGTTACCAATGAAGCGGAATGTTGCTGGTCTTTATTGGTGGTCGACTTAGCAGAATCGTCTAATACAGAGTGGGAATTACCATCAGAAGTGGCGTCTTTAATGAGCGTGCCAGCACCCCTAGCACGGCTATTATGCGGCGCTGGCTGATGAGAAATAGGAGTATGTGACTCGGCTTCCGATGGTTTTAAGCTCATAATAATCTCGATATAGGCCTTTTGAACGCAGATATATATATATTTAACCAGATCAATAGACCGTATATTGAAAGCATTTTAACTGACTATACAGGGTCTATTCATCTTAACGATCATGAGAATTAGCCAGCTCACCAACCATATCCCCGATATCACAACTGGGTCGATGTGAGCTTTCCAGACGCAGGTTTTTACGCTCTAGTGCGGCATCAGCGCGGCATTGCTGCATGGGATTTTTGATATCAAGTGGCGGCGCAGGTGTGGGCTTGCCATTATCATCGATAGCGACCATCGTAAAATAGCAGCTGTTGGTATGGCGTACGGTACGGGCTCGTACGTCTTCTGCTTCGACGCGAATGCCGACCTCCATCGAAGTATTCCCCACATAATTAACACTTGCCGCAAAGGTGACCAATTCGCCAACATATATAGGCTCACGAAACATCACTTGGTCGACAGACAGCGTCACCACATAATTGCCGCTATAGCGACTGGCGCAAGCGTAAGCAACTTGATCAAGCATCTTAAGCAAATCACCACCATGCACATTGCCAATAAAATTCGCCATATCAGGCGTCATGAGTATCGACATATATAGCTCATGATTTAATGGGGCTTTCTTGGCAGTTGAGCTGGTATTGTATTGCGGCATAAAAATCCTTGAATGATTTAGGGCGTGTTGATAGTAAGTATCATTTATACAGCAGCGCACAAGAGAGCACAAACGGCACTCTGTCATTGAATGGTCTAGGTTATGTAAATTTTGAACTATTTAACTTTAGCTCAACCAATGAAAACGATAAGCAAGCCAAGCGACAATGGCGCTCACTGAACCTGTCAAGATACCGCCCCAAGCAAAATCAACCAACGCTGTATCCAGTGTAAAACCTTTGTACAACGCTAAACTGGTAAAGTCATAAGTACCGTAAGCCATCAGCCCTATTAGGCCACCAAGCAAGAATATATGACCAATCGAAGCGCCTGCTTTGATTTGTGGATATAAAATCAAGACACAGAGAGCCAGTAGATAAAACATATAGAACACGCCAGCAGCAATCATGTTTGGCTCATCGGCAAGCAGATGCCCGATACGCTTTTCATAAAATAAGCCAGTCATAGTCTTGAGCCAAACTGCGTCAATACCCAAAAATATAAGCACAGCAGCCAGATATATAAATACATAACCCATAACCACATCCTTTTAATTAGCGTTTTTTAATCCCAGCTTGTTTCCAGCATCGCTTGTTAAGTCAGTGCTTGTTAAGACACTGCCTATTGAAACGCAACTTGTTAAGACGCTATGTTTCGTTTGGAGGCGTCTTGGCCATCACTGTTGGCATTACCGCTTTCATGAGAATTCATAATATCGTGAATCAGGCGGCTGCTTTGCTCATCGGTGAGGGTGTCATGAGAAGACAAATCAGAGAAATGCATCACATCAATATTATCCGGCTTCACTGCGGTCAACTGCACCACGCCGATGGTGCGCTCTAAAAACCCACCTTCACAGTAACAAAAGTAAAAATCCCACAAGCGAATAAAGGCATCATCATAACCAAGACCCTTAATTTCTTCACGCTGTGCCATGAACGCTGCACGCCAGTCGCGCAAGGTATGAGCATAGTCAAAACCGTAATCATGTAGCTGCTTGATGACCATGTCGGTTTGTTCCGTAAACTGTGTATTTAGCTCTTGATTAGACAGCAAACAACCACCAGGGAAAATGTGCGTTTGGATAAAATCGACTGAATTAACATAATCTTGGTAGTTTTGATCGTTAAAAGTAATCGCTTGCAGCACCATCAGCCCTGTGGGTTTAAGCAAGCTATTACATTTGGTAAAAAACGTCGGTAAGTACTCGTGCCCAACGGCTTCAATCATCTCGATACTGACTAGCTTGTCGTACTGCCCTGTCAGCTCACGATAATCTTGCTTCAGCAGGGTGATTTTATCAGACAGTCCTGCCGCATCGACTCGGCGCTGCGCCTCGTCATACTGGGCGTCAGAGATGGTCGTCGTCGTTATGTGACAGCCATAATGTGTGGCGGCATAAATAGCAAAACCGCCCCACCCTGTGCCAATTTCTATCACATGATCATCAGGCGTCAATTGTAATCGCTGGCAAATGAGCGCCAGTTTATGCTGCTGCGCTGCGCTCAGTGATACATCAGGCGTACGATAGACTGCTGCTGAATACATCATCGTATCGTCCAAAAACCGCTGATACATATCATTGCCCAAGTCATAATGCGCTAAAATATTGGACTTGGCACCAGACTGATCATTACTGCGCAGCCGATGCTTCGCTTTTTCAAACGCCTTACTCACACCTGCAAAGCGATTTTCTAACTTATTCAACACCGCCAAGTTACGCGCTGCTAACCGAATCAGCCCGGTCAAATCGTCCGTATCCCACTCACCATTAATATAGCTGTCTGCTAGCGCAATAGAGCCGCCAAGCAACAACTGCCGATAGACAGTAGGATCATGAATCATCAAGGTGACGTGTAGTGAATGGCGACCCACTGCCGAACTGCTCGCGACACTATCGGATACTTTACCAAAGCTGACGGTATTAGGTGCTTGCTCATCGAATGCTCCGACTATAGTCAAGCTACCAAACTGGATATGCGCTAATGCGCGAAAGATGAATTTTCTTGCCAATTGATTCATTCCCGCACTGACGGGCTGAAAAATGGCGCTCTCATTGACGACCTTACTCATCTGTGCGGTCAATTTTCCTAATGTCGAAACGGGTGCTCGGTCGGTTGGTCGTGCTGACATCGTATATTCATCCTTGTTTAAATGCTCTATGCTTAAGCGTTAAGCTGATAAATTTCTTTGGCTGATCGTTAGCCCTTAAACTATCAAAGAATATCTTTTTGAGTCGGTGCTTTGTTCTGTTGGCTATCGGCCAGTTTTTCATCATAATGAATATAAGGCACTTTTTTAATCGCATAAAGCTTGAAAGCATGCCAATAAATACGGGTTACAGAGGTCATGTTCATTAGCGGATTTTTTCGCAAGCTGTTGCGAATCGTTGTGGCGGTCATTAGAACGCCAGCCATTTTTATACCCGTTTTTAATATCTCACCGCGCTCATCGCTGATATCGATAGCAATACGAACTTGCAAGCAATTATCCGGCTGCTTTTTTACCTTAACCTGCCAACGATATAGCTGGTCGATCGGGTTAAAAGGTGAGACATGAAAATCTTTATTATGACAAAATTCAGTATTCGCGCCATTGAGTGTAAACCCATAATAATGGCGCTTATCCCACGGTGTATTAGAGACTTCAGCCAATAAATGGGACGGTATCTGCTGCTCATCGAAACCTAAATAAAAGTTGACTGGACTAAAATATATACCCGCATTGCGGCAAACGAGCATTCCAATAATATCGCCTGTTGGCGCACTACCCGTTTGCTCAGTAAACGCTTGGTTTAAGCGGTGATTAAGTGCTTGAACAGAATTTGAACGACAATTATCCTGCTTATCACTCATTGAGCAATTACTTAGGCTATTTGACTTTTGTAAAGGTAGACCTTGTAAGTAATCATCAGGACAAAACTGCTGCAAGGCTTTTTTCTTTGCTGAAAATAATGGCAATCCTTTGACCAGCCGTCCTTTTGAAAGCAACTTTTTTAAAAGCTTATTTTTGCTACTAATACCTGTACTTACCTCAGGAAGCTCCAGCCCTTTAGCCAATGTGCTGATATTGATGCCCCAATAACGGTATGGATACGCAAATTTATGCACACTTGGCAGTAACCGACTGTGCCAAGTCGTCCCATGGAATAACTGATGGGGTAACAGCTTATTAGGCGTGTCGGTTTCAATAGACATAGCACTCTCTTCAATAGTGTTCGTTGATCTCACGACCAAAATCACTGCACGTTATGACGACCAAATAAGCGACGCTTTCGCTTTGGTTCATCATTTTTAACAGTCGGTTGTAAACGTTCAATGTACTCAATCAGCTCCTGATTGGTAAGCGCCGTGACCACCTCACGCTTATTAAGTGTGCGCAATTTGGTATCTGCCTTTACCGGCAGGTCTTTATAACGAAACGGCGTATGTGCGCTCTCGGCATCAGGCAGATGAGTCGGATCAACCTCGTCTTTTATGGCAATATCATGACCGAGCGCCTGGCAGACACGTAGACCGCTACGTACACCATCTTCATGAAAACCATTAAACCAATAGGCACCGCAAAAATGTGTGTGTGTGTGCATGCCGTTACCAGAGATACTCGACCATCTGCTTTGCGCCTTAATCATCGCTTTATCAAACACAGGATGGCTATAATCGATGCGCTTAATGACGTGCTTATCGTCAATATTTTCATGAACGGTTTCTGGATTCAGCGTAACCAAATAATTGTGTTTTTTGGTCAGGCGTTGCAGAATATTCATGTGATAAGTCAGCACTGGTTTTGCTGATATTTGCGCTTTTTTAGTATGGTTTTCAGTAGCTGATTGTCCTGATTGTCGCGCAGTTTTATTTGCGAGATTCTCATCAATCAGATAATTCCAGCTGGCCCACGCCAATGGCTTGTTCGGTAGGACACTGATATCGGTATGCAGTACGGCGGTATTTTTGGTAAAGCGAAAATGACTGAGTACCTCATGTTCATCCTTACTGGCATCTTCTAAAATTTTGAGCGCGGTGTCTGCATGACAAGCAAAGATAACTTCGTCAAATACCAATTTTTCGTTTAAGCTTTCGATATTGTTGTCAGTAATACTTTTATTTTTAACCGTCAATAATACTTGCTCACCATCGCGAACCACAGACTGTACGGGACTGTTTACTCTCACCTTACCGCCCGCTTTGATGAAGCGTGGAATTAACTTATTGACGTACTGTTTTGAGCCACCTTTGATCGTAAACCACTGCGGACGATTAACTACATCGAGCAAGCCGTGATTGTCAAAGAACTGTGCAAAAAACACCAGTGGGAAGTCTTGTACTTCATGCAGACTGGTTGACCAAATGGCAGAAACCATTGGCAGAAAATAATTGTCTATAAACAGCTTGCCATAGCTTTTTTCTGTGAGATAGCTGCCCAGTGTTTGCTCAGTAAAAATGCTAACATCTTGCCCTTTAGCACGTGCCATTTCATAGTCTTGGCGTAGCTGCTTGATATGCTTATTAAACTGTAAAATATCTTTGATAAATTGCCAAAACTTTGGATTGAAAACATTCTTACGCTGCGACAATAAAGTATTGAGCGTGTGACCATTGTATTCAAAATGGCGCGCTGTATTCTTTACCGAAAAGCTCATGTCAGTCGATTGAAATGGCACTTGCAGCTCATGCAGTAGCCGAAAGAAATTGGGATAAGTACGCTCATTGAAGACGATAAAGCCAGTATCTATGGCACTGTTTTCCACATTGCTGCTCTTTGCTTTTTTGCCGTCTTGTAGCGCCACATCGATGGTATTTACATGCCCGCCAATATAATCATTAGCCTCGAACACTGTCACTTCATGTTGCGCCACCAGATAATGAGCGCAAGTCAATCCTGATACACCTGAGCCAATGATAGCAATACGTTTTTTAGCTTGAGGGTTAGTCGTCTGTTTTGAGAGGCTGCTGGCTTCATGGGAGACTGTCTCTAGGTTCTTACGTTTACGGCGGTTAAACAGCATTGATGCGTTCCTTTCCATATTTTTAGTAATTTATTTTTTGCAATTTTTCAATATAAGCTATTTTTTATTAATTTTTTCACTGACTTGCTGCCACACCAAATCTGGCAACGTCCCCAATACCTTTAGCGGTAAAGTGAGCTTTTTGGGAAATTCAATCACATCGTGGCCACTCGCGATACCATCACGAATCGCTTTGCTTGCCTGCGCTGTTGTTTGGATAAAGGGCATGGGAAAATCGTTTTGCTTAGTCATTGGCGTCTCGACAAAACCAGGCACGACCAAACTTACCGACACATCATGCGGTGCAAGGCTAATTTGCAAAGTTTTCATTAGGTAATGGATGGCAGCCTTTGAGCTGCCATAAGCTTCGGCACGAGCAAACGGCACATAAGCAGATGCTGAACCAATGCCCACCAGACGACCTTTTGAGGCGATTAGCTTTGGCAATATCCCTTCGATAGCATGTGACAACGTACCCATATTTACCGACATCACTTTCATAAACGAGGCGCTATCGAAGTTTGGCATGTCCAAATATTCGCACATGCCAGCGCCACAAATCGCCAAATCAACCTCTTCAATTTTTCCAAAAGCGTCGATAACTTTATCCCGATCCATGAGATCTAAGTCAACCGTTTCTGCGCCTAACGACTCAAGCTCAGCCAATGCGCTATCGTCTCGACCAACGGCATAGACATGATGACCTTCTAGTAGATAGTCTTTTGCCAATTGATTGCCAATACCAGACGTCGCGCCAGTAATAAGTATATGTAATTTCTTAGTAGAGTCAGTCATCGTAAACGTCCTTTTATTTGTGCTGATAGTACGAAACTTACCATGCATTAAGGTGTCAAATACTTGCTTATCATCTTTAGTCAGCTGATGGCATTAACCTTTTTTTATTAAGGTATCATCCATTTTATTTATTAAATCTAAACAATCATAGCGCAAGACTATCGATTTATTGTTGTGGTTTCGCAATCAATGCGTCTCTTAATTGACTGAACCTGTCTACTCTCACGCACTGGAAAAATTGCTCTTAGGTCTGTCGTTTTATGTTACTAGCCTTATAAGACAGCCTAATTACGGCATGCTACAATACTAAAAATCAAAAATATATTTGAATTAAAGGGCTGATTAGTCAACGTATTTATCATGAAAATATCCAACCTGTTGAAAGCGCTTGTCTTTATTAACGGTTATTTATTTTCAAAAATCAACTTCCCTTCCGACAGTTTTTGAAACTGCCTGATATCGTGTCCTAATGACACCTCAAACGTTATACAATTAATGATAGTGCTTCACCAATCCCACTCCACTATAAAAAGGATCTCTCATGAGCGAATTGCAACTCTCTGACCGCGTCAACAACATCAAGCCATCGCCTACGCTAGCGATTACCAATAAAGCCAAAGAGCTAAAAGCCGCTGGTAAAAACATAATCGGTCTGGGTGCGGGTGAACCTGATTTTGATACGCCAGAGCACATCAAAAAAGCAGCAATCGATGCCATTAATGACGGTTTTACCAAATACACCGCTGTCGATGGTACGCCAGAGCTCAAAAAAGCCATCATTGAGAAGTTCAAACGTGATAACAACATCAGCTATGAGCCCAATGAAATCCTAGTATCGGTCGGTGGTAAACAATCATTTTTTAATCTTGCGCAAGCCTTTATCAATCCAGGTGATGAAGTCATCATTCCGGCACCTTACTGGGTCAGCTATCCTGACATGGTCATCATTGCAGAAGGTGTGCCAGTCATCGTCAAATGCCCTGCTGAGCAAGATTTCAAAATCACCGCTGAGCAGTTAGAAGACGCCATCACTGACAAAACTAAAATGCTGGTACTAAACAGCCCCTCTAACCCAACAGGTATGATTTACACGTTGGATGAGCTAAAAGCCATCGCTGAAGTGCTGAAAAAGCACCCACAAGTTTATGTTGTGTCAGATGACATGTATGAGCACATCCGCTGGACGGGCGATAAGTTCTACAATATTTTGAATGCCGCACCTGAGCTAAAAGAGCGGGCGATCATTTTAAATGGCGTGTCAAAAGCATATGCGATGACTGGCTGGCGTATTGGTTACGCTGGTGGCCCTGCCAAGCTGATTGGGGCGATGAAAAAAGTACAATCACAGTCAACCTCATGCCCAACATCGATCAGCCAAGTGGCTGCCGAAGCCGCTATTAGTGGCGATCAAAGCGTGCTCACGCCGATGGTAGAAGCCTTTGAGAAGCGTTGTGATCTAGTCGTTGATGGTTTGAACGCGATTAAAGGTATTACCTGCCTGCGTCCTGATGGCGCTTTCTACGTATATCCTGACATCAAACCACTCATCAAAGCTGCTGGTCTGTCATCATGTACTGAATTTTCAGCATGGTTGTTAGAGAAGGTTGGCGTAGCAGTGGTGCCTGGTGACGCCTTTGGTCTTGGTGGCTATATGCGCATCTCTTACGCGACTGATGAAGCAACGCTAAAAGATGCCTTATCACGTATCGAAAAAGCGGTGGCTGATCTAGACGTTGCTGAATAATAAATAAACAGCCACTGTCTTAAAATTACTACGCTTAGACATGCGCTTATAAAAAAGACGCCACCTATCCTCTATGTGGCGTCTTTTTTACTTATCTCACAATTGGGAGTTTTTTTTGCAAAAAACCTCGAAAAATGCCTTATCTCCTTATTAAAATAATTATCTTTGATAATTATGCAAAAAAGGCTTGACGTATTTTTTATTTTTGCTAGAATACGCCCCACTTAGCAAGAACTCGTTAGAGACTTCTAAGGCTCGTTGTAAGGTTTTAAACACTTGCAGCTTATTCTCCAATAGCTCAGTTGGTAGAGCAACGGACTGTTAATCCGTGTGTCCCTGGTTCGAGCCCAGGTTGGAGAGCCACATTTTAGTTGTAAATTTCTTGAATTATCTTTAATTCAATTATGGCATTTGCCAAAACCCTCATCTCTTTGATGAGGGTTTTTTTATGGCTGCTATTTTTATTGGCATGAAGAAACTTATATAAAACTCAGTAGAAAAATAAGTAGCCAACGGTCTAACAATCATTACCTTGCTGTCCTAACGGTTTTTATTTCAGCACAACGTACGCAGCTGAAATAAAAACTGTTAAAAAAGTTAGCATTTAAAGTAAGGAAAATAATTAAGGTAGAAAAATTGAGATATGAGCTTGCTCTTTGTTTTCTTGAATCACATTGTCGTATGCTGACAGCTGCTCATTCGAGAAACTATTGGTAAACTGCCACATGGTAGCAAATATTGCGGTCAACAACACTGCCATGACCGTGAGTATGACCCATAGTGGCGTTTCGCTCGTGAGCGTGTGTTTGATTTGGTCCGGTATCGCCCAAAATGGCGAAAACTCGTTCTTATTACCTCGTAGATGCTCAATTTCATCCCCTAAGCGTGAGATAAGATAACGAATTTTCTCTGGCGCCTCTAAACGATACTTCCCTTGAAAACCAAGTAGCATCGCATAGTGATAGACTTCCAGAGCAGGCAGACGTCTCTCTCCTTGCTCGCGTAGCCCATCTAAACGCTCAAAGAACTCATTACCAGCAATTTGTGAGCCAAATAAATCCAACTGCAAAGGATTTAGCTCCCAAGCATCTTTGAGAGTTTGAAACTCTGGCTCTTGCGATGTCATGATGGTCTCATCAATCAACGCACAATACGCATACTTAGCTTCATGGATATCTTCTGACAGAAATCCTTTTTTGCGCGCATTCATCTCGAATTTATCTAAAAAATCATATATTTTTTGACGAAATTGACGCGGCTCAGTGCTGAAATAATGATTACGCAATAAAAATACCAAGTAAAAGCCGTCATACATGATGTCTACTAGCGACTGACTACTGATACGCTTATCTAGACCAGTTGCTGAGACCTTTGAAGCCACCTCGCCTGAATCTAACAACGAAGGTGCAGAACCCATTGAATTATTCCCTGACATGATTATTCCTAATGCTTATTATTTCAAATACTATTGAGGGCGTGTCCTCAAAATGAGGACGCGCCCTAGTGCATACTCATCTTGCAACCTCAGCACCTCTAGAGACAAAAAGAATTACTGTACGATAGCCATCAGCTCTATTTTTAAATCATCAAAGCCATTGGGTACATAAATACAGATAGATTCAGATTTGAGCATTTCGTCATATAGCTCGCCTACCGGTTCGATGGTGAAGTAGCTAAAGCCTGGTCTCACTGGTATCGCACTGGGTACTTGGCTGACATGTGAAATAGAAGAGCCTGGCAGCGCTGACAACACACGTTTCTCTACTGAGTCAGGCGTCGCAATTTTAAATCGGCGTGGTACGATGTCGATGAGCTCGTGCATCGGCAATGATGAGCTAACAGACAGATACAGCTGTGAGCCACGCGTGATCTTGTCACTACTTAGCTCACCTGTATAATAAGATGGCTTATTCTGACGCAATGGAATCGAGATAAAGTTACTGGCAATGACAGTATTGAGTAGCTCACGAATAATCAAAATGATACTAACAAATGAGTCATTGGCATTATCGTGATTATAAGAAGGTAAGTCGCCCACCTTATATAATGAGCTAAAAGTAGCCAATTGGCTGGCGACATTTAATAATGCTTCATAAAGGCGTTCTGGATGTAGTTTGGCATTATTATATAAATGACTGAGCTGAGAGTATGCGGTATTTAGCGTATGCAATAGCCAAAAAGAGGCAATATCCGAGGAGCGAAACTCCAGTAAGTCATTGTTTGACTGACGATGATGGTCATACAGCGACGTAGACTTGGTATTAATCATCGTCATCAAACGATATACGTGACCAATAAGCGCAGGGTTACTCGTAATATGCACACTTGGGACGATATAATCATCATCGACTTGATAGACGCCTTGAGTGGTACGCACGAGCTTGGCTACCAATAAGGACACGGTATCTTGGCTAGGCGCTTGCGCAGAATGACTTAATTGCAAACTTGGCGACAGTTTAATCACGTCAATGACTGCTTCAGCCGCTTGGCTATATAGGTCTTGTGCCTCAATAGCACCCCTTACATAGCGTGCTGGATTGTCACTACGATCCGTCTGTATATTGCTGCCGCCACTATGGACAATCTCTAAACTCAAGAATACGAAAACTTCATCGCCATTGTCTTGGGTATCTAAGGTAATGGCTTTCGGTAAGGTGTCGGTACGAGGCGCATGATATATCGTGCCATCTGGCAATACCGCATAAATACTTTGAAAACTTAGTAAATTGCTTTCCAAAAGTTGCTTATCAATCTGAACATCAGATACTCCATAAGCATAAGGATGCACCAGCATCATACTCAAAGCTCGTTGCGAGTCATGATAAGTGTCTTGAATCTGAAAATGTTGGGGTCGCAAAAACAACCCTTCTCCCCATAATACCCTGTGTTTACTCAAGACAATCTCCTAAGAACAGCTGACTAGTGGCTGCTGATAATATTTAAGTTTGGTAGTAAATGTAGGTGCCAGAGCTGGGTCAACACCCTCAGTAATGCTGACATCGCATCCACCAATATTGATCGCCAGTGGCGTATCAAAATTGAGACTGGCAAGTGGGATAAGAAACTGTGAGCGCTTTTTGGTATATTTCAGCCCCACTTTAATAGCGATAAAGCGCGCGTCTTGTGGAATGTTCACGGTCAGACTGCTCTCACGATTTGGAATAATACTGATCTCTTTGGCAGCCAGCGCTTCAATATCCGTAAACTGGCTCTCTTCTTCCAAAAATGCGATATAGGCAGTACTTGCTGTGCCTACTTTGGTACGTCCTGCATTGGCATTAGTGGTGGGTTTAATATTTAGAGTAATCTGCTGACGCTTTAATTTTTCTTGCAATGCTTGCTGCTCAGCACTCATAGTCGCTAGCTGCTGTTGCTGCAGCTCTAGCTGTGCTTTTAAACTTTGCAAATCAGCACTATTTTTGCCATTATCAACGATATGGCTCATGGCATCTATAGTAGGAGGCTCGCCTGCCAATGCCGATACCTTGTCATTTGACTTGCTCAACTTATCAGTGCTGCATCCGGCGATCGCCCCACTTAGCAAGCAAGTAGCGGCGATTAATGATACTGGCAATGTCATACATTTATTCATACTTTCAGTTTACCTTAGCTTTTTATTATCATTATTGACTGGTCAAAATCTCAGCCATTTCTGGGCGACCGAGCACGCCTTTTTTGCGCAGCTCGACATGCCCAAGATCCATCATACGCCAATCACCACCCCACACAAGTCCGGCAGATTTGGCTACTTTACCATATAATTTATAGCCTCGCATTGCCCAAGGATCCTTTTCGCTTATGACAATTTTACCATTTCTGATAAAGGCGCTATCGCCCGCCAAACCAAACTGATGATAGCTCTTGTATGATCCTGCCTTCGTTACATGAGTGCCTTTTTTCAATAGTCTTGCTTGCCTTGCAGGGCTACGATAGCCTTCTAGCAGCACCATGTCATAGCCATATTGGTCACTCATTACTTTATACACAGTCAACAGCCGTTGAACAAAATCCGAGTTCATTTTTTGCCAATTACGGTCAGCATTTTTGATATTGATATGACCATTGTTTAGATGTGCAGCCAACATGTCACCTGAATAGCCAGTGCTATGATCTTGAGTGTTTAAGTCAGACAAATCAGGCTCAGGGAGCATTAGCGGTCTATCAATCTGAGGTATATTTGTCTGATTATTTGGCCAATACCCTTCCTCTGTCTTGTCAGCTTGGTAGCTTGCAATCTCAGCTTCTAGTTCAGCAAACAGCTCCTCTGGCGGAGGCGACGGCGGACGCAGACGCTCTCCTATAAGTAGTTGACTGATTTGCAAATTTGTCGTGCTAGCCACGGTATCGTTGGTATGATAAACCTCCAGAGAATGATTGGTAATCAGGGCATAACACAATCCAACCGTTGCCATGACAATCAAAAAAGACAATGCCGATATCACTGGAATACGAGAAACATCTATATCTGAAATAAAACGAATAAACTGCTTGATACGATAATCAAATGCTTTCTTTGGTGTCTTTATTGATGGACGCTTGAATTTTAGGCTAGACAATCGATGAAAAAACACCATTACTTTATCTAATAGTCGCCCACATAGCTGCCGATCAAAAAGCATGACCATCATGAGGATAGAGAGCAATGTAAAGACCGATACAGTCAAGTAAATCATAGGCAAGCGTCAGCGACAGTTGAGACGATAAAAACAAAATAATAATAAACAGGCGTTGATAATTACGATTTCGTCAGTATTATATAGACAAATCATCTCCTTTTAAAATAAAGCTAACTTAAT
Source organism: Psychrobacter cibarius (assembly GCA_030686115.1). NCBI lineage: Bacteria > Pseudomonadati > Pseudomonadota > Gammaproteobacteria > Moraxellales > Moraxellaceae > Psychrobacter > Psychrobacter cibarius. Next base: position 2,320,004 of record CP131612.1, read on the forward strand.
TACACTAATTTTTATTTATTTCTATCCATTAGCTTATCTATAGACAGCTTAAAAATACCATTTCATTATAAAAATTCACTTAATAATGCTTAGAAGGCTTACTGGTTATCGATTTTATAGTTTAACGACATTTTCAAAGCGACTCCTATCATTACAACCGAATCATAAATAAGACAAATAAAGTTAACTAGCATAGTAAAAACAAGCTTATAGATATCATAAAATTTGGATCGCAAAGCTTGTCTACATGGTAATAATCATAATAACAACCCAACAAATAGGGAGTTTAAATAAGTGGGCGCAAAAAAAATACTGTCATACGGCCGATCTGTTTTAGTCATGATTTTGGTGTTGTATCTCATTTTGGTCTGGATGTACTTTAAAGACAATGCGCGACAGCTGACCTCATCTGGCTTATTACTATGGTTTGTTACCATCCCTTTATTGTTTCTTGGCTCTATCATGGCGCTCTCATGGTGGCAAAAAAAACTGGATAAACAAACAACCGATTCACCAGAGATACTTGATGGAACAACAGATAAAACAGACGCTATTAAGCCGCCCAATACTTATCAGTTATTCATCTATAGCCGTGTCTGCCTACCAGAAGGAGACTGTTGGTCTGAAGTGGTGGACAATGACGCAGACCTAACCGTATTGAGCGAGGATTTGACAGATATTGATGGTATGCCAATGTTAGTCAAACCGATTGCAAGACTCCCTGATGTATCCGCACTACCATATCCTAGTCTGTCTGATGCCTATTCAGCAGATTCAGAATTTGACGACAGCTATTCAGACCGTTATTTAGATTCGAACAGTGATTTAGACAGTGATTTAGACAGTGATTTAGACCTTAGTTTAGACAGCCATCTCGATGGTGAGAGAGTTACCGAACGTAAAGCCGCGTTAAATGATACTACCTTGCGTTTACAGGCATTAATTTATGAGCAGCTAGTCTTGAGCGAGGAGATGCTGTCTAGCCTTGCCGAACACTTTTACCAACATCACCAACAGGATACGACTCAGTCCAACGCAGCCATTCATATTCATCCCGAATGGCAGCAACATTATTTGGTGAGTGCCAACGAAGTAAGTAGTGAAAATAACAGCCGTAAAGAGAACAGTGATGACAAAATGACAGCAGCCTCTGCTGGTCATTTAACCAATCTTCCTATCTATTTATGCTTACCTGCCAGCGCCGATTCAGCATTTTTGATCGCGACCATAAAAGAACAGTTAGCAGCTTACGGTATTCCTGATACACGGCTTGCTATTACGACCATCATAACTGACAGCACTGACGTCGCAAACACCGTAGCAAATAATAGCGCTAACAATAGCACCATTGCCACACCTACAGAATTCATCAATAGACATCTGCTGCCTTTATCTAAATCAACTGCGCCGGATCTTTACTTAATTCTCATTGCAGATTCACAGATAAGTGAAGAATGGTTAGACACTCATTTGTATGCTGAGCAAATGACCAATGTCATTCCTACTGAGGCGGGTGTGCTGTTGCTATTCTCGAATCAAGCGGCTCAAGAGCTACTCAATATTGACGCTAGTACCCGTATTTTATTAACGGAGATAGCTACAGCTCATCGCACTGAGCTTTTGAGTGATAAACGTCGCTATTTGAATCATTTAACGACTATCAAAAACCTATTAATAGACAATATGCTTTCACTGTCGCCGACCGATACGACCACGCTAAAAACCACCGATAAACAGATAGTAAAGCCCGAAAAAAAATCGTCTGACATCAACAGCAAAGAAAAAAACAAGACTAATGTTTCTATAACAGACATATCCATTACCGCCATGTCTGACATTAATCCATTAAATCAGCCTTATGACTTATCAACGTATATGAGCTTTCTTGAAGCATTTATAGCACAAGGCGCTCTAGTAAATGAGCATCATTTAGGGCATTATATGCCATTGAATAATTGGTTGAAGCCATTCATCAGCTTATCGTTATTCATTGACTTAGCCAAAGAAGACCAACAAGAGTCAGACAGGTCATTTCTAATTACTCAACATAAGCACTGCAATATGCTTTGGTTGCTAGACTCTTCTCAAAAATCTGAGTCGTAGTTTTAATGATGTTTTGTCGTGGTAAATACTCGTTTTATTATCTTAAGTTCACACTAGGTAGCACGCATGTTTTCAAGGTTTTTTCATCTTATCTATAACCCAAGAGTATTATTGGCGCTGGGGCTCATTGTCGCTCTAGTCTTACTTTATGATTATGTGGCTATTAAAACCTTTGTCATAATCATTGGCGTCCTAATCACATGTACGGTACTGGGGGCACTTGGCTATTACCTGTGGAAAAAACGTAAGCTTGCCTCAGATGAGCTGGCAAACTTAGTGGAGGATAATGGCAACGAGAGCCAAGGTGACGATAGCCTTCATGTGGCCAAAGATGAAAACGCTCAAGAAGTGCAGGCGCTACGTCAGCAAATGCAAGATGCCATTAAAACCATTCGCAAATCAAAGATAGGCGATCAAACAGGCAAAGCGGCGTTATATGAGCTGCCGTGGTATATGGTCATTGGTAATCCTGCAGCAGGCAAAAGCTCTGCAGTGCTACACTCTGGCTTAAAATTCCCCTTTATGGAGCAAGGTAACAAGCTATCCGTTAAAGGCGTCGGCGGTACACGTAACTGCGATTGGTTTTTTTCGACTGAAGGTATCTTGCTCGACACCGCAGGACGTTACTCCGTCTATGAAGAAGATCGCTCAGAATGGTTGTCATTTTTAAGCCTACTCAAAAAGAATCGACCTAAAGCACCGATCAATGGCATCATCATCGCGGTCAGTATCGCCGAACTCACCAAAAATGACCCAAACTATGCATTGGATTTGGCCAAGAATCTGCGAAGCCGTGTGCAAGACTTAACTGAACAGTTAGAAGTCTATGCGCCTGTCTATGTGGTCTTTACTAAAATGGATTTAATTTCAGGCTTCCGTGACTTCTTTAATGACTATGAGCAAGAAGAGCGCAGCCAAGTATGGGGCGCGACCATCCCCTACCCTGAAGACCCAGAAAATATCAATATCACTGACGTATTCGAAGAACATTTTGATGTCTTGGTCAATGGTCTAAAAGACTTGAGCACCACTAAGCTATCCTTACGTCATCAGCGCACGGTATCTCCCAGTCTAATGACTTTCCCAATGGAATTTCAGTCATTACGTCCCATGATACGGACGCTGATGCATGCGTTGTTTGAGGACAACCCTTTCCAATTTAAGCCCATATTGCGTGGCTTTTACTTTACCAGCGCCTTGCAGGACGGGCAAGTTAGCAGCCAAATGACGTTGCAAATGGTACAAAATTACGATTTGCACCCACCTGCGATACCGCTCAATGCGCAGCAAGAAGCCGCAGACAAGCCTTATTTTTTACAAGATCTATTTTCTAAAGTCATTTTAAAAGACAAGCATTTGGTCAAGCAGCATAAAAACCGACACAAGCGCAGTCATCGTTCGCTTGCGACGCTAGCTGCTGTCGTGACTTTGTGTGCGGCTGTCGGTCTGTGGACATGGTCTTATGCCAATAATAAACAGCTCACTGAGCGTGTCGTGGCTGACTTACAGCAAGTCGCAGCGCTACAAAAAAATTCTAACGGTGATTTACAATCCCAGCTTGAGTCGCTCAATATTCTACAAAGTCGAATCGAGCAGCTTGAAGGCTATGAAGACGACAAGCCGCTGTCTTTAAGTTTTGGCCTCTATCAAGGCGATAAGCTTAAGCAAAAATTGCTAGCAGAATATTATAACGGCATCAGCATCATCGTCTTAGCGCCAACCAAACAAAATATCGAAACGTTTTTGACCGAAGTAAATACCAATGCCGATCAATTAGAAGTCCGTACAGAAGACTCAAGCACTGATGACACCTCTGATGCTGCCGTTAATGATGCTTATATCCAGTCCGACCCCACAGACGTTGAAGATGCTTATAACGCGCTCAAAGCTTATCTCATGCTTGGCAATCATGACAATTTAGAGGCCAGTCATTTGAGTGATCAGATGACCCGTTTTTGGCGCAACTGGCTCGAAGCCAATCGCGCTGACATGCCGCGTGACAAGATGATTCGCCAAGCTGAGCGTATCTTGAGTTTTACCTTGGCTCATGTCGACGACCCCGCCTTTCCATTGATCCAAAATGACTTAGGGCTGATAGACAAAACCCGTAGCAATTTATCCAAGGTTAGCAAAGGTCAACCTGCTCGTGAGCGTGTTTACTCAGAGATTAAAATGCGTGCATCTGCCCGCTTCCCATCGGTCACGGTTGCACAGATCACGCAAAACAATGCTAATGAAGCACTGCTTGGTAGCTATGTCATTTCAGGCACTTTTACTAAAGAGGCATGGGAGGCTTTCGTCAGTGATGAGATTGATAAAGCTGCCACCACAAGAGTGGTCGCCGATGATTGGGTGTTGGCCACCAGCAGCCAAGATGACCTTACCTTGACGGGCAGTCCTGAACAGATACGACAATATCTGGTCAATCGCTATAAGCAAGAATATATCAGTGAATGGAAACGTTTTTTATCTCAAGTGTATGTTCGGGATAGCACAGGCTTCGATGATCATGCGGTCTTATTAAATCAGCTGTCCAATGCCGCAGAGTCACCGTTAAAAACCCTGTTTGAGACAGTAGATCGCCAAACTCAATGGGACAATAAAGCGGCTAATCAAGCAGCTGGCAATGGTGGCGAATCTCGTCGCTCATTTGTCAATTGGTTTAAGCAAACCATCCTGCGTCAAAGCCCTGCTGAGCTGCGGCAAGCAGAAGCAGCGATGAATAATGGTGGTAGCTCTAATAACGCCGCGCCTGTAGCACAAGCAAGCTCAGGTGTGATTGCGCAAGAATTCTCCTCTATACATGCGCTAGTAACGCCAAGAGAAGAAAATCAGGATCTGTCATTATTAGACAGCTATTTAGTCAGCTTAGGCGATATCAGAACCCGTTTTAACAATATCGCTCGTAGTGACGACATCGGCCCTGATGCTTTGTTGTTTGCCTCACAAACCCTCAGCCCCGAAGGCTCAGAGTTAACCAAATCTCTACAGATATTAGATGAGCAGATCCTGAGTCAAGCCAACTCTGAAATAAAACAACTGGTTCGTCCGTTGTTGAGTGAGCCACTGACTCGTTCATTTAACATGCTGCTGACGCCCACTAAGGCTGAGATTAATAAAGTTTGGAAAGCGCAGGTCTATAAGCCTTTCCTCGATAATTTAGGCAGTAAGTATCCCTTTACCGCCAATGCAAACTTAGAAGCGACGCCTGCAGAGATCGGTCAATTCTTCGGCGAAGATGGCTATGTGGCGCGATTCGTCAACGAAACGTTATCGCCCTTTATCATTCGCCGCGGCGATCAAATCTCCAGTAAAATCTGGAATGGTGCAGGTCTGGGTCTCAACCCGCAGTTTGTCGCTGATTTTGGCCGTTACTTTACCAATTATATGGGCAGCAATAGCACAGGCGCTGCTGGTGCGAATAATACTGGTGGCGCTGCCAATCAAACCACTTTTCAAATCATGCCATTACCCGTCAGCGGTTTGACTGAATATACTATTGTGGTCGATGGTCAACAGTTGCGTTATCGCATGGGTACTCAAGCGTGGACAACGTTTGTATGGCCAAATCCAAGTAGCCAACCTGGTGCCAGTATTCGAGCCAAGGACTATGATGGCAGAGACTTTACTGTCTTTGAAGAAGCAGGCAGCTTTGGGGTAGAAAGGCTCATTAACAGTGCACGCCGTACTGAACTTGGCAATGATATCTTTGAGATGGCATGGTCTGGTGACGGTATCACTATCTCTGTACGCTTTAGAATCATCAGCGGCAGCGGCAGTAGTACCACTACCGGTCAAGGTCGCTCTACCAATCCCTTTACCGGAATGAAACTACCAGAGGAGATTATTGCCCTTGGTGTCACACGTACAGCAAGGCCAATTTCTGATAATAATGCTGTTGATGGCGATACTCCTAATGCGGGTTCTGGCACCAATCAGCCAGTACCGACTGGCGAGCAAAATACAAGCAATGTCACGCCGCCAGCCCGCACATCTACTGTAACCCCTAATACTAATAGTGAAAACAGTCCACCAGTGCAACCGCCTACTGATAGCACGACGGCTACTGATGATCGTTCAGCCGTGACTGAACAGCAGGAGCAAACGCCATGACTCCAGACTCCTTGCCTTTAGTATATTTTGGAAAATTGCCTGCTCGCGGGGACTTTGTACGGGCGCGCGCTCATATCTCTGAGACCAATGCCATTGATGAGTGGGTCAGCGAAGCGTTAGCCGTGTCGGAAAGTGTATTTAGCGGAATTCCGATAGACAATGTCAGTAATCATAACTTTGCCTTTTTAAATTTCAGTCATATCGATACTAGAGCTAATGAGATTATCACCGGCGTTTTGATCCCTAGTCACGATAGTAGCTATAGAAATTACCCATTGATAGGTTTTGGCGTGCTTCATCTCGATAAACCGAAAAACTGGATGAACTATCTGCCCGTCAAGTCATCAGCGCTTTGGAATGACACTTATGAAGTTTTAAGCATGGCCAAATCCAAAACTGACAATACCGATCTTATGGAGCATCTCAACCATAGCCAACTCAGCATCGATACTAATGCCAGTACTTACTACTATGATTTTATCAATACCACTACGTTGCATGATATAGCGATCTTAATGAACATTGATAAAGCGCAACTGATACAGCAAATCATTGCCACTGGCCTGTTATTTTTACCGACCTTTACTAAGGGTTTCCATGGCTTAAATAAAGCCATCTGCTGGTCACTTACCTCTGATAGAGAAAACTCGATACACATGGCCACTTTTTGGCACGATCTCATCAATGGTTTTTATCAGCCACACCAGCTCTACTTGAATACCTACTTATATCGTGTCGCTAATTGCTATCGCCTGCTCATGAGTTTTACTAAACCCGATGGACGTATACTCAAGCAAATATCAGAAAGTGAAAAAACTTATCCTGAAGATTGGGTGGTCATCGCTCATAGCGACTGGACTCAAGGATATATTGATGAAGACATTGGGTTGACACGGTTTAATAAAGTATTGTTACAAGATAATTTATATCTGTATGATACTAGGCAATTGTTTAAAAAAACTTTTTTAGCACAATAAATAATGGCTCACGATAACTGCTGATTTGTAACAGCTGATAGTAGCCACCATGCATCATACCCCTGCAATTAGTCACTGCTCAATAATAGACAGATTAAAAAGGTACTTGAATGAAAGTCCTCTCTAGAATGACAAAACCCAAGCGAACAAATCACGCGAAAAACCTGCTATTAGCCGCCGCTATCACCCTGCCTATGAGCGCCGTTGTATTTGCAGAACATAACGACACTCATGTGACAAATAATTCACAAAATGTGCCAGTGGTCATCAAGGGTGTGGTCGCTACCAGCTCAGACAAACAGCAACTGCTCGACAAGCTAAAAGCACAGTATCCTGATAAACCTGTCAGAGATGAAATCGAAGTACGTTCGAACATCAGTATACCAACCAACTGGCAACAGATAGCCACGACTATCATTGATAGCGATATCTCTAACATTCGTCAAGGGCGTATCGACATTCATGGGACGACCATTAGCTTACATGGCAAGGTAAGCAGCCTTGAACAAAAGCAAGCCATTCAAAACCGTATTCACTCTCGCCTAACTGATCTCTATCAATTAGAAAATCAGCTGGTCGTGGTAGAAGGTGAACAACGCCTCATAGACGAAACTTTAGGCAACCGTATCGTCGAGTTCGAGTCTGGTAGCACCAATCTAACGCCTATGGGCCTTGGTATCTTAGACGATATGGCAGGGGTGTTACAGCGGGTCGGTGATAAGCCTGTTCTTATTACAGGTCATACCGATAATGTCGGCAATTCTACTGCCAATCTTGCCCTATCAAATAAGCGTGCAGAAGCCGTCAAACAATACTTGATCGGTCGAAATATAAATGCAACTCGTCTCAGTACTACTGGTAAAGGGGACTCAGATCCTATCGCTAGTAACGACAACGAAGAAGGTCGCACTCGCAATCGCCGTATCGAATTTACCCTTAATGAATAACATCGCTATGTAGAACGTATGACGATAACGGCAACTAAGCAATGACGGTTAAGTGCTGATAGCTGGATTGATAATGCTGAAAAACATACTGTCATTGCTACTAGAGATATCGATGCTACAAAAAATGCCAATGCCAAAAGAGAGCCACTGCTAAAAAAATAGGGACATAACTATGCTACGCTTGACCAATACCGTGCTGCCTATGCATCCTGATCGGCTCTATGCCAGTGAAGGCAGCACTCAAGCGCCCTATCCGAGCGCTCGCCAAGACATCAATGCTCATCGTGCGTGGCAAGATAAGCTCATGCATAGCGCTGATGAAGCCGATATCATTGCTCAACTAAACCCCAGTGGTAATTGCCAGTACCAGCAGCACGGTATCGACACTTATGTGCTACACGTTTATATCCATGAGCGGCATCACCCTCCCTTTACGCCATTAACCAATCTCATCGGTAGCCCTCTGACCTTGAGCTTTGATATTCCGAGTGGCCTAAGCTTTCGTCATCTGTATATAACGGCTGTGCATCAGCTAGATCATGATGGCAGCTACGGCTATTATCGCCTGCTTGTACAGCCCATCACTTATCGCCTGCATCAGCATATACGCAGTCATATTGATACTCATTTGACCGTACAAGCTATGGTAGCAGAGCGCACGGCTACGCTGGATATAGAAATAATCGATGACAGCAACAATGGTGAAGATGCTAACTGGTCACCAGCACGCATGACCCAGTGGCAAATAAGCGACTGGACACATATTTGCGAGCGGCTCGCGCGTCAAGGGCTGACAGCCTATCTACGCCATGAGCAAACGGACGAGCATAGTCCACCAAAGCTCATTATTACCACCGCAGATCCAAGTGATAGCGATGGCATCAGCTTAAATATTGGCGCGCTGCGTTACCAGCAAGTGTTACATGACCGTGTCCATGCACCAATATTGGCATTGAGTGAGCAGGTCATCACCCAGCCAAACTCAGTAACGATGCAGCGTTTTAATAGCAGCAGTGTTGCACACCCAACGCAGTCCGCTGACGTTGCGATGAGCCGTAACCTTGATGACATAAGCCATTCGAATAACTACACACTCACATTAGACACGCCTGCTGCTTTTGCGCCAGTAACAGATACTGAAACCATAGACGAAGCAACCATCGTGGCAAACAGTCATCAAAGTCAATATAGCGTCTATCATGCTCTAGCCCATGCTACGGATTTGAGTGTTGCTGATACCTTTATACTTGTCGATCACAGTGCGCTCAATCAGCACTACCGTGCTACCCATATCGTGCATCTGGCTCGCAATAGTCTAGTGCATGTCACAGGGCTGACCCAAAGCTCACGCCACCAACAGCGTCATGCGTCAACATTAGCAGCTGGCATTCATTTAACTCAGCTGCGCCTCATTACCGCTGATACCCCGTGGGTCGGATCGCTTTATAGTAGGCGATCTCTACCGCCGATGACAGGTATCACCGAAGCGCAAAGCGATATCGATAGCCGCAATCATATGACGCCCACGCGCAGCTATTTACTGGATAGTCCATCTCAGCCTATCAACCGATTGGAGGCACAAGCTGGCGCTAACTACGGCACCCACTTCACCCATAGAGCGGACGACCAGACCCTGATGCAGTCTATCGGTGATAGCGAACATCTGATTAATACTGGTAGTTTATTGTCATCGACTCGACCTAGCCTATTTGCCACGGATAACGATCAAGCCGTCGAAAGCGGTTATCGCAACACGGACAATGGTTTATCAGAATGGATTACTGATCATCGTACAGAACAAGCTTACTCGCAGCTAAAAGTAGACAGTGGTGGGATATCCGCCAGTCTAAAAATGGGGGTTATTAATCCGTCAGACACCGCCAAACGTCAAGGCATCAATGCGGCTACTAACGCTCAAATCAACATAAAGTCAGGTGAAGCCCTCGTCCTTTCCACTCAAGCACAAACCCACGCACAAGCAGGACAGCATAACTACCAGCAGCATACTCCTACTCTGACCCAAACTGGTCTTGGTGGTCAGCACTTAGCCGAACGTTTAACACAATTGGCGACAGGGCTTGGACGTCATGTCAATGACCACAAAGCGATTAAGACGCAACTTGAAACTATCGCAGAGGAACAGCAAACCAAAACTCATCAAACAATGCCCTACATGCTGATCGACAGCGCAGCAGACAGCAGCTATATCAGTGACGATACACTGATTCACAGAAGCATGGGTGAGATGGTCTCCACCACGCAGCAAGATATGATGATCAGTAGTGGGGAGAGTCATAGCCAAGCCAGTAGCGAGTCACTCAATATCATAGCCGATGGTCAGTTTAGTATGACCAATGCCAAAGAGAATATCACCCTCTCCGCCCATACGGGTAAGCTTGAAGCCACGGCTAAGCAAGATGTCAATATTGCCTCCTCGACTAAAGAGGTTGAGATAGTAGCGACGAATAAAATTACGCTGACGGCTGGTGGTGCGAGTATCACGCTTGATGGTGCTGATATTACCATCAGTGCAAAATCGTTTACGGAAAAAGCAGGGAAGCATAGTAAGGCTGGTGGGGGGATGGATGGGTTGGGATTGGCGGGGTTGCCCAGCTTAGTTCCTCATAAAAAGACGATGATGGATGGGGTTTATAGTTTGGCCTACCAGTTTTTGGATGACGATGATGAGCCTTATGCTAATACGCCTTATACAGCGGTAAATAAACAGACGGGCGAAGAGTTCAAAGGTGTCACTAATGAAGATGGCTGGTCAGAACGTTTCCATTCTGATAGCGAGGATGAGATTGAAATTCATCTAGAGCTGGATTGGCAGAGTGATGAATTAAGAGGTAATGAATAATGAGTAAAAACTCTAATGGTACTACTGGTCCTTCTGATCCTTTTAAAGTGCTTAGGATCAGCCGTCGTGAGTTCACGGTTCATTTTAGACAGCCAACAGACATGGCTGGACGTTATGGCTTTGATTATCCACGAGATGCTGACAGATATCCTATGGAAAAGGTAACAGAACCTACAACAGGTAAGCGTACTCCCAAAGCATTATTTAGAGGTAATATTTCTAATTTTAAAGATATTTACCTTAAAGACGCTATGCACTCACCACTATTACATAAATACAATTATTTACCTGCATGGTTGGCTATCTTTCCGTATACAACCAACAGTGTTTATAGAGGCGGCTCATCTATGCACAAAGATGGAGTAAAACTAGATATTGAGCTTCAGCAACTAATTGGGGACACCTCTAAACTAACGGCCAATAAATATACGAAGCTAGAGTTTGTATCTTCGAATTCAAGTAAACTCATTGTTTCACCTTCAAGCATTTCAATTAAAGACTTTATCAGTCAGGGATATAAAAACACGACAGTTGATAAGGCTAATAAAAAAACTCGGAAGGATTATATTCTTAAAAGAGCAATATTGGTTAAGGGAGTAAAGAACAAGCCACTTAGCAAACACGAGAGCATCGCTGTTTATGCTATTTCTGCTAACTCTAAGGACTTAGTAGGAGAGTTGATGGTACATAAAAACAGTCAGACATATAAAGTTGATTTAATATTAGTGCCTACTAAAACATCTACGGGTATAAATAAAAAATCCTTAGAATCTATAGAATGGTATTTAAAATATAAAGCATTTAACCAAGCACTTATAAGAGCAGAAATTAAAACTACAGAACCATTCGACTTGAATAAATTTGATACCGACACACGTATAAAGTCTTATATAAAGCATGCAAAGACAAATAGCCATACTCCAGAAACAGTAAGTGACGGCATTATGAGAGCTTATGATAAGTATGGGCTGGGAAAACATAGAGATCAACATGGTAATACTTTATCTATTAATCAAAGAGGACACAAAAAAACTTATATCTTTCTATTAGATTTTGATGTAAAAGACTTGTACGGTAAAGCACCTGCTGATTTTTCTACTGGACAATTTGCAACAGGTAATGTTGCGCTCGTTTTAAAATCAGGTTTAGACGATTACGAAACTTTAGTTCATGAAGTAGCCCATAGTCTAGGAGTACCGCATGTATTTGAGCCTAATCTTGCCAACCAATATAAATTCTATCAGGGTTTTAGTGATAAAGTAATGGATTATAAATGGCAAACAGGTATTGCACCTAGTAATCCAAATAAACTTGTTTCATTTACAAAATATCAATGGTACCTGATGCAAAAAGATCCCAGTGTATACAAACTATAAGAGGTCTTTATGAAAACAATAAAACTCGCACTTATTACTCTAGTAGTTATTACATTATTTGCTGCCTGTGACGCCACTTCTTCTGACTCAGTCACTCTAAATTCAGAAGAAGTAATAAAACCTTCTGTAACACTGGCTGAACCGAAGAGCGCTGAGAGTATATCAAACCCTAAGTCTGAATCCCAGATACAACAAGGTTTCAATACAACAGACCCTGTTCCTTTCATCATTAGAACCCCTGCAAAGCAAGCTCATGAACTATTTTTCCTACCTGACGAAAATGTAAAAGAAACTAAAAACTTATTCCACAAAAACTATAGTTTAAACCAAATAAATAGTAAACAATTTGACGAAACAGCATATGGCTTTTTTGTTGTCATTCAATATGACGATGGCACTATCTTAGATTACTCACTGGATAAAGTTAATAATAAATATTTTGTGAAGAGGTTTACCTTAGCTGGGAAATACCAACCACATGAACCCTTTAATAACATCCATAAAGATGTAGTATATAAAATATTAGAGATAAGCGGAGCAGATGACCCTGAAGTATTTTTCCAAGAGCTCATCAGCAGCCCTAAGATCACTAAATACAAAGGATGTACTGTTCAACAAAAACAATCAAAATATGCGATGGTGGATTTGACATCATGTGAGTTTGATAACAGAACAGATTTGTCTTTATATAACTCTAAATCTAACCCTTAGAATAAGGCAAATTATATCAAACTAACTACGCCAGTCATGTGGCAGTTTGAAGGTTAACAAGGGTAAGGCTATAAAATCCCATTATTCAAGCAACTAAGGCATGTTTGGTATTATGTTTAAACAAATTTTCATTACTCTGATTTGCTTTAGCTTCCTTTTTTTAGCTACTGCCTGCCAAGCAGAAAAAGAGGTTAATATGCCTGATAAACCTTTAGAAATTTCATTAAACATGACTGCTAAAGATTTATACGATGCCAACCCTGAGTATAAAGCTTTTCAAGAAGCAGACGCTCAACCTATAGGAGTTACTTTTCAAGGATATGACTTTCCGACAAGCAATATGGGAGAAGTGATTTTCCATTATTCTGATGATAGTTTTAAGATTGGTCAAGTTGTCACTGTTTTAGCGATGGATAAGGTAACTAGCGAGCAGCGAGGGTTAAATAAAATTACAGTTGATTTTTTCTTCGACAAGACAGACAACGGCATATCAGACGAAAATGCGTATAAAAAAATAATGTCTTTCTTTGAAGAGCTACAAAATAAGGGTTGGACGTACGCCCATTCAAACAGTGCCCCTAGGCTGACTGCCAAAGACAGTTTTACATTTGCAACGACAGAGGAAGGTTCAGAATTATATCTTGACTATAGTTACCCAATTACTTTTAAAGAATGGATGCAACTGAATGATCTACAGCTATGGCGATTAAGATATGGTACAGAAGTTTATATGGACATTAGGATAAATAGACAAACAGATCCATCTACTGGTAATCGTCATTACCTTGTCAGCTTAGATATTTATGATGAATTAGAAAAATTCAAATCAACTTAGACTCCAAGGATAGAATCAGATGGCAGAGTACCTATCCAAAAATTCATCCAAAAATAGCCTCGTGGAGACTAGAGAATGAAAATTCTGCCATCAATATGGGTCTAAGAATTCAGCAAAATCAACCTGACTATACGCTACCACTCATACTCAAAGAAACAGGCATAGATACCAGCAAGTCTGTATCTATTGACCCTTATAAAATCACTTACGAAGAGTTCATTAAACGTTCCGAGGCGGGTGAAGACATGACGCCTTATTATGAGAATCAAACCAAAGCCAACAAACCTGAAATTACCAGTCAAGCAAGACGACATCATGCCAGACTATCCTAATAATCAATGGGGTGAAGTGATTTGGCAGTTTGACGGTGAAGAAGGATAGTTTGTTATTATTTTGCTTAAGCCACCTTCGGGTGGTTTTTATATTTATGACTCTCAAATCAAGCTCGAACTCCAATAGCAAACAGGACAACTACCAGTATCATCCTGCTACTTTGATACAACTAGGGCTTGATAGAGAAGTAAATGACCACAGGGCAATTAATAAGGCATTAGAAAACAGTAATAATAAATAGCAAGCCAATACCTACCAACAAATATCATTGACACTGATTAATATGTACAAATAAACATCTAAAGGATTACAAAATGAGTCACTTTATTATTGATGAAGGATTTGATTATTTTTTAGAAAAATTCGGTCAACCTGATTGGCAACAACCGGTTGATCAAGCTACCTTAGATTATTATCGTGGAAAGTTACCTAGTAAACTTCTTTTTTATTGGCAGCATTTTGGTTTTTGTCGCTTTAAACAAGGGCTGTTTTGGATGGTTAATCCTGCTGATTATGAAGATGAATTAGCTATCTGGCTAGATGAAGAAATCACGCGGAAAGATAACTATTATGTGATCGCTCGTAGTGGCTTTGGCAAGCTCTACGTTTGGGGAGAAAAAACAGGTCATGCCTATACAATCACTCCGACTCGTGGTTGGGTATATCAAGAAGAAGGAGACAAAAAAGATATTGCAGAAGGGTACGCAGATAAAAAGTTAGAGCTATTTTTTGGTTTTAGTAAGCTAGATCATACAGATATATATGACAACAACGACAAACCACTATTCAAACGCTGTATCAAGAAGTTTGGTGCACTTGATTATGATGAAATGTTTGGCTTTGTCCCTGCCCTTGCGATTAGTGACAATGCTTCTATCAAAAATATAGATAAGATGAATATCTTTGTCCATCTCAATCTTTTACCCGACTTGATTGAAATTCAACATATTGACTTCGAACGCTTAGGACAAATGGCTTTTGGTGTTGAAGATTCATCAAACTTGCCTGATTTAGATAGTTTAGAGTGATTAATTACGACTTAGCCACCTTCGGGTGGTTTAAATACAGATACACTATCTTAGCAAGTCTTACTCATATCAATGGCATACCTAAAAGACTCAACCTTTTAAGGCTTATGGTAGACAAAGGTGGCGACGCGAATATTGATACAGGCAATGGCGGAATTTTAGAAAAAATATAGAGCAGAAGAAGCAGTACCTTAATAAATATAAGACACTGCTTTTTATCTAAAATACATCCATTCTTAAGCACTCGTTATTTAACTATTATGCTTGGCTATCCAGCTTTGCATTTGCTCAATTTCAGGCTGCTGCGCGTCAATTACTTGTTGTGCCAATTGACGCATTTCTTCATTTTTGCCATACTTTAGCTGTATCTTTGCCATATCTACTGCGCCAATATGATGCGGCAACATACCGCGAGCAAATGCCATATCTGGGTTAGGGTCAGCGATACCTGCCATCATTTCACTATGCATCGTATCCATACCTTTAGCATAAGCTGTCTGCATGGCTTTAGTATCAGACGTTGGCTCAGCAGCATCAGGATGGTTGGCAAGCCAGTTCTGCATTTGCTCAATTTCAGCTTTCTGAGCGTCAATAATCTCTTGTGCCAACTGACGCATTTCTGCATCTGTACCATACTTTAGCTGAATCTCTGCCATATCAACAGCACCCATATGATGACCGAGCATTCCTTGAGCAAAGGCAGCATCGGGATCGTTGTATGCCATGCCTGCCATCATCTCATCATGCATCTTAGTCATAGAGTCATTATACTCTCCATGCATGCCCGTCATCGCATCGCCTGACATATCATGACCTGCATGAGCATCCATCGCGCTAGTGTCTGTTGTAGCATTATTAACGGGAGCCGCCTCGTCTTTGACAGTAGCCTCTGTTACGTCATTCGTCGGCTGACAAGCGCCAAGCATCATCATGGCACTGACACTAACTGCAAGCATGGCAAGACGTGAGTTTCTTATAATTTTCATAGTAGATCCTTAATTACGATCGTTTGGTAGTTATGGTTCATATAAAAACTGGCAAATCAGCTAAGATCCACCAGTTGGAAAAATCATTTAATTTATGTACTAAGAGCAGTGTGTTTTAAGGCTATTTATTCTAATGCTTCGATCAGTGCCTGCATCTCTTTAATTTCACGTTTTTGTGCTTCGATGATGTCGTCAGCAAGTTGCTGTACTCTAGGGTCTTTTATATCGGCTCTTGAGCTGGTTAAGATCGCAATTGAATGATGCGGTATCATAGCCTGCATCCAATCCACTTGATCGACGGTTGCTTGAGATCTGACGCCCCAGATACCCACGGCAAACATCAGCACACTAAGACCATAAATCATTAAATTGACCTTAGTTTTCTTGTACATATTGCTCATAAAGGCGAGCATAATCATTGCCATGCCTGCGCCCATATATAGCGCCATATAGGCTCTGGTCTCACTAAAATAAATATGATCCCACTCATAAGTATTGAAGTACATCATGATATACATCACCACGGTAGACGTCAGAATCATGAGGGTGAATTTTACATAAGGGTTCATCTGTTTTTGCTCTGTATGATTCATCAGTCAGTCTCCATCAATGCTGCTATCAGTACTACAATGAGTAGCTGAAATTTAAAAAATCTATCTAAAGTATTGGTTTATAGCTGCTGCTCTGCGGACTCAATCTCAGCGTATACTTGGTTTGTGCCATCTTTATTGATTTGCATAATTTGGTATGGCATAAACTTATCTTGATATTCCATACCAGGGCTACCGACGGGCATACCCGGTACCGCCAAACCAATGGCTTGCTTTGGTGGATTTTGCAAAAACTCAGCCACATACTTGGCAGGAACATGACCTTCGATAACATAACCATCACTGGTAACGGCGGTATGGCAAGAACGCATCTCAGCAGGCACGCCGTAACGCTCTTTAAATAATGACAAGTCTGCAACATCATGGGCAGTTGTCGTTAACCCATTATCTTCTGCGTGCCCTATCCATTCTTTACAACAGCCACAGTTGGCATCTTTATAGACAGTGGCTGACACGTTCTTGAGCAGGTCTGGGTTGTTGGCTGGTGTCTCTGTCACTGTTTGCCTACTCTGTATAGCGTTTGCCTCACCACTGCTGGCGTTAGCGGCATTGGCAGTAGAGGTGCTAGCATTAGAAGCATTGCTGTCAGATTGCCCACACGCTGATAATATGGCAGCGGTTAATAAGACCGCTGACCCTCGAACAAACTTAACGGTAAAAGGCTTCATAGAGGCTTCTCATAGTGTTGAATATTAAAATTAGGATGTATTGAAGTCAAACTAGCATAACCACTCTGACAGTCAGATGACGCCAAGATGACAATTTTGTCATCTTCTAGACTGAGCATAGGTTTATTACCAGTATTCCTCTATGATTGATAATAATAGAGACATTTTATATTGATCTCATCCTAAATAATTGGCGCGAGTATGCTATGAAAATATTGTTAGTCGAAGATGAGTTATCGCTTGGCGACTACATTAAAAAAGGTTTAAGCGAGGCAGGTTTTATTGTTGAGCATAGAACCACAGGTTTAGATGGTTATCATGCTCTGATGACTGAGGACTTCACTGTCGTGGTGATGGATGTGATGCTGCCTGATGTGAGCGGATTTGAATTAGTCAGTAATTATCGCGCTGCTGGTAACACCACCCCTGTATTATTTTTGACCGCAAAAGATGACCTTAGCGACCGCATAAAAGGCTTTGAGATTGGCGGTGACGACTATCTCACCAAGCCTTTTGCCTTCGCTGAGCTGTTGGTCAGAATCAAAAGCTTACTACGCCGTGCCAATCAAGCAGATTACGCCAGCACAGTGCTTCAAATAGCTGATTTAAAACTGGATATCGCTAAACGTAGCGTGCATCGAGATAAGGGTTCTATCAAATTGACGGCCAAAGAATTTGCGCTATTGCAGTTTTTACTTGAGCATCAAGGCGAAGTATTGCCCCGCTCTGTCATCGCTTCACAAGTATGGGATATGAATTTTGATAGCGATACCAATGTGATTGATGTGGCGATAAGACGCTTACGAAGTAAAATCGATGATGGCTTTGAAAATAAGCTCATTCATACCGTACGCGGTATGGGCTATAAACTAGAAGCGGATAATAGCGCCGTTACAGCCAATAATGAAACTAGCATTGATATGAGTAATGAGGCTAATACGATTTCTAAACTCAATCACGTTGAAGTGAAATAGCATGGCATATAAATCTGAGCATCGACGCTTGTCATTACTGTGGCGCACTACCCTAGTATTAACGGTGTGTGTGCTGATATCTCAAGCTTTTTTGTACATATGGATACAGCGTTCGGTTAATGATCATTTTGAACAAATGGACTCAGAGATCCTGACTCACGCTGCGTTTAATTTACGACAGTACATGACAGAGGTGACATCGGATGATCAGCGCTCTGACAACCTTGCCGACCCTGCTCATCTCGACAATACAGCATCATCTGTGGTAGATATCTTTCGACCAGATTATGAAGTTAAAACAATTATCACTGACCATAATGGACAAGTCATCAATAGTCAGCCAAAGGATTTTATTGATAAACTCAATGACTCCCAATTGGTCGAAAAACTATGGCAGCAGCACCGCGATCAACCCTTTGACTTGCAGCTTAATCATCGTCATTATCGCGCGCTGGTCATTGAGCACTCTAGTCGCTTGGCATTAATCGCGCTACCGATTGATGTGCACCATCAATACCTTGCCCAGTTTAATCGCCATCTTATTCTGATACTTATTGCGATCACTTTTATCTTGGTATCAGTGGCGGCTTTTAGCGTCTATCTAGGATTTGCCCCCTTAGCGACCATCAGTCAAAAAATGGCACGTATCAACGCCGAGCAGTTAGACGATAGAATCATCGTCTCTGAAATGCCAAGCGAGTTGCGACCCTTGGCTGACGCTTATAATGCCATGATGGATAAACTTGAACACAACTTTGCCTCATTATCACAGTTTTCAGATGACATTGCTCACGAACTGCGCACACCACTGGCAACATTAAGTACCCAAACTCAAGTGATGCTCAGTAAACCTAGAGACCATCAAGAATATGTCGAGCAGCTACATCATCAACACGACACGCTCAAGCAACTATCCCTGCTCATTAACAATATGCTATTGCTGGCAAAAACTCAAAAAGGTCTCTACGACTCACAACGTCATCTTGTCGATACCGACTCACTGATAATTAAGCTCATCGATTATTTTGAGCTGATAGCCGAAGAGCGCGGTATCTCTTTTGAGAAAAAAGGGGCATTTGATGTGGTATTAGGGGATGAGAGCTTGTTACAAAGGCTGTTTGCCAACTTGATATCTAATGCGATTTACTACGCCGGCAGCGACAGTATCATTACTATTACCGCCGTTTCTAAGACTGCTAGCCTCATAAAACATAACGCTCACGCCCTTAGAGAAACGGCTCAGCAGCCATCGCTAAACATCACCATCACTAATCGCTTGCAGACGCCTCTAACTCAAGCGGAAGCAGATAGACTGTTTGAACGCTTTTATCGTCATCACAAATCCAATAATCAGCATTCGGGCACAGGGCTGGGATTGGCCATCGTACAAGCGATCGTCAATGCCCATAACGGCAAAGTCAGTATTACCATTAAGGATGAGTATTACTTTCAAGTTAACGTACAGTTATTAAAAGAATCATAGGGCGGGTTTGATCGAGAAATGGTCACCATTTGGTCACCGAGCAGGTGGTCACCGATTTTTAAAAAGCAGAGTGCATGCACACAGACTTATAGAAAATATATTATTAAAGAGTAGACTACTTCTTAGGGGTTGATAGAGAAAGAATAATCAAACCTTACGGATAAAGGCTTTAAGCGGAAACACAGACACAAAAAAACCCCAAACAAAATTATGTTTGAGGCGAAACTTGCTTAAACTCGAAGGTTTAAATTTGTTTTAGCTTTTTACTAAATATGGCGCAGCGGACGGGACTCGAACCCGCGACCCCCGGCGTGACAGGCCGGTATTCTAACCAACTGAACTACCGCTGCTTAGGTCGTCTTAGCATCTTCTCTTATTACAGAGACACTCGCTAAAAAGAGTGGTGGGTGATGACGGATTCGAACCGCCGACATTCTGCGTGTAAGGCAGACGCTCTACCAACTGAGCTAATCACCCTGAGAAGCGTTAAAAAATTGCACTGCAATTTTAGCTTCGCAAGTTAAAATTCCTTAAAAGGAATTTTATAGAAAGTTTAATCTTTAAAGTTGTCACGCTTTAAGTCAGTAAAAATTCTAACAACATTGAACTTAATTAAGTCCCCTTGCTGTGGGTGTGTATTATATAGATTTACACATGGCTGTCAAACAGTATTTTCAGTTTTTTAACCTATTTTATAGGTTTTTATTTATTAATCTGACAAGCCTATGTTTTCATTGGATTTATATTTTTATAAAAAACCAATAAATTTTCAAGCATGACCCTATTTACTGGCTAATGCTTGTTCGATATCCATTTTTATGGCTTCTGGTTTGGTGGTTGGCGCATAGCGGTCAATGACCTGTCCATCTTTACCAATTAAAAACTTAGTAAAATTCCATTTGATACCGTCTGTTAATACGCCACCCTTTTGCTCTTTAAGCCAATCAAAAATAGGATGAGCGTCTTTGCCATTGACATCAACCTTCGCCATCATTGGGAAACTGACACCATGGTTCTTTTGACAAAATGCGCCAATCTCCTCATTACTGCCTGGATCTTGCCCGCCAAATTGATTACAGGGGAAACCAATAACGACCAATCCTTGATCTTTATATTGCTGATATACTGCCTCTAGGCCTTCAAATTGCGGCGTAAATCCACATTTGCTCGCGGTATTGACGATTAATAACACCTTACCTTGATAATCAGCAAAGGCTTGTGAAGTACCGTCCATACGTTCAGCGGTAAAATCATAAATAGTACTCATCATTTGTCCTTAAATTGATTAATTTATTATTTTGGTTTTTTTAAACTGTGCTCATTTTTCAATAACATTGAAAACGTTAATAATACTAATAACTGGCAAGGCAGCATCTCGCGCTTCCCTGCCATGACTCTAAAATACTCTAAGCAATTTTTT
The DNA here is from genome assembly GCA_030686115.1 of Psychrobacter cibarius. NCBI lineage: Bacteria > Pseudomonadati > Pseudomonadota > Gammaproteobacteria > Moraxellales > Moraxellaceae > Psychrobacter > Psychrobacter cibarius. The sequence goes on from CP131612.1 coordinate 2,341,429, forward strand.
TAACAATTACTTTTCAGATTTATCTAAATCAATAGACACAGAATTGATGCAATAGCGCATCCCCGTCGTCTCGCTTGGGCCGTCAGGGAAGACATGACCTAAATGTGCGCCGCAGTTACTACAGGTTACTTCTGTCCGCGTCATGCCAAGCGAATTATCCACATGCTCCTCGATAGCGCTGTTATCAACTCCTTGGTCAAAACTTGGCCAACCACAGCTGGCATCAAATTTATTGCTTGAGTCAAATAAGCTCGCACCGCAGCCTTTGCAGCGATAAATACCATCATCAGTCGCATCGTTATAGACGCCCGTAAATGGGCGTTCTGTACCCTTTTCACGCATCACGTGATATTCATCAGCACTCAAACGCTCTTTCCAATCAGCTTCTGTTAATTGGCTGATTTCTTCTTGGCTAAGTTGATTGTCTTGCATAATGTATCCTTAATTTGGGTATGTATTATCTCATCCATTAGCATTAGCTTTTATCTGCTATTAACTAACACTTTATCGCCATATTTTTATAAAAACGATGGGCCTTATCTATTGTTTATTCACTCAATATTCAAGGCATACATTACAAGAAAACCATCATAAACAAGTGATAGCGTAAGGTATCGAAAAAGCTATGATAAATAAAATACAGCAAATTTTCTTAACGTATCAATGAATACAGATGTAGCCATGATAATAACTCTCTGAAAGAAGTTTAATATCTAGTAGAGCAGCAATGAAGCAACAACGCTAATGCAAGTTATTCTTGCATTAGCGTTGTTGCCTTAAAAACAGCTTGCATTGATACTGATAATGCAATAATATCTTGCATTAAGGCTTAATTAAAACAAATGCCTGCTTTCCTTCTCTCCATTACCAACTAATGAATAAAGGCTTGAATGATTATGGCTGATGACAAAAATAAAAGCACACAAGCCGAAAGACTGGTACAGCTACGTCGTGATAAAGGGCTGACTGCTGAGCAATTAGCGCAAGCCATGACCGCAGCAGGCGCAAAAGTCAGTCGCGGGGCTATCTCGAATTGGGAGCGTGGCACCAATGGCATTGTGTCATCTAAGCTACCAACGCTAGCACACATTTTAGGCTGCAGCGAAGGCTATCTGTTACGCGGTGAACTAAAAAACGACAGTGATAATAATAAAGAGGTGAGTGAAAGCACTCATTCTCATAATAAGGATAGTCAAAATACGTCATCTGCTCAAACTGACAAGATACGTGACTCCCAAGCCAATCACACTACTACAACTCCTTCTATAGATACAAACTCACAAAATAACCCTATGAGTGGTCACACTATGAACACAATAAAAAAATCGGATAAATTACAAAATGTTTGCTACGACATTCGCGGCCCGCTCCTACAAACAGCCAATAAGATGGAAGCAGAAGGCAAACGTATATTAAAGTTGAATGTCGGTAACCCAGCCCCCTTTGGTTTAGAAGCCCCGCATGAGATTTTGCGCGATGTGGCGATGAACCTACCAGACGCGACCGGTTATTCCGACTCGCAAGGGATTTTTTCAGCGCGCAAAGCCGTCCTACAGTACTATCAATCAAAGGGGTTGCTATCGGCAGTTGATGTCCGTGATGTCTATTTGGGCAACGGAGTTTCTGAGCTGATTGTAATGACCATGCAGGCTTTGATGAATGATGGTGACGAAGTGCTTATCCCAATGCCAGATTACCCGCTTTGGACGGCAGCGGCGAACCTAGCTGGCGGCACAGCGGTACATTATCGCTGTAATGAAGACGACAATTGGCATCCTGATATCGAAGACATTAAATCTAAAATCACCTCTAAAACCAAAGGTATCGTGGTGATTAACCCTAATAATCCAACAGGTTCGCTTTATAGTGATGAATTGCTGAAACAAATTATTGAGGTCGCTAAAGCGCATGATTTAATCATCATGGCCGATGAAATTTATGATCGCATTCTTTATGATGATATGGTACACACCCCAATGAGCACCTTGACTGATGATGTGCTGGTGCTCTCATACAATGGATTATCAAAATCGCATCGTATCGCGGGATTCCGCGCAGGTTGGATGATGGTGTCTGGCAAAAAGCACCATGCTACTGACTTTATCGAAGGCTTGGACATGTTAGCGTCTATGCGCTTGTGTTCCAACGTCCAAGGTCAATACGCTATTCAAACCGCGATGGGCGGCTATCAAAGCATGAAAGAGCTCACGTCAGAGCGTGGGCGCTTATATAAGCAGCGTGAAATGGCTGTGTCACGGCTTAATGCGATCAAAGGTATCTCTTGTACCATGCCACAAGGCGCGTTTTATTGCTTTCCAAAGATGGATCCTGATATTTACCCTATCGAAGATGATATGGCATTTATGATGGATTTGCTTGTTGAAGAAAATGTATTAATGGTGCAAGGAACAGGCTTTAACTGGGATAAGCCCGATCATTTCCGCTTGGTGTTTTTGCCAAACTTACATGATTTAGAAGATGCCATGGACCGCTTAGATCGCTTCTTTGCCAAAAAACGCAAACAATTTGGTACCGAATAGACCTTAATTTGACATAAAAAAACGCTTATCGGCATGATACTGATAAGCGTTTTTTATTTGAAACTTGCTTATAAATAACGTTAAATAAGATTTAAGCAAAAACCTTAATAAGCGTACGTGTTAAAAAATATTGACCAAAATGATATAACTGATTGCAGACATTGCCGCTGCTGCAGGAAGAGTAATGATCCATGCCAAACCGATAGGTTTCATCAACGCCCAATTGGTGTCTCTATTGACAATACCGATACCAAGTACCGCGCCAACTAGCGTATGCGTACTTGAGACGGGCAGCCCCATGGTTGATGCGCCCATAACCACTGCAGCCGCAGCCAATTCAGCTGAAAAACCAGAAGCGGGATGCATTTTTGCCAAATTTGTACCAACCGTTTGAATGACCTCTTTACCAATGAACCAAAGACCAACGATAAGCGCAACACCAAAGGTCAGCATGACAGCAGGTGGTACAGCGGCTTCAGTCGCAATGCTATTGGTACGGATAACATCCATAATCGCGGCAAAAGGACCGACTGCATTGGCAATATCGTTTGAGCCATGGCTAAAGGCAAAAGCAGAGGCGGTAAAGACTTGCATCCAGCTAAACATAATAAACGTCGCTTTGGTCAAATCTTCTTTATGTTTACCGCGGATACTCTTGGTATAGATAAAGGTCGCAAGCCACACTAGCGCCGCGATCATACCCATGATTAAAAAGCCTTGCAGCGTCGTCATGCCATTATTGACATTCTTTAGACCTTTAAAGATGACCAAAGAGGCCATGACCGCGCCGCCTGCAGCCGCAATGATAGGAACCCATTGCTTCAACGCTTTTAGCGTATCAAGGTTGCTGCGTTCATTTTCAATCTCATAAAGCTGTTTATAATAATCAGTCTCTAAATCTTCAACATCGCAATCATCATCTTTGTAGATTTCTTGATCACGCAACATCGCTGACGTATAGGCAAGTTGTTCTGATTCTGTTAAACCGTCCAAAAATTCTTTGTGGTTTTGTTTTAAGGTTTTTTTGTCGCCTTTCAAAGTCGCAATGTGCGCCTCTGTTCTATCATTATATTCGATGATATTTTTCTTAATCTGTCCATATAATACATAGGACAAAACGCCGCCCAATAGCGGTGATAATACCCAAGAAATCGCGATGGTGCCAATCGTACTCCAATTCACCGTTGACAATGCCATTTCAGTACCACCTAACGTGATACCTAATACAATAGAGCTACCAACAACGCCGCCAATAATGGCGTGCGTGGTCGAAACGGGCAGACCTTTTTTGGTGGCAAATAACAGCCAAAATGCGGCAGCGATGAGCGCTGACAGCATGACATAAATGAATTGGTTGGGCGTTACTGAAAGACCATCTAAATCGACAATGCCGCTTCGAATGGTATCGGTGACTTCACCACCTGCCAGTACGGCTCCGGACACTTCAAATATCGCTGCGATACCCAACGCTTGTGGAATGGTCAATGTCCCTGCACCTACTGAGGTACCAAAGGAGTTGGCGACATCGTTACCACCAATATTGAATGCCATAAAGACACCAAAAGCAGTAGCCACAATAAATAGCGTCGTCTGTTGACGCATCGTGTAATCTAGACCCCACCACAAAAAGTAGGCGGTCATCGCAATCAGTAAAATGGCAAAAAATAGATTTATTCTCATAGAACCGACTGATTTGACTGGCTCTGTAGAACTGTTGCTAATACCCATACGTTGATACGTCCTGCGTAAGCTGATTGAAATTATAGGCGGTTGATGACATTGCGCGGCTATTAATAATGCTCGTGATAGCTTCTGACATTAATATAACGTATATGAAACGCGCAATATGCTTGCTAAAAAACGGTTTTTCTTACTGCTATCTTGGTGCTCTACCCTAACGCTTATTTTTTATTTACTCGTATTTTATTTTACGTAAAGGCAGTAAATAAGGTAAAACACATCACTCAATATGTCACAAAGCCGCAAGGAATATTGCCAAATCGTCTGATTACAGCAGCTTGCGGCTTAGAGATGTCGTAGTAATAATTTTGGTGCTAATAACTGCTATTGTAAGAACCTTTGCCAAACTTATTAACCAGAGTGATTAAAATGTCTGTATCAAAGGGTAAAAACACGCTACTCACTCAGTGAGTAGCGTGCACAGCAGGAGCTATTACGCGCCTATTATATTAAATATAAGCGCATAATGCATGATGATATTGCAAGATTTGTAACTGCCAGCATATGTGTTAGAGAACATCCTGCTATAACGCCGCATTATACTCTCTTTCCCTGAATTTATTTAACGTTAAATATATAATTATGGCGCTTTGTAAACAGCTACCTAATTGAATGACCAATCACATATCAGCTGCCACACACCGCTGATAGTTGCTTAATCGCATGATCTAAAACATCCAAACGTGCTTGACGCTTCTCATTGGTCGCGATGACGCACCACGGTGCGTACTCTGTATCGGTACGTGCCAGCATATCCGCCGCAGACTGCACATAATCCGACCATTTATCACGGTTGCGCCAGTCATCGTCCGTCAGCTTAAACTGCTTGTGCGGTGTCTCCTGACGTGCCTCAAAACGTTTAAGCTGTTCTTTTTTATCGATAGCCAACCAGTATTTGATAACGATTGTCCCCGCCGCGGCTAAATCCGCCTCAAAGCGATTGATTTCATCGTAAGCACGCTGCCATTCCTCATCCGTGGCAAAACCCTCAATGCGCTCAACCAAAACGCGCCCATACCAAGTCCGATCAAAAATGGCAATACGGCTAATACGGTCGGTTTGCTCGTTCGGAAGTTTGGTCCAAAAACGCCATAGATAAGGATGTTGCAGCTCATATAACATTGGCGCACTGATATTATAAATTTGATACTCGCGTGGGTCGAGCGGCGCAACCAACCTTTTAATCGCGCCACCTTTGCCAGCAGCGTCCATTCCTTCAAAGGCAAAAACGATATGACGCCCTTTGCGCGCACGCAGCAACTGGGCAAGGCGAACTTGTTTTTCTACCAACGCATCACGGTAGTCCGACTTATCAATCTCTGCATCATCGATATCTTTTAAAAATTTAGGAATTTTTACGGGTTCAAACTTTGCTGATTTGAGTGCTTGCTGAACTTGCTTCTTAGCCTTCGATTTATCAGAGGTTTGTACTGTATTTATTTTACTACTCATTAGCGCGGTTTGCATCGCTTGTAGCACTTCATGGCAAAAATGGTCAGCCGCATCTGACTTGTCATCACCATCAATGATGATCCAATCATCTTGCTGGCGTAGCAGAACGGTAGCCACTTGATTAAAGGTTTCGATAACTTTTTTACTATTCCAGTCAATTTGGTATAAAAACTGCGGATCGGCTTCATCGTCATTCAGTCGCGCTTGCAACGTTTCGATATCGACATGGAACCAGCATTTAAGCAGTCGGGTTTGATTGGCAGCGAGGTCCTGTTCGAACGCTTGTAGTTTAATAAGCTGCTGCTGTAAATATGCTTGCCATTGCGCAATCGGTAACGCTTTGTCCTTGTCAGACTTGTCATTGTCAGGCTTTGTGCGTTTTGATTTTAGATTTTTTGACTGTTCCTTATTATCACTATCATTATCATTGTCTGACGTTGCCATACGCATGACGTTATAAAGCAAGTCAGCATACCAGTTGCCAAAATGAACCATCACATCGCCATGACGGGGTAACGCCTTGGTATGTGCCTGCCAAATCGGCTGATATGCTAAGGGACAATCACCAACGGTTGCCTCAACTTTAAGTAGTCGAGGATCTACCCATTGGCGCAATTGCTTGACAGCGGTACCCTTGCCTGCCTGCTCCATACCATTGACCAATACCAATAGCCCTGTTGGTTTATTGAGGATTGGCGGCGTCTGTTGCCGCGTTGCTCGTAGAGCATATTGGGCCGTGACCAGTGCCAATCTCAGTGCATCTTTGTCCATAGAAAACTGGCTCAGGGGATTGGGGGTTAGGCGCTCATCGACAATTTGCTCACTAAATTGTGTACTTAGCGCTTGTGGTGCGGTGGATTCAGTCGTCTTATTATTTTTGCTCATAACTGTCATCATCCTATGATTGAAAGCGTATTAGCGTCATCATAGCATTGCAGCAATTCGGTAAATAACGCTGCTATGTAACAGTTTGACATTTGTATTCTGCTTTATTTTCTTTTAAGGTGAACACAATCTCAGACACATGCTGTAATCACGCTCTATAAATACAAAAACCAAAAATATAAAACACGGTTTATCCTGAGCTTTTTATTCGCAACCTTTTAATCCTCTTTACTTTTATGCAGGTTTACTGACCATGGCCTCTTTAGCCGACTTACAACAACATTTGAACCGTTTTTGGGCACTGCCTTATCATGAAGATTTGGCATTAAACGATAAACTTAGTGAGGTGCAAGCTTGGCAACGAGATCGTATTCAGAACACTCACAAAGACTTGTTCGAGCAACCTCAAAATCAGCTGATGGCAGATTATTTTTTGACACAATTGTATGGCGGCGATGAGTTTAAATTGCTGGCCAGACAGTTAGAACGTATTGTGCCTAAAGCGCAAAAAGTTGAACGTTTTGCGCCAGCAGCGGCTTTAGAGACTGGCAGCATGGCAATACAAGCAGCTATCTTAGCGATAGAGCTAGATTTACATTTAGCAGAATGGCTATTGGCTCAAGATTTAGCCGTTAATGAAGACAACATGCTGACCGCCTATCGCGTAGTCAACGAAGCCGACACCAGACGTATCCAAATTGGTCACTTAAAAGAGGTGTGCTATCGTACTGATAAACATATAAACTCTTTTATGTTGCAAAAAGCCTTTGCCTTGGCTAAAGGCACCGCCTACCGTTACAACTATCGACCTTTGTATGAATTTATAGATTCAGGCTTTAAAGCGATGAAACCATTAAAAAGTGTCAGCGGCTTTATTGAACCGTTTTGTGAGCGTGAGCTTGAGATTATTGACCGTGTTCATGAGACGGATAATGGCGGTAAGCCAATGACGTTTGGTGTATGATAGACGCATCATTTGCTTGGTTAGCTGCTATTTTATACCTTGCAAACCAATAATCATAAAAGTGAATCACAGGATAATGCTATGACCGATAACACCAATAACAACAACGCTCATCTCGATCAAAAACCTACCATCAATGGTCATTTACAAGATAAATTGGTCAGAGATAGCATCACCCACAATCAAAATATTACGTCACAAGTGCAAGCACGTCAAAGCTATGAAACTAATACCACGCTTAATACGGGTATTGATGCTGGCGTCGAAAACAGCAAGAGAAATGACTTTACACAAGTCCAAGACCTACCAACGGGAACGCCACAAGGCCAGCAAACCACTATGCCAAACCATACTACCAGCAGCAACACTGTAGATAATGCATCTGCACAAACACAAACCGCCAAACAAACACTTTTTAATCAGCGTGATGATATCAATAATCCGCATACGCCTGATACCGATGGTAATGAAGAAACGCATTTTGGCTACAAGACTGTCAACAAGGCTGAAAAGCAAGCACGCGTTGCGGACGTATTTACCTCAGTTGCCAAAAAATACGACATCATGAACGACTTAATGTCATTTGGTATTCATCGCCTATGGAAGCGTTATGCCATCAGTTTATCAGGCGTGCGTGCGGGTCAGCATGTACTTGATATCGCTGGCGGTACAGGTGATTTAGCCAAAGTATTTAGCCGTGAAGTCGGTAGAAATGGCCATGTGGTGTTATCAGATATCAATGCCGCCATGCTAGAAGTCGGTCGTGAACGCTTAATCAATGCTGGCTGCAACAACGTCGATTTTGTACTTGCCAATGCAGAAACACTCGCGCCATTCGATGACAATAGCTTTGATTTGGTCACTATCAGCTTTGGTCTACGTAATGTCACGGACAAAGACGCAGCGCTCAAATCTATGTACCGTGTGCTGAAGCCAGGTGGACGTTTATTAATTTTGGAGTTCTCAAAACCTGTATTTGAGCCATTGTCTAAGGCCTATGACTTATATTCATTTACCGCCTTACCTATTATGGGCAAGCTGATTGCCAATGATTCTGAGAGTTATCAATACTTGGCCGAATCGATTCGTATGCATCCTGATCAACAGACGTTGAAACAAATGATGCAGCAAGCGGGCTTTGAAAATTGTGATTATCATAACTTGACGGCTGGTATTGTCGCTGTCCATCGCGGCTTTAAAGCGTAAGATTAAGTTTTAAATTACATTACATAGTAATAGACATGCCATCACGTAAAGTGGTGGCAACTGACCTTTACAAATGATGCGCTCTTTTAAGGCGCTCAACTGACTATGCGAGAGCCTTATGCTGACTGTTCTACTTTTGGCGGGTGCCGAAAAGCTGATTAACCTTGCTATTGCGAGTGATGAAATTACCAAATCAGGATTGGCACCGCTTGCTGGCAAAGTGTTGCGACTCAATATGGCCATGCCTGAGATTCGTTTGGATATTTTATTCACTCATGAGCGTTTGCGTTTTGAGCCGGTGACAACAGACAGCGTGTTTGAGCAAAGTGGCGCGATGAACGAGCACCAACAAGCCACTATGGAGCGCGCACGGATTGGTCATAGTCGCCCAGACTGTACCATTACTGTAGATAACCCAGCGCAACTGCTGAATCTGATGCGTGGCACTGAGGGCAACCTGCCTATCGCGGGTGATTACAAGGTACTAATGCAGCTCAAACAACTGGTCGCAGGTTTCGATCCAGATGTTGCAGGACAGCTTGAGCCATTTATTGGTAAGCCGATGGCCAGTCAGTTGCATCTGCTTATATCGCAGCTTAAAGGCAGCTGGCGCCATAGTGCCAAACGCGCTTTTGACGATGTCAGCGACTGGGCTAATGAGGTAGCAGGTAATAGTGCTCCTGATCCTACCGAGGCAGCAGAAGTAAATGATCTTAAGCAGCAACTGTTAAAGCTGCGGGCTGATGTCGAACGTGAAGAGGCCAAACTTGCTGCTATCAAAGATGAACAGGCACGCTTTCTCAATAACTCGTTTCATCAATAACTGTTGTCGTCGATGATCGCTAAATCCTATTATCAACAGCGCTTTTTATAGATAAGTGCAATTTATAGACAAGCACAGTTTATAAATAAGTGCAGTGCCCACCCTATTTTCGACTTTTTTTAGAGTACCCATACCTCATGCTATTATCTCATCGCGCCCGTTTACTTGAGCTTTGGCGTATCGCCGCAACTTATCGCATCGATACTCATCTTTCTATCGAAGACGCGCCACAGCTGCAACCTTTGGCGCGTTTGATTCGCCTGCATCCAGCGGCGTGGGGTAAAAAACACCAACCCAATGCGATTAAATATGCGCTTGAAGACATGGGCACGCTGTTTTTAAAGCTTGGCCAACTGCTGTCAACGCGTCGCGATTTAGTGCCGCCTGAGATTATCGAGCAATTGGTTCAGCTACAAGATAAAGTCAAACCTTTCAATTCTGATGTGGCCATTACCCAAATCCAAGACCCTAAACACGGTCTTGGTCAATCGATTGGCACCTTGTTCGCACGCTTTGATGTCAAACCTCTAGCGGCGGCTTCTATTGCCCAAGTACATACTGCTGCATTGCATGATGGTCGTGAAGTGGTGGTAAAAGTGGTGCGTCCTGATATCCGTACCACCATCATTGCTGATTTTGAGCTACTACGTGAGCTGGCCAATTGGGCATCAGCGCGTATTGAAGCGGCACGTGCCATCCATATCGTCGATATTGTCGAAGACTATCGCCAAGTGATGTTAAACGAGTTGGATTTGACCTTAGAGGCAGACAATACCACTCAGATGCGCAACAACTTCTTGGGTTCGGCATTGATGTATGTACCAGAAGTCTATGATTCTGCCAAAAATGTGATGGTCATGGAGCGTATCCAAGGCGTTCCTATCTCGCAAGTTGCAGTGTTTGATCAACTTGGTTATGACCGAGCAGCACTAGCAGAAAAAGGCTTAACGATATTTTTTACCCAAGTATTCCGCGATAACTTCTTCCATGCCGATATGCATCCAGGTAATGTGTTTGTAGAGACGCCGCCGGTTAAAACACTCACCGCAGATATGGCAGCGGTTGACTTAGGGCATGAACCACGCTATATCGGACTTGATTGCGCCATCATGGGTACGCTATCAAAAGACGATCAGCTCATTGTGGCACGCATGCTGTTGGCAGTGATGAATAACAACTTTACGGCGATGGTTGATATCGTCAGTAGAGCTGGCTGGATTCCACCAAATACAGACAAGCATGCCTTGATGCGCGATATGAAACGCACGGTTGGTCCAATGCTACAAAAATCTATTAATGATATCGACTTTGCTGGTGTCTTAATGCAAATCTTAGATATCGCCCGTCGTCACCATATGAGTATTCCGCCGCAACTCATGCTACTGCTAAAAACCTTGGTACATGTTGAAGGGCTCGGTCGCGACTTATATCCTGACCTTGATATCTGGTCACTTGCCAAGCCGATTTTAAGCAGTTGGATTAAAGAGCAGCTCGATCCGATGCGTAACTTGCAACACTTACGCCAACAGTTGCCAGAGATTTTATTATCGACGACTGATATTCCAAAGCTACTGGATCAAGGCTTACAAAGCCTTTCCTCACAAGGATCACGCCAAGACAGTCAACTGCGAGAAATACAACAAATTCGTGCGGATATGCTTAATGATCGCCGCCGAGATTGGCTAGCACTGTCAGGTTTTGCCATTTTCATCGCCATTGCAACACAGGTTGTTGGCTGGCTCTCGCCTATCTTTTATATATTGGCTATTTTGGTTGTCGTTTGGCGTATTTTAGCCTAACGCTCTGTTATTTTTAATAAAAATAAGTATTGGTTAATAGCCATTACTATCTAATTTTTATTCAATAAGCTCTCACTCACTTTCATTGCTTTTTAGTGACATTTAAAGTGAGTGAGAGCTTAGTTTTTACATTGCCTCATTTCTCATTGTGTCGTTAAAAAAGACGCCCTGTATAGGAGTCACCCATGTCTACCGCTAAAATATCAATTGCTAAAAAAGATCACAGCGAGGCTATTGCTGCCTTACAAACTCGTTTCGGTAAACAACTTACTACCAATATAACGGTACGTGAGCAGCATGGGCATACGATGACGTGGCTTGCCAATCAGCCACCCGATGCCGTCTTGACAGTACAAGATAAGCATGAGGTAGCAGCTGCGGTGGAGATTTGCAATCAGTATCAAATGCCAGTGATTGCATTTGGTATTGGTTCATCTTTAGAAGGTCAATTAAACGCGCCTTATGGTGGATTATGCATCGATATGCATGCGATGGATGCAATATTGCAGGTACATAATGAAGATCTGACAGTGACCGTACAACCAGGCGTCACACGTGAGCAGCTCAATCACTATTTACGTGATACAGGACTGTTTTTTCCAATAGATCCGGGTGCTAATGCCAGTATCGGCGGTATGGTTGCCACTCGCGCTTCAGGCACCAATGCGGTACGCTATGGCACGATGAAAGATGTGGTACTCGCGCTTGAGATAGTCACCGCTAGTGGAGAGATTGTCCGCACTGGTACCCGTGCCAAAAAATCTGCGGCGGGTTATGACTTGACAAGATTAATGATCGGCTCAGAAGGGACACTTGGTATTGTTACTGAGGTGACGCTTAAACTATTCGGCATCAGCGAGTGTATTGGTAGCGGTATTTGCCATTTCCCAACGATTGAAGATGCCTGTCAGGCAGTGATGCTGACCATTCAAATGTGCTTGCCGATTGCGCGCATTGAGCTACTTGATGCCATGCAAATTAAAGCGTGTAATCAATACGCCAATCTTGATCTGGATGAGACGCCTACGCTATTTGTAGAGTTCCATGGCACAGATGCCAGCGTCGCTGAACAAGCTCAAATGTTTACGGATATTATCGAAGAATTCGGCGGTCGTGACTTCGCTTGGGATACCAATGAAGCCGAGCGCAAGCGTCTGTGGCAAGCACGGCATAACGCTTATCATGCCAGCTCTGCCCTACGACCTGAAGCCAGTGCCTTATCGACGGATGCTTGTGTGCCCATTTCACGCTTAGCAGAATGTGTCAGTGAGACAGCAAAAGATATCGAAGCGTCAGGTATGATTGGGCCTATCGTCGGTCACGTTGGCGATGGTAATTTTCATGTCTTATTATTGGTCGATACCGAAAATCCTGAAGAAATCGCTACCGCTGACGGTATTATCAGCCGCTTAGCTACCCGCGCTATTGAGATGGATGGTACTTGTACAGGTGAGCATGGCATCGGGCAAGGCAAACAAAAATATATGCAGCAAGAGCACGGTAACGCCTTAGTGCTGATGCAAGCGATTAAATCAGCCCTTGACCCTAAAAATATCTTAAATCCAGGTAAAATATGGCCTGAGGCTTTACCCACTGTTTAACTGTTAAATGGTGATTATAAGAAACCAAAGCCTAAAAAATGCCCCTACGTTTAACTAGAGTATTAAACGTAGGGGCATTTTTTAGGCTAATTTCATAACATTTGGTCAATCGCCATCTGGGTCAGTACGCGTCCACGTGCGGTACGTAATACATAGCCTTGCTGAATAAGGTATGGCTCAATCACATCCTCAAGCGTACCGCGATCTTCAGCCATTGCTGCTGCTACCGCTTCAACGCCAGCTGGACCACCATCAAAACGTTCGTGCAATATCTCAATATAACGTCTGTCCAAATGATCAAGACCACGTCTATCAACTGCCAGCATATCGAGCGCACTGCCCGCAATCGCGCCATTGATGCTACCGTCGCCTCTCACTTCAGCATAATCACGTACACGGCGTAATAAACGATTGGCAATCCTTGGCGTACCACGCGCACGGCGAGCAATTTCCACCGCGCCATCTTCACTCATCGGTACACGCATCAAACGGGCGGCACGACTCACAATCGTGGTCAGGTCAGCAATATTATAAAATTCGAGCCGCTGCACGATGCCGAAACGATCACGCAGTGGTGAGGTCAATAATCCTGCTCGCGTGGTTGCAGCAACCAAGGTAAACGGCGGTAAATCCAGCTTAATAGAACGTGCCGCAGGCCCTTCACCAATCATAATATCCAGCTGAAAGTCTTCCATGGCGGGATACAGTATCTCTTCAATAACGGAACTCAATCGATGAATTTCGTCGATAAATAGCACATCACCCTCTTCTAGATTGGTCAGCATGGCTGCCAAGTCACCGGGGCGCTCAAGCACAGGCCCTGAGGTAGAACGCAAATTACCACCCATTTCACGAGCAATAATATTGGCAAGGGTTGTCTTACCTAACCCCGGTGGACCAAAAATAAGCGTATGATCCAACGGCTCATTGCGACCACGCGCCGCGCCAATAAATACTTCCATCTGCTCACGTACCACTGGCTGACCAATATATTCAGCCAATAATGCCGGTCGAATATTAGAATCAGGCGCATCGCCTGCCCCTTCAAATGGATTAATCAAACGATCTTGCATCATAGGTTTTATCATTATATTAAATCATTATTTTTAAAGAATAGGTATAAATAGCATAACCAAACGCTACGTATAAGTCATGCAAAACATCATAAAGCAGCTACTAAATAAAGCACAGCCTAAAACGAAAATAAGCGACAATGAATGTCGCTTATCTGTTTAAGAGTTATTGATACTTATTGATGGTAGTGAGCTGAATGAATCAAAATCCTGACAACTGTTGCAATGTGGCTTTTAGTAAACCTTGCGTATCGGCAAAGGTATTACCATTACTCTTAGCGGCTTTAATCGCTTGCTGTGCCTCTCTTTCTTTATAGCCCAAGCTAATCAACGCGCCTTCTACCTCAGCGATGATGCTGCCCTCGTGAGATACCTCAGCAGGTTGCATGGCAAACTCTAAATGACTGCTATCGACTTCGATATTTTTCAGCTTATCTTTTAGCTCAATCAATAAGCGCTGCGCTGTTTTTTTACCGATACCGGGAATACGGGTTAATGCCGTCTCTGACTCTTGCTCGACATGCATCTTTAGCTCAGCAGCTGACATCGCAGATAGCATTGCTAACGCCATTTTTGCGCCAACGCCATTGATCTTGATCAATTGCCGAAAGACATCACGCTCTTTGCGATCGATAAAACCATAAAGCAGCTGCGCATCTTCACGTACATGAAAATGCGTCCAAATACTCGCCTGTTCATTGAGACGCAACTGGCAAAATGACGGTAGCGGCAGCTCTATATCGTAGCCGACACCAGAGGTAGTCATGACACAGGCAGTCGGTGCCATCAAATACTGCACTTGACCACTAATCAATCCAATCATAATCCACTACCTTTATTAGAGCTGATATAAAAAATGAACTGAGCTGCTATTTAATGATAAATGCTATTAAATAAGCATATCTCACAGACATGCTTATTTATAAAAATCGACCATACCTTCAAGGCTGATTGGACGAATTTTATGCGCTTGCCCAGCTGAGCCAAAGGCTTCGAAACGATTGGTACAGATATCTGACATCGCAACCATAGAGGCTTTGAAGTATTTACGCGGATCAAATTCACTTGGGTTTTCTGCAAGGAATTTACGAATAGCGCCCGTTGATGCTAAACGCAAATCGGTATCGATATTTACCTTACGCACACCATGCTTAATCGCTTCAACGATTTGCTCAACCGGTACACCATAAGTCTCACCGATATTACCACCATTTTCATTGATGACTTTTAGCCACTCTTGCGGCACTGATGACGAGCCATGCATGACCAAATGCGTGTTAGGAATACGGGCATGAATCTCTTTTACGCGCTCAATGGATAAGATATCGCCTGTCGGTGGACGGGTGAATTTATAAGCACCATGACTGGTACCGATGGCAATGGCTAACGCATCGACGTTGGTGTCTTTAACGAACTGTTCTGCTTCATCAGCACTGGTCAATAGCTGCTCGTGATCCAATACGCCTTCTGCGCCAGAGCCGTCTTCTTCACCAGCCATACCGGTCTCAAGGCTACCTAAGCAACCAATTTCACCTTCTACAGAGACGCCGCACGCGTGTGCCATCTTGACAACTTCGCGAGTCACGCTGGCATTGTAATCATAATCCATTGGCGTTTTACCATCTTCACCGAGCGAGCCGTCCATCATTACTGATGAGAAGCCAAGCTGAATTGAGCGTTGGCAAATCGCTGGTGACATACCATGATCTTGATGCATAACGACTGGAATATGTGGCCACTCTTCGATTGCAGCAATAATCAGATGACGCAAAAACGCAGAGCCCGCATAACTGCGTGCACCAGCACTAGCCTGTACGATAACAGGAGAATCACAGGCGTCGGCTGCCATCATGATTGCACGCATCTGCTCTAAATTATTAACATTGTAAGCAGGGACACCGTAGTTATTTTCGGCGGCATGATCTAGAAGTTGACGTAACGATATTAAAGCCATAAGACGCTCTCTGATTAAATTTTGAATATGATATTAAGAAATCATTCTTAAAAATACGATGTTGCAACAATTGCCCTAAAACCCTAGCCTGATAATAGCCAGACCAGCAAAAAACCGGTGTTTTTTGATCGTAATTATTACGCCGTGATTATAGCAAAAATTGCCAGCGCTTCGTAGCGGTTAACCGACTATTTCTTTCTTTGCTTGATTCATAAAACAGCATGATAGCGAGTTTTATAAAGGAACTGGATAAGTTCCATATGATACGCAGCTAATTGAAAAAAGTGGATAAACCTTGTGCACCATATTTTTGACTGACTAAGGCCTGCCCTCAATTCAATCAACGGATATTTAAATGGGCTAAAAATGAGGACACGCCCTAACCTCTAGATTATGATTTTAAATACAAAAAAGCCTTGGCTATCACCAAAGCTTTTTAAATATTTTGAGGACTTATACAGCAATCAATACCTGCAACCAACAGCTTAATAAGCTATTCATCAATCGATAAATTAGTAGATCAATGGCTTAGGTCCAGTTGCTTATGTATTGATAATTAGTACTGTTGTTCTGCTTCTACTGCGTTTTCACTGGCTTTATTCTCAACAGCAGATGCGCCATCGGCAACCACTTCAGCAGTTTTGGCAACGGCTTCATTTGCGCCTACCACAACTGCTTCACCAGTGTTTTTTAGTGCATCTGTAGCAGCAACACCGGCAGTTTCAGCGCCTTCGGCAACTTCAGTACCAGCATCTTTTGCAGCAACTTCAGCTTCAGCAGCAGCGGCTTCTGTTTCAGCAGCGGCAGTATCAGCATTAGCGGCAACATCATCACCAGCAGACTCAACAGCAGCTTCGGCGTTCTCTTCTGTTTGTTGGCTACATGCAGTGATTGCAAAAGTACCAGCAAGTACGCTAGCAAGTAATAAATGGCGTTTTAACATAATAAATCCCTCATAAATAAAGCATGTCAAATACATGATTTGCGCTATTTTATAGAGTGCAAATTAGACATGCAATCATAATTTTCAGTATAGAAACAAATAATTACTACTTAATAATAATGAGTGGCCACTGACTCTTATTTCTCTTAAAACAATAAGATAAGAATAGCAGCCAAAATATTATTGATACAGCGTACATGAGATGGTTAGGCTAAATTGTACGGCTAATGTTACTCATCTGCTAAATATCGTTAAAGCGTTACGCATCAATCTGTAGAGCAGCAACCGCAGGCAATACTTTGCCTTCTACAAACTCTAAAAATGCGCCACCACCTGTTGACATGTAGCTAACGCCATCTGCCACTTGATATTTATCAATTGCAGCAAGCGTATCACCACCACCAGCGATCGAAAATCCTTCGCTGTTTTTAACGGCATTTGCTATGATTTGTGTGCCCTGACCAAAAGCATCGACTTCAAAAACACCGACCGGACCATTCCATAAAATGGTTTTTGCGTTGATAATAGCATCCGCTAATTGCTTAGCACTTTCTGGAGCGATGTCCAATATCATGTCATTTTCGCCAATCGTATCGACAGATTTGATGGTCGCAGTAGCTTGTTGTAATGAGCCCGTGAAGTCAGCAAAATCAATCTCATTTTTATCAGCAACGACAACATATTCAGGTAATAAAATCTCAGTCTTAGTCATAATGTCACGAGCTGTCTCAACCAAGTCCGCTTCATAAAGTGATGCACCAACGCTATGACCTTGCGCGGCTAGGAATGTATTTGCAATACCGCCACCAACGATAATCTGCGAGCATAATTCAGACAAACTGTGCAGCACTTCTAGCTTTGTCGATACTTTTGAACCACCAACGATTGCCAACATTGGCTGTGCTGGGGTCTCAAGTGCCAAGCTTAACGCATCAAGCTCAGCCGCCAATAAAGGTCCTGCACAA
Organism: Psychrobacter cibarius; assembly: GCA_030686115.1. Lineage (NCBI taxonomy): Bacteria > Pseudomonadati > Pseudomonadota > Gammaproteobacteria > Moraxellales > Moraxellaceae > Psychrobacter > Psychrobacter cibarius. The sequence continues at coordinate 2,359,374 of CP131612.1, forward strand.
GCTGTTTTTCCTGCTCGATGCATAGCTTGGGTAACGCCTTCTGTTGAGGCCTGTGCGCGATGTGCGGTGCCAAATGCATCCATCACGAATACATCGCATAAATCAGCGTATTTCTGTGCTAAATCCGCATCGTTTTTCTTTTCGCCCTGATTAAAGCGTACGTTTTCTAATAGCACGACCTCGCCTGCTTTAATTGCCACGCCCTTTGTAAGGTAGTCATTGTTTAAGCTAACGGGCTTTGAAAGTTGTGTGGCTAATTTATCGCTTAAATACTCAGCAACTGGTGCTAGCGAATATATCGACTCAGGACTGCCTTCAGCTGGACGACCTAAGTGTGAACAAACAATAACGGCCGCGCCTTTTTCTAACGCCATCTTAATCGTAGGCAAACTGGCTTGCAGGCGTGCATCACTGGCGACTTTACCGTTTTTAATAGGCACATTGAGATCTTCACGAATCAACACCATTTTATCCGTTAAGCTCAGCTCACTCATACGCAAAAAATTCATTACCTGCTCCTATGCATCATCTCTTGTTAATCTATCGGTTGGCTTTTTACTCATTACTGAAAATATTTATCAAATCGGCTGCTCTTGTCTGTGGCTTTATAAAAGTAACCAAGCAAGAATTTGAGGCGGTGTATTCTAGCAGAATACTAGCAAGTGCTCATAAAGAACGCACTATTAAATTTTACTCGGGCGTATTCTTATTTTAAAAATAGGGATAAAAATAAGACAAATGGCTGAATTTTAATAAAAATCAGTAACATTTCGTGGTGGCACTTAGTAATAAGGCTGTTTAAGATGCTATTAGCACTGATAATAAATAATACCCACAATAAAAATAACCCATTAGGAGAACCCAATGAGTATCGACCTTCAAGCTGCCAAACAAAACCTACTCACGCTTAAAGAAGAATATGAGACTCGTATCGATAAAATCGAAGATCATATCCAAAACCCGCAAGACGACCTCAATGAGCATTGGGAAGACCAAGCCATCTCTTATCGTCAAAACGACATGCGTACAAATTTGATGGTTGAAGCCCGTCAAAGTTTGATCTATGTCGAAAATGCACTAAGTCGTATTGAAAACGGGACTTATGGTAAATGTGAAGTCTGCGGTGAGCAAATTGAAGAACAGCGCTTACAAGCACTGCCTTACGCTACCCTATGTATGGAACACGCTGAATAACGACCCATTTTTACTCTAAAACATCCATTCCAAACCAAAGTTCTAGTGATCAAGTAGGCATTTTCCATTGAGAGAATGCCTGCTGCCATTGTTTACAGCGCATCGCGATTTGATCCACAGGTAAATCCATAATATCCCCAACGACCGCCACGTAAGTAATGGGCAAACCTGCCAGCTCGATGACATTTTCTGCCGTCAAGCCACCTATAACACATATCGCTATATTTTGCTGACAGCCATCTATAAGCTGCTGGCGCGAGATAATATTGGCGTTAGGTTTTGTATTTGAGGTAAAAATCGCACCCATAGCGGCATAGCTTACGCCCTCATTTTTTGCTTCTTCAACCAGTTCTATCTTGCCATGACAAGTGCGTCCGATCATTTGGTTTGGTTGAAGTTCGTGCTTAGCATCAGTGACTTCGCCATCTTGTTGACCCAAATGCACACCAACGCCGAGCTTGGCAGCCAATTTAATATTGTCATTGATGACGACTGGTACGTTGTACGCTTTCGCCAACTCAACTATTTGTCTAGCCTCTTCGTATAGACGAGACTCACCATCAGGTAGCGCCAATATCTGCTTGCGACGAATTTGTAACAGCGCAATGAATCCTGTTGCTAGTGCTGCTTCTAATTTGCGATACAGCAGCGCAAACTCATCGTCATTGGTCAGTAAATATAGCTTTGGCGCTGATATAACAGTCGATATTTGAGTCATGTTATTTTTCCTAGAGTGTGTCCTCATTTTAAAAATGGAGATAAAAATAAGATAAATTTTTAGCCCATGTAAAAGTCCATTGATTAAATTAAAGACACACCTTAAATTCAACACAATAAAAAGGCTGTTATATCGAATAACAGCCTTTTTATAAATGCTAAAACAGTAAAGTTATACCGTGCGGCGTGTCGCTAGACTGTTTAGAATATTTTTGGCATCACCCCAACGTGTGGCTGAGCTGTTCGCTCCTAAGATGACGATAATTGCTGGGCGGTTATTCACACGTGTTTCCATTACCACACAACGACCAGCTTCATTGATGAAACCTGTTTTTGAGATACCAATTGGATAATCACCGGCACGAACCAAGCTACTGGTATTATTGGCTTTATAAGTACGGTTACCACTTGAGTAGTTAGAAACATAAAAGTCATAGCTCTTAGTGGTCGAGAAACGACGAATTACGTCATAGTTACCCGCCGCACGAACCATTTTAACCAAGTCATTTGATGAAGCGACGTTGCGCTTATCAAGACCCGTTGGATCACCAAAGAAAGCCGTGGTCATACCCAGATCTTGAGCTTTGCGATTCATGGCACGTATAAAGGCAGTATAGCCACCTGGATAATTACGCGCTAAACTCTTTGCTGCTGGATTTTCTGATTTCATCAATGCCATAAGCAACATCTCAGCACGATTCAAACGATCGCCTGATTTGAGGTTAGAGCTGGCACGCTTAGGACCGACGAAATCTTCTGGATCGAGTGTGAGCTCTTCACGCATATCGAGACCAGCATCCAATACGACCATGGCCGTCATCACTTTAGAGATACTGGCCATTGGACGTGCAATGTCAGCATCTTTTTCATAAATAGATTCGCCCGTTTCAGCATCGATGACCGCAACACTACGCGAATCAGTGCTGATCGGTATCATGTTACTGCTACCAAATGAGCCACGATACGTTGTATTGTAGCTATTACTGCTATTGTAACTGTTATTACTACTACCGAAGCTATTGGCGTTAGTGATACTGGTCGTACCATTGCCACTATCAACTTTCTTGATAGCTGAGCCTTTGGATTTATACATAATATTGCGTGCTTCAGACAAACTATCGGCACCGCCCCAACTCATGCGAGCACTAGAGCTAGTGTCGGCGCTACCATTAATAGTAAGTGCCGCTTGTGCAACACTGCCCAAACTCAATGAAATCATAGCAGCGATTAATTGCTGTTTGGTTAATGGTAGTTGCTTCATTATGCCTCCTGCTGTCACGATGCTGTTAAGTAGAGAATCAGTTACATACTAACCAATAGCAACAACGTACGTAGCGTTTATGAATGGGTTTATAAGTACTCGTATAGAGTTTTTGTATTTTTAGTGTATCATGGTTTGCATTTAAGTTTAATGTATCAAGCTGATTTAATAATTTATTTTGGTGTAATTCAAATTTTACTACAACCACTTTATATTACAGAAACATTGACTCACATTTCAGCAATATATCTTAACTTTGAACACTGTAATTATTCGTTTTTTGTTATATTAAACAATGGTATCGATCTAAAAGATTAGCAATATTTTATTTTTTCAAAAACTAAAAAAACGACTCTAATGATTTTATTTTTTGTCATTTAGCGTCAATAAAAGCCTTCATTCTGACAAACAACAAAGAGTATCGTTATGATTAAAGTACTGGTAGTAGATGATCATGATTTGGTGAGAATGGGTATTAGCCGCATGTTGTCAGATAGTATCGATATCGAAGTAATCGGCGAAGCGGACAGCGGTGACATGGCCATCAAATTGGCCAAACAATTACGCCCTGATGTGGTTTTGCTTGATGTCAATATGCCTAATATTGGTGGGCTTGAAGCAACCAAACGCTTAATTCAGCTGGATATGGGTATCAAAATATTGGCCGTCAGCAGTATGTCAGCGCAGCCTTACCCTTCTATGCTTATCAAAGCGGGAGTAAATGGCTATATTACGAAGGGCACGCCGCTCGATGAGATGATTCGCGCTGTCAAAAAAATCTATCAAGGTGGTCGTTATTTTAGCCAAGATGTCGCTGAGCAACTGGCTGATGTTTTGCTGTCAGATAATGCCAACTCGCCTTTTGACTTACTGAGTGATCGCGAAAAACAGGTGGCAATGATGGTCGTTAACTGTCAAAGCCCGCAGCAAATCGCTGATCAGCTATTTGTGAGTGTCAAAACCATCAACACTTACCGTTATCGTATTTATGAGAAAGTTGGGGTTGATAGCGATGTGAAGTTAACACATCTGGCCATTCGTCATGGTCTAATTCAGCCATAACTCATTAGGGCGTGTCCTCAATTCAATTGATGGACATCTACATGGGCTGAAAATGGCTAAATTTTATATCTATTTTAAAATGAGGACACGCCCTAGCAACTGTTCCCTTATTGCGGTCAATCTATGAAGCCTGCTACTAATATCGTCTCTGCTGTTACTCACTATTTGCATCGTGATGACACGCTATCTCTACCTCAATTGCGCAGGTTGGGGCTTATTTATAGCAGTTACCGCTTTGCTGTTAGTCTGTTTTCTCTACTGATGGTGTATATCACCGCTCACTCTGACAACAGCCTCTCTCTACCAAGCTTTTTACAACAAACAACGCTCAGCTTTTATTTCCTGCTTAGCCTTATTTTACTTGGCTTGTTTTATGTCGTTAATCAGCAAATGCGGCGACAGCTAGCCTTTGGTTTAGTATTAGACGTCATTATATTAAGCTTATTACTATATACAGCGGGTGCGCCTGATTTACAGTTGACCATGCTATATATGGTGGTCGTCGCAGCGAGTTTTATGTTGCTACACGGCTCACAAGCCTTAATTATTACCTTACTCGCTATTATTTTTGTCATTTATCAGCAATTCTTTTATGCCATTGCCAATAGCATGAGCTTAACAAATTTAGGGGACGCATTGCTCATGTCAGCCAGCTTTTTGGCGGTTGGTGGTTTGAGCTGGTCCATCTCACAGCGTTTGGTACAACTTGAAAAAGTAGCAGCGAGTCACGCTAAAGAAGTTGAACGATTAAACGTCATCAACCAAGAAGTCATCACGCAAATGGTTAATGGTGTCATCGTCATCGATAAACAGCATATCGTTTTAGCAAACCTTGCCGCTCACCAATTACTTAGCCTTTCGCCCACCCCTTCCGCATCATTGCATAACACCTCTATTGATACAAAAGATACTAGGAACAATACTCGCAGTGCACTCTTATCTAACTTCCAGCAGCAGCTTGGCCAACAACATACGCAGCTATTTAAAGCCTGTTTGTCAGTAGCGGCAGGCCAATCACGCACCTTTATTTATGATTTGCCTGCAGTCGCAAACGCTTCCATATTCGGTAAACTGCGCGTACAAATCATTCCATTAAAAGATGACAGTAAACTGATAATGTTAGAGGATTTACGCCGCGAACAAGCCAGTGCCCAACAATTGAAGCTGGCTTCTTTAGGGCAATTGACAGCGAGCATCGCCCATGAAATAAGGAATCCTTTGGCAGCGATATCACAAGCCAGCCAATTATTAATGGAAGATGTTATAGAATCCAATCTAGAGGTCGATACAGCAGATAATACGATAACGCCGACTATTTCAAGTGATGATATGGCAGCGAATCATGAGCTTTATCAAATGATATTTTCACAAACAAAACGCGTGAATCGCATTATCGAAGATGTACTAAAACTGTCGCGCCAGCAAACCGCAAACCAGCAGGCGATTATATTGGCAGACTGGATGCCAATATTTTTAGAGAATTACTTTCAAGGACACGATGTTTTTCTACATGTAAAAACACAACCGACCATATCATTCGACACGCATCAACTAGAGCAAGTCTTAATCAATTTAATTAACAATGGCTTGCGCTACAGTAGCTACGCCCACCCTCATGCCTATGTGGAAATCGAGATTTATTGTGCGGATAACGATGTTATAATTGATATCTTGGATGCTGGTCGCGGGGTTAGCACCAAAGATTTGGAACATTTATTTAATCCATTTTTTACGACAGACCAAGCAGGGACAGGCTTAGGACTGTATTTATCACAAGCTTTTTGTGAGGCCAACCAAACTCGCTTGCTTTATATTCCTGAACATGAGAAAACCTGTTTTCGCCTGATAGCACCTGCTATTGGCGCCTATAGTCATATTAATAAAATTGAACATAGTGTTGATACCACTATTTTATAAATATTAACGTTACCAAGTATTAACATTACATAGAATACTTTGCCATTAAGGCCTCTTGGTTTTTACCATTTTATAGCTATTGAATACGATGAGATGATGTATGACAACAACCGCGCTAGTCGTTGATGACGAAGTGGATCTGTGCCGATTGATGCAAATTACTTTGACCAAAATGGGCATTAAAAGTGATGTAGCATATACTCTGTCGCAAGCAAGATCATACTGGCAAGACAATGATTACGATTTTTGCCTGACTGATTTAAAGCTGCCTGATGGGTCAGGACTAGAGTTGGTAAAAGAAATCAGTAATAGCTCTAGTACGCCCATTGCCGTGATTACTGCTCACGGCAGTATGGATCTCGCCATTGAAGCATTGAAGCTTGGTGCTTTTGACTTTGTGAATAAACCTCTTGAGTTACCGCGCCTACGTCAACTGGTGGAAAATGCTTTAAAAGTTATTCATCAAGACAATGAAGCAAAAGCCACAGCCGAATGCTCACCTGAACAAAAACTGTTGGACAGTAGACTCATTGGTGATTCTGCGGTGATGCACCCACTGAAAAATACTATTTTAAAATTGGCACGCTCACAAGCACCTGTATTTTTGTCAGGCGCTTCGGGTACTGGTAAAGAAGTGGTTGCCCGATTGATTCATGATTTAAGCCCACGCCGTGATGGTAGCTTTGTACCAGTAAACTGTGGAGCAATACCATCAGAGCTAATGGAGTCAGAGTTCTTTGGTCATAAAAAAGGCAGCTTTACGGGAGCTGTCGCTGACAAACAAGGGCTGTTTCAGCAAGCCAATGGCGGCACGTTATTTTTAGACGAAGTGGCTGATTTGCCTTTAGCCATGCAAGTAAAACTACTGCGCGCCATTCAAGAAAAAACGGTGAGAGCCATTGGTGATACCAAAGAGGTTCCCGTAGATATTCGTATCTTATCCGCCACCCACAAAAACTTAAACCAATTGGTACAAGACGGTGCGTTTCGACAAGATTTGTACTACCGTATCAATGTGATTGAGTTAAAACTGCCGACGCTCAATGCACGTCGTGATGATATCCCTGTATTAGCCAAGCACTTTTTAGCATTGATTGCTGATGAATGGCAGCTAGAGAACCCACCCATACTCACTGTTGAGGCATGCGAGCGTTTGCAAGATCATAACTTTGCGGGCAATGTTCGTGAACTGCGTAACGTCCTTGAACGGGCAGTAACCCTAGCAGAGACACCGCACATTGACATCAGCCACTTGGGTTTGCCTGATATGGATATAAACCATCACCGCACAGTCTTTCAAGATCAGAAGAGTGAGCCAGCGGTTGTCAATAATACTCAACATTCTGAGCGTCAAACAAACCATCAAATGATCGCTCAATCGATAGAAAATAGAGAAAAAGTCATTCAATCTATGGATGAGACAATAGCGCCACAGGTCAAGCAAGTGACGACCAACCTGCACCCTTATCGTACTAACGCTCAGCACTACCCTTCTATGATACAGCGTTCAGAAAGCCATCTTGCAGAAATCCCAAACCATACAGCCCGTCATACTCACGAAGAATCTGTCACCCATCGATCTATTCTGCAAGAAAGTGATGAAAAAGCAATTCTAAGCAAATTAAAGGATGGTCAGTTACCCTCTCAAGGGTTGGAACACTACCTACAAGAACAAGAAAAACAGTTGATTATTACCGCGCTAAAACAAACGGCTTGGAATAAAACGCAAGCAGCTGAACTACTAGGTACCACTTTTCGCTCGTTACGCTATCGCATGAAAAAACTAGAGATAGCTGAGGATCAATTCGAGCCATAGCATTTGCCATTTTTGAATAACGACAAATGATATTTTAACGTTGATATATTGCGATAGCCTGTCTTTAAGCGAGCATTACTGAACCCTTTTGCCTGCCACCGCTTGATCAACTTTGGCAGGTTTTCGGACAAAACGAATGCCCGAATCAAGTGCTTTTGTTTTTAGTAAAGCGAGCGCTTGCTGCTCCCATGTACTTTCACTTCCTGACAAGGTCATATCAGGCTCTACCCCGATTCCATCGATCTTATTGCCTGATGCTGTCATGTAGTTGGCGACGGTTAGTTTGACAGCCTGCTCATCATTCAGTGGAATGACCGACTGTACCGACCCTTTACCATAGCTGACTTCACCAACGATTGTGGCACGTTTTTGTGCTTGTAAGCTACTGGCCAGCACCTCTGCCGCTGACGCAGAATAGCGATTTTGCAACACCACCACTGGCAATGATTCAAGTATCGCCAGACCTTGAGTGGATAGCGTACGCGTGTCACTTTGACGACCCTTTACTTGTACCACATCAGTGTCGCTCATAAACAAACTGGCCACGCTCACCGCCGACGTGAGCACCCCGCCTGGATTATCACGCATATCTAGCAAGATACCTGTGATAGGTGCGTCTAGATCTATCAAGCCTTCCAAGAGCTTTTCACGGCTATTATTTTGAAAGGCAGGTAACTTAATAACAGCAACACCGTCAATGAGACTTGCCTCGACCGTTTGAGGGTGGCTGTTATTACGCTGCAAGGTCGTGGTATGTTTGCGGCGACCAGCTTTTGAGGTGACAACATCTACTTGCGTCCCCGCAATCCCTGTCAAAAGTTGCTCGATATCGTTACTTTCTTTGTCTTCATCAAGTTTGAAATCACCGACTTGATGTAAATAATCGCCAACCGCAATGCCCTTTTTATCTGCAGGCGATGCATCAATAACTTCTGTAATCACCCAATAGCCATCTGTAGGCTGATAATTGACTTTGATACCGACGTCGCCCACATCACCTTCGGTAAAGGCACGCAGGTTTTCATAAGCCTCAGCATCTAAAAATTCAGCATGACTATCTAGCTTAGTCAACATACCACTCAACGCATTATTGAACAGCTCTTCATCGTTGACCGCATCTACATATTCACGGCGTACCAAATCCACTACCGCAACAAACGTCTTGAGCGTTTCTGGAGAAATGGCATTCAATGATACTTGCGCAACCTCAGGTGGAATACTGACATCGATCTCGTTCGTATCATCGGTCAAGGCACTCTCATCTGCGACACTGTCTATCGAATCGTCAACTTGGTCGGCCGACTCAAGCATATCAGCGACATCTGATAAATTATTAGTGTCATCTTCTGTGACTATCTCATCGGTATTTAAGCTAATCAGTTGTAGACTGGCGGTGGGATTATTGATGGTCGCATTAGCTGGTGACTTCGCTGCTTGTGCGTAAATACTGGCAGTGCTGAGCCCAATCAGACCTATCATCAATGCAGGTTTAAAAATAGTCGGCGCAGTGAATACCTTCATTGCTTGTTTGCCCAATCGCTTCGTCACTGGTAAGCGCATAAAATAAATAGAACGCATAAGAGAACTCGTTTAATAATAGAATTATTTTTATAGATATATGGATGAATATTTATCTCATAAGATAGCACCAAGAGCCAGTCTAAGACTAGGAGAGTATTGCAAGTAACATTCACGACAACTCATATGATTTCATCAAATGATGAGTAGCGGTGTCAAGTTTGTTTAGCAGACGAAATATCATGCTTGCCCTTATTTTTCTCACTCCTTAAACATTTAAAATTATATAAAGTCAGCCAAATATCTCTTAAAAAACAGATCAAAAAAAGGAGAGACAATAAATATCTCTCCCCTTTCTATTACTTCTAACAACGCTAGTAAATTGTCAATATAATAGTATTAAATGCCTAACTTACAACGCTGGAACCAGTAAGCTTTCGCCCGTCATTTCAGCAGGCTGCTCAATATCCATCAGCGTCAAAATAGTCGGTGCGACATCGCTCAACTTACCACGACTACGTACTTGTAAGTTTTTCTCACCCACATAAATGAGTGGTACATGTTCAGTGGTATGTTGAGTATGTACTTGACCACTTTCGTAATCTTGCATCTGCTCACAGTTGCCATGATCTGCCGTGATAAGCATATCACCGCCAGCAGCGCGTACCGCTGACTCGATGCGGCCAACACAGACATCTAGTGCCTCTACTGCTTTTACGGCCGCATCAAAAATCCCTGTATGCCCGACCATATCACCATTGGCATAGTTGACAATTAACACGTCATATTTGCCTGATTCAATGGCAGCCACTAATTTATCAGTCACTTCAGGCGCACTCATCTCTGGTTTCAGATCATAAGTCGCCACATCTGGAGAGGGTACGAGAATACGTGTCTCGCCCTCATACTCTTCTTCACGACCACCGCTAAAGAAAAACGTCACATGCGCGTATTTTTCAGTTTCAGCGATACGCAGCTGAGTTTTACCATTGTCTTGCAAATATTCGCCAAGCGTATTGGTCAATGACGTGGGATAATAAGCAACGCTAGTTTTTGGATTGTCTGCTAACACGTCAGAATATTTGGTCAGCATCACAAATGCCGCAAGTTTTGGCTGCTTATTACGGGCAAAACCTGAAAACTCATGATCTGGCAAGACAAAAGCTTGCGCCAGCTCACGGGCACGGTCAGCACGGAAGTTCATAAAGATAAGCGCGTCATTGTCATCAACGGTATAAGGCACTTCATCACGGCCAATGACTACGGTCGGGTTGATAAATTCATCGGTTTCGCGTGCCTTATAAGCAGCTTGTACTGCGCCATCTGCACGCGTAGACAGACGATCAGCTTTACCTTCAGTGATAAGCTCATAGGCTTTTTGGACGCGATCCCAGCGATTGTCACGATCCATTGCATAATAGCGCCCAATGATACTGGCAATCTGTACGCGGCCGCCTTCATAATGAGCATTAAGCTTATTGATATGATCGCGCAGACGATTAATATACTTATCCGCCGATTTAGGTGGGGTGTCGCGTCCGTCTAAAAAACAATGAACAAAAACATTTTTGGCGCCGTGCACTAACGCCGAGTGGCACATCGCTTCGATGTGATCTTGATGAGAGTGGACCCCGCCGTCTGACAGCAAACCCATGATATGGACGTTACCACCCAACTCGTTCGCGGCTTTTACCGCATTGACTAAGGCTTCGTTTTTATAAAATTCACGATTGGCTACTTCACTTGAGATACGAGTCGAATCTTGATACAGAACGCGACCCGCGCCTAAGTTCATGTGCCCAACTTCTGAATTGCCAAACTGCCCATCTGGCAAACCAACGTCTTCTCCAGAAGCAGATATCAATCCATGCGGATATTGCTGATAAATCCTATCCAAATTTGGCATATTGGCGGCAGCAATCGCATTATCCTTATCGTCTTCACGATGCCCAAAACCATCTAATATCATTAAGACATGCGGCACTTTTTTATTTTGATCGCCATCCTGCTTACTATTGAGCTGAGCCTGATTATCATCGATAAATGCTGATTGTTGCTGGGTATTGGTCATGGATTACCGCTCCTCAAGTGAATGAACGCCTATAATGCTATATTAGGATGTTTAAAGCCCTCTATATTAACACACATCTTAAAATAGCTGAAAAATCGTCATTTTACGCCCACTCTTAAGCGTTTAAAGCATACTTATTTAAAGCACATCTATCAGTAGAAAAGGCGGTTAAAAGTTAATAGCAATAATGCCACTCTCTAAATCTACGTATCAATCTGTAAATCATACTTGCAATCATTCAAACCATTCGTTAATATAATTATATTCTGAAGTGTTGGCTAGTAGATGTTTATTCCCTGAGCCGATAATGCTTTACCAGGATGTGGTACCTATTGCTTCATTGTGTATGCCTGCACCGCTTGCGGTGTATCAGGAAACCTGCAGAGGCAGTGACGCATCCGCCCTGAACTTCACGGTTCATGGGTCACCATCTTACAGCGGCACTTCGGTTGTTCTATTCGGTTAATTATTATCTTATTTATATTCGGTAGGTTTACTTATAATCTACCATTTCATAAAGACTTAATAGTAACCATTAAAAAGCCCCTTTTATCATTGATGAAAGGGGCTTTTCTTATGCTTGCCTATTAATTTAACTATTCATCATTAGCAGATTTGGTGATTTTTTTCACATCCTTGGGAATAGTTTTTGCTGTCCCATCAATCGTTGTATGCTGTTTAAACCCATCACCAAACGGGTTTTGTTGTTGACCAAATGGGTTCTGATTATTCATACCACCTGCGCTGCCGAATGGGTTTTGACCGCCCATGCCACCAAACGGATTTTGTCCGCCGCCCATCTGTCCACCCATTTGCTTGGCCATCATTTCCATCATTTTTTGCTGATTATTCATGACATAATTATTAGCAAAGTCTTTGAGCTTCTTTTGCACGGGTGGCAATATCACCAATAATGCGAGTAAATCGCTCAGCACACCTGGAATGAGTAGCAAAATACCAGCCGCTGCCATGGCCACACTTTTCATCATGGTTGATTCTTGCGGACGCATTGATGGGTTCATCATGCCACCTGCTTTCATCTGCTGTGCCATTGGATTGAGGGCAGCCATCCCTTTACGCAAGAGGGAGATACCGATGACTGCGGCGATAATAAACCACATAAATACCCACCAACCACTCATAAACTGAGCAAGCAAATACCAAAGTAGCATTTCGATAATAAACCAAACAATGGCAATACCAACTATCTGACCCATAAAGTGTCGTCCTATAAAATAAAAACCAATAAATTGAGCGCCATGCAAATTAAGATGGCTAACATATGATGTATATGGGGATTGATTGCTATACTATCAAACTTAAGGCTGATTTTTAAGCCATATAGTCGGTACAATATAATTTGGATACAAGGAAGATGAGTAAAGGTACTACGAGTAGTAGGCTGAGCGAGTCTGACACCGTATCCAACTTATATAGGATTGAAAATAAAATGTAAGCAAGATGGAATATTATGGCAATTATTATTGGAATTGATCCTGGTTCGCGCATGACCGGTTATGGCATCGTGCAGCAAACAGGCGACAAACTCACCTATATCGATGCAGGTACCATACGTACCGACACCAAAGAGATGCCTGAACGTCTAAAGCGGATTTTTAATGGCTTAACGCGCATCACACAGCATCATTTGAAATATGCAGATGAGCCTATTTATACAGCTATTGAGCAAGTGTTTATGGCTGAAAACCCTGACTCAGCGTTGAAACTTGGGCAAGCGCGAGGTGCTGCTATTGCCGCCATGGTTGCTCTAGACTTAGAAGTATCAGAATATACTGCACGCCAGATTAAGCAAGCTGTTTGCGGTTATGGCGCAGCGGCAAAAGAGCAAGTGCAAGAGATGGTCTGCCGCATACTATCTTTGGATGTCGTGCCACAGCAAGATGCCGCCGATGGTCTTGCCTGCGCCATCTGTCATGCGCATTCAAGCCATTCTATGAATAAATTAATATTAAACAGCGCCATGCGTGGGCGCGGTGCATCTAAGAAAAAAGGCCGCTGGCGTTTGACAGAAGAAGATCTAGGGAACTTGCGTTAAGAACGCTTATAAAACAAGCATAAAAAAACACGCGTTCAAATGCCGCGTGTTTTTCGAACTATCTAAGTTATTTATACTATCGTTTTGCTATAAAATAGCTTTACTATAAAAATGCAACGGCTTAAACCGACTACTCTGCGACGGCACTTTCAATCACTGCATCCAACACATAAGCATATGCTTCGCCTTCTATACTATTGCTATTGTCACTGTCTAATGGGTAACGCTGTAGACGTAATACTTCATCGTGCATGCCATCATGCTGATAGCCATCGATTTCACCCGTAAAGACTGCCCACTTGCCTTCGCTCGTTTTAATACCTTGGTCATCATAGGTAATGGGTTTCACTTGTAGACACATCTCTGAGCCATTATCGGTGCAAGGTATCATTTTCGAGCTTACTGCCCAGAATACGGTCTCACCTTTACTATTATACTTGGCTTGTGAGGTAAGCCTGCCTTCCCAAATCAACGTTGCTCCGACACTGGTCACTTGGGTTAATATTGGCTTATCACTCTTGAGACTATCATCCTGAGAGTTGTTGTCTTTAGCGTCGCCATCTTTGGCACTGTTAGCTTTCACTAATGTTAACTGGCTTTCACCTTGCATCAGCTGATTTAAACTATTTTCAGCCTTATCGAGCTCACCACAAGACATTTTCGTACTCATACCCTCTTCAATATTCAAAGTGTGACCTTGCAATTGGTAGCCGGCGCTCATGGTATTACAGCCAACACTATAACTTAACGTATTCTCACCTTGGTATTGATTAAAAGACAAACGCACTTGGTCTTTAATATCCGTCAGCATGTTTAATGGCTGTGCGCCTTTGTCCATTACAGACATCAATGTCCAACGATAACGTGAAAGATTGGCAATCATTTTCTCTTCAGCGCTCATCTTATCCATCTGAGTCTCATCCGTTACTGCATCAGCGTTCATATCTATGCCATCATCATTTATTGCATCAGCGCTTGTCTGAGTGCCTTCTTGTACATCACTTTCATTGGGCAAAGAGGCATCTTGGCAGGCACTTAAAAAAACGCTTAGTGCCAACAAACTTGGTAGTAAAGTGAATCGAATTGGCCGTTTTTTAACAGATGAGGTCATAGCAGTTATACCTTGTGGTTATCCCTTTTTTAAGTCAAAGTATTTAAAAAATCAGGTTAAATATTTAACAATAAGGGGCTGATGATATCCACTTAATTAAAGCGTCACAATTCACCACTATAGCGCCGTTGATTACTATGGTTGTAACAAAGTGTTTATTTTTATGGATTCATCGTAACTGCTATTTTGATATTTAAAAGCACCATAAAAAATCAATGGTCTCTGATAATTGGAAATTTCATCAATTATTCAAGACCATCAATGATGTCGCATTTTTAATTTTTCGCGCTAGTCTTACTCGTTTGTATGAGCAATTTTGGCTTTTGCCATATTTTTAATACTAAAACGCTCATTCATCATTTGATAAAAACGCGCAAGATTTTCGCCCTGCTCATTCGGATTTACGTTAAGGACTTTACCAAAATCTAAACCGAGATATAGGACGATATCAGCAAAGCTTAATTGTTCACCGACCAAATACTTACGACCTTCTAAAATATTTTCAAAATAAGCGAGGGCTTTAACAGCCCGTGCAACAGATGGCGCGACAAACTCTGGGACTTGCTCAACGCGTTGGGCTTTGGACGGATGGCTGTGTTGAAAAGCCAGCATGAAGTTATATAATACCTCAAACTCAGCAATGCGGCGCATAGCGCACACTTGCGCACGTTGTATTACATCATTACCCATCACCGAACGCTCACCATAGACACGGTCGAGATACTCACATACAGCCTGTGAATCATTGAGTACCGTGCCATCCCCTAGTATGAGAACTGGCACGGTCTGCATTGGATTTATTTTGGTGAACTCGTCTGACATTTGCTCATTGGCAGCAAAATCAATATCAATCACGTCTACATCATCCATATCATCGACATCGATGCCTTTTGATGCTAACAAAATAAGGGCTTTACGTGGATTGGGCGCAGTACGGGTGACGTATAGTTTTTTCATGGCAAACTCCTTGTAAGATTGAACAAAAGCGATTCAACGCTATCTGGTTTTATTATGGTTATTACGCTGTTGATGATAGATGAAGACTGGCGATTCTTTATACAACAGTTATATCCTACTCTGCTCATCATAGCAAAGCCTTATTAGGCTTGCTTTTTTGATCAGAGACTAAATAACAAAAAGCCCCACAACGTTACGTCATGAGGCTTCATTTCATTCATCCAATCATACTACTTATTTATTGGGTGCAGGCGTGGTACGTAAATAAGGCTTAATTTCTGTATAACCTTTAGGGTATTTAGCCGCGATATCTTCGTTTTTGACACTTGGTGGAATGATGACATCATCACCATCTTTCCAGTCAACTGGCGTCGCAATATTATATTCATCAGACAGTTGTAGAGCATCAATGACACGGATAATCTCGTCAAAATTGCGACCACAGCTTGCAGGATAAGTCAGCGTTAAGCGGATTTTTTTCTTTGGATCAATAATGAAGACACTGCGTACCGTATGCGTGCTATCTGCATTTGGATGCATCATGTCATATAGCTCAGCGACTTCTTTATTCGGATCAGCAATGATTGGAAAATTTAACTCAGTACCTTGCGTCTCACCAATGTCTTTTGCCCACGCATGATGGTCATCGATACCATCAACAGAGATACAGATTGGCTTGACACCACGCTTTTGAAATTCGCCATTCAGTGCCGCAGCACGACCAAGCTCAGTAGTACATACTGGCGTGAAATCAGCTGGATGAGAGAAAAAAACGACCCAATTATCGCCTGCCCACTCGTGGAAATTGATATTACCCTCTGTGGTTGCAGCGTCAAAATTCGGTGCGGTATCGCCTAAACGTAAATGTGCCATGCTTAATTCCTTAGCTATGTTAGTGATGAGCACTAATATCCAAAGATATTCACGTGCTCTATTATTATCAACGTACTTCTTATTATCAACGTGCTCTGTCAGATATTACACAATTACTCAAAGCACGTCAGCAAAAATTCTATTTTATCTTAGCAAACTGGTTATGACTGTCTTGTGAAGGATTGTAATGCGGTTATTCTGTTTATTACTAAGTAATTTAGCATAGACTTAACGAATGAATCAAATCACCATCCCAGAATCCCACAAACAAAAATCACCGAATTTACCTTTTTTACTGGTGCCACCTGCTGCACGCCCAGTATCTGTTAATGTAAGCTCACCTTCTTGCTCTTGTAAATATCCCGCTGCAAGCAACTTATCATTTAACTCTTGGGTCTTAAAACCCAGCTCTTTGGCAAGTTTCGCCGTCGTTAATTTAGAGTAATTAGGCGTTGCCGCTTCTGTAGCAGTAGGTGCGACCGTTGTATTAGCATTATTGCTGGGCATTGTATGACTGGCAGTAGCAGTATTATCAGTCCTACCATCAGATTCCGTCACTTTTTCAAGCGACATGCGCACTTCATCGCTGATACGAATAATGCGCTGTGCCTCCTCATAAGTATCGGCATATAGTTTGGCATCTTCATTACGATAAATCAGCACGCCCATTTCATTATTATTGACTTGGCTAAATTCATAAAGGTTCAAACTGGTAATAATGCATTCGTTTTCATTGAGGTAGCACTTCGCATGCAAATTTTTGCAAAAGCTGGTACGAATAAAGGTCAGGTTTTTGAGCCAGTTTATTTCTTCTGGGTGCAGGTCATTTTTACCATAAACGATTCTAATATCAATTTTGAGACGATTACGATCTTCTAGCAACTCTTTAATACGTTCATTCAGCTTTAAATAGGGACTGATGATAATCAACCTATCAGACGCATTTTTAATCAATTCTTCTAAATGGTAAGTCGTGCCACTGCTGTTTAAAAATTTTGCCATTATTATTTCCTCAAATCTTACGATCAATCACTTTATAATCATGCACAAAAAAGCCCATCCCTAGCGTACTAGAAATGGGTAAGCTTGCAAACCACTATTGTTCAGTAGTTTTTCAAATAAGCGCTAATGCCGTTAATAGTGATAAATTAAGCTGGCTTATAGCTGTCACGCAAGCTGACGATTTGGTTAAAGACTGGTTTGTCAGTGCTATGGTCTTCGCTATCAGAGATAAAGTAACCTTCACGCTCAAACTGGAAGCGTGTGCCAGCGTCCGCATTCACCAATGAAGGTTCAACCACGGCATTGAGTTCAGTCAACGAGTTAGGATTCAATGCTTGGTGGACGTCAGCGACGCCACTTGGGTCTTCGACACTAAATAACTGCTCATACATGCGCACCGTTGCTGGGATGCCTTGGCTAGCCGATACCCAATGAATCACGCCTTTAACCTTACGACCTTCAGGATTTTGACCCAATGTCGCCGGATCAATCGTCGCTTTTAGTTCAACGACATTACCTGCGTCATCTAGTACATGTTCGGTCACTGCCAAGACATAGGTGTTACGCAGACGAATTTCTGGCTTTTCTGGTGATAGACGCTTATAACCTGCTGGCGGCTCAATTTCGTAATCGCCTTGATCGATATAGAGAGTCTCAGTGAAAGGAATCTCACGCTCGCCCATATCGACATTAGGATGATTTGGCTGCGTCAGCCATAAGGTTTGCGAAGCATCATCAAAGCGAGCATTGACGCTGTCCGCTTTTTGCGATTCCCAACTGCTGACCGCTTCGGCAAAGTTGGTAATGGTCACTTTTAATGGCTTAAGTACCGCCATACCACGACCTGTGGTCGTCTCTAATGATTGGCGAATACTAAATTCTAATAAGCGAAAGTCAACGACGCTGTCTACTTTGGTTACACCAACACGCTCACAGAAATCACGTAAACCCTCTGCTGTATAACCACGGCGACGCATGCCAGCAATCGTCGGCATACGCGGATCATCCCAACCACTAACGATATTTTCGTCAACCAACTGTTTAAGCTTACGCTTGCTGGTCAAGGTATGATCGACATTTAAGCGGCTAAATTCATACTGGTGCGGTGGTACATCAAAGCCAATTTTGTCAATGACCCAATCATAAAATGGACGATGATCTTCAAACTCCAGCGTACACAATGAATGGGTAATGCCTTCGAGTGCATCAGAGAGCGGATGGGCAAAATCATACATGGGATAAATGCACCATTTATCACCCGTTTGGTGATGTGCTTGATGCATAACGCGGTAGATAACGGGGTCACGCATATTCATGTTTGGGCTTGCCATATCAATTTTGGCGCGCAACACTGCTTTACCTTCCGCAAACTTGCCTTCTTTCATGTCATTAAAGAGGGTCAAGTTTTCTTCAACACTGGCAGAACGATGTAGTGACGCTGTGCCTGCCTCATTGAATGAGCCTCGGTTTTCTTTAATTTGCTCAGGCGATTGCAAATCTACATAGGCATCGCCCTGCTCAATCAACTGCACAGCCCATGCATACAACTGGTCAAAGTAACCTGACGCATGATGCGCCTCTCCTGCCCACTCAAATCCAAGCCATTTCACATCGTTCTCGATGTTGTCGATGAAGTCTTGCTTTTCTGCAGTAGGATTGGTGTCATCAAAACGCAGGTTGCACACACCGCCGAACTCTTTGGCCACCCCAAAGTTTAGGCAGATAGATTTTACGTGCCCCAAGTGCAAGTAGCCGTTTGGCTCTGGCGGAAAACGCGTCACGATTTGTGGGTATTTTTGCGCCTTGACATCGTCACGAATGATATTGCGAATAAAATCGTTTTTTTGTTCGTCTTTTTGTGCATTGTTGCTTGAGTGCTCACTCATCGGGCATTGCTCCTAACGCAAATTGTCAGTTCATGCTACGTGCCATCACGCAGCATGGAAAATTCAAACCAAATCATTAAAAACAAGTTATTAAAAATGATAATAAAAAGCTAAAGTTGCGTTATTCTATCAGCTTTTGCGAACGCATTAACAGCCTGATACATGACACGAGATAAAAAAGCCGTTAGACTAGCCATAACTTTTTAACCACCAACTTTTTAGCCACCACTTAACAGCGTCATTTTAGGCGCTGCAATCAAAGAGGAATATCACATGGTAGACATGCCACCAGTAGTAGAACTAGACACCAATATGGGTGCGATCGTTATCGAACTCAATGAAGAAAAAGCACCAAAAACCGTTGAAAACTTTTTAAACTATGTAAAATCTGGTCATTATGACGGTACGATTTTCCATCGCATTATTGACGGCTTTATGATTCAAGGCGGCGGAATGGACGCTGAAATGAATGAAAAAGCGACCAATGCTCCAGTTGAAAACGAAGCAGACAACGGTCTAAAAAACGATGCTGGTACGATTGCGATGGCGCGTACGCAAGATCCGCATTCAGCAACCAGCCAGTTTTTCGTTAACGTAAAAGACAACGATTTCCTAAACCATTCTGGCAAAAACATGCAAGGTTGGGGCTACACTGTATTTGGTAAAGTAACAAGCGGTATGGACGTCATCGAAAAAATGCGCGGCGTACCTACTGGTCGTTTCGGCATGCATGCTGATGTGCCAAAAGAGCCAGTGGTTATCAACTCAGCGACTATCATCACTAAGTAACTGCTATTAAATAACGGTTTCTCAGTAATCATTCTTCAATAGTTATTACTCAGTAGCGATGAGTCTGTAAAAGCTTATGAGTCGTTGCTGTTTAAAATTACGAGGATAAGGATAAATGCAAAGTTTTGACCACCTAATTACCACCCGCCCTCATGAGGTGCGGCAAGTATTGATTAGCGATTTGCATTTATCGCCTGAAGAGCCTGCCTTAGTGCAGGCTTTTTTGGCGCTGCTTGATGATTGCCTTGCTCTGCCTGCGCTCAAGCGCTTATTTATCTTAGGTGATTGGTTTGAAGTTTGGCTCGGTGATGATTTTTATTTGTCTTTATCCGACGAGGAACGACAAAGTCATTGGCTCACTCCGCTTATCGTTAAATTAAAAAAACTGCGCATAGCTGGCTGCGAGATTTTGGTCATGCATGGCAACCGTGATTTTTTGTTAGGTCAGCCATTTTGCAATTTATTCGGTGCTGAGCTTATTTATGAGCCATACACCCTACCTGTCGGGCAGCAGACTTATCGGCTAGAACACGGCGACGCGCTCTGTACCGATGATAAAAAGTATCAGTTCTTTCGCAAGATAATGCGTAACCGTTTAACACAGTGGTATTTGCTCAATAAATCATTAGAAAAACGCTTGGCTATCGCCGATAAAATGCGGCAAAAGAGCCAGCAGAACAACGCCAATAAAGCGGCGTATATCATGGATGTGAATGATGAAGCGGTGTTACAAGCAGTGGCTGATAGCGATGCATTACTACATGGTCACACCCATCGTCCAGATATTCATCAGGCTACCACTGATAAAAAACGCTACGTACTCGGCGACTGGCGATTG
Source organism: Psychrobacter cibarius (assembly GCA_030686115.1). Lineage (NCBI taxonomy): Bacteria > Pseudomonadati > Pseudomonadota > Gammaproteobacteria > Moraxellales > Moraxellaceae > Psychrobacter > Psychrobacter cibarius. The sequence goes on from CP131612.1 coordinate 2,380,442, forward strand.
TTAGATAAAGACACCCGCCAGCCAAAAGTAAGTGCGGTGATTGGCGCAGTGACAGGCGACGAGCATTCAAATGACAGTTTTAATAGTAATGCTGCTGAATTTAGATTGATTGAGTTTAAATCGCTCATTTAATTTCGTTTTTTTTGAGCACCTCTAAATAATAAAAAAGGTCTGTTGAATTATCAACAGACCTTTTTTTATATAAATGACACTGCATGATTGACGCGAATCTAAGTGTCAAACTATTGATCGCTCAACTCTTAATTTACGGTATTAATTTAAAGAAATGCTGACGATAATGCTTTAGCTCACGAATAGAATCACGAATATCATCTAACGCTAAGTGACTACCACCTTTTTCAAAGTTTCTGAGAATATCAGGACGCCAGCGGAAGCAAAGCTCTTTGATTGACGACACATCCAGATTGCGATAATGGAAGAATTTTTCTAATTCCGGCATTTGACGCGCCATAAAGCGGCGATCTTGACAGATAGAATTGCCACACATTGGCGACTTACCACTATCGACCCATTTATTGAGAAACTTAATCGTCTCAGCTTCGGCCTCTGCCAATGTCACGGTACTACGGCGGACACGGTCGACCAGTCCTGACTGACCATGCTGCTTGGTATTCCAATCATCCATTTTATTTAACGTTTGATCCGATACTTTTATAGCGAACACTGGCCCTTCGGCAAGGACATTTAAATCTTCATCAGTGACAACGGTAGCAATCTCGATAATCTCGTCATTCAAGGTATCCAGCCCGGTCATTTCTAGGTCAATCCATACCAGCCCTTTTTTGCCTTGGTTTCTAATTTTAATCTTGTTGGGGTGGTCACCGGTACTCATAAAATATCCTATGGTCAATAAAGTTTAGAACAACTTTGGAGCAATATTAATTAGATAAATCGCCTATCAATGTTCATGCATAAGTAGCAAAACGTTGCATCTACTGATTTATAACCCTTAAAACGTTACAAAATCTCTGTCTGCAGCAGGCGCTTTAGGCTGTATGTTATCAAACTTTCACGCTACACTTAGCAATATTTTTTTAATAGGTTTAAAACCCATGGCATTAATTCGGCAACGCAAGCTGACTAAGCAACAGATTCGTCGCATCGACAAACAACAGCTGGCAAGTCAAGACAGCATCGATGACAGTTTGATGGATGGCGTGGTCATGGCGCATTATGGCAAGCAGTTGGAAGTACAAGTGACCAGCTTGCCTACGGTGATACCTGTGCAGCCGGAGATTGCACCCGATGATCCTGAGCCGTTTTGGCAAGAGCTGGCATTAGGCGATATTTGGCGTTGTCATGTGCGTACCAATTTACCGATGCTAGCCGCTGGTGACCAAGTACGCTGGAGTGCTGACCCTAATACTGGCTTTGGACGTATTGAATCGGTCAAGCCGCGTACCTCTCTGGTCTCGCGTCCTGATCGTTATCATAAACTTAAACCTGTCGCCGCCAATGTCGATATTTTAGCCATTGTCTTCGCGCCGCTACCTGCTGCCGCGCCAACCCTCATCGATCGTTATTTGGTCGTCTGTCATCATGCTGGTGTAAAGCCACTGTTGGTGCTTAATAAAGCCGATTTATTGGCAGAAGAAAACGGCGTCGATACCAAAGAATTATTGGCACAATATGCTTCTCTCGGTTATGAGAGCGTTCTCACCTCAGTCGATTGCCCTGAAAACGTCGCGTATAGTGATGAGCAAGAAGGGCTGGATGAATTAAAACGTTATATCGATAAAAAACTGGTTATTTTTGCGGGGCAATCTGGTGTCGGTAAAAGCAGTTTGATTAATGCCCTACTACCTGAATCGGCACAAAGCGTCAATATCATCTCTGATAACTCAAAACTTGGTCAACATACCACCACCACCAGTCGCTTATTACCATTTAATCCAGCTGACTTGACCCAAGGCGGTATCGTCGATACCCCAGGTATCCGCGAGTACGGCATTTGGCATCTTACACCCGATGATATCATTTCAGGATTTGTAGAGCTTGCACCGTTATCTGGCAACTGTCAGTTCCGTGATTGTCGTCATACTCACAACAGCAAAGGCTGCGCACTATGGCAAGCGGTTGCTGACGGCGTGGTATTGCAGCGCCGTGTGGAAAACCTCGTTACCCTAAGAGAAGAGGCAGATACTAAGCCCTATTAATATTGGCATTATTAGTATCCGCCTTATTAATCGCTGCCTTATGGGTCGTTAATCGCTTGGTTGACCATCGCCCGTTTACTATGGATGGTCTAATCGGTATAATAGCGCCTTGTTCAGTATCGTTAGGCTGTCTTCTCAGCTTAACCGAACACTTATTTTTTTGGAGGTATGGTTTGGATCGTGCGCTGGAATTTGTGGGCAACCACCCGTTTTTATTTGGTATATTAGCCGTACTTGCCGTGCTATTTTTTACGATTGAAAACAAACGTAGTGGCAGAAAAATATCGCCCAATACCTTAGGTATGATGGTTAACTCGCAAAACGCGCAGCTAATCGATATTCGTGCCAAAAAGAAGTTTGAGACTGGTTACATCCAAGGCAGCCGTAACATACCGTTCACTGAGCTCAAAGACCGCTTAGAAGAAATCCGTGCAATTGAGCAGCCAGTAATTATCATTTGTGATATGGGTGTGCAAGCAGGCGCGGCGATTCAGATGATCGGCAAGGACAGTGTCTATCGCTTAGAAGGTGGTATCGGCGGTTGGCAAGCAGCGGGCATGCCATTGGTTGGGTTAAAGGATGCAAAGCCTAAAAATAAAGGCAAAGCCAAACCAAGTCTACATAAGTAGTCCGCTATACTGCTGTTTAAAAATATTTAGCCCGTATCAATTCATATATGATTGAGGGGCGTTGAATATTCACAAATAAAAAAGACACCTTATCGATAGGTGTTTTTTTGTTTGTGGCATTTGTGCTACCGTCAGCGCTTTTATACTCAGACATCTTGAATTTGCTCTGCTCATCCCCACTTTAATAACGAGCATCACCGAATCTATCTTCAATTTACTTGCTGGTAACGGATTATAAGAATTTTTATCAAATAATTATTTATAATACTTTTTATAATAAAACGCTTACCTTCTAAACTTATAAATAAGGATTTACCATGACTGTCGCTGTTAAAGTTTATACGACGCCTATCTGCCCATATTGCTCAAACGCCAAACAACTCTTAAAAACTAAAGGCGTTGACTACGAAGAAATTGGCATGCACGATATGAGCCGCGAAGAGCGTCAAGAATTAATGAAAAAAACCAATAACTATCGCACTGTGCCGCAAATCTTCGTCGGTGAGACCTTTGTCGGTGGTTTTGATGAGCTCAATCAAATGAACCAACAAGGCAAACTTGACGAGCTATTAGCAGGTTAATCTGCTACTTTTCGTTGCTGTCTGTCTTTGCCTGTGCAATGATAGACAGCGGCAAAGATAAAAGAGAGTAATAAAAACATCCAGATTTTGTCTCGATTTATATTACAATGAACTTTTATTAAAATGACAGTTTGTCCAACTACTTGATCAACTTTTAGAGGATTTATCATGGCTGAAGAACAAGCACAACCACAATTGGCACTAGAGCGTATCTACGTAAAAGATATGTCACTTGAAGTCCCAGGCGCTAGTGTGTTCACCAAAGAGTGGAACCCAGAGCTTGATATCAATTTGTCTAGCAACGCTGAAAAACTGGATGACGATCATTATCAAGTCATCTTAACTGTGAGCGTTACAGCAAAAAATGCGGAAGAAGCGGCATTTATCGCTGAAGTGCATCAAGCAGGTATCTTCTTATTAAAAGACATCCCAGAAGACCAAATCGGTCAAATCTTAGGGGCATACTGCCCGAACGTTTTGTTCCCGTATGCTCGTGAAGTCATCAGCGACATCGTAACGCGTGGTAGCTTCCCGCAGTTATTGCTAGCCCCTGTCAACTTTGACCAAGCTTACGCGCAAAGCCAGCAACAAGCACAAGTTGATGCTGAAGGTAACGCCTAAGCATTAATTAAAGTATATGAGCTTTATGAGTCATATGTTTTGATAAAATAGCCGTTTACTCATCACGAGTGAGCGGCTTTTTTGTGGATGCTGTTTAAGCGCTTACTCAATAGAATCGTTGAGCAATGAGAGTTCTGTTTAGTAGTATTGTAAGACAGATACTTAAAACCATCAGACATAAAAAAACCCTGCTAATAAACAGGGTCTTCAATCGCGTCATCAATTATTTAAAATCGATGATTAGCCTTTTAACGCTGATAAAATTTGTTGCTTAACATCATCGATGCCTTGCGTGCCATCAAACTTATCATAATTAGGGGCATCGGCACCTTCTTTGGCCTTGTCTTGATAAAAGCCAACAAGCGCTGATGTTTGCTCATGATAAGTCGCTAGACGATCACGAATGGTAGATTCTTTATCATCTTCACGCTGGATTAGTGCTTCACCAGTCACATCATCGATACCATCGACCTTAGGTGGATTGTGATCAACGTGATAAACGCGACCTGAACCAGGATGTTGGCGGCGACCAGATAAGCGCTTGACAATCTCGTCATCCGGCACGCTAATTTCGATTACATGATCGATAGCAACGTCAGCATCTGCAAGTGCTTGAGCCTGTGGAATCGTACGCGGAAAACCATCCAAAATACAACCATTGGCACAATCAGGCTTAGCGATACGTTCTTTCACTAGGTTAATAATGAGGTCATCAGAAACCAAACCACCAGCATTCATGATGTCTTTGGCTTTTTTGCCAAGCTCGCTGCCTTCTTTGATCGCTGCACGCAGCATATCGCCAGTTGAGATCTGCGGGATATCATATTCTTTAGAAATAAACTGGGCTTGGGTACCTTTACCGGCGCCTGGTGGACCTAGCAAAATAATACGCATCATTACACGATTCTCCTTAATAGATAGGATTTTGGGACTAATAAAACTCAGGGATTGGTTGTTTGCCAAGCTACCTTACCTTGTGGCTTGGCAAAGCTCAAGTATTTTCATTATTTGCAGTGATAAGTTGTCATGACTTATCTGTTCATATAATGCTATTGCGCGCTGCTGTATCGGACAACAGCGCTTACGTCAGAGGTGCTGACAACAACAGATATAAATACTATGGAATTTGTTGATTAATTTCAACATTGACCTGATTTTGTTCCGCACTAATCACCACTGGATTACCTGACAAATCCCCTGACTCTGCACTGGCAGTACCACTATGGCTGATACGAGCGATGACAGCCAACTGAACTTTATCCGCTCTCGCCGATTTCAAAGTACGTTCAGACATCATGGCATCCAAATCGCTTAGGCTAATGCTGGCTTCACCTTGCTTGATAACACTGATCGGCAAACGTTTGGCAGCAAATGGTGGTCCACCATTGACATCACGTATGGCGACAAACAACACATCGTCGGCTTTAACTAACGGCAGCAGGCTAGCATTAATCGTAACAGTCACTTCAACACCTTCAGAGGCTTGCTGTTGCTGAGCGGTGACATTAGCACTTAGCTCATCTAGACTCGCCAATGCTTTGGTATGATCACCAGGTTTAGCCGCAATACTGTCACGTAGACGCTTAATCCAGCCTTGTGCTTGATCAAAATTACTACTCCGTGCCTCACCCATTGCCATGAGCATTTGCGCGCCCTCATGCTCTGGATTTTTAGCCAACACGTCTTGTAGCACTCGGCGACTATTAGCGTCTAATTGGCCTTTATTGGCAAAGAAGCTAATCTGTGCATAGGTGGTTGCAATCTCTTCATTGTCTGGTGACAAACGATAAGCACGCGACAAGGCTTCAATTGCGGAATCCGTCGCTTCTAATGATAAGAATAATTCTGATAAACGCATCCAGCGATCTGGATCATCAGCGTGACGATAGACATTGGTCTGCATGGCACTAATCAGCTGTTGACCATCTTCAATCGCCCAAGCAGGCGGCTGATCAATCTTACCCGTTAACAATTCATCAGCCACTTGACCCACTTTGTCTTCAGCTGCCCAAAGCTCGAACACAGGCGTACGATCGCCGACCATCAAATACGCCATCGCCGCGAGGACAGGCACCCAGACAGTAATAATCAATCGGCTTTTGATACCAGGTGCAACCATCGGTGTGACTTCACGCTGAGCATCCAATAACTGGCGTTCAAGCTCCAGTTTTTGGTTCTGGTAATGGCTGTCATCGATAGTGCCATTGTCTTTATCTGTTTTTAGTTCTGCTAGACGCTCACGGAACACAGCAACGTTGATATCCAACAGCTGATTGTCCATAGGCTTTTCTGGCGAGCGTGATGCTCGCAGCCAAGGCATGATAGTAATAACAGCGAGTATTAGGGCGATGAGTAAGCTTAGAGCAATAAATAAGCCCACAGTAGAGAATATGGTCATTTTTTGTCCTTGAGGCTTGTAATATCATGGTCGTTTTTGTCATCGCTCGAAGCACGTGATAACAGACGATCAATCTCGGCTTTTTCAGCAGCAGATAGAGCAGTAGCCGTACTATTGACCGTTACCCCGCTTTCACCACTAGCGACAAGCTGACGTCGTTTGCTTTGCCAGAACCAGCCTATGAGTAAACTGATGAGTAATAGTGGCGGAAAAAACCACAAAATCCACGTTGATGGACGGACAGGCGGCTTATAAGTGATGAAATCGCCATAACGTTCCTGCATATAAGCACGAATCTCGCCATCACTACGACCATCTTTTATCAAATCATAGGTTTTTTGCTTTAAATCTTGAGCAATAGGCGCATCCGATCCTGCAAGATTTTGGTTTTGACATTTTGGGCAACGCAGCTCTTCGATGAGACCACGATATTGGGCTTCTTGCTGCACAGAATCAAAGTCATAGACCTCAATAGCAGCATAGCTTGCCATACTTATTAGACAAGCTATTAATAAGCTCGAGACTTTTAACGTAACGGCTGTTATTTTATTGGCTATCATTTACACGCCTCCGCAACCTGAGTCGGATCTGGACTGACGTCATTATTATTGGCTTCATTGAGCACCATCAAGCAAGGCGTAATACGGCTTTGCCAGTTGCTTTCATTGATCTCACCAATTATGTGCTGACGAATAATACCATTACCATCGACTACGAAAGTCTCAGGCGCACCCGTTAAACCTAAGTCCAAAGCAAACTGACCAGATAAATCCTGAATAGACATCGAGAACGGATCGCCACCTCGGTTTAAGTAGCCTAGTGCATCGCCAATGTCATCTTTATAGTTGACCCCGACCAGATTGACACCGCGCTCCTCTAGTTGCATAAGAAAAGGATGCTCAATAATACAAGTTGGGCACCAAGAGCCCCAGATATTCATCAAAAAGGGCTTATCAGGCAAATTCTCATTGGTCATGATACGACTGGTATCTGATAATAAAGGTAGCTCAAAAGCGGGCACTGGGCGCTCAAGTGCCGTATTGGTAACGATATCCGTCGGCTTACCCAAACGCAGATATAGCATGATGATTAAGCCAATGAAAACGATCAGTGGAATCAAAAACCATAGCTTAAGTTGCTTTTTATTCATGGTTTTCGTGCCACCTATCTTATCTTGCTTTGCATTTTGCTCAGGGGATTGCTTTGATGTGCTCATATTAATTATCCCCTGTCTTTAATGCTGACGCATCCAAATCGGCGACGGTGGTAAAGCCTGCTTTATTCGCCGCAATTTGTGCAGGTGTCTTGGTCTTCTTAATACGATAGCGATGATCAAGAATACTCAATACTGCACCAAACGCCATAATCAGAGCGCCTAGCCATATCCAGCGGATAAGCGGTTTCACATAAATACGTACTGCCCATTCGTTGCTATCTTCGGCGATAGGTTCGCCCAGTGCCACGTAAACATCACGCATGAGGCTAGCATCAATCGCGGCTTCTGTGACTGGCATCATACTAATGATATAATTACGTTTTTCAGGATACAGAGTGGTCACAGCACGGCCATCTTTGCTGATTTCAACCTCAGCTTGGGTGGCATCAAAATTACTGCCTTTGACTTCACGAAAGCCTTTAACGGTAAAATCATAGCCTTGGACATGAACGCTATCGTTTGGTCCAAGCGCGACATCACGTTCAATACTTAACGTACTGGTAAATGCGACGCCGATGACGGCAATAATGACACCGATATGAGCGGTCTGTTGACCCCAATAGCTCAGACGTAACTGGCGTAACCCTTTAACAAAATTGGGTGCGTTTTTAGTTTTGTCTTTGAAATCAACCACCATCCATAGCAGTACCCAAAAACTGACCGCCAAGGTAACGCCAATATTAAGCATCGCAGACGGGCTCACAAAATACGTGATAACTGCCGCAAGCACTAAACTACTGGCGGCAATGACCATACCAGCGCCCAATAGCGGACGGCTGTCTTTTTTCCAGCGAATGTTCGAGCCCATACCCATTGCCACTAATATCAGCCACGTTAGCGGTACAAATAGCGCATTAAAGTAAGGAGGGCCGACAGACACCTGACCTAAATTAAAGGAGTCAGCAATGATAGGATACAGTGTGCCGAGTAGTACGACCAAAGTCGAAATCAAAATAATAACGTTGTTAATGACTAAAAATGACTCGCGTGAGATCAGTTGATACTGACTTTCGACCGTTAAACGCCAACCACGTACCGCAAACATCAATAAGCCACCGCCGATGATCACACCGAGAATAACTAAAATGACCAGACCACGCGTTGGGTCAGCGGCAAACGAATGCACCGAGGTAATAACGCCAGAACGCACGAGAAAGGTGCCCAATAGACTGAGTGCAAAAGCAAAAATCGCCAGCATAATCGTCCATGCTTTAAAAACACCACGTTTTTCTGTAACGGCAAGCGAATGTAGCAGCGCTGTACCAGCCAGCCATGGCATCAATGAAGCGTTCTCTACTGGATCCCAGAACCACCAACCCCCCCAGCCAAGCTCGTAATAGGCCCACCATGAGCCTAGTGCGATACCAACGGTCAAAAAGCCCCAAGCCGCCAATGCCCACGGACGCGACCAGCGTGTCCACACTGCATCTAAACGACCTTCCCACAATGCCGCCATACAAAAGGCAAACGGCACGACCAAACCCACATAGCCCATATACAGCATCGGTGGATGAATAATCAAACCAAAATCTTGTAGCACAGGATTTAGATCCGCACCATCAACAGGTAAGTTTGGCAATGTACGATCAAATGGCGACGAGGTAAAAATCAGCATCGCTAGCATCATCATCTGCACGCCAGCCAAAATTACCAACACTCGCGCACGCATAGACAGTGGCAAACCACGGCTAAAGTAAGAAACCAGCGCACACCAAGTAGCCATGATGGTCATCCAAAGCAGCAATGAACCCTCATGACCACCCCAAGTTGCCGACAGCTTATAGTACCAAGGCAACAGCGTATTAGAATGCTGAGTGACATAGACGAGGCTGAAGTCATTGTAATAAAAGCCTGCCATCAGCGCGGCAAATGATGTGATCATGGCAGCAAATTGTGCCCACGCCAGACTTGGTGCCAAACGCTGCCAAGCAACGTGGTCACGCATGATACCGACGGTTGGTAATACCACCTGCAAAATCGCCAATATAAAGGCGGCTAGCAAGGCAAAATAACCCAATTCTGTGATTAACATACGGTCTAACCTTGTTTACCTTAATACGGTCATTGTTTATTTTAGGGATTGGTTTTTTAGGATATTCGAAAGTATCCAGTAATCGTTACTACGAGTATTTATACTACTGGTCTTCATTAGTATTATTTATTATAAAAGCGCCATTAGCCATTGCAGCTGAGGGCGCTTACAGCAAGGTACATTAGCGTCAACTTGTCACGTTTCTGTATCCACTCTGTATGCGATGTGTATAAAGACATAAAAAATGCGTCATCACTGAATCGCAGGAAAAAACACTAAGACCAGATGCAACCAGCCTGCTAAAAACCCTGTCAAACCACCCAACACGATTAAGGTCATCTCATCTTCACGAAAAGCGGGACGTAATAAGTTCTGAAACTCATCTGGCGTCAGCGCGCGAATACGGTCACGAAATAGCCCAAATATTTTACTGGCACGGCTTTCATTGAGCTCAGGATCTCGCAATGGCACCATTGTCGCAACAATCGACTTATCAATGATGGTGTTTTTTAGCTGTCCATATTCGCGGCGACCCAAGCCTAGACGCAGTGTCGTACTAATCACTGGCGACTCCAGCACTTTATATAAATGCGACTTCATCAACTCACGCGTTTGCGCAGCACGGTCACCATACATCATCTCATTCATGATGTTCTCAAGCGTCACCAAATCTTTTACGACAATTTCAGCAAAAACATCAGAAACTTCCTCTTGGCGTTTCATAAAACCGCCTTGCAAACGATACTGGGCGATATGTGGTAATTGCGGTCTAATAAATGGAAAGCGACTCTGGACGGCAAAAAATTTCACATAAGGAATAAATCGCGGCTCTACAGGATTAAACACCATCCAAATAGCAATCCAATTGGTAAGAAAGCCCCAAATCGCGGCAAAAAACGGCACTGTCCAATGCTGCGGCACCACCAAAAATATAAACATTTGGATAATACCGAAGACCAAACCAATCAAAGCACTGATATGCCAAATGAAATCGATCTCTTTTTGACCAACCTTCAAAAACATATTGACCATTAAACGACGATCACTTTCCATCGTGTTAACAATCATTTTGCGCATATCAACCAAGTCTTCGACGTTATGGGTCAAGTCAGTCACCAAAGACTGCATGATATTGGGCAACTCTTGATGCGCTTGAGCGTAGACACGGCGCTTCAACGCATAAGGCAGATTACCCCACAGCGCTGGCGAATGATCCAACATGATTTCATCAATCAATGCTTCAAGGTTTTTGTCCACGGTATCCGTGATAAATACCGCCATCTGCTCAGGCTCCATCGCCTGAAAAAACTCATCAAGCGAGCCAAGCTTTGACAGCGTTTGATCCACGATAACGCCTGATATCTTGCCAGCCTTTCGTGGGACGATACCTTGCCAGCCAATACCCGGCAACCCAAAAAACGGGAAGTTTGGAATACGAATACCCCGAAACTTAATCGGATAGAACAGCATTTTAAGCGCCATCCACACGTGTATCCATGTGACAAATGCAGTCACAGGCGGAATAGTCAGCATGGCAAAAAACTCTGGGTGTTCAGCTATTGTCTGCCACAATGAAGTTGCATCCATGACTTATCTTGCCCCTGACAGGTTAATTGTCGTCGCTAATTAAAAAGGATTAGCAAATTAGAACGCTTAACAAAAAGCCGCTCTGCCCATGATAATTATTATCAAATAAATCGCCTGATTTTAGCATACTTGCCATTCATTAGCACACGTCGAGCCTAGGTAAGTTGTGACTAGGGATGACACGTTTTACTATTACTTTCCATAGTAACAATATTAATATCATCTACAGGCGCTTTAGATAATAACGACCACAAAATAAATGGCGGTGTACTGCGGCGGCTCATTTGTTCTGTTATAATTTGTGATTGTATGACCGCACATCGCTGTATATAGATTGAGGGATTATTATTTCAACTCATCTCAGTCCATGTAATTGAAATTCTTATTATTATCCTTTATGCTCGCCGCACTTTGGTGAACGACCCTGCCCTTTTACTCTCTTTTATTGACTCACTGACCGTTTGGGCTCTTACTTTCTATGAATAAACCGCTAACTCCCAATACTGAACAGGTCAATCGTGTTTTCACCAGTCGTATTATTATCCTTGGAATTCTGATATTCATTGGATTGAGTGGCTTGATCGTGCGTTATGGTTACCTACAAGTCTATGCGCACGATAAGTATACGACGCAAGCAGACAATAACCGTATTAAGCTGATCTCTGCACCGCCCAGCCGCGGCTATATTTATGATCGCAATGGGATCATATTGGCAGACAACCAGCCCGTATTTACGGCCATGTTAAGCCCTGATGAAGTTGAAAATCCAGAGCGTACGCTAAATTTGCTTGCGCCTATTTTTGAGCTAACAGATGAAAATATTACCGATATTTTAGCGCGACTGAGTAAAAGCAAAAACGATCCTGTGACCATTAAAATTGACTTAACCGATGCCCAATTGGCGCAGTTTAGTGAGCGTAAACCCTTTTTTCGCGGTGTAACCATCCAAAGCAAGCTGACACGTTCATACCCTTATGACGAGCTATTTGCACACGTCATCGGCTATGTTGGGCGTATCAATGATAAAGAAACCAAACGCATTGACAAAGATCGCTACGCTGGCACTGACCTTATCGGTAAAATCGGTATCGAAGATTATTACGAGGACATATTGCTAGGGCAACCGGGTTATCAGTCGGTAGAAACCGATGCTCTTGGCAATATTTTGCGTCAATTAGACACTAAACCACCCGTAGCTGGTAATGACATTACGCTGAGCTTAGATTATGGCTTACAGCAAGTCGCCCAGCAGCAGCTAGACGGTCGTCGCGGCGCTATCGTGGCAATCGATCCAAAAAATGGCGATGTATTGGCGTTTGTCAGTAATCCAAGCTATGACCCCAACCCTTTTATCTCAGGCATCTCCTTTAAGGATTATGGCAATCTGCGTGAAGATCTGGATCAGCCGCTCTATAATCGTGCGCTACAAGGGATGTATCCTCCTGCCTCCACTATTAAGCCTTTTGAAGGCTTAGGCGGCATTCATTATGGGCTGCGTAATTGGGAAACCACTATCTATGATCCCGGTTATTTTAGCTTACCGGGAGACTCACATCGATTCCGTGACTGGAAGCGCGGTGGTCACGGGTCAGTAGATCTTAAAAAATCAATTATGATGTCGGTGGATACCTATTATTATAAATTGGCCTATGAGATGGGCATCCAGCGCCTACACGATTGGATGACACGCTTTGGATTTGGTGAGCCGACAGGCATTGATTTACCCAATGAAAAATCAGGAATTATGCCATCACCGAAATGGAAAAAAGACACCTATGGTAAAGGCTGGTTGCCGGGTGAAACCATCTCAGTCAGTATCGGGCAGGGTTATTTCTTAGCCACACCATTACAGATTGCCAATGCAACCGCCATGACAGCGAATAAAGGCTATCACATTACTCCGCATCTACTAAAAAGTAGCGATGGTGCAGCACAAGTTAACGTAATCACTAAACCAGATGGTAAAATTGACTACAATGGCAAACCCTCTGACTGGTTACGTATGCATGATGCGATGGAAGATACAGTCAAAAGGGGGACTGGACGTGGGATTTATACGCCGCGCTATCGTATTGCGGGCAAAACAGGTACTGCGCAAGTCAAGTCCATTGCGCAAGGCAAACGTTATGATAAATCTGCCATAGACAAACGTCACTGGGATCATGCTTGGTTCAATGGTTTTGCACCCGTAGAAAATCCTGAGATTGCGCTTGCCGTATTGGTCGAAAATGGCGGTGGCGGTAGTAAAGTCGCTGCACCGATAGGTCGCGCACTATTTGACTACTGGATATTACAGCGCAAAAACGACCCTATCTTGCCACCAACGGCTGATCAACTAAAAGTCATCAAACGCCAAAAAGCTTTTGAAAAATTGATGCGTGATGCCCAGCGTGAAAAAGAAGAAAAAGCGCTAGAAGAAAAGGCAGAGGCGGAAGCAGCTACGGCCACTACGACCTCTGAGTAAAAATACGCTAAACGAGATACGGTACATATAAATATTATGAAAAAATCTATAAGCAGCCGCGAGCATAGGAACAATCATAAGAGCAAAAATATAGCTGCGGGCGACGTGCGGATCATTGGAGGTCAGTTTAAACGCCGTGTTGTACGGTTTATCGACGCAGAGGGTCTACGTCCGACCCCAGATCGCTTGCGAGAGACGCTATTTAGCTGGCTACTTCCTGATATTCATGGCGCTTATGTGCTTGATAGCTGTGCCGGTAGCGGTGTCTTAGGTTTTGAAGCACTGTCTCGTGGTGCCGCGCATACCACCTTTATCGAAATAAATCCTGCGCAAAGTAATATGCTACGTCAAAGTGCTGAACAGTTGCATCTGAGCACTGATACCCATCAAATTATCCAAGGCACTGCAGAGAGAGTATTGATGCAAGAGCAGATTGTTCCGCGCCCTTTTAATATTGTATTTATCGATCCACCGTATGCTCAAGATCTGTGGCAACCTATTTTAATGGCATTGATTACCCAGTCATTAATTGATAGTGAAACCCTGATTTATCTAGAAGCGGATAAAGATTTAGAGAGCCAATTGAAGCAACTGGAAGAGACGCTTAATAAAAATCCAGATATCCAATCAGGTACTATTCAGCAAATAATCCGCTTTGAATGTGTCAAACAGACCAAGGTTGGACAAGTTGTTGCTGGACTTTATCGTTTATCATCGTCATAATTGTCGGGTTAATGCCTGCCATTAACAAATTTTACAAATGTTTAGAACCGCTAAAAACTGGCCAACGCTGCAGTTTAATGTATATAAGGCGAAAATAAACCCCAATGCAGCTTGCAAGCGTAGGCACTACTGCTTATAATGTGCAGTCTGTTTTTTGAGAGCCCCGTTCCCAGCTAAACTCTCAACGAATTCTAATTTTAAGGTTTTATCATGAAAACACTTAGTGCAAAACCAGCTGAAGTGACCCATGACTGGTATGTCGTAGATGCTGACGGCAAAACCCTTGGTCGCTTAGCCACTCAAATCGCTAGTCGCTTACGTGGCAAGCACAAGCCTTCTTTTACGCCGCACGTTGACACTGGTGACTTCATTGTTGTCATCAATGCTGATAAAATCACGGTAACGGGTAAAAAAGCGCAAGATAAAAAATACTATCGTCACAGTGGCTACCCAGGTGGTATCAAGGAAACCAACTTCAGTAAGTTGCTTGCACATAAGCCTGAAGATGTTCTACACAAAGCAGTTAAGGGTATGCTTCCAAAGGGCCCTCTTGGCTATGCGATGATCAAGAAGCTGAAGCTATATGCGGGTACTGAACATCCACATACTGCACAGCAACCTAAAGAACTAGACATCTAAGGATATACTTATGGAACGCAATTACGGAACTGGTCGCCGCAAGACGTCTACTGCTCGTGTCTTTTTAGCTAAAGGTACTGGTAGCATCGTTGTTAACGGTAAGCCACTTGATGAGTATTTTAGCCGTGAAACTTCACGTATGGTTGTTCGTCAGCCTCTAGAATTACTTGACTCACCTACTGCTTATGACCTTTACATCACTGTAAAAGGTGGCGGTATTAGTGGTCAAGCTGGCGCAATCCGTCACGGCATCACGCGTGCATTGATTGAGCTAAACGAAGCCAACAAACCTGCACTAAAAGCAGCTGGCTTTGTTACTCGTGACTCACGTCAAGTTGAACGTAAGAAATTGGGTCTACGTAAAGCACGTAAACGTCCACAATTCTCGAAACGTTAATCAAAGCTATCTCTTATCTTTTTGCGGCTGTTGTCTTTATCTCAGAGCGACAGTCATAATATTAAAGAAAAGAGTAGATTTGCAAAACCTTATAAGCTGTTCGCAGCTTATAAGGTTTTTTTATGGCTGATGACTTTTGCATTTGCTCGTGATTTTGTGCGTAAACCACCTTGCAAAGCAATGCTGACTACCCCATCATGATGATAACTTTTCATTATTAGTAACAATTTTATGAAAGCGCCTGAACAATACGACCCCAGCAAACCATCTGCCAAAAGCAGCCTGCCACTGCCAAGTACACAGCAGCCTGCTAAGTCCCCAACGATACCTGCTGGCATGCCAACGATTACCCAAAATCATAAGCGCACAGCACCCATAGAAAAAAAGCCTTTTCAATGGCAGTTTTTGTTGCCTAAATATTGGGGCATTTGGCTATTGGCAGCAATGATCTTACCCATCATATATTTGCCGCTACGATGGCAGTTTTGGCTGGGACGTCAGCTGGGCATACTTATCTATAAAATAGCAGGCTCACGTCGGCGTGATACGCTTATCAATTTGAAACTGGCTTTTCCAGAAAAACCAGACGTCGAGCGCGAATTGATGGCAAAACAAGTCTTTGTCAATCAGGGCATTGGTGTTTTTGAAACCTTATGCGCTTGGTATCGTCCAAATGTTTTTACTCGTACCGTTTCAATTTCAGGATTACAGCACGTTATCAATGCACAGAATGAGGGTCGTCCTGTTATTTTACTGGGCGCTCATTATACGATGCTTGATCTGGGCGGCATGCTCTGTACGCAATTTTTTCCGATGGATGGGATGTATCGACCGCAGAATAACGCGCTACTTGATTGGTTTGTTTATAATGGTCGTGCCAGTATTCTTAGCAAGCAAATAGCCAGTCGTGACATGCGCAGTTTTGTTGAATCAATGAAAGCCGGTCACGTGATTTGGTACTCACCTGACCAAGATTATGGTCTAAAACAAGGCGTCATGGCACCATTCTTTGGTGTGCCAGCAGCGACTATTACAGCATCACGGCGCATGGCAAAATTGGGCGACAAGGCACATCCACCCGCATTAATGGCGCTGCATACTTACCGGCAGACACCAGACAGTTTACCCAAAGGCAAACGCCCGCACTATCATCTAACGATTACCCCAGAAATTCAAAACTATCCAAGTAACGATGAATTGGCTGATGCGATGCGAGTCAATGAGTTGCTAGAGGGGTTGATTCGTATTGATCCCACTCAGTGGATGTGGTTCCATCGTCGTTTCAAAAATGGTCCTGATGGTCGTACTGATATCTATAAGTAAGCGTGTATTGCTACGAAAGATCGCCAGAAAATTTGCTATACTTTGCAGCTTATATTTTTTATATTACCTACATATAAATAACAATGAATTTATAATAAATTGAAAAACAAAACTTTTATAAATAAAACCTTGATGAACCAAATAATGGATTTACCATGAATAACACTCATATTTCTGATAACCAAAGTTCTGACAACCAAGCTCCTGATCACTCAACGCAAGCCAAGCGTATTTTGACGGGCATCAAACCGACGGGTACCTTACATTTAGGAAATTACGTTGGCGCGATTCGTCCAGCCATTCAGTCTATCCAAAACAGTGATGACGAAGCATTCTTTTTTTTAGCAGATTACCATGGCATTATCGGCTGTTATGATCCTGCTATTATTCACGAATCGACCAAAGCCATTGCAGCGACTTGGCTTGCCTGTGGACTTGATCCTGAGCGCGTCACTTTTTACCGTCAATCAGATGTGCCGGAAATACCAGAGCTTGCTTGGATTTTGAACTGCTCATGTGCCAAAGGTTTAATGAATCGTGCTCATGCTTATAAAGCAGCTGTTGATATTAATATGAAAAAAGAAGACGTCGATCCTGATCAAGGTATCAACATGGGATTGTTTGGCTACCCTGTACTCATGGCAGCAGATATCTTGATGTTTAATGCCACACATGTGCCTGTCGGTCGCGACCAAATTCAGCATGTTGAAATGGCACGTGATATTGCTGGTACCTTTAATCATCGCTATAAAACGCTCTTTACCTTACCATTTGCCGTTGTAGATGACGATATCCCATTACTAACGGGTTTGGATGGTCGCAAGATGAGTAAGAGCTATGGCAACACCATTCCGCTATTTGGTGATTCTAATCCACAAGTTAGCGCCGAAAAGCAGATGCATAAGGCCATCATGAAAATTGTGACCAACTCACAGTTACCTGCTGAGCCAAAAGACCCTGACGACTCGGCTATTTTTGAGATTTATAAAGCCTTTGCGACCCCTGCTGAGATTGCCGATATGCGCGCGCAGTTTGCTGCTGGTATTGGCTGGGGCGATGCCAAGCAAGCCCTGTTTGAGAAAATAAATACGGAAATAGCACCCTTCCGCGCGCGTTATGAGCATCTTATGGCTAACCCAAAAGAGCTAGAAGAAATCTTACAAATGGGGGCAGAAAAAGCCCGTCGTCATAGCCGTAAGCAACTAGACAAGACTCGTCGTGCCATTGGTATCCGTCCACTTGCCAAACTTAAATAATCATTTGATTATGTTAACCAAGATGGATACTAAGCGTGCAGACTGAGCTAAAAAATGAACAAGCGGCTTTACCAAAAGCCGCTCTTCTTTTAACTGTGCCTCAAGCCTCTGATTCTTTAGATATTAAGCGCGCGCACGACGGCTCAGTTATCAATGATATGTCTTTACGCATTTACCAGACATCCGTACAACATCTACCAGAAGATCTCTATGTGCCGCCGCAAGCCTTTGCCATTTGGCTTGAGCAGTTTGCCGGACCATTAGACTTTTTATTATATTTGGTCAAAAAAAATAATGTTGATCTGACCCAAATGCCGATACTACCCATAACTGAGCAGTATTTGGCTTACATCAGCGAATTAGATACCGAGCATTTTGAATTGGCAGGCGATTATCTGTTGATGGCGTCCACGTTGATTGCCATTAAAACCGAGCTGTTGCTGCCCAAACCTGAAACTCCGAGCGATGAGCGTGATCCAAAAGCAGAACTGATTGAGCGCCTTGAAGAATATGCGCAAATCAAAGTAGCCAGTCAACGCTTAGATAATCTGGTGCGTCTTGAGCGTGATGTGTTTTTAGCCATGGTCAGTATGCCCGGTCAAGACGTCATGAATGCGGAATTACCTAGCTATTCGCCAAACCTTTTGATTGACAGCTTATTTAAAATGCAACTGCAGCCCGATTATCAAATGCATACCATTAAAGTCGACGCTGTTCCCCTTGCTGATCGTATTGCCAGTATTAGCCGACAGCTCAGTACGGATGGTGAGCACTCTTTTTATGAGCTACTAGATAAAACACAAGGTAAAATAGGTGTGGTTGTCAGCTTCGTCGCCATACTAGAGCTGATAAAACGACAGTTGGTTGGTATCGTAAATACTGAGTTAGAAAGTCACCCTACCACTGACAATAATGATGCTGAAGACAGTCATATTAAACCCTTAACGTTACAGTGGTTGGCATAGTTATTATCGACCTGTCTATTCCTATAAATATCGATACACATTATCATTTAAAAAGAGTCGCTTTCTAATGACAGATACTGACAATACCAAGCAAGATTATGACAAACCACCCTCATTATCTAGCGCTTTACTGTCATTGACCGATGAGCAGCGACAGCATCTAGAAGACTTAAGCAAGCATATCGAAGTGCTATTACATGCGTCCGAAGCGCCCCTCACCGCCACTGTCTTAAGAAAACACCTGTCTTTAACGGCTAAAGAGCTAACACAGGCTTTGGCGCTACTAAGACAGCGCTTGGATATGGGCGTACTAAGCTTGCACGAAACTGCCAGCGGTTATCGACTGCAAATCGCGAATAACTATAGTGCATTAATTCAACGCGTCTTCCCGCAGCGCCAAGAACGCCTGAGCCAAGCCTTACTTGAGACGCTTAGTGTGATTGCTTACAAGCAGCCAGTGACTCGTAGCGACATAGAGCACGTGCGCGGTGTCACGCTATCGAGCAATATACTGCGTCAGTTGTTCGATAAAGGCTGGATTGAAGAGAAGG